>NZ_JAFFZN010000034.1 GCF_017676385.1 Streptomyces spirodelae
GCGAGCAAGCGCCTCAGCCGAACAAGCCCTCAGGAAGAGCCCTAGCGGTGGCGCGCCGCACGGCGCAGATCGTGCTCGTGGATGATCGCTTTGGCGTGCCCGTAGGCGAGATTGTGTTCACCGCGGAGCCAGCTCACCTTCTCCTCGAAGCGGAGCAGGGACGGGCCCTCATCGACCGCGCGGAGCCATTCGGAGACTTCACGACCAGTGCACTGAGGAATGCGGGACAGCATGTTCCGGTGGGTCTCTTCGGAGAAGACTTGGGACATCGGCGCCTCCGGACGCTTCTGCAATGAGTCCTTGACGACACGTTGCCTGAGGGTTCGGGCGTTGGCAACAGTGCGGGGGCGCTGCGCCGGCGCGTGGGCGCATAAGGTGGGGGTGTGCCCTGTGTCGACACCCGCCCCCTGACCGACGCCGTGGAACGGCTCGCCGACCGGCTGCGTGCCCTCCCGCAGAGCACCCTGCGGCGGGGTGCCGCCGCCGAAGGTCTCGCGCTCGCCAGGGAGTTGGCGCTGCTGGCCCAGCGTGTCGAATTCCCCGAAGGGGGGATGTCCCGGGTGATGCCCGACGCCGGACTCTTCTCCGTCGGAGATCAACTCGCCGTGGCGGGTCACGATGTGGTCGCGGCGCTGGAGACGGCGCCCGCAGCGCCGGCCGAATCCGCCCTGCGGGAAGCCCTGCGGCTGCTGGAGAGCTCCCCGCTGTCCTCCCGTGGAGCCTCCCCGCGCGGTGCTACAGGGGCGTGATGACGCGGTCGGCCAGCAGGTAGGCGGTTCTGCCGTCGGGGAAGCCGAAGGTGAGGGTGTAGGAGCCGGCGATTCCGGAGCCCCCCATCAGCACGGGGGCCTGGCCCCGACGTACGCCGTCGGCCAGCGCCTCACTCGTGGCGCGGTGCCCCGGTGACAGGCACACCGTCGTACCGTCCTCGAAGACGTAGACGTCCAGCGTGCCCAGCGGACCGGGGCGCACATCGGCCAGCGGCATCCTCGCGTCGGCGAGTTCGGCCAGCCGCTCGACTGTGCGCTCGTGGTAGGTGACGGTGGGGGTCGCGGGCGACGGCGTGGCGCCGGGGGAGACCGGCTCGCCGTTGAGGTTGTAGTCCGGCTGGGACGGGTGGCGGCGGCGCGCCGCCGCGAGTCCCGGGTGCTCAGGCCCGGCGGTGCCCTCCTCGTCGGACGGGCTCTGCGCTTCTTCCGCTCCGGGGCCGACGCCGAGGTCCTCGGCGGTGCCGCGCTCGTGGTCCGCGCGGCCGTACGGGGCCACGTCCACCTCGATCTCGATGTCCGCGTCCCCGGGGCCCGGCTGGCGCGGGATGAACAGGCCGCCGGTGTCCCTCTCCAGCAGCGAATCGAGATCGTCGGTGAGCTCGTCACCCAGACCGTCGGAGGCGACCTCGTACTCCGTGCCGTGGCCCGCCAGCAGCGAACCCGTCCCGGGTGAGGCGTCACGCGCCTCCTGCGCGGCCCAGAAGGCGCGGGCCTCGGCCAGCTCGCGCTCGCGCTCGTCGGCCAGCGCGGCGGCGACCGCGGTCCTGATCTCCTCGGAGAAGGCGCCGGGTGCCGCCTCTGCGGTGCCGGACCCGCGGTCCCCGGCCGCGGTGCGGGCCCGCGGGATCTCGGCGGCCCGCTCGGCAGTCGGTGCCGTCTCCAGCTGGGCACGCAGCGCCGCCAGCTGGCGGCGCAGGCCGCGCGCCGTGTGCAGTGCCGCACCGCCCAACGCGGTGGCCGCGGCCGCCGCGCACAGCAGGATGAGGGATATGGCGCTCACTGACTTGACTCCCGGTTCCGGTTCGGTCCCTGACGCGGTCCCCCCGGTCATTGCCCTTGTCTTCACCTACAGCGCTGTATTCCTACAACAGCGTCGCCGGGAAGGTTGTTCAAGGTTCTCCGACCGTAGTGCAAATCCCGCCGAACTGGACAGGGGAAACCCGGAGCCTGCCTCTTGCGCACCGCTGTGACCAGCAGGAATGCCACGCCCCCAGGGTGTATATCACATCCTGGGGGCGCTTCGGTCTCGCCGTTGTATACCCGGCACAGAGGTAACAGTGGGCTAGCTGAGGCGCTCCAGCACCATGGCCATCCCCTGACCCCCTCCGACACACATCGTTTCCAGGCCGAACTGCTTGTCGTGCCACTGGAGCGAGTTGAGCAGCGTGGTGGTGATCCGCGCTCCGGTCATCCCGAACGGGTGGCCCACCGCGATGGCACCGCCGTTGACGTTGAGCTTCTCCAGGTCGATTCCGAGGTCCTGGTAGGAGGGGATCACCTGGGCCGCGAACGCCTCGTTGATCTCCACCAGGTCGATGTCCGAGATCGACATGCCGGCGCGGGCCAGTGCCTGCTTGCTCGCCTCGACGGGGCCGTAGCCCATGATCTCGGGGGAGAGCGCCGAGAGGCCGGTTGAGACGATCCGGGCCAGCGGGGTCAGGCCCAGCTCACGGGCCTTGGTGTCGGACATGATGACCAGCGCGGCCGCACCGTCGTTGAGCGGGCAGCAGTTACCCGCGGTGACCATGCCGTCGGGGCGGAAGACCGGCTTCAGCCCTTCCACTCCCTCCAGGGTCACCCCGGGGCGCGGGCCGTCGTCCTTGCTGACCACCGTCCCGTCCGGGGTGGTGACGGGGGTGATCTCGCGCTCCCAGAAGCCGTCGGCGATGGCCTTCTCTGCGAGGTTCTGGGACCGTACGCCGAACTCGTCCATCTCACGCCGCGTGATGCCCTTGTGGCGTGCAAGGTTCTCGGCCGTCTGGCCCATGGCGATGTAGACGTCCGGGACCTTCCCCTCCTCGCGCGGGTCGGTCCACCCCTCTCCCCCGGCCTCCGGCTTGGAGGTGCCGTGCTCGGCGCGGGCCGCGGTGCGGGCCTCGGCCTCGGCGAAGAGCGGGTTGTGGGTGTCGGGCAGCCCGTCGGAGGAGCCCTTCACCGAGCGGGAGACCGTCTCGACGCCCGCCGAGATGAACACATCGCCCTCGCCCGCCTTGATGGCGTGCATCGCCATCCGGGTCGTCTGCAGGGACGAGGAGCAGTAGCGGGTGATGGTGCAGCCGGGCAGGTGGTCCATGCCGAGCTGGACGGCGACCACCCGGCCGAGGTTGTGGCCCTGTTCGCCCCCGGGGAGGCCGCAGCCCAGCATCAGGTCGTCGATGTCGGCCGGGTCCAGCTGCGGAACCTTGGCGAGCGCCGCCTTGACGATCTCGGCCGTCAGGTCGTCCGGGCGCATGTCCTTGAGGGAGCCCTTGAAGGCACGGCCGATGGGCGAGCGGGCTGCGGAGACGATCACTGCTTCGGGCATCAGGGCTCCTGGGGGAGTCGGCGGGTGGTTACGCAGCGGAAGCTACCCGCCCGTAGGGTGCTGGTCACGGGCCCGGCGGTGTGATGCGGGCCTCTTCTAAGCGTTTGCTTTTTCCAGTCATGGGTCAAGAGAGCGCTGCTGCGGACCGGACGGCCGGCGCGCAATGACGGGCCCGCGCCATCGGGGCCGCGCGCGATGGTTGGCGAGAGGGCGCGCCGAAGAGGGAGAGAGGGGGCGCCCCCGTCGCGGCGGAGGCAACCCCTCGCAGCCGATCAGCGGTTCTCGGTGACGCCCTCTGGGGGTTTGGGCTGGACCTCCTCGGGCGGGGGCAGCCGGCGCCGGCGGCGATGCTTGAGCAGCGCCCATGGGCCCCGCATGCCCGCGACCTCGGTGCCGCCCTCGGCGGCGGCCTCCGCCGCCGCGCGGGCGACCGGCAGGATGCCCTCGCGTCGCCTGGCGTCCGGCCGCTCGTCCTCGGTCGGCCACAAGCCCAGTGCAGCGCACAGCGTGGGCAGTATGGCCATCGCGGCCGTGGCATACCCCTCGGCGGAGGGGTGGTAGTTGTCGGGTCCGAACAGCTCGCGCGGGTTGGCGGAGAACTCGGGTCCCAGCAGGTCGCCCAGCGAGACCGTGCGGGCGCCCTCCTCGACCACGGCGATGGTCTGCGCGGCGGCCAGCTGACGCGACAGCCGCCGCGCGATCCAGCGCAGCGGCTGTCCGACGGGCTCGACGCTGCCCAGGTCGGGGCAGGTGCCGACCACCACTTCGCAGCCGGCCGTGCGCAGCCGCGCCACCGCGTCCGAGAGGTAGCGCACCGAGCGGGCCGGAGGCATCCGGTGGGTGACGTCGTTGGCGCCGACCATGATCACGCACACATCCGGGGCCTGGGAAAGCTCCCGTTCGCTCAGCAGCAGCGTGATCTGCCGTTCCAGATCGTCGGACATGGCGCCGGAGAGCGCCACGTTGCGCAGTTCGACGGGGCGTTCAGCGATGGCGGCGAGCGCTGAGGCCAGCAGCGCGCCGGGGGTCTGCCGAGGGCGGTGCACGCCCTGGCCGGCGGCCGTGGAGTCGCCGAGGAAGGCCAGGCGCAGCGGCTGCCCCGGGTAGAGCCTGCCGAAGGCGCTGCCGTAGAGACCGTCGGCCTTGGGCGGCTCGTCCTCGGAGCCGCCGATATGACGTTTCGCCAGTTGGAGCTCGGTGAAGAGCAGCCCGACAGCCGCCCCACCGACCAGGCCGAGTCCGCCGCCTCCATAGGCGGCTGCGGTCGCGATTCGCCGGGCTACTCTCGCGCTCGACGCCTTCGACATCGGCATTGTGCTCTTCCGCCTCCCGAGTTCTCGGTCCCACCGGCTGTCGCGCTCATGGGCTCATGGCTTCGTGGTACTGCTGTCCGTGCCTGAGGTCTGCACCGAACCGCGTAGTGTTCTGCCGGTTTTGTCGGGCCCTGTCCCCGTATCAGGTCCAATTTCGGTTTCCGTTCCCTCGCTCGGCCCCGGGTGCGGGTCCGATGTGCACCGGTCCGTTGTGCGCCGGGGCGCCTTGCGCCCGTGCGCCGGGGCTCACGACCTCCAAGACTGTGTTGCCCCGTGTGGCCCTGCCTGCAACGCGTCTCAGGTGTGTACGTGTTGCCCCATAGGCTGTCGGCACGGGCCCGCGACCCCGCGGCCCTGCGACCACGACTACGCGCGGAGACCACGGTGCAGTATCACGAGTCGATGATCGAGCTTGTCGGCAACACCCCGCTGCTCAAGCTCAACAGTGTCACGGACGGCATCCAGGCCACCGTCCTTGCCAAGGTCGAGTACTTCAATCCAGGCGGTTCTGTGAAGGACCGGATCGCGCTGCGCATGATCGAGGCGGCAGAGCAGTCCGGCGAGCTGCAGCCAGGTGGGGTGATCGTCGAGCCCACCTCGGGCAACACCGGCGTCGGACTGGCCATCGTGGCGCAGCAGAAGGGGTACCGGTGCCTCTTCGTCTGCCCCGACAAGGTCTCCATGGACAAGATCAATGTGCTGCGGGCCTACGGAGCCGAGGTCGTGGTCTGCCCAACGGCCGTCGATCCCGAACATCCCGACTCTTACTACAACGTTTCCGACAGGCTTGTCCGCGAAACCCCGGGCGCCTGGAAGCCGGACCAGTACAGCAACCCCAACAACCCCCGCTCGCACTACGAAACGACGGGCCCCGAGCTGTGGGAGCAGACCGACGGCCGGATCACCCACTTCGTGGCGGGAATCGGCACCGGCGGCACCATCAGCGGCACCGGCCGCTACCTCAAGGAGGTCAGCGGCGGCCGGGTGCGGATCGTGGGCGCCGACCCGGAGGGCTCGGTCTACTCGGGGGGTTCGGGACGGCCGTATCTGGTCGAGGGCGTGGGCGAGGACTTCTGGCCTGACGCCTACGACCGGGACATCACCGACGAGATCGTGGCCGTCTCCGACAAGGATTCCTTCCAGATGACGCGGCGGCTGGCCAAGGAGGAGGGGCTGCTGGTCGGCGGCTCCTGCGGAATGGCCGTGGTCGGTGCGCTCGAGGTGGCCAAGCGGCTCGGACCCGACGATGTGGTCGTCGTCCTGCTGCCGGACGGCGGGCGCGGCTACCTGAGCAAGATCTTCAACGACGAGTGGATGAACGACTACGGCTTCCTGGAGGAGGGCGGCACCACCGGCGCCAGGGTCGGTGAGGTACTGCGCTTCAAGGAGGGTCCGATCCCCTCCCTCGTCCATATGCACCCGGAGGAGAAGGTGGGCGAGGCCATCGAGGTGCTGCGCGAGTACGGCGTCTCCCAGATGCCCGTCGTCAAGCGCGGCGCCGGGCACCCGGACGTGATGGCGGCCGAGGTGATCGGCTCCGTCGTCGAACGGGAGCTGCTGGACGCGCTGTTCGCCCAGCGGGCCTCCCTGGACGACGCGCTGGACAAGCACATGAGCGCACCGCTGCCGCACGTGGGCGCGGGGGAGAGCGTCGCCGACCTGATGGCCGTGCTGGAGGGGGCCGACGCGGCGATCGTCCTCGACGAGGGCAAGCCGAGCGGCGTGGTCAGCCGCCAGGACCTGCTGGCCTTCCTGGCCAACGAGGGCCGCTAGCCACGCCGGTGGGCCGGCACGGCCTCGACCGCCGTCATGCCCGCGCAGCCGCGCGGGCCCTACCGGCGGTCGTGGTCGTGGCCGACGCGGGAGAACCAGGACCGGCTGGCCTGGAAGCCGTTGACTGCGACGATGCCCGCCCAGCAGGTGACCAGGCCGGTCAGGCCCGCGTTGGCCACGGCTATCGCGGTCAGGGGGATGGCCAGCACCAGGGAGGCCACCGCGAGGCCCAGCCGGGCGCCGAGCCCGTCCGGGTCGGTGTGCGGCGTGGGCTGCGGCCGCACGCTGCCGCCCCGCGCGGCCACCATCTGCTGCTCGGCCAGCTGGCGCCGCACCCGCTTGTCGACGACGTTGTCGAGCCGCTGCTCCACCTTTTCCAGGAAGGAGTCGAGCAGCTCGTTCTCGTACTCGGGGCCCAGCTCCCGGCGCGTCTGCAGCGTCGCGTCGAGTTCCTTCTTCAGCTCAGGGTCGGGTGCGCTCATGCCCGTCACATTACGGCGCCGCAAGGGCCGCCACAGTGGTGCTGGCACCACCTTCTGCCGGTGGCCCGCCTTGCCGGGGCGCGCCGTCCTGCATAGGGTTATGCAGGGGAGGAGCGGGCTGAATGAGAGGTGCGGGATGAGCAGCGCGAGCGCGCGGTTGCTGGAGCTCTTCGAGGGGCACCGGCTGACCCCCACGCAGCGCCGCATCGCGCACTGCATGGTCCGCAGGGCGGGTGACGCGCCGTTCCTCTCCAGCGTGGAGCTCGCCGAGCTGGCCGGCGTCAGCCAGCCCTCCGTGACGCGCTTCGCCGTGGCGCTCGGGTTCGACGGCTATCCGGCGCTCCGCCGCCACCTGCGGGAGACCGAGCCGCCCGAGGGGCCCGAGTCCGCCGCTGAGAGTGCGGGCGCCGGTGGGCTCAACGAGTACCAGCAGGCCGTCCACGCCGAGATCGAGAACCTGCGGCACCTGGCCGCGCTGCTGGAGGACCCGGCGCAGGTCGAGCGCGCCGGGGCGCTGCTGGCCGCCTCCCGTCCGCTCCCGGTGCTCGGGCTGCGCGCCGCCGCCGCACAGGCGAGCGGCTTCGCCTACTTCGCCGCCAAGGTGCACCCGGATGTCCGGCTGCTCACCGAGGGCGGCTCCATGCTCCAGGACCGTCTCGACGGCTGTGTACGTGCCGGTGCCGAAGCGCTGATGTGCTTCGCGCTGCCCCGGCATCCGCGCGAGACGGTGGAGGCGCTGGACAGTGCGCGCGCGGCGGGGCTGTCGATCGTCACCGTCGCCGACAGCGCCTTCGCGCCGGTCGCCCACCCCGGTGACCTGCTGCTGCCCGCGGCCGTCGGCACGGGTCTGGCCTTCGACACCGCCTGCGCGCCCATGCTGCTGGGCCGGGTGCTGCTGGAGGCGATGTGCGACGGGCTGCCCGACGCGCAGGCGCGGCTGGAGGAGTTCGACGCGCGGGCGAGCGAGCGCGGCCTGTTCGCGGAGTGAGCATCGAGTGAGCGGGTGAGCCCTGTCCGCCCGGTGCGCGACCCTGCCGGTGCCGGGCGCTGTGGTGTGCCGGGCCGCTGTGGCGCCGGGAGACGGCGTCAAATCAGGTGCTCCCCAGGGGGTTCTGCCGTACTGTGCGCGGCCGTGAGCCACCCGAGCACTTTGGAGACCCTGATTGGACGACTCCCCTCTCCCGGGCCCGGCAGGCCCGATGCGCCCTGCCGTCGCCCCCGAACTCGCCCCCGAACTCGACGCCGGACTCGACGCCGGGTTCGAACCCGAGCTCGACCGTGAGCTCGTCACCGACTGGGTGGCGGGCTGGGCCGCCTCCCGAGGCACTCCCGCACCGGTGGAGCGACCGTGGGGGCTCTACATGGACATCCGCAGCGAACGCCTGGTCGGGCGGCACGTTCTGCTGCACGCCGACGAGGCGACGGTCCGTGCGGCCGCCGCGGCGGTGACGGTCCCTTCCACCTGGCTGATGGTCTTCGCCGAGCCCGACCGGGTGGCGGCCTGGCTGCCGCCCGGCTGGGAGGTGGACCACGCGGAGACCGGCCACCTCATGAGCGTCGGCCTGGAGACCACCGACCCGGTGCCGCCGGACGGCTATACGCGCACCGTCGAGACCCGCGACGGCGTCATCCGGGTGTGGGTGCACGACGCGAGCGGCGAGACCGCCGCAGCGGGGCAGGCCTCCGTACTGGGCCGCAACGCCGTCATGGACCGTATCCGGACCGAGGAGGCGCACCGCCGCCGCGGCCTGGGCGGTCTGGTGATGCGCACCCTCGCCGACAGCGCGGTGGCCGACGGCGCGACCCTCGGCATTCTCGGCGCCACCCCGCAGGGCCGGGCGCTGTACGAGACGCTGGGTTGGAAAGCGCACACCATCCTGACGGAGTGCGTCTACCGGCCCCGATGCCCTTGCGCCGGGGGTGAGGCCGTCGCAGGGCTGCTGTGACCCGCACGTGAGCGCGGGTCTGCTGTGTTCACCTCAGCCCACGGGGCGTTTCTGGTTGTCGATGTACTGCTGTACGACGGTCAAGGGTGCTCCGCCGCAGCTTGCGGCGCAGTAGGAGCCGGACCAGAAGTGGCCGCCCCACAGGTACCGGCGCACGTGCGCGTCGTACTCCTTGCGCAGCAGCCGGGCGGAGACGCGATGGAGTTGACCAGCTTGGAGAGCTGGACCTTCGGCGGGTGGTAACACGAGTAGGTGTATCATGATTCAGATTCCAGTGTGGTGATATGAACCAGTATGTATGGTGATCACTGTGCAGCTCGGGTACGGGTTCCGTCTGTACCCGAACGGTCCTCAGCGCTCAGCGCTGGCCAGGGCGTTCGGGTGTGCACGGGTGGTCTTCAACGACGCGCTTTGCGTCCGTGAGGACGCCCGTGCCGCCGGGCTGCCGTTCGTCACCTCGGGCGAGCTGTCCAAGCGGCTCACGGCATCGAAGAAGACGCCCGAGCGGGCATGGTTGGCCGAGGTCTCCTCGGTGATCCTCCAGCAGTCCCTTCGGGACCTGGACACGGCTTACCGGAACTTCTTCGACGGCCTCAAGGGCAAGCGCCCCAAGATGGGACCGCCGCGTTTCAAGAGCCGCAAGGACACTCGGCAGGCGATCCGGTTCACCGCGAATGCCGGATGGGAGATCACCCCCGGCGGGAAGCTGCGGCTTCCCAAGGTCGGCGACGTGACCGTGAAGTGGTCGCGCATGCTGCCCTCCGTCCCCACTACGGTGACCGTGATCAAGGACAGTGCCGAGAGGTACTTCGCCTCGTTCGTGGTGGAGACCGGCCCGGAAGACGTCCTTGCGCCCGTCACGCCCGAGGTCGGCATAGACCTGGGACTGGGGCACTTCGCCGTCCTGTCCGACGGCCGGAAGATCGACAGTCCGCGCTTCCTGCGCCGGGCTGAGAAGCGCCTGAAGAAGGCGCAGCGGAACCTCAGCCGCAAGGCCAGGGGATCGAACAACAGGAACAAGGCCCGGCTGACGGTCGCTCGTGCTCACGCGCGGGTGGCTGACGCGCGCCGTGAGTTCCACCACCAGCTCTCCACCCAGCTGATCCGTGAGAACCAAGCGATCGCGGTGGAAGACCTGGCGGTCAAGGGACTCGCCCGTACGCACCTGGCCAAGTCCGTACACGATGCCGGATGGTCGCAGTTCGTGACCATGCTCGAATACAAGGCCACCCGGTACGGGCGCACCTTCGTACGTATCGGCCGCTTCGAGCCCACCTCGCAGGTCTGCTCGGCCTGCGGGACCAAGGACGGCCCCAAGCCCCTGCACGTCCGGCAGTGGACGTGCGCCGAGTGCGGGGCCGTCCTGGACCGGGACATCAACGCGGCGGTCAACGTCGCCAAGGCGGCCGGACTGGCCGTGACAGCCTGCCGAGCGCGGGTAAGACCGGGGCTCCTCCCGGCACCGCGCGAAGAAACAGGAACCCACCCGGAGCCGCACACGACAACGGCGCGGCAGAGGGGAATCGCCCCCCTTTAGGTGGGCGAGGATGTCAACGGTCCTGAGCCGGATCGCGGCCGAGGAACCCCAGCAGCCGGTCTCCCGGTGGCGCGTTCGGCGCCACCGGGACCCGCGGCGCGAACAGCGGACGCCGCGCCCCCTCGTGCGGCACCAGCTGGCGGGCGACGGGCAGCAGCCGGGCCGCCAGCGGGGCGGGAATGGCGCGGTCGGCGCGCCCGGTGGCCCGCGCGATGTCCCAGCCGTGCACCGCCAGCTCGACGGCGCCCGTCAGCGCCAGAGCCGTCGCCGTCAGCGGCGCGTCGGCCACCACGATCGGGCGGCGGCTCTGCCGGGCCGCGGCCCAGGCGCCCAGCAGCCGCGCCGCCCGTCGCCTGAAGGCCGCCGCCGGGTCCGGCCCCCGGCGGCCCCCGGCGGCCTCCGGCACTGGGGGCGGGTGCAGCGCGACGGTGCCCTGCGCGAAGCCCTCGTGCAGGGCCGCCAGCGAGTCGTCCAGATGCGCCATCAGCCCGCCCAGATCCCACTCCGTGCACGGGGTGGGCCGGTGCAGCAGCGCAGGGGTGACGGGCTGAGCCGTGCCCAGCGCGTAACCCACCGCGTGCCGCAACAGCTCCGCCGCCCGTGCCCCGGCGTCCTCGGAGCCGCTGTCGCGCGTGCCGGCGCCCGCGGAGCCGCTGTCCCGTGTACCGCTGTCCCCGCCCGCACCAGCGCCCTTCGTACCGCTGTCCCCGCGCGCACCAGCGCCCTTCGTACCGCCGTCCCCGCGCGCACCAGCGCCCTTCGTACCGCCGTCCCGTGCGCCCCCGCTCTCCCCCTCGCGGAACACGGGGTCAGGCGGCGGAGCTGTCGGCGGCCGTCTGGTCGGCGGATTTCCCCGTCACCTCGAAGAGCTGCACATAGTTGCCGTCGGGGTCCTCCACGGTGCCCAGCAGGACGTCCTCGTCCACCGCCTCCACCGGGCGCACCCAGTGCGGATTGAGCCGCTCGGTCAGCCGCCGTGCCATGCCATGGATGTCCGTCACCTCGAAGTTGATCAGAATTCTTCCCGGCTCGACCGACTTGCGGCCCACATCGTCCCTGCTCTCGAAGATGACGTACGTGCCGCTCAGCTCCAGGACGTGCGCCGGGCCCTCGCCGTCCTCCGGGCCCGCTGCCGCCGCCGCCCGGGGGGCGAAGGCGGTGCGGTACCACTCCCACAGCCGCTCGGGGTCCGTACTGCCCAGCACGATGCCGCCCACTCGGGGACCGGTCGCTTCCGTCATGACATCTGCCTCCTGTAACCGTCGGACACCGGGCACACCGCTCCGGCGCTCATGGATATGGACCGGGCCGGGCCGGAAAACTCATCGCGAGGTGCCCCGGGACGGGCGGCGCACGTCACCCCCGGGAGGGTGAAGCGGATGCGGCCGGTCCCCATCTGGTCTGCGATACGGTCGTTCGCGGGACTCTTCCGGACCGGCTGAACCAGTGCGATCCCTGCCCGCGGGGTCATCCTCAGCCCCGCACAGAACCAGGACCGATCGTGGACGGATTCGCCGCTGTTCAACAGGCGTTGCGCGAAGCGCCCCCGCACGCGCTCGCCCGGGTGGTCATCGACGAGCTGCGGAATCAGTACGGCGCCGACCTGGTCGAGCTCCGGATGGTCGACTACGCGGTGAAGTCGCTGCAGCTGGTGGACGGCCACGCGGCCACGACCGAGCCGGTGTCCGTCCACGACAGTCCGCAGGGGCGTGCGTTCGGGTCGCAGGAGCCGTTCGTCACCCAGCAGCCCGGTGGCGGGATCGTCGTCCATCTGCCCCTCACGATCCGCGGTGACCGGCTGGGCACGCTGTCGGTCGGCCTGCCCACCACTGCCGACCCGAACGGTCTGCTGCCGGCGCTGCGGCGGCTGTGCGAGGCACTCGGCCACGAGATCCTGGTCGCCGAGCGGGACACGGACCAGTTCATGCTGGCCCGCCGCGCCTCGCGGCTGACGCTCGCCGCCGAGATGCAGTGGCAGCTGCTGCCCGGCCGCGCCTGTGTCCGCGAGGAGTTCGAGGTCGGGGCCCATCTGGAGCCCGCTTACGCGATCCACGGCGACAGCTTCGACTGGGAGGCGTCCGAGCGGTATCTGACGCTCACCGTCACCAACGGTATGGGCGAGGGGATAGAGGCCGCGCTGCTGACCAACCTCTCCGCCAACGCGCTGCGCAACGCGCGCCGTGCCGGGCTGGACCTCGCCGGCCAGGCGACCCTCGCCGACCAGGCGGTCTACGCGCAGTACCGGGGCTCCGCCTATGTGTCGGTGCTGCTGTTGCGGTTCGAGCTGGCCACCGGCCGGGTGGAGGTCGTGGACGCGGGCTCGCCGAAGCTGTGGCGGGTGCGCGGCCGCTCCGTCGAGGAACTGTCCTTCGACCACCAGCTGCCGCTGGGCATGTTCGAGGACACGGTGTACGCGGAGGAGCACTTCGCCGTGCGGCCGGGGGACCGGCTGCTGATCGGCAGCGACGGTGTCTACGGGACGCCGGGCAGCGGCGGCGAGAGGTACGGCGAGCGGGCGCTGGTCCGCTCGCTGTCGGGGCACCGGCTGCTGCCCGCAGGGCAGGTGCCCGTAGCGGTCCTCCGCGAACTCGCCACCTACCGCCGCAAGGCGCCGCTCCAGGACGACGCCCTTGTGATGTGCGTCGACTGGCACGGCCGCCAGGACACCGCCGAACACTGACGGCGGCGCAGCCCACCGCGGGGCGGCGGGTTCAGATTCGAACCGCGGCCGACAGGTCCTCGTACTCCTGGTCGGTGAGCTCGATCCGCGCCGCGTGGGTGTTCTCCTCCAGGTGCGAGAGCCGGGAGGTACCCGGGATCGGCAGCATCACAGGGGAGCGGCGCAGCAGCCAGGCGAGGGCCAGTTGGGAGGGGCGGGCGCCGTGCTCCTGTGCCACCCTCTCCAACGGCCCGCCCGGCTTCGCCAGTTCGCCTGTCGCGATGGGGAACCACGGGATGAAGGCGAGGCCGCGCTCCTCGGCGTAGTCCAGCACCGGCTCGGCGCTGCGGTCGGAGAGGTTGTAGAGGTTCTGCACGGAGGCCACGTCCACCAGCTTGGCGGCCTCCTCCAGCTGGGCCACCGACACCTCGGACAGCCCGATGAACCGGATTTTGCCCTCTTGCTGCAGCAGCGACAGCTCGCCGAGCTGGTCGGCGACCGGCACCTTCTCGTCGATACGGTGCAGCTGGTAGAGGTCGATACGCTCCAGCCCCAGGTGGCGCAGGCTCAGCTCGCACTGCTGGCGCAGATACGCGGGATGGCCCACCGGGCGCCAGTCGTCGGGCCCGGCGCGGGTCAGCCCGCCCTTGGTGGCGATCACCAGGTCGTCGGGGTAGGGGTGCAGGGCCTTGCGGATGAGGCGCTCGGAGACGAAGGGGCCGTAGGAGTCGGCTGTGTCGATGAAGTTCACGCCCAGTTCGACGGCGCGCCGCAGCACCCGTACGGCCTCGTCCGGGTCCCGTGGTTCACCCCAGACGCCGGGCCCGGTCAGCTGCATGGCCCCGTAGCCGAGCCGGTGGACGGGCAGCCGGCCGCCGAGCGCGAAGCTGCCGGATGCCTCGGCGGGCCGTCCCGCCGAGCCCAGCGGAGCCGCCGCGGAGGCCGCTGACGAGTCGGACATTGCTCTTCCCTTCGTTGTGACGGTCGGTACCGGTGGCTCGCTTGAACCGGCCGGGCTGGCCGGCGCTGCCTCAGCCGAGCATTTTGATGATCTCGGCGGCCACAGGGCCCGCCGAGGCCGGGTTCTGCCCGGTGACCAGGTTGCGGTCCACCACCACGTTCGGGGCCCAGGGCTCGCCCGCCTCGAAGTGCACACCGGCCTCGACCAGCCGGTCCTGGAGCAGCCATTTGGCCTTGTTGGCCAGTCCCGTCTGCTCCTCCTCGGCGTTGGTGAAACCTGTCAGCCGGTACCCGTACACCGCGCTGGCGCCCTCCTGGGTGTGGGCGGCCAGCAGCGCCGCGGGACCGTGGCAGACCACGCCGAGCGGCCTGCCCGAGGCCAGCGTCCGTACCAGCAGGGTTCCGGAGTCGGAGTCGGTGGCCAGATCCTCCATGGGGCCGTGGCCTCCGGGGTAGAAGACGGCGTCGAATCCGGCCGGGCCGCCGCCGCTGTCGATGCGTACGTCCTCGATGCTCAGCGGCTGGCCCAGCTCGGTGAAGGACTCCAGCCCTGCGGCCACCCGGTCGGCGCCTTCCTGTCCGCCGTTCGCGTCCGCCGACAGGCTGGCCTCGTCGACGCCGGGGACGACGCCGCCGGGGGTGGCGACCACCACCTGGTGGCCGGCCGTCTTGAACATCTCGTAGGGGGCTACGGCCTCGTCGGCCCAGAAGCCGGTGGGGTGTTCGGTGCCGTCGGCCAGTGTCCAGTGGCGGGCGCCGGTCAGCACGAAAAGGATCTGCGACATGTCGTTCTCCGGGGCTGCGGGGAGGGCTACCCGTCGACGGTAGGCCGCGCCGGGCCGCCACGGCGGCTGACGTCACCGGGCGAGCCCGCCTCGTCCCCTGGGCGCCGCAGCCCGCGACGGGCCGGGGGAGGCCGGAGGCAGGGTGGAAGCCCCCGTTGACTAGAACTATTCAGCGCGTATGGTTAGTGAATAGATCCGTTACGCGACCCCCGTCCCGCGCGTACGCCGCCACCGGGGCATGACACCGCCACCGGCGCACGCGTGCGGCACGAGTCGAGGAGGCAGGGCCATATGACCAGCACCGCAGGACCGCGCCCGGTCAGGGCACCGCGCGGCAGCGAGCTGAGCGCGCTCGGATGGCAGCAGGAGGCCGCGCTGCGGATGCTGCAGAACAACCTCGACCCCGAGGTCGCCGAGCACCCCGACAAGCTCGTCGTCTACGGCGGCACCGGAAAGGCGGCCCGCGACTGGGCGTCGTTCGACGCGATGATCCGCACCCTGCGCACACTGCGCGGCGACGAGACGATGCTCGTCCAGTCCGGCCGTCCCGTCGGGGTGATGACCACCCACGAGTGGGCCCCGCGCGTGCTGATCGCCAACTCCAACCTGGTCGGCGACTGGGCCAACTGGGAGGAGTTCCGGCGCCTGGAGCAGCTCGGCCTGACCATGTACGGCCAGATGACCGCCGGTTCGTGGATCTACATCGGCACCCAGGGCATCCTCCAGGGCACCTACGAGACGTTCGCGGCGGTCGCCGCCAAGCTCGCTTCTCAGCACGGACACAGCGGCGGGTCCCTGGCCGGGACCATCACCCTGACCGCCGGGCTCGGCGGAATGGGCGGCGCCCAGCCGCTCGCCGTCACCATGAACGACGGCGTGGCCATCGTGGTGGAGTGCGACCCCTCGCGTATCGCACGCCGTATCGAACACGGGTATCTGGACGTGCGGGCCGAGAGCACGGCCGAGGCGCTGCGGCTCGCCGTCGAGGCCAGGGACGCGCGCCGCCCGCTGTCCATCGGACTGCTCGGCAACGCAGCGGAAGTGCTGCCCCAGCTGCTCGCCGAGGGCGCGCCCATCGACATCGTCACCGACCAGACCTCCGCACACGACCCGCTCTCGTACCTGCCCGTCGGTGTCGACTTCGCGGACATGGCCGCCTACGCCGCCGAGAAGCCCGCCGACTTCACCCGGCGGGCACGCGAGTCGATGGCCGCACACGTCGAGGCCATGGTCGGCTTCCAGGACGCCGGGGCCGAGGTCTTCGACTACGGCAACTCCATCCGCGGCGAAGCACAGCTCGCCGGGTACGCGCGCGCGTTCGACTTCCCCGGCTTCGTCCCCGCCTACATCCGCCCCCTCTTCTGCGAGGGCAAGGGCCCCTTCCGCTGGGCGGCGCTGTCCGGCGACCCCGCCGACATCGCCGCGACCGACCGCGCCCTGCTGGACCTGTTCCCGGAGAACGAGTCGCTGGCGCGCTGGCTGAAACTCGCCGGTGAACGCGTGCACTACCAGGGCCTGCCCGCGCGCATCTGCTGGCTCGGCTACGGGGAGCGGGCCGCTGCCGGTGAGCGCTTCAACGACATGGTGGCCTCCGGCGAGCTCGCCGCCCCGCTGGTGCTGGGCCGCGACCACCTCGACTGCGGGTCCGTCGCCTCGCCCTACCGCGAGACCGAGGCCATGCGCGACGGCTCCGACGCCATCGCGGACTGGCCGCTGCTCAACGCCATGCTCAACGTCGCCTCCGGCGCGTCCTGGGTCTCCCTCCACCACGGCGGAGGGGTCGGCATGGGGCGCTCCCTGCACGCGGGGCAGGTCACGGTCGCCGACGGGACGGCGTTGGCGGGGGAGAAGCTCTCGCGGGTCCTCACCAACGACCCCGGCACCGGAGTGATCCGCCACGTGGACGCGGGGTACCCCGAGGCGGAGGCGGTCGCCGCCGACCGCGGAGTCCGCATTCCCATGCGGGAGGGAGAGCAGCGTGCCTGAGGGCGTCCCGAGCCCGTCCTTCCACGCCATGTGGAAAGAGCTCCTCCCTCTCGGCAAGGCACCCGGCGGGGGCTACCGCCGGTACGCGTGGTCGGGGCCCGACATCGAGTGCCGGGAGTGGTTCCGGCACCAGGCAAGGACCCGCGGGCTGGCGTACGAGGTCGACCGGAACGGCAACCAATGGGCGTGGGCCGGCGACAAAAGCGCCGGGGACGCGCTGGTGACCGGCTCCCACCTCGACTCCGTCCCCGAGGGCGGCGCCTTCGACGGCCCCCTCGGTGTGATCTCGGCGCTCGCCGCCTACGACGAACTCCGCAGCCGGGGCACCGAGTTCACCTGCCCCTTCGCGATCGTCAACTTCGCCGACGAGGAGGGCGCCCGCTTCGGGCTCGCCTGTGTGGGCTCGCGGCTGCTGACCGGCACCCTCACCCGGGAGGGCGCGCACGCGCTGCGGGACGCCGACGGGGTGACGCTGCCGCAGGCGATGGAGGCGGCGGGGTACAGCCCCGAGGCGCTGGGCCCCGACCCCGAGCGCCTCGCCCGCATCGGCGCGTTCGTGGAGCTCCACATCGAGCAGGGCCGCGCGCTGGCCGAGACGCCGCACCCGGTCGCCGTCGCCTCCGCGATCTGGCCGCACGGGCGCTGGCGGTTCGACTTCCGAGGGGAGGCCAACCACGCCGGCACCACCCGGCTGGAGGACCGCAGGGACCCGATGCTCACCTACGCCAACACCGTGCTGGCCGCCCGCAAGAAGGCGCGGCTGGCGGGCGCGCTGGCGACCTTCGGCAAGGTGACGGTGGAGCCGAACGGGGTGAACGCCGTGCCCTCCCAGGTCAGCGGGTGGCTCGACTCGCGGGCTCCGGACGCGGAGACGCTGGCGGCCGTGGTCGGCGAGATCGAGCGCGCCGCGGGGGAGCGCGGCGGGCGTGACGGGGTGGCGGTCGAGGTGACGCGGGAGTCCCGGACGCCGCTCGTGGAGTTCGACCACGTACTGCGGGACCGGCTGGTCGGGCTGCTGGGCGGCGATGTGCCGGTGCTGCCCACCGGCGCAGGACACGACGCGGGTATTTTGTCCGCTTCGGTTCCCACAGCCATGCTGTATGTCCGCAACCCGACCGGTGTCTCGCACTCGCCCGCCGAGTTCGCCGAGGAGGACGACTGTGTGGCGGGCGTCAGCGCGCTCGCCGACGTACTGGAGGGTCTGGTGTGACCACGAGGACCAGGACGAACCCCAACGCGACAGGGCCGGAGCCCGGTGGCGTACCTGCCGAGAAGGTCTACTGGTGCGAGAACGCGTGGCTCAACGGCACCGTCGAACAGCACGTCGTCCTGGAGGTGACCGCACAGGGGCGGCTCGGCGCCATCCGTACCGGCGTCCAGACCCCGCCGCCCGGCGCTGTCACGCTGCGCGGGCTGACACTGCCCGGCCTGGCCAACGCTCACTCGCACGCCTTCCACCGGGCGCTGCGCGGCACCGTCCAGGTCGGTTCCGGCACCTTCTGGACGTGGCGCGACACCATGTACCGGACGGCGTCGCTGCTCACCCCGGACAGCTACTACGCGCTGGCCCGCGCTGTGTACGCGGAGATGGCGCTGGCCGGGATCACCTGTGTGGGCGAGTTCCACTATCTGCACCACGCTCCGGGCGGCGAACGCTACGACGACCCCAACGCCATGAGCCACGCGCTGGTCGCGGCCGCGGCCGACGCGGGCATCCGTATCACCCTGCTGGACACCGCCTACCTCGCCTCCGGTATCGGCCCGAAGGGCCGCGGCGAGCCGCCCACCCGGCCGCAGCTGCGCTTCAGCGACGGCAGCGCCGAGGCGTGGGCCGAACGCGCCGACGCCTTCAGCCCGGACGGCGACCACGCGCGGGTCGGCGCCGCCGTGCACTCCGTACGGGCAGTGCCCGCACGGGAGTTGCACACCGTCGCCGAGTGGGCCGAGCGGCGGAGGGCGCCGCTGCACGTCCATCTGTCCGAGCAGACGGCCGAGAACGAGGCGTGCTGGAACGCGCACGGTCTCACGCCGACCGCGCTGCTGGCCGAGCACGGCGTACTCGGCCCCCGCACCACCGCCGTACACGCCACCCATCTGACGTCGGACGACATCCGGACGGTGGGCGGCTCGGGCACGGGCGTGTGCATGTGCCCGACCACGGAACGCGACCTGGCCGACGGCATCGGACCGGCACCCGCGCTCGACAGCGCGGGTGCCGGACTCTCCCTGGGCAGCGACAGCCACGCCGTCATCGACCTGTTCGAGGAAGCCCGCGCCCTGGAGCTCAACGAGCGCCTGGCCAGCCGCGCCCGGGGCCACTGGACCGCCGGGCAGCTGCTGCGGGCCGCCACCGAGGGTGGACACGCCGCGCTCGGCTGGCCCGAGGCGAGCCGCCTGGAGACGGGGGCGCTGGCCGACTTCGTCACCGTCGCGCTGGACTCGGTGCGCACGGCCGGGCCCGTGGTGCGACTGGGCGCGGAGACGGCCGTGTTCGCCGCCACCGCAGCCGACGTCCGCCACACGGTGGTGGCCGGACGGCATGTGGTGCGGGACGGCTCCCACACCCTTCTCGATTCCGTACCCAAGGCACTCGCTGAGTCGATCGCAGCCCTCCGCCCCTGACAGCAGACCCCCGACCCGAGGACACCCCAGCCATGCCCCGAACCCTCTCCCTCACCAACCTCGCCACCCTCGTCACCAACGACCCGGCGCAGGGCGACGGCGGCCCGCTGGGCATCATCGAGAACGCCGCCCTGGTCATCGAGGACGGCAAGGTGGCGTGGGTGGGCCCGGGCGACAAGGTGCCCGCGGCCGACGAGCTGTACGACGCGGGCGGCAGGGCCGCGATCCCCGGGTTCGTCGACAGCCACTCCCACCTGCTCTACGCGGGCGACCGCACCCAGGAGTTCAACGCCCGGATGTCCGGACGCGTCTACACGGCCGGTGGCATCCGCACCACCGTCCGCGCCACCCGCGAGGCGGGGGACGCGCAGCTGGCGGCCACGCTGAAGGCGCATGTGCGCGAGATGCTGGCGCAGGGCACCACCACCGTCGAGACCAAGTCGGGGTACGGACTCTCGCCCGAGCACGAGGCACGCGCGCTCCGGGTGGCCGCGGAGTCGGGCCTGGAGGAGATCACCTACCTCGGCGCCCATATCGTCCCGCCGGAGTGGGCGGAGGACCCCGACGGGTACACCGCGCTGGTCGCGGGCGAGATGCTTGAGGAGTGCGCCCCGTACGCCCGCTGGGTCGATGTCTTCTGCGAGGAGGGCGCCTTCGACGAGGACCAGTCGCGCACCATCCTCACCGCGGGCAAGGCCAAGGGCCTCACCCCACGGGTCCACGCCAACCAGCTCACCCACGGCCCCGGTGTCCAACTGGCGGTGGAGGTGGGCGCGGCCTCGGCCGACCACTGCACGCACCTGACGGACGTGGACGTCGACGCACTGGCGAACAGCGCCACGGTGGCCACCCTGCTGCCCGGCTGCGAGTTCTCCACGCGCGCCGTCTACCCGGGCGCCCGTCGCCTCCTGGAGGCGGGCGTCACGGTGGCGCTGTCCACCGACTGCAACCCCGGCTCCTCGTACACCTCCTCGATGCCGTTCTGCATCGCCATCGCCGTACGGGAGATGGGGATGACGCCGGACGAGGCGCTGTGGTCCGCGACGGCGGGCGGTGCCCAGGCGCTGCGCCGTACCGACATCGGCCGGCTGACCGTCGGCTCCCGCGCCGACCTCGTCCTGCTGGACGCCCCCTCTCATGTACACCTCTCCTACCGCCCGGGCGTCCCCCTGGTCTCGGCCGTCTGGCAGCGCGGCGTGCGCGAGGTGTGAGGACTCAGGACGATCCTCCCCGCCGACCGGGTTCGGCGGGGAGGGAGAAGGCGGCCCTGACGAGCCGCTCTCCGACCGGGTTCATGGTCGGGCCCTTGGCGTCCGTCGAGTTGACGGAGTAGACGAGGGTGCGGGACAGATCGCGGGTGCCGGCGATCAGGGTGTTGTAACCGGGACGCGCCCCGGACTTGACCCACAGGACGAGACCGTTCCCCGCGTCGAACCGCTGGAGCCCGGCGCTCATGGTGGCACCCTCGATGTCCGGCACGGTGAACATCTCGCGGTCCAGCAGCGGTTGGGGCACGATCTTCCCTCTGAACAGCGAGAAGAGCAGCCGCTCCAGGTCGGCGGTGGTGGAGATCATGTCTCCCGCCGCCCAGCGGTCCGACATGTTCCACTCGGTCGCGTCCACCACCCTGCCGTCCGCGAGCCTCTGATAGCCGCGGTTGTGCGGACCGTGGATACGCGGGTCGGGGCCGCCGGGGAAGGAGGTGTGCCGCATTCCGGCCGGACGCAGCACATGGAGCCGGGCCTGGTGCTCGTAGGAGTCGTGCGTGACCTTCTCGACGAGCAGGCCCAGGACCGTGTAGTCGATGTTGGCGTAGCGCTGTTTCCTGCCCGGGCCTTCCCCCTCGCCCTTGTAGGGTCCCTTGGCGACGGAGGAGGCCACGACCTCCTGAGGCGTGAGGGTCTTGAAGCGGTTCTCGTACCCTTCCCCGTTCACCGGGCCGAGGCCGCGGCCCGGTTTGAGGCCGCTGGTGAAGGTGAGCAACTGGCGTACGGTGATCGGTTCGAACTCGTCCGTCAGCAGGCCGGGCAGATAGTGCTGCACGGTGCCGTCGAGGTCGATACGGCCCAGGGAAGCGAGCTTGAGCACCAGAGCCGCGGTGACGACCTTGGTGGTGGAGCCCGCCCGGAACCGGCCGTGCTCCAGCGCCCTGTGCCCGGTGCGCAGGTTCCGTACACCGGCGCTGCCGTGCCAGTTCTCCCTTCCGCCCACCCGGGCCAGCGCGGCGGTGGTGTCCTTGTCGGGGAGTCCGCGCAGCGCCTCCTGGAGCTTTGCGGTGTCGAGGCCGTCCGGGTGTTGCCGCGCCGCCACCGGCTGCGCTCCGGGGGCTTGGGCGACGGCGGGCGCCACGCCCGCGGTTGTGCCGAGTCCGGCGGCCAACAGGGCCGCCACCAGGGTGTTCCGTATACGCGTCTGCACAACTCACTCCGTAACGCCGGGGATCTGCGGCTGTTCGAAGATCACCTTTGCGGCTGCTGACGGCTCCCGGATCGGCCTCGGGGGCGATCCCGCCCCTGCTTGGGACGCGTACCGTGCAGGGGTTCGCCCCTAGGGGCGACGGGAGCGGCCCAGCGCGGTGGTGCGGAAGTGATGCGGGGGGATGCCGTAGGCGGCGCGGAAGGCGCGGGTGAAGTCGGCGGGGCGGGTGAAGCCCCAGGTGGCGGCGATGGCCTGGATGGGATGGTGGGCCAGCTTCGGGTCGGCCAGGTCGCGGCGGGCGCGGTTGAGGCGCTGGCGGCGAATCCAGGAGCTGACCGTGCAGCCCTGGCTCTGGAAGAGGCGGTGCAGGCTGCGGGTGGAGATGTGGTGAGCGGCGGCGATGGCGTCCGGGCACAGGCCGGGGTCGCCCAGGTGTGCCCAGATGAAGCTCTGCACGGTGGCGAACAGTGCGCGGCGGTGGTCGACGGCCGGGGCCCCGGCCGTCGGCGCGTACGGGCGTCGCTCCTGGTGGGTGTCCATGGTGCTGCGCACGGTCTCGTTCCCCCGGTCGGTCGCGGACTTCTCTCGGTACCTCCAGGACGGTAGGCAGCCGCAGGCCGCGGCGAATCCCGTACAGGTTCCAACTCGGATGTCGAACCAGGGGTGGAGGCTGCACCTCCGGGTCGTCCGGGGGCGGTAGTCAGCGGCTGGTCGACGCGTGCAGTCACCACTGCGGACGGCCCGGACAGGCCGGACGGCGCGGGCGGCCCGGAGCGCCGGGGCGGCCCGGAGTGACCGGACAGGCCGAGGGCCCGGCCGGACTGTCGTTGTCCGGCCGGGCCCTCGGCACGCGGAGTCGCCGCACCGCGCTGGGCGGCACCCCGCGTCACTCCTCGATCATCAGCCCCTTGCGGAGCTTGCCCAGGGTGCGGGAGAGGAGGCGGGAGACATGCATCTGCGAGATGCCGAGCTCCTCACCGATCTCCGACTGGGTCATGTTCGCCACGAAGCGCAGCGAGAGGATTCTGCGGTCCCGTGGGGGGAGTTCGGCTATCAGCGGCTTCAACGACTCGACGTACTCGATGCCTTCGAGTCCGTGGTCCTCGTAGCCGATGCGGTCGGCCAGCGCACCCTCGGTGTCGTCCTCCTCGGGCTGCGCGTCCAGCGAGCTGGCGGTGTAGGCGTTGCTCGCCGCCATGCCCTCGATGACTTCCTCGCTGGAGATGTTCAGCCGCTTGGCCAGCTCCTCGGGGGTCGGCGCCCGGTCCAGCTTCTGGGCGAGTTCGTCGCCCGCCTTGGCCAGGTCGAGTCGCAGCTCCTGGAGGCGTCGGGGTACCCGCACGGACCAGGAGGTGTCGCGGAAGAAGCGTTTGATCTCGCCGACGATGGTCGGCATCGCGAAGGTGGGGAACTCGACGCCGCGGTTCAGCTCGAAGCGGTCGATCGCCTTGATGAGGCCGATGGTGCCGACCTGGACGATGTCCTCCATGGGCTCGCTGCGCGAGCGGAACCGGGAGGCCGCGAACTTCACCAGGGCGAGATTGAGTTCTACCAGGGTGTTGCGGACGTACGCGTACTCGTGGGTGCCCTCTTCGAGGTTCTCCAGCCGCTCGAACAGCGTCTTGGAGAGGGCCCGCGCGTCCAGCGGACCGACCTCGTCATAGGGTGGGATCTCAGGGAGCTGGAGCTGGTCGAAGAGGTCGGCTTCCACCGCCTCCGCGATCTGTTCGGCGCTCGCCGGGTCGGTGAGGGTTTCGGGGGTCAGGGACTGGGAATCCGGCAGCCGGTCCGTGCTGTGTTGCTCCGGAACGGCGGGAACGGTCGCGACCTGCGTATGCGCGGGGTCGGATATCCCGTTGTCGAGCCGGGGTGACATGGCTGTCCTCCATGGTTTTCTCGGCATATGGCTGCCGAAGCCGTGACGTGCACTACGGGGTGCGGCGCCTCCAGAGCCGACGTCGGTTCGGTATCCCTACTAGACCTACCTGCTCCTGCACAGCAAGAGCAAGCTCCCTTTGTCCTTTTGTGACCAATCTGTCCAATGTTCGGCTACCGGTGAGGCCGCCGAAGGCGTAGGGTTGCGAACCGCTCGACGGGGGAAGCAGTGAAGGCCCTCACGCGAAACAGAAGGGGTGTGCATGGACCGCGGGATGCCCGGCAGCACGAGCCAGGGCCGGCTGACGGTCGAGGTGCGGCACGAGGGAATCAGTGCCGTCGTGACCCCCGAGGGTGAGCTCGATCACCACACCGCGGAGCTGTTGCGCGAGCCGCTGGAGCGCAGCGTCGAGGAAGGCTACAGCCGCCTCGTCGTGGACTGCTCGCGGCTCGAGTTCTGCGACTCGACGGGGTTGAACGTGCTGCTCGGCGCCCGCCTGAAGGCGGAGGAGGCCGGCGGCGGTGTCCATCTGGCGGGGATGCTCCCCGTAGTGGCGCGCGTCTTCGAGATCACCGGTGCGAGCGCGGTCTTCACCGTGCACGAGGACCTCGGATCGGCGCTGGAGCACCCCTCGGGCCCGGAACACCGGCCCGACGCGTAATCAGGGCGTTACGCGCATCACACAGGTCCGGCTGAATCCGTAAGTGTTCTCACGGTGCGTCCGGGCAGGAGTCCTTCGAATCTGTCAGACATTCGTGTACAGCGCGTCAAGGTTCCGCACGGTACGGGGCGGCGCGGGACGGCGAAACGTATCCGGTGATCGGTGAGGTGAACCACTGATGAGCACCACCCGGCCGCAACCGGCGGGCGACCGCGGTCCGGAGCCCGAGGGCACTCCGGCGACCGCGGGCCCGGGGTGCGGCGCGGCCGGTGGTGCCGACGCGCGGGTGCGTGCCGATGCGGGCACGGAGCGTGGGCCGACCCTCGGGATCTCCGGTTCCGAGGGCGCTCCAGGGAAGGCCGACGCTTCCGGGAGCGCTTCCACGCCCGCACCCGGAGCCGAAGGGGGGAGTGGCGCCATGGGGACCGCCGCGGAGAGTGCGGCCTCTGCTGCCGGGGGAGCCGCACGCCAGGGCGGGCAGCCGATGCGGCAGGTCCGCAGGCTGCGGCTGGTCGGCGCCAGCGGCGCCGTGCCACGCGCTCGGGATTTCACCCGCCGAGCCCTCCAGGACTGGGGCTGGCTGCCCGCCGCCACGGCCGACCAGCGTGCGGCCGCCGAGGACGTGCTGCTCGTCGTATCGGAGCTGGTCACCAACGCGTGTCTGCACGCCAACGGCCCCGAGGAGCTGCGGGTCGGTGCCAACGCGAAGGTGCTGCGCCTGGAGATCGTCGACCTGGGCGCGGGTTCCCCGTCGCCGCGGACCCCGCACCGGGCGGGACGGCCGGGCGGGCACGGGATGTTCATCGTCCAGCGGCTGTGCCTGGACTGGGGTGTCGTACGCAATCCGGAGGGTCCGGGCAAGACGGTGTGGGCGGAGCTGGCCGCTCCGCACTGACGCCTTCGGCGGGGGCGCTTGCCGGGGAGGGTGCTCCTGATCGTGCGTTGCAGGCCGCGCGTGAGCTGTGGCTTGGGGGCACCTCCCGGCCGGAGTCCCCCAGCCTCCGGCCGGGAGGTGCCCCCAGGGGAGCGCCGTTCCCCGTGCCCCTTTGGGGCGACCCTGTACTCACGGCGCGGAGGCTCTTCCCTCTCCAAGGGCCTGGGGCTACTGTCGGCGCGAATCTGATGTGTCGTCAGTAACTTGCGCGTCCGGATGAAGGGGGAACCCCCGTGTCCCACAGCAAGAAACGCCACACCCGCACGGCCGCCGCCACGGTGGCGGCAACAGCCCTCGCCGGATCGGCCGTACTGCTGTCGGCTCCCACCGCGAGCGCCACCACGGTCGACGTCGACTACCAGTGCAAGACCCCGATCGGGGACAAGAGCGCCGTGTCGCCCATCGACATCAAGGCCAGCGAGAGCGGCAGCGGTTACAAGCTCACGATGTCCTTCGAGAAGGGCGTCTCCTCCAGCCCCGTGGAGCTGGGCAAGGGCGCCATGAAGCCCAGCGCCAAGATCAAACTCGGCGGCGCCGAGACCGGTGACGTACCGGTGAGCGGCCCCGGCAACGACAAGGCCATTCCGGCCAACACCCCGATCAAGATCCCCGACTTGAGCGGGACCTACACGCCGAAGAAGAGCGGCAAGGTCACCTTCACGGCCGGCACCCTGACCATCAAGGCCCTGGGCACGACCACCACCTGCAACCCGAAGAACAACCCCAAGCCCTCCCTCACCCTGGACGTGAAGGCCGCGGGCGGCAGCGGTGGTTCGGGCGGCAGCGGGGATTCCGGAGGCGAAGCGTCGGGCGGCGCGGCCAGCGGTGGCGGCACCTCCGGCGGCGCGGCGAGCGGTGGCCAGACATCGTCCAGCGGCGGCGGCGAGCTGCCCAAGACCGGCCCGACCGACTCCGCTGTGGCCCTCGGCACCCTCGGCGGCACCGTGCTGCTGGCGGGAATCGGCGGAACGCTGTGGGTGACGCGGCGCAGGGCCGCGGTCCGGCACTAGCCCGTGGCGGGCCGTAAGGCTCCCCCTCACGTCCGCGTCCTCGTCGTGCTCGGTGTGCTCGCCCTCTGTCTGCCGGGCGGCGTCGGCCGCGCGGACGCGGTGTCAGGGAGACCCGCCGAAGCGGTCAGAAGTCTCGCTGAGGCGCACCCGGACTGGACCGCGGCGCCCGCCCCGCCCGCCCGCACCCGGCCCGGAGCGGGCGGCACGGAGGCGCGCTCGTTCTTCTATCTGGAGGGCGAGCCGGGCACCGTGCTGCACGACTCCCTCGCGCTCACCAACGAGGGTGACGAGCCCCGCACCTTCCGGCTGCGCGGAGCCGACGCGGACAACGCCGGTGGCGGAGGGTTCGCCGTACGCAAGGAGGGCGACAGCCGGGGTGCGGGGACCTGGACGGCGCTCGCCGAGAAGACCGTCGAGGTGCCGCCCCGTACCCGGGCCGAGGTGCCGCTGAGCGTGACCGTCCCGGACAGTGCCGTGCCGGGGGACCATCCCGCCGCGCTCGTCGTCGACGACGGCGAGCGGAAGGTGGGGGTCCGGATGTATCTGCGGGTGAGCGGGCCGACCCTGGCGGCCCTGAGCGTGGAGGACGTCACCGTGCGGGAGGCCGGGGACGGCGCGGCGACGATCGGCTACACCCTGGTCAACCGGGGGAACGTCGTGCTGCGGCCCCGGCTCGCCGTACGCGCCGACGGGCTGTTTGGTCCGCTGGTACGGCAACCGGCCCGTGCCCTGCCCGTGGAACTGCTCCCCGGCCGACGCGTCACCCGCCACGAGCGGTGGCCGCGTCCGCCCGCTGTGGACGTGGCGGATGTCCGCCTCACGGTGACGGCCGAAGCCGGAGCCCGTGACACGGCCGCCGTCTCCTACACGGCCGTGCCCTGGAAGTGGGCCCTCGGTGTGCTCCTCGTCCTCGCCGGCGGCGGCGTCGCCTGGTACGTCCGCCGCAGACGCCGCACCCCGGCCGCCGGCGCGGGCCCGCGGCAGCCTCGAACCCGACGTCAGGCGCCGACCACGGGAGCCGCGGAATGAGGACGATCCCGACGCGTATCCGGCGCACCGTATGTCTGGTGGTCGCCCTGCTGGCCTGCGCCCTCACCGGGGCCGCACCCCCGCAGGCACCGGCCGCACCCCCGCAGGCGCCGGCCGCGCCTGGGCAGGCACCGGCCGCGGCAACGGCACCGGCCGCGACGACACCGGCCTCCGCGAAGGCGCGCCCGAAGGTCACGCTCTCCCGGGGCGAGGCCGGGGCCGGGGCGACCGTCACGGTTCGGGGCACCGGGTGGCGGCCGGACACCCTGCTCACCCTGCTGCTGTGCGGCCAGAACGCGATCGGCGGCACCAATGCCTGCGCCAACGCGGAAGGGCGGGCAGTCACAACGGACGGCAACGGCCGCTTCCGCAAGAGGCTCCCCGTGGCCGAGCCGCCCGAGGCGTGCCCGTGCGTCGTCCGGGCCGCCACGGTGACCGGCCCGTTCGCGGCGGCCGAAGCGGCGTTCCGGGTCGCGGGCCACCCGGTGGAACCGCTGCCCGAGAAGCGTACGGGCGGACGGCTCAGCGTCCTGGCGGCGCGGCTGGAGGGCGACAGCGGGCTGCTCAACTGGTTCGGCGCCCCTCAGCAGCGGAAGCTGGTGCTGACGGTCGGCAACCTGGGGGCCGACCGCGCCCGGGACCCGGTCTTCGAGGTCGGGGCCTCGCACGGCGTCCTCGCGCCCGAGTGGGAGCGCCAGCAGTGGCGGGGCACGATCGACCCGGGCGAGAAGGCGCGGGTGGAGCTGACCGTGGAGCTGGCCGCGGGCGCGCACGGTCAGTACACCGTCGCGGCCAAGCTCGGCCGACGCGTGCTGACCGAGCAGCCGTGGAACGTGGGCCGTCCCTGGGGGGTGACCCTCTTCTGGGTACTGCTGTGCGTGGTGGTCCCGCTGGCGGTCTTCCGCCTGGGTATGACCCTGGTCGTACGGGCCTCTTCCCGCCGCGAGGGCGACCTTCCTCCCCGCCGCGAGGGCGATCCCCCTTCCCGCCGTCGCGGCGGAAAGGGGTCGCGGGGGTAAGAGGGCTCTTACTTCACCTCGGTCATCGTCGCGGTGATCTGCCGGCGGTACATGTAGATCGCGAAGCCGGCCAGTGCCGAGAGGGTGGCTTCCATGGCGACGACCCCGGTGGTGCTCAGGTCGACGCCGCCGATGGACAGCAGCCCCGTGATGCTGTCGCCCGCTGTCACGGCGAGGAACCAGACACCCATCAGCTGGCTCGCGTACTTGGCGGGGGCCAGCTTGGTGGTCACCGACAGGCCCACCGGCGAGAGGCACAGCTCAGCGACGGTGTGCAGCAGGAAGATGAGGACCAGCCACATCGGGCTCACCTTCGTACCGCCGGAGGCCATGCCCATCGGGATGACGAAGACGAAGAACGACAGGCCCATCACGACCAGCGAGAAGGCGAACTTCGCAGTGGTCGTCGGCTCCTTGCCGCGCCGGTTGAGGGCCAGCCACAGGGAGGCGAAGACCGGGGCGAGCAGGATGATGAACAGCGGGTTGATCGACTGGAACCAGGTCGAGGGGAAGTGCCAGCCCAGCACCTGGGAGGTGGTCTTGGCGTCACCGAACGCCTGCACGGTCGAGGCACCCTGGTCGTAGATCATCCAGAAGATCGCGGCGGCGGCGAAGAACCAGATGTACCCGGTCATCCGGCCCTGCTCGGCCCGGGTGAGGTCCTTGTCGCGCTTGATCCGCACCAGCATGCCGAGCGGGATGAGCAGGCCAAGGACGGTGAGCGGGATCATCGCCCAGTTGAGAGTGAAGGTGCCGGTGGCGACCACGACGCCGTAGAACACGACGGCGACGGTGAGCCACAGCAGCGCCTTGCGCAGCACTGCCGACTTCTCCTGCGCCGTCAGCGGCGCGGGCACCTGGCTGCTCTTGGGGTCCAGATGGCGGGAGCCGACCAGGAACTGGATCAGGCCCAGGCCCATACCGACGGCGGCCATGCCGAAGCCCAGGTGCCAGTTGACGGTCTGGCCGACGGTGCCGATGGCGAACGGGGCGAGGAACGAGCCGGCGTTGATGCCCATGTAGAAGACCGTGAAGCCGCCGTCGCGGCGCGGGTCGTCGGGCCCGTTGTACAGATCGCCGACCATCTTGGAGATGTTGGCCTTCAGCAGCCCGGAGCCGGTGGCCACACAGGCGAGGCCGATGAAGAACGATGCCTCGCCCGGCATCGCCAGGGTGAGGTGGCCGATCATGATGATGCCCGCGCCGACGGTGACGGTCTTGCGGGGGCCCCAGAGCCGGTCGCCGAACCAGCCGCCCGGCATGGTCAGCAGGTAGACCATGGCGTTGTAGACGGAGTAGATCGCCGTCGCCGTGGCCAGGGTCATGGCCAGGCCGCCGCCCTGGTGTGCGCCGCCCTCACCCGCGTCGGGCCCACCGGCCACCAGGTAGACGACGAGCAGAGCGCGGAGGCCGTAGAAGCTGAAGCGCTCCCACATCTCCGTCATGAAGAGCGTGGCCAGTCCTCGTGGGTGGCCGAAGAAGGTCCTGCCGCCGGTTGTGCCGGGGTCGTCCTTCGTCAGGCTGGGCGCCATATCGGTGTTCCTTGCCATTGCGCTGCGGGCGCCGCGCTGCCCAGCGGCGCTGCGCGCAGGCGGGACCCGTACACGGAAAAGGACCCCCGGCCGTGGTGCTGTGGCGTCAGGAGTCCTCGACGTTCACTACATAAGTGCATTCACCATAAGTCACCGCGCACGGCCTCATGGAAGAGGTTGCGAGATACATCACAGGTGAACGGTGCAACCCGACAGCGTATTCGATGGTGTCGTGTCCATCTCACCTGGAGATCGACAGTGCGGGGGTGGGAGCACACCGGGACGGCCCTTACGCTCGGCCACGCGGACTACCATCGGTGCATGACCCGTGTACTGCTCGCCGAGGATGACGCGTCGATCTCGGAGCCGCTGGCCCGCGCCCTGCGCCGGGAGGGATACGAGGTCGAGGTGCGCGAGGACGGCCCCGGCGCGCTCGACGCGGGGCTGCGCGAGGGCATCGACCTGGTCGTGCTCGATCTGGGGCTGCCCGGCATGGACGGCCTGGAGGTGTGCCGCAGACTCCGCAACGAGGGCCACGCCTTCCCCGTCCTCGTCCTGACCGCGCGCGCCGACGAGGTGGACACCGTCGTCGGCCTCGACGCGGGCGCCGACGACTACGTCACCAAGCCCTTCCGGCTCGCCGAGCTGCTGGCGCGCGTCCGCGCTCTGCTGCGCCGCGGTACGCCCGCCGAGCCGGCCCAGCCCCCGGCCACCCACGGGGTGCGGATCGACGTCGAGTCGCACCGCGCCTGGATGGGCGACGAGGAGCTGCAGCTGACCGCCAAGGAGTTCGACCTGCTGCGGGTGCTGGTGCGGGACGCGGGCCGGGTCGTCACCCGGGACCAGCTGATGCGGGAGGTGTGGGACACCACCTGGTGGTCGTCGACCAAGACGCTGGACATGCACATCTCCTGGCTGCGGAAGAAGCTCGGCGACGACGCGGCCAATCCCAGGTACATCGCTACGGTGCGCGGCGTGGGCTTCCGCTTCGAAAAGAGCTGAGCCTTTCCGTCCCGCCGGCGCCGGTGAGGGGGTGCGCCTTTCCGAAGTGCGCGGGCTGCGGCTTCGTCGTGGCTGGTCGCGCAGTTCCCCGCGCCCCCGGGCGCGTATCCCCTCCCGCTGCACAGCCCCCTAGGAAAGAAGCCAGCACGTGCGCCGTCGGCTCATTTTCTCCATCCTCGCCGTCGTCCTCGTGGTGGTGGCGGTCTTCGGCATCTCGCTCGTGATCGTCGAATCGCGCACGATCGAGAACAGCACCAAGGAGAATGTCCGCTCCGAGGCGGTCCGCCTGGTCTCCACCGTCGAGAGCCGACTGGTGGCCGGCGAGCGGGTGACCAAGGAGTCCATCGGCGTCACCACATCCAAGGACCGCCACGTCCGCTACATCCGCATCGAGGTGCCGGGGCGGTCGCCCATCGAGGTCGGTGAGCGGCCCTCGGGCGACGTCGTCGAGGCCGAGCAGACCGGCGCGCACGGCGAGCACGTCACCGTCCAGGCATCCAGGTCCGAGGTGCGCGCCGAGGTCGGCCGCACCCTGCTGATCATCCTCGCGGTCGCGCTGCTCGCGGTGATCGCCGCCGCGGTGCTCGCCGTACGCCAGGCGCACCGGGTGGCGGCCCCGCTCACCGACCTGGCCGAGACGGCCGAACGCCTCGGTTCCGGCGACCCGCGCCCGCGGCACCGCCGCTACGGGGTTCCTGAACTGGACCGGGTCGCGGACGTACTGGACGCCAGCGCCGACCGTATCGGCCGGATGCTCACCGCCGAGCGGCGGCTGGCTGCCGACGCCTCGCACCAGCTGCGCACCCCGCTGACAGCGCTCTCCATGCGGCTGGAGGAGATCATCACGATGGCCGAGGGCGACGAGCCGGGCGACCGCGCCGTCGTCAAGGAGGAGGCGACCATCGCGCTCGCCCAGGTCGAGCGGCTCACCGACGTGGTGCAGCGGCTGCTGACCAACTCCCGCGACCCGCGTACCGGCTCGGCCGTCAGTTTCGACCTGGACGAGGTCGTCAAACAGCAGATCGAGGAGTGGAAGCCCGCCTACCGCAGCGCGGGCCGGGCCCTCGTGCGCTCCGGCAAGACCGGCCTGCGCGCCGTGGGCACCCCGGGCGCGGTGGCGCAGGTGCTGGCGACGCTGATCGAGAACTCGCTGATGCACGGCGACGGCACCGTGGCGCTGCGCACCCGGGTCACCGGCAACCAGGTGGTGGTCGAGGTCACGGACGAGGGCCCCGGGGTGGAGGAGTCGCTGGGCTCCCGCGTCTTCGAGCGGACGGTCAGCGGCCACAACTCGACCGGGCTCGGGCTGGCCGTCGCGCGCGACCTCGCGGAGGCGGACGGCGGGCGCCTGGAGCTACTTCAGCAGCTCCCGCCGGTCTTCGCGCTGTTCCTCAGCCGTGAGGCCGCCGACATCGCGGGGTCCGCTGCCGGCTGAGCCCGTCGGGTCCACGGCGATCCGGACACCGGCGTCACCGGTGTCCGGGGCGCCCGGGCTCGGGTGCCCCGCACGGGACTGCTCGGCTGCCTCGCCACCGTCCGTAGCGGCCCGTGAGCCGGGCCCGGCGGTCACCTTGAAGACCCAGGAGCGGTACGCCCAGAAGCGGAAGGCGGTGCCGATGGCGAGGCCGATGACGTTCTTGGCGATGTTGTCGGCGAGCGTCGAGGTGTAGCCGAAGCCGTAGTGCGAGAGGGCGAGGATGCCGTTCTCCAGCACCAGGCCGACGCCGCTGAAGAGGAAGAAGAGGACCGTCTCGCGGTGAATCCGGTTCTTGTCGGTGTGCCGGTAGGTCCAGTAGCGGTTGCCCAGATAGTTGGTGCCGATCGCGACGACCTGCGAGATGACCCCGGAGCGGATGGGGGCGAGCTGGAACGTGTGGATGCACAGGTTGAAGATCGCGACGTTCACCAGAAAGCCCAGCGCACCGACGGCGCCGAACTTGGCCAGTTCGCGCACGAGCCGTTCCAGTCCCGGGCGCATCGTGCGCCAGTTACCCATAGCGATACTGAGCCCCGTTTCGGTCGGCGGCGAAGGCTGACCCATGCTAACCAGCCGGACATTCGCTCTGTAGGTCGATTGACGCAGCAGGGGCGGGCACGGTTGCCCGGGGTCGGCGAGCGCCGGGGTGGCTTGTTTCACCCGTCGTTTCGCACAGCCCGTTCCGGCCCCCGTTGTAGACAGGTCCATACCGGGATCGACCGGTGCCGAGCGCAGCGGGAGCGGCCCAAGGCAGACCTGGCGGGCGGGGCGCTCCGCTGCGCCCCGTACCCTGGAACCGTGACATTCCCGGTAGTCGGCATGGTCGGTGGCGGTCAGCTCGCTCGTATGACCCACGAGGCGGGCATTCCGCTCGGCATCAGATTCAAGCTTCTCTCGGATACGGCGCAGGACTCCGCGGCGCAGGTGGTCAACGACGTTGTCGTCGGTGACTACCGAGATCTGGACACACTGCGGCGCTTCGCGGAGGGCTGCGACGTGATCACTTTCGACCACGAGCACGTCCCCACCGAGCACCTCCGCGCCCTGGAGGCGGACGGCGTCCCCGTCCGCCCCGGCCCGGAGGCGCTCGTCCACGCGCAGGACAAGGGCGTGATGCGCGCCCGCCTGACCGAGCTCGGCATCCCCGCGCCGCGCAACCGCATCGTCAGCTCGCCCGAGGACGTGGCCGCGTTCGCTGCGGAGGGCGACGGCTTTCCCGTCGTGCTCAAGACGGTGCGCGGCGGCTACGACGGCAAGGGCGTATGGGTGGTGCGCGGCGTCGGCGACCCGGCAGCGGCCGAGCCCTTCAAGGCGGGCGTCCCCGTGCTCGCCGAGGAGAAGGTCGATTTCGCGCGGGAGCTGGCGGCGAACGTCGTACGCTCCCCGCACGGGCAGGCGGTGGCCTACCCCGTGGTGGAGTCCATCCAGGTCGACGGGGTCTGCGACACGGTGATCGCCCCGGCGCCCGGACTGGCCGAGGACGCCGCCGTACGCGCTCAGGAGACCGCGCTGCGCATCGCGAACGAGCTGGGCGTCGTGGGCCACCTGGCCGTCGAGATGTTCGAGACGGAGGACGGCCGGCTGCTCGTCAACGAGCTGGCCATGCGGCCGCACAACTCCGGGCACTGGACCCAGGACGGTGCCGTCACCTCGCAGTTCGTCAACCACCTGCGGGCCGTCCTCGACCTGCCGCTGGGCGACCCGCGCTGCCGGGCGCCCTGGACCGTGATGGCCAATGTGCTGGGCGGCGACTACCCGGACATGTACGCCCCGTATCTGCACTGCATGGCACGTGACCCGCAGCTGAAGATCCATATGTACGGCAAGGACGTGAAGCCCGGCCGCAAGGTGGGGCACGTCAACGTGTACGGGGACGACCTCGCCGACCTGCGGGAGCGCGCCGCGCACGCCGCCGGCTACCTGCGCGGCACCGTCGTGGAGTGAGCGCGCGACCGACAGCACCGGCGGGACCCTCAGCACCGACAGCCGAGCCCGGATTCGCCACCTAGCAGCCTAGGAGCCGTATGAGTACAGCCAGCCCTCTCGTGGGGATCGTCATGGGGTCCGACTCGGACTGGCCCGTCATGGAGGAGGCGGCCAAGGCGCTGGACGAGTTCGAGGTGGCCTACGAGGTCGACGTCGTCTCCGCGCACCGGATGCCCCGCGAGATGATCGCCTATGGCGAGGACGCCGCCGACCGCGGGCTGAGGGCGATCATCGCGGGTGCGGGGGGCGCGGCACATCTGCCGGGCATGCTGGCCTCGGTGACCCCGCTGCCCGTCATCGGCGTGCCGGTGCCGCTGAAGTACCTGGACGGCATGGACTCGCTGCTGTCCATCGTGCAGATGCCGGCCGGTGTCCCGGTCGCCACCGTCTCGGTCGGCGGCGCGCGCAACGCCGGGCTGCTCGCCGCCCGGATGCTCGCCGCGCACGACGAGGAGCTGCGCGAGAAGATGCGCGACTTCCAGCAGGAGCTGAACGCGCAGGCCACCGAGAAGGGCAAGCGGCTGCGTGCCAGGGCCGCGGGCGAGACCGGCTTCGGCTTCGGCAGCCGGACGGGAGGCAACCGGTGACACACACCGAAGGTTCCGAGCGGCGCCCGGACAGCCCCAGCCTGGAGCGCGCCCGGGCGCTGCTGGCCGAGCACCCCGTGGTGGACGGCCACAACGACCTGCCGTGGGCGCTGCGCGAGCAGGCGCGCTACGACCTCGACAAGCTCGACATCGCCGACGACCAGCGCGAGAAGCTCCACACCGACCTGGCACGGCTGCGCGCGGGCGGTGTCGGCGCGCAGTTCTGGTCCGTCTACGTGCCCGGCGAGCTGACCGGCGACGACGCGGTGAGCGCCACCCTGGAGCAGATCGACGCCGTTCGGCTGCTGGCCGCGCGCTACCCCGACGACCTCCAGCTGGCCTTCACGGCTCAGGACGTGGAGGCCGCACACGCCCAGCGCCGTATCGCCTCGCTGATGGGCGCCGAGGGCGGGCACTCCATCAACAACTCGCTGGCCGCGCTGCGCGCGCTCCACCAGCTCGGGGTGCGCTATCTGACGCTCACCCACAACAACTCGCTGGACTGGGCCGACTCGGCCACCGACGAGCCGCGCGCGGGCGGGCTGAGCCGCTTCGGCGAGGAGGTCGTCCGCGAGATGAACCGGCTGGGCATGCTGGTGGACCTCTCCCATGTGGCGGCCGAGACGATGCGGGACGCGCTGCGGGTCACCGAGGCGCCCGTGATCTTCTCGCACTCCTCGGCGCGCGCCGTGTGCGACCACCCGCGCAACATCCCCGACGACGTGCTCGCCCAGCTCCCGGCCAACGGCGGGGTGGCGATGGCGACCTTCGTACCGAAGTTCATCCTTCCCGAGGCGGTGGCCTGGACCCGGGCCGCGGACGAGAACATGCGTGCGCACGGCCTGGACCACCTGGACCTCAGCGACGAAGGCCGCAAGGTGCAGCGCGAGTTCGAGAAGGCCAACCCGCGCCCTGTCCCGGACGCCGCGACGGTCGCCGACCACCTCGACCACATGCGCGAGGTCGCCGGCGTCGACCACATCGGCATCGGCGGCGACTACGACGGCACCGCCTTCACCCCCGCCCAGCTGGAGGATGTCTCCGGCTACCCGCACCTGGTGGCCGAACTGCTGGACCGCAACTGGTCCGAGGCCGACCTGGCGAAGCTGACGTGGTCCAACGCGCTGCGGGTGCTGCGTGAGGCGGAGGAGGTGGCCCGCACGCTGCAGACGCAGCGCGGGCCCTCGATCGCCACGATCGGGCAGCTGGACGGCTGACCCGGCGTCAATTCCCCCTGGGGAGCGGGCCCGAGGCGGCGGGCCCCGGAGCGGCGAGCGGTCTTGACCACGCCCCCGGGGCCCGCGAGCATCAGCGGGCCCGTCCCTCGTGTCCAGGGAGGACCATTGGCCACCTCGGAATCGTCCGGCTCGCACACCACCTCGGAAAACGTCACCTCCTCACCTGGTGATGTTCCCAGCGCCCTCGCCCGTCGCCGGCTCCTCCAGGCATCGGCCGCCGCGGGCGGCGCACTCGCTGTGGGAGGCACAGCCCTCACCGCACCGGCCGCCGCCGCACCTGCTCAGGCCACCGACCTCGCCCAGGCCGGAACCAAGGCCCGTACCGTCACCTTCTCCGCCGCCACGAACGGCGCTGCCACCCTGGTGCCCGGCGCCGACCGAGTGATCGCGGAGATGCAGAACACCCTCTGGTCCATCCCCCGTTCGGGTGGCAAGGCGCGGCCGCTCACCGTCCCCGTGCTGGAACCGACCCGCCCGGTGCTCGCCCCCGACGGCAAGACGGTCGCCGTCTGCGCCTACCACGGCGGCGGCTTCCACATCTGGACCCTCCGCCCGGACGGCTCAGGGCTGGAGCAGCGCACCGACGGGCCCTGGGACGACCGCGGCCCGGCCTGGTCACCGGACGGCACCCGGATCGCGTTCGCCTCCGAACGCGAAGGCGACCCGGTCAAGGGCAGCCCGTACCGCATCTGGGTGCTGGACGTGCGCAGTGGCGAACTCACCCGCCTCACCGGCCGCAAGGGACAGGGCGGTCCGCTCCAGGACGGCGACTGGGAGGACTTCGACCCGGCCTGGTCACCGGACGGCGAGCGCGTGCTGTGCGTACGCGGCACCGTGACCGAGGGGGAGCGCGGCCCCCAGCTCGATGCGCGCACCCTGGTGTCGGTCGCCGCGGACGGCTCCGGCGACGTCCGTACCGAGCACGAGGACAGCACCGAGGGCGTGTCGCTGATGACGCCCGCCGTCTCGCCCTCAGGGAAGGTCGCCTACCTGCGCACCACCGCGGCGCCCAAGGCGTCCTGCACGCTGGTCGTCGAGGGGAAGCCCGTACGGATCGAGGGCGATCTGGCGCCGGTGCCGCCCCGCTGGACCGACCGCGAGACGCTGCTGCTGACCGTCTCCGGCACCTTCCGACTGCTGCGTCCGGCCCGGCCGGAGTCCCACGAGCGCATCCCCTTCACCGCCGAACTGGCCACCCGGCGCCCCCGCTACCGCGTCAAGGACTACGGTTTCGAGTCACCGGGCAGCCACCCCGTGCGCGGTGTGCAGCAGCCCGTCCTCTCCCCGGACGGCGAGCACGTCGCCTATGTCGCACTCAACGCGCTGTGGCTGGCCCGTACCGACGGCCGGGGGCGGCCCCGCAAGCTCGTCCAGGCGTCCGAGTCCCGCTACATCTGCGCGCCCTCCTTCACCCGGGACGGCGAAGCGCTGCTCTACAGCGACGACCGCGACGGCCTGCTGGCCGTACGCCGCAGAGAACTCGACTCCGGCCAGGAGAAGGAACTCGCAGGGGGCGGCCGCGTCTTCGGCGTGCTCTCCCCGGACGGCGACAAGCTGGCGTGCCTGGACATGGCGGGCAACCTGCTCGTCAAGGACCTGGACAGCGGCCGGGAACGCACCCTGGCCGGGCCGCTGGGCGGGGGCGGCCTTCCGGGCCCGCCCACCTGGTCACCGGACGGCCGCCATCTCGCGCTGTGCGACCGCAACCGGCTCAACTACCGCTTCCGCGAGGGCTACAACCTCATCCGGGTCCTGGAGACGGACAGCGGCGCGGAAGCGCTGTACCCGCTCGCACCGCACGCCTCGCTCGCCGACCGCTACGCCTCAGGGCCGGTCTGGTCGCCCGACGGGAAGTGGATGGCCGCCGTGTCCGAGTCGGCCCTGTGGGTGCTGCCCGTGGGCGGTGACGGCAGCCCGGCGGGCAAGGCGCGCCGGCTCTCCGACGAGAGCGCCGACCACCCGTCCTGGTCCGGCGACTCCTCCGCCCTGCTGTACCTGTCGGCGGGCAGACTGCGGCTGCGCCGGGTGGAGGACGGAAAGCCGGGGAAGGCGCGCACCGTCCGGCTGGGGATGTCCTGGCGGCGGCCCGCGCCCAAGCAGACCGTGGTGCACGCAGGACGGCTGTGGGACGGCACAGGGGAGGGCGTACGCGAGGACGTCGATCTGGTGCTGCGGGACGGCCGGATCGCCGAGATCGCCCCGCACCGCTCAGGGCGCCGCGCCGAGCGCCGACTGGACGCCTCCGGGCTGACCGTCCTGCCGGGCCTGTGGGACACCCATACGCACCCCTGGCAGACCACGTACGGCGGCAGGCAGACGGTCACCCAGCTCGCCTACGGCATCACCACGGCGGTCTCCTTCGGCGGCTTCGCCTACGAACAGGCCAGACTGCGCGAGGCGGTGGCGGCCGGACAGCTCGCCGGCCCCAGACTGCTGGCCACCGGCGAACTGCTGGACGGCGCACGCGTCGCCTACAGCATGGGCAGGGCGCACCGTACGGAAGCGGGGCTGCGCCGCTCCCTGGAGCGCGGCGGCGCACTCGACTGGGACTTCGTCAAGACGTATGTACGCGCGCCCGCCACTGCGATGCGCCAAGCGGCGCAGTACGCGCACGAAGAGCTCGGCGTCCGCTCCGGCAGCCACCTGTGCACCCCGGGCGTACAGATCGGCCAGGACCTGACGACGCACCTCCAGGCCACCCAGCGGCTGGAGTTCGGCCACGCCACGACCGCGACCGGGCACGCCTACGAGGACCTCGCCGGCATCTACTCGACGCCGGGCGACTTCCACCTCGTCGCCACGCCCTTCACCGCGCTCCCGCTGCTGGGCGCACACCCGGAGCTGGCCGAGGACGAGCGGGTGACCCGGCTGCTGCCGCCGTGGGACGTGCAGGCCGTACGCCAGTCGGCGGCCACCCCGCCCACCGAGGACCAGCTGGCCACGCTCGATGTGGAGACGGCCGTCTACCGCCGCGTTCTGGCGGCGGGCGGCCTCGTGGCGCTCGGCACCGACCAGCCCCTGGTGCCGATCGGCCTCCACCTCCACCTGGCGCTCCGGGCCCTGCACCGCGCGGGGCTCAAGCCGCACGAGGCGCTGCGTACGGTCACCGTGCTGCCCGCCAGGGCGTTCGGCGCCGAGCGCGAACTGGGCACCGTGGAGGAGGGCAAGCTGGCCGACCTCACCCTGGTGGACGGCGACCCGCTGACCGACTTCGACTCACTGGTGCGCACGGTGACGGTGGTCCGCGGTGGCGTCCCGTATGAGCAGAAGGACCTGATCGACGCCTACAGCAGCGACACGCGGCTGCGCGCCCAGGAGAGCGGACAGGAAGCACACTGGCGGCAGGTGAGCCGCCAGCTGCGCCGGGACGGCTGCTGCGACATGGGGCACTGAGTCACCGGCACACGTGAGGGGCCGGCGTCCCAGGACGCCGGCCCCTCATCGCCGTTCTCCGTACGCTCTCCTACGGCAGGTTCCGCGCCATCACGATGCGCTGCACCTGGTTGGTGCCCTCGTAGATCTGCGTGATCTTCGCGTCCCGCATCATCCGCTCGACCGGGTAGTCCCGCGTGTAGCCGTAGCCGCCGAGCAGCTGGACGGCGTCCGTGGTGATCTCCATGGCGGCGTCCGAGGCGTAGCACTTGGCGGCTGCGCCGAAGAAGGTCAGGTCCTCCTTCTCGCTGCCCTCGGACACCCGCTCGGAGCGCGCGGCGGCCGCGTAGGTCAGCTGCCGGGCCGCCTCGATCTTCATGGCCATGTCGGCGAGCATGAACTGCACGCCCTGGAAGTCGCCGATCGGCTTGCCGAACTGCTTGCGCTCCTGCACATACCCCTTCGCGTAGTCCAGGGCGCCCTGCGCGATACCGAGGGCCTGCGCGGCGATGGTGATACGGGTGTGGTCCAGGGTCTTCATCGCGGTGGCGAAGCCGGTGCCCTCGGCGCCGATCATCCGGTCGGCCGGGATGCGCACGTTGTCCAGGTAGACCTCGCGGGTGGGCGAGCCCTTGATGCCCAGCTTCTTCTCCGGGGCGCCGAAGGAGACTCCCTCGTCGTCCTTCTCCACCACGAAGGCGGAGATGCCCTTGGTGCGCTTGTCCGGGTCGGTGACGGCCATCACCGTGTAGTAGTCGGAGACGCCGGCGTTGGTGATCCACCGCTTGACGCCGTTGAGCACCCAGTGGTCCCCGTCGCGTACGGCCTTGGTCTTCATCCCGCCCGCGTCCGAACCGGCGTCCGGCTCGCTCAGGCAGTACGAGAACATCCCGTCGCCCTTGGCGAGCGGTGTCAGATACCGCTTCTTCAGCTCCTCCGAGGCGGAGAGGATCACCGGGAGCGAGCCGAGCTTGTTGACGGCCGGGATGAGCGAGGAGGAGCCGCACACCCGGGCGACCTCCTCGATGACGATGACGGTGGCCAGCGCGTCGGCGCCCGCGCCCCCGTACGCCTCCGGCACGTGCACCGCGTGCAGATCGTTGGCCACCAGCGCGTCCAGCGCCTCCTGCGGGAACCGTGCCTCCTCGTCCACCTCGGCGGCGTACGGCGCGATCTTCGCCTCGGCGAGCGCGCGCACCGAGTCGCGGAGCATCTCGTGCTCCTCGGACGGCCGGTAGAGGTCGAAATCAGACGCCAAGGTGTCTCACTCCTTTGAGAGCATGCGGAATGCCTGGGGTGCTGTGGTGGATCGCCGGTTGCCTGGCCTGCTAATTACCGTTAAGTAACACCGATTTTAGTGGCGGATGCCTCCCTGGGGGTACGTGAGGTTCACGACAGGAGACGCCCCGTTATGCTCGCGGACAGCGTTCTGCCGTCACAAGGAGCTACCCGCATGGCCTCGCCCAAGATCACCGTGATTGGCCTCGGCTACCTCGGCGCCACCCACGCGGCCGCCATGGCCGAGCTGGGCTTCGAGGTGCTGGGGCTCGATGTCGTGCCGGAGAAGATGCGCAAGCTGGAGCAGGGGCAGGCGCCCATGTTCGAGCCCGGCCTGGAGGAGCTGCTGCGGGCACACGTCGCCGGTGTCGAGGGCTCCACGGGGCGGCTGCGCTTCACCGACTCCTGGGAGGAGATCGGCGCCTTCGGTGACGTCCACTTCCTGTGCGTCAACACCCCGCAGAAGCACGGCGAGTTCGCTGCCGACATGAGCTACGTGCAGCGTGCTGTCGAGTCGCTGGCGCCGCACCTGCACGGGCCCGCGCTGGTCGTCGGAAAGTCCACCGTGCCGGTCGGCAGCGCTGAGCGGCTCGCGGCCCTGATCGCCGAGCTGGCCCCCGCGGGCAAGGAGGCCGAGCTGGCGTGGAACCCGGAGTTCCTGCGGGAGAGCTTCGCCGTCAAGGACACCCTGCACCCCGACCGCATCGTCGTCGGGACCGACGGGCCGCGCGGCGAGGAACTGCTGCGCGAGGTCTACGCACGGCCCCTCTCCGAGGGCACCCCGTTCCTGGTCACCGACTTCGCGACGGCCGAGCTGGTGAAGACCTCGGCGAACTCCTTCCTCGCCACGAAGATCTCCTTCATCAACGCCATGGCCGAGGTCTGCGAGGCCGCCGGGGGCGACGTCGTCAAGCTCGCCGAGGCCATCGGCCATGACGACCGCATCGGGCACAAGTTCCTCCGCGCCGGAATCGGCTTCGGCGGCGGCTGCCTGCCCAAGGACATCCGCGCCTTCATGGCCCGCGCCGGCGAACTGGGCGCCTCCGAGGCGCTCACTTTCCTGCGTGAGGTCGACTCCATCAACATGCGCCGCCGCGCCCAGATGGTCGAGCTGGCCCGGGACGCGCTGGGCGGCGCGCTGCTGGGCAAGCGCATCGCCGTCCTGGGCGCCACCTTCAAGCCCGACTCCGACGACGTACGGGACTCGCCCGCACTCAACGTCGCGGGCCAGCTCCATCTCCAGGGCGCCCAGGTGACGGTGTACGACCCGAAGGGCATGGGGAACGCGCGCGCAGTCTTCCCCACGCTGGGCTACGCGGACAGCGCCCTGGACGCCGCCCGGGGGGCCGATGTGGTGCTGCACCTGACCGAGTGGTCCGAGTTCAAGGAGCTCGACCCGGCGAAGCTGGGCGACGTCGTCGCCGCCCGGCACATTCTCGACGGCCGCAACACGCTGGACCCGACGCTGTGGCGCAAGTCCGGCTGGACCTTCCGCGCCCTGGGCCGCCCCACACTGTGACCCCGGCCGCGGGGTGCTCCCGCCCGCCTCGGGCCTGATGGCAGGCCGCTGTGTGCGGGCCCGCGCGAGACGCCCTGCGGTTTCGGGCTATCGAGCGCGCCGCGCGCGGTAGGCGCGCATCTTCGCGCGGCTTCCGCAGACGGCCATGGTGCACCAGCGGCTGCGTCCGGCCGGGCTGCGGTCGTAGTAGACCCACTGGCAGTCGTGCGTCTCGCACGCCTTCAGGCGCTGCCAGGTGCCGTCGCTCGCCGCGGTGGCGATCCGGGCGGCGAGGTGGGCGGTGAAAGCGGGCAGGCCCGTCAGGCCGGGCGCGGCCTCCAGCGCGGCCTCACCCCGCTCGCCGATCCGCAGGACGAGGGGCGCAGCGCCCAGGTGCCGCTCCAGCGTCTCGGCGGTCTGCGCCGCCACGGCTGCGGCGCCGGTGTGCGCGGCGCCGGTGCGTGCGGCGGCGTCGGCGTGGGCTCCGGCACTGGTATGCGCCAGACAGGCGGCACGCAGGGCTTCGCGGAGCTCCCTCAGCCCCTCCAGGTCGGGTTTGCCGAGGCCGAATCGCGTCAACCCATGCGTGCTGACGAACCGGGCCAGGCCCTCGGGTCCTGCCAGCTCGTCCGCACCGGTCTCGATGTCCAGCGTGTTCGCCAACTCCTGCACCAAAAGGAGTGGTTCCGGCGCCTGTCTGTCTCCCACTCTTGTGACGTTACCGGTTCTGGGCCATCATGAGGTAACCCGGGCGTTACCGCTAAAACCTATCTACCGGTAACGTCGGCCGTGGTGGTTCGACGGCGAACAACCGAGAGAGGACACACGATGGCCATCCCCACGATGGGCGTAGTGGTACTGGACTGTCCCGACCCCGGGCGGCTGGCGGAGTTCTACGCGCAGCTGCTCGGCTGGAAGGTGGACCCGGACAGCGACAGCCAGTGGACGGAGGTGCTCGACGAGGACGGCCGCAGGCGACTGGCGTTCCAGCGGGCGCCCGGATTCGTCCCGCCGCAGTGGCCGAGCGAGGCGCACTCCCAGCAGTTCCACCTCGACCTGGACGTGCCGCCGTCGCGGATCGAGGAAGCCGAGCAGGAGGCGCTGGCGCTGGGCGCCCGGCTCGTCCAGGACGACGGGGACGGCGCGCGGGACTTCCGCGTCTACCTCGACCCGGCAGGGCACCCCTTCTGCCTGTGTCTGTGCGAGCGCTGAACGCCGCCAACCCTGCTGAACCTCGCACGCACGCATGAGGCCAGGCCCCGCACCCAGGGCCTGGCCTCATGCGTTCGTGCCTCGTGTGTGACGCCTCAGCGGTCGGAGGTCACCGTCACCTTCTCGTCGTTGTTGAGCTGGCTGACGAGCTTTTTGACCTTGGCCTTGTCCCACTGGAGGTTCCCGCCGGGCGCCGGCCCCGCGATCGGCATGTTCATCGACTTGCCGTCGCCGCCCGAGACGCCCTTCATCGCCCAGAACATCGAGGCGACGTTCCACAGGCTCATGTCCTTGTCGACCTTCAGGGTGTCCAGGCCGGCGCCCATCGTCGGGTAGAGCTTGAACGGGTTGAGGACCGTGCTCGGGGTCGCGGTCTGGTTCGCCAGCGCGGAGAGGAACTTCTGCTGGTTCTTGGTGCGGTCCAGGTCGCTGCCGGGCAGCGCGTAACGGGTCCGGACGAAGGCGAGCGCCTCCTGGCCGTTGAGGGTCTGCTTGCCCTTCTTGAAGTCGGCGCCGGACTTGTCGTCCTTGATGTCGCGCGGGATGTCCATCTCCACACCGCCGACCGCGTCCACGATCTTCGCGAAGCCGCCGAAGCCGATCTCCGCGTAGTGGTCGATCCGCAGCCCGGTGTTGTGCTCGACCGTACGGACCAGAAGCTCGGGGCCGTCCATGGAGTAGGTGGCGTTTATCTTCGTGTGCTTGCCCTGCGCCGGGTAGTGCTTGCCGGACTCGGACCCGGTGAAGGAGGGGATCTCGACGTCCGAGTCACGCGGCAGCGAGATCATGGTGTTCCCGTTGCTGCCGACGTGCAGAATCATGATCGAGTCGGTGCGGCCCTTGTCGGTGGGCCCGCCGGTGTGGAGCTTCTGTCGCTCCTCCTTGCTCATGCCCTCGCGGCTGTCGGAACCGACGATGAGGTAGTTGGTGCCGTCGCCGCCCTCGGGACGGTCCTCGACGATGCTGAGATCCACCTCGCGGCGCAGCTTGGAGTCGGCCCAGAAGTAGGTACCGACCGACCACACCAGCACGACGACGACCAGCGTGATCAGCGTCCACTTGGTCCGGCGTCGCCAGTCGGGTCTGGGACGGTCACCGTAGTCGTCGCGCCCGCCGCTCCGGCCGCCACCGTAGACCTGGCCCTCGCTGTAGCCGGAGTCGTAACCGGCTTGCGGCTGACCGTGGCCGACGTCGTACCCGCCACCGCCCGGACCGTGTCCGGACCCTCCCGGGCCGCGGGTCTGCGGGGGAACCCCGGGCGCCGATGTGTGGGGCATGACACGTGTGGGGTCGGGACGGGGCGCGCCGCGACCACGACCCTCCCGGCCCCGCGAAGTGTTGGTCCAACCGTCGGGCCACTCATTCATGCACCGCAGTGTGCCTGCATCCGGGTGGCGGAACACAGGGCGGGTACCACTTCGGGGTCAGGCTGTAGCAGTTCTGATGCAAAATGCTGCGGTCCGCGAGGCTTGCTCCGCGCCGACACGATGTCGAGGCCGTCCGCTTATGGTGGTGTCATGACTGATCAGGGCCCTACGTCGGCAGGGGACGACCTTCCCGGAAAGCCGACCTCGGCGTCGCGCACTACGCTCTCGCACATCATGACGGCGGCCGACACGAACCTCCTCGGAACCGTCCACGGCGGTGTGATCATGAAGCTGGTGGACGACGCCGCCGGCGCTGTCGCCGGGCGCCACTCCGAAGGGCCCGCGGTCACCGCGTCCATGGACGAGATGGCGTTCCTCTCACCTGTCCGCGTCGGTGACCTCGTCCACGTACACGCACAGTGCAACTGGACGGGCCGGACCTCCCTGGAGGTCGGCGTACGCGTCATGGCAGAGCGCTGGAACGAGTCCACGCCCGCCACCCAGGTCGGCTCGGCCTACCTGGTGTTCGCGGCGGTCGACGAGAACGGCAAGCCCCGTTCCGTACCCCCGGTGATACCCGAGACGGACCAGGACCGGCGGCGCTACCAGGAGGCCCAGATCCGCCGGACCCACCGCCTGGCCCGGCGCCGCGCCATCAAGGAACTCCGCGCGAGCCGCCCCGCGGGCTGAGCCGCCCCAGGCCGGACCACGCCGGGTACGCCCATTACGTCGGCCTCAGTCGCACTCGACCTCGTCCCCTCGCATCGGGGCCTCGCCCGGGGCGCTGTCCACCTCCGGGGGGCGTACGCGGCGCACGCGCTGGTGCGGGTCGTCGACGGTGACCCGCATGCGGGCTCCCCTGCGCTCGGCCTCGACCAGTTCGGCGCCGGGCAGCGCCGCGGCCAGCGACCTGGCGGAGCGGTTCCAGCGCGGGTCGTAGGTGATGGTCGTACGGCCGGGCCGGACCGGCCGGGCGTTGGTGGCGGTGCCCGTGGTGGCGAAGCCCGTACCGCGCAGCCCGCGGTCGATCTTGGCGCCGAGCCCTCGGCGGCCGGTGGCGTTGGTGACCTCGACCTGGATGGTGCGCGGGGCGACCTCGACCCTCGGAGGGCCGCCCCGCTGAGCGGTGCTCGGCCCGGAGAGCGGCCGGTCCTCGCGCAGTGCCGTGAACAGCTTGGCCGCCTTGCGCTCGTCCCACAGGACGGTCGAGCCCAGCTCCGGCACCCGGTGGTCGGCGTCGGCCAGGGGCACGGAGGCGAACTCCGAGGACTCGGGTTTGAAGCCCCGCATCGCCTGCCCCAGAGCCATCATCTGCTCGGTGCCGAAGTCCTCGTCGGCGCGTACGGACTCCAGCAGGGTGGTGGCCACCTTGTTGAACCGGACCGGGTTCATCAGCACCCCGCTGTCGGTGGCCCGGGAGATGACCGAGGCGAGGAAGCGCTGCTGGCGCTTCATCCGGCTCAGGTCCGAGCCGCCGTCCAGGTGCCGCGCCCGTACGTACTGCAGCGCCTGTCCGCCGTTCAGTTTGGTGGTGCCCTTGGGCAGGTCGAGTCCGGAGTAGCTGTCCTTGAGCCGCTTGGTCGTACAGACCGGGACACCGCCCAGCACGTCGACGGTGCTCATGAAGCTGGTGAAGTCGACCTCCAGATAGTGGTCGACGTGCACGTCCGTCAGCTTCTCCACGGCCCGTACGGTCAGCGGAGCGCCGCCCGCGGTGTAGGCGGCGTTGAGCTTGGCGGGCCGGGAGGGCACCTGCTTGCCGGTCGCGCGGTTCTTGTGCGGCGGCAGCCGGGTGTAGGTGTCCCGCGGGAGGCTGACGACGGTGGCGCGGTGCCGGTCGCCGGAGAGGTGCACCAGCAGGATGGTGTCCGTGCAGTCGCAGGCCGAGCCGCCCAGGTTGTACCGCTCTTTCTGGGTCGCCGAGAGGCCGTCTCTGCGGTCGGTGCCGACGACCAGGAAGTTGACGCCGTTGTCGACCTTGGGGCGGCTGTCGGTGTCCAGGCCGTCGAACGGGTCGACCCTGCGTACGTCCGAGCTCAGCCCCGTCACCATCGCGTGCCCGACGCCGCCGGCGACCAGCAGCAGCACGGAGGAGCCGGTGGCGATCCGCAGACCCCAGCGCGGGCCCTGGCGGGCCCGGCGGGGGCCGTTGCGCGGCCCTTTGCGCGGGCCTTCGTGGAGGGAGGAGGCGCGTCGAGGCAAGAGTGGCCGCCTTCCGCAGAGGACGAACAGAGTCCGAACCGAGGGTGACAATAAAGTGACTAAGAGTTCCCACACTGTATGCCGGTACGATCTCCGGATCGTGCGTACACGCCGTCCCGTGCTCGCGCGTACCCGTCGGCCCGGCCCGGGCCCGGCACAGGAGGGTACGGAAGGCGCGCGGGCGTACGGACCGTTCCCCCGATCGCGGTAACGTGAGCGCCGTGACTCGCGAGAACCGACGTCCTTCCCCGGACTCCACCCCGGACGCAGCCCAGCCCCCCGTCTCCGTGATCATGCCGGTCCTCAACGAGGAACGGCACCTGCGCAGCTCTGTGCGGCACATCCTCGAGCAGCGCTACGAGGGCGAGCTGGAAGTGGTCATCGCGCTGGGGCCCTCGACGGACCGCACGGACGAGATCGCCGCCGAGCTGGCCGCCGAGGACCCCCGCGTGCACACGGTGCCCAATCCCACGGGCCGCACCCCGGCCGGACTGAACGCCGCGATCAAGGCGTCCCGGCACCCGGTGGTGGTGCGGGTCGACGGACACGGCATGCTCTCCGCCGACTACATCGCCACAGCCGTACGGCTGCTCGAGGAGACCGGCGCCGCCAATGTCGGCGGCATCATGCACGCGGAGGGCGAGAACGCCTGGGAGCAGGCCGTCGCAGCGGCGATGACCTCGAAGATCGGCGTGGGCAACGCCGCCTTCCACACCGGTGGCACCGCGGGGGAGGCCGAGACGGTCTACCTGGGTGTCTTCCGCCGGGAGGTGCTTGAGCAGCAGGGCGGCTACAACGAGGAGTTCATCCGCGCCCAGGACTGGGAGCTGAACTTCCGTATCCGCGAGGCGGGCGGCCTGATCTGGTTCTCACCCGAGCTGCGGGTCTCCTACCGGCCCCGGCCCAGCGTGCGCGCCCTGGCCAAGCAGTACCGCAACTACGGCCGCTGGCGGCACGTCGTGGCCCGCTACCACGCCGGCTCCATCAATCTGCGCTACCTCGCCCCGCCGGTCGCCGTGTGCGCCATCGCGGCTGGTCTGGTGGTGGGCGCCGCCGTCACGCCGTGGGCGCTGGCGGTGCCCGGCGGCTATCTGGCGGCCATCGTCGCCGGATCGCTCCCGGCGGGCCGGGGGCTGCCGCTGAAGGCACGCGCGCAGATTCCCGTCGCGCTCGCCACCATGCACATGTCCTGGGGCTGGGGCTTTCTGACCAGCCCGAAGAAGCTGGCACGCAAGGTCATCGCCAGCCGCCGCGAGCCGGTACTCGCGACCCGGTAGCCGCGTCCGCCATGGGTAAGGGGCGCTCTCCAAGGGAGGGCGCCCCTTACCCATGGCTGTGCGTCAGTGCCTCACCAAGTGCCGCTCGCCTCACCAGGTGTAGTTCGGATTGACGTCCATGCACGCCTTCTTGTCGTCGCCGCGCAGCGCGTCCGCACTGTCCGGCGCCTTCTGCTCGTCCTTCCTGCCGCTCTCGCCGCCCTCGCTCTTGGGGTAGGCAGGACCCTCCCGCCAGTCGGCGCCGACGATGAGGGTGACCTGCTGCGCGCCGGCGGAGTGCTTGACCAGCCGCTCGGGAATGCCCAGCGCCTTGGCGACGGCCAGCGCGTCACCGCGCTGCTCCTCGCGCGGGTAGAGGATGGTGGTGTCCGCACGTGACTGGGGCGTCTGGCTGGCCACCGCCCGGCCGAACCCCTTGTTCACCAGCGTGCTCGCGACGACGCTCGCTCTGCCGGTGACCGGCCGCTGGAGCGCGGTACCGGTGCCGTTCATCACGCTGACCGGAATCCGGGCCTTCGGCTGCGACGGCTCGGTGGGCTGTGCGGACTTGCTGGCCTCGGCCTTCTTCTTGTCCTTGCCGTCGAGCGCCACGTCGTTGCGTACGAGGGAGAAGATCTTGTCGGAGTCGCCCTCCTTCGGCATCACATAGCTGCCGCCGCCCCCGTACTCCCACGGCATGGTGGCCATGGTGATGCGCTTGGTGGGCACCCGCTTGAGGTCGTTGCCCAGGTCGTAGAGCTTCTTGACGGAGCCGATGCCCTTGTCGACGGTGAGTGCCTTGGTGGCGGCCTCCGCCAGGTGCCGCAGCTTGCCCGGGTCGGTCAGCTTGGTGCCCGACTTGAGCTGGCGCACCATCGCGTTCATATACATGTGCTGCGCCTTGGCGCGGCCTATGTCCGTACCGTCACCGAAGCCGTGCCGGGTCCGCAGCCAGCTGAGCGCCTGCTCGCCCTTGATGACGGAGGTGCCCTTCTTCAGCTTCAGCTTCGACTTGGGGTCGTGCACGTTCTCCTTGACGCAGACCGGGACGCCGCCGACCGCGTCGGCCATGGAGACCACACCCGAGAAATCGATCATCATGAAGTGGTCGATCGGGATGCCCGTCATCTCTTCCCAGGTGGCGACGGTGCACCCGGGTCCGCCGTGCTGCAGGCTGGTGTTGATCTTGTCCGTGGTCGCCGGATAGACCTTCTTGTCGTCCGGGTCGGTGCACTTGGGAATCGTCGTCCTGGTGTCACGCGGTACGGAGATGACCGACATGTTGCTGCGGTCGGCCGAGACATGCAGCAGCATCTGCACGTCCGCCAGCGGTGGCCGGTCGCGGTCGGCGCGGGAGCCGCCCAGTCGTACGTTCTCCTTGGAGGCGCGCGAGTCGGAGCCCAGCAGCAGGATGTTCAGCGGGGTCTGGCCCGCGGCGTTGGGATCGGAGTGGTGGAGCTTGTTGTCCCCGAGGTTGAGCTCGTCCTTGCTGAGGTTGCTGTTGAGGTGCCGGTAGTAGAGGTAGCCCGAGGCCGCGACGGCGAGTATCAGCACCGAGAGGACGGCGGCGGACCAGCGCAGCACCCGCCTGGCCCGGCTGGGTCGTTTGGTCCGGCTCACCGCCGCCGCGCTCCGGCTCGCCGAGCCCCTCGCCGCGTCGCCTTCCGTGCCCCCGCGTCTTCCGCGGCGTTGGCCTCGGCCGCCGCCGGCTCCGGGCTGTGCCGCCGAGGCGCTCTCGGGGTGCGGGTCCTGCGAGTGCGGGCGCTGTGCGGTGGGGCGTTCTCCGGCGGGGGACTCCCCGGCGGGGGGCTCCCCGGCCGGGTCGGCTCCTGCGGGGTGCTCTCCTGCCGGGTTCCCGTACAGGCTTTCGTCCCAGCCGCGGTCGGCGGCGGTGGGGGCGCTGTGCTGCGCCTCCCTGCCGCCGTCGGTGTTGTTCTGCCGCACGGGACCTCCCCGAGATGTTCAGGTTGTGCTGCCCCCGGACGCCTGGCGGGACGTTCCGGAGGGGTAGGTGTCACTTCGCACACACGTTCTTGTCGTCGGCCTTGACCTTCTCGACGCCGGAGGGCGTCTTGTCCGGCGCGCCGAGCGGCTTGCCCGGGGCAGAGAAGTCCTTGCCGAGTGTCAGCTTCATACCGGGGCCCGCGCCCTCGGACTTCTTCAGCGCCGAGGCCGGCAGCTTGAGCATGTCGGCCAGCCGGGCCGCCTCTTCCTGCTCCGACGGTGCGAACTCCAGCCGGGTCTTGGAGAGCTGCTGCGGGGCGTTGCCGCCGGAAGCCGCGCTGCCCACGCCTTCGTTGAGCAGCCAGTCCACCGTGGCGGCAGCCGCGCGCGGGGGGCCGCCGCCGTTGAGGATGGAGACGTTCACCTGGGAGGCCGGGGCCTTCTTCGCCTTCGGCGCGGCCGTTTTCCGCTTCTTGTCCTTCCCGGTCAGCGACTTGTCCTGGCGGACCATCTTGAACAGCGGGTCGGCCTTCTGCCGGTTGAGTAGGACGGTGGCCGGGTCGTTCGGATTGTCCACCACCGGGACCGTGGCGAAGGTGATGTTCTTGATGTTCACCCGCTTGAGGTCGTTCGCCAAGTCCATCAGCTTCTTGACGCTGCCGATGCCCTCGTCCACCGTCAGCGCCTTCGTCGCCACGTTGCTCAGCTTGAACAGCTTGGACGGGCTGGAGAGCGTGTCACCCGACTTCATCTTGCGGATCATGGAGCTGAGGAACTGCTGCTGCAGCTTGATCCGGTCCAGGTCGCTGCCGAAGCCCACCGCGTGCCGGGTCCGGACGAACGCCAGGGCCTGCTCGCCCTTGACGACGTGCTTGCCCGCCTTGAGCTTCAGATGCGACTTCGGGTCGTTTATCGGCTTCCGGGTGCAGACCTCGACGCCACCCACGGCCGTGGACAGCTCCTTGACGGCGTTGAAGTCCGCCATCATGAAGTGGTGGATCTGCACCCCGGTGAGCTTCTCGACGGTGCGCCAGGTGCAGCCCGGGTCCCGGCCCTCCTGACCCAGGCTGGTGTTGAAACGCACGCCCTGTTGCCCGGGGATGGTCTTCTTGACGCGGCCGTTCTCCCGGACCTCGCACTGGGGGATGTTGGTGATCATGTCCCGCGGGATGGACAGCGCTGTCGCGTTGGACCGGTCCTTGGAGACGTGGAAGAGGAACGTGGTGTCCGCGTGCCCGACGCTGCCCGCGTCGCCGTAGCCGGTGTTGCCCTTGCCCTCACGGGCGTCGGTGCCGATGACCAGGATGTTGACCGGACCGTCGGTGACGGCGGGGTTGTTCTCGCCGACATCGACCTTGCTGATGTTGCCGTTGAGTTTCTGGTACCAGACGGTGCCGGCCACACAGCCGGCCACCAGCACGAATCCCACGACGCCGCCGCCGATGCGCAGTGCCTTCTGCTTGCCGGACAGCGGTCGCTTGGCCTTTCGGCGCCCCCGGCCGCCCCTGCCCGCACCCTCGGCCGAGGCGGCGCGCTCGGAGGCGCGGGCCCGCCGCTGGGCCGGAAGTCTGGCCTCGGCGCGCCGCGCCGACCGCGAGCCGGATCGGCCCTCGTCCTGCTCCCCGGGGCGCTCCCCGGCCCCGGGGTGCGCACGGTCGCCGCCGCGCCCCCCGGAACGCTCACCGGCGCCGGGGCCGGCAGGTGTACCGGCGCTCTCGTCGGGGGAGGCACTTCTCTGGCGCGGCGCCGAGGTGCGGCGGGATCCGTACCGACTACCGGAGTCGTCGGCGACGGGGTTCAGTCGCAGCTCATAGCTGCCGGTGTTCGGGTTGAACACCCACTGATCCGCGGGATCGACATCTCCCGCGTGCCCACGGCCTTGCGCGTCCACGATTGCGTAAGTCCTCCATAGAACCGGCTGCTGATGCCGCCCCGGGGCTGACCGGAGCGCTCACACTATCCGGCAGGTTCTGCGGCCAGCGACGCCGGTGACAAATTCCGTGCATCCGGAAACGGTCAATTCGGCCCATTCCCAGCGTCATTCGTTCGCGCAGATGTCCAGGTCTGCCGTCGTTCCGCGGTACGCCTCGTCCGCCTCCTCCTTTCCGCCCGCCTTCCGGGCCTCCTTCGGGGCTTCGGAATCCCCGACGCGTACCGGGCGGTCCTCGCGCAGCTTGGTGAAGAGCTCGTCGGCGTCCGGCTGCACCAGCTCGTCCCGATTGATGTCCAGTCTGTAGGAGCGGCGGGGCACCGTAAGAAAACGGATGTGGTCTTCGGGGATATCCCGCACGCTGCGCACTAGTTCGTACAGTTCCGAGAGAGAATCAAGACCGGAATCCGCGGTCAATGACGAGGTCGCCGCATCCAGCACCGGATACGCACGGGTGGGATTCAGTAGCACGCCGTTGCTGCGCACCTTCTTCACCAGAGATCCCAGAAACCGTTGCTGTCGCTCTATGCGCTGTGTGTCGCTGCCGTTGCCCAGACCGTGCCGGGCGCGGACGTATCCGAGCGCGTCCTCGCCGTCCAGCGTCTGCCGCCCGGCGGGCAGATCGAGCTTCGCCTCCCGGTCGTGCACCGGCTCGGCGAGGCAGACCTCCACCCCGCCCACCGCGTCCACCAGCTTCTTGAAGCCCCGGAAGTCGACGACCAGATGGTGGTCGACACGGATGTCGGTCATCTTCTCCACGGTGCGGATCGCGCAGGCCGCGCCGCCCGCCTGGAACGCCCAGTTGAACTGGGCGAACTGCGCTCGGCTGTGCGAACCGTCCGGCCGTCTGCAGTCGGGGATGTCCACCATCAGGTCGCGCGGTATCGACATCCCCGTCGCGCTGCGTCCATCGGCGGCTATGTGCAACAGGATCGCCGTGTCCGAGCGCTGGCTGCCCTCGTCCCGGCCGTAGGCACCGTTGCCGTCGCCGCGGTTGTCCGAGCCCAGGACGAGGATGTTGCGGGCTTCGCCCGCAACGCGCACCGGTGTGGGGCGCTCCTTCTCGTACGGTGCGAGCGCCTGGGCCGTGTCGGAGTCGGTACGGATGTTCCCGTCCAGCTTCCGGTAGAGGGACCAGCCCGTCGCGGCGACGGCCAGCACCAGGACCGAGGCGCCCAGCGCCCCCCAGCGCAGCCAGCGGCGCGCGCGAGGGCGGACGGAAGTCGAGCCTGGAGCGCCGGGGTCGGCTTCGGTGGTACCCGGATCGGTCACGGCTGTTCATCCCTCGTGTGGCGGCGCCGGCGCACACGGAGTACAGGGCGTACAGGCGTACGGGTGCACCGGTTACGAAGACAGACGCTCGAACCACTCGCAAGGTTGTACGGACCACCTGACTCATCCGGCCCGCCCCACTCCTCGGGTGTGCTCCTGCCGTCCGGGTGCCCCGCCGTCACGGCGCGGTGTGCGTGACCCGCTCGCTCGCCTTCCGCTGGTCGAGCGAGGCGGCGTCCAGCCGCTCCAGCCGCGGGGCGAGCACCACCGAACCGCCGCTCGCCAGCGGGGCCAGCAGTCCCGCGCTGATGCCCTCCCAGCCGTCGTACGGCAGTGCGGACAGCATTCGCGCGCCGGGCTGCAGTCCGCGCTCCGCGGCATCCGCGCGGGCCCGCTCCACCGTCCGGGCCCCCGTCAGTTCGCTGCCGTCGGGCAGCGTCAGAGCGGGTGCTTCCGGATCGACCGGAACATACGGGGCGAACTGGTCGCCCTGTCCAGGCACCTCGACCGCGTAGTCGACGAAGCCCTCTGGCGGCTGCGGGAAGCGCCCGCCCATCGGCCGCAGGCTGAGCGCCACCCGCTCGCCGGAGCAGGTGCGAGCCGCCTCCAGGGTGTCGGGGCCGCTGACCACCAGGTCGGCACCGGAGGCGTCGCCACCCAGATCGGCGACGACACCCACCGAGGAGCAGGCCAGCAGCCATACGGCCGTCTGCCAGTGCGCCGGCAGCAGCAGCGCGAGCCGGTCGCCGGGCTCGGCCGACAACTCGTCCTGGAGCAGGTTCGCGGTCTTGGCCACCCAGTTGGCGAACGTCGCGACGGACAGCTCGACACGCTCGCCCGTCGCGTCGTCGTAGTACGTCACCAGGGGACGTGACGGGTCGTCGGACAGGGCGGTGCGCAGCAGGCCGGCGGGGGTGCGATCGGAGTCGTTCATTCGCGCAAGCGTACGCGGGCGCCCAGCTGGCGGTGCGTCAATAGACAGGAATAATCACATATGTCCATGATCATGGGTATGCGTGCGAATCTCGCTCAATCGATCGGTGTCGCCAGTGCGGCGGCCCTGCTGTTGCCGCTGGCCCCCCTTGTCCCGGCAGCCGCACTGTCCCCCTCCCCGGCTGCCCCGTCCTCCCGGTCCGCGCCGTCCTCTCCCTCCGCGGTCGCGGGGCACACCCAATCGCTCTCCTTCGACGAGTCGCCCAAGTCTTCGGCCGGGCCCCGTGCGCCGGGTGAGGCCGACTCCGCCGTGCGGGTGGTCTCCGCCCGTACTGTGCGCCCGTACTCCCTCCTCGGCGTCGTCTGGGACCGTGCGGACCAACCGCTGAGGGGGCGCGTCGAGGTGCGCGCCCGCGATGCGGACACCGGCCGCTGGTCGGAGTGGCAGCAACTGGAAGCCCACCCCAGTGGCGCCGGGCCCGCCGGCGAGGGCGGCCGGGCCCGGGGTGCCACGGCCCCGCTGTGGGTCGGCCCGTCAGACGGAGTCGAGGCCCGTGTCCTGCCCGAGTCGGCGGCCTCCAGCGTGTCGCTCCCCGACGGGCTCCGTCTGGAACTGGTCGATCCGGGACCGGACGAGCAGTCCGGTCCGGTGCAGACGCCCGGAGAGCCGAAGACGGCGGAGCCGGACCGTGGCCCGGGCCCGGACAAGGCACCCGACCCGGACAAGGCCCCCGGAACCGACACCGGAGCCGCAGCAGGCTCGGCACCCGACACCGGGACCGAACCGGCGACCGGAGGCGAGCCCCAGGCCGGAGGCGATCCGCAGACCGGAGGCGACTCCCAGGCCGGAAGCGACCCCCAGAGCGGAAGCACCCCCCAGACCGGAAGCGAAACCGGCACCGGCGACGGCGCGATGAGCGGCCAGGCCGGGACCGGCGCCGTACTGCCCGAGCTCACAAAGGAGGCGACCGAGGCCGAGTACCAGACGGGCGGCTCGTCCGTCGGCCCGCGTCCCCGCATCGTCACCCGCAGGGGCTGGGGCGCGAACGAGAAGCTCCGCGAGCCCGGGCACGCCTACACCAAGACGGTGAAGGCCGCCTTCGTGCACCACACCGCGATGTCGAACACCTACAAGTGCTCGAAGGCGCCCTCCATCATCCGCGCGATGTACCGCTACCACGTCAAGAGCAGCAAGTGGCGGGACATCGGCTACAACTTCCTCATCGACAAGTGCGGCACCATCTACGAAGGCCGGTCCGGCGGGGTGGCCAAGGCGGTGCGGGGAGCCCACACCTACGGCTTCAACACCAACACCACGGGCATCGCCGTTCTGGGCTCCTTCAACAAGACGAAGCCCCCGCAGCGTGCGGTCGACGCCATCGCCCGGCTCACCGCCTGGAAGCTGGGCCTGTCCGGCGTCGACCCGGCGGGCAAGACCTGGCTGAAGTCCGGTGGCGGCAAGTTCAAGAAGGGCCGCAAGATTCGGTTCCACACGGTCTCCGGGCACAAGGACGGGTATGTCACCGAGTGCCCCGGTGCCCGCCTCTACGGCAAGCTCGGCGAGATCCGCACCGCCGCGGCTCACCTGCAGGGCCGCTGAGCACAGCTCGCGGGTGAACCACCGAGCCGCCGGAAGCGTCTGCCGGGGACGGGCGCACAGGGCCGTCCAAGCGTGCGTGCGTGTCTGCATACACTGTCCGCCGGTCGCCTGAAGGGCGGTCGGCGGACCCCGGCAGGAAGCAGAGACAACAGGTGACAGAAGCGATCCTTCTGGTCGGGGGCAAGGGCACCCGGCTGCGTCCGCTCACGGTGAACACCCCCAAGCCCATGGTCCCCGCCGCAGGCGTGCCCTTCCTCAGCCACCAACTGGCCCGGGCCCGCGCCGCGGGCGTCGACCACGTGGTGATGGCCACCTCTTATCTCGCCGAGGTCTTCGAGCCGTACTTCGGGGACGGGTCCCAGCTGGGACTCCACCTGGAGTACGTCACGGAGGAGGAGCCGCTCGGCACCGGCGGCGCCATCCGCAATGTCGCCTCCCGCCTCTACTCGCGCCCCGACGAACCGGTGCTCGTCTTCAACGGCGACATCCTCTCCGGGCTCGACATCCGCGCACTGGTCGACCAGCACACCCGGGCGGCTGCGGACGTCTCGCTGCACCTGACGCGGGTGACGGACCCGCGCGCCTTCGGGCTCGTCCCCACGGACGGCACGGGCCGGGTGACCGCGTTCCTGGAGAAACCGCAGACGCCCGAGGAGATCGTCACCGACCAGATCAACGCCGGGGCCTACGTCTTCACCCGTTCCGTCATCGACTCCATCCCCGCCGGACGGCCGGTCTCCGTCGAACGGGAGACCTTCCCCGGACTGCTGGCCGCGGGCGCGAAGCTGCACGGCATGGTCGACTCCACCTACTGGCTCGACCTGGGCACCCCCGAATCGTTCGTACGCGGCTCCGCCGACCTCGTACTGGGCCGCGCGCCCTCGCCCGCCGTGCCGGGCAGATGCGGGGAGCGGCTGATCCTGGACAGCGCGGCGGTGGCCGGGGACGCCAAGCTCACAGGCGGCACCGTCGCCGGAGCGGGGGCCCAGGTCGGAGCCGGTGCCCGGATCGACGGCAGCGCACTGCTGGACGGCGCGGTGGTGGCACCGGGAGCGCGCATCAGGGACTCGCTGATCGGCGCCGGGGCACGGATCGGAGCCGACACCGTGCTGGACGGCGCGGTCATCGGCGACGGCGCGGTCATCGGGGAGGGCAACGAACTGCGCGGCGGCATCCGGGTGTGGTGCGACGCCCGCATACCAGCCGGCGCGGTGCGCTTCTCCTCGGACCAGTAGCCCCCGGCGACGGCTTGGCTGTCGGTCGCCCCCCGGCGACGGCCTGGCTGTCAGTGGGGGACCGTACGCTTGCTGCCCGTGTCGCCACTCACCCGCACCTGGACCCCGCCGGGCCCGTACGACCTGCACGGCAGCCTCGGCGTGCTGCGCCGGGGGCCGTACGACCCGACGTACCGCACCGAGGGCGGCGCGGTCTGGCGCGGTACCCGCACCCCGGACGGCCCGGCGACGCTCAAGGTGTGGACGCGCCGCGGCGGCACCGACGGCGTCGTGTGCGCGCAGGCGTGGGGGCCGGGCGCGCAGTGGCTGCTGGAGGGGCTGCCGGCGCTGCTCGGCGCGGAGGACGACCCGCACGCCTTCGTCCCGCACCACGACCTCACCCGCGAGGCGCACCGCCGCCATCCCGGGCTGCGGCTGATCCGCACGGGCCGGGTGGTGGAGGCGCTGATCCCCACTGTCCTGGAACAGAAGATCACCACGGATGAGGCATACCGCGCATGGCGGCTGCTCGTGCGCCGGTTCGGCGAGCGTGCGCCCGGCCCGCACCCCGACCTGTGGGTGATGCCGCATCCGCGCGACTGGCTGCGCATCCCCTCCTGGGAGTGGCACAGGGCCGGTGTCGACCAGAAGCGCTCCGCCGCCATCCTGCGCGCACTTCAGCGGGCGAGCCGGATGGAGGAGGCGGCCAGGATGGACCTGGCGGCGGCGCTGGCCCGGCTCCAGGCGATCCCCGGCATCGGACCGTGGACGGCGGCCGAGGTCCTCCAGCGTTCGAACGGGGAGCCGGACGCCATCACGGTCGGAGATCTGCATCTGCCGCGGCTGATCGGCTACGCGCTCACCGGCGCGCGGGGCACCGACGACGACGGCATGCTGGAGCTGCTGGCCCCCTACACGGGACAGCGGCACCGGGCCGGCCGCCTCATCCTGCTGGGCGGCCCGCGCATGCCACGCCGTCAGCCCCGTTTCCCGGTGGGGAACATAGCCCCGCTGTAAGCGTTCGGTGGGGACACAGCCACGCTGCAAGGGCGTACGGGCGCGGCTCAGCGCTCCACGACGAAGTCCGCCGCCGAGCGCGCCGGGCGTGCGCGGGGCGGTGCCGCCGGGTGGCCGATGGCCACGGCGCCCATCGGGTCCCAGCCCGCGGGCAGCTCCAGCACCTCGCGCACCACGTCGCGGCAGAACATGGTGGAGGAGATCCAAGCCGACCCCAGCCGTTCCCCGGCCAGAGCGACGAGGAAGTTCTGGATGCCCGCGCCCGTCGCCACCACGAACATCTCGCGTTCGGCGGCGTTGCGGCGATCGTCCGGATAGGTGTGCGAACCGTCCATCACCAGGCAGGGCACGGCCAGACACGGCGCGTTGCGCAGCACGTCGCCGCGCCGGACGCGCTTGGCGATGCTCTGCTCGCTCTTGCCGTCCGCGCGCAGATCCGCGACCCACGCCTCCCGCATGGCGTCCAGCAGCCGGGTCCGCGACTGCTCGCTCTCCAGCAGGACGAACCGCCAGGGGGTGGTGTGGTGCGGAGCGGGAGCGGTCACCGCAGCGGCGACCGCACGGCGTACCGCCTGCCCGTCCACCGGCTCGGCGGTGAACTCGCGTACCGTCCGGCGCAGCGTCACCGCTTCGCGCACGGCCTCCGAGGTGCCCAGCCGGAACATGTCGTTGGCGGCGTCCCGCACCAGCGCGCGCGCCGTCTCCTCGCGCGCCGTCTCGGCCCCCGCTGCCTCCGCCCCCGCCGTCTTCTCCCGGCCGCTGCCGCCCGCTTCCGGCGCGGGCAGCACGTGCTGCGCCAGCCCGCGCACCACCGCGACCGGCAGCCCGCTCGCCTTCCCCTTGACCAGTTCGCCCGCCGCCGCCAGTTCGTCCCCCACTGCGGTGACGGTCACTCCCAGTGGGTTGCCGTACATGTCGACGCTGCCGCGCAGGTCCTGCAGGACCCGCACCCCGGCGGCGCCGATCGCCACATCGGTCTGGCCCTCGCGCCAGGGCCGTCCGAAGGTGTCGGTGACGACGACGCCGACGGTGACGCCCAGCGCCTCCCGTACCCCGTCGCGCACCTGCCGGGCCGCAGCGTCCGGGTCCTCGGGCAGCAGCAGCACCGTGCCCTTGGGCGTGTTGGAGGCGTCGACCCCGGCGGCCGCCATCACGAAGCCGTGCCGGGACTCCACGATCCTGGCCGCCCCGCGCCGCGCCACGACGCGTACGGTCTCGGCCTCGACGGCCGCCTCCCGGTCGTCGGCCTGCACGACGCGGCCCTCGGCCTTGCTGACGATCTTCGAGGTGACGACGAGTACGTCGCCGTCCACCAGCCCGCGCCCGCCGGGTGAAGTGGCAGCAGCGACGACGAGCTCCACCAGGTCGTCGCCGGGGTGCACCTCGGGAATGCCGGGCAGCGCCCAGACCTCGTACGCGGGCCCCGGTGTGCGGGTGGGCTCCGCCACCGGGGCGGACTCTGTGACCCGGGCGTACTCCGGAGCCCTTGGTGCCTCGGCCGTCTCTGTCGCGTCCGCTGTCACGCCCGTACCTCCTCGGCCAGTTCCAGCGCCTGCCGGGCCATTTCAGCGGTGGCCTGTTCGTCGCGCATCAGCAGCGGAACGGCGCGGCAGCGGATGCCCGCCTCCTCCACGGCCGCTACGGTGCCCGCATCGACGGTGTCGACCAGCCAGCCGTCCAGCAGCCCCGAGCCGTAGTGCGCGGCGACGGCGGCGGCGGAGGTCTCGACGCCGACGGCGGCCAGTACCTTGTCCGCCATACCGCGCACCGGCGCGTCCCCGACGATGGGGGAGAGCCCGACGACCGGCACGCCCGCGTCGGCGATGGCCTCCCGGATGCCGGGCACGGCCAGGATCGTGCCGATGCTGACCACCGGGTTGGACGGCGGGAACAGCACGGTGTCGGCCTCCGCGACGGCCTCCAGCACCCCGGGGGCCGGCTTGGCGGAGTCGGCGCCGACGGGCACCACGGCGTGCGCGTCCACGGAGGCCCGCAGCCGCACCCAGTACTCCTGGAAGTGCACCGCCTTGCGGGCAGCCTTGCCGTCCGCACCGCCCTCCGCGTCGGGGTCGTCGATCAGCACATGTGTCTCGACCCGGTCGTCCGTCATCGGCAGCAGCCGCACCCCGGGCTGCCAGCGCGCGCACAGTGCCTCGGTGACGGCGCTGAGCGGGTATCCCGCGGAGATCATCTGAGTACGGACGATATGGGTGGCGAAGTCCCGGTCGCCCAGCCCGAACCACTCGGGGCCCACGCCGTAGGCGGCCAGCTCCTCCTTGACCACGAAGGTCTCCTCGGCCCGCCCCCAGCCCTGTTCCTCGTGGATGCCCCCGCCCAGGGTGTACATCACGGTGTCGAGGTCGGGGCAGACCTTCAGTCCGAACAGATGGATGTCGTCACCGGTGTTGCCGACGACGGTGATCTCCGCGTCGGGCACCGCGGACCTGAGCCCGCGCAGAAAGCGGGCACCGCCGATGCCCCCGGCCAGAACCACAATGCGCTGCATGCGCACCAGTCTCGCAGCCCGGTACTTGCACCCGACAACAGGTCCGCTGTGACCCCCGTTCCGCCGCGCGCCGCGCGCCGTCACCTCAGGCCGGGGTCTGCTGTGCGACGTTCCGCTCGACGGCGGGGCCCATGGAGCAGTGCTGCGGCATCTCGGTCAGCCCGGGCGCGTACACGTGCACGCTCACCACGGGCTCCAGGCCGTCGTTGACCACCTCGTGCACATAGCCGGGCGCGAAGACCCGCACCGTTCCGCGGGAGAGAACGCGTTTGGTTCCGCTGTGTTCGGTCAACTCGCCCGCCAGTACGCCGAACACGCCGAACGAACGCCCGTGGTCGTGCCGTCCACTGCCCTGCCCGGGCAGCCAGCTGAGCAGCCAGACCTCGTATCCGGGGCCGGTGCGCAGCCGGTGGTACCAGCGCAGGGTCGGGTCGTAGCGCACCAGCGGCGCCCAGGCGGCGCGGTCGGCGGCGAGCTCACGGATCAGCCCGGCGAAGTCCGCGACGGTTGCGGGGTGCGCGGGGGCAGGGGGGAGGAGGTGCGGAATGGCGAGCGGGTCGCCCGCGATTTCGAGGTCGCTGTTCACGTGCGGGAGTGCCTTCGTGCGAGTGCCGGCAGACGGCCGGGCGGGGCGGAGGCGCCGGTCCGGCGTACGGCCGGAGGCGGCTGGGCAGGGCGCTCAGGGGCGCGACGGGAGATGCGGGAGGGTGCGGCACGCTCGGCCGGAGCGGGTGCTCGACGGCGGACCCGACCAGCTTCGGGGTGGCCGAGGGATCGGCGCCGGGCTCAGGCCGGGCGGGGCTTCGGCAGCCTCAGCGACAGCGTGCGTGACAGCCGCGCGGACAGCGACAGCGGTGGGGCTCCAGGACGTGAGAAGCGGCGCGGGGGAGCGCGGACGCGCCCCCGGCAGGCCGCGCGGCGAAGGCGCCACGGGCCGTACGGGTCTCAGAGGTCACTGCCATGCGCTCCAGAACAGCGCCCCCGTGCCCCAGGTGTCAACTTGTTGTCGCGTTTGTGGCGAATCTTTCACCCCTTCCGGTCCCAGTGGCCGGAGAAAGGTTTGTGCCCTCCCGCGTCGGAGAGGTGCCGCCTCGCGCCCGTCGGGTGGTGTCGTGGGCCTGCCTGTACGCCGTTGCGCTTCCGTGATCAGAGTGTGATCAGGGCCATCCGGGCGTTCATGCGGAACGTGATCGCAGGTCATCGCGTTCTGCATACAGGAGTCGGGCAAAACGCCCGGACTCCGGGCGCGAGTGTCATAGTTCGTAGTGATTTGAACACTTACTGCGAAAGCTTGGTTCCGCCGGGTGAATAACGGGCTCAATAGCAGATCTCGGCTTGACTGCCCCGGATCGGCACACTTGTAATTTCACTCGTGTCGTTCAAGAGGGTTCGATAACGACAGCATCACGGGGTCGAAGAGACGGATCGAGGGGCGCACATGACCGAGCTGTTCCAACAACTGCTGGTCGAAGAGGCGGACGAGGAGCTGGGCTGGCAGGAGCGCGCCTTGTGCGCTCAGACCGATCCCGAGTCGTTCTTCCCCGAGAAGGGCGGTTCCACCCGCGAGGCAAAAAAAGTCTGTCTCGCGTGTGAAGTCCGCTCCGAATGCCTCGAATACGCCCTCGCCAATGACGAGCGTTTCGGTATTTGGGGCGGCCTGTCCGAACGTGAACGGCGCCGCCTGAAGAAGGCAGCTGTCTAGCCGCTGCCCGACTGTCCAGCCGCCGTCCGACCCGTCCCGTACCGGAGACCCCTGCCGGAGTCCCGTAGGACCGGCCGATCAGTCATGCCCGCGACCCCAGGGGCCCGGGTCGTGGCCCGCACCGCTCGACCGGGCAACCCGGAGCCCGGCCGGGGTAGTTGCCACGGACCGCAAGGCGCGCGAGGGCGAGCCGTTAGTGTGGGGCCGTCCGCGACGCACCGCCCCGCCAAGGGCGCTGCGTTCACCGCTCCGATACGCGTCTTCCGGGGGCTTGCAGCCAGACCGCGGCACTGCCGCGAGGCCCCGGCACCCCGGGGAGGGCCCCTACCTCGATGTCCGTGCACAGCCACATGGCGGCCCACTACGAGGCGGCCGCAGCAGGGTTGGCCACTGTGGAGCCACCCGAGTTCCCCCGGCACGTCGTCACCGCCGTCATCGTCGCCCACGACGGCGCCCGCTGGCTGCCCGACGCGCTGAGCGGGCTGCTGGAGCAGAGCCGCCCGGTGCAGAACATCGTCGCTGCGGACACCGGCAGCGCGGACGACTCGGCGCAGCTGCTGACCGAAGCGCTCGGCGCCGAGCGCGTCCTGCACATGGCGCGGCGCACCGGGTTCGGCACCGCCGTCGAGGAGGCAGCCCGCACGGCGCGCTGGCTCACCCCCGACGACCTGCCCTACCTCAAGCGGCCCAGCGGCTGGGACCCGGTCAACCGCACCTGGCGCGACGACGCCTACGACCTGCCCGAGCTGCCCTACGGCGAGCCCGTGCAGTGGCTGTGGCTGCTGCACGACGACTGCGCGCCCGAGCCCGACACCCTGGCGCAGCTGCTGCGCGTCGTGGACGCCGACCCGTCGGTCACCGTCACAGGACCCAAGCTGCGCAGCTGGTACGACCAGCGGCAGCTGCTGGAGGCGGGCGTGACCATCGCGCACAGCGGCCGCCGCTGGACGGGCATCGAACGCCGCGAACAGGACCAGGGCCAGCACGACCAGGTGCGCCCCGTGCTGTCCGTCTCGACCGCCGGGATGCTCATCCGCCGCGACGTCTTCGAACAGCTCGGCGGATTCGACCGCCGGCTGCCCCTGATGCGCGACGACGTCGACCTGTGCTGGCGCGCCCAGGCAGCCGGGCACCGGGTGCTGACCGCGCCGGACGCCGTGATGCGGCACGCCGAGGCCGCTTCACGGGAGCGCCGTCCCGTCGACTGTGTCGGCCGTGCCAGCCGCGGCGGCGCCAGCCCGCACCGCGTCGACAAGGCGGGCGCCGTCTACACGCTGCTCGCCAACATGCCGGGCGCACTGCTGCCATGGGTGCTGCTGCGCCTCGTCGTCGGAACCCTGTTGCGCACTCTCGCCTACCTGGTCGGCAAGGTGCCCCGGCAGGCACTGGACGAGATCGCCGGACTCTCCGGCACCCTGCTGCGCGGCGGGAGCATCCTGACCGCACGCCGCAAACGGGGCAGGCCCGCCGTCCCGCACAAGGAACTGCGGTCTCTCTTCCCGCCTCCCGGTGCCACCGTGCGGGCGACCCTGGAACAGGTCACCAGCAACTTCACCGGGCGCTCTGAGCCCGACTCCTCCGCAGGAGGCCGGCACGGCGCCGTCGAGTCGGGCCCCGGGGACGAGGACGCGGACTTCCTGGAGGTGGAACAGTTCGCGCGCCTCAAGCGGCTCGCCCAGAAGCCCGGTCCTGTCCTCTTCGCCGTCCTGCTGGTCGTCTCCCTGGTCGCCTGCCGTGCGCTGCTGGGCGGCGGGGCACTGGCAGGCGGCGCGTTGCTGCCCGTCCCCGACGGGGTCTCGGATCTGTGGGCACGTCATGCCGAAGGCTGGCATCCGGTCGGCACGGGAGGCACCGAGCCGGCCCCGCCCTACCTGGCCGTCCTCGCCACCTTCGCCACGCTGCTGTTCGGCAGTACGGGCCTGACGCTGACACTGCTGCTGGTGTGCTCGGTGCCGCTCGCCGGTGTCACCGCCTACTTCGCCTCCCGTCCCCTGGTCGACTCCCGTCTGGTGCGCGCCTGGGGGAGCGTCGCCTACGCCTTCCTGCCCGCCGCGACCGGTGCGCTCGCGCAGGGCCGTATCGGCACCGCCGTACTCGCCGTTCTGCTGCCCCTGCTGGCACGTGCCGCGGTCGCCGCCAGTGGGCTGCGCGGCAAGGGCGGCTGGCGGGCGGCGTGGGCGTATGCGCTGCTGCTGACCTTCACCATGGCCTTCACCCCGGTGGTGTGGCCGCTGGCCGCCGTGCTCGCCCTGGCGGCGTTCGGGGCGCGCAGCGCGTACGGTGCCTCACTCGGCGCGCTCGCCGCCCGGCTGGCCGCGGCCCTGTCGACGCCGCTGGTACTGCTCGCGCCCTGGTCGCTGTCGCTGTTCACCTCCCCCGGGAAGTTCCTCGACGAGGCGGGTCTGGACTACGGCACGGGCGCGGCCTCCGCCCTCGACCTGCTGATGCTCTCGCCCGGTGGCCCCGGCACCCCGGACGCGCTGTTCCTCGCCGGCCTGGTAGCGGCCGGGCTCGCCGCACTGCTGCGCACCGAACGCGGACTCGCCGTACGGGCCGCCTGGGTCGCCGCGCTGGCCGGACTGCTGGCTGCGGGGCTGTCCAACGGCTCGGCCTGGGCCGGTCCCGCCACGCTCGTCTACGGGCTCGCGCTGCTGTGCGCCGCCGCGGTCGGTGCCGAGGGCGCCAAGGAGCGCGTAGCGGCCCAGAGCTTCGGATGGCGCCAGCCGGTGGCCGCACTGATCGCCGTGGCCTGTGTGCTGGCACCGCTGGTCGCGGCGGTCGGCTGGATGGTGCGCGGAGCGGACGGCCCGCTCTCGCGCCGCGACCCGGTGCAGGTCCCCGCGTTCGTCGCGGAGGAGAGCACCACCAGCGACCAGGCCCGCACCCTGGTGCTCGACCAGCCCGAGGGCGCCTCGGGCGTCACCTACACGCTGGCGCGCGGCTCCGGCGCACGTTTGGGCGACGCCGAACTCGCGGCAGCCGACGGCGAGGACACCCGCCTGGACAAGGTGGTCTCCAACCTCGTCGCGGGCTCCGGTGCCGACCAGACCAGCCAACTGGGCGGCTACGCCGTCCGGTACGTCCTGCTGCGCGACGGTGCCTCCCGCGAGATGAGCCGCACCCTGGACGCCACGCCGGGACTGACCCGGCTCAGCCAGGAGGACGGCAGCGCACTGTGGCGCGTCGACCGTCAGGTCTCCCGCCTCTCGATCGTCCCCGGCAAGCAGGAGAACGGCGCGGCGGGCGCGGTGACGGCGCCCGTTGCGGTTCCGTCCGGTCCCGTCGAGTCGCACGCGACGCTGCCGTCCGGGCCCTCTGGGCGGGTACTGCGGCTCGCGGACCGCGCCGACAGCGGCTGGCAGGCCACGCTCGACGGCACCCCGCTCAAGAGCGTCACGGTGGACGGCTGGGCGCAGGGCTTCGAACTGCCCGCCGAGGGCGGCAAGCTGGAACTCGGCCACGAGACCCCGTTCACCCACACGGTGTGGGTGTGGACGCAGGGCTTCCTGCTGCTGTTCGTCCTCGTCCTCGCACTGCCCGGCCGTCGGCGCGAGGTGGACGACGACCTGCCGGACGTGCCGGCGGTGCCCGACCCGTCCGCGCTGGGGGACGGCCGCAGGGCGCGCCGGCTCCGTGCTGCCGCGGAGGCGGCCCAGGCCCCGTCGGCGCCTTCGCCCGGGGAGCCGGTCGCTCCGCAGGAGCCGCCTGTTCCGCAGGGCCCGCCGCCCGTCCCCGAGCAGCCCGCCTACGACCCGTACGGTCAACAGCAGCAGCCCTACGTGCCGCAGCAGCAGCCGTACCAGGGCCAGACGGACTACGGGCAGGGCGCCCCGTACGAGCAGCCCTCCTACGACGCCTACGGCGGGGCCTCCTACGGCCAGATCCCGCAGCAGCAGCCGTATGAGCAGCCCTCCTATGAGCAGCAGCCGTATGAGCAGCAGTCGTACCAGCAACAGCCGTACGAGCAGCAGCAGCCCTATGAGCCGTCGTACGACCAGCAGCCCGCGTACGACGCGTACCAGCAGCCCGCCTCCTATGACGACTGGCAGGCCCAGCAGTACGAGGCCCAGCAGCCCGCCGACCCATACGGCTATCAGCAGGACTACGAGGGGCCTGGTACGCCCGGCTACGACAGCAGGTACGGCAACGGCAACGGGAGCGAGCAGCAGTGAACCGCACAGTCCTCAGCTTCGGAGCCGTCGCTGTGGCGCTCGCCGCGGTGACCGGCGTCGCCGCGCTGTCCGCGCCGGACGAGGCGGCGCAGGGCGGCGAGAGCGCCAAGGCGGCCGCGCACAAGCCCGTGGAGCGCTCCACGCTGGTCTGCCCGCAGCCGAGCACCTCCGACGTCGCGGAGACCTCCTACGAGGCGTTCACGCCCAAGGGCGGCCCCGGTAAGAAGGGCAGCGCAGCCCTGTATCCCGCCGAAGTCGCCGAGACGGACACCCCGCAGAGCCCCGACGACAGCGAGGACGGGGACGACGGGGACAAGGACGGGAAGAAGGACGAGCAGGACGAGAAGGGCACACAGGACGGGGGAGAGGACCAGGGCGCCGGGACGGCCGACAAGGGCAGCCGGAAACCGTTCCTCCCCCTCAGCAGCCCCGGCACGCCCGTGACCGCCGAGACGGACGACCCGAAGGCGCCCGCGCTGACCGGCAGCGCGGACGGTCGCTTCGCACCGGGCTGGACCGTGCAGCAGACGACGAGCATCGGTGCCGGTGCCGGACGCGGTCTGCAGGGCACTTCCTGCACGGCGCCCGACACGTCGTTCTGGTTTCCCGGAGCCAGCACCGCCGAGGACCGGCAGGACTACGTACACCTCACCAACCCGGACAGCACCAGCGCCGTCGTCGACCTGGACCTGTACGGCAAGGAGGGCAAGGAGAAGGCCGGTCAGGGTGCCGGCGAGGGCGTCACCGTTCCACCGCACTCCAGCGTCCCTGTGCTGCTGTCCACCCTGACCGCCGAACCGGTCACCAATGTGACACTCCACGTCACCGCACGGTCCGGCCGGGTCGGTGCACAAGTGCAGTCCTCGGACCGCAAGTTGGGTGGCGACTGGCTGCCTCCCGCCGCCGACCCGAGTCCCCGGGTGGTGCTGCCCGGCATCCCCGAGGACGCGGCCTCCGTCCGGCTGTCCGTCTTCGCCCCCGGGGACAAGGACGCCGACCTCAAGGTGAAGCTCGCGGGCCGGTCCGGAACGATCAGCCCGGCCGGCCACGAGTCGCTGCATGTGAAGGCCGGAATGGTCACCACCGTCGACCTGAAGGACCTCACCAAGGGCGAGGCCGGGTCACTGGTGCTCTCGCCCGCCGAGGGCGGCGAGGAGGCCCCCGACGTGGTGGCGGCGGCGCGGGTGCTGCGCGGCAAGGGCGGCAAACAGGAGACGGCGTTCGTCCCCGCGACCGTGCCGGTGAACAAGCGCGCTACCGCCGCGGGCAACACCGCGACCGGCTCCACCCTGGCGCTGACCGCGCCCGAGACCGCGGCACGGGTGAAGGTGACCGCGTCGCCGGGCAGCGGCGGCGGCAGCCCCAAGAGCACCACCGTCACGGTCAAGGCGCACACCACCAAGGCGTTCACCCCGCCCCGTCCCGACGGCGGCAAGGGCCCCTACGCGGTGACGGTGGAGCGCCTCTCCGGCGGCCCGCTGTACGCGTCCCGCACCCTGGAGCGCGAGCAGTCCGGACTGCCGGCCTTCACCGTGCAGACCCTCCCCGACGACCGCAGCACGGTCGCGGTCCCCGAGTCCGCCCAGGACCTGTCGGTACTGAACGTCGACAAGTGAGCCCTCGCCCCGCACCGGGGCGGCGCCGGCCACCGGGCCGCGGGCGCGGGACCGGGCGGGGCACGGCTGGGCCGGCCAGGGCCCTCGGTCCTGCCCTCGGTCCTTCCTGCCCTCGGTCCTTCCTGCCCTCAGTCCTGCCCGTACCGCGGGTCGACCGACTCGGGCGCCAGTCCCAGCAGTTCGGCCACCTGCTCGACCACGACCTCGTGCACCAGGAGCGCCCGCTCGTCCCTGGTCCTGCTGCGGATCTCCACCGGGCGCCGGAAGACGATCACCCGGTCCGGGCGCTCGCCGCTGCCTTCGGTGACCCGCCCCAGCGGCACGGCGTCGTCGCCCTCGCGCACCTCGCCGTTGTCCGACCGGGGCACTTCCTGGACCGCGAATTCGACGCCGGCCAGTTGCGGCCAGTGCCTCTCCAGGCGGGTCACCGAGTCGCGCACCAAGTCGTCGAATGCCTCCGCCCTGCTGATGGCGAGCGGAACTTGGGGAGGTGCGATGGGGCCGCGCATGCCGCGGCCGTGGCGGTCTCGGCGGCGCGGCCGGGGGTCGGCCCGGCGCGGCGGTACGGGGCTGTCCATCACCTCCGAGCCTAGCCCGCCGCAGGCCGCACGCGGGGCACGACGGGCGGGTGCGGAGCAGCTCCCGCATATCAACGCATGAAGGCCCTTCGCCCTTTCTGCCGCTTTGATCGCTCTTTTCGGCGGAACGGAGCATGGAAAATGACCGAAATCAGGTGAATGGCGCGCGGTTCGCGTTGCGACAGTGTTCGCCGACCGCCGGTCAGGGGGCGCCCATACGGTGACCGTGCACGCCTTTCAGCAGATCAGGCGTTTCCGGCGAAGGCGGACGACACGGCAGGGTGACGTCATGGAGAGTCGTCGCAGCCCGCTCAAGAGTGCGGTACGGTCCATCGTCGTGAGCCCTGTACGTCGCTGTTCGCGCACCGCTTGCGGTCGTCCCGCCGTCGCGACGCTGACGTACGTCTACGCGGACTCCACAGCCGTCCTGGGCCCCCTCGCCACCTACGCCGAGCCGCACTGCTACGACCTGTGCGCCGAGCACTCCGAACGGCTCACGGCACCCCGCGGCTGGGAGGTGGTCAGGCTCGCCGTCGACACGGCGGCAGCGCGGCCCAGCAGCGACGACCTGGAAGCCCTCGCCAACGCCGTACGCGAGGCGGCCCGCACGCCGCGCGCCGAGCAGCAGGAGCCGCCCCCCAAGGACCGGCTCAGCGGCCCCGACGGGCGGGACGCCGATCCGATGGAGGTCGCCCGGCGCGGCCATCTGAGGGTCCTGCGCTCCCCGGAGCCGTAGCGCACCGCGCTGCCGCACGGCGGCCCTCACCCGCCCGGGTAGATTTGGGACCGTTGCCGACCGACGACCCAGGAGAGGCTGGCCGTGGCAGATCTGTCTCAGATCGTGAAGGCGTACGACGTGCGCGGTGTGGTGCCGGACCAGTGGGACGAGACGACAGCCGAGTTGTTCGGCGCCGCCTTCGTCCGCACCACCCGGGCCTCGGCCATCGTCGTCGGACACGACATGCGGCCCTCTTCGCCCGGTCTCGTCCGGGCGTTCGGACGGGGCGCGGCCGGCCAGGGCGCCGACGTCACCGAGATCGGCCTGTGCTCGACCGACGAGCTCTACTTCGCCAGCGGCAAACTCGGCCTGCCCGGCGCGATGTTCACCGCCAGCCACAACCCCGCCCAGTACAACGGCATCAAGATGTGCCGTGCCGGTGCGACACCGGTGGGAGAGGAGACCGGACTGGCCGACATCCGCTCACTGGTCGAGCGGTGGCTGGGCCAGGGCGGCGCACCGGCGGCGGACAAGACCCAAGGCACCGTCACCCAGCGGGACATGCTGGAGGACTACGCCGCACATCTGCACTCCCTGGTCGACCTCTCGGACATCCGCAGGCTCAAGGTCGTGGTCGACGCGGGCAACGGGATGGGCGGACTGACCGTCCCGTTCGTGCTGGCGGGGCTCCCCGTCGAACTGCACGAGATGTACTTCGAACTGGACGGCACGTTCCCCAACCACGAGGCCAACCCGCTCGATCCGAAGAACCTGGTCGACCTCCAGCAGCGGGTGCGCGAGGCCGGTGCGGACATCGGTCTGGCCTTCGACGGCGACGCCGACCGCTGCTTCGTCGTGGACGAGAACGGCGACCCGGTCCCGCCTTCCGCGATCACTGCCCTGGTCGCCTCCCGCGAGCTGGCCAAGGAGCCGGGCTCCACGGTGATCCACAACCTGATCACCTCCTGGTCGGTTCCCGAGGTCATCAGGGAGAGCGGCGGCCTGCCCGTGCGCACCAGGGTCGGCCACTCCTTCATCAAGCAGGAGATGGCCAGGACCGGCGCGATCTTCGGCGGCGAACACTCGGCGCACTACTACTTCCGCGACTTCTGGAACGCCGACACCGGCATGCTGGCCGCGCTGCACGTGCTGGCCGCGCTCGGCGGGCAGGACGGTCCGCTCTCGCAGCTCGTCGCCCGCTACGACCGGTACGCCTCCTCCGGGGAGATCAACAGCACCGTCGAGGACCAGTTCAACCGCACAGCAGCCGTCAAGGCGGCCTTCGCAGGGCGCGAGGGCATCACGCTGGACGAGTTGGACGGCCTCACCGTCACCGGCGTCAACTGGTGGTTCAACCTGCGCCCCTCCAACACCGAACCGCTGCTGAGGCTGAACGTGGAGGCACGGGACACCGCCACCGTCGAGCGCATCCGCGACGAGGTGCTGGCCATCGTCCGGGCGGAGGGCGAGACGACCTCGGCGCTGTGAGCGCACCCCGCACGCGCGCATACGGCCGGCCGTCCACGGCGGTACCCTGACCGCACAAGTCAGCACACAGCTGTACAGCCGGCACACAGTTGCCGCGTGTCGCACCAGGAGGAACACATGCCGCTCGAAGCCGGACTCCTTGAGATCCTCGCCTGTCCGGCGTGCCACGCGCCGCTGCGCGAGGAGGGCGACGAGCTGCTGTGCACCGGGGGCGCCGAGTGCGGCCTGGTCTACCCGGTGCGGGACGGCATCCCGGTGCTCCTGGTGGACGAGGCACGCCGACCCGACTGAGTCGGCACAGCTCCGCTGCCGGCGCTCCGGCCGGGTGGCCGCCGGGACGCCGCCGGGGCATGCGCCCCGGGTGCGGCAGCCGTACGCGCACGCAGCCGCCGCGCAGCAGCCCTGCGCGCAGCACCGGAAGCCGAATCGGAGGCCCACGGAAGATGCTCGACGAGACACTCCTCGACGCCCCCGAGGCTCTGGCCCGGGCCGATGTCCGGGGCCTGCTGCGTGGCGCCGCACACGCCGGAGCACGCGTCCGCACGGCGTTGCGCCAGGCCACCGAGGCCGGTCTGGACAAGCTCCAGCCCGAAGGCCGCCCCCGCGCCCTCCTGATCGCAGGTCCGGGCCCCGCCACCGCGTGCGTCGCCGACCTGCTCGGTGCCCTGACCAACGGCGCCGTACCCGTCACCAGGCTGAGCCCCTCCGGCGCCCACGCGGCCACCGGCGCGCTGCGCTGGCCGCTGCCCGGCTGGGCCGGTCCGCTCGACCTCCTGCTGCTGATCACCCCGGACGGCACCGAACCCGGCCTCACCGCACTGGTGGAGCAGGCGTACCGCCGCGGATGCACCGTCGTCGCCGTCACCCCGCAGGGCGCACCGCTGGCCGAAGCGCTCGGCGAGACCCGCGGCCTCGCGGTGCCCCTGGCACCGGGCCCGTACGACGTCTTCGCCTCGCCGGAGGCGCCCGGGCACCCGTTCGACGCGGAGACGACCGACCGGACGCCCGGCGGGAACGGGCAAGACGGGCACGACGGGCACGACGGCCACAACGGGCACGACGGCCACAACGGTCATGACGGCCGCAATGGTCATGACGGCCGCAACGACGGCCCCGGGCCGGACGGCGCGGACAGCGACCAGCAGGCCCCCGCGACACCGGCCGTACAGCCCCTCGGTGCCCCCGGCCCGTTCTGGGCGCTGCTCACTCCGCTGCTCCTGCTGTCCGACCGGCTCGGCCTCACCCAGACCGGCCCCTCGGCGCTCTCCGCGCTCGCCGACCGGCTGGACGAGACCGCCGAACGCTGCGGCCCCGCCATCCCCACCTACAGCAACCCCGGCAAGACCCTCGCCGTCGAACTGGCGGGTGCGGTGCCACTGCTGTGGAGTGAGGGCGGCATCGCGGGCGCCGCGGCCCGCCACTGGTCGACTGTTCTTGCCGCACTGAGCGGGCGCCCCGCCCTCGCGGCCGAGCTGCCCGAGGCCATGACCGCGCACGGCGCACTGCTGACCGGGCCCTTCGCGCCGGGCTCCGACCCGGACGACTTCTTCCGTGACCGGGTGGAGGACCCGGAGACGATCCGCGCCCGCGTCGTCCTGCTGCGCGAGGGACCGCCCGGCGGCGAGTCCGCCACCGTGGCCGCCCGCGACCTGGCCTACGCGCACGAGGCAGCACTCAGTGAGCTGGAGCCGGCCGAGGGCAGCAGCGCGCTGGAAGGGGCAGCCGAGCTGATCGCCACCGCCGATTTCTCCGCCGTTTACCTCGCGCTCGCCGACAGCGACTCCCCTTGGGCCTGACCCTGGCGCCCCGCGCACGACCCCTCTGAGCACGACAGGACAGCACACCTCATGGACCGTCTGGAGAACACCGTCAGGCCGTACGCCTGGGGGTCCACCACCGCCCTTCCCGAACTGCTCGGCGACAAGCCCACCGGGCGGCCCCAGGCCGAGCTGTGGATGGGCGCCCACCCCGGAGCGCCGTCCCGTATCGACAGGGGCACAGGACCACTCCCGCTGTCCGAGGTGATCGCCGCCGACCCGGAGCGCGAACTGGGCGTCCCGGCAGTGCGCACCTACGGACCCCGCCTGCCGTTCCTGCTGAAGCTGCTCGCGGCCGCGTCCCCGCTCTCCCTCCAGGTCCACCCCGACAGCACGCAGGCGGCACAGGGCTACGCCGACGAGGAGGCGCGCGGCATCCCGCTGGACGCCCCCCACCGCAACTACAAGGACGACAGCCACAAACCCGAACTCATCTGCGCGCTCACCCGCTTCGAGGGGCTGTGCGGCTTCCGCCACCCGCAGGAGGCGGCGGCCCTGCTGGAGGGACTCGGCGTGAACGGCCTCAAGCCGTACGCCGACATCCTGCGCGCCCGCCCCGAGACCGAGGCGCTGCGCGAGGTCCTCACGGCGCTCCTGACGGCCGAGAAGGACGCCATGGCCGCCACGGTCGCGGAGGCCGCCGAAGCAGCTGCCCAGCACCCCGAGTACGCCGTCTACACAGGCATCGCGCAGCACTACCCGGGCGACCCGGGGGTGCTGGCCGCGATGCTCCTCAACCACGTCGTGCTGCGCCCGGGCGAGGCGCTGTACCTCGCCGCAGGTGTTCCGCACGCCTACCTCGGCGGCCTCGGCGTGGAGATCATGGCCAGCTCGGACAACGTCCTGCGGTGCGGCCTGACGCCCAAGCATGTCGACGTGCCCGAACTGCTGCGCATCGTCCGCTTCGAGCCGACCGAACCCGGCGTTCTGCGCCCGGAGGCGGACGAGGCGAGCGGCGAGGAGGTCTACGAGACGCCCGTGGGCGAGTTCCGGCTCTCCCGCTTCGTCCTGGTGCCCGGCGCCGCACCGCACAGCCTGCGCGCACCCGCCGCGCAGATCCTGCTGTGCACCGCAGGAGCCGTCGTACTGCACGAGGGAGCCGTCGCACTGTACGAGGGAGCCGTCGCACCGCACGGGGCAGACGACCGCAGCGAGGCCGGTGCCCAGGGGGACGCACAGGACATCACCCTGGCCCCAGGACAGTCCGTATACGTTCCGGCAGGGCAGCAAGTGCAGATCTCGGGTGACGGTACGCTCTTCCGCGCCACCGTGGCCGTCTGACCGGACGACCGCACAGCAGCAGGAAGGACTCGGGACTTGTGAGTGCATCAGGCGGAACAAAGGCGATCGTCGCCGCGCTGGGCGCCAACCTGGCCATCGCCGTCGCCAAGTTCGTCGCGGCGGGCTTCAGCGGATCGGCCTCGATGCTGGCGGAGGGCGTCCACTCAGTCGCCGACTCCGGAAACCAGGCGCTCCTGCTGCTGGGCGGGAAGAAGGCGAAGAAGGAAGCCAGCGAGGAACACCCCTTCGGCTACGGCCGCGAGCGCTACATCTACGGCTTCCTGGTCTCCATCGTCCTGTTCACCGTCGGTGGTGTCTTCGCGCTCTACGAGGGCTACGAGAAGATCGCTCACCCACACGAAGTCGAGCACTGGTACTGGCCGGTGGGCGTACTCGTCTTCGCGATAGTCGCCGAGACGTTCTCCTTCCGCACCGCCATCCAGGAGTCCAACGAGGTCCGCGGCAAGCTCAGCTGGAGCCAGTTCGTCCGTCGCGCCAAGGCACCGGAGCTGCCCGTCGTCCTGCTGGAGGACCTCGGCGCGCTGGTCGGCCTCGTGCTCGCCCTCGGCGGAGTGGGGCTCGCGCTGCTGACCGGCAACGGCGTCTGGGACGGCGTGGGCACCATGTGCATCGGTGCGCTGCTCGTCGTCATCGCGCTGGTGCTGGCCGTGGAGACCAAGTCGCTGCTGCTGGGCGAGTCCGCCGACCCGGCCGAGCGGGACAAGATCAGCGCCGCGCTCGTCGACGGCGAGACGGTCACTCGCGTCATCCACATGCGCACGCTCCACCTCGGCCCGGAAGAGCTCCTGGTGGCTGCCAAGATCGCAGTGCAGCACGACGACACGGCCGTCCAGATCGCCCGCGCCATCGACGCCGCCGAACAGCGCGTCCGCGAGGCCGTGCCGATCGCCCGGGTCATCTACCTGGAGCCGGACGTCTACCGTGCGCAGGGCAGCGAGGGCGAATCGGCCCCGGAAACGGCGAGCCGGACCCAGTAACGCGCCGCGCTCGCGGTGAGACCGCGACGACACATGCGGTGAGACCGCGACACCAGCAGCGCCGGAACGAGGGCCTGCCCCAGCAACTCGGGGCAGGCCCTCGTCGTACTGCGCTCAGTGCCGCGGTACCGCCGTACCGTCATACCGCCGTACGTTCAGGGATGCGGCGGCATCACTCGATCTCGGCGAGCGCTGCCAGCACGCTCTCCTTGTCAGGGGCTTCCAGCAGCCGCGTACGGAAGGCCGAATCCATCAGCTTGCGGGACAGCAGCGCCAGGATGCGCAGATGTTCGTCACCGGCCGCCGCCTCGGGTACCGCGATCATGAACACCAGCCGCGCCTTCGTCCCGTCCAGCGCGCCCCACTCGATGCCCTCGGCCGACCGCGCGAACCCGACGACCGGCGCGGTGACCGCGTCCGTCTTGGCGTGCGGAATGGCGATCTCCTCGCCGAGCCCTGTGGTGCCCTGCTCCTCCCTGGCGAGCGCGGCCCGGACGAGCGCCGCACTGTCCGCCACTTCGCCGCTGCGCTCCAGCAGCGCCGCCATCTCCCTGATACCGGCTTCCTTTTCGGTGGCGGCCAGTTGCTCGCTGACCGTCTCGGCGGTGAGATACCCGGAGAGTACTTCGGCCGTTCCGGCGGCTTCCGCGTCCTGTGCGGCGCTGTGCGCGGTCCCGCCCTGCGGCGGCACAGTCGCACCCGTCGTACCGCTGGAAGGCGGTGTGGGGGACTGCGACACCGTCGCGGCTGTGCCGTTCGACGTCCGGTCGGAGCGGCGTGCCGCGAAGGTCACCAGACCGACGGTGGTGAACCCCGTCACTGTCGCGCCGATCAACAGGGCCACGAAGAACATCGCCACGCCGTCGACCGCGCCCAGTACGGCCACGATCGGCCCGCCGTGCGGCACGCTGTCCCCGACCGAGGCCAGCCCCGCTATGCCGCCCGCGACCGCGCCGCCGAGCATGTTCGCCGGGATCACCGTGGCCGGCCGTGCGGCGGCGAACGGGATGGCGCCCTCGGTGATGCCGAAGAAGCCCATGAACAGTGCCGCCAGACCGGTCTCCCGCTCCTGGTCGGAGTAGAACTTGCGGCGCAACAGCGTCGCCAGCCCCTGCCCGAGCGGCGGCACCGGAATGGCCGCCGCGCACATCCCCATCACCTCGGGGCTCTTGGAGACCAGGCCGGCCCCGAACAGGAACGCCGTCTTGTTGACCGGGCCGCCCATGTCGAACGCGATCATCAGCCCGAGCACCACCCCGAGCAGCGCGGCACTGGTGCCCGTCATGCCGCCGAGGAAGTCGGTCAGGTTCTCGAACACCCAGGAGATGGGCCTGCCGATGACGTAGATGAAGAACAGGCCGAGCGCAGATGTCGCCACGATCGGGATGACGATGATCGGCATGATGGGCCGCACGAACCGGGAGACCGGCACCAGCTTGATCCAGCGGACCAGATACCCGGCCAGGAACCCCGTCACGATCGCACCGATGAAACCGGCACCCGATTCGGAGTCGTACAGCTCGCCCGTGTTGGCGATCCAGCCGCCGATCATCCCCGGCACCAGGGCGGGCCGGTCGCCGATCGCATAGGCGATGTACCCCGACAGGATCGGCACCATCAGCGTGAACCCGATCGTGCCGATGTCGTTCACATGCTTCCAGAAGCTGCCGTCCGGGATCACCAGACCGCCGTCGGCCTGCGGATGCCCGCCGAGAGCGAGTGAGACGGCTATCAGCAGCCCGCCGACGACCACGAACGGGATCATGTACGAGACACCGTTCATCAGCGCCTTGTAGCCGGCGCTGCGCTCCCGGCCCCTGGCCCCGGCACGGCCCGAGGGCGCCCCGGCGGTCCCGGCGCCGCCTGCGCCGCCGCCCGGCCCACCGCTGCCCGAGCCGCCTTCCCCGCCGCCGCGTCGTCCGGCTGTGGCGGCGGCTCCGCCCTGGTGGACGGGCGCTCGGCGGACGCGGTCGATGAGACCGTCCGGATCGCTGATCCCTTCCGCCACCCCGACGACCAGCACCCGCTTGCCCTCGAACCGGCTGAGGTCCACGCCCTTGTCAGCAGCGACGATCACGCCGTCAGCCCCGTTGACATCGTTGTCGGAGAGGACATTCTCAGCCCCGATGGAGCCCTGGGTCTCCACCTTCATGGCGATACCACGGGTCTGTGCGGCCTGGGTCAGTTTTTCCGCGGCCATGTATGTATGAGCGATACCGGTGGGACACGCTGTCACAGCGAGCAGTTTCAGCCCCGGGCCGGCGGGTGGCGCCGCTCCGTCGCGGGGGTCGGCAGGACTGGTCACGTGGGTACTCCTTGCTCGGCCAGTGGTGTGGAGGGACGCGATCTCGCGCCATCGCAGTCGCAGTCGCAGAGGCCGCAGGGTGCACCGAACCAGCCCGATGGCCAAAAACGCAAGCGGCCGAAAACCGACCCCGAGGCGCACTTGCTGTCAGCGGCGCCCGTCTTGTCCCCTGGACGGGCGGTGTAGATTCGTAGAGCCAGACGTCGCTGCTGATGGCGGTCGGGAGGCCCGCACGGCGGGCCACCGAGGGAGAGAGGGCCTCCGACGGACTGAGCTGCGAGCAGGGGACGAGTGTGCCCGGCCACGATGTGCGCCTCCGCGCGACCGGCACCACACAGTCCCGCGCCGCAGCACGGACCAGCCAGCCTTATATCTCGACACCGAGGAGCAGCTCGCAATGACGACGACCTCCACGACCGGCCAGGACTACAAGGTCGCGGACCTCTCGCTGGCGGCCTTCGGCCGCAAGGAGATCACGCTGGCCGAGCATGAGATGCCCGGCCTGATGGCGATCCGCAAGGAGTACGCCGCGGACCAGCCCCTGGCAGGCGCACGCATCACGGGCTCCCTGCACATGACCGTGCAGACGGCCGTGCTCATCGAAACGCTGGTCGCCCTGGGAGCCGAGGTCCGCTGGGCCTCCTGCAACATCTTCTCCACCCAGGACCACGCCGCCGCGGCTGTCGCCGTCGGTCCCAACGGCACCCCCGACAACCCGCAGGGCATCCCGGTCTTCGCCTGGAAGGGCGAGACCCTGGAGGAGTACTGGTGGTGCACGGAGCAGGCCCTCACCTGGCCGAACGCCACCACCGGCGGCCCGAACATGATCCTCGACGACGGCGGTGACGCCACCCTCCTCGTCCACAAGGGCGTCGAGTACGAGAAGGCCGGCGCCGCGCCCGCGGTGGAGACCGCGGAGAACGACGAGCACCGCGTCATCCTCCAGCTCCTCAACCGCACCCTGGGTGAGAACCCGCAGAAATGGACGCAGCTCTCCTCCGAGATCCGCGGCGTCACCGAGGAGACCACCACCGGCGTCCACCGCCTCTACGAGATGCAGCAGGCAGGCACGCTGCTCTTCCCGGCGATCAACGTCAACGACGCCGTCACCAAGTCGAAGTTCGACAACAAGTACGGTTGCCGCCACTCCCTGATCGACGGCATCAACCGCGCAACCGACGTCCTCATCGGCGGCAAGACCGCCGTCGTCTGCGGCTACGGCGACGTCGGCAAGGGCTGTGCCGAGTCCCTGCGCGGTCAGGGCGCTCGTGTCCTGATCACCGAGATCGACCCGATCTGCGCCCTCCAGGCCGCGATGGACGGCTACCAGGTGGTGACCCTGGACGACGTCGTCGACACCGCCGACATCTTCATCACCACCACGGGCAACAAGGACATCATCATGGCCTCGGACATGGCCAAGATGAAGCACCAGGCCATCGTCGGCAACATCGGCCACTTCGACAACGAGATCGACATGGCCGGCCTCGCCGCCATCGACGGCATCGTCAAGGACGAGGTCAAGCCGCAGGTCCACACCTGGACCTTCCCGGGCGGCAAGACCATCATCGTCCTGTCCGAGGGCCGCCTGCTGAACCTGGGCAACGCCACCGGACACCCCTCGTTCGTGATGTCCAACAGCTTCGCGAACCAGACGATCGCCCAGATCGAGCTGTTCACCAAGCCCGAGTCGTACCCGACCGACGTCTACGTCCTGCCCAAGCACCTCGACGAGAAGGTCGCCCGCCTCCACCTCGAGGCACTCGGCGCCAAGCTGACCACGCTCCGCCCGGAGCAGGCGGCCTACATCGGCGTCCCGGTCGAGGGCCCGTACAAGCCGGACCACTACCGCTACTGATCCATCCGCTCCACCTGCTCCATCCGTTCGACCCGTTCCATCCGCTCAACCCGTTCCAACTGCGAGCCGGACACCTGTCCGTCTCCGCACCTCCGTCACCCACCTCCCGGGTCGGGCCGCGCGGCACAGCCGCCGGTCCGGCCCGGGAGGGCAGAACGGTCCCAGGCCCCCGCCCCGGCGGGGGCCTGTCCGTCACCGCACCGAACCCGGACACCGCCCATGCCCCGCGGCCGCTATTCGCTCCACGATCCGCACGACCACACCTTCCTCGGCGAAGAACACTTCCACTGCGCCACCGGCCCCTCCGGCTGGCGCTACGTCTCTCAACTCACCACCCCCTCGGGTGAGCACGCGGGCTCGGTCGACCTCACCCTCGACGAACTCGGCCGCCCCATCCGGCTCGAACTCCACGCCGCGAACTGGCAGGTCCGCGGTGCGGCCCTGAACGGCGTCACCTGGGTGCGCTCGGATCCCACAGGCGAGCAAGCCCAGGAGGGCAACGTCGCCGCGCACTCCTTCACCGGGGCATCCCCCGCATTTCTCGTCGCGACCTCACGGCTGCTGCGCCCGGCTCTCGGCGACCGGGCCACCCGCGTCCGTCTCGTCGCGTTCTCACCCCCCGTTCTCGCTCCCCGCACTCTCGATCAGTCCTGGGCGCTGGTGAACAGCGAAACACACACCACTGACAGCGGCCCCCTCGTCGTGGAGAACTACCAGGTCAACGACCTTGAGACGGGGGAGCAGCACACGGTGCACATCGCCGGCGACGTCGTCCTGGCAGCGCCGGGCATCGAGCTGGAAGACCTCGAATCACCGCCGTCGACCTTCGCCTGAGCCAAGGCCGAGCGGTTGCCGAGCGGTTGCCGAGCTCTAGGAGGGCGGCACAAAGCCGCTGGTGGAAGGCCGCGGTCCGTCCCCGTCGCCGTCGTAGTCCCCGTCGTCGTCCCCTCCTGCCACAGGAGGAGTGGAAGAAGGAGAAGGCGGAGGAGAAAGGAGAGGAGAAGGGGGAGAAGGGGGAGAAGGCGAAGAAGGGACAGGAGAGGGAGAGGACATCCCCTCCGAGCCGGCGAACACCCGCCGCGCTTCCCGCTCCCGGCGCTCTGCCACAACCCCGGCCAGGTATCCGACGGCGGACATCCCCTGCGGCGACGAGCCCCCGGTCCAATCTCTGACATCGTCAGCCAGCCGCTCGGCCAATGAGCGCCGGACAGCGGGGTCCAACTGCTCGACGCGCAGCAAGAACTGCCGTACCGCAAACCACAGCGAGTCCGGAACCCGCGACAGATCGACTTCGGCGAACTGCGCGGACAGCCACTGCGGCGGAGGCGGCGGCACGGCCGGCCCCTCAACCGAGGGGACCCGCTCCCGCACCACCAGCGTCCCGGCGAACACATCCCCCAACCGTCGACCCCGCTCGGACACCAGCGACGCCACACACGCCACCAGCCCGAACAGCAGCTGGATCTCCACCACGCCAAGTGCCCCGCGCACCAGCGCGTGCCGGAACCGGATCGGTCCGCCGTCGTCCCGTACGACCCGCAGACCTGCCGCGATCTTCCCCACCGAGCGCCCGCCGGTCAGCGTCTCCACAGCGATCGGCACTCCGACGAGGACCAGCAGAAAAAGCCCCACCTGCACCGCGGCGAGCGCCGCCACGTCCAGGGACGACACAGCAGTGAGCAGCGCAAGCGTCAGGGCGATGTAGATGACCCAGACCAGCACCAGATCCAGGCAGACGGCCAGCGCCCGGCTCGGCAGCCGCGCAGGACGCAGCCCGAGTACGACGGCGTCACCTGTCACCAGCTGCTTCATCGCGTACCCCCAGTCCTGACCCACCGTCCGTATCACCCGTACCGCCCGTACCGCCCGTACCGCCCGCAGCAGTCTCCGGTCCCGCCCCCAGTCTTCCAGTACGACGATCTGCCAAGCTCTCTCCATGGACCTGGATGTCTTCGTCTCGGCCCACCGCGCCGAGTGGGACCGCCTGGACGAACTGCTGCGCCGCAAACGGAACCTCACGGGAGCGGAAGCCGACGAACTCGTCACGCTCTACCAGCGCGCTGCCACCCACCTCTCCCAGGTCCAGTCGAGCGCCCCCGACCCAGCCGTCACCGACCGCCTCACCCAGCTGGTCGCCCGCGCCCGCAGCACGGTCACAGGGGCGCACAACGCCTCCTGGCGCAGCCTCGCACGCTTCTTCACAGCGGGCTTCCCCGCAGCTCTCTACCGCTCGCGCAACTGGTGGCTGCCGACAGCGCTCATCTCCACGGTCCTGGCCGCGCTCGTCGCCTATTGGGTGGCCACGCACCCGGAGGTCCGCGCCACGATCGGAGCCCCGGAGGAGCTCCGGGAGATGACCCGCCCGGGCGGCCAGTACGAGGCGTACTACTCGAGCCACCCCGCCACCTCATTCGCCGCCCAGGTCTGGACGAACAATGCTCAGGCCGCCGCCATCTGCCTCGTCTTCGGGGCCTTTCTAGGTGTGCCGGTGCTCTGGGTTCTCTTCCAGAACGTTCTCAACCTCGGAGTCGGCCTCGGTCTCATGCAGTCGGCCGGTCGTCTCGACACCTTCCTCGGCCTGCTCCTTCCGCACGGCCTCCTGGAGCTCACGGCCGTCTTCGTGGCAGCGGGGACAGGGCTGCGACTGGGCTGGACGGTCATCGACCCAGGGCCTCGAAGCCGACGAACCGCGTTGGCCCAGGAAGGCCGCTCCGCACTGGGAATGGCCCTCGGCCTGGCACCCGTCCTGCTCGTCTCCGGCGTCATCGAAGCCTTTGTGACGCCCTCCGGCCTGCCCACCTGGGGCCGGATCATCATCGGGGTCCTGGCGGAACTGGCGTTCCTCGGCTACGTCTACGGGGTCGGACGACGAGCGGCCCGGCTGGGCGAAACCGGTGACATCGCCGTGTCGGATCGCTCCTCCGAAGCGCCGACTGCCGCATGATGTGCGCGGACAGCAGGGAACCTGCTACTGTCCTCTCCGCCCCGGAAACCCGTTGACGCGGTGCACCGTGGGCAGTAGATTCGAACAGTTGCCTAGAGTTGCACAAGCTCGGCAGCAGCAGTTAGTTTCTTCTTCGCTTCGAACCGAGAAATCCGGTGACGGAATTCTTGCGCGAGGAGCACCCGAACTCGAGGCAGATTC
>NZ_JAFFZN010000035.1 GCF_017676385.1 Streptomyces spirodelae
CCCCCAGAGCGAAGCCCTCACCGCGGGGATCAGGACACCGCTCACCCCCACGCGAACACACCAACACACAAGGCACCACCAACTGCCCGTGCGAGTAATACCCCGCATACGCGTCAGCACCCCGCTCGACGCACCCCCGCAGAAACGCCAGCTTTCCCTCGACATCCTGCGGCGGAGCCGCCCGCACTTCCCTCTCCAACCAAGCCCAGGCATCGCCCGGATCGACGACAGTCCCCGCACGCATCTGCTGCGGCTTGCGGAACCAGTGAGCGACAGTGTTCGGTGGCACGGCCGCCTGGAGGTTCCGAGCCTCGCTGTCCTTGGGCCACTGCCCTCCGGTGTAGGCCGTACGCGTGCCAGTGCACCGCCCGGTACCCCTTCCTTACGAGCGCGGCCCCCGCTCCTCGAACGCGACACCACGCATGTGAAGTTGTCACCGACCTCCGCCACAGCCCGGGGAGTCAACGGGCCGGACCGACAGCCGCGTCGTCACCCAGGACCGGCAGCCAGGCTCAGCGCCTGCATCGTGCTCCTCCCCTTGCGGAATTTCGCGGGGACCCGTCTCCGGGACCGTCGCCATCACCCGTTGGAACGGAACCCGTGCACGACGACACACTCGGAGCGGGGCTCAACAGCCCTCCGCAGGGCTCCGCGGAATCCGCCGGCACCTCGCCTCGACGGCCTCGGGAATCTCCTCAGGGTCGGCAGGCAGCCCGGCACACAACACACAACGAAGCTCGTCCCGACCGGGCCCGGAACCGCACTCGTAGCTCCGCACCCGGAGATCGCGTTCGGTACTGCAGACCTCACACCGCCAAGGGGCTGCCGGCAGCACGCCACTACGGACAGCGGCCGACAACCGCACCGCGGCCTCCCACTGCACCCCCGCCGGGATACGCGCCAGCTGCCCGGACAGCAGCCGAAACGCCGCATCCGCAAGAGCGGACGACGCATGCCAGGCGGCTGCCTCTCGCACCGCCCACAGAGCCAGCCGACTGGCGTCATGCGTGGCCCGATACCGCACCTCGGCACCCCGCGCCCGCCACGCGAGCCGGGTGAGAACCGCCGCCCGCTGTTCGCCTCCGGCGCTCTCCCACATACCGCGCAGCAACTCACTGCGCAGCACGCCCTCGACCCCGAAGCGTTCGAGCCGCTCGCCCATCATCCGCACCAGCGTCAGATCAAGATTCTCAGCCACCGGCCACCCCCGCCCGCGTGCAGCAACGAGCCCGAATCACCCTGGTCCCGTCCTCCTCAGCACTGATGAGCCGAATCGGCCTGCCACAGTTCCGGCACGTGCCGTAAGCGCCTTGCCGACTCTGGCCGGCCGGGAGCACGTTGCGGCCTCCCCCATCAGGGCTTGGGGAGGAGGCCGCTGGGCCGGCCAATCGAGGAAGAGATCCGGCGTCCCGCCAGTGACGGGACTCGGTCACCGTGTCGGTACGGCCGACGGGGAGCCGGCCTGCGTTCGGAATTCTGGTTGGCTTCACACGTTCAGGGTGTTGTGACGGTATGTGTCCACTCGATACCTTGCTGGCTATCTCACCGTGAGATGACTTTCCATCCCGCCATGCAACATGGAAACGAAACCGAGGACTGATGTCCGTACTCGTGCCCGTTGAACTCCCTGACTGGGCCTGGCAACGTGCCGAGGTACGGCAGGCGTTGCGGACTCGCGATATCGGCGCGGTCTTCCGGTGCGTCCAGCAGTACGCGGGCGCCAGCCAGTCGAGAATCGCCACCGCGACGGGTATGACCCAGGCCCGGGTCAACGAGATCATCAACGGCCGCCGGGAAATCTCCCGGCTCGACGTCTACGAGCGTGTCGCCGACGGCCTCGGCATGCCGGACGACGCACGCCATCTGCTGGGCCTGGCAGCCGGACGAGACACACGGAACGGCGGACCCGCCTTCGATCTGGCTGCCTTCCCCGAAGTCGTCCGGGTCTACTCCGCTCAGGCCGCCGCCTCAGAAGAGATCCGCAGGCAGGCCGCCACGGCTGAGGAACTCGACGTTCTGGCCGTACGTGGTTTGGGTCTCATCGGCCTGAACGACTCGTTGCTGCGCTCCTCACTGGTCCGCGAAGCCGGGGACCGCGTCCGAGCGCGCGTTCTACTGCTCGACCCCGGATCACCCGCACTGGCCCTGCGTGCCGCCGAGATCGGCGAGTCCACCGAATCTCTTGCCGGCGGAGTACACGTGACCGAAGCTCGGCTGCGCGAGCTCTGCGCCGCGTGTGACATGCGTGTCTACCGCTATCGCCTGCTGCCGACCTGGCGCCTGGTCCGCGTCGACTCGACGGTGTTCGTCTCAGCGTTCGACGCAGGCTGGGAAGGCCACGAGTCAGCAACGTACAAGGTGGTGGAAACACCGCACGGGCCGCTGTACCGAGGCTTTCGCCGCATGTTCGAGGCAATGGTCGGCGAGGGTGTACGCACGGTCTGACGAGCTGGAGGTGCCCAGTGATCGAAGCGGAGCTGAAGGCGCGCGTACGGGACCCGAACGCGGTGCAACTGCGGCTGGACGAATACGCCGTCGGCCGCACCGAGGTGTACCAGGACACCTACTACGACACAGCAAAGGGACAGCTCGGCTCGCGGGACGCCGAGTTGCGGGTCCGGACGGTGCACGGCGACACGGGGGCGCGCTCCCTCCTCACCTACAAGGAAGCGAAGGTCGACGAAGCCTCGGGCTCGAAGCCGGAGCATGAGACCCGGGTGGAGAACGCGGAGGCGGTGCACCGGATGCTCCGCGGCCTGGGGTACCAGCCGGTCATCGCGTTCGAGAAGCGGTGCCGGAACTACGACGTACAGGCTCGTGGCCGACTGATGCTGGCGACGCTGGTGCAGGTTCCGGAGATCGATGGGACGTTCATCGAGCTGGAAACCCTGGTGCAGGACGAGACCGACGTGCAAGCGGCGTTGGGCGACGTCCGCGCGGTTCTGGAAAGCCTCGGCATCGAGGACGCCGACCTGACGCGCGAGCTTTACACCGATGCCGTCCTCGCGCATAGGACGTCGGGGACGAGGACCGATGAGTAGGAGTTCCGGCATTCGGGAGACGGGGCCTCAGCGTGAGAAGGGCTCCAGGCATGAGGCGGCCGGTGACGTTCGGCCTGCGCAAGCTGCGCGTGCAACACCCGGGTGCCGTCAGCTCCCGGCCGGGGCGGCGTGGGGTGTGGCCCCTCCGATGACGTTTGTCATGCGGAGCCATGACGGGGCGCACTGCCTTCGCGCGGTGGGCGGCGGGATGGTGGAGGCATGGATGCGATCGAGGTCGAAGGGCTGAGGCGCCGCTACGCGGCGGGGGAAGGCACGAGTGGCGGCGGGTTCGAGGCCGTGCGGGACGTCTCGTTCTCCGTGCGGGAGGGGGAGATATTCGCGCTGCTGGGCACCAACGGGGCGGGCAAGACGTCCACCGTGGAGGTGCTGGAGGGGCTGGCGCAGCCCAGCGCGGGGACGGTGCGCGTGCTGGGGTTCGACCCGTGCGCCGAGCGCGCGTTCGTACGGCCCCGTACCGGTGTGATGCTCCAGGAGGGCGGCTTTCCCTCCGAGTTGACGGTCGCCGAGACGGCGAGGATGTGGGCGGGGGTCACCAGTGAGGCCCGGCCACCGGGCGAAGCGCTGGAGCTGGTCGGGCTCGGCGGCAGGACCGATGTGCGGGTCAAGCAGCTGTCGGGGGGCGAGCGGCGGCGGCTGGATCTGGCGCTGGCGCTGATCGGGCGGCCCGAGGTGCTGTTCCTGGACGAGCCGACGACGGGTATGGACCCCGAAGGGCGCCGGGACACCGCCGAGTTGGTACGCGAGCTGCGGGCGGAGGGCACCACCGTGCTGCTGACCACCCACTATCTGGAGGAGGCCGAGCAGCTCGCCGACCGGCTGGCGATCATGCAGGCCGGGCGGATCGTGGCGTCGGGGACCCCGGAGCAGGTGGTGGCCGAGCGGCCCTCGCGGATCACGTTCCGGCTGCCCGCGGGGGTCAGCCCTGAGCGGCTGCCACTGTCTGTCCCGGCTGCGGTGGACGGCCGCGCTGTGACGGTCCGGACGTACGAGCTGCAGCAGGCGCTGACCGAACTGCTCCTGTGGGCACGGGATTCCGGGCTCGCGCTGGAGGGCCTGCAGGCGAAGGCGGCCTCGTTGGAGGAGGCGTTTCTGGAGATCGCCCAGGCCGGGAACCGGCCGGGCCAGGAAGACGACCGAGCGATGACGGAGGTCCGGGCATGAGCGGTACGACGACGACCACGACTCGCGCCGCCGGGCCCCGGACGGCACGGAGCGCCCGATCGGGCAGGCTGTCGGCGCAGCGGGTGGGGGCCCTGGCGCGCGCGGAACTGACGCTGCTGATCCGTAACAGGTCGGCGCTGTTCGTCGTGCTGCTGCTGCCGACCCTGATGACGTTCTCGCTGAGGTCCACCGCCGGTCAGGCGGATCTGTCCGGCACCGGGCTCTCGGTGGGCACCGCCGTACTCCCGGGCACGGTGGGAATGGTGCTGCTGTTCGCGGTCTACAGCAATCTCGTCGGGGTCTATGTGGGCCGCCGCGAGGAGCTGGTGCTCAAGCGGCTGCGCACCGGGGAGGCGGACGACCGGGAGATACTCGGGGCCGCCGCCCTGCCGTCCGTGACGATAGGCATCGTCCAGTCCGTGCTGCTGCTGGCGGGCGGGGCGCTGCTGCTGGATGTGGGGGCGCCGGCCCGCCCCGACCTGGTGGTGGCGGGGCTGGTACTCGGTCTGCTGCTGACGGCGACGCTGGCTGCCGCCTCGGCCGCGTTCACCAGGACCACCGAGCTGGCACAGCTCACGCCGATGCCGCTGATGCTGGCCACGTTCGCCGGGTCCGGGGTCTTCGTCCCGCTGGAGATCTACCCCGACCAGATCGCAGAGATATGCCGCTGGCTCCCGATGACGCCGGTCATGGACCTGCTGCGGAGCGGCTGGACACAGCAGCTCAGCGGACCGGACACGCTGCGCGCGCTGGCGGTCGCGGTGGGGTGGACAGCGCTGGGGGCCTATGTGGTGCGCAGGCGCTTCCGGTGGGAGCCGCGCCGCTGACGGGGGCCGCCCGGCACCATTGGACGCGCATACGGTGTGCCGTACGCGGGACAGGAACGGGAAGGAGGTCGCCGATGCTCAGCTGGGGCCGGCAGAAGCGGCGGAACTGGCAGGAGCGCAGCAAGCTGGAGCAGGTCGAGGCTTCGACGCGCTGGATGCTGCTGCTCACTCCGTGGATCTTCTTCGTGAGCGGCACGCCGCAGTTCCTCGTCCAGGTCTCCTCCCAGGGACAGCCGATGGCGCTGGCCGGGGTCGTCGTGACGCTGGGGATCGTGCAGTGTGTGATCGCGGTGCGCGGTCTGCGGCGCGGTATCGACCACTATCTGGGAACCGACGAGGTCTCGCGCCGCCTCCTGATCGCCGGGCTGGTGACGTTCGCGCTCAGCACGGCGATGGTCACGGTGCTGGTGTCGCGCGGCTGGGCGGGCGGCAGCTCCGGGCCGGCGATGGCGCTGTTCGCGGGGGTCGGGGCGCTGGCGGGGGTTTACGGGCTCACCGTGCCATGGCGCCGCTCGGCAGCCGTGACAGCGGTCGGCTGTGCGGTCGTCACCTGCTCCTTCGCCGTGGCGGGCATGGCGTGGCCGTCCCTGGTGGGCACCCTGATCGTCCTGGCGATAGGGGGGTTGGCCGGGATCTTCTCGCCACGCTGCTCGGCCTGGTACATCGCCGTCATGCGGGAGCTCGATGAGGCGAGGGAGGCCCAGTCGCGGCTCGCCGTCGCGGAGGAGCGGCTGCGCTTCAGCCGTGACCTGCACGATGTGATGGGCCGCAATCTGTCGCTGATCGCGCTCCAGAGCGAGCTGGCGACCCAGCTGGCACGGCGGGGCTCCGCGTCGGCCGTCGAGCAGATGCACGAGGTCCAGCAGCTGGCCCGGCAGTCGCAGTCCGAGGTGCGTGCCGTGGTCCGTGGTTACCGGGAGGCGGGGCTGGAGACCGAGTTGGCAGGGGCCCGCTCGGTGCTGCGGGCCGCGGGGGTGGACTGCCGTATCGAGTCGGCACGGCCGGAGATGGCGCAGGAGGTGCAGTCGGCGCTGGGCTGGGTCGTCCGCGAGGGGGCCACCAATGTGCTGCGGCACGCGGAGGCGAGCCGCTGCACCATCCGGCTCACCGTCGGCGCCGCGGACACCACCGTGCTGGTGATGGAGAACGACGGGCTGCGGCCGGACCCGGCGCGGGACGGGGCAGGACTCACCGGGCTGAGCGAACGGCTGGCGGCGCTCGGCGGCACGCTGACGGCGGAGCGCGACGGGGCCGCACAGGTCTTCCGGCTCCGCGCCGAGGTCCCGCTGACCGGCCACCCGGCGTCCGAAGGAGCGCCGGTGAGGGCAGCGGCAGCGACGGGCGGGGCAACGACGGGCGGGGCGACGACGGGCGGGGCAACGGTGGGCGCAGCGGCGACGGTGGGGAACGCAGCCGGTGAGTGACGAGGAAGTGGGGCCCGAAGCCGTGGCCATCCGGGTGCTGCTGGCGGACGACGAGCATCTGATCCGGGGGGCACTCGCCGCGCTGCTGGCGCTGGAGGACGATCTGACCATCGTCGCGGAGGCGGCCTCCGGGTCCGAGGCCCTGGCCATGGCGCGGGCACACCGGCCCGATGTGGCCGTGCTCGACCTGCAGATGCCGGGGGTGGACGGGGTCCGGGTCGCGGCCACGCTGCGGGATTCGCTGCCCGAGTGCCGGACGATGATCGTCACCAGCCACGGCAGGCCGGGCCATCTGAAGCGGGCGCTGGCGGCGGGGGTCCGTGGCTTCGTGCCCAAGACGGCTTCGGCCGAGCAGCTCGCGGAGATCATCCGTACCGTCCACAGCGGCAACCGCTATGTGGACCCCGAGCTGGCGGCCGACGCCATCAGCGCGGGGGACTCGCCACTGTCCGCGCGCGAGGCCGAGCTGCTGGAGCTGGCCGCGGACGGGGCTCCGGTCGCGGAGATTGCCAAGAAGGCGTCGCTGACCCAGGGCACCGTGCGCAACTACCTCTCGGCCGCCGTCGCCAAGCTGGGGGCCGAGAACCGGCACACGGCGGCCCGGATGGCACGGGAGCGGGGGTGGATCTGAGCGGGGCCGGCATGGTTCCGGCGCAGTGCCGGGCCCGGGGAAGCTCCGGCTATACTGGGCCCCGCACCACGGCGGACCCCCGGTCGGCAGTGGGCACGCGGACGTAGCTCAGTTGGTAGAGCGCAACCTTGCCAAGGTTGAGGTCGCGAGTTCGAGCCTCGTCGTCCGCTCGGGATACGCAGACAACGGCCCCGGTCCTCCGACCGGGGCCGTTGTCGTTCTCGCGGCCGGTCCGTGCGGGGCGGCGCCCGATGGACGCACGCCCGCAGCGGGTCGGGCCGGGGACGGGCGGGGCCGTCAGCTCCAGGGGACGCCGGTGAGGCGCTCGTATGCCTCGACATAGCGGGCGCGGGTGGCCTCGACGACGTCCTCGGGCAGCGGGGGCGGCGGCTGCTCACCGTTGCGGTCCCAGCCGGATGCGGGGGACGCCAGCCAGTCGCGTACGTACTGCTTGTCGAAGGAGGGCTGGGAGCGGCCCGGCTGCCACTGGTCGGCGGGCCAGAAGCGGGACGAGTCGGGGGTGAGGACCTCGTCGGCGAGCGTGAGCCGGGGCTCCGCGCCCGCGGCGTCGTCCCAGCCGAACTCGAACTTGGTGTCGGCCAGGATGATGCCCCGCTCGCGGGCGATGTCGCGGGCCTTGTCGTATGCGGCCAGCGTGGACTGGCGCAGCTCGGCTGCGGTCTCGGGGCCGATCTGGCGGGCCATCTCCTCGTAGCTGACGTTCTCGTCGTGCTCGCCCACGGCCGCCTTGGTGGCGGGGGTGAAGATCGAGCCGGGCAGCTCGGAGCCGTTCTCCAGGCCGTCGGGGAGGGCGAGCCCGCAGACGGTGCGGGACTCCTCGTACTCGACCAGCCCGGACCCGGCCAGATAGCCGCGGGCCACGCATTCGACGGGCACCATGCGCAGGGAGCGGCAGATCATGGTGCGCCCCTCCCAGTCGGCGGGGGCGCCGGCGGGCACGTCGGTGCTGATCACATGGTTGGGCAGCAGATCCGTGAGCTGCTCGAACCACCACAGGGAGAGCCGGGTGAGGATGCGGCCCTTGTCCGGGATCTCGGTCGGCAGGACCCAGTCGAACGCGGACAGCCGGTCGCTGGCGACCATCACCAGGTGGCCGTCCTGGTTCCGGTAGAGGTCGCGCACCTTGCCCGTGTGCAGATGCTCCAGGCCGGGGACCTGGGCGGGCTCGGGCTTTTCGACGAATCCCGTCACGTTCTTTCCTCCCTGGGGGCAGCCGACGCATTCGGCGGGTGCCCCGATTCTTCCTTGTCTCCACCGGCGGACCCGCTCGGGCCGTTCCGACCCGTTTCGGGGGGATTCACATCGACGTCGTCCAGGAAGGCGAGCATCCGGGTCAGCACCTTGACGCAGGCGGCCACCTCGGCCTCGGTCAGGTCGCCACCGACCTGGCGCAGCATGGCGTGCTCGCGCTCGTGGACGGCGCCGATGACGGTGCCGCCGGTCTCGGTCAGTCCGATCAGCGGGGAGCGCTGGTGGGCGGGGTTGGGCACGGCCTCGACCAGCCCCCGGGCCACCGCGTCGTTGACCATGCGCTGGACGAACTGACGGCTCAGCGCCTGGGCGCGGCCCATCTGCGGCACCGTCATCGGGCCGTGCTCGCGCACCAGGTCGAGGACGGCGCGCACACCGACGGCGAGTCCCTCGGCGGGTGCCGTCTGCTCGATCTTGCGGTGCGCACGCCGGTACAGCGGGCCCACCAGGTCGAAGATCTCCGCGAGCCGGTCGGCGAGCGCGTCCGGTGGGAGCGGGGATTGCTGCGGGTCGGGTGATGCGGCGTCCGTCACCCGACCATGATGACACCTCGGTTGCCATTCTCTGTTGCCAACCGAGGTGTCGGAATGACAACTTGGTTGTCATGGTTGACCGTGATGCGCGTTCCCGGACGCTCTCCTTCTCCACCCCCGACGGCGCTCTCGCCTACCGCGACACCGGCACCGGGCAGCCGGTGGTCCTGCTGCACGGGGGCTTCCTCGACCACACCATGTGGGAGGCGCAGATCGCCGCCCTCGCGCCGCGCTTCCGCGTCATCGCGCCGGACGCGCGCGGACACGGCGCCTCCGCCAACGCGACCCGCCCCTTCCGGCCCGCCGACGACCTCGCGGCCCTGCTCCGCCACCTCGACGCCGGACCGGCGGTCCTGGTCGGCCTCTCGATGGGCGGGGGCGTCGCGGTGGACACCGCGCTCGAACATTCCGGTTCGGTCCGGGCCGTGGTGGTCAGCGGGGTCGGCACCAGCGAGCCCTTCTTCGAGGACCCGTGGAGCCAGGAGGTACTGGCGGCACAGCAGCGCGCCCTGACCGTCGGCGACGTCGAGGGCTGGGTCGCCGCCTTCCTGCGCTTCGCGGCCGGCCCGCACCGCGGCCTGGACGAGGTCGGCCCGGGCGTGGTGGAGCGGCTGCGTGCGATGGCCCTGCGGACGGTTGCCAAGCACACCGCCGAAGAGCCGGACCACCTGGTGCCGGTCCGGGACACCTGGCAGCGGGCCGCGAGGATCGACGTGCCGGTCCTTGCCGTCAACGGCGCCCTCGACTCCACCGACCACCTCGCCATGGCCGACCGCCTCGTGCGCACTGTCTCCGACGGCTGCACCGCCCCTGCGGTTGAGGGCGCGGCCCACTACCCCAACATGGAGAACCCCGCCGCCTTCAATGCCGCCCTGACCAACTTCTTGCGGGGCCTGCCGGAGTAGGCGGGGGCCACACCACCACGCGTACCCCGCACGGGGGCTGCGCACAGGAGGACGCGCCCCGTCAGGGGCGCGGGGAACTGCGCGACCAGCCACATCCCACCCGCAGCCTGCGACGAACAGCAAGGGGCACCCCCTGCCCTGCGGCCAGCGCCCCAGCGGCCAGCGCCTAGTCCCGCTTACAAATGTGATCCAGCAAGTTGCTCGTGGCGCGCTGCACGCGGGAGTCGACGTACCCGGGGCGGTCCAGGGCCGGGGACCAGGCGAAGGTGCCGGAGGAGAAGACCAGCGCTCCGGACGGTGCGCGGTAGAGGGAGGTCTCCTGGTGCCGCAGGGTGCCGCCCCGGTCGTGATAGGGCGAGTGCGCCAGCAGAATGCGCGAGGTGTGCTCGGGGAGCGCCGTGCGGGGGTAGTACCGGTCGGCCTCACCCGCGACGAGGCCGGGCAGTTCGTCGCCCTCATAGGCGCCGGTGGCCTCCCACAGCCAGTGCTCGGCGTTGCGGACGATCAGGGGGTAGGGCTCGGCGACCTGGCCGGCGTACTGGATGCCCAGCAGCGCCTGCTCGGGTTCGCCCTGTTCACGCCAGAGTGCCGGGCGCCCGGGCCCGCGGCGTTTTCGGCAGGTCAGCAGCCGGTCGGGAGCTCCGGAAGGCAGCGCTTCCAGCTCGACCTGCCAGTACATGGTGTTGGCGGAGAGGAAGACCAGCGCGGTGCCACTGTCCCGGGCACGCTCGGCCGCCCGGCGCATGGGCACGGACCAGTACTCGTCGTGCCCGGGGAAGATCAGCCCCCGGTAGCGCGTCGGATCGAGGTGCCCGGCGTGCAGGTCTCGGGTCTCGGCGTAGGCCAGGTCGTAGCCGTACCGCTCGGCCCAGCGGATGAAGTCGTAGGCGTGCCCGACGTGCATGGGCAGCCCTGAGCCGGCGTAGGGGCGGTCGAAGGAGACGGTCATCGCGGCCTCGCTCTCGCCGAGCAGCCGTCCCCGGTCGTCCCAGGCGTGGTAGAGGCTGGCGCCGGTGCGGCCGTCCTCGGGGAAGAGGTTGTACGCCTGCCAGGTCACGTCCGGGAGGACGAGCAGCAGGTCGGCCGGGTCGCGGTCGCGGACGGTGAAGGGGATGTGCGAGCGGTGGCCGTCGGCGGTGGTCAGGACGGCGACGTAGGCGCCGGTCGACCAGTAGTCGGGGATCTGGAGCCGCCAGGAGAGCCACCAATGGTGACAGGAGACGGTGCGGTCCGCGGTGAGGGGTGCCGGCTGCATGATGCCGGACAACCGCGGACTGGTGGTGATCTTCGTGGCGCCGACGCCGCCGTAGTGACCGATGCGGTAGACGTCGACGCTGAAGGGCTGCGGCGGATTGACGGTGATCCGGAAGTCGATGGACTCGCCCGGCGGAGTGCCGCCCGCCACGGAGGCGAAGCCCTTGATCTGGCAGCGCACATCGTCCGCCGAGGGCGGGGCACTGCCGGACAGGCCGCGGGTGCGGGGCCTGGGCACGGTCTGGCCGCCGCCCGCCAACTCGCGAACAAGTTCGGGAGTTCGGGAGGTCTGGCCCGGCGCCTGGTCCATGCAGTCCACATACCAGGGGACGAGGCGGCCGTTCTCGAAGTAGTTCTCACTCACCCGCAGCCAGGGCAGCGGGCCCTGGCCGAAGGGATCGGTCACGGCGTGCGCCAGGGCACCCGACTCCCACCGCCGGATCGGCTCGGCCTCGCTGACGAGGTGTACGGACTGCTCGGTTCCCGCGGGCTGCTTGGTACGTTCGGCCTCGCGTACGGGCTGCCCGGTCCGCTCTGTTCCCATCGCTGCTCCCTCCCCGGCACCCTCGCTCCGCTCCACCGTGCTGCCGCTGTGCCGCGGGTGTGACGGCAGACAGCACATCACATTACGCAAGGGTGTGGTCACCCTTCGTCGCTAAATGGCTGGAGATGATCTTCAGACGAGCCGAACGGGCTTCTCCGGTCGTACCCCGACCTCCGCCAGCCAGTCGCGCAGCCCGGCCGTCTGGCCGTCCTCGACGAGTGCGAGCACCAGTGCGGCCAGCTCGGTGGTGCGCCGACCGTCGACGTACAGCGCCGGACCGTCCAGCCAGTCCAGACCCGCTGTCGCTCCCGCCGTGTCGACGGCGGCGCAGCAGATGGCGGCGGTGACGTGGTCGGCCAGCAACTCCTTGCCGCCGCGCGGCGGCTGGAGCGGCAGCCCCATCGGGGCCAGGGGCGCGAGGTGTGTGCTCCCCGCACCCGGCTCCACCCCCGCGCCGGGGCTCGCACCGATGACCCCGGGGGCGCTCACCACTTCGGCACGCGCCACCTCCGCACTGATACGCGCGGCCAACGCGTCGATCCCGCCCGGTGAAGCGAACCGGTCCAGCACCCGAGCCAGCGTCGGCCCCGCCAGACCGTGGTCGGTCCCGCCGGCGGGCGCGGCCCTGCCACCTGCACCGGGCGTGACCGTGCCATCTGCACCGGGCGCGGGCCTGCCATCTGTGCCGGGCGCGGCCCTGCCGACATGGGCAGGCGCGGGCGTCCCCTCCTCGGCGGACGTGGATCTCGCACCGTCGCCGGACGTGGATCTGCCGCTGTCGGCGGACCTGGACCCGCCGTTGTCGGCGTACGTGTGTCTGCCGTCGTCGGCGCGAGCCGATACGGCAGCGTCCGGGGGCGGTCTGCCATGGTCGGGGGTCGACGGGACGGGCCCGACGGAGGATCTGGGCGCGGCACCGACGGTGGTCGCCTTCGGCGCCGGGTGGCCGACCGCCAGCGGGGCGGCGGCGGTCTCGACCGGCTGCGGCTCAGGGACCTGTTCCTGCGGCTCCGCGTCCTGTTCCCGCGGCTCCGGGGCCTGCTGCGGAGGGCCGATCGTGTCCAGCACCGCGAAGAGCCGGGACGCCTCCGCGCGCCAGATGCGGTCGACGACCTCCTCCGGATACGCCGCCCAGTCCACCGGCGTCCACTCCGGCGCCGCCCCACCCGGCCCTCCGGTCGCCGGAAGCGGGGGGCGCGGCCCGAGGAAGAGGCGCGCCGCGAGCAGTGAGACGGCGCCGTCCACGGCGCCCGGCTCCTTGAGCAGATCGCAGGCGGGACGCTCGCCGAGCCGCGAAGTGAAGCCCTCGGCGAGCCGGTCGCGGCGGGACAGCTCGGTCAGCGCCGAGACCACCCCCGCGTCCAGCCGGGTGGGCCACAGTCCGAGCCGCCAGGCGGGCAGCGCCACCCGGGTCAGCAGCCGATCCCACCCGGCGTAGGCGAGGCCGACCTGTTCCTGGGCCGCGACCCGCAGCCCGTGGTCGACGGCCTGGGCGCGGTCGGCGGCGGCAGCGGCCACGCCCTGTTCCATCGCGGCGGCGTGCGGGCCCGCTGCCCGGAGCATCAGCCGGGCGACCGGTCCCACCATGCGGTGCACCACCTGGCGCACTGCGGCGGCGCCCTTGTGCGCCACGCCGCCGAGCGGCCCGTACGACCCGAGGAGCGCCGACGACCCCGGCGACCCCGGTACCCCCGACCCATGCGCCTCCGGCGGTCCCGGCGCCTCCGGCGGTCCCGGTCCCCCGGGTGGTCCCGTGCCCCAGGCCGAGGCGTGGCCCGGGCCCGAGCCGGCGTCCGCGGTCAGCACGGAGTTGGCCACCGCCGCGTCCAGGCCCCGTACGAAGCGCCGCGCCGCAGCTATGTCGGGGTGTGCCGAGGGGCCGGTGCCCGCGACGACGGGCGCGAGCAGGGCCCGCAGTTCGGCGACGCGCATCCACCACAGGAACGGCGAGCCGATGACCAGCACCGGGGCGGCCCCGCGCCGCCCACCCTCGCCGGGGTCCGTGCCGAGGTGTGCGCGGTCCTCCAGCCAGCTGTCGCAGTCCGGGGTGAGCGCGATGGCGGACGGCGCCGGGACCTCCATACGGTCGGCCAGGTCACGGACCAGGGCGTGCAGGTCGGGCGCCGCGCGCTCCTCCACCGGCACGGTCGGCGAGACGGCGGGGCGGCCCCGGGCGATGACGAGCCCGGCGACAGCGGCACAGGCCAGCGCTGCGACGGCGAGTGAGGTGACCGACCAGCGGGCCGCGTCCCAGCCGGGGCCGGGGCCGAGTTGGCCCGTCGTACGCCCGACCCACAGGATCACCGCTGCGGCGGCCGGGAGCAGGGCGACGGCGAGCGCCGTGCCACGCACCCGGAGCACGGCGAGCGCGTGGGCGCGCGCCGAGCGCGCGACCGTCCGCCGGCCGGGGACAGGACCATCCGAACCGCTCACGTCTCACCCCCGCACCTTCCGGACCGCAGCCGGGCTCTCCGGCTTCCATCCACTGTGTCACCGCGCACCGACACCGCAATGCGCGCTGCGCCAGACGACGGACGGTCCGAACGGCGGTCGGCCGGACCGCGCGCGAGCAGCCCCTGTCTGCCCGCACACCACCCCGCGGCGGCCCGGCGGCGGCCTCACGGCGCTTGTTCGGCACCATAGTTGGGGCGTGCGCGTGCGTCAGCCGTAAGCGGGCGTCGTCACTCGATGGAATGGCTTTGGGGAGAGCTCTTACCCGGGCGGGGCCGGGGGTATATGGACACGACCTCCGAACACTCCGTCGAGGAGCCCGGTCGCACCACCCCGCCGGGCGGCCGGATCAGCCCTCCGCGGCCTCGGCCGCGGCCCGCCGGGCGATGTCCGTGCGGTGGTGCGAGCCCGCCAGCCGGACGCGGCCGACCGCCGCGTACGCCCGCTCCCGTGCCTCGGTCAGATCCGCGCCGGTCGCGGTGACCGACAGGACCCGGCCGCCCGCGCTGCGGACCGTACCGTCCTCGTCGGCCCTCGTGCCCGCGTGCAGCACGTACGCCTGCGGACCGTCCACGCGTTCGATCTCCGCCAGCCCCTCGATGACATCACCCGTACGGGGCTTCGCCGGGTAGCCGTGGGCCGCGACCACGACGGTGACCGCCGCGCCGTCGCTCCAGCGCAGCTCCGGGAAGTCCGCGAGCGCTCCGGTCGCCGCCGCGTACAGCAGCCCGCCCAGCGGCGTGCGCAGCCGGGCCAGCACCGCCTGCGTCTCCGGGTCGCCGAACCGGGCGTTGAACTCGATGACCCGCACCCCGCGCGAGGTGAGCGCGAGGCCCGCGTACAGCAGCCCGGAGAAGGGGGTGCCGCGGCGGCGCAGTTCGGCGACGGTCGGCTCCAGGACCGTCGTGGTGATCTCGTCCACCAGCTTCGGGTCCGCCCACGGCAGCGGCGAGTACGCGCCCATGCCTCCGGTGTTGGGGCCCTCGTCGGCGTCGTAGGCGCGCTTGAAGTCCTGCGCGGGCTGGAGGGGCACGACGGTCTCGCCGTCGGTCACCGCGAAGAGGGAGACCTCGGGACCGTCCAGGAACTCCTCGATCACGACGGCGCCGCCGCAGGCGCGGGCGTGGGCACGTGCCTGCTCGATGTCGTCGGTCACCACGACGCCCTTGCCCGCGGCCAGACCGTCGTCCTTGACGACGTAGGGCGGGCCGAACGCGTCCAGCGCGGTGTCGGCCTCCTCGGGCGTGGTGCACACATAGCTGCGCGCCGTGGGCACGCCGGCTCCGGCCATGACGTCCTTGGCGAACGCCTTGGAACCCTCCAGCATGGCCGCCTCGGCCGACGGCCCGAAGACGGGGATGCCACGCGCGCGTACCGCGTCGGCGACGCCCGCGACCAGCGGGGCCTCGGGGCCGATGACGACCAGGTCGGCGCCGACCTGGTCGGAAGCGGCGAGCGCGGCGACCGCCTCGCCGTCGAGCGCGTCCACCGTGTGCGGTGTGGCCACCTCGGCGGTACCGGCGTTGCCGGGCGCGCAGTGCACCGCGCTGACCTCGGGGTCGAGGGAGAGCGAGCGACAGATTGCGTGTTCGCGGGCACCGCCGCCAATGACCAGAATCCTCACGCCGCCAACCCTAGCGGTCCGCGCGACCGCCCTTGTGCGGCCCTTACGAGTGACACGGTGGCGCCCTATACCCGACCAGGCGCCACTTCTGGGGGGAAATCGGCGCGGATCAGCATCGTGGTCCCACTTTTGGCGGTAGGAAGGGAGGCCGCCGGAAACGCGTGGAACACGACGAAGGAGCAGTGGGTGAAGCGGGTCAAGCAGCCGGATCTGCTGGGGCGGGGGTTCCCGTCCGGGGACTGGAACGAGCCCGCCGAGCGCCTCGAAGAGCTGTACCAGTGGGTGGAGCAGGAGGCGATGCGCCTCGTCGAGTGGTATCTGACCGACCGGGTACGCAAGCGCCGGTGGGCCCGGCTGCTGCGCGGCGGGGTGGTGGTGGGCGCCGCGGTGGGCGCGCTGGTGCCGCTCGCCGACCTCGCGGGCGTCGCCTTAGCGCAGGGGCGCTCCGGCTACGTCGGTTACCTCGCCCTGCTGTTCGCCGCCGTGTGCGCTCTCGCCGACCGCTGGCTCGGGCTGACGTCGGGGTGGATGCGGGATGTCGCCGCCGCGCTCGCCGTGCACCGGCGGCTGGAGGTGCTGCGCTACGAGTGGGCCGCCGAGAACGTCCGCGAGGTGCTCGGCCCCGCCGAGGGCACGGCCGGGGAGGCGGCGGAGCGGGCGCTGGCCGTGCTCCGCCGCTTCTCGGAGGACGTGAACGAGACCGTACGGGCCGAGACGGTGGACTGGATGGTCTCGTTCCGTACTGCGGGCTCCCCCCTCGCACTGGCCTCGCAGAGCGCGGGCCCCGGGTTGCGGGGCGCCCCGGTGCGCAGGCTGCCCCCGCCGCCGAACGGCCCCGGGGGCTGGGCCACCATGCCGCGGCAGCGGCCGCCCGGCGGCTGACGGCGAGGGGTCACCGGTCTGCCCCCGGCGGCCGACGTCCGCAGGTCACCGATCAGCCGAAGACGATCAGCCGAAGACGATCATCGACCCCTGGGCCAGGCTGCGGGTCGCGGCGGCGTGCAGGCTCAGCCACACGTGCCGCTCCCTGCCGAACGGGGTGCCGTCCTCGTAGCCGATGGCCGCGGAGGCGGCGGGCTCGTCCAGATCGGTGGGGCGCAGCGGTGCCGCGGGCGCCGGCGGCGGGTTGTCCGGGTCGATCCCCAGGTGCGGGCCGACCACCTGGAGCTCCCGCAGCAGGCCGTGGCTGGAGCCCAACGGGCCGCCGCCCTCCAGTAGTTCGTCGTCGTTGAGCGGCGCGGCGAAGTCCACCGGGATGTAGGCACCCGCGTGGTCGTAGTGCCACACCAGATGCGACTGCCGTGCCGTCTGCTCGAACATCTCCAGGAGTTGCTCGTAGTCGTTGCCCAACTCCCCCACCGGGGTGACCTCCAGACCCGAGGCCAGCAGCAAGTAGGCGCGGCGCAGGTAGTGCAGGGCCTCGTAGTCGAAGCCCGCGACCGGCGCCACGTCGCCGGAGAGGCCCGGCATGTAACCGAAGACGGGGACCGTGGGCAGGCCGGCCTCGGTGAGCACCCTGTCGTAGGTGGCGATCTCTTCCGAGAAGGGGTTGTCGGGGCTGTGGCAGAGCACGTCGACGAGGGGGACGAGCCAGAGATCACAGGCCAAGGGGCGCTCCAATACCGTCAGGGACCTGCCGGTGTCCCAGCGTAGTGCGGCCCCTTCCGTCCGTCGCCCCTGCCGGCCGGCACCGGAGTGAGTGGCCCGCAGCCCTTCATGCGTGGTGCTCGGCGCCGACCTGGGCCAGCGCGTGCTGGTTGTAGGTGGCGATGACCTCGCGGGCGGCCCGCGCGTCGCCCGACTCGACGGCGTCCAGCAGCGCGTTGTGCCCCGACCACAGGCGGCCGCGCAGCGAGGGGTGCCGACGCAGCACCGGTACCGCGTAGACCCAGCACTGTATCCGCAGCCGGTCGAGGAAGTCGCAGACGTACGGATTGCCCAGCAGTCCGCTCAACTCCCGCCAGAACCGCAGGTCGTAGGCGATCAGCACATCGAGGTCCCCGGCGCGTGCCGCGCGTTCAGCGGCGTCGGCCCGGCGGCGTACCGAGGCCAGCGTCTGGGGGCCCAGGCCGCCGGTCGCCCGCCGGGCGACCGACATACCGGCGGACTCGGCCGCGGCGTCGGCGCCGTCGGCACTGCCCTCGATTCCCTGGAAGACACCGTCCACGACCAACTCCCGCGCCTCGCACATGGCGCGGTAGTCGGCGAGCGTGAACTCGTGTACGCGGAAACCCCGGTGCTGCTCCACGTCCAGCAGCCCCTGCGCCGCGAGATCGACCAGCGCCTCCCGGACCGGAGTCGCGGAGACGCCGTACTGTTCGGCGATCTCCTTGACGGTGAAGTCCCGGCCCGTGGCGAGCCGGCCGGCCAGGATCTCGTCGCGCAGCGCGGTGGCGATCTGCGAGCGCAGGGTGCTGCGTTTGATCACGCCCCCGTGCCTCCGACGGTGTGTGCGTCGGCGGCGCTCAACGCCTCGTCCAGAACGCTCAGGCCGTCCTTGAGCTCGGCCTCGGTGATGGTGCACGGCGGCACGACATGGGTGCGGTTCATGTTGACGAAAGGCCACAGGCCGCCGCGTTTGGCCGCAGCGGCGAAGTCGGCCATGGGCGCGCCCGCCGCACCGGTCGCGTTGTAGGGGACCAGCGGTTCGCGGGTCTCGCGGTCGCGTACCAGGTCGAGGGCCCAGAAGACGCCGGTGCCGCGTACCTCGCCGACCGAGGGGTGGCGGTCGGCCAGCTCGCGCAGCGCGGGGCCGATGACGGTCTCGCCCAGGTGCGCGGCGTGCTCGACGATGCCTTCCTCGGCCATGGTGCGGATCGTCGCGACCGCGGCGCCGCACGCCAGCGGGTGCCCCGAGTAGGTGAGCCCGCCGGGGTAGGGGCGCTGCTCGAAGGTCTCGGCGATCTTCGCGGAGATCGCGACGCCGCCCAGCGGCACGTAGCCGGAGTTGACGCCCTTCGCGAACGTCATCAGATCGGGTACGACGTCGAAGAGGTCGGCCGCGAACCAGGTGCCGGTGCGGCCGAAGCCCGCCATCACCTCGTCCAGCACGAAGACGATGCCGTACCGGTCACAGATCTCCCGCACGCCCGCCAGATACCCGGGCGGCGGCATCATGATCCCCGCGGTGCCGGGGATGGTCTCCAGGATGACGGCGGCGACCGTCTGCGGGCCCTCGTAGGCGAGCGTCTGTTCCAGATGCGCCAGCGCCCGCTCGCACTCCTGCTCCTCGGTCCCGGAGTAGAACTGGGTGCGGTACAGATGCGGCCCGTGGAAGTGGACGACGCCCGCGGTGCCGCTGTCGGACGCCCAGCGGCGCGGGTCGCCCGTGAGGTTGATGGCCTGCTGGGTGCCGCCGTGGTACGAGCGGTAGGCGGACAGCACCTTGGGGCGCCCGGTGTGCAGGCGGGCCATGCGGATGGCGTGCTCGACGGCGTCGGCGCCGCCGTTGGTGAAGAAGATCTTGTCCAGGTCGCCCGGCGTCCGCTCGGCGATCAGCCGGGCCGCCTCGGAGCGCGCCTCGAGAGCGAAGGCGGGAGCGAAGGTGCACATCCGCGCCGCCTGCTCCTGGATCGCGGCGACGACCTTGGGGTGCGCGTAGCCGATATTGGTGAAGACGAGGCCGCTGGTGAAGTCGAGGTACCGGTTCCCCTCGTAGTCCCAGAAGTACGAGCCCTGGGCACCCGCGACCGCGAGCGGATCGATCTGCCCCTGCGCCGACCAGGAGTGGAAGACGTGTGCCCGGTCGGCCTCGTACACAGCCCGGCCGGCGGCCGGGTCGGGCTGCGGTGCGGTGACGGGCCGCGGCGCGGGAGCGGGCTGCGCTGAGGGTTGGTGGTGCGCTGTCACGATCGGTACCTCGGTTCGCTCGCGTGTCGCCCGTCCGGCCCCGGACGGGCACCCTCCGGGCAGGGAGGCCCCCGGAAGAGTGACAGCCAGCGTAGTGTCGCCCTCCGCCTTTCTCCGCAGAGAGGGCGTTCCCGCTGGCCCTCAGTGCGGGATCTGCTCCACCAGCAGCAGTGCTCCGAGCCCGACCATCACGACTCCGGAGAGCCGGGTGATGACGCGGGCCGCAGCGGGACGGGCGCGCAGGAGGCCGCGGGCCAGCGAGCCGACGCCCAGGTAGACGGCGCCTGCGGTGCACATGTGCAGCAGCCCGAGGAGCCCGATCTGGAGGGCGAGCGGCCACTGTCCGTGCTGGTCGGCGAACTGCGGCAGCAGCGCAACGTAGAGCAGCAGCGCCTTGGGGTTCAGTCCGCTGACCCCGGCGCCCTTGAGCACCCGCGAGCGCGCGCCGGACCCGCCCGCCTCGGCGTCGTCCGCCAGTGGCGCCCCCGCGTCCTTCGCCCCCGCGAAGGTGGTCGCCCCGAGCCACACCAGGTAGCCGGCGCCCAGGGTGGTGAGCGCGGTCAGCACTCCGGGTGTCTGCGCGACCAGCGCGGCCACACCCGCCACGACGACGGCGGTGAGCCCCACGTACCCCAGCATCAGCCCGCTGACGGCAGGCACCACCGACCGGTCCCGCAGCCCGGCGGTGATCGTGTACGCCCAGTCCGCGCCCGGGACGAGGACGAGGAGAAAGGAGACGGTGAAAAACGCGGCTATGGAGCTGACAGCCATGGACAGTCCTTCCTCACTGACGGGTGCGGTGAGGAAGAATAGGAAGAAATGCCCCGAAGGTGTTCCCTGAAAGGGTCGTCTCACCCACCGGCAGTGGAAGAATCTCCCTCATGGACGACTTGGACCGGCAGATCCTTGCGGAGCTCCAGAACGACGGCCGGCTGACGGTCACCGAGCTGGCCGCGCGGGTGGGGCTCAGCCTCTCCCCGTGCCACCGCCGGCTGCGCGAGCTGGAACGCGTCGGCGCCATCCGCGGCTACCGCGCCGTGGTCGACGCCGACGCGATGGGCCTCACCTTCGACGCCCTCGTCTTCGTCACGATGCGCCAGGAGGACCGGAGCACGATCTCCGCCTTCGAGCAGGCGCTGACCGAGCTCCCGCAGGTCGTCCAGGCCCAGCGGCTCTTCGGCGACCCCGACTATCTGCTCCGCGTCGTCACCGCCGACCTGGCCGCCTTCCAGCGCCTCTACGACGAGAACCTCGCGACGCTGCCGGGCGTGCAGCGGCTGAGCTCGACGCTGGTGATGAAACACGTGGTGCACGAGCGGCCGCTGCCGGCGTGACGCAGGTACGGCGCGAAGACGCGGGTGCGGCACGAAGGTGGTTGACAGACTCCTGTCGAAATGACAGGATTCTGTCAACAGATCGAAAAGCGCCCGTGGAGGCCGCCATGACCGTTCATCTCGCCGTGTACGACACCGTCGCCGACTGGGAGTACGGTCACGCCGTCGCCCACATCCCCGGTGGCGTACGCACCGTCGGCCTCACCGGCAACACCGTCACCACCAAGGGCGGGCTGCGCATCGAGCCCGACATGACGCTCGACGGCCTGCGTCCCGTCGACAGCCGGATGCTGATCCTGCCCGGTGCCGACACCTGGACCAGCGGCGCACTCGCCGACTTCGCCTACACCGCACGGGAGTTCCTGCACGCGGGCGTGCCCGTCGCCGCCATCTGCGGAGCCGTCTGGGGGCTGGCCGACGAGGGACTGCTCGACGAGCGGGCACACACCAGCGCGGCACGCGAGTTCCTCCAGGCAGCCAACGGCTACCGGGGCGGCGCCCACTACCGCGACGCCGACGCCGTCACCGACCGCGACCTGATCACGGCAGGACCCACCGAACCCGTCGCCTTCGCCCGCGAGGTCCTCGCCCGGCTGGGCGCCTACGAACCTCCGGTCGTGGACGCCTTCTACCGGCTGCACCAGCACTCCGACCCGGAGGCGTACGCGGTCTTCGCGGCGGCGCAGGCATGAGCGACCACAGCGGCCGCTCGGGGGACAGCGCCCCGAGCGGCCACCCCACGGACAGCAGCCACAGCCGCCACACCCGGGAGGCGGAGCTGCTCAGCAGGACCGCGCCGGCCGTCTTCCGGCTCAACGGCCAGTTCCTCGCCGCCTCCGAACTCATCGCCCGCCCGGCGGGGTTGACCGCCACCTGGTGGCAGGTGCTCGGCGCCGTGCTCCGCGAACCGCTCCCCGTCTCCGGGATAGCCCGCGCCATGGGCATCACCCGGCAGAGCGTGCAGCGGGTCGCCGACCTGCTGGTCGAACGCGGCCTCGCCGCGTACGAACCCAACCCGGCCCACCGCCGTGCCAAGCTCCTCACCCCCACCCGCGCGGGCCGCGACGCCGTCGAACGTACCGTCCCCGGCCACGCCGAGCTGGCCCGTCGGCTGTGCGAAGAGCTGGGCGGCGAGGAGGCGTTCGAGCGGGTGGCCGATGCCCTGCAGCAGCTCTCCGTCGCCATGGACGCCCTCTACCCGGAGAAGTGAGCAGGCGGCGACGAGGCCCCGTACCCCTTCGGTCTTACTTGGCCTCCAGGTCCCGGCGGCGGAAGCCGGCGAGGCCACCGGCGATCAGGGCCGCGGCCACCAGTGTGAGCAGCACCAATGGCGTCCAGCGCAGCTCGGTGGCGGGGAGCTGGGGGATGTGCCCGAAGGGGGAGAGGTCGTTCAGCCAGCCGGGCAGGTCGAGGAGTTTGCCGACGTAGCCGACGGCGAAGCCGTAGGCGGGTACGGCCCAGGCGAGGGCCGTCGCACGTGGTGCCCAGCCGAACAGCAGCACGGCGACACCACCGGTCACCCACAGCGCCGGGGCGTAGGCCAGCCCCGCGCCCAGCAGGTCGGCGAACAGGTCGCCGTCGCCCACGGAGGCGGCTCCCGCCAGGCCGAGGCCGAGCGCACCCAGCAGCAGGACGAGTGTGCCGCCGCCCAGCGCGGCCACCAGGTGCGAGGCGGCCCAGCGGGTCCGCGACAGGCCGGTGGCCAGCAGTGGCTCGACGCGGCCCGAGGTCTCCTCGGAGCGGGGCCGCAGCGCGGCCATCACCACGAACAGCGAGGCGACGACGGCGACGACGAGCATCACCGTGGAGGCGAACGACTCGACCAGCGTGCCGCCCGCCTCGGCGAGCGCTTCGCGTACGTCGTCCAGGTCCTTGAGCATGTCGTCCACGTCGCCGAGGATCGAGCCGTACATCGCGCCGAGCACCAGCAGGGCCGCGCTGAAGCCGAGGACCAGCCCGCGGTGCAGCCGTACGGCGAAGCCCAGCGGGTGGGTGAGCGCGGCCGAGGCACCGCGCCTGCCCGTCCTGGGCGGCAGCAGACCGGCCCCCACGTCGCGCCGGGTGCTGAGCACGTACCCGGCGGCGGCCGTGCCGACGGCCAGTGCGAGCGCGGGCAGCAGCGGCCACCAGCGGTTGTCCACGAAGGGGTAGGCGCGCTGAATCCAGCCGATCGGGGAGAGCACCGAGAGCACGGAGACCGCGCCGGTGCCGACGTCGCCGGCGGCGCGCAGCGCGTAGGCGGCGCCCAGTACGGCGAGCGCGGCCCCTGAGGCGGCCCTGGCGTGGGCCGAGAGTTGAACGGTCACGGCGGCGACGCCCGCGAAGACGAGGCCGATGACGGTGATCGCCGCGCCGTAGAGCAGTGCTCCGCCCGCGGTTGCCCCGTGGAGCCCGGCGCCGGGCAGCGTGCCGGCGAGCAGCAGGCCGAGGACCGCGTCGGCGGTGGCAGCCGTGGCGAGGGCCGCGGTGAGGGTGGCGTGCCGGCCGACGACGCCGGAGCGGACGAGTTCGGCGGTCCCCGTCTCCTCGTCGGCGCGGGTGTGCCGCACGACGGTCAGCACGCTCATCAGCCCGGCCAGGATCGCACCGTAGCCGAGCATCAGCAGGCTCAGCATGGAGGCGGGGGTCAGCTCGGAGAGGTAGTGCTCGGGGCCGGTCATGGCGAGCATGGCGGGACCGCTGAGGGTCTTGACCATGTCGGCCGCCTTCTCCGGGTCCTCCGGCGCCATGTCGGTGGCCTTCTTGACGCTGGAGAGCGTCAGGAAGACGATCGCCACCACCCAGGCGGGCAGCCGCACCCGGTCCCGGCGCAGCGCGAACCGGAAGAGGGTGCCGGTCCCGGCGAGCGCCTGTCCCGCGGGGCGGCTCTGGTCGCGTACGGCCCCGGTGCGGGGCGCGGTGTCGGTGACGGTGCTCATCGCGGGCTGCCCTCCGCCGCCGAGGCGTCGGCCGCGGCACCCGCCGAGGTGTGGCCGCGTTCGGACAGTTCGTCCCCGTAGTGCCGCAGCATCAGCTCCTCCAGCGTCGGCGGGTGGCTGACGAGGCTGCGGAGGCCGACTCCGCTCAGGTGGCGTACGGCGGCGTCGAGGTGGGCGCCGTCCACGGCGAAGCGCACCCGGGCGCCGTCCGTGACCAGGTCGTGGACGCCGGGCAGCTGCTCCAGGCCGGTCACCGGCCCGTCGGTCTCCGCCTCGATGGTCGTACGGGTCAGATGGCGCATCTCGCCGAGCGTTCCGGACTGCACGGTCCTGCCGAGCCGGACGATGCTCAGCCGGTCGCAGAGCTTCTCGACCTGGGACAGGATGTGGCTGGAGAGCAGGACGGTACGGCCCTGGGCCTTCGCCTGGAGGATGACGTCCTGGAAGACGACCTCCATCAGCGGGTCGAGCCCCGAGGTGGGCTCGTCCAGCAGCAGCAGTTCGGCGTCGGAGGCGAGCGCGGCGATGATGGCGACCTTCTGCCGGTTGCCCTTGGAGTAGCTGCGGCCCTTCTTCGTCGGGTCGAGGTCGAAGCGCTCGATCAGCTCCGCACGCTTCTTCACATCCATGCCGCCGCGCAGCCGCGCGAGCAGGTCGATGGCCTCGCCGCCGGTGAGGTTGGGCCACAGTTCGACGTCGCCGGGTACGTAGGCCAGCCGACGGTGCAGGGCGACCGCGTCGTGCCAGGGATCGGCGTCCAGCAGCCTGGCCGTACCGGCGTCGGCGCGGAGCAGGCCCAGCAGGATGCGCAGGGTGGTGGACTTCCCGGCGCCGTTGGGGCCGAGGAAGCCGTGCACCTCGCCGGTGGCGACCTGCAGGTCCAGCCCGTCGAGGGCGCGGGTGCTGCCGAAGGTCTTGACGAGACCGGAGACGGAGATGGCCGTGGTGGACGCCGCGGAAGGTGCGGCGGCGGTCGCGGTCGTGGACGCGTTCATGATTTGGAAGCTACGCTCATTTCACAAATTTGTGAAGTTAAGGAAGCGTTAGGGTCTTCCACAGGACCGAGGAGCAGCAGCGACAGCACCGCTGAGCAGGAAGAAGCTGACAGACGTGGCAGATGACGACCCTCTGGAGGACTACGAGGAGCGGGTCTCCCCCTTCGTCGAACGGTTCGCCGCCGACCTCACCGAGGCAGGTATGCAGCGGATGGCGTCCCGCGTCTTCGCCTGCCTGCTCACCTCCGACGACGGCGCCCTCACCTCCGCCGAACTGAGCGAACGCCTCCAGGCCAGCCCGGCCGCCATCTCCGGCGCCGTGCGCTACCTCTCCCAGGTCGGGATGGTCTCCCGGCAGCGCGACCCCGGGTCGCGCCGCGAGCGGTACCAGCTGCATCACGACGTCTGGTACACCACCCTGCTCAACCGCGACCAGGTCCTCAACCGGTGGCTGGTCACCCTCAACGCCGGAGCGGAGGCCATCGGCACCGACACACCCGGCGGGCGCCGGGTGCGGGAGAGTGCGGAGTTCTTGGAATTCATGCGCAAGGGGCTGGAAGATCTGCTGAAACGCTGGCAGTCCCGCCCGCCCTGATGAGGGGGCTGCCCCCCTGCGGGATCAGGCTGCTGGGAGGACCAGGTGCCAGGCCCGGGGGAGCACCGTCCAGGTGCGGGGTTCGTCGGGGGCGGCGCTGGCCCCCGTGCCGGTGTCAGCGCGATAGCGGAAGCCCTCCGGCGCGGACACCGTGACGGTGCGCGCCCGCACCCGCACGGGTGCCCCCGTCACCGGGTGGACGGCGACCTCGGCGAGCCCCTCGGCGCCATTCGCCCGCACGGTCACATCGGTCACCGGCCGGTCAGGGCCGGTGACGACCGCGCCGTCCGCCTCAACGCGCAACCACTGGACCGTCCGCACCTGCGGCGCACGACGAGGCGCGGGCGCCACCGGAGCGGGGCCCCGCTCGTCCGCCTCGCCGTGCGCCCGGGAGCTCAGCGTGCGCGCCAACGCGTGCGACATCCGCCGCCACGGGGAGGTGGCCGCAGCCGAAGGGGCGCCCTCCCGGTGCCGCGGCGCCGACGAGCGGGCGGACTGTGCTCCCTCCGTACGCAGGCCGCCCAGTACGACGCCTTCCTCCTCGTCGACCAGCAGATCAAGCGCCCGCGGGTTGCCGCGCAGCACCGTGCGGGCCGCCGAGACCGCGTCCAGCGGCAGGCCGAGGCTGCGGGCGAGGGCGACCGAGGGGCCGTTGCCGACCGGCACCACCGACAGCGCCGTCTGGGCCAGGGCGCGCTCCTCGTGCAGGTGCTGGACCGCGCGCAGCAGGGCCCGGTCGTTGCCGACCAGGACGGGGCGCCTGCCGCCGCGCCGGGCCAGCAGCCGCGGCGTCTCGGCCGGATCGTCGGGGAGACACAGCTTGAGCCCCGGCGTCCCCGCACGCAGCACGTCGCGCGCGATGCGTACGGACTCGGCGTCCGTGAGCCGGGCGACCGGGTCGACGACCACGAGCAGCGGGACCTCGCCCGGACTCTTCGAGCCGGGGATGCCCCCGGCGGTCCGGTCCACGCTCGCGGGGGGCCTCGCGGAATCTGGAGCCGACACCACGATCCTTCCTCATGAATTCCGAAATTCGTACTTTCGATGCGTACTGGCGTACTTCCAGTGCGTACCGAGGTGGTGCTGGTTCGTACGTCCGTCCGGCCCGGGACACTCCCCTGTTCGTCACCCGGGAGAATTGTTCGGTAATCTCTCGGTGCAAGAGCCCCTGCCGCTGTTGCGCCAGGGGCTTCCTCTATCTGGGGTACCGGCCTGCGGCTCTTGCGCTGGCGCCAAGAGGCGTCACCGCACGTGGGACATGCCCCGCCCGGAAGGGGTGTACGCCTGTGCCCGCACTTGTGCTGCTCGGTGCTCAGTGGGGTGACGAAGGCAAGGGAAAGGCCACCGACCTGCTCGGCGGCTCAGTGGACTATGTGGTGCGCTACCAGGGCGGCAACAACGCCGGTCACACGGTCGTCGTCGGCGACCAGAAGTACGCGCTCCATCTCCTCCCTTCCGGAATCCTCTCCCCGGGGTGCACCCCGGTCATCGGCAACGGCGTCGTCGTCGACCCCTCCGTCCTGCTCTCCGAGCTGAGCGGGCTCCAGGAGCGCGGCGTCGACACCTCCAAGCTGCTGGTGAGCGGTAACGCGCACCTGATCACCTCGTATCACGCGACGCTCGACAAGACGACGGAACGGTTCCTGGGCAAGCGCCGCATCGGCACCACAGGCCGCGGCATCGGCCCCAGCTACGCCGACAAGATCAACCGGGTCGGCATCCGGGTCCAGGACCTGTTCGACGAGTCCATCCTGATGCAGAAGATCGAGGCCGCGCTCGACTTCAAGAACCAGGTCCTCGCCAAGCTCTACAACCGCCGCGCGATCTCAGCGCAGCAGGTCGCCGAGGAGCTGCTGGGCTACGCCGAGCAGCTCAAGGGGTATGTCGCCGACACCACCCTGATCCTCAACGACGCGATCGACGAGGGCAAGGTCGTCCTGTTCGAGGGCGGCCAGGGCACGCTGCTGGACGTGGACCACGGCACGTACCCGTTCGTCACCTCCTCCAACCCGACCGCCGGCGGCGCCTGCACCGGCGCCGGTGTCGGCCCGACGAGGATCAGCCGGGTCATCGGCATCCTCAAGGCGTACACCACGCGCGTGGGCGCGGGCCCCTTCCCGACGGAGCTGTTCGACGACGACGGCGAGGCGCTGCGCCGCATCGGCGGCGAGTTCGGCGTCACCACGGGGCGCAACCGGCGCTGCGGCTGGTTCGACGCGGTCATCGCCCGCTACGCGACGCGGGTCAACGGCCTGACCGACTTCTTCCTCACCAAGCTGGACGTGCTCACCGGCTGGGAGCAGATCCCGGTCTGCGTCGCCTACGAGATCGAGGGCGAGCGCACCACCGAGCTGCCCTACAACCAGAGCGACTTCCACCACGCCAAGCCGGTCTACGAGTACCTGCCGGGCTGGAGCGAGGACATCACCAAGGCCAAGACCTTCGCCGACCTGCCCAAGAACGCCCAGGCGTATGTGAAGGCCCTGGAGGAGATGTCCGGAGCCCCCATCTCCGCCATCGGCGTCGGCCCCGGCCGCGACGAGACGATCCAGATCAACTCGTTCCTCTGAGCCTGGCCGTTCACCCGTTCGGACCAACCAAGACGGAACGCCCATCCGCTCCGGGCGGGGCCGGGTCACCCTGGCCTTCGCCCGGGAGGAGGTGCCACATGAGGCTTGTGGCCGAGCGCACGTCTCACATGACGGTGGACGAGTTCGAGCAGATCGCTTCCACCGCCCCCGAGACCGTCACGCTGGAGTTCATCGACGGACGGATCGGGGAGAAGGCAGCGCCGGATGGAGGTCGCGGGGCAAGCGTCAGGTGGCTGCTGCGGCAGTGCATGCAGGCCCGCCCGGAGCTCGCCCTCCACCCCAGGCAGGGACTGAGGGTCAGCGCCCACGGCAAGGGCAGAGCACATCCGGACGGCTCGCTCGCACCCGTCGACCACTTCGTGGATCACGGCGAGTGGGCCCAGCCGGACGGGGTGCTGATGACGGTGGAGGTCACCTCGTACGACTCCGACACCGACCGCCGGGACCGGAAAGCGAAACCGGCCGCCTACGCGACCGCCGGCATCCCTGTCTACCTCCTCATCGACCGCGACCGGTGCGAAGTCGTCGTCCACACCAACCCGGACCCGGACGCCGGTCGCTACCGTGACGTGCACACCGCGTGGTTCGGCGAGCAGGTGACTCTCCCCGAGCCAGTCGGCTTCTCGTTGGACACGGAGCCGTTGAAGAAGTATGTGCGCTGACCCGCGCCCCCTCACCGAGCCCGCAGCAGGCGGTCGGCCACGGTGTGGGAGGCCGCCGTCGCCGCCGCTGCGGTGCCGAGGCCGAGGGCCAGGTCGCGGGCCGTCGTCGGCTGGAGGACGCCCGCCGCGCGCAGTCGGCGGCGCGCCCAGGCCGTGAAGGGGATGACCAGCAGTGGGGAGGTCACCGAGCCGGGGGTGTACCCCCGGGTGGCGGCGGCCTGGGCCAGGTGGACGAAGCCGTGCAGGCCGAATCCCGTGAGCGCCTGCTGGTAGAAGGCGCTGCGCCCGCCCGTGCGGTAGCCGTCCGCAGCGGCCGCGCCCACGACGACGGCCATCACGCCGACCGCGGCCGCGAAGCGCCGGCCGTCCAGCGACTCCAGCCGCGCCCACACCGCCTCCGGCACACCGGGTATCTGCTCCCGCAGCTCGGGGAGGCGGGTCCGCGTCCAGCGCGGCATCATGGCCACTTCCTCCAGGTCGTGCAGCGCCCAGGCCGCGAAGAGGCCCAGGGTGGCGCCCGCTCGCACCGCCTCGTTCAGGTCCGCGCCTTGGCGGCGTGTGTTCATGGTCATGGCAGGAGTGTGGCGGGGGCGCCGACGAGGCCGGGAGTCGCCCCCTCCCGTGGCGGGCCGTACGCGCCCGTGCGGGGTATATGAGCGGCACTTACGGACTAATGATGATCGTTTCAGTGCCGGGTGTGGAAGGGCTCTCGACGCACAGGCAGAACCGCGCGAGACCGCGCACCAGACCCCGCAAGGAGCACCTATGCGCATCCGCACCGCGACCGCAGCCACCCTCCTGGCGACCGCCGCCGTCTTCGGCGCGGCGGGCACCGCCTTCGCCGGCGACCACGCCGACCAGTACTGGACCACGTTCGCCCAGGACTACAGCGACCGTTCCCTGAACGCTCGCATCAGCAGCAGCGACAACGACACCACCGACATCAAGAAGTTCCAGGTCACCAACATCACCGACAACGAGGTGAGGCCCATCACCGCGGGTGCGGCGATCGGCAAGATCGTGCTGGACTGAGCCGACCCGGCGCCGCTGCTGAGGCGCTCACGTGCCGTTCCGGCCCCGCTCCGCGGGGCCGGACACGCGTTCGGACCTTTGCCCCTGATCGCCCCTTCCGGGGCGCAGCCCTCAGCGCAGGGAGCGGGACAAGGTGTCGAAGGAGGGGGTGCGGGGGGTGAGGGGGGCGTAGTGGCCGACGCCGGGCATCAGATGCAGGCGGGCGCCCCAGTTGTTGGCGTAGCGGCGGGACAGCTCGATGGGAACCTCCTGGTCCGCGGTGCCGTGCAGGATCTCCACCGGCGTACGCGGCAGCAGCCGCATCGGGTCGGCCTCCCACAGCGAGGAGGCGACCTTGTCCTCGCCGCCGAGGAACCCGGCGACGGCCCCGCCGCTCAGCCGCATCGCATGGGCCCGCTCCAGATCGGCGATCGGGGCCAGCACGACCACGCGCCCGGCGGCCCGCTCCCGTTTGGCCGCCGCCCACAGCGCCAGCTGTCCGCCCGCGGAGTGGCCGAACAGGACGCTGGGCACGGCGCCCAGATGGTCGAGGGCGGCGTCGACATCCTCCGCGGTGGCGGGCCAGCCGCCGTCGCCGCCGACCCTGCGGTACTCGACCAGCGCGACGGGGACGCCCTGGCCCGCCAACGCGGCGGCGAACGGCGAGAGATGGCTGCGGTCCCACTGCTCGCGCCAGAATCCGCCGTGCAGCAGCACCACCAGGCCCCCGCCGGCGGCCTCCCCGTACAGGTCGATGACCTGCGAGGGGTGGGGTCCGTACCGCTCCTGGCGCTCGGGGGTCGCCGGCGGGAGTGCCTGCAGGGCCTTGTACTCGTCCTGGCTCATCGTGCTCCCCCGATCACTTCGCCCAGGACGCGGGCGGCACGCTCGACGTCCTGGAACGAAGTGTAGAGCGGGGTGAAACCGAAGCGCAGGACTCCGGGACGGCGGAAATCCCCTACGACACCGCGCGCGATCAGCTCCTTCATCACCGGCTCCGCCTGCTCCGCCGGGTCGCACAGCAGCGCGATCTGGCTGCCGCGCAGCGCGTGTTCGGCGGGCGTCAGGGAGCGCACCGACACACCCGTACCGGCAGGACCGTTGGGTACGTACGCGGCGACACAGCGCAGGAAGAAATCCGTGAGCGCCAGCGACTTGGCGCGTACGTCCTCGATCCGCACGCCCTCCCAGACCGCGAGCGCGGCCTCCAGCGCGGCCATGGACAGGATGTCCGGGGTCCCCACCCGGCCGCGCGCCGCACCGGCCGCCGGCCGGTAGTCGGGCGCCATGGCGAACGGGTCGGCGTGCGAGTTCCAGCCCGGCAGCGGGGAGTCGAACCGCTCCTGGAGCCCGCTGCGTACATAGAGGAAGGCCGGCGCCCCGGGGCCGCCGTTGAGGAATTTGTACGTGCACCCGACCGCGAAGTCCACGCCGTGCGCGTCGGCTTCCACCGGCAGCGCGCCCGCGCTGTGGCACAGGTCCCAGACGGCGAGGGCACCGGCGTCGTGCGCCGCGGCCGTCAGCGCGGGCAGGTCGCGCAGGGCGCCGGTGCGGTAGTCGACGTGGTTGAGGAGTACGGCCGCGGTACGCGGACCGACGGCGCCGGGCACCTGTTCGGGCGCCAGCGCGCGCACCGTGCAGCCGGTGAGCCGCGCCGCGGACTCGGCGATATAGCCGTCGGTGGGGAAGGTCGCCTCGTCCACCAGCAGTTCGCCGCGCGCCGGAGCGTCCCGGCGTGCGAGACGGACCGCGCCGATCAGCGCCTTGAGGATGTTGACGCTGGTCGAGTCCGAGACGACGACCTGGCCGGGCCCCGCGCCGATGAGCGGCGCCACCCGCTCCCCGACCCGCTCCGGCATCGTCCACCAGCCCGACTCCTCCCAGGACCGGATGCGCAGCTGCCCCCACTCCCGGGAGACGACGTCCGCCAGCCGCCCCTCGACGGCCTTGGGCAGCGCCCCGAGGGAGTTGCCGTCGAGGTAGACGGTGCCGGGGTCGAGCACGAACAGCTCACGCAGGTGGGCGAGGGGATCGGCCGCGTCCAGCTGGAGAGCCTCCTGGGCGCCGTCGGACAGCGCGGCGCCCTCGGGCCCGAGAGTGCCGTCAGACATGGCTGCGCGCCGTCCACAGCTCGGGGAAAACCTGTTTCGCCGCCCGCTTCTCCAGCCAGGCGACCCCGGCGGAGCCGCCGGTGCCGACCTTGGCGCCCATCGCCCTGCGGGTCGCCACCAAGTGGTCGTTCCGCCAGCGCCACACCAGCTCGGCGACCTCGGTCAGGGCCTCACCGAGCCGGTGCGCCGCGCTGCCGGAGTCGCCCGTGTAGACCCGCACCCACATCTCCTCGACACCCGGGTGCGGCTCGTACTTGAGCGACACGTCCCGCCGCAGCACCTCCTCGGGCACATCCTCGCCCTGCCGGGCCAGGAACCGCAGCGCCTCGTCGTAGAGGCTCGGTTCGTGGAGCGACTTCTCCAGTTCGGCGTGGACCCGGGGCGAGCCCCGGTGCGGCACCAGCATGGAGGCGGACTTCTCGCCCAGCAGGAACTCCAGCCGCCGGTACATCGCGGACTGGAAGCCGGACCCCTCACCCAGCGCCGAGCGGTAGGCGTTGAACTGGGCCGGGGTCAGATGGGCCAGCGGCTCCCAGGAGGCGTTGAGCGAGGTGAGCTCGTACGTCGAGCGCTTGAGAGCGGCCAGCGCGCCCTCGATGTCTTCCTGCCGCAGTCGCGTCGCCGCCGTCTGCCACTCGTGCACGATGACGGTGAACCACAGCTCCATCACCTGCGTGGTGACCAGGAACGCCATCTCCCCCGGATCGTCGGAGAGCGGGTCCTGGAGATGGGTGAGGACGTCGGCGCGTACGTAGTCCTCGTACGGTGTGGTGCCCGCGAAATCCAGTACCGGGGCATCGGGGTCGTGTGACATCGCTGTCTCCACTCACTGTGCTTCCGGGTAGCGGTCCGCTCCTTCCGGCTAGACATCGGAGCCCCGGTCCCCTCGGGCCCACTGAGGGCCCACTCCGCATCATGCGCGCAAGACGAAGGCGGCGGCAAGTTGTCCTGCCGCCGCCGGGGAGAGGCACTCAGCCCAAGGTGGCTGCCGCTGTCGGAGAGCTCTCCTTCAGGAAGGAGGAGCAGCGCTCGTACTCGTCCTGCTCCCCGATCGCCTGGGCCGCGCGGGCGAGGGCGTGCAGCGCGCGCAGGAAGCCGCGGTTCGGCTCGTGCTCGAACGGCACCGGGCCGTGCCCCTTCCAGCCGTTGCGGCGGAGTGCGTCCAGCCCCCGGTGGTAGCCGGTGCGCGCGTAGGCGTACGACTCGACGACACGGCCCGCCTCGAACGCGTCGTCGGCGAGCTGCGCCCACGCCAGCGAGGAGGTGGGGTGCTGCGCGGCGACCTCGGCGGGCGCCGTCCCGGCGGCGAGCAGCTCGCGGGGCCCGGGGTCGTCGGGGAGGTGGGTCGGGGGCGGACCCCCGAGAAGGTTTTCATGAATGGCCATGGCCCCCAGTGTGCCTGTAGGCGCCGACATCCCTGCCTCCCCCCGCTGCCTGACGCCCCGAGTCCCGCTCAGGGCGCCGCCTCCCCCGCCACGTCTCAGGGCGCCGCCTCCCCCGCCACGCCCCGCCCGGCGGCCGTCTCCGGCTGCGGCACCGCGAAGAGGCGCTGGAAGACCTGGATCAGCGGTCCGATGGCGAGCGCGTGGACCACTGTGCCGATGCCGACAGAGCCGCCCAGCAGGAATCCCGTCACCAGGACGGTGACCTCGATCACGGTCCGCACCAGCCGGGTGGAGCGCCCGGTGACCCGGCACAGTCCCGTCATCAGACCGTCGCGCGGCCCGGGGCCGAGGCAGGCTGCGATGTACAGACCGGTCGCGGCTCCGTTGAGCACCACGGCGGCCAGGAACAGCGGGACACGTACCAGCAGCGGCTGCGGCGTGGGGGTGAGGGCCAAGGTGGCGTCCATCGCCAGGCCCACCAGCAGCACATTGGAGACGGTGCCCAGGCCGGGGCGTTCGCGCAGCGGCACCCACAGCAGCAGAACGGCGGCGGAGGCCAGGACGACGACGGTGCCGATGCTCAGCCCGGTCCGCTCGGCGACGCCCTGGTGGAAGACGTCCCAGGAGTTGAGGCCGAGCCCGGCGCGCAGTTGCAGCGCGACGCTCGCGCCGAAGAGGACCAGCCCCACGTAGAGCTGGGTGAGCCGGCGCGCGGCGTTCCCCTGCGCGAGGCCGAGGGCGCCGCGGAGCCCGGCTGCGCTGCGGGAGGGGCGCGAGGAGGGGGTCACCCCCCAATCGTGCGCGTACCGCGTCGGCGCGGGACCGCGGACGCCCGGTCGTCCGGCGGCAACCACGCAAAAGCAGCCACCTCCCAGCGGCCCCTCCTGCCGCGTCCCTCTCTCCCTGTCACGCCCGCTCCGTGCCACCAGGCATCACGCGCCCGGCGCATGCCACGGGCACTCGCACACGATGACGGAGATGAGCCTGCCCTCCCCGCCCGGGATGACGTGATTCTTACCGAATGGACTTGTGCAACGGGGACAGTGGTGAGCACTGCACCGCGCCACGGGAACAGGCGTGGCGCTGGTTCGAGGACTTCCTGTGCCGACCGCACGGGCAACTCGGACGGGATGGGCAGGTCTGCCCGTTCGTCGGCCCGGCGATCGAGGCGGGGACGCTGCGCGTGGCCGAGTGGGAGGTCGGGCCCGAGCCGTCGGTGCAGGAGCTGGTCGCGCTGGTGCACCGGATGGTCGACACGTTCCAGGAGATGGAGTGGGCGACCCGCAACCGTACGCTCCACGCGTTCGTCGTCGTCCTCGGCGGTCTGGACGCCACCGCGCTGCCGCTGCTGGACGAGGCGCACCGCAGGGTGAAGCCCGAGCTGGTGGCCCGCTACCTGATGCTCGGCCAGTTCCACCCGGCGTGCGAGGAGCGCGCGGCCCGCAACCCCGGCCTGCGGGTCTCGCGGGCTCCGGTACCGCTGTTCGCGCTGCGCCATATGGCCTTCCACGACGTGTTGTTCCTGGACGGCGACGAAGAGTGGTTCGGCGCCTACCACGCGCGCTTCGGCCGCCGGTACACCTCGGTGACGATGCCCGACCCGCTGTTCGCCGACCGGTACACACGCGCCTGCGAGAGGTGGCCGGCGAGGTGCGAAGCATGACGGCCGGCTCCGGGACGGGAGGCAACGGAAGCCGCAGCTGCGATTCCGGCGACCTCGGGGGACACGGCGACCTCGGCGGGCACGGCGACCTCGGCGGGCACGGCGGCCTGGGCAGGCACGGCAGCGACGCCGAGCGGGCCCGGCTCGCGGCGCTGCGCGACGGCGAACCCCTGGTCGACTTCGCCGGCGGCTCCACCCCGTACATCGACTACCAGTCCATCGACGTCCTCCTCTCCCTCCAGCAGCCGCGCTCGGACGAACCCGCCGAGTTGCCCTTCTACGTCCTCGGGCAGGTCAAGGAGCTGCTGTTCAAGCTCCTGTACGAGGAGCTGACGCGGGTGCGCTCCCTGCTGGAGCAGGACGAGGTACGGCAGGCGACCTGGGTGCTGCGCCGTGTGCACCGGGAGGCGGGGCTGCTGTGCTCGACGTGGGACGTACTGGGCTCGCTCGCCCCCACCGAGTTCAACGCCTTCCGCGACAGCCTGGGACAGGCATCCGGACTCCAGTCGTACATGTACCGGATGGTGGAGTACGTCCTCGGCAACAAGGACCCCCGGCTCGCCCGCCCGCACCTGGGCGTCCCCGGCGTGGCCGAGCAGGTGCGCCGGGCGCTGGACGAGCCCAGCGTGTACGACGCGGCCCTGGCGCTGCTCGCCCGGCGCGGCGCCGCACTGCCGCCCGCGCTGCTGGAGCGCGACTGGTCGCAGCCGTACGAGCCGAGCGAAGCGGCCGAGCTGGCGTGGGCGGGGGTCTACGCCAAGGGCAGCGCGCCGGACGAGGAGCTGTTCTGGCTCGCCGAGGCGCTGGCGGACGTGGCAGAGGCCATGTGCCGCTGGCGGTCCCTGCACCTGCTCACCGTCGAACGGATCATCGGCACCAAGCCCGGCACCGGCGGCACCCACGGAGTGGCGTGGCTGCGCCGGGTGAGCGAACACCGGTTCTTCCCCGATCTGTGGGCGGCGCGGGGACGGCTATGAGGGGGCGGCCATGACGACGACACAGCCGGACACACACGGGTACGAGGACCTGTACCCGGACGTCCGCCGAGCATCCACCATCGACCCGGACACCGTGCGGCAGTGGGACGCGGCCGATCCGCTGGCAGCCTTCCGCTCCCGCTTCGCGCCCGCTCCCGAGGGACTGGTCTTCCTCAACGGCGCCTCCCTCGGCCGCCTCCCCGCGGCAACCGCCGACGCCACCGACGCGCTGGTGCGCGGCGAGTGGGGCGACCGGCTGGCCGAGGCCCGCACCCAGTGGCTCGATCTGCCGCAGCGGGTCGGCGACGAGTTGGCCGCCACGGTGCTGGGCGCCAGGCCCGGCGAGGTGGTGGCCTCCGACTGCACCAGCGTCAACCTCTACAAGCTGGGCGCCGCCGCACTCCGCGACCGGCCGGGCGCCGTGGTCCTGGACGACGACAACTTCCCCACCGACCAGTACGTGCTGACCGGGCTCGCCGAGGAGTACGGCCGCGAGGCACGCCTCGTCCGGACCGACCCGGACCGCGGCCCGCAGCCCGAGCAGCTGCGTCTGGCCGTCGAGGGCGGGGCCGCGCTGGTGTCGCTGTCGCTGGTCTCGCACCGCTCGGGTGCGCTGGCCGACATGCGCGCAGTCCAGGAGATCGCGCACGCGGCCGGCGCGCTGGTGCTGTGGGACCTCAGCCACGCGGTCGGCGCCCTGCCGCTGCGGCTGACGGCCCTCGGCGCCGACCTGGCGGTGGGCTCCACCTACAAGCACCTGTGCGGCGGTCCCGGCGCGCCCGCGCTGCTGTACGTACGCGAGGAGCTGCACAGCAGACTCACCCAGCCCGTGCAGGGCTGGTACGGGCACCGCGAACAGCTGGCGATGCGGCACGACTTCCACCCCGACCCCAGCATCCGCCGCTTCCTCACCGGCTCCCCGCCCGTGCTCTCACTCGCCGCGCTCCGGCCCGCCGCACGGCTGCTCGGCGAGGCGGGCCTGGAGCGGATACGCGCCAAGAGCACCGCACTGACCGGTCTGTTCCAGCGGCTCGCCACCGAGCTGCTGAGCCCGCACGGCTTCCGCCTCGCCGGTCCGTCCGACCCCGCCGAACGCGGCGGCCACCTCACCTACGCACACGACCGGGCCCGGGCGCTGGTGCCGCTGATCGCCGAGCGTGCCGGGGTCCTGGTCGACTACGGCGTACCCGACCGTATCCGCGTCTCACCCGCGCCGCTGTCCACCCGCTTCGAGGACGTGTACGAGGCCGCGCACCGCATCCACCGCGTGCTGGAAAAGGAGAGCGCATGACAGCGGACCACCGCAGGAGGGTGCTGGTCACCGGGGCCTCCAGGACCACCGGGATCGGTGCCGCGATCGCGGCCGTGCACGCCGAGCGCGGGGATGCCGTCGCGGTGCACTGCCGTGCCGACACCGCCGCGGGTGAAGCCGTCGTCGCGGCGCTGCCGGGCGACGGCCACACCCTCGTCGTCGGGGACGTGGGCGATCCGGAGCAGGCCCCGCGCATCTTCGACGACGCGGTGGCCGGGCTCGGCGGCGTCGACGTCCTGGTCAACAACTCGGCGGTGCACATCGAGCACCCTGTCGCGACCACCCCGTGGGAGGAGTGGCAGCAGCTGTGGCGCCGCACCCTGGATGTGAACCTGCTGGGCGCGGCCCATCTGTCCTGGTGCTTCGTCCACCATCTGCTCGGGCGCCCGGAGGGCTCCCGGGGCGGACGGCTGGTGATGGTCGGCTCCCGGGGCGGCTACCGCGGTGAGCCCGACGTGCCCGCGTACGGCGCGAGCAAGGCGGGCATGCACGCGCTGGCCCAGTCGCTGGCGGTGGCCCTGGGCCCGCACCGGATCGCGGTCGCCGCCGTCGCCCCCGGCTTCACCCGCACCGATCTCACCCAGCCCCTGCTGGACAGCCCGGAAGGCGAACGCATCATCGCCGACCACCCCATCGGCAGGATCGCGGAGCCCCGCGATGTGGCCGAGGCGGTCGCCTGGTTCACCGCCGACTCGCCCGGCTCCGAGTGGGCGACGGGCGCGGTCCTGGATCTGAACGGCGCCTCGTACCTGCACTGAGTCTCTGCACTGAGTCTCTGCACTGAGCAGGGCGCGCCCCGAAGGGGCGCGGGGAACTGCGCGACAAGCCACAACACACCGGCAGCCCACAACGCACGGCAAGGGGCAGCCCCTCACAGCCGGAGGGCGTCACCGCACCAGCCGGGCGGCCACTGAGACAAACGCCTCGATGGCCTCCCGGGCCTTCCGCGCCCGGCTGAGGTGCTCGGAGTCCTCCACCGCTTCGGAGATCTCCGTCGTTCGCTGGTAGGCGAGCTCGGCGGCGCGGGCGACGCTCTGGTCGTGGGTGAGCAGCTTGACCCGGTAGAGCGCCTGCCGGGCGACCGTGCGCAGCCGGTGCGCCTCGTCGCGTGCCTCCTTGTACGACTCCCCGCCCGCGTCCTCCCTCTTGCGGTACCAGCGGGTGGCCTGGCCGTGGCGGTAGTCCTCCACGGCCGCCGCGAACGCGGTGTAGGTGGCTATCCACTCCTGCCTCAACGCCTCGGACCGGGTGAACTCCTCATTGCGCCGGGAGGCGAGCCGCTGGAAGACGTGCGTGATCACCGACCCCAACAACGTACCCACGACCGCCACGACACTTGTCCAGATGGCTTCCATGGTGGCAGTCGAACACAGGAAGCCCCCGGCGCACCGGGGGCTTCCTGTACCGAAGAGACCTCCGGACTACTTCAGGCGGGTGCCCGTCGACCGCAGGTTCCCGCAGGCGACCTGGACGCGCTCGGCCATGCCCTTCTCGGCGGCCTTGCCCCAGCTGCGCGGGTCGTAGACCTTCTTGTTGCCGACCTCGCCGTCGACCTTCAGCACGCCGTCGTAGTTGCTGAACATGTGCGCGGCGACCGGCCGCGTGAAGGCGTACTGGGTGTCGGTGTCGAGGTTCATCTTCACGACGCCGTTCTGCAGCGCGGTGGCGATCTCCTCCTCCGTGGAGCCGGAGCCGCCGTGGAAGACGAAGTCGAACGGCCGGCTGTCCGCGGGCTTGTCGAACTTCTCGGCGACGCCCTCCTGGAGGTCCTTGAGCAGCTCGGGGCGGAGCACCACGTTGCCCGGCTTGTAGACGCCGTGCACGTTGCCGAAGGACGCGGCGAGCAGGTAGCGGCCCTTGTCGCCGAGACCGAGCGCCTCGGCGGTGCGGATGGCGTCCTCGACCGTGGTGTACAGCTCGTCGTTGATCTCGTGGGTGACGCCGTCCTCCTCGCCACCGGTCGGGGTGATCTCGACCTCGAGGATGATCTTCGCAGCGGCGGCCTCGGCCAGCAGCTCCTGGCCGATCTCCAGGTTGTCCTTGAGGGTCTCGGCGGAGCCGTCCCACATGTGGGACTGGAAGAGCGGGTTCTCACCGCGCTGCACCCGCTCGCGGGAGACCGCCAGCAGCGGGCGGACGTAGCCGTCGAGCTTGTCCTTGGGGCAGTGGTCGGTGTGCAGCGCGATGTTGACCGGGTACTTCTTCGCGACGATGTGCGCGAACTCGGCGAGCGCCACCGCGCCGCTGACCATGTCCTTGCTGTACTGCCCGCCCAGGAACTCGGCCCCGCCCGTGGAGATCTGCACGATGCCGTCGCTCTCCGCCTCGGCGAACCCGCGGAGCGCGGCGTGCAGCGTCTGCGTCGAGGTGACGTTGATGGCGGGGTAGGCGAACTTGCCCTCCTTCGCCCGGTCGAGCATCTCGTTGTAGATCTCGGGGGTTGCGATGGGCATCAGACCGCTCCTTGGGGTGTGCGTAATGGTGATCCGGCTTCGGCTCAACGGAACGACGTCATCGTCGTGGCCCATCTTCCCAGACGGGGCCGGATGCTCCAGACGCGGGTGTTCACAATTTCACTAAGAGGATCGGCGGTGGTTTCACGTGAAACCACCGCTGCCCCCGGGACCGACCCCTACGTCAGGTCGAGGTCACTCAAATCGAACGCGTATACATACGGCACTCCCGTACGCTCCATCGCCACGGCCGCGCCGCGCTCCACGATGGTCGCCACCGCCACGACCTCGGCGCCTGCCTGCCGGGCCGCCTCCACGGCGGTGAGCGGCGAGTTCCCCGTCGTCGAGGTGTCCTCGACGATCAGCACCCGCCTCCCCGCCACATCCGGCCCCTCGATCCGGCGCTGCAGCCCGTGCGCCTTGCCCGCCTTACGGACGACGAACGCGTCGAGGTGCCGGCCACGGGCCGCGGCGGCGTGCAGCATCGACGTCGCGACCGGGTCGGCACCCAGCGTGAGCCCGCCCACCGCGTCGTAGTCCAGATGCGCCGTCGCGTCCAGCATCACCTGGCCCGCGAGGGGTGCCGACTCACCGTCCAGGGTGACCCGGCGCAGGTCGATGTAGAAGTCGGCCTCCGCACCGGAGGAGAGGGTGACGCGGCCGTGCACCACGGCCTTGTCCTTGATCTGTCGCAGCAGCGCGGCGCGCACGTCGTCGTTCATGAGACCTCAGCCTATGCGTCCGGCAGCTCGCGGCTACAGCCGCTGCCAGCTCCAGGTCGTCGTCAGCTCCAGCGGGTCCAGCGGCGTCACCTGGCGCGGGTGGGAGTTGAGCCCGTTCGGCGGGCCGGACTGCGGCTCCACGCACACCGCCTCCTCCGGCTCGTCGTAGACCACCACGTACTCGGCGCGCGAGGTCATCCGCAGCGACAGCTCCGACGGCCACGTCAGGGTGACATCCACCCCGCCGGGCATCCCGAAGCAGTCGTCCCACGGGCCGGGCCGCGGCTCGATCCGGGCACCGGTGGGGATGTGGTCCTCGTCCCGCTCCTCCTGCCACTCGGGCGAGAAGTCGATCCGGACGTCCTCCCCGCCCTGGCCGAGGTTGCGCAGGAACCACGGGTGCCAGCCGGCCTGCGCGGGAAAGGAGACGTCGAACGTCTCGACGGCCAGCCTCAAGGTCAGCGAACCGCCGTCCTCGGCCAGCTCGACGACCTGCGTCACCCGGCCCTCCCACGGCCACGGGTCGGTCAGGTCGTAGGTGAACGACGCCTTGGTACCGGTGGCGCCCGGCGCCTGGCGCCACACCGCGTCCCGCACCGTGCCGTGGATGGCATGCGGGCCTCCCCCGGCCTCCGGCCGGGAGGCGCCCTCGTTCAACGGCAGTTGGAACATCTCACCGCCGTTGCGGAAACGCCCCTGCGCGGTGCGGCCGCACCACGGCGCCATCACGAACGCGCCGTATTTCGGCCCCTGGCGCAGCAGTTCGGTGCCGCCCACCCGGAGGGAGGCGAGCCGGCACCCGCGCTGGGGTTCGACCGTCACCTCGGTCCCCAGGGCGCTGAGCACGACGGACGTGGCTTCTGCGGAGGTGGGCAGATCAGTCATACAGCGACCATAACGGCGACGTCAGCGGCGCCGCCGCAAGACCCGCTGTCCACCTCGGCGCGCTCGCCCCCACGGAACTCAGCGACGGCGGCGCAGCGCCCTGCCCAGCACCACAGCGCCCGCGACCACGGCGGCCGCCGCCGGCGCCGCCCAGCGCAGTGTCGCCGTCGCCGACGCCTGTTCCGGGGCCGGGACCGGTGCGTACCGGCCGCGCGGCGGCGCGTGGTCCACCTCCTCCGCGCTGCGCCCGATCATCGTGCGCCGTGCGTGCGCCGCCTCGGCACCCAGCCCGCCGTCCTCACCGGGCAGACCCGACTCGCCGTAGCCTTCCTGCGCCGCGTCGAGTTCGGACTCGTCGTCGCGGCCCAGCGACGAAGGCGGCACCTCCGTCTCGAACAACGGGGTACGGTCCGGCTCGGGTTCCGGCTCCGGGATACCGGGGATCGCACGCTCGTTGTCCCCCGGCGCGCCGATACCGCCCGCGACGGGCCCCTCGCCACCCTCGCCCTCCCCGGCCATGCCCTCCCCTGCCACGCCGCCCTCGGCCGCCTCCGCCTCCGGGCTGCCGACCGGTGGCTCGTCCCGGATGCTCTCGCCGAGCGCCGCGGCGAATTTGTCGAGCAGCCGCACCCCCGCCGACGTCGCCGTCTTCTCGTCCAGCGCCGCCAGCCGGCCGGTGCAGGTGACCGTGCCGACGCACACCAGCGCGGTGCCCTCGCCGTCGTCGGCCGAACGGGGCTCGATGGTCAGCGCGAGCTCCACCGTCCCCTCACCGCGGGCCTCGTTGCCGCTGCCCGCCACCTCCAGCCGCTCCAGTGCGTCCGGTCCGGCGGCGCTTCCCGTGCCGCCGCGCGGAGTGAGGGAGAGCGTGCCGCGATACGTGATGGTCGAACCGCCGACCCGCACCTTGAGGCGGCCCGCGAGCTGCTCGGCGCCGTCTTCCGGCTCCTCATGGAAACCGGGTACGCAGCGGGCGAGGCGGGCGCTGTCGGTGAGGGCGGCTCGTACCGAGCCGACGGAAAGCGGTACGTACACCTCGTGCTCCATGGGGCGGAGCCTATTACCCATGAGTCCGCCGCACCTATGACTGCGCCGCAACTTCCTCAGCCCCGGTAGCGGGGATGCATCAAGGTGGAGGGAGGCAGCCGAGGATCTCCCCGAGGGGGCGCGGACCCGTCGGCGAGAAGCCCGCAGTCCGGTGGAGCCGGCCGCGCGTGGCGGGCCACGAGGAACCCCCTCCCCCCGGCCGAGACGCACGGCCGCAGCCCCGCGGCCCGCAGCGTGGCATGCACCGTCCAGAACTCCCGGGCATGGCTCCCGGGCTCGCCCGCCCGCAGCGCGACCCGCCCCTCATCGGCCAACGCCCGGGCGGCGACCGCGTAGAACTCCTCCGAGTACAGCTTGGGTCCGGTGCCGCCGCCCGGCGCGGGCAGCGCGACGACCATCACATCGAACGGCACCGCCGCCTCGCGCCCGCGGTCCCGCAGCCAGTCGAAGGGGTCGTCGTGCACGACGCGGACCCGGGGATCGTCCAGCGCCCCGCTGTTGAGCGCACGCAGCCCGGGGTCGCGCCGGGCGAGCCGCACCAGCCCTGGGTCCCGCTCGACGACGGTGACCTTCCGTACGTCGCGGTGGCGCAGCACTTCCCGCAGGGCGAGCCCGTCGCCACCACCGACGATCAGCACCCGCTGGTGCGGCCCGCCGGTCATGGCGGGCCGCACCAGGGCGCGGCGGACGGCGTGGGCCTGGCGCCCCCGCAGTACCGGCCTGCCGTCCTGGAACAACCGCAACTCGCCGTCCTCGGGCCACCGGTGCCGGTCCGCGCCGCCGGTCAGCACGAGTTCCTGGTGCGCGGTGTGGACGGCGACCCGTACGTCGCCGCCGTAGACGGCGTGCCGTGCCGCGCGCTCGAACGGGCCGACGAATGCGGAGCCGGCGATCAGCAACAGCAGAACGCATACGTTGGCCGCCAGCAGCCGCCAGCGGGCCCGTCCCTCCAGGTCGTGGCGGAAGAGCCACTGCACGACGATGCCGCCGGCCAGCGCGTTCACCACGCCGGTGAGCAGTCCGCCGGTCAGCTCTCCGGCGAGCGGCAGCAGCAGGAAGGGGAAGGTCAGCCCGCCGACGAGCGCTCCCACGTAGTCGGCGGCGAACAGGTCGGCGAGCGCTCCGCCCGCGTCCTGCTGGCGGATGCGCTGGATGAGGGTCATCAGCAGCGGCATCTCCGCGCCGATGAGCACTCCGATGGTGAAGGAGATGAGGACCAGCACCACCCGGGCCCCGCCCAGCCAGGCGAAGGAGGCGTAGAGCGCCATCGCCGAGCCGCCGCCGACGAGCGCCAGGAGGGCCTCGACGTAGCCGAATCCCGCGGCGGCGTGGCAGCGCAGCCGTTTGGCGAGCAGCGAGCCGATGCCCATCGCGAAGACCATCACGGAGAGCACCACGGATGCCTGGGTGACGGAGTCGCCGACCAGGACCGAGGCCACGGCGACCAGTTCGAGTTCGTAGACGAGGCCGCAGGCGGCGCACACGAAGACCGAGGCGAGGACGAAGCCGCGTCCGAGCCCTGCGGGGACGGGCAGTCGCGCGTGCTCCGCGCAAGGCTGGGGACGGTCGATCATGAATGCACGTTACGTTACAATCCGGGCACACTCGGTCACTCACATGGGTGCTTGGGAGTCACTCGCTCCCGGCCCTGCGAGCGCCGCCCGGTCACGCCATCGCGGGGCCGCACAGCGGGACCGTGGCCGGCTCGCCAGGCCCCGGCGTTCCCTTCAGCCCTTCCCGCGCTCTGGTGGCGACGCGGGTACGGGTCGAGACCAGACAGCCCTCCTGGGGGTACGAGTGCCAGGTGCGCCAGCGGATCTGCCCCTCGTGCCGCTGGACGAGCAGCGCGGTGAAAGCGCTCGGCGCCCCGGGAAAGGTGCCGGCGAAACCGTTGGGGTGGTCCGCGACCAGCGCGAGCAACTCCTGCGCACGCCCCGTGAAGGAGCCGGGTGACAGCCTCTCCACCCGCGCGGCGAACTCGTACTCCCACTCGCCGAAGCGTTTGGAGACGCCCAGCGGTAGCGGGGTGCTGCGGCCAGGCAGACAGGCGACCGTCTCGGAACAGTTCCCGTACTCCTCGCCCAGCATCACCTGGTGCGAGGCGCCGAGCAGCCGCAAGTGCACGTGCGTGTCCTCCAGTTCGACATCCATGCAGGCCAGGGCCGGCAGGGGTGCGCGGCCCAGGTCCCAGGCGAGGTCGTGCGCGCGGGTGTCGGTGTAGGCGGTCTTCAAGGTGGTGAGCATGAGTCGGCTCCGCAAACACGCAGGGAGGGTGGGCCGCCCCACCCCTCGAGCTCCCGAGCCTCCGGGCCGGGGGCCGGGAGCGCTCGGGGACGACAGTTCACGATTCACCGAATCACGGAACGCGCTGCGTCCCCAGCGGTTTTACCCAGGTTCTGCGGATTTCCATCCCATAGGTATGGAAGAGGTCAAGTGTTCCCTTCCCCGGTGTGAGCACCGCCGCGCACCCGGGCCGCGCGCACCGCCGCGTGCGCCGCCGGACACCGTCGCGCGCCCCCGCACTCGGGTATCAGCTGCCGCCGCCCCCGCCGCCACAACCGCCGCCGCCCCCGCCCCCGCCACAGGACGAACTGCTGCCGCAGGAGGAACCGCCGCCACAACCGTGGCCGCCGCCACCGGAGTTGCCGCCGCCACCCCCGGCCCACCAGGAGCCGCCGCCGCGGCCGGAGCGTGCGGACCGCTGGGAGCCGGCCGACTTGACGAGCGCCGCGATGAATGCGAAGACGGCCACTATGCCGATGAACGCCACTGCTTGGGACATGTGCTGCCCTTCCCCCTCGTTGTCCTCGGACAGCAACTCCCTTGCCGTTCTCCCGTGTTGCCGTCCTCGGGTGTAGCGCCGGTGTAAACGGCTCCTGCCCGGCCCCGGGGGGCACAAAGCCGGGTTGAGGAAGATAAGAGCTTGCCGGAGGATGACAGCCATGACTGCTGGCCAAGCTGCTGTCCCAGGAGCGCAGGACCACGGGCGTCCGCTGCTCAACCGCCGCCTCGCCGGGTTCGGCACCACGATCTTCGCCGAGATGTCCGCGCTCGCCGTCCGCACCGGCGCGATCAACCTGGGCCAGGGCTTCCCCGACACGGACGGCCCGGAGGAGATCAGGGAGGCGGCGGTGCGCGCGCTGCGGGACGGGCGCGGCAACCAGTACCCGCCCGGCCCCGGCATCCCCGAGCTGCGCGGCGCGGTGGCCGAGCACCAGCAGCGCTTCTACGGGCTGGGCTACGACCCCGAAACCGAGGTGCTGATCACCGCGGGCGCCACCGAGGCCATCGCCGCTTCACTGCTGGCGCTGGTCGAGCCCGGTGACGAGGTGATCGCGCTGGAGCCGTACTACGACTCGTACGCCGCCTCCATCGCGATGGCGGGCGGCACCCGGGTGCCGGTCACCCTGCGCCCGCGCGACGGCGCCTACCACCTCGACCTGGACGAGTTGCGCGACGCCGTCACCGACCGCACCCGGCTGCTCCTCCTCAACACCCCGCACAACCCCACCGGCACCGTGCTGAGCCGTGCGGAGCTGGCGGCCGTCGCCGAGCTGTGTGTGGAGCGCGATCTGCTCGCCGTCACCGACGAGGTCTACGAGCACCTGGTCTTCGACGGCGAGCACCACCCGCTGGCGGGCTTCCCAGGGATGCGCGAGCGCACGGTGACGATCTCGTCCAGCGGGAAGACGTTCTCGCTGACGGGCTGGAAGGTCGGCTGGGTCACCGGCACGCCCGCGCTGGTGAGCGCCGTGCGGTCGGCCAAGCAGTATCTGACCTACGTCTCGGCGGGCCCCTTCCAGTACGCCATCGCCGAGGCGCTGGCGCTGCCCGACGACTACTACACGGCCCTGCGCGAGGGGCTGCGGGCCCGGCGGGACCTGCTGGCAGCGGGGCTGCGCGAGGCCGGTTTCGAGGTCTTCAGGGCCGCGGGCACCTACTTCATCACCACCGACATCCGCCCCCTGGGCGCCGACGACGGCGTCGCGTTCTGTCTTTCGCTGCCCGAACGGGTGGGCGTGGTCGCCGTCCCGACGCAGGTCTTCTACGACCACGCCGAGGCGGGTGCACCGTACGTCCGCTTCGCGTTCTGCAAGCGGGAGGAAGTGCTGGCGGACGCGGCGCGGCGGCTGCGCGGTGTGGCGGGCACCGTCTGACCCGCCACCCCGCAGCGCCCGCGAGCTCCCCCGAGTCCGCCCGCGTCCACCGTCGCGCGGGACCCGCCTGTTCCCCCGTGCTACCCCTGTGCGGGTCCCGCGCTCTGCCGACGAGTCTCCCGGCACGGGATGCTGCGCGACACCTGACGGGTGACAGGGATGCGGCGGCGAGCCCGGTGCGGGCCGGGGCAGGGCGGGCGGGACCCGCGGTCCACCGGTGCCCTGGCCGGTGTGCGAAAGCGCGAGGGGCCGGGCGCACGCGCGGTGCGCCCGGCCCCTCGGGGCTGCGGGGTGCCGGCGTCAGGCGCTGTCGCCGTCACCCTCGGAGGAGTCGATGTCCTTCTCCAGGCCGAACTGCTCCACGAGCCACTTGTCGAACTCGATGGAGGCCCGCACCCAGCTGACCGTGGACGAGACGAAGTGCTCCAGCGAGACGCCCGTACCGACGAGCATCTGCGCCTCGCCGATCAGCCGGACGCTGCCGTCGTCGTGGGTGTGGCTGTAGACCTTGGGCCACAGGGTGCGACGGTTCCAGTCGTCGATGGCCTCGAGGAGCTTGGGCTTGTCCTCGATGGTGTGCGGACGGTCGTAGAACGTACGGACCGAGAAGACCTGCTGCTCCGCCTCCCCCCGGAACATGAAGTACGTACGGAACTCCTCCCACGGCGCCGCGAGGTCTCCCTCGTCGTCGACGACGTACTTCAGCTCCATCTGGTCCAGGAGCTGCTTGACGAGGTCCTGGTCGGGGATGATCGGTCCGGTGGGACCGGACTCCTCCGGCTCCTCGGGCTGGCCCCCGAAGTTCGGGATCGAGGACGGGTCGATGCTCACGTGGGTGTTCCCTTCATACGGCTCCGCCCATCCTCCCGCACCCGCCCCCCGCAATGACAACCCTGCCCCACTGGCGCGCCCAGCGCCCCGTGAGCAGCCCGCACAGCCGGCGCTCAGCCACCCGCTGCGGCGCCGACCATCAGCCCGTCCCAGCCGTCCACATGATCGACCCGCACGGTGTCGCCGTCCCGCACCTCACCGGCCAGGATCTCCCGCGCCAGCTGGTCACCGATGGCGGTCTGCACCAGCCGCCGCAGGGGCCGGGCCCCGTAGGCCGGGTCGTTGCCCTCGACGGCGAGCCAGTCCAGCGCTGCGGGGGTGACATCCAGCGTGAGGCGCCGGTCGGCGAGCCGCGTCTGCAGCGCGTCGACCTGGAGCTGGGCGATGCGCCGCAGCTCGTCCCCGGCCAGCGCGGAGAAGACCACCAGGTCGTCCAGCCGGTTGAGGAACTCGGGCCGGAAGGCGGCGCGCACAGCCGCGAGCACCTGCTCCCGCTTCTCTTCCTCCTTCTCCAGGGGGTCCATCAGGAACTGGCTGCCCAGGTTGGAGGTGAGGATCAGGATGGTGTTGCGGAAGTCGACGGTACGGCCCTGGCCGTCGGTGAGCCGGCCGTCGTCCAGGACCTGGAGCAGCACGTCGAAGACCTCGTGGTGCGCCTTCTCCACCTCGTCCAGCAGGACGACGCTGTACGGGCGCCGCCGCACCGCCTCGGTGAGCTGGCCGCCCTCCTCGTAGCCGACGTAGCCGGGCGGCGCGCCGACCAGCCGGGCGACGCTGTGCTTCTCGCCGTACTCGCTCATATCGATACGGACCATCGCCCGCTCGTCGTCGAAGAGGAAGTCGGCGAGCGCCTTGGCCAGCTCCGTCTTACCCACCCCGGTGGGGCCCAGGAACATGAAGGAGCCGGTGGGACGGTTGGGGTCGGCGATACCGGCCCGGCTGCGGCGCACCGCGTCGGAGACGGCACGCACGGCCTCGGTCTGGCCGATCAGCCGCTTGCCGAGCTCCTCCTCCATCCGCAGCAGCTTCTGCGTCTCGCCCTCCAGCAGCCGGCCTGCCGGGATACCGGTCCAGGAGGCGACGACGTCGGCGATGTCGTCCGAGCCGACCTCCTCCTTGACCATCTTGTTCCCCTTGTCGCCCTGGCCTGCCGCGGCCTCCTTCTTGGCCTCTTCCTCCTCCTCGGTGGCCGCGGCCAGCTCCCGCTCGACGGCCGGGATCTCGCCGTAGAGCAGCTTGGAGGCGGTGTCGAAGTCGCCGTCGCGCTGTGCCCGCTCGGCCTGTCCGCGCAGCTCGTCCAGCTGCTCCTTCAGCTCACCTACGCGGTTGAGGCCCTGCTTCTCCTTCTCCCAGCGGGCGGTCAGGCCGCGCAGCTCCTCCTCCTTGTCGGCCAGCTCGCGGCGCAGCCGCTCCAGCCGCTCCACGGAGGCGGGGTCGGTCTCCTTCTCCAGGGCCAGGTCCTCCATCTTGAGCCGGTCGACGGAGCGCTGGAGCTCGTCGATCTCCACGGGTGAGGAGTCGATCTCCATCCGGAGCCGGGAGGCCGCCTCGTCCACCAGGTCGATGGCCTTGTCGGGCAGGAAACGGGAGGTGATGTAGCGGTCCGAGAGCGCGGCGGCGGCCACCAGCGCGCCGTCGGAGATCTGCACCTTGTGGTGCGCCTCGTAGCGCCCCTTGAGCCCGCGCAGGATCGCGATGGAGTCCTCCACGGTGGGCTCGGCCACCAGCACCTGCTGGAAGCGGCGCTCCAGCGCGGCGTCCTTCTCGATCCGCTCGCGGTACTCGTCCAGCGTGGTGGCGCCGACCATCCGCAGCTCGCCGCGGGCCAGCATCGGTTTGAGCATGTTCCCGGCGTCCATGGCCGAGTCGCCGCCGGCGCCCGCGCCGACCACCGTGTGCAGTTCGTCGATGAAGGTGATGATCTGGCCGTCGCTCTCCTTGATCTCGGAGAGCACGGTCTTGAGCCGCTCCTCGAACTCACCGCGGTACTTCGCGCCCGCCACCATGGCGCCCAGGTCGAGCGCCACCAGCCGCTTGTTCCGCAGCGACTCGGGCACATCGCCCTTCACCACGCGCTGGGCCAGCCCCTCGACGACCGCCGTCTTGCCGACGCCGGGCTCGCCGATCAGCACCGGGTTGTTCTTCGTACGACGGGAGAGCACCTGCACCACGCGGCGGATCTCCTGGTCCCGGCCGATGACCGGGTCCAGCTTGCCCTCGCGGGCCGCGGCGGTCAGGTCGGTGCCGAACTTCTCCAGGGCCTTGTAGGTGCCCTCCGGGTCCGGGTTGGTGATCCGCCTGCTGCCGCGCTGCGCGCTGAAGGCGTCCAGCAGTTTCTTCTCGTCGGCGCCCTGCTGCTTGAGCAGCTCCCCTGTCGCCCCGCCCTTGGCGGCCAGCGCGATCAGCAGATGTTCGGTGGACACAAAGCTGTCGCCGAGGTCCTTGGCGCGCTGCGCCGCGTCCGCGATGACGGCGAGCAGGTCGCGGTCGGCCTGCGGGCGGCTGACGGTCTGGCCCTGCACGGTCGGGAGCGCGGCGAGCTGCCGCTCGGCGCCCGAGCGCAGCGCCGCCTGGTCCGCCTCGGCGGCGGCGATCAGGTCCTGGATGTTCTCGTTCTCCTCGCCCGTGAGCAGGGCGAGGAGCAGATGGGCCGGGGTGATGTCGGGGTGGCCGTCACTCACCGCGCGGTCGTTCGCCGCGCTGATCGCTTCCCGGCTCTTGTTGGTCAGCTCCGCGTCCACTTCCTGCGCTCCTTCTCCGGTGCCAGTGCTGACTGGTAAGCGCCCCCAGACGAGCTCTTGCTACCTACAGCATGCAACAAGTTGAGTCTATTCCGCTCAATCTGAAAACGTCTACGATCCTTCTTAGTTCCCGGCCGCTCCCGGCACCGGGTACCCGCCCAACGAGCCGCACCGCAGCGGCATTTGGAGCTGACAGAAGTGAAGACTGGCATTGCTGGCACCCACCGTGTCGTCACGGTGGTGCTCACCTCCTCAGCCGTGCTGACGACGGGCGCGCTGGCCGCCCCGGCCGCCACGGCGTCCCCCGCCACCGCCGTCACGGCGAAGAAGCCGTCCATCACCGCCCGCGGCGGTTACGTGATGAACAGCGGCACGGGCAGGAGCCTCTACACCAAGGCCGCCGACACCCGGCGCTCCACCGGCTCGACCACCAAGATCATGACCGCCCGGGTGGTACTGGCCCAGAAGAACCTCAACCTGAACCGCAAGGTCACCATCCGCAAGGCGTACAGCGACTACATCGTCCGCAACACCGCCTCCTCGGCGCGGCTGATCGTCGGCGACAAGGTCACCGTCCGCCAGCTCCTCTACGGCCTGATGCTGCCCTCGGGCTGCGACGCCGCCTACGCCCTCGCCGACACCTTCGGCAAGGGCAGCAGCCGCAAGGCGCGGGTGAAGTCCTTCATCGGCAAGATGAACTCCACCGCGCGGAGCCTGGGGCTGAAGAACACCCACTTCGACTCGTTCGACGGCATCGGCAAGGGGCGCAACTACTCCACCCCGCGCGACCTGACCGAACTCGCCCGCAACGCCATGCGCAACGCCACCTTCCGCTCGATCGTGAAGACCCGCTCCACCAAGCAGAAGACGATCACCAAGAGTGGTGGCTACCGCTATATGAACTGGCGGAACACCAATCCGCTGCTCGGCGGCTATTCCGGGGCCCTCGGCGTCAAGACCGGCTCCGGCCCCGAGGCCAAGTACTGCCTGGTCTTCGCCGCCAAACGGGGCTCCAAGACCCTGATCGGCACCGTCCTGGCCTCGTCCTCGTCCGCCAACCGCACCAAGGACGCCAAGAAGCTCCTCGGCTACGGCTTCGCCAAGTAAGCCCTCTCTCCCCCACGGGCGGCGCCGCCCGTGGGGGCAGGCCCCACAACAGGGGGTCCCGAGGGTTACTCCCTCGGTTTGGGGCGCCAGACCACCAGGGCGCTGGAGGAGCGCACGTCCTCGTACGGCACCAGATCGCGCCGGTACGAGGCATGCACCTGCGCCTCCCGCTGCTGCATGGCCGCGGCGGCACCCTCAACCGCCGCTGACAACTCCGCAACGCGCTGCTGCAGCGCAGCGACCTGGTTCTCCAGTTCGATGATCCGCTTGATCCCGGCGAGGTTGATCCCCTCGTCCTGGCTGAGCCGCTGCACCTCGCGGAGCTGCTCGATGTCGCGCGCCGAGTAGCGCCGGCCCCGTCCGGGCGTGCGGTCGGGCGAGACCAGCCCCAGCCGGTCGTACTGCCGCAGGGTCTGCGGATGCAGCCCGGAGAGCTGGGCGGCGACCGAGATGACGTAGACAGGAGATTCGTCCGTCAGCTCGTACGCCGCGGAGCGCCCAGCCGCGAATCGTCTGCGTCCGTCCCGGCCGTCCACCTCAGTCTCCCTTCGCTGCCTTGAACAACGCGGCCCGCGGATCCTCTCCCGCCGTCGCGTCCCGGTAGGACTCCAGCGAGTCCTTCGCCTTGTCGTCCAGATTCTTCGGCACCGCGACCTCCACTGTCACCAGCAGATCGCCGCGCGTTCCGTCCTTGCGCACCGCACCCTTGCCCCTGGCCCGCATGGTGCGCCCGGACGGCGTACCCGGCGGGACCTTGAGGGTGACGGGCGGCCCGCCGAGCGTGGGTACCTTCACCTCGCCGCCGAGTGCCGCCTCGGGGAAGGTGACCGGCACGGTGACCGTCAGGTTGTCGCCCTTGCGTCCGAAGACCGGGTGTTTGTCCACATGGACGACCACATACAGGTCACCGCCCGGTCCGCCCCGCTCGCCGGGCGCTCCCTTGCCGCGCAGCCGGATGCGCTGCCCGTCGGTGACGCCCGCCGGGATACGGACCTGCATCGTGCGCGAACTGGTCGCCCGCCCGGACCCCTTGCAGACCTCGCACGGGTCCTGCGCGATCAGGCCGCGCCCCTTGCAGTCCACACACGGGTCGGTCAGCGAGAAGCCGCCGCCCGTGCCCCGGGAGACCTGCCCGGTGCCCACACAGGTGGGGCACACCCGCGGGGTGCCGTTCTTGTCCCCCGTACCTGCGCACTCCTTGCACGCGGCGCTTGAGGACATCCGCAGCGGCACCGTGGCACCGTCCACCGCCTCGGTGAAGCTGAGCGTCACCTCGGACTCGATGTCCTGGCCGCGCCTGGGCTGCGTACGGGTCCCGGCGCCGCCTCGGTTGAACAGGCCGCCGAAGACGTCGCCGAGCCCGCCGCCGAAGCCACCGGGTTGGCCGGCACCGCCGCCCCCGCCCTGGCCGCCGAACAGGTCGCTCAGGTCGAAGTTGAACGTTCCGGCGCCACCGGGCCCGCCCGGGCCGCCTCCCGGCCGGAAGCCGCCTCCGTTGCCGAAGAGGGTGCGCGCCTCGTCGTACTCCTTGCGCCGCTTGGGGTCGCCGAGCACGTCGTACGCCTCGGAGGCGTCCTTGAAGCGCTCCTCGGCCTTGGGGTCACCGGCGTTGGCGTCGGGGTGGTTCTCCCTGGCCAGCTTGCGGTACGCCTTCTTGATCTCGGCTTCGGTGGCGTCCTTGGGGACGCCGAGGACCTTGTAGTAGTCCTTCTCGATGAAGTCCTTGGTACTCATCCTCGACGTCCCTCCTCCCGTACGCGGTCAGCCCTCGTCCGGGCCACCGTTCTCCTCTTCAGCCGCCGACGCCTCGGCACCGGCCTCACCCTTGCCGCCCGCACCGCTTGCGGCACCGGGCTGCGGCTCGGCGACCCCGACCCGCGCGGGACGGATGGTCCGCTCGCCGATTCGGTACCCGGGCTGGAGGATCTGCACGCACGTCGTCTCCGTGACATCCGGCGAGTAGGAGTGCATCAGCGCCTCGTGGACCGTCGGGTCGAAGGGCTCGCCCTCCTTGCCGAACTGCATCAGACCCATCTTGGCCGCGACCATTTCCAGCGACTCGGCGACCGACTTGAAGCCGCCCACCAGCTCGCCGTGGTCCCGGGCCCGGCCGATGTCGTCGAGCACCGGAAGCAGCTCGGTCAGCAGGTTCGCGACGGCGACCTCCTTGACCGCCGCGCGGTCCCGCTCGACCCTGCGGCGGTAGTTCTGGAACTCCGCCTGGAGCCGCTGCAGATCCTGGGTGCGCTCGTTGAGCGCCTTGCGGGCTGCCTCCAGCTCGGTGGCGGGACCGCCCTCGGCGGCCTCGCCCTGCTCCGGGCCCGCGCCTTCCGCCTCCTGCGTGGTCACCTCGGCCTCACTGCCCTGCGCTTCCCCGGCCGGCGCCCCGGGCGCCGTCTCCTGCTCGGAGACGGCGGCCCGGTCGGCGTCGGTCAGCTCACCGGCGTCGGCGGGAACGTCAGGCTCCTTACCGAAGCCCGCGGTCTCCTCCGTCACGCCGCACCGTCCTTCGGCTTCTGGTCCTCGTCGACGATCTCGGCGTCCACGACATCGTCCTCGCCGCCCTCGGGCTTGCCCGCGCCCGCGCCCGCCGCGCCGGCGCCGGCCTCGGCACCGCCGGCCTGGGCCTGCTGGGCCTCGGCGTAGAGGGCCTGGCCCAGCTTCTGGCTGGTGGCCGCGACCTTCTCGGATGCCTCGCGGATCGCCGCGGTGTCGTCGCCCTTGAGCTTCTCCTTCAGGTCCTCGAGTGCGGACTCCACCTCCGACTTGGTGTCGGCGGGAACCTTCTCCTCGTTGTCCTTGAGGAACTTCTCCGTGGTGTAGACGAGCTGCTCGGCCTGATTGCGGGTCTCGGCGGCCTCGCGGCGCTTGTGGTCGTCCTCGGCGTACTGCTCCGCCTCGCGCATCATGCGCTCGATGTCTTCCTTGGGAAGGCTGGAGCCGCCGGTGACCTGCATCTTCTGTTCCTTGCCCGTCCCCAGGTCCTTGGCGGAGACGTGCATGATCCCGTTGGCGTCGATGTCGAAGGTGACCTCGATCTGCGGCACGTTGCGCGGAGCGGGCGGCAGCCCCGTCAGCTCGAACATGCCCAGCTTCTTGTTGTACGCCGCGATCTCCCGCTCGCCCTGGAACACCTGGATCTGCACGGAGGGCTGGTTGTCCTCGGCGGTGGTGAACGTCTCCGAGCGCTTGGTCGGGATCGTGGTGTTGCGCTCGATCAGCTTGGTCATGATGCCGCCCTTGGTCTCGATACCGAGGGACAGCGGAGTGACGTCCAGCAGCAGGACGTCCTTGACCTCACCCTTGAGCACACCGGCCTGCAGGGAGGCGCCGATGGCGACGACCTCGTCCGGGTTGACGCCCTTGTTGGCGTCCTTGCCGCCGGTCAGCTCCTTGACGAGCTCGGCGACCGCCGGCATCCGGGTGGAGCCGCCGACGAGCACCACGTGGTCGATCTCGGACAGCTGGATGCCCGCGTCCTTGATCACGTTGTGGAACGGCGTCTTGCAGCGCTCCAGCAGATCCTGGGTGAGCTGCTGGAACTGCGCCCGGGTCAGCTTCTCGTCCAGGTGCAGCGGGCCCTCGGCGGACGCGGTGATGTAGGGCAGGTTGATCGTCGTCTCGGTGGACGAGGACAGCTCGATCTTCGCCTTCTCAGCGGCCTCGCGGAGGCGCTGGAGGGCCATCTTGTCCTTGGACAGGTCCACGCCGTGGCCGGACTGGAACTGCTTGACCAGGTAGTCGACGACCCGCTGGTCCCAGTCGTCACCACCGAGGTGGTTGTCACCGTTGGTCGCCTTGACCTCGACGACACCGTCGCCGATCTCCAGCAGGGAGACGTCGAAGGTACCGCCACCGAGGTCGAAGACCAGGATGGTCTGGTCCTCCTTCTCCAGCCCGTAGGCCAGCGCGGCGGCGGTCGGCTCGTTGACGATCCGCAGCACGTTCAGGCCGGCGATCTCGCCGGCCTCCTTGGTGGCCTGCCGCTCGGCGTCGTTGAAGTACGCCGGCACGGTGATGACCGCGTCGGCCACCTTCTCGCCCAGGTACGACTCGGCGTCCCGCTTCAGCTTCTGCAGCACGAAGGCGCTGATCTGCTGCGGGTTGAACTGCTTGTCGTCGATACCGATGTTCCAGTCGGTACCCATGTGCCGCTTGACCGACCGGATGGTCCGGTCGACGTTGGTGACAGCCTGGCGCTTGGCCACCTCACCGACGAGCACTTCGCCGTTCTTCGCGAAGGCCACGACGGACGGCGTGGTCCTGGCGCCCTCGGCGTTGGTGATGACGGTGGGCTCACCGCCCTCGAGAACACTGACGACGGAGTTCGTCGTACCCAGGTCGATGCCGACCGCACGAGCCATTTCGGGTTCCTCCAGCTTGGTCTTGAGTGAAGCTGACTCAAGAGTGCACGACCGGAGAATTTGCGTCAAGAAGACTGAGTCGAGGCGGCTCAACCTCTGTGATTACTGTACGCGCATGGCCGCATGCAGGCCCTTCCTCCGGCAGCGCGGAGGGCTCCTCACTGGGAGGCGACGCAAATCACCGAGGTGCGCGGTGCAGCGATCCGCGACAAGTGGGTAGTCTCGTACGGACTGGATAAGTTACTGCTTAGTAAACGCCGCCCCCGTGCTCCGAGGAGCCGCTATGCAACTCGCCGCGATCGTCGTCACGCTGCTGCTCACCGCGGTCGGCGTTGCGCTGTTCGCCCGCGCCATCGCGCAGATCTACCGCTTCGTCAAGCTCGGGCAGCCGCTCCCGGCCGGCACGCGGAAGGACAGCCCCAAGCAGCGAACGGCCACGCTGGTCAGGGAGTTCCTCGGTCATACGAAGATGAACAAGTGGGGCGTCGTCGGCGTGGCCCACTGGTTCGTGGCGATCGGCTTCCTCACCCTGCCACCGACCATCGTCAACGCCTACGGCCAGCTCTTCCAGGCCGACTGGACGCTGCCGGTCATCGGCGGCTGGCTGCCGTACGAGATGTACATCGAGTTCATCGGCTTCGCCACCACCGTCGGCATCGCCACCCTGATGGTGATCAGGCTGCTGAGCCTGCCCTCACGGGCCGGCCGCAAGTCGCGCTTCACGGGCTCGAAGATGTGGCAGGGCTACTTCGTCGAGTGGATCATCTTCGTCATCGGCGTCGCCATCCTGATGCTGCGCGGCCTCGAAGGCGCGCTCCACCACGTGGACAGCTACGACCCCGCCTACTTCATCTCGTACCCGCTGGTCGCTGCGTACGACGGGCTGGACGTCGGCACCCTGCAGAACCTCGTCTACTTCTGGGCGCTGATCAAGCTGGGCACGACCATGATCTGGATGATCACGGTCGGCCTGAACACCAACATGGGTGTGGCCTGGCACCGCTTCCTGGCCTTCTTCAACATCTGGTTCAAGCGCGACGCACGCGGCGAGGCCGCGCTGGGCGCCCTGCAGCCGATGACGTCCGGCGGCAAGGTCATCGACTTCGAGACCGCCCTGGACGACGACAACGATGAGGACGCGGCGGAGGTCCGCTTCGGCGCCTCCCAGGTCGAGGACTTCTCCTGGAAGGGCATCCTCGACTTCTCCACCTGCACCGAGTGCGGCCGCTGCCAGTCGCAGTGCCCCGCGTGGAACACCGGCAAGCCGCTCTCCCCGAAGCTGCTGATCATGTCGCTGCGCGACCACGCGTACGCCAAGGCGCCGTATCTGCTCGCCGGCGGCGGCAAGACGATGGAGGGCGAGGAGAAGGCCACCGCGGAGCAGCTGGCCGACGTCCCGCAGGCCGCGCTGGACGAGGCCGAGCGCCCGCTGGTGGGCACCGCAGCGGAGGGCGGCGTCATCGACCCGGACGTGCTGTGGTCCTGCACCACCTGCGGCGCCTGCGTCGAGCAGTGCCCCGTCGACATCGAGCACGTCGACCACATCGTCGACATGCGCCGCTACCAGGTGATGATCGAGAGCGCGTTCCCCTCCGAGGCCGGGACGATGCTCAAGAACCTGGAGAAGAAGGGCAACCCCTGGGGCCTGGCCAAGAAGCAGCGGCTGGAGTGGACCAAGGAGCTCCAGAAGGAGGCCGGCTTCGAGGTGCCGATCGTCGGCAAGACGATCGAGGACCTGACCGAGGTCGAATACCTGTACTGGGTCGGCTGCGCCGGCGCACTGGAGGACCGCGCCAAGAAGACCACCAAGGCATTCGCGGAGCTGCTGCACATCGCGGGCGTCAACTTCGCCATCATGGGCGGCGACGAGAAGTGCACCGGTGACTCGGCCCGCCGGCTGGGCAACGAGTTCCTCTTCCAGCAGCTGGGCGAGGAGAACGTCTCCACGCTGAACGCCGCCTTCGGCGAGGACGACGATGACCCTCAGACGCAGAAGCCCAAGTCGTCCAAGAAGATCGTCGCGACCTGTCCGCACTGCTTCAACACGCTCGCCAACGAGTACCCGCAGCTGGGCGGCCACTACGAGGTCATCCACCACACCCAGCTGCTCCAGCACCTCATCGACGAGGGCAAGCTGGTGCCGGTCACCCCGGTCGAGGGGCTGATCACCTACCACGACCCGTGCTACCTGGGCCGCCACAACAAGGTGTACACGCCGCCGCGCGAGATCATCGGCCGGGTGCCGGGGCTGCGGAACGAGGAGATGCACCGGCACAAGGAGCGCGGCTTCTGCTGCGGCGCCGGCGGCGCCCGCATGTGGATGGAGGAGCGCATCGGCAAGCGCATCAACAACGAGCGCGTGGACGAGGCGCTCTCCCTCAACCCGGACATCGTCTCGACGGCCTGCCCGTTCTGCCTCGTCATGCTGACCGACTCGGTCAACGGTAAGAAGGCCGCTGCCGAGGGCGGCTCCGCCACGGGTGCAGCCGTCAAGGAGAACCTCCAGGTCGTGGACGTGGCGCAGCTGCTGCTGGACTCCGTCAAGACGCCCGGCGAGCCCCCGGCGGCTGACGGCGAGGCGGAAAAGGACCCCGAGCCGGAGCCGGACCCGGAACCGGAGCCCGCGAAATAGGCGCACTGCTCGCGGGCCAGCCGCTGCGAGCCGGTCGCTCGCGCGGCGCCCGCTCATGAGCCGTCCGCTCACAAGGCGCCCGCTCACGAGCCGTCCGCTCCGCGCCTTCGGTGGCCTGATCCGGACGCTTTTCCCGGTGCGCAAGGGCCGGTCCCGTACTCACGGGGCCGGCCGTTGCGCGTTTTCCGGCAAGTCGTGGTCAAATGCGATCAGTTAAAGCACCACACGAGCCAAACCGCTGTCGCGGTATACCCATTGCAGCGTGCCGGGCCTAGCCTCCTAACCGCGCTCACGCACGCGGAGCGGAGCGACTGGAAAGGCGAGGAGGAGCACCAGGTGGCGGACCGTGAGGCCCCGGGTCCTACGGCCCAGGACGGACCGGCCGGAAGCGACCGGCCCCCGGGCCCCCGTACGAGCGCGGTCACCCGGCACGCCCCCGACGTCCGGGAGGGCGCTCCATGCTGACCCCCGAGCTGCTGTGCCGCCTCCGCTTCACCCTCCGTGACCTGCCACGACTGCGTGCCGAGGTGGAGGCGCGGGCCGCGTCCGCGGGACTGAACGAACCGCGCCGCGGCGAGTTCGTCGTCGCCGTCGACGCCGTGGCCACCAACGCGGTCGAACACGCGGGCGGCGGCGGCCAGCTCGTGCTGCGCCACCTGGGCGACGAGCTGGAGTGCCAGGTCGCCGACTCAGGACCCGGCTTCACCGAGGACGTCATCCCCGAACTGCTGCCCGGCCTCGAAGGCGCCACCAGCGGCCGCGGCCTGTGGCTGGCCAAACTGGTGACCGACCGGCTGACCGTCGCGGACGCGGCCGGCCAGGGCTCCGTCGTCACCTTCGCCGTCCGCCTCCGGGGAGAGTGACAGCCGTCCGCCTCCGGGCGGGCGACGGTCCGTCCGCTCCGGCTCCGCGACAGCCGTCCGCCTCCGGGCCGAGTGGGCCCTCCTTCCCGGTGAGGGTGCGACGCGGGCTTCTCCGCCCCAGGTGGGGGCCGCGGCACCCGGTTCCCCTAGGGGATGTCACAGGTCAGCAGCGATGTCCGGCCATCTCACCCCGCTGTGGCACGTCGGACCCGCGGAACACGGTACGTTCGATTGCGTGGCTGGTTTCAGGAGCGGACGCGGCCGGGACTCCCGGGGCGCGCAGCAGCATGGGCAGTACCCTCAGCACCCTTCGGGTCCGCCGTACCCGCAGCAGGGGCCCGGCCCCTGGCAGGGCGGCGGCCCTGGGCCCGGCGAGCCGGAGTACTTCGGCGACCCGCACCCGCCCCACGGCGCACCGCACGGAGCGGCCCCGCACGGCGGGCAGCCCGGCGCCCCGCAGGGCTGGCACGGGCAGGATCCGTACGCCAACAACCCTGGCCACACCCAGGCGTTCAGCATTCACGACCCGTACGGCCCGGAGGGCGGCGGCCCCGGCGGACCCGGTCCGTACGGCCCCGACGGCGGTTACGGCCCCCAGGGCGGCGGCCAGGACGGCTACGGGTACACCGACGGCGCCACCTACCACGCGGGCAACGCCCCGGCACCACCGTCCGGCCCCCGGCTGCGCTGGAAGGAGTTGCTGACCGGCATCGTCCTGCGCCCGAACGCCACCTTCTGGCAGATGCGGGACTACCCGGTATGGGGCCCTGCGCTGATCGTGACGTTCGTCTACGGGCTGCTCGCGGTCTTCGGCCTCGACCAGGCCCGCGAGGACGTCCTGCACACCGCGCTCTCCCAGGCGATCCCGTATGTGCTGATCACGGGCGTGGCTGTGGTGATCGCCGGGCTCATCCTGGGAGCCGTCACCCACACACTCGCCCGTCAGTTCGGCGGGGACGGCTCCTGGCAGCCCACGGTCGGGCTCGCCATGCTGATCATGTCCCTGACGGACGCGCCCCGGCTGGTCTTCGCCCTCTTCCTGGGCGGCACGGCCACCCTGGTCCAGGCACTCGGCTGGGTGACCTGGGTGTTCGCCGGGGTCCTGTTCACCTCGATGGTGAGCCGCTCCCACGACCTGCCCTGGCCCAAGGCGCTCGGCGCCTCCGCCATCCAGCTGCTGGCCCTGCTCTTCCTGATCAAACTGGGCACGCTGTAAGCACGGAACCGCGCCCGGCCCCCCTTGTGGGAGGCCGGGCAACGGCCGCACTGCCTCAACCGGTGAACCGCTGCGCCCTCACCCGGTGAACCGCTGCGCCGCCGATCCGTCGCACCCGGCGAGCTCGGCCCGCGCCTCCGCGCTCGGCAGCGTCACGCACAGCCCCGTGTCCGAAGCGGGCCGCAGGGTCGCCCCGTTCCGTACGAACTGCTGCACACCCGCACCCGAGCAGTTGCCGAGCTCCAGCCCGGCCCCGTCCTTGACGCCGCCCGCACTCTGTACGCACCGGTCGTGCGTCTGCCCCGCGTAGAGGGCCTTGCCCGCCGCGTCGTACCACCACAGCTGGTTGCGCTTGTCCGCTCCGCCGCACGCCCAGCCCCGTACGTCGGTGCCGACCGCGCTGTCGGCACCGTCGGCGTCCAGGCAGCTCCCGGTGCCCTCGTTGCGCAGTGGCTTGAAAACGTCGTCCCAGGCGAGCTGGTACAGCTTCGGCTGCCCGGTGCCGACGGGGTCGGCGCAGGACGCCTCCCGTACGCCCTTCTGACCGGCCTCATACATCTGGGTGAAGCACGAGGCGAAGGCGCCGTGCCCGCGCTTGTTCGGGTGGAACGACTGGCGTACCGAGTTGGAGTCCGGCGGGAACGGGTTGCTGAGGTCCACATACAGCCCGCGCGCCCAAGTGGTCTCCATGCACACCTCGTGGCCGTGGAAGAGCCGGGAGGCGTCCAGGTAGCTGACGCCGGTACGTTCGGCCACCGCACGGATGCCCTTCTCGAACTTCGGCACCGCCGAGTTGCGACCCCAGGCCGCGTCGCTGGTGTACCCGACGCAGCCCCCGGCGAGCTTGCCGGGATACTTGGGGTTGTCCTTTATGTCCGGCCCGATCGGGCTGGGGTAGGCCATCAGCACGAGCTGGTAGGCGCCGTCGGCGTAACCGGCGTTCCGCATCACCGTTCTGAGGTCACCCACGGTGCGCTCCACCTTGGGGGCAAGGCCGTCGACCCGGGCCTGCCAGCCGGGGTCGTACTTGGACTCGCACGGCCCCTGGAACGTGAGGTAGCGGGTGACGCAGTCGGTGATCACCGGCCCGAACTGGAGATCGTCGTTGGCGCCGACGACGAGGATGATCTGCTTCAGCCGCGTGTTGCGGGCCTTGATGGCGAGGCTGTCGCTCTGCACGAGCTCGTCGGCGTACTGCTTGGTGCCCCCGATCCGCACGTTCTCCGTACTCGCCCCGGAGCAGGCGACGTTGTACGTCACCTCCGCGGCGATGCCCGTACGGTGTACGGCCGCGTCCGGCGACCTGTGACACCAGTTGTCCGGCCCGTCGGTGCCCGACTCGTACGTACCGACGCCCTCACCGGAGATCTCGCTGTCGCCCAGCGAGATGAGACTCGTCTTACGATCGGCCATGGGCCGCTCGTCCGGGCTGCCGTAGAGCTTGCGGGCCTCCTCGGCCCGGACCTTCTCCAACTCGGCGGGCAGCGGCGTACTGGCCACGGCCCCCGCGTTCGCTCCGACCCTCGTTTCGGCCTTCGCCTCGGCCTTCGCCTCGGCTTTCGTTCCGGCGCCACTGGGGGGCACGGCAGCCGCCGCCCCCGCGCCCCCACACACCATGAGCAGAGCCGCCGCGAGCGCCGTCGCGGATCTCCTACGCGCCATCAGGTGGTCTCCCTACGGCCGGCAACTGTGGTTACCAGCGGTACCTACCCGCAGGTACCGGAGAAGGGAACCACCCGTGCGGGGAACGGGTGGCGGGATCGCGCCGATGTCGCCCGGACAGCGCGTGGCGCTCAGTCGCCACGACATCGGCCCCGGCGGCGTCCTTGAAATCACCGCCGAGCGGCACAGCCGTACCCCTCGGACGGGGGCCGGCTAGCCCACTCTCGGACGCCGCCGCGCGTGGTCAACCGCCGCCAGGCGCGGTCAGGCGCGGTCAGGCGTCGAGAACCTGCCCCTCGCGGCGGACGACGGGAGGTTCGACGGACCAGGCGGACTTGACTACATGACAGTAGTAGCCTGAACCCTGCTATCGCAGGCAGGGGAGGGCCGAACGTTGGCGCGCAAAGTGGGGATCTACACCCGTATCTCACGGGATGACGAGGGCGAATCACTTGGCGTCGCCCGGCAGCAGCAGGACTGCGAGCGTCTGACCGACCTTCGATCGTGGCAGGCCGTCAAGGTCTACGAGGACAACGACGTATCCGCCTTCAAGCGCAACGTCGTACGCGAAGACTTCGAACTGATGCTGAAGGATCTCCGCGCCGGCCTGATCGACGGCATCGTGGCCTACGACCTCGACAGATTGGCCCGGCAACCTCGCGACCTCGAACGGCTAATCGAGATCTTTGACGAGCGGCCCCGCTTGGAGTTCGCCACCGTCACCAACGACATCAATCTCGGCACCCCGGATGGCCGGACGATGGCCCGCATCATGGTCGCGTTCGCCAACAAGTCGTCCCACGACTCCTCACGCCGCATCAGACGCAAGCACTTCGAACTGGCCCAGCAAGGCAAGGACAGCGGCGGACCCGCACCCTACGGATGGCGTAAGAACGATCGCACCAAAGTTGACCCCGAAGCTGCGGCAGCCATCCGAGAAGCCCAACGCGAGATCCTCGCCGGCGTCCGCATCGGCACCATCCGAACGAGGTGGCAGGAACAAGGTCTCGGCAATCCGCGTGCGGGGACGAAGCGAATGGCCCACCACCACGTCGAGCACATCCTCACCAACCCGCGATTGGTCGGCTACCGGACCTATCACGGCGAGATCCTCTACGGGGAAGACGGTCGGCCGATTCCCGGCAACTGGGAGCCCATCAACACCGTTGAAGAGTGGGAAGCGGTCTGCGCAGCCGTCGCCGAGCGGAAGCAGAAGCAGCCCGGCAGGTCACTGGCACGCAAGTACCTCCTGTCAGGCATCGCCCGATGCGGTCTGTGCAAGAGCAAGATCCGAGGGCAGACGAACCCACGTTGGTCGCCAGGCTCCAAGGCAGCAAAGTTCACCTATCGGTGCTCCGTGGTGAACGGCGGTTGCGGCAAGGTCGGACGCGTCGGAGAGCCGATCGACAGGCTGATAGCGCAGCTTGTTCTGGAGGAGCAGCGGGAGCGAGCAGCCGTCACCAGGGTGCCCATGGAGCAACAATGGCCTGGCGAGGCCGAGTTGGCCGACGTCGAGCACGATATTGCCCAGCTCGTTGAAGCCGAACGCGCCAAGGAGATCTCCGTGGCCACTCTCTTGCAGCTTCTCCCTGGTAAGGAACGAGCGCGTGACGAGCTGAAGCTGAAGCGAGCCCGCTTCTACAAGGAGCAGAAGCAGGCGGAGGCGAAGGAGGACGCGGCCGACCTTTCCGTGGAAGACTTCTTCTCGCTCCCGATTGAGCGGCAACAGGAGATCGTGTTGCACAGTCTGTCCGCCGTCATCATCCATCCGGCCGGCAGAGGCCGAAGGAAGTTCGACCCCAGCCTGATCGAACCTGTCTGGCACTGACGATCACACACGACCTTGCAGCACGAGCGCACGCCGCACCCACTCCTCATCCCGCTCCGGCGCGCGGCGGAGATGCAGCCGCAACCACTCTTCGGTGGTCATCACCCTCGACTCTGACGAGGCTTTCCGAGACTTCGGAGCCGTGGTCCTACTCATCGGATACACCTCCTGCTAGCTCTTGGCGTGCGGTTTCGCGTTGGTCGGCCAGGTCCCGTGCGATGGATTGGGCGAGCCACGATTCGCCGGGTGTGTGGCCGTGGCCGGCGTAGGCCCAGTGCGCGAGGGCGAGGGTGGTTGTCTCTTCGGTCGCGTCGTCGGGGTCGGGCAGGCCGAGGGCTTCGCGTTGTTGTGCTGCGCGGTAGTCGGCTCGGGTCTGGCGGAGGGCGCCGAGGGTGGTGGAGTAGCGGCGGGATTTGGTGGAGAAGTGGCCGCGGAAGCCGAGCATGTGTGCCCAGTCGCGCAGCCGGCGGTCGGGGTAGGCGTAGTGCAGGTCGAGGCATGCCGCGATGAGCCGGGCCGGATGCTCGGGGATGTCGAGCAGGGTCAGGGCTTCTTTGTTGCCGATGCGGCGGTCAACGGTGCCGGTGGTTTCGGCGGCCTTGGTGGCGTACTTGGCCACGTAGGAGGCGACGGCCGCTTCGGTGAGGTCTTCGCCGTTGCCGAAGGCGCCGATGGGCTGGATGTCGATCTGTTCGCCCCAGCGCAGGGACCAGCCGGGGCAGCCGTAGTCCTCGTTCGGGTCAACGGTGACCTCGACGCGGGCAACGGCTGCCACGATCGCGCTGTCGAGGAGTGCGTGTGTGGCCCAGTGCGGAGGCGGGCTGTCAGGGCCGGCTGGACCATCGAGACGGATGACGGCATGGAAGTGAACGGCTCCGCGTTTCTGGTACTCAGCGACCTTGCCGAAGGAGACGCGGCACTGCTCCCGGGCCGCCTTCTGCGTCAGGCCCGCCCGCTTCGCGATCTCCCGGCGGAGGTAGATCGTGAAGCGCTGCCACAGCTCGGAGGCGTGGTTGTTCCACAGCACCGCACCCGCGTAGTCGTAGGCGTCCGGATCGAGCGGTGTGCCCAGGGCAGGGTCTGTTTCGGTGTGCCGGGTACCGCAGCGGCAGGGGTGGTTGCCGGGCCGGTTGTGGACCGGGCCGAACGAGGGGGCCGTGAGGGTGGTGAACACTCGGGGGTGGTCTCGCACGGTGTGCGGTGTGCCTTTGTCCGGGTCGCCGGTCAGTCCGGCTCGGATGAGGTGGAAGGTGTCGCCGGCGTAGGTCCAGGCGCAGGCCGGGCAGCGGGAGGCACGGCGGTTGCCGCAGGCGATGCGCAGCCGCCCACCGGGCTCGGTGTCGGTGCTGTAGGAGTGGAGGACTTCGCCGGTGGCGCGGTCGCGGAGGACGGTGGAGCCGGTCAGGTGGATGGGGTCGGAGCAGCCGCCAGTGCGGCGGATCTGGTCTTGGATGCGGTCGAAGCCGGGGGACCCGGCCAGCCTCAGCAGGTCGCCGAGGGTGGCCGGGTCCAGGCCCGCCATGGTGGCGGTGTCGGTCACTTGTTGCCCTCCCGCACGCTGTGGCGGTCGATCCAGTCCTCGGCGCAGACCTTGTGGACGGGCTTGCCGCGGTCGGAGCGCAGTGGGGTGCGCTTGTGGCAGATCACGCAGGGCTTGTCACCGGTGTGGTCGAAGTGCTCGGGAGAGCGCCAGTCCAAGGCCACGGCGATCACTTCCCGGACCGGACAGCCGCCGGGACGTGGGAGCGGCGGGTGCCGGTGCCGTTGCAGGTGCGGCAGGTGACCGGGGTGGTGTGGCGGGTGCCGTCCGTCTGTCGGGTGCCGGTGTCGATGTGGACGACGGAGAAGCCGTCGCAGTCGCGGCAGTGGCGTGCGCGGGCAGGGGTGGGCTGGGTCATGATGGGTGGTGTCCTTTCGGATCAGCGGATTCGGGAGGGTGTGAGGCGTCCGGGGCGGCGGATACTTGGCGGTTGAGGCCGCCCCGGAGGCCGTATTACTTGCGGTAGCGGCGTGCCCCCTTCGACCGCAGGAGGCGCTTGGAGGGCTGGCGGGAGGGCCGGGCGGTGAGCTGTCGGCCCTTGGTCTTGCCAGTGCGGTTGAGGCTGTAGCTCAGGCCGCAGGTGGCGGAGAGCACGGCGACGATGGACGCGGCGATGACCTGCACCACGAAGGCGATCACGAGCAGGACCACGACGGTGCCGGCGGTGATGGTCAGCGCCAGCAGGATGGGACCCCGGTAGTTGCGGGGGGCTTCCTGGACGATGACGACCTTCCGCAGGTCGGTGCCGGGCGGCATCTGCCGGTAGAGCTCTGTGGGGATGTGTCCGGCACGGAGCTGTTCGTCGGGCAGGTCCATGACATCTCCTCCTTTCAGGGGTTGCAGCGGTGGGTGCGGGCCGCGAGTTCGGCGGCCGGGCGGTCGTTGTAGTCGGCGGAGAAGCCGCAGCCGGGGGCGGTGCAAGCGGCGGTGTGCTTGGTGCGGCCCCGGCCATCGTTGTAGGAGCCGACCTGGACCGGGCCGATGCGGCGCACGTCGTAGAAGCGGTTGGGGCGGACCATGGCGGAACCTCCCTTCTGAGTCAGGCGAGTTGGGTTGCGATGGCGTTGGCGAGCGGTTCGGGGACCCCGAGTTGGGTCCGCAGGGTGGCGGTGTCGATGTCGGAGCCGGTGCGCTCGCGGTACTGAGTAGCGAGGGTGCGAGCGTGGTCAATCAGCGCCGGCGGAACACCTGGCGACGGAGCGGCGGCCGGGGCAGCAGCGGGTTCCGGTTCCAGCTCGGGTGTCTCCTCCGGCACCGGCTCCGAGAGGGAGACGGTTGGCGCCGGCTCGGGTTCGACCGCCGGGGCTTTCTCCGGCTCGGGCGAGGCAGCCGCAGGAGCCCGGTTCGGGGCGGTGTGCCGGGGAGCGGCGGTGTGGACGAGGAGGGTTCCGCCCAGGAACGCGAGCGCGGGCCAGCCGGCAACCAGGATGCGCAGCCACGCAGGCACCGCATCAAGGTCGAGGAGCCCGGCGGTAGCGACGTTGGCTCCGAGCGAGGCGACCAGGGCGACGAGGAACCAGCACCAGGCCGCCGCCTTGTCACCACCGGCACGAAGCCGGCGCCAGGCCGCCACCAGCAGCAGGTCAACAGAGACGGGATAGGCCCATGCCTTCCACCCGTCTTGTCCCGCGGCGGCAGCCAGGTCATGCAGGTGGGCGAAGGAGAGCGCACCTGCGATCACGGCCTGAACGAGTACGGCATCCGGACGAATAGAGCGGAACATCTCTTCACCTCCTTCCAGATGAGCCGGGGCGGACCGGTTCTATGGCCCGCCCCGGAGGTGGTTCACTGGGCTTCGCCGCTGCCCCAGCACTCGGTGCACAAGGCGGACTGCTTGTCGTCGGTGGCGCGGTTCTTGCGGGCGCCGACGCGGACCGTTTCGCGGGTCTCGCCGGTGCCGTTGCAGGGCTTGCACTTCTTCGGCTTGGCGGCGGAACGCGGACGTGCGGCCATGGCGGGTCCTTCCGGTTTTCGGCATGGAACGGGTAGGGACCTGGCGCGAAGGCGGTCGCGCCGACCGTGAAGCGAAGGGGGTGTTACTCGGTGACCGGCCGGGGCACCACCAGCGACGGTGCGTCGTCCGGGATCACCTCGGACCGGACCGCCGGCCGGAAGGGAGCGAGGAAGGCCGGCTCGGCGGTGAGGTGGGCGAACTCGCGGCAGACCGCGACCACCTCAGCGGTGGACTTGTGCGGGGTGCGGATGCGGGACCAGCCGCCAGAGGTGTCACCGGCCACGGCCACCCCGGGGCGGTCCGGCGGGATCGTGGTCACAGCGTGCAGGGCGTCCGGGGCGATGTCCTTGAGTCCCATTTCAGCGGTCTGGAGATCGTTGACCCGGTGGACGATACGGCCAGTGAGCTGGGCGCGGAGCATCGTTGCGCCCTTGCCCAACTCGGAGCCGAAGCGCTGACCACACACCTCCAGATAGATGCCGACCGCGCGGGCCATCTGCGCCAGCCGCACCAGGTGCTGAACCATCCGATCCCGACGTTCCTCATCCTTCTTCGCCGAGACCAGGAACAGTTCCGCCACCTCATCGATCAGCACCACCAGCGGCACCGGGCGGACCGCATCCGGCAACTCCCACAGATCCGAGACGCCATGCTCGCTGAGCAGGTCGAAGCGGTCTTCCATCTCGCTCACCAGGGCATCCAGCAGTTCCGAAGCGATCTGCGGAGTCGTCGCCAGAGCAGACAGGCGAGGCGCATACCGGGTCTGTTCGACACCGCGTTTGCAGTCGATACCGATCAGACCGACCGGGATACGGGCAAGAGCGGCGATCAGGTTGCGCTGATACACCGACTTGCCCGACTGGTTCGCGCCCAGCGTCAGCGAGTGCGGCACCTTCCGGTAGTCCCGGGTGAAAACCGTGCCGTCCTCCCGCAGCGCGACGGGCACCACCATCGGTCCCGGCTTCCTCAGCCTACGAGGCATCTTGACCCGAGCGAGCACGTCATAGCCGGTCATGCGCAGCTCGACCACACCGGGGCGGGCTTCCACCACGGTCACCGAGCGGACACCCCACGCGTGCCGAAGGCGTTCGGATGCCGCCGCCACATCAGCCGGCTCCAGGCCGGCCGGAAGCCGCAGCGATACCCGCAGCCCCGTCGAAGTCGGTGACACCCGCCGCACCTTCGCGGGCACCGGACGCACCTCCCGGCGAGCCATGTTCCGGGTCACGAACGCCCGCAGCCCCGACGGCTGCACCGTCAGCCCGCAGACCTCCATCGTGGACCGGTAGGTGAGGGAGAACCGCCCCCAGGTGATCGGGAGCCCGACCAGCGACCAGTACACGCGCGGAGCACGTACCTTCGCGTAGCCGAGCCCACCAGCGCCAGCGGCCACCGATGCCACTTCGGTCAGGGTCACCAGGTCCGACATGCTCAGGCCCCGGCAGTGATGGCGACCGCACGGAACGCGATGCCATGCCGCTTCTGACCGTTGAATTCGTTCTCCCAGTCACGCGCCTTCAGCCCCACCACCGAGACCGGCGTACCCGGCACCAGCCCCTCCGGGACACCCGTCTCCGGCACGGTCACCTGGTACAGATTCCCCTCCCCCTCGTCCGAGACCAGCAGGCCCACGGTCGAGAGGCCGGCCCCGGTCTCCCGGTCCACCGCCCGCTCACCGGTCTTCTTGTTCGCCATCTTCGGCTCCGGCGCAGTCGCCACGAACACCGTGGCGGACGAAAGGTCGATCTTGAACGAAGGCATGGATGTCCCCTCTCACACGAGGCCGCCCCCTGTGAGCAACCTCTCTAGAGATGACTCAATAGAAGCGCACCTCTCTAGAGACGTCAAGCCTTCTCTAGAGATGAAACAGGTGAGTCACAGGAGGCCGGCTCGAATGCCGGAACGAAGAACGATCCCCTAGGCTGTCTAGAGAGGAGAGGAGGGATCAGCATGGCCACCCAGGGCAACGGACGTCAGCCGAAGTATCAGCGCATCGCTGACACTCTGCGGGAAGCGATCCAAGCTGGCGAGTACGGCCCAGGCGATCGGCTACCAGGAGAGAACGACCTCATGGCCACGCACGACGTGGCTCGCATGACAGCGCGGCAAGCGCTTGGCGCATTGCAGAACGAGGGGCTAGCCGAGTCGCGCAAGGGGGCCGGCGTCTTCGTTCGTGACTTCAAGCCGCTCAGGCGGCGAGGCATCCAACGGCTATCGCGCGATCAGTGGGGCTCAGGTCGCTCCATCTGGTCGGCGGACACCGAAGGGCGCACCTTGGTCGTAGATCAAGTGGACGTCTCCGAGATGGAAGCACCGGAGCGCATCGCAAAGGTGTTCGAAAGTGAGACCGGCGCGCCGGTATGCGTGCGTAGTCGCCGTTTCGTCTTGGACGGGAAGCCTGTACTTCTCTCGACTTCTTACCTTCCGGCCGATTTGGTGTCCGGATCGGCGATCACTCAGGAGGACACGGGCCCCGGCGGTACATACGCGCGTTTGACCGAGCTGGGCTACAAGCCTGTGCATTTCCGCGAGGAGATCCGTTGCCGCATGCCTTCGCGAGACGAAGCCAGCGGATTGGATCTGTCGATGGGCACGCCTGTAATCATGATCTGCCGCACGGCATTCGCCGACGAAAACCACCCGGTTGAGGTGAACGAAATGATCCTCGACTCGGCTTCCTATGTTCTGGAGTACGATTTCGACGCGTAGTTGCGCACCGCTACGCCCATGTCGCCTGTCGCCGTGCCACTTGATAGATGTGCTGGACCATCTCAGGTGGCAGCACGGGGCTCATCCCTGACAAGAGACTCACTATCTTGGCAGCCTCCACGACAAGGACAGGGGGCGCTGCGTTTTTCACGGAGAGTTTGGCAGCATCCACGATGCAGATGATTGGTCGAACTGGAACCGGCAAAGTGCAATGCCGGCCGAGAGTCTTTCCCGTGCGCTGCGCCTCATGCTGACTGATAGCAATATGCCGAGTGGGGGCGCGATTTACAGTGATGGCACGGTCTCCGTACCAAACCGTCTTACCCTTGTGGCGCTTAGAGTTGACGGTAAATACACCAGCCGGACCGATAACCAGGTGATCTATGTCTGATCCGCTTGGCCATTGGATCGCATGCAAAACCTGCCAGCCCCGAGGACGCAACCTGTTCAACTGACGACCCGTGACCCGTTCCCCCTTCAAGCCATCCGCCCAGGAGCGGATCTCAGATCCGGGGTAGAGCCGCGCGAGCGTGCGTTTCACCCTGTTGGGTTGTAGCTCCATAAGTTTCCTGCGCACGGCCGCACCAGGCTCGTTCGATGCCAGATCGCTCACTGCCACCCTCCGTCGTGTGTTCCTCCACAGGTAGGGCAGCATGCACCCGCCATGGCGACAAGACCGCCTAG
>NZ_JAFFZN010000036.1 GCF_017676385.1 Streptomyces spirodelae
GGTTGTTCGGCGGGGGGAGTACGTCACTCCGCCCGGAGGCCGGTTCCGTGTGCGTGCGCGGTGTCGCTCGACGCTTCCGCGTCGGCGAGCCTTCCGCGCAGCATGTGGTGCATCACCATCATGAACCGCTGGGTTCGCGGGCGGCCCAGCACGAACGGGTTCGGTCCGTCCGGATTGTTCCGTAGCTGCTCGGCACGTTCGAGGCCGTTGTCGTTGGGGTGGTTGGACAGTTCGACCTCCACGTCCGCCTGCCACATCCGGGCCCGGAAGGAGCGGATCGAGGCCAGATAGGTGCGCAGGTCGGAGGGGTCGGACGGGGGGTTGAGGCCGCCCCACAGCATGGCCGTACGGCGCTCGCGGCCCGACCACACCGGGAAGATCGGGGAGACGGTGCCCGGGGTGTGCCCCGGGGTGTGGTGCAGCCGGATCGTCGTGCCGCCGAGCGTGAGCCGTTGTCCGTCCCTGATGTCCAGGTCCCGCGCCGGGGCGTGCTCCGGGTCCTTGCGGGCGACGAGGTCCCAGTCGGCCGGTGCCATCAGTACGCGCGTTCCGTACTGCTCGGCGAGGTACCGCGCGCCGCCGTAGTGGTCGTCGTGGCCATGGGTGACGACGATGTACTTGATCGCCGCGTGATCGGCTCCCAGCGAGCGCAGGCCGGGGACGAGCACGGTCTCGGCCTCCTGCGCGGAGGTGAGCGCGTCGAGCAGGACGATGCCGTCGTCGGTCAGTATCGCCATGGCGGAGACCCAGCCCACGCTGAACATGGCCAGGTTGTCGAAGAGCTTCAGCGGCTCCGGCGCGGGCGGGCGGGGAACGGTGGCGCCGGGCGTCAGCGCCTTGACGAGGGTGCGCAGCACGTTGTCGTCCCCGGCCAGCCGGCGGGCACGGTCGTAGTGAACCTGCCCGCCCTCTCGGGCCGCGCCTCGTCCGATCGGCCGTCCTGTAGTGGCCGCAGCCGCGCTCGACGAGAGCAGAGGCAGCGAGCCGGCGCCGGCGGCGAGGGCGAGGGCGGCGATCCGCCCCAGCCCGCGCCTGGAGACAGCGGCCGCTCGCCGGTCGTGGCCGTGGCCGTGGACCAGGTCGGGGACCTGGTCATGGAGTGGGTCGGGGGTCTGGTCGTGGACCCCGTCGCGGAGCGGGTCGCGGAACGCGTCGTCGAGCGGGTCGTGCACCTGGTCCCGGTCCTGATCGGGGTCGTGGCGGGGCGCGTGCGTCACGGTGAGCCTCCTGGCCGTTCGGGAGATCCTTGGATGGGCCTGCAAGGGCGGAGAGCAGCCCTTCAGGTGTGCCTTGGCGTGTCCTCGCGTCCGGGCTCGCGCGCTGAGCGCCGGGTCAGTTGATCACGCCCACAGTGGCCAGGACGCCGCCTTGAGCCGGAAGGTTTCGCCTCCGACACCCCGGATCGACGGCAGCCACCACCGACCGCACTTCGAGCAAGTGGCGGACGGTGGCGGCCAGTTGCCGACGGTCAGTTGCCGACGGTCAGCTCACCGCTGAGCTTCCGGTGGATCTGGGCGCTGGGCTGGTTGAGACCGGTGATCTCGACGGTCTTGCCGCGCTGGGCGTACTTGGTCTCGATCGCGTCGAGGGCGGCGACGGAGGAGGCGTCCCAGATGTGGGCCGCGGTCAGGTCGATGACGACCCTGTCCGGGTCACCCGCGTAATCGAACTGGGTCACAAGGTCGTTGGAGGACGCGAAGAAGAGTTCACCGGTGACGGAGTAGACCACACTGCTGCCGTCGGGATCGGTCACCGAGGTGACCTCAGCGAGGTGGGCGACGCGTTTGGCGAAGACGACCACGGCGGTGAGGGTGCCGACGACCACGCCGATGGCGAGGTTGTGGGTGGCGACCACGACCGCGACGGTGACGACCATGACCGTGATCTCCCCGGCGGGCATCCGCCGCAGGGTCTTGGGCGCGACGGAGTGCCAGTCGAACGTCGCGAACGACACCATCACCATCACGGCAACCAGCGCTGCCATCGGGATGTCGGAGACGACCGGGCCGAAGACGATGCACAACGCCATGAGGAACGCGCCGGCCAGGAAGGTGGACAGCCGGGTGCGGGCGCCGGACACCCGTACGTTGATCATCGTCTGACCGATCATGGCGCAGCCGCCCATGCCGCCGAAGAACCCGGTGACGATGTTGGCGACGCCCTGGCCGATGGACTCGCGGGTCTTGGACGAGCGGGTGTCGGTGATGTCGTCGACGAGCTTCGCGGTCATCAGGGACTCCATCAGACCGACGAGCGCCATGGCGAGCGCGTACGGCGCGACGGTGGTCAGCGTCTCCAAGGTGAACGGCACGTCGGGGAGGCCGGGGACGGGGAGGGACGAGGGCAGCTCGCCCTTGTCGCCGACGGTCGGCACCGCGATCCCGGCGGCGACCGTGATCACCGTGAGGACGACGATGGAGACCAGCGGCGCCGGGATCACCTTGGTGACCTTCGGGAAGAACACCATGAGGGCGAGGCCGCCCGCGATCAGCGGGTAGACGGGCCAGGGCACGTCGTGCATCTCCGGCACCTGGGCCAGGAAGATCAGGATGGCGAGCGCGTTGACGAAGCCGACCATCACCGAACGCGGCACGAACCGCATCAGCTTGGCCACGCCCAGGGCGCCGAGAACGATCTGGAACGCTCCGGCGAGGATGACAGCGGCGATCAGATAGCCCAGCCCGTGCTCGCGGTTGAGCGGGGCGATCACCAGGGCGACGGCGCCGGTCGCCGCCGAGATCATCGCCGGACGGCCGCCGACGATCGCGATGGTCACGGCCATCGTGAAGGAGGCGAACAGGCCGATGGCCGGGTCGACACCGGCGATGATCGAGAAGGAGATGGCCTCGGGTATCAGGGCCAGCGCCACGACGAGTCCGCCGAGGATCTCGGTGCGCCAGACCCGGGGATCGGACAGCCAGTCGGGCTTGAGGCCGCGCAGCCGGGCGGTGGCAGAGGACGGGGTGGAAGAAGAGGTGAGGGACAAGAGGGTGACGTACCTGTCGCGTTCGGGCACACCCGGCACATCTTGGGGGCTCGGGTCTCGGGTCTCGGACCTCGGGCCTCGGGTGCGCGGGGGTGCGGGGGTGCGGATGGGGGGCTGATGAGGGGGACGGACGGGGGCGGATGCGGGGCAGGCGAGGGGGTGAGGGCCGGGCGGACGTCCGGCCGGGTGGCCCTCGGCTGGCCACCGTGGCGGCGGAGGCCGCACCGTCCCCGGAGAGCGGCGGCCACATGCGGAACCCGCGAGGCCGCTCACGGGGCGGAACCCGCGAGGCCGCTCACGGGGCGGAGCCCGCGAGGCCGCTCCTCAGGGGCGGACGGTCACGGTGGGCAGGCGGCGGCGCCGGACGCCAGGGGCATGCGCACGCTCTCTCCTGCGGATTCGTCATTCGCCGGGGGCGTCGTCGGCCCCGGTACGGCAGAGAAGCACGGGAGATGTCCCGCACAATGGAGGCCACGGCACACAGGCCGAACCCCGGCACTCAGCAACTCTACCCTAACGTTACGGTAGAGATCGTGGCGCGCACCGTACTGCGGGACGGCGGTGGCGGCCGTGGAGCGGTGGCGGCCGTAGAGGAGAGGAAGGCGGGCGCGTGGGCGGCGAGCACATGCAGATCGGCGAGGTCGCGGCGCGGACCGAACTGTCGCTGCGCACGATCCGGCACTACGAGGAGACCGGCCTGGTCACCCCGTCCGCCCGCTCCCAGGGCGGCTTCCGCCTCTACACCGAGGCCGATGTCGCCCGGCTGATGGTCATCCGCCGTATGAAGCCCCTCGGTTTCAGCCTGGACGAGATGCGGGACCTGCTCGCCGCAACCGACCGCCTCGACTCCGGCGACGAGCTGTCCGCATCCGAGCGCGCGGAACTGCTGGAGCGCATCCGGGGTTTCGAAGCGGCCGCGCAGCGGCGGGTGGCGGATCTGCGGACCCAGCTGGCACGCGCCGAGGAGTTCGCGGCCACGCTGCGGGAGCGCCTCCCGCGCGACGCTGCCGTCTGAGCCTTCCGGGCCTGGGTCGGGCCGGCTCAGCCTCTCGGGGCCAGGCTCTGAGCCTGCCCGGGCCTGGGTCGGGCCGGGCCGGGCCAGGCCCGTTCATTCACCGGGGTCGAAGAGGCGGTCGAGGTGGGCGTGCAGGATGCGGGTGGCGGCCTCGGCACCCCGCTGGCCGACCAGGACGCTGGTGCCCAGGCCATGGGCGAGGGTCAGCAGATGTGCGGCTTCCGTCGCGGCGTCCCATGACCGGTCGGCGGCGCTCTCGTCCCTGGCCTGCTGGAGTACGGCGGTCAGTTGCCGCTCCAGGCGGTTGGGCCCCTCCACGAAGGGCTGGGCGGCCAGTTCGGGGTCGGTCATGGCCAGGACCGCGTACGAGGTCCACACCAGATGGAAGGCCCGGCTTTCCTCGTCGGTGGGGAGGGCCTCGGCGAGGAAGGTCTCGACGAAGACCTGCGGGGTCACCGGCTGCGGCAGTCGGGCCAGGCGCGCTGACCAGCGGGCGTGACTCTGCTGCTCCAGTCGTTCCAGCGCGGCGTGCATCAGCTGCGCCTTGGTGTCGAAGTAGTACTGCACCAGGTTGAGGGACATGCCCGCCTCGGCGGCGACGGCGCGCATCGTCACCGCGTGCAGCCCCTCGGCCGCAGCCACCCGGACCAGCGCCTCGATGATGTGCGCCCGCCGCTGCCCGTGATCGACCCGCTTCGGCACGGCCCCTCCTTCCTCTCCCTCTGTCTCATTCATCGGCGATGGATTTTCATGGTACCGCTGTACGATGAAAAATCGGAGGACGGCACCGGCCGCAGGAGAGCAGGTGAGGCATGGGACACAGCGAAGCAGCCGACGCAGAGGGCGCCGGAGTCCCCGACGCCGACAGCCGGCCGAGCGCTCAGCCGGCGGACGGCGCGGCGGGGCAGCGCCGGGCGGCGCCGACCGTCTTGTGGCTGGCCTGCGCGGCGCAGTTCATGGTCGTACTCGACGTCTCCGTGGTGAACGTCGCGCTGCCCTCCATCAAGGCGGCGCTGGGTTTCGACGCGGCGGGGCTGCAGTGGGTGGTCGGCGGATACGCGCTGGTCTTCGCCGGGTTTCTGCTGCTGGGCGGCCGGCTGGCCGACCTGTACGGGCGCCGCCGGGTCTTCGTATGGGGGCTGGTGCTGTTCAGCGCCTCCAGCCTCGTGGGCGGACTCGCCACCGCTCCGGGGCTGTTGGTCGCGATGCGGGCCGTGCAGGGGCTGGGTGCCGCCGTGCTGGCCCCGGCCACACTCACGGTGCTGACCACCACGTTCGCCGAAGGGCAGGCGCGCACCCGGGCGTTGGCGGTCTGGACCGCTGTGAGCTCAGCAGGGGGCGCAGCGGGCAACGTGATCGGCGGGGTGCTCACCGAGTCGCTGTCCTGGCGGTGGATTCTGCTGATCAACGTCCCCATCGGCGCGGCGGCCGTACTCGCCGCCGTCCGGCTGCTGCCCCCCGACCGCTCCCCCGAGGCCGCGCCGAGGACGCGGCTCGACCTGCCGGGCGCGGTGCTGGCGACGGTGGGCGTGGGTGCGCTCGTCCACGGCGTCACCCAGGTGGAGAAGCACGGCTGGAGCGGGCCGGCCGCCGCTTCGGGACCGCTGCTCGGACTTGTGGCGCTGGCGGCCTTCGCCGTGACCGAAGTCCGCTACGCCGCCGACCCGTTGCTGCCGCCACGGCTGGTACGGATGCGGCCGGTGTGGGCGGGGAACGCGGTGATGCTGCTGGCCGGGGCCTGCTTCATCCCCATGTGGTACTTCCTGTCGCTCTGTATGCAGGACCTTCTGGGCTATGGCGCGCTGGCCACCGGAGTGGGCTTTCTGCCCCACACCCTGGTCGGCATCGCGGCAGCGCGCCTGGCACCCGCCGTCATGCGCGGTACCGGCTCACGGAATCTGATCGCGGGCAGTGCGCTGCTGTCGGCACTCGGCTTTCTGTGGCAGAGCCGGATCGGCGCGGAGAGCGGCTACCTGGACGGGCTGCTCGGTCCCGCGGTCGTGATGTCGGCCGGGATGGGTCTGCTGATCACGCCCCTCACCGCAACCGTCACCTCGGGCGTCCCCGAGCGGGACGCGGGAGCGGCCTCGGGGCTGATGAACACCACCCGGCAGACGGGCGGCGTCCTCGGCCTCGCCGTCCTGGTCGGCCTGGCCGCCTCGGCGGGCAGTACGGCCGCCTCGTACCGGACGGCGTTCACAGCCATCGCGGCCGCGTGCGCGGGTGTCGCAGCCCTGGCCCTGGCGCTGCCCGCACCGCAAACGCGCACTCGCCGCAGGTGACGGGCCCCGGCGCAGAGCCCACAGGTGTCCTGCGGCCCCTGTCCAGGAAGAGGCGCTCTTCCCGGAACCGGTGGCCTCATGAACGATGGGGGCCCGCTCCCGGGCGAGGCCGGGCCGGTTCAGGCGGAGGCGCAGTCGGGGCACAGGCCCCGGTAGGTGACCTCGACGTCGGAGACGGTGAAGCCGAACCGCTCGGTGGCGGGCAGATCGGCCAGGGGGTCGCCGAGAGGGTGGACGTCACGGATGGTGCCGCAGCGCGAGCAGAGCAGGTGGTGGTGGGGCCGGTGCGCGTTGGGGTCGTAGCGCTTGGCGCGGTCGTCGGTGGCCACCTCCAGCACCTCGCCGAGCGAGACGAGTTCGCCGAGGGCGTTGTAGACGGTCGCGCGGGAGATCTCGGGCAGCTTGGCGCTGGCCCGGGTGAACACCTCGTCGGCGGTGAGGTGGACGTGTTCGCCGTCGAGCACCTCGGCGACGACCCGGCGCTGGGCGGTCATCCGCCAGCCGCGTCCGCGAAGCCGTTCCAGCAGGTCACTCATGACCACCAGCCTAACCATCGTCTGCGGGAGAAAAATCCTACGAGTCTGGTTCCCGTATTGACTTGGACTTAGTCCATCGTAGGATCGGTTCCAGCGGCAGCCAAGGGGCAGGACACGGCAGGAAATACATGTGGCGGTTCAGCAGGCGGGCCCGTTCACGACGAATCCGCAATCCGGCCGGCGAGGCGATTGCCTTCGCCGGAGCCTGCGCCCCGGCTGTGTCCACCGCTGGCATATTCCTGAGCACCGTGATCCGCCCAGTCCGGAAGGATTCCCATGACTGAGAACCATGAGGCGATCGTCGCAGACGCAAAAACGGAGGACACAGAGGGCAGCTGCCCGGTCGCGCACGGACGTGCCCTGCACCCGACCCAGGGCGGCGGAAACCGCCAGTGGTGGCCGGAGCGGCTCAATCTGAAGATCCTCGCCAAGAACCCGGCCGTGGCCAACCCGCTCGGCGAGGACTTCGACTACGCCGAGGCGTTCAAGTCCCTCGACCTGGCGGCCGTGAAGCGGGACATCGCCGAGGTGCTGACCACCTCGCAGGACTGGTGGCCGGCCGACTTCGGCCACTACGGCCCGCTCATGATCCGGATGGCCTGGCACAGCGCCGGTACGTACCGCATCAGCGACGGCCGCGGTGGCGCGGGCGCCGGTCAGCAGCGGTTCGCGCCGCTCAACAGCTGGCCGGACAACGCGAGCCTGGACAAGGCACGCCGCCTGCTGTGGCCGGTCAAGAAGAAGTACGGCCAGAACATCTCCTGGGCCGACCTGATGGTTCTCACCGGCAACGTCGCGCTGGAGACGATGGGCTTCGAGCCCTTCGGCTTCGCGGGCGGCCGTGAGGACGTGTGGGAGCCCGAGGAGGACGTGTACTGGGGCCCCGAGACCGAGTGGCTGGGCGACGAGCGCTACAGCGGCGACCGCGAGCTGGAGAACCCGCTCGGCGCGGTCCAGATGGGCCTCATCTACGTCAACCCCGAGGGCCCCAACGGCAACCCTGACCCGATCGCCGCGGCGCGCGACATCCGGGAGACGTTCCGCCGGATGGCGATGAACGACGAGGAGACCGTCGCGCTCATCGCCGGCGGCCACACCTTCGGCAAGACCCACGGTGCCGGCCCGGCGGACAACGTCGGCCCGGACCCCGAGGCGGCCCCGATGGAGCAGCTGGGCCTCGGCTGGAAGAGCACGCACGGCACGGGCGTCGGCAAGGACGCCATCACCTCCGGCTTGGAGGTGACCTGGACCAGCACCCCGACGCAGTGGAGCAACGGGTTCTTCAAGAACCTGTTCGAGTACGAGTACGAGCTCACCAAGAGCCCGGCCGGCGCCAACCAGTGGGTCGCCAAGGACGCACCGGAGACCGTCCCGGACGCCTTCGACCCGGACAAGAAGCACCGCCCGACGATGCTCACCACCGACCTCGCGCTGCGCTTCGACCCGGTGTACGAGCCGATCTCGCGCCGCTTCTACGAGAACCCCGAGGAATTCGCCGACGCGTTCGCCCGGGCGTGGTACAAGCTCACCCACCGCGACATGGGCCCCAAGTCGCTCTACCTCGGCCCGGAGGTCCCCGAGGAGACCCTGCTGTGGCAGGACCCGCTGCCCGAGGCGGAGGGCGAGGTCATCGACGCCGCGGACATCGCGGCTCTCAAGGCCAAGCTCCTGGAGACGGAGCTGTCCGTCTCGCAGCTGGTCACCACCGCGTGGGCCTCCGCCTCCACCTTCCGCGGCAGCGACAAGCGCGGTGGGGCCAACGGCGCCCGCATCCGCCTGGAGCCGCAGCGGGGCTGGGAGGTCAACAACCCGGACGAGCTGGCGACGGTGCTGCGCACGCTGGAGGGCGTCCAGCAGGAGTTCAACTCCGCCGCCTCCGGCAAGAAGGTCTCGCTGGCCGACCTGATCGTGCTCGGCGGCTGCGCGGCCGTCGAGAAGGCGGCCAAGGACGCCGGCCACGACATCGAGGTGCCGTTCACGCCCGGCCGGGTCGACGCGGGTGACGAGCACACCGACGCGGAGTCGTTCGCCGCGCTGGAGCCGACAGCCGACGGGTTCCGCAACTACATCGGCAAGGGCAACCGGCTGCCGGGCGAATACCTGCTGCTCGACAAGGCGAACCTGCTCACGCTGAGCGCCCCGGAGATGACGGTCCTCGTCGGCGGGCTGCGCGTCCTGGGCGCGAACCACGACAAGTCGAAGCACGGTGTCCTCACCGAGACGCCGGGCCGGCTGACCAACGACTTCTTCGCCAACCTGCTCGACCTGGGCACGACGTGGAAGGCGACCGCCGAGGACGCCAGCGCGTTCGAGGGCCGCGACGCCGCCACCGGTGCGGTCAAGTGGACCGGCACCCGCGCGGACCTGGTCTTCGGCTCGAACTCCGAGCTGCGCGCGCTGGCCGAGGTCTACGCCTCCGACGACGCGAAGGAGAAGTTCGTCAGCGACTTCGTGGCGGCGTGGGACAAGGTGATGAACCTCGACCGGTTCGACCTCGCCTGAGCGCGAGCTCCCGTCCATGAGGGCCCCACCGCCTCGGCGGTGGGGCCCTCGTCGTCCGTGGCGCGGCCGCCCGACCGCCGCCACCCGGCGGCCCGACCGCCCGCGCCACAACACTGGCCGCATTGGTTCGACGTATGTCAACATAGATGTATGTCGAACATCGAGCTGCTGCCGATGGCCGAGCCCGACAGCTCGGACGTGGCGCCGTGCTGCCCGCCCCTGACCGAGCGGCCCTTCACCGTCGAGGAGGCGGAGACCGCGGCGCCGATGTTCAAGGCACTGGGCGATCCCGTGCGCCTGCGGCTGTTCTCCGCCGTCGCCTCCCACGAGGGCGGCGAGGCGTGCGTATGCGACATCGCCGACGTCGGCGTCTCCCAGCCCACCGTCTCGCACCACCTCAAGAAGCTCAGGGAAGCGGGACTGCTGACCTCCGAGCGGCGCGGCACCTGGGTCTACTACCGCGTGGAGCCCTCCGTACTCGCCGCCATGGGCCGCCTGCTCGCCCCACCGCACACGAGCTGACACGACCACACGTCGACCACCCACCACGCGACGGCCAGGGGGCACCGTGACCAGTGCGACGAGAACGACCGAGGCGGTGGTCGTTCCGCTGCGGCCCGAGCACGCCGGGCAGGTCCTGGCGATCTACCAGGCAGGCATCGACGAGGGGAACGCCACCTTCGAGACCGAGGCACCGAGCTGGGAGTCCTTCGACGCCGCCAAGCTGCCCGAGCACCGCTTCGTGGCGCTGGACGAAGACCGGACGGTGACCGGCTGGATCGCGGCGTCCCGGGTCTCCGACCGGTGCGCCTACGCGGGGGTGGTCGAGCACTCCGTCTACGTCCACCCGCGCGCCCGCGGGCGCGGCACCGCCGCCGCCCTGCTGGCAGCCCTCATCGACTCCACGGAGGCGGCCGGGATCTGGACCATCCAGTCCGGCGTCTTCCCCGAGAACACCGCCAGCCTCGCCGTCCACCGGCGCGCCGGATTCAGGACCATCGGCGTCCGCGAGCGTATCGGCCGCCACCACGACCGCTGGCGCGATGTCGTCCTGATCGAACGCCGCAGCGCGGCAGTCACCTGACCGCGGACCGACCCACCGTCCCGGCCCGCGGTCAGGACACCGTGCCCGGGACCCGGGATACGGGCACGGGCACGAGCACGGGATACGGAACCCGGGACACGGGAGATGGAACGCCGTCCTTGCCCGGGGCGCGCGCCGGTGCTCGACTACGTAGCCGCGGGAGAGCCGGACGGCGCCCCGCGCCCCGCGCCCCCGCGTACGCCAAGGACCGACGTACGCGGACGCACCGACGTACGCAGGCGTACACCGACGCGCTCAGGAGGCGGCCCATGGACCCCGACACCGCACCGCCCGGCCGGCGGGAACTGCAGCACCCGCGCTTCGCCCGCCAGTACCTCGGCATCGCGGCCGAGATGGACCGCCGCGGTGGCACCGCGCACCGGCGGCAGCTGCTCGAAGGGGTGAGCGGGCGGGTCCTGGAAGTAGGTGCCGGTCAGGGGCGCAACTTCGCGCACTACCCGAGGACGGTCACCGACCTCGTCGCCCTCGAACCCGAGGACACCCTGCGGGCCGCAGCGCGGCGGGCGGCCGCCGAAGCGCGGGTGCCGGTCACGGTCGTCGCAGGACAGGCCGGTGAGCTGCCCGCCGGGGACGGGACGTTGGACGCCGTCGTCTTCTCCCTCGTGCTGTGCAGCGTCTCAGAGCCGGAGGCCGCCCTCGCGGAAGCGGCCCGGGTGCTGCGCCCAGGCGGGCAACTCCGCTTCTACGAGCACGTACGGTCACTGCGCCGGCTCGGCGGACTGCTGCAGGACGCCATCACGCCGCTGTGGGCACTGGCGGGCGGCGGCTGCCACCCCAACCGGGACACCGTGGCGACGATCCGGTCGGCCGGATTCACGGTGGACCGATCCGACCGGTTCGGCTTCGCACCCGTCGCCTTCATGCCGCCCCTCGCCCATGTGATCGGTCTCGCGACCAAGGAGTGACGCCCCCGCCGACCGGCGGGGTGGCCCCGGACGCGATCTCCTCTCCAGGTCGCAGCGGCCCGCCGCCCACACTGCCGTAGCCTCTCCGGAGGGGCGGGAGGAGTTGGTCCGGGAGGGAGCAGCAGGCACAGCAGGCAAGGAGCGCGACGGTGATCCGAGTCGTGGTCGTGGACGACGAGGAGCTGGTGCGCTCAGGGCTGCGGCTGATCCTGGGGACGGCACCGGACATCGAGGTGGTCGCCGACTGCGGGGGCGGCGCAGCCGTCGACACCGTACGGGCGCACCGGCCGGACGTGCTGCTCCTGGACATCCGGATGCCGGATGTGGACGGGCTGACCGTGCTGCGCGAGCTGAGCTCGGTGCCGGACGCGCCGCGCACCGCGATGCTGACGACGTTCGACGCGGAGGAGTATCTGGGCGCCGCGCTGCACGCGGGCGCCGCGGGCTTCCTCCTCAAGGACACCGCTCCGGATCAACTTGTGCACGCCGTACGGGTGCTGGCGGACGGCGGCCGGGTGCTGGCGCCCGGCGTGACGCCCACCGTGATCGGCGGCTATCTGGGCGGCAGGCCGGACGGGGACGCCGAGCGCCGGGTCGCCTCGCTGACCGACCGCGAGCGGCAGGTGCTCGCCCTGGTCGGCGAGGGGCTGTCCAACGTGGATATCGCGGGCCGGCTGCGCCTGGCGCACGGCACGGTCAAGGACCACGTCAGCGCGCTGCTGGCGAAGCTGGGCGGCCTCAACCGGGTACAGGCGGCCGTCGTCGCCGACCGGGCCGGGCTGGTGCGGCGCTGCCACTCCCCCGACACCGCCCCGTGAGCCCCACGACCGACCCGGCCCCGGCGTACCGCCGGCTGCCGGGCACCGCCGCGCTCCGTCGGCGGGTGCTCGCCCTCGTCCTCCCGGTGGCGCTCGGTCTCACCGACGCGTTCCTGGTCAACGGCGTCAGCCCCGGCCTGGAGCTGGCCGTCTCGGTCGCGGCGGCGCTCGCGCTGCTGGTGCGGCGCCGCCTGCCGGTCCTCGCACTCGTGGTGACGCTGCTGGGGATGTACATCGGCTACATATGGTTCGCGCCGATGATCGCCCTCTACTCGCTCGCCTCCCGGCGCCCCAGCAACGCACTCGCGGCGGTGGGCGCGGTGGCGCTGGCCGTGGCGCACTACGTCCCCTATCCCCTCGACGGCTTCGCACCGTCGGCCGACCGCTCCGACCTCCTCGACATGCTGGACTCGTGCGTCCAGAGCGTGACACCCGTGGTGTTCGGACGCTGGACCCGCACCAGGCGGCAACTGGCCGAGCGCGTAAGGGAACTCACCGAGAGCCGGCACCGGGAGGCGGAGCTGCTGGCCGAGCGGGCGTTGAGCACCGAGCGGGCGCGGCTCGCCCGGGAGATGCACGACGTGGTGGCGCACCAGGTCAGCCTGATAAGCGTGCAGGCGGGCGCCCTGCAGATGACGTGCCGCCAGGACAGCACCCGGGAGCTGGCGCGCACCGTGCGCGAACTCGCCGTCAAGACGCTGACGGAGCTGCGGCACATGGTCGGCACCCTGCGATCCGGCGGCGGTCCCGGCGTCGGGCCGGCCCCGCAGCCCCGGCTGGCCGACCTGCCCGCGCTCGTCCAGCAGAGCGGGCTGGACGTGACGCTCGACCTGGCCCCCGAACCGACCCCCGAACCGACCCCCGAACCGGCCCCGGACGCGGGCCCTGACGCGGCCCGCGACCCGGGGCTCCCCTCCGCGCTGCCGGAGGCCGTCGAACGCGCTGCGTACCGCACGGTCCAAGAGGCGCTGACGAACGTGCGCAAGCACGCGCCCGGCGCCCGAGTCCTGGTGACGGTGGGGATACGCGACGCGGGGACGGCCGACGAGCGACTGACCGTCGAGGTCCGCAACGGCCCGCCCGCGGCGCCGCCCGAGTCGCAGGCGTATCCGGAGGGCGGCCATGGCCTGCTGGGGCTGCGCGAACGGGCGCTGCTGCTCGGCGGCGCCTGCCACGCGGGGCCGACCGAGGACAACGGCTTCCTGCTGACGGCGGCGTTCCCCACGGCCTGCTGACGGTGGCCCAGCCGACTGGCCGCCACCCGCCCGGCGCGCCCGGCTCGCACACCCCGCCGGTCGCGGCTCTACTGAGGGCACGAGTCTCGTGCAGCCGTAAGGAGCTCATCGATGAGCGGGCAGTCGCCCCTGGAGCCGGCCGAAGCCGTGGTCGGCCAAACCGCCGAAGCCGTGGTCGGACAGACCCCCGAAGCCCTGGTCGGCCAGACCGCCGAAGCCCCCGAAGCAGCCCGCACCGAAGCAGCCGGTGGTGCCCCCGCGGCAGCCGAACCCGTCGACCCCAGGCGGCTGCTGAAGCGCCTGGCACCGGTCCCGGTGCCGGTTCCCCCGGGGAGCGAGACGCGGCCGCGGCGCGCACCGGACGGGCCACTGGAGCGGTCCGCACGGACGGGGGCACTGCCGTGGGGAGCGGCTCTACTGGCCAGCCTGCTGCTGTTCGCCGTCATCTCCTTCGCGGTGTGCGTGACCGGCGCGGGCTTCGTCGACCGGCCGGTGCTGAACGCGGCGGTACAGCACCGGCAGGCAGCGCTGGACGGGCCGCTGACCTACGTCTCGCACGCCTCGAACGGCCCGCTGCTCGTCTGCGCTGTGCTGCTGGCCCTGTGGCTGTCGTGGCGGGACGCGTCGTGGCGGCCCCTGCTGCTGGTCGGCGGCGTAGGCGCACTGTCCATCGTGGCGGCGACCGTCGCCAAGGAGCTGTCCGACCGGGCCCGGCCGCCCGCCAGGCTGTGGGAGATCTCCGAGAGCGGCTTCTGCTACCCCTCCCGGCACACGGTGGTCGCCACCGCCGTGCTGCTCGGACTGGCCTACGTCCTCGCCGCCCGGATCGCCTCCCGCGCGGCACGGGCAGCGCTGTGGACCGGTGCCGTCGTGCTCAGCCTGCTGGCCGGGGCCAGCCGCGTCTACCTCGGGGTGCACTGGCCCACCGACGTGCTCGCGGGGCTTACTCTGGGCGCTGCGGTCATGCTGGTGGTCGTCGTGGTGCATGTGTTGTGTGCCACGCGCGGCGCCCGCCGGGTCGCGCGCTGAGTCCCGTGTGTCCCGTACGGCATTGGGCACTCCGCCTGTGACGTACGACGGACGAGACGGAAGCGAGGGGGACCGATGGAGAGCCATCGCGGAGGGCGCGGGGGTCCGCGCACCGGTGCGCAGGGGGGCGTACGCGCCGCCGTCAGCAGGACCCTCGGCTCCTGGGACCGCGACCTCTTCCGTGCCGTCGCCCTGCGCCACTGGCCGCGCGCCGAGGGCGTACTGCCCCGGCTGAGCCGTACCGCCGACCACAGCAAGCTGTGGATGGGCACGGCGGCGGCCGTCGCGCTGTCCGGGGTGGGCGGCCCGCGCGCCCGGCGGGGTGTGCTGCGCGGGCTGGCCTCGGTCGCGGTGGCCTCCGCCGTCGTCAACACCGTCGGCAAGGGCGCCTTCGGCCGCACCCGCCCGGTGCTGGACGACGTACCGGCGATACGCCGCCTCAAACGGCTGCCCACCAGCACCTCCTTCCCCTCCGGACACGCGGCGTCGGCCGCCGCGTTCGCCGCCGGGGTGACGCTGGAGTCGCGCGGCCTGGGCGCTGCCGTGGTGCCGGTGGCCGCTTCGGTGGCGTTCTCCCGTGTCTACACCGGCGTCCACTACCCGAGTGACGTGCTGGTCGGTGCCGCGCTCGGTACGGCGGCCGCCTTCGGGGTGCGTGCCGCGCTGGACGCACGGCGCGCCGTTCCGCCCGCGCAACCCCTGGTGGAGGCCCCTGCGCTGCCTGAGGGGCGGGGGCTGTCCGTGGTGGCCAACCCGGGCGCGGGCTCGGCGGCCTTCGTACGCGAGATCGGCGAGGTGCTGCCCGCCGCCCGGGTGGTGCACTGGGACCCGGACGCGGCACAGCTGGCGCAGCTGCTCGATCAGGAGGCGCGGCGTGCGGCCGAGGAGGGCGGCGCGCTGGGCGTGTACGGCGGTGACGGCACGGTGAACGCGGCGGCCCGGGCCGCACTGCGCCACGGCGTGCCACTCGCCGTGCTGCCCGGCGGCACGTACAACCACCTCGCCCTCGACCTGGGCATCGGCCGCTCGGCCGACCTGGCCGACGCCATCACCTCCGGGCACGCCATCGCGGTGGACGTGGCCCGCTTCACGCCGCGCCACGGCCCGGGACGCCCGCAGACACCGCAGACGCCGCAGACGCCGCAGACGGGGCAGACGGGGCCGTCGGCCGCCGCACCGGAGCCGGACTGCTTCGTCAACACCTTCAGCCTGGGTGCGTACGGCGACCTGGTGGAGGTGCGGGACCGCTGGCGCAACCGGATCGGGCCGTGGGCGGCCGGACTGATCGCTGCGGTCCATGTGCTGCGCCATTCGCGCCCGTTCGAGGTGCGGGTCAACGGGCGGCAGCGGTCGCTGTGGCTGCTGTTCGTCGGCAACTGCTCGTACCACACCGTCGGCGGCGGGCCGGGCGGAGCGCGGCGCTTCAACCTCTCCGACGGCATGCTGGACATCCACCTCATCCGGGCCGGGCGCTGGGCCCGCACCCGGCTGATCGCCTCGGCCCTCGCCGGCGTACTGCACCGCTCCCCCGTACACGCCGCCGCACGCGGGCGCCGACTGCACCTGGCCGGCATCCCCGAGGGCACGCTGTGCTCCTACGACGGCGAGACGGCGCCCTCGCCACCGGCCCTGCTCATCGACAAACCCGCCACTGCGCTGACGGTCTACCGGCCCCTCCCGGCCTGGCTGAGCGGCTCGGCACTGCCGGACAGCTGACGGCCCGGCGGGCTGCCAGGATCTCTCCTCGGAGCGCACAGCTCAGCGGGCCCGGAACGTTCTGCACCGGCTGAAGGAGTACGAGGACGTGCCCGGGGCGCGCGAGGTGCTGGCCGACTTCGGGCATCTGTTGTACGTGTGATTGCCGACCCCTTGACTCCCAGTCAAGTGAGGGCTTGCTCGGCCCAGATGATTTTGCCGGTGGGGGTGTAGCGGGTGCCCCAGCGTTCGGCGAGTTGAGCGACGAGGAAGAGGCCGCGGCCGCCCTCGTCCGTCTCGGCCGCGTACCGCAGGTGGGGTGAGGTGCTGCTGTGGTCCCAGACCTCGCAGAAGAGGCTCTCGTTGCGGATCAGCCGGACGCGGATGGGCGGGGTGCCGTAGCGGATGGCGTTGGTGAGCAGTTCGCTCAGCAGCAGTTCGGTGGTGAACGCCGTCTCCTCCAGCCCCCACTGCGTGAGTTGCCCGGTGGCCGCGGTACGCATCCGTCCGACCGAGGTCGGATCGGGCTCGACGTCCCACTGTGCGACCTGGTCGGCGCCGAAGATCCGGGTACGGGCCACCAGCAGGGCCACGTCGTCGGCGGGGTGCTCGGGAAGGACCGTCCTCAGCACCTCGGTGCAGGTCTGTTCGGGGCCCGGGCTGCTGCCGGCCAGCGCCTGGCCCAGCAGCTCGATGCCGACGTCGACGTCCCGGCTGCGGTCCTCGACCAGACCGTTGGTGTACAGCACCAGTCTGCTGCCCTCGGGGAGCCGCCGCTCGACGGCCTCGAAGCGCATGCCGCCCACCCCCAGCGGCGGGCCAGGAGGCAGCTCCAGGAACTCCACCTCGCCGTCCGGGGTGACCAGCGCGGGCGGCAGATGCCCGGCGCGGGCCACCGTGCAGCAGCCGCCGACCGGGTCGTAGACGGCGTACAGACAGGTGGCCCCGGCGACGGGGGTCCTCGCGGGTCCCGCCTCCTCCTGGTCGATGCGGGTGACCAACTCGTCCACCCGGGCGAGCAGCTCGTCGGGGGGCAGATCGAGGTCGGAGAGGGTGTGGATGGCCGCGCGCAGGCGTCCCATGGTTGCCGCGGCCTGCAGCCCGTGGCCCACCACGTCCCCCACCACCAGCGCGACACGGAAGCCGGTCAACGGCAGCACGTCGAACCAGTCGCCGCCGACCAGGGCCTTGGCCGGGAGATACCGGTGCGCCACCTCCAGGGCGCTGTGGGTCACGTGGGCGGCGGGGAGCAGGTTCTCCTGGAGCGTCATCGCGGTGGCGTGCTCACGGGTGTAGCGGCGGGCGTTGTCCACCCCCAGGGCCGCCCGGGCGACGACTTCCTGGGCGAGGAAGAGGTCCTCTTCCCCGAACGGTTCCGAGCCGCTGCCGCGCCAGAAGTTGACCATGCCCAGCAGCACCCCGCGGGCGCGCAGCGGGACGAGGATCAGGGAGTGGATGCCGTACTCGACGACTCGCTGCGCCTGTTCCTGGTCCACCGCCATCCACGACCTGGAGGCTGTGCGCAGATCCGCCATCAGGACGCCCGGCGCCCCACCCAGCACGGCGGCCTGCGGGGTGGCGGGCGGCAGCGTCAGAGCGGTGCCCGGTGAGATGAGGGGGTGGTCGTCACGGATGCCGTGCACCGCGACCCGTCGCACCGGCACCAGGCCGTGAGCCGGCGCCGGCTCCTCGCCCCGCAGCACGGGTTCGGCCAGGTCGACGCTGGCGAAGTCGGCGAGCCGCGGCACCACGACCCGCACCACCTCCTCCGCCGTCCGGGTCACATCCAAGGTGGTCGCGATCTCGGAGGCTGCGTCGTAGAGCAGCTTCAGCTGTCTGCGCGCCGTCTCCGCCTTGCCGGTCAGTGCGCGGAGCTCGGTGGAGTCGCGCAGGGTCGCCACGATGCCGCCCGGTACGCCGTATCCGTCGGTGCGGCGTAGGTTGACGGCGAGCAGCCGGTCGCCGACGGTGAGCATCTCGTCGGTGGCCTCGCGCCTCGAGGCCAGCAGCACGGCGCTGCGCGGGGGCAGGCCGAGTTCGTCCACGCCCCGGCCCTCGGCGTCCGGCGGCAGCTCCAGCAGGCGACGGGCTTCGTCGTTGGCCAGCGTCAGCCGCCGGTCGCCGTCCACCAGCAGGATGCCTTCGCGTACCGCGTGCAGCACCGCGTCGTGGTGCTGGTAATGGCGTGCGATCTCGGCCGGGTCCAGACCCAATGTCTGACGCCGTACCCGGCGCGCCAGCAGCACCGAGCCGATGGTGCCCACCGCCAGCGCCAACACCGCCAGCCCGACCAACACCGGGATCTGCCGCGACGCCTCCGTGCTGATCTGCCGGAGCAGGACCCCGACCGAGACCAGACCCACCACCCGGCCGTCGTCCTTGATGGGCACCACGGCGCGTACGGACTGGCCGAGGGTGCCGCGGTAGGTCTCGGTGAGCGCCTTCCCGCGCTGCGCCGGTGCGATGGTGCCGACGAAGTGTTCCCCGATCCGGTCCGGGTTGGGGTGCGTGAAGCGGATTCCGGCCGGGCTCATGAAGACCACGAAGCTGGCTCCGGTGTCCCGCTGCACAGCCTTGGCCACAGGTTGCAGCCTGCGCGTGGGATCGGAGGACTGCACCGCGCTGATCACGCCGGGGGTCTGCGCGAGCGTCCGGCTGATCGCCAGCATCTTGTTGCGGCTCTCCGCGTTGGCCGCCCGCAGCGAGAACCCGATACTCACCGCCGCGCCGATACCGACGACGAGCACCAGCACCCCGACCTGGAACAGCAGCAGCTGCCCTGCCAGGCGCCAGCCACCCCGTGCAAGGACAGGTCTCATCGTCGTCACACTCTCGCTCGCCCGAACACGAGCCTACGGTTCACATCTGCGTTTTTCGTCGTATATCGGGCGGAGACACGCGCGACGGGTGGGCTGCGGAGTCGGCTCCGATTACCCGGGGGCCGACTCCCTTACGGGCGGAGGCCGACTCGCCTACGGACGGAGGTCGGCCCCCGGACCCTCGAAGACCTCGCCTCTTCTGCTCGGTCTACGTGCTACTTGCTGGCCGCGAAACGCATCAGGGCGTACTCGTCGCCCTGCTTGATCTTGCCCGTCTCATTGATCACTTGGAGCTTCCAACCGCCGCCCGCCCGTATGGCCTTGGCCACGGCACAGCCGTTGTCCTGGGTGAGCAGGCTGGGCCAGATGTCGGCTACCTGCTGCGAGCTGCCCCCGGTCGCGTCGTACACCTTGAAGCTGACGTTGCGCGCCTTCTGGAAGGAACTGGTTTTCTTGAAGGCGGCGGCCACGAAGACGATCGAGGTGATGACGCTCGGGATCTGGGCGAAGTCGACCGTCACCGTCTCGTCGTCACCATCCCCGTGCCCGGTCTGGTTGTCGCCGCTGTGCACCAGGGAGCCGTTGCCCAGCGGGTCGAGGGAGTCGAGGCCCGCCAGCCGCACCGGGTCGCCGCCGTTCATGGCTATGGCGATCAGATCGAGGTCGGTGCCCTTCTTCCGGCGGAGCTTGCCGACCACCCCGCCGCTGGTACCGGCAGTGGGGTCCCAGGACACACCGATGGACAGGTGCGTCACTCCGTCCAGGTCCGCGGGGCCGTCGTCCTTCGTCAACGTGATCATGCGTGGGTCGTCCTTCTCGGTAGAGGGGGCAAGGTGCCGGTTGTCAGAGGGTCAACGTACCGAGGGCGCCTGCCGTCCCCTCTTACTTGAGAGCCCCACGGCACGCTTGCCACTTTGCGCAACCATATATCCATATGAGTAATACGGACCGAGCCCTGTCCCGCCTCCTGGGTGCGGCGGAAGAACTCCCGAAAAAATCCCGGCGAGCATGTCGAGAACCGCCGACCTGCTCCGTCCTGGGTGTGAAGCGGCCAAGATGGGTCGCACCAGCACCGAGGAGAGAACCGCCATGGCCAAGTACCTGCTGCTCAAGCACTACCGAGGCGCCCCGGAAGCGGTCAACTGCGTGCCGATGGACCAGTGGAAGCCGGAGGAGATCACGGCGCACGTGCAGTACATGAACGACTTCGCGGCCCGGCTCCAGGAGACCGGCGAGTTCGTCGACGGCCAGGCACTGGCCCCCGAGGGGACATGGGTCCGCTACGACGGTGAGGGGCGCCCGCCGGTCACCGACGGCCCGTTCGCCGAGACCAAGGACCTCATCGCCGGCTGGATGGTGATCGACGTCGACAGCTACGAGCGGGCCGTCGAGCTGGCCGGGGAGCTGTCGGCCGCACCGGGCAAGGACGGCGAGCCGATCCACGAGTGGCTGGAGCTGCGCCCGTTCCTGACCGAGCCGCCCACCATCACCCAGTGACAGCGCCGATCGACGAAGCACTGCTCCGCAGCCTGATGCCGAGCGTGCTGGCCATCCTCGTCCGCCGCGGAGCCGACTTCGCGGCGGCCGAGGACGCCGTCCAGGAGGCGCTGATCGAGGCGGTACGCGTCTGGCCGGACGCTCCCCCTCAGGACGCCAAGGGCTGGCTGATCACCGTCGCCTGGCGCCGGTACCTCGACCACAGCAGGGCGGAGGCGGCGCGCCGCCGGCGGGAGGACCGCGTCGACGAAGAGCCGCCGCCAGGTCCGGCGCCGTCCGCGGACGACACGCTCCAGCTCTACTTCCTGTGCGCGCACCCGTCGCTGACACCGTCGTCCGCTGTGGCGCTCACCCTGCGCGCCGTCGGCGGGCTGACCACCCGCCAGATCGCCCAGGCGTATCTGGTGCCCGAGGCGACCATGGCCCAGCGGATCAGCCGGGCGAAGCGCACCGTCTCCGACATCGGGGCATCCCCTGCTCCGGGGGCCCCTCCCGGCCGGAGGCTGGGGGAGAAACCGAGAGCTCGGGGGAGGTTCGACCAGCCCGGCGACGTCGCCACCGTGCTGCGCGTTCTGTACCTGGTCTTCAACGAGGGCTACTCCGGCGACATCGACCTCGCCGCCGAGGCCATCCGGCTCACCCGGCAGCTCGCCGCCGCCATCGACCACCCCGAGGTGGCCGGGCTGCTGGCCCTCATGCTGCTCCACCACGCCCGGCGGGACGCGCGTACCGCGCCCGACGGCAGTCTGGTGCCGCTCGCCGAGCAGGACCGCACCCGGTGGGACACACGCCTGATCGCCGAGGGCATCGGGATCCTGCAGGCGGCCCTCGCCCGCGACCGGCTGGGCGAGTTCCAGGCCCAGGCCGCCATCGCAGCGCTCCACGCCGACGCGCCCACCGCCGAGGAGACCGACTGGGTACAGATCGTCGAGTGGTACGACGAACTCACCCGATTGACCGACAACCCCGTCGTCCGACTCAACCGCGCGGTGGCCGTCGGCGAGGCCGACGGACCGCGCGCCGGCCTGGCGGCGCTCGCCGAACTCGACCCCTCGCTGCCCCGCCACGCCGCGGCGGCCGCCTATCTCCACGAGCGCGACGGCGACCTGTCGACGGCGGCACGGCTGTACGCCGAGGCGGCCCACAAGGCGACCAACCTCGCCGAGCGCGATCACCTGACCCGCCAGGCCGCCCGACTCAACACCGACCGATCCCACTGACGCGCCGGCCCGACTCCTGAACGGGCCGCTCCCGAACCGACGTCGGGGCACGGGGCGGCGGGGCACCCGCCCCTCGTCACTGCTTGCCGGTGCCGACGGGGTCAACCGTGACCTCCTGGTCGGCCCCGGCCCGGACCGGAAGGCTGAAGCTGACCGACAGGCTCTTGGAGTGGGTCTCGTCGGGCGGGGTGACACGGATGGCGCTGACGTACGCGCCGGTGCCGCCGGTGTTGTTCGGCGGGTAGTGAAGGGTGAAGCGGGTCGTCTCGCCGGGTGTGAGGGCGACGGCCGGGGCGTCGATACCGCTGCGCTTGGCGCTGAGCGGCCTGCCGGCGTCCTGGGACAGGAGGTCCACACCGGGGAATCCCTTGAGCGAGCAGGCGTCGCCGCCGGTGTTCTTCATCCTGACGATGAGATCGCCCTCGCCCATGCCGTGGGAGGTGCCGAAGGCGAGGTCCGACGTCTTGCAGGGGCCGGTGGTGATCTGCCCGCCGCCACTGCCGGGGGCGGAGTCGGCCGCGTTCTCCTTGGACCCGCTGCCGCCGGAGTTCCCGCCCGAGGAGGAGGAAGACGAGGACGACGAGGAGGAGCCGCCGCCCGAGGAGCTGCCCGACGAGCCCTTCGAGGACGAGGAGGAGCCGCCGGAGGCATGCGTGTTGGCGTTGGCGTCGGCGTTGGAGTCCTCGTTTCCCTGGCAGGCGGTGAGCGAGAGACCGGCGGCCAGGGCCAGGGCGGCGAGAGTGAGCTTGCGAGCGCGCATCGTTTTCTTCCTCAGGGGTCGGTGCCGGCGGCCCGGCACGGTGAGCGTTACTGACCCCTTCGATCCACCCCGCCCGAGGAATGTTCACGCCCACCGGCCGCTCTTACCTGCCTGTTACACACACCCCTCTCCTCCCCCCATCCCCCAGGCCCCCGGCCCCACCTGGGACAGCCCCGTGACAAACCGACGGAGCAGCCTGCCTCTGCGAGGGCCGGGGCCCGGAGGGGGACTGTTTCAGTGCTCGGCGAGGTGGCGCAGGGACAGGTTGAGTTCCAGCACATTGACGCGGGGCTCGCCGAGGAAGCCCGCGTCGCGCCCTTCGGTGTGCTCGTGCACCAACTTCGTCACCTGAGCCTGAGTCAGGTGGTTCGCGCGGGCGACCCGGGGGATCTGGATGTCGGCGTACGCCGGTGAGATGTCCGGGTCGACGGCGGAGGCCGAGCCGGTGGCGGCGTCCGCCGGCACCTTGGCGGCAGGTACGTCGTTGAACGCGGCGACCTGCTCCCTCGCTTTCCGTACGGCCTTCACCAGCCGCTCGTCGGAGGCCCCGAGTTGGCTGGAGCCGGTGGCGAGCGGGTCGTAGTCGCTGTTGGAGGGGCGTGGCTGGAACCACTTGGGGTCGGGCCGGTCGGTGCCGGGGATGTTCCACTTCTGACCGATGAGCCTGGACCCGACCTCGCGCCCCTCGGCCCGCACCTTCGAGCCGTTGGCCTTGTCGTGGAAGGCGGCCTGCGCGATGCCGGTGACCGCCAGCGGATAGAGGACGCCGGTGGCCACCGTGAGCACCAGCAGGGCCCGCAGGGCGCCCCACAGCAGCCGGATGGTGTTGCGTACGGAGGTGTTCATGGCGGTCAGCCGACTCCGGGGATCAGGGAGATGAGCAGGTCGATGAGTTTGATGCCGAGGAACGGCGCGATCAGCCCGCCCACGCCGTAGAGGCCGAGGTTGCGGCGGAGCATCCGGTCGGCGCCGAGCGGCCGGTACCGCACGCCGCGCAGGGCGAGCGGCACCAGCGCCACGATGATCAGCGCGTTGAAGATCACCGCGGCCAGGATCGCGGACTCGGGACTGGCCAGCCGCATGAAATTGAGGTCGTCCAGGCTCGGGTACGCGACGGCGAACATCGCCGGGATGATCGCGAAGTACTTCGCCACGTCGTTGGCGATGGAGAACGTGGTCAGCGCACCGCGGGTGATCAGCAACTGCTTGCCGATCTCCACGACCTCGATCAGCTTGGTCGGGTCGGAGTCCAGGTCCACCATGTTCCCGGCCTCCTTGGCAGCGGAGGTACCGGTGTTCATGGCGACGCCGACGTCGGCCTGGGCGAGCGCGGGGGCGTCGTTGGTGCCGTCGCCGGTCATGGCGACGAGCTTGCCGTCGGCCTGCTCGTGCCGGATGAGGGCCATCTTGTCCTCGGGCGTGGCCTCGGCCAGGAAGTCGTCCACTCCGGCCTCGTCGGCGATGGCCTTGGCCGTCAGCGGGTTGTCCCCGGTGATCATGACCGTTCTGATGCCCATCTCGCGGAGTCGGCCGAAGCGTTCCCGCATGCCCGCCTTGACCACGTCCTTGAGGTGGATCACGCCCAGCACCCGGGCGGCGGCGCCGTCCTCCTCGACGGCCACCAGCAGCGGCGTGCCGCCGGCTTCGGACACCTCCTCCGCCGACCGCAGGGCATCCTCGGGCGCGTGCCCGCCCTGCTCGGTCACCCAGGAGAGCACGGCCTGCGCGGCGCCCTTGCGTACCTTCGTCCCGTCCACGTCCACACCCGACATCCGGGTCTGCGCGGTGAAGGGCACCCATTCCGCGTGGGCCAGTTCCCCCTCGTGCCGCTCCCGCAGCCCGTACCGCTCCTTGGCCAGGACGACGACCGAGCGGCCCTCGGGTGTCTTGTCGGCCAGCGAGGAAAGCTGCGCGGCGTCGGCCAACTCCTCCCCGGACGCGCCCTGGACGGGGAGGAACTCCGCCGCCTGACGGTTGCCGTGGGTGATGGTGCCGGTCTTGTCCAGCAGCAGCGTGGACACATCCCCCGCTGCCTCGACAGCCCGCCCGGACATCGCCAGCACATTGCGCTGCACCAGCCGGTCCATGCCCGCGATGCCGATCGCGGACAGCAGGGCGCCGATGGTGGTCGGGATCAGGCACACCAGCAGCGCCGTCAGCACGATCAGCGACTGCTCGGCGCCCGCGTGGACCGCGAACGGCTGCAGGGTGACCACCGCCAGCAGGAAGATGACTGTCAGCGAGGCCAGCAGGATGTTCAGCGCTATCTCGTTCGGCGTCTTCTGCCGCGCGGCGCCCTCCACCAGGCCGATCATCCGGTCGATGAACGTCTCACCTGGCTTCGCGGTGATCTCGACGACGATCCGGTCGGAGAGCACCTTCGTACCGCCGGTCACCGCCGAACGGTCGCCGCCGGACTCGCGGATGACCGGAGCGGACTCACCGGTGATGGCCGACTCGTCCACCGAAGCGACGCCCTCGATCACATCGCCGTCGCCGGGGATCACCTCGCCCGCCTCGCACACCACCAGGTCACCCGTCCGTAGCTCGGTGCCGGGGACCCGCTCTTCCGGGCCCTGCGTGTCCCTGTTGGCAAGTCGCCGGGCGACGGTGCCGGTCTTGGTCCTGCGCAGTGTGTCGGCCTGCGCCTTGCCGCGCCCCTCGGCCACGGCCTCGGCGAGATTGGCGAAGAGCACCGTCAGCCACAGCCATACGGTGATCGCCCAGCCGAACCAGCCACCGGGGTCGGCAACGGCCAGTGCCGTGGTGAGGACGGAGCCGATCTCCACCACGAACATCACCGGCGACTTCACCATCACCCGTGGGTCCAGCTTCCGGAGGGCGTCCGGCAACGAGGTGAGCAACTGCTTCGGATCGAACAGCCCTCCGCCGATCCGGCCGGCCGTGTGCTCGGAATCCTGCCCGCCAGGCGTCTCCTGGCGTGGGACGAGCACGCCGCTCCCCGCGGACGGGGGAGTGGCTGTCGGGGACGTGGAGGTGGACGTTGAGGTGGCGGTCGACGTGTTGTCCATCGTGCGCTTCAGATCGGAGGTCATACGGCCAGCCCTTCAGCGAGCGGCCCAAGTGCCAGAGCCGGGAAGAACGTCAGTCCGGCCACGACGACGATGGTCGCCACCAGCACGCCGGTGAACAGTGGTTTGTCGCTGCGCAGCGTTCCCGCGGTGGCGGGAACCGGCGTCTGCCCGGCCAGGGAGCCGGCCAGCGCCAGCACGAACACCATCGGCAGGAAGCGGCCCAGCAGCATGCAGAGCCCCAGCGCGGTGTTGTGGTAGACGGTGTCGGCTCCGAAACCGGCGAACGCGCTGCCGTTGTTGTTTGAGGCCGAGGTGTAGGCGTAGAGCACCTCGGAGAAGCCGTGCGCGCCGGTGTTCGTCATCGACGACTCGCCCTCACCCGTGGCCATCGCCACGGCCGTACCGATCAGCACCAGAGCCGGAGTGATCAGGATGAAGCAGGCGGCGAGCTTGATCTGACGGCTGCCGAGCTTCTTGCCCAGATACTCGGGCGTGCGCCCCACCATCAGCCCGGCCAGGAACACCGCCACGACCGCCATGACCAGCATTCCGTACAGGCCGGAGCCGACGCCGCCGGGCGCGATCTCACCGATCATCATCCCGAAGAGCAGCACTCCGCCCGAGAGCCCCTGGAACGAGTCGTGGAAGGAGTCAACAGACCCGGTCGAGGTCATCGTCGTGGACACCGCGAACAGCGAGGAGCCACCCTCGCCGAACCGCTGCTCCTTGCCCTCCATCGAGCCGCCGGCCAGCTGCGAGGCCGCTCCCGGGTGGGCGAACTCCAGCCACGTCACCGCGATGACGCCGGCCAGCCAGATCCCGGCCATGGCCGCCACGATCGCGTACCCCTGCCGCACGCTGCCCACCAGCGTCCCGAAGGTGCGCGGCAGCGAGAACGGGATGACCAGCAGCAGGAAGATCTCCAGCAGATTGGAGATCCCGTTCGGGTTCTCGAAGGGGTGGGCGGAGTTGGCGTTGTAGAAGCCGCCGCCGTTGGTGCCCAGGTCCTTGATGGCCTCCTGGGAGGCGACGGCTCCCCCGGTCAAGCGCTGATGGTCACCGGTCAGAGTGGTGACGGAATGGATGTCCGCGAAGTTCTGGACCGCCCCGAGAGCCACCAGCACCACGGCCGCCACGGCCGAGATGGGCAGCAGGATCCGCACCACCCCACGCACCAGGTCGGCCCAGAAATTGCCCAGTTCGCCGGTACGTGACCGGGCGAAACCGCGCACCATGGCGATGGCCACCGCCATCCCCACAGCCGCCGACACGAAGTTCTGCACCGCCAGGCCGGCGGTCTGGGTCAGGTGGCTCATCGCCGTCTCACCTGAGTACGACTGCCAGTTCGTGTTCGACACGAACGAAGCAGCCGTGTTGAACGCCTGGTCCGGATCGATGGGCGCGAAACCCAACGACAGCGGCAGCTTGTCCTGCACCCGCTGAAGCAGATACAGCAGCGACACACTGACCAGCGAGAAGGCCAGCACTCCGCGCAGATAAGCGGGCCAGCGCATCTCCGCGTCCGGGTCCGCGCCCACAGCCCGGTACATCCACCGCTCGACGCGCAGATGCCGCTCCGAGCTGTAGACCCTGGCCATGTAGTCACCAAGGGGCCGGTGGACCAGCGCCAGCGCCGCGATCAGCGCCGACACCTGCGCCACAGCGGCAAGGAGATCACTCATCGCCGCGTCAGAACCTCTCCGGGAAGAGGAGCGCCGCGATCAGATAGCCCAGCAGGGCCACGGCCACGATCAGCCCGGCAACGTTCTCGCCCGTCACAGCTTCTGCACCGCCTTGGCGGCGAGCGCCAACAGCGCGAACACCGCGACCGTGACGACGACGAAGGCCACATCGGCCATCAAGTGCTCCTCGGAATACGCTCAGGGTCAGGACCCTGCGAGCACACCACCCCTCCCAGCCCTCCCGGTCCCCCGTTAGCACCTTCCATACGGCAACAAGCGCCTCCCTGACGCACCCCTTACACTCCCGGCTCCAGCCCACCCCCACCGACGGCCCACCCACCCACGCAGAGCCCCCCGAAAACGCCGAAGCGCCCGGACCGATGATCTCGGTCCGGGCGCTTCCTCGCAGGTCAGCGGGGTAAGCCCGCCCTGCTCGCGGTAGGCCGTGTGGGACTCGAACCCACAACCAATGGATTAAAAGTCCTGGTCAGAGCATGCCGGCCGGTGACGGGTACGTCCGCGTGATCCTTCCGCACCAGGTCAGGGGTGGTGCGGAAGGTGACCGCTGACGCGTGGTCCGGACGGGTGACGGCACGTCCGCTCACGCATCGCTCACGCATCGGGGCGTCATGACCAGCGGCTTCGAGGGCGACACTGACACTGGTCAGGCAATCTCAGAGACTCCGGCTTGTTCCTCTCGACTGAGGCCCGAGCGTGAGCCCATGGGCTTTGGGAAAGCCGTGTGGATACACGGTGGCGGCCAGAACCTGATCAATGAACCACTCGACAGCCTCGACGTCTCTGTCTCTGTACGCGCTACGGCGTTGTTCAAGGTCGGAGTTCCACGCCTCGACCCGGGCAGCCTTCCTGGTTACGTTCCTCGTGGCTCGCGCGTGCTCGTTCCAGCTTCTTGACGCGCTTCGACTCCTCGCGGGCATGGGCTCGTTGTGCTTCGTCGAATCGCTTCCTGGCCACGTCGACCTCTGCCTCGTACCTGCGACGTCCGAAACCGAAAGCACTCAGTAGCCCCCCCAGGCGCCGCTGGTTCGTACTCTTCCCAGCGAGGCGAGGGTGCCGCTTGGGCACGCCCTTTGGGAGGCACGAACTGGCTCGGGACAAAGTCCTGCCGTAGTCGATCGAACGTCAGTGGGGGTTCGTTCAGTACAGCTGTGCGCAGCAGCTTGGTGAGCTGCTCAGCGTCGTTCTCGGTGACGCTGGTGCGATCGGCGGCCTCCTGCGCACGTGCAGCCTCGTAGGCAAGCTTCTTCTCGCGAGCCTTTCGCTTGGCTTCAGCCTCGGCTGCCTTACGAGCCCGCTCGCGCTCCCTGGCCTGCCGCGCAAGTTCCCGTGCGTAGGGACCGTTCCCGCCCGCCACCCTCTTCCCCCAGCTCAGTGCGTGATCGTCAGGTTGGAACCACCCGTAGTATCCCGTACACAATCGGTGGCGTCAGCAGATAGTTGCCGACCTCCGTTGGGCTCTGCCCTGGCTGCCTGCGGTTGAACCTGCACGGTCACCTCATGACTTGCCCTACCGCCCGGGGGGGGCCAGCTCGGTGGCGGCCTTGGGCAGGGTCCACCGCTGGGACGGTCCTGTGGAGACACCTCGCAATTACGGCCGACCGGCTGCTATAGAGCCTCGATGGCTTCGAAGATGTCGGAGTCGGTTTCCTTCTGCCAGTCCGGGAGGTCGGGCCAGTCGGCGACGTAGGCGGGCTTGGGGTCGCCGAAGTGCTTGTACATCTGGGCCGTCCAGCAGGTGGCGACGAAGCGGCCCTTCTGTTCGCGGGTGAGGCGTTTGGCGTTGCCGTCGCTCAGGTCGAGGAAGTGGCGCACCTGCTGGTAGACGGCGCCGGCGGCTTCGCGTTCCCAGTCGGGGGTGTCTTCCCAGGGCGTGACGTAGCTGGCTTTGGGTTCGCCCGGGTAGTGCTTGTTGACTCCCGCGATCCAGGTCTCCCGGAACAGGCGGGCGCCCTCGGTGTCCGTCATGCCTACCCCTCTCGTCACGTCGCGTGCAGGCTGCCGATGTCGGCGGCCAGTTCGGCTACGCGGTGATCGTGGCCGTAGGAGTGCAGATCATCCCGTAGCGTCTGGAGTCTACGGGCGACGTAGCCCGAGCCCGATTGCCGCGCGAGCTGGAGTGCCTCGCGGCCGTGGGTGACGGCCTGTTCCGCGTCATGGCGTTTGGCGCCGATCAGTGCGAGGTCGACCAGGACGGAGCCTCGGCGGCGGTAGGAGGTTCCCTTGGCCAAGGCGGTGGAGTCGAGGGCGCTCTCGAGAGCCTTCTCGGCGAGGTCGAGTCGTCCGAGCTGGACGAAGCGGGCTCCGCGTTCTTCGGGGAGGCGGGAGCCGTCGAAGCGGAGCCATCCGCCGTTGTGGACGGGGCCGGGGAGGTCGGTGACCTTCTGTGCCTCGTCGAGGGCGCGCTGGCAGGCGTCCAGGTCGCCGAGGTTCGCGTGTGCCTCGGCCTGGACGGAGGCGACCCAGTAGCGGGTGGACAGGGCAGGGTCGCCGCGCGTGGCGATGGTGCGGGCGACGTCCAGGGTCTCGGTGGCTTCCGTGAACTGCCGCTCGGACATGTCGACGTAGGCGTGACGGACGAGGGCGCAGGCCCACAGGTCGAAGGCGTGCGCGCTGTCGCTGGCGGACGCGGCCACGGAGTAGGCCGCCGCGGCGTCCGTGTAGCGGTTGCTGTCGAAGGCCAGCTCGCCGGAGAGCTGGAAGAGGTCTCCGGCGGCTTCGCACATCGCGGCGGCCCGGCTTGATGAGCCTGTCTTCAGGGCGTCGGCGAGCGCGTCGAGCTGGTCCTGGACGACGCCGTGGACGGAGCGCTTGGAGCGGGCCAGTTGGTAGACGTGCCAGAGGTGTTCGTTCATGCGGCGGTAGTCGTCGGCCGAGCCGCGCTCGGCGGCCTCCGCTATGTCGTCGGCTGCCTCGGGTCCCAGGGCGGTCAGGGCTCCGGTCACCGTGAGCAGGCGCAGAAACTTGCGTCGGATCATTTCGTCGGATTCACCTGGGCCGTGAACGGGACGGGGTAGGGGCTGTGCTGGCTGCGCGTGGTGGTGGACTGCTGGTGGTGGTGGATCCAGCATGCGGCCGAGTTCGGTGATGTCCAGGCGCAGAAGTTCGGCCATCTTCGGCCGGTGGACGCATTCGGGCGTGGTCTCACCGCGTTCCCAGCGGCCGACCGTTGTGCGGTCGACGCCGAGCGCATGGGCGAATTTCTCCTGACTGTAGCCCATGGCTTTACGCCGCTCGGACAACCGCATGGCGCTCTCCTCCCCGCCTGACTGGGGCCCTACCCGCTGCGGCACCCCATGCATCAGAGGTGCATCAAGACTGCCGCACGGATGCCGTGGTCCGCAGCGATCTCCGGCGGTTGGCTGGAGTCCTGAAAGTCGGACCGGCTCCCGCGACCACCCCCTGAGTGAGGGGAGGCCGCTCTGGTCGAGCGACCGATCCCGGAGGGAAGACCCGTGACCATGACGGCGGCAAGAGCGACCTCGATCGGCGCGCCCGGATACAGCCAGACGTTTCCGTCCGTGCCGGAGTCCGCGGGCCTCGCCCGCGACCTGGTGGTCACGGCGCTACGCGTATGGCGCCTCGAATCGCTCCTGAACGAGGCCACCTTGGTCGCGACCGAGTTGGTCGCGAACGCGGTGCAGCATGGCTCTGGCCGCTACCTGGTCTTCAGCGCCGAGCGTCCCTCGCAGTTCCGCGTGCGTATCCGTGTGACCGACCAGTCCCGCGTCCGGCCCGTGCTGCGGTCTCCGGACGAGGGGGAGACGAGGGGCAGGGGGTTGCTCCTGGTCTCAGCCCTCGCCATTGACTGGGGTACTGATGTGCACACGAGCGGCAAGACGGTGTGGGCGGACTTGGCGGACGAGGCGGGTACGTGATGGGTCGCCACCGGCGGCCTCGCCACTTCGCCCTCGTCGGCCGACACCAAACGGTGGCGCGCGCCCCTGACAGCCCACCGGTGGAACGACGGACGCCAGGGCAAGCGTGCGAGCACGAGGTCCCTGCCTTCGGCGAAGCCGCGGTCGAGGCTACCGACGACGCGACCCTTCGTCGCTTTCTGGAGGCGATGCGCCGCTGGCAGGCCGAGGAGCAGGACGAGCCGCTGGCCGTGACACCCGAGACCGTTCGCCGCACGGTCGAGTATGTGCTCAGCAGGCACTTCGACGGTGTGGACGGGGCTGACCTGCGGCCGGCGACCGACACCCTGCACGCCTACCTGGACGCGCCGGCGGACGCTACTGAAGCCGAGCTGGACACCGGGCGGATCGTAGTCGCGGAGATGGTGGCCAGAGCCAGAGCCGCTGCGAGCGAAGGCCCACAACCGTCGCTGACGGCGGCGCGTCGGACAGCCAGGGCGACACGGGACCTGCTGTCACTCCTGGAACGAGAGGGTTGGCAAGGCACGGGGGTGGCGACCCCATGAAGTCGTCGGCAGCCTCCTTCGCCTTGAGGATGGGCCGCGTGCCCCTGTACGCGAAGCACCCGTGCACAGGGCGTTCGGTGCGGGTGCCGTTCGTGGCGATGTGGGATAGCGAGAAGGCGGTCGCCGAGGCGACACTGGCCGTTGCGCTCACGCCCGGGGCTCCCAGGCTGGTGTACCAAGGACGGGAGCTTCCTTCTGACCGTGACGGGTTCGGGGTGCTGTGGGCGCGCTGTTCGTACTCACCCGGCGTCGGCCGGCCGGACTTCGCGTCGATGCACCCGGGGCGGCAGTACGAGTGCATGTACGCGATGAGGTGCCAGGTCTGCCGCCTCACCACCGACGGCTGGCGCCTCAACCACGGCGACACCGACATCTGGCTGCCCAAGGACGATCCGGGCCTGCACTCGGTACTCGCCTCCAAGCTCATCCGCGAACTCCGCAAGGTCACCCCCGTCAACCCGCGCGACCTGCGCACCGCGCTCTGAAGGACGAGATCGTGACTGCCTTCCAGAAGCTCCGGCGCACATTGATCCGCTGGAGCAGACCGAGAGCGCAGCCGCGCGTGCCGCGCCCGTTCGCCATCCCGATGGAAGATCGGCTCAACGAGTGGCGGCTGGCTCCCGCCCTCCTGCCAGACTCGCCCATCCCCTGCGGTTCGAGAGGAAGTTGGTATCCCATGCACGTCGTCGAGTACGAGGCCAAGGCTCTGGAGATCGACCCGGAGGCGATGGCCACGCGCATCAAGTCCACGGGCGGCACCTTCCACGGCGAGCGGCTGATGCGCCGCTACGTCTACGACCCCACCCCACCGGTCGCAGGCCGCTGGGTGCGGCTGCGGGACGCGGGCGGTGCCGTGACGCTGTGCGTCAAAACCATCAGCTCGGACGCGATCGACGGCACCCAGGAGACCGAGACCACCGTCGGCTCCTTCGAGGACACCCACACCCTCCTCGGCCTCATGGGCCTGACCCACCGCTCCTACCAGGAGAACCGCCGCAGCTCCTGGCTCCTGGACGGCGTACGGCTGGAGATCGACACCTGGCCCCGCATCCCCCCGTACCTGGAGATCGAGGGCGCCGACGAGGAACAGGTCTGGCAGACCGCCGAACGCCTCGGTATCCCCAGGTCCGAGCTGACCAGCGAGAACACCCAGAAGATCTACGCCCGCCACGGCATCGACCTCGACACCATCACCGAGCTGCGCTTCTGACCCCACCCCTACACACGGCCGACCGGGGCACCCCTCCGTCCCGGTCCGGCACGGAAGGCGGAACGATGCACGAACCACTCGACGACGTACCGGTCACGGTCGTTCCCGACCGCACCCTCCGCGTGAAGATCATCGACGCGTGCGGGCTGGCCTGCACCTTCTGCCACAACGAAGGCACCCCCGTCACCACCGACAACAGCGACCGCCCACCCGACGCCTTCACCGGCACCCCCGGCCGCTCCGGCCGGGTCTCCATCTACCTGGCCACCAACAGCGCCGACTTCCTCACCCAGCGCATCCCCGCCGACTCGGACTTCGCGCTCGCCCTGGCCGCCGTCCGCGGCAGCCTCCCCATCAACGAAGTCCACTTCACGGGCGGCGAGCCCACCCTCCACCCGGACTTACCCGATCTCGTCCGCATCGCACGACGCCTCGACCTGACCGTCGGCCTCACCTCCAACGGCGAGAACGGCGCGGCCGTGCTCCCCGAGTGCGCCGAGGCCGGGCTGGACCGCATCAACCTGTCCGTCTTCGGCACCACCCCCGACGAACTCGCCGCCGTGCAGGCACCCCGACTCGCCTCGCCCCGACTGGCCGCCCGCAAGCTCGACGCTCTCGCGGACACCATCGAGACTGCCTGCCGGCACGGAGTGAAGGTCTCGGCCAACATCGTCATCCCCGACCACCAGCACGTCGAACGGGTCCTGCGCATCATCGAGCAGCACGGCCGCGACGTGATCGTGCGGATGCTGGTGAACCTGGAAGACGACGGCGCCTCCCTGGCGGCTGTGCGGGAGGTCATCAACCGCTTGGGCGCCGTCCCCGACCTGCGCATCATCACCGCAGGCGCCTCCGACCAGCGCACCCGCTACCGCCTCCCCGACGGCCGCACCCTCTACGCCAAGAGCATCCGCGCCGTCCGGCTCCCCGACACCTGCGCCGACTGCCGCTTCAACAACGACCGCGACTGCCAAGAGGGGTACTACGGCGTCCGCATGTACCGCGCCAAGAACGGCCCTTTCATGATCGGCGTCTGCATCCAACGCATGGACCTCTGCCTGCCCCTCGGCGAATTCGTCATGAGCCAACGCTGCACCGAGGTCAGGAACTTCCGTGACGACGAGACCGCCCGCCTCACCGCGCTCCACCGAACCTCTGAACGGGAGCCACGCCGAAGCTGAGCACGCCTTGCTCCTGGCCCCCAGCTCGGAGGCCCTGGACGTCAGGCGCTGGATCCGACACCCGAGCCGTTTGACCTCCGGGGGCGAAGACACCGGACGTCCAGTCCGGATGTTCGATCTGGAGCGGGCGACGGGAATGGAAATTGTGCTCCGAGTTGGTGGATCAGGGGAAAGAGGACAGTAATTGTGCTCGTGAGCTGGGCGAATACTGAGTTCGCTGGCCGTTCGGCGGCGGGATGCTGGCTGAACACTGTTGGCTGAGGATCACCGGAAGTTCTGTGTGGAGCTCTCACGCGTGATGTCTGCTGGAGACTGACTTGGCCCGCTATGCGCAAGGGGCTGACAGCGCCTCAAGCGAAAGGCAAAATAGAGGCGCTCGGTAGAAAACGCGACTCCCTGCATCCACTGCCCCGAAGCGGGCCCAACATGAGGGAGTCCGAACATGGAGCCGATTTCGCTGTTGCTTATCGTGATCATTCTCATGATTGTCCGCGACAGGTAACCGGTCTAGGTACCGAGTGCCGAGGGCCTTCGCAGGCCCTCGGCTTTCCCATCTCGAGTCTGTTCATCTTCTGCTACATCGGTAGAGGGTTCAGCGTAGGGCAGTGATCAAGGTTGCGACCCCCGTGAGAAGTGCACCCATACCGGTCAGGATTGCCGCCCATACAGAGTGCTGACACCCTCCACTGGGCTCGCTCGCAACCGGTGGGGGCGTCCGACATGACGTTCCCTCCTCGCTTGCTCCTGAATATCACTGGATAGCTACGTTCCAGCCGCGCCCTGGTGAGACATGAAGGATGGGGCTAGCGTCTCGGCGGCGAAGCTACAGGACTTCTGACCTGCGTCGCGTCGAGCGCAATTCACGCCAGCCACTTGATCCACTGTGTTGAGTATGTGGCTCTGACGTCGGCGGTATATCTCAAGAGGTGCTGGGCGTAGCGGTGCTTTGGTCTGCGGCGCGGGCGCGCGGTGGGCCAAGTTGCTCAGCGCGGGTTCGGCGATCTGCCGGTGGGCGATCTGCAGGTGGACGAGGGCCTGCTTGGCTGCCGCTTCTTGCTGGGCGTGCTGGCGTGTGCGGTGCCAGTGCATCGCGAAGGCAGCGATGTCGGCCCACTGGGCGTCGGTCAGGACCGGGTCCTCGGGGCGGCCCGGACCGGGCAGTGCCACACCTTGTGCCCAGGACCGCCACCAACCGCGCCCGGAAGGAAGAGGCCGAGCGCAGGCGCAGCGAGTACGCCGACCAGGCCATCTCCGCCAGGTACACCCTCCGCCACCTCCGCCGGGAACTCCGCGAGGAGGGCGCCACCCCACCCGACCTGCCCCCGGACTCGAAGACGTCGACCCGTCGAGTCCATAATCGAATCCAGCTCCGGAGGATCGCCTTTGAAGGGTTCTACACACCGCCGCTGCTACTGCCGCGACACCGAGACCGGCAAGCCGCTCGGCAAGAAGTGCCCCGAGCTCTCCAGCCGCAAGCCCGGCTCCTACTCCGTACGGCAGGAACTCCCGCCCCGTCCCAACGGCACCCGCCGCTCCTTCAGCCGCGCCGGCTACGAGAGCCTTAGGGCCGCCCAGAGCGCCCTCAACCATGTCCGCGCGCTCCTCGCCCTCGCCGACGCCGACGACCCCGAGAGCGTCGAACTGATCGCCGCCATGCTGGAGGAGGTCAACCGGTAGAAGGCGCCGCTGCCGAACGTCGAGGAGACTCGTCGGCGCCTCGCGTCGGGCCTGAACGTCCGCGGCAACCTCACGGTCGGCGAGTGGCTGGAGAGCTGGCTGGCGTCGAAGAAGCGCCGTAGGACGACGCTCAACGGCTACAGCTCCCACATCCGCGCCCATCTCAAGCCGCACATCGGCCACATACGGCTCGACCGCCTCAACGTCGGCCACTTGGTGGCCATGTTCGACGCGCCGCCGCTGGGGTCAGGCGTGGCAGGACACCGGCAAGGTCTTCACGCGAGAAGACGGCTCCTGGCTCCACCCGGAGATGGCCTCCGAAGCCTTCCGTCACATCCTCGCGACGACCGACCTCCCGCCCATCACTCTTCGTGATCTACGTCACGTCGCCGCCACCCTCACCCACGGAGGCGGCGGCGACCTCCACGCGGTGAAGGAGACACTCCGGCACTCCACCATCGTCCTCACGTCGGACACGTACACGAGCCTGCTCCCCGAACTCGACCGCGAGATCGCCGAGAAGGCCGCACACCTCGCCCCCAGGGCCCGCCCCGCCGCCCCGACGGCCGATCCCGGCGCGTCCGCTCACGCATCGCTCACGCAAGAGCCCGGAAACGGCGAAGCGTCCGAGCCCACTGAAGTGGACTCGGACGCTTCATAGCAGCTCAGACGGGGTCTGCACTACTTGCAACCGGTAGGCCGTGTGGGACTCGAACCCACAACCAATGGATTAAAAGTCCACTGCTCTGCCAATTGAGCTAACGGCCCGCACCGAGCAGCATAGCCCGGGGCTCGCGCGAGCCTCGAAGGCATTCCGGGTTGAACGCCTTCGAGGCTGCGGTCGGGCACGTGTTCGGGAGGGCCGGGGCCCTCACCGAATGTCAGCCGTTGCGCTTCCAGCGGGGCTTGTCCGCGCGGCGGTCCGGAGTGCGGGCGCCGTTGCGGCCGGGGGCGTGGGAGCCGGAGCGGTGCTCGCCGGCGCGGCCGTACGGGCGGCGGTCGTCGCGGCGGTCGCGGTGGTGGGGGCGGTCACCGCCGCGGAAGCCCTCGCGGCGGAAGCCGCGGTCGCCACCCTCGCGGCGGTCGTCACGGCGGACGTCGTCGCGGCGGTAGCCCGCCGCGCCGGAGCCGCCACGGCCACCGTCCCTGCCGCCGTCCCGGCCACCGTCACGACGGTCCCGGTCCCGGTCGCGGTCGCGGTCCCGGCCGTACGGGCGGTCGTCGCGGTCGCGGCCGTAGGGGCGCTCGTCCCGGTCGCGGTCGCGGCGGAAGCCGCCACGGTCGTTGCCGCCGCCGTACGGGCGGCGGTCGCCGCGGTCGCGGTCACGCCGGTCGTACGACGAGCGTCCACCGCGGTCGCCACGGTCGCGGTCGGAGCGCTCGCGCTCCGCGCGCTCGCGGCGCTCCGCCTCGGCCTTGGCCTCGCGGCGGGCTTCGGCACGCGCCTCCTCGGCGGCCTGGGCGGCCTCCGCCTCGGCTGCGGCAGCGACGGCCGCCTCGGGGTCCTCACCGCGCTCACGGGCCGCACGCGCGGTCAGCAAGGTGGCTTCCTCGCGCAGTTCGGCGGCGCGCTGCTGGAGCTTCTCCAGCTGGCGGCTGAGCTTCTTGGCCTCGCGCTCGGCCTGGCGGGCCGAGTTGGCGGCCGACTCCGCCTGGACCTCGGTCAGCGAACGGGCACCTGTGATACGTGCCACGTCCTCGTCGAAGACGTCGCCGCGGCCGATGATGTGCCGCGAGGCGTCGACGCCCGCGTCCTCCATCAGCCGGAAGATCTGCCGCCGCTGGTGGGGCAGCGCCAGCGAGACGACCGTGCCGGACTCGCCCGCGCGTGCCGTACGGCCCGAGCGGTGCAGGTAGTCCTTGTGGTCGCCGGCCGGGTCGACGTTGAGCACCAGGTCGATGCCGTCGACGTGGATGCCACGGGCCGCGACGTCGGTGGCCACCAGGACGTTGACCTTGCCGTCCTTGAAGTCGGCCAGCGTGCGGGTGCGGGCGCCCTGGGTCATACCGCCGTGCAGCGCGTCGGCGCGTACGCCCGCCTCACGCAGCTGCTCGGCGACGCGGTCGGCGCCCAGCTGGGTGCGGACGAAGATGATGGTGCGGCCCTTGCGGGCAGCGATGGCGGTGGTGACCGGCGCCTTGTCGCGCGGCTTCACGACCAGCACGTGGTGCGTCATGGTCGTCACCGCGCCCTGCGCCGCGTCCACCTCGTGCGAGACCGGGTCGACGAGGTAGCGGCGCACCAGCGAGTCGATCTCCTTCTCCATGGTGGCGGAGAAGAGCATCCGCTGGCCGCCCTCGGGCACCAGGTCGAGGATCTCGGTGACCTCGGGCAGGAAGCCCAGGTCGGACATCTGGTCGGCCTCGTCCAGGATCGCCGTCTCGACGTCCTCGAGGGAGCAGGAGCCGCGGTTGATCAGGTCGCGCAGCCGGCCCGGGGTGGCGACGAGGATGTCGACACCGCGCTCCAGCGCGGAGATCTGGTTGGCCATCGACGTACCGCCGCACACGACCTTCAGCTTGAGGCCGAGCGTGTCCCCGTACGGCTGCAGCGCGTCGGAGACCTGCATCGCCAACTCGCGGGTCGGGGTGAGGATCACGCCGCGCGGACGCTTGCGCTGAGTGCGGCCACCGCTGAGGCGGGCCAGCAGCGGCAGACCGAAGGAGAGGGTCTTGCCGGAGCCGGTGCGGCCACGGCCGAGCACGTCCTTGCCGGCCAGCGCGTCCGGGATGGTGGCGGCCTGGATGGGGAACGGGGCGGTGACGCCGTTCTGGGCGAGCTTGCGTACGACGGAGTCGGGGAGGCCGAGGTCGCCGAACGTGACCTTCGTCTCTTCGGCCGCATCGGCGGCCGTATCGACAGCCGTATCGGCGGCCGCCGCCTCGGAGGTCTCGCCGGACGCTTCGACGACCGGCTCCCCGGTGGTCACGGCGACGCTGATCTGGTCGGCCGTCATCGCGGCCGCTTCCGTCATCTGGGGTGCTGTTTCGGTGATTTCGGAGACCGTTTCGGTGGTTTCGGGGGCCGTCTCAGCGGTCGGCTCAGGGAAGTCCTCAGGCCGTACGGCGGCAGGGGTGGTGACAGTCATGCGAGTTGCGACAACCTTCCGGAGTCATTCGGCACGCGCCCATAACTCCGTGAAATTCGCAAAGAACCGCCTCGATGCGGTCAGCCACGGTCAGAGAGAACGCGCCACACGGCGCGCTGTGATGACGGCGCCGGGCAAATGGGATCAAACGATCTACCAGCATACGCGGCCCCGGGAGCTACGCGCAAACGGGGGCGGGAGATCGCGGCAGGCCCCCTGTGAGGGGCGGGGTTCCTGTGAGGGGCAGGGTCCCCGAGAGAAGTGTGCCATCGGCCGGGGACGAGCCGATGGCCGCGCCCGGGCATCGGCTCCCCGCCGGTGGCCACCCGTGGGCGCCGCCTCTCCGGTGGGCCCGCGCAGCCCCCGAGGCGCCCCGCCCGCTTCTCCCCCGCCCCCTCAGGCCGGGCTGGGCTCGCTGCGGCGGGCGAAGGTGTCGGTCCCGCTGGGCGAGGCCGTGGTCCGGGTGGGTGAGGGGTCCGGCGCGGGCTTGGTCGGGGTCGGGCTGGGCGAACTGGTGGGCGAGCCCGAGCCGCCGTCGCCCCCGCCGCCGGAGCCGCCCGAGCCGCCGCCGTCACCGGTCGGCTGGGGCCTGGGCCGGTTCCGGTCGCTGCCGGGCGACGAGCCGGACGAGCCGGTCGTGGAGGACGCGGCCTCGCCGCCCGAGTCGTCGCCGTCCGTACGGTCCCGTTCACCGGAGCTCTCGCCGTCGCCGCGCTTGCCGCCCTCGTCCTTGCCTTCACGCGCCCGGTCGCGGTCCTTGCGCCCGTCGGCGCGGCCTCCGGTCTCGCTCTTGGCGCGGCCCTTGCGGTACGCGGTGCCGTCGAGACCGCCCTCGGGGTCGGCTGCCCCGGCGTCGTCGTCGGCCCTGCTGCCGACCGGGGCCGCGCCCTCGCCGGCGTCGTCGGTGCCCTGCACCGTCATACAGCCGCTGAGGGTGGAGACCGCCGCGAGTATCAGAGCGCCGGCGGTCGTCCGCGTGACAGCGGTGGCGGCGGGTGCGGCGGTACGGGATCGGCGCACGGCGGGACCTCCTGCGCGGGACATCAGGCGAGTGCCATGCCCAACTCCCCGTCACCCCAACAGGTCACGCCGCGCGGCGCGCACGGCGCGCGATACGGCGCTCACACCTGTCCCGTACCCCGGAGCCCCCCGGGGCCACCCGGGGGGGCGCACCCGCCCGAGCGCGCAGGGGAGCCGTGTGCGCAGGGGGAGCCGCCCGGCTCACCCGTAGCCGAGCGCGTGCAGCCGCTCGTCGTCGATACCGAAGTGGTGTGCGATCTCGTGGACGACGGTGATCTCGACCTCTTCCACGACCCCTTCCCTGGCCTCGCCGTCCCGGTCGCTCTCCCGTTCGACCATGCGCAGGGTCGGCCCGCGGTAGATCGTGATGCGGTCCGGCAGGACGCCCGCGTACCACTCTCCGCGCTCGGTCAGCGGAGTGCCCTCGTAGAGCCCGAGCAGCTCGGGGTCGCTCGCCGGAGGCTCGTCCTCCACGAACACCGCGACGTTGTCCATGAGCCTTGTCAGTTCGGGCGGTATCCGGTCGAGGGCTTCGGCGACCAGCTCCTCGAACTCCTCACGCGTCATCTCCAGCACGCGCCCATTGTCGACCAGTATCAGAGCCGGGGCATCACCCTTCCCCGCCTCGGCGCGGGTGCGTCTCCCCGCGTCGGCGCGGGTGCGTCTCCCCGCGTCGGCGCGGATACATGCGGGCATAGATCGGCGCACAAAGGGCATACGGGCCCACATGGCCAGCGTTGTCTCCAAGCCGTCGCGTGCCGCGTGGGGCTGGTTCAGACAGTTCGCCGACCGGTCCGTCGCCCGCCTCCGCCGCTCCCGCCCCCGCCCCCGTTCCCGCCCCTACCGGCGGTCCGCCGGGCTGGTCGCCGTCACGCTGCTCGGCGCCTGGCTGGGGCTGCTGGTGGTGGGCAATGTCCGTACGCCCGTCGGACCCGTCGACACCACGATGACGCTGCGCCCCTCCCTCACCGGGGGCACCAAGATCAATGTCTCGCCGCTGGGCGCACTGGAGCTGCACAGCCACACCGCGCCGCTGCGGCTGGATGTCGACGTCGACCAGCTCGACCAGGAGCGCGCCACGGCGCTCGTGGACCACCCGGAACGCATCGAGGGCCTCGAGGGCGAGATCTCGGATGACGTCCGTTCGGGCGCGCTCGACCTCGGGCTGCGCTCGGCCGTCGCGGTACTGACCGGCTCGTGCGCGCTCGCCCTCGCCGTCTACCGCCGCCCGCGCCAGGCGCTCGCCGCGGGCGGCCTGTCCCTCTCGCTGCTGGTGGCCTGCGGCGTGACCGCGGCGGCGACCTGGAACCCGAAGTCGGTGCTGGAACCGAAGTTCTCCGGACTGCTGGCGAGCGCGCCCTCGGTGGTCGGCAACGCCCGCAGCATCGCCACCGAGTTCGACGTCTACCAGAAGGAGCTGGCCCGCCTGGTCACCAACGTCACCAAGCTCTACGACGCGGCCTCCACCCTTCCGGCGTACCAACCGGACCCCTCCACGACGCGGGTGCTGCACGTCTCCGACATCCACCTCAACCCGGCCGCCTGGCACATCATCCGGTCGCTGGTCGAGCAGTACAAGATCGACGTCATCATCGACACCGGCGACACCATGGACCACGGCACGGCCCCCGAGAACGGCTTCCTCGAACCCATCCCGGACCTGGGCGCGCCGTACGCGTGGGTACGCGGCAACCACGACTCGGCCACCACCCAGAAAGCCATGCGGAAGCTGGCCGACAAGCACGACTCGAAGGTGCACGTACTCGACAAGGGCGTTCCGGTGAACGTCGCCGGGCTGCGGATCTCCGGCTGGGGCGACCCGCAGTTCACCCCGGACCGTTCGGTCGTACCCGAGGGCGACCCGGCGGAGCGGGCGGAGGGCCGCCAGCTGGCCGGGACGCTGCGCGCCCAGCGGGCCGCCGGCACCCCGGTGGACATCGCCGTCGGCCACAATCCCGTGCTGGTCAAGCAGACCGACGGCCTCGTCCCACTCGCCCTCGCCGGGCACACCCACAACCGGAGTACGCAGGTGCTGCCGCACGACACCCGGCTGATGATCGAGGGCTCCACGGGTGGCAGCGGGCTGCGCGCGGTCGAGGGCGAGACCCCCGACAAGGTGCAGGCATCCGTGCTCTACCTGGACCGGGACAACAAGCGGCTGCAGGCGTGGGACGAGGTCAACCTGGGCGGTCTGGGGCTGTCGAAGGCGGAGGTCTCCCGGCACCTCCCCAAGGAGATAGAGCCCGGCTCGTCCCCGTCGCCCTCACCGTCCCCGTCGAGCCCACCGATCACGAGCCCGGCGACGGGCCGCTGACGGCCTCTGACGGCCTCTGACGGCCGGGGGGCGCGGCCGTGCGGACGCTGCGCGCAACCGGGCCGACGTTACGCGCGCAACCGTGCGGACAAGTCGTGCGCAGCCGTACGAATAAGTTTTGGCGAACCGTCCGTGCATCCCATATGCTGCCCGAGCCTGCTGAAGCGCTGTTCAGGCGCCCGGCCGGGCCGTTCCGCCCTCATCGTCTAGTGGCCCAGGACGCCGCCCTTTCAAGGCGGTAGCACGGGTTCGAATCCCGTTGGGGGCACCCCTCTGAACCCCTCTGGCCTGCGAAAATGCGGCCGGAGGGGCTTTTTCTTGCGCCGACGTGTCAGCACGGCTGTGCTGACACTCTGCCTCTCCGCCCTGGGGTTCCGGGAACGGGGGCATCCCCTCTCCCGTGGCGATCCCGTTACTGCAGCGCCACACCCCTCCCTCGGACGTCCGGGTCCGTGAGGTTGAGGCTTCCAGTGCCGTCGAGCAGGGTCAGCTGAGGGGCCCCGTCGACCTTGCCCGGAAACCGTGCGGGTCGCGCCGAAGCAGATGCGGTCGGCGGTCACGGCGTGACTGCCACTGCCAGCACCGATCATCGGGCGATGTCGCCGCCCACCGATACGATGCCCCGCAAGACGCATCCTCTCCAGGCGGTGCAGGTCAGACGAACCGAGTAAACGTGGGGCAGCAGGTGGGCGCAGTCGAGCAGGTGTTTCTGGAGTGCGAGCGCGCTCGGGCGGACGGCGACCTGATCCAGCGGGTGTCGGCGAGCGACAAGGAGTACCACTTCCAGAACTGGGTTGGGGAGCGCATCGAAGCATGCCGCCTCGCCTACGACGAACCGGGCAGGAACACGTATCCGGACTTCCGGCTCGTCAATCACCCGGAGGGCTACGAGGTCAAGGGGCTGGAGTTCCCCGGCCGAGAGGCTGACTACGACTCCAACTCCCAGGTGCCTGCGGGGAACCACAACGGCCGCGAGGTCTTTTACGTCTTCGGACGCTACCCCAAGGCCGAGCGCGGCGTTGACGAGTACCCCGTCATCGATCTCGTGGTCTGCCACGGCAGCTTCCTGAACGCTGACACCGACTATGTCCACAAGAACAAATCGTTCCGGGGCTTCGGCTCCTACGGCGACATACTGGTCCGCGACCGGAAAATGTACGTCGTGCCGACGCCGTTCGCGCTGGCCACGGGGATGGCCAGTCTGGCCACACTCATCGTGCCTGCCGACTACCAGGTGCAGTCAAGCGAGCTCGTCCAGGTGGGCGAGCTGGAGCGTGTCGAGGTCGACGATGTGCTCGTGTCCTACGAGTTCAACATGCAGACAAACGAGATGGTCACGCACAAGGAGCCGAACCCGAACGCCGGTGTCGTGCACCAGTTCCGTGCCTACCGATCGCGGGGCGCGGGTGACACGAAGAGGGTCACGCTGAACGAGCCTCGCTCATGACACCCGTGGTGCCTGCTCGGACCAGCCTGGAGTCGAACTTCCCCGCCGCGATGCTGAGTGCCGTTGGCACCAAGGAGTCCTGGCGCAAGGAAGTCCACCGCCCTGCGACCAGCACACACAAGTGGTGGGCGAAGCGCCTCGGCACTGTCTTCCGCGGGATTCTTGCGTCGGCGACAACTCCCGACGACGCCGATGCCGCCGCGGCGTACGGATCACAGCTCGATCTGAAGGGCGCCGTCGTTCTTGATCCCTTCTCTGGCTCTGGTGTAACTGGTGTCGAAGCGCTCAAGCTCGGAGCCCGAGCCGTCTGCTTCGACATCAACCCTGTGGCAACCCTGATCCAGCGCCAGGCAATGCAGCCCTGGAACATGGAGGGCTTGGCGGCTGCTTACAGGGCCGTCGAGTCTGCCTGCCGCGACGAGATCGACCGCCTCCACCGGACCGAAGACGGCCGGAGCGTCCTGTACTACTTCTGGGTCGCGACCGTCCAGTGTCCCGATTGCTCCGACAAGGTGCGGCTGTTCGACTCTCCGGTGTTCTCCAAGAACGCCTATCCCAAGCGGGTGCCGAAGGCACAGATCGTCTGCCCTGAGTGCCTGGCTGTTAAGCAGAGCCGGTACGACTTCCGCTCCGAGACATGCCCCAACGGCCACGAGATCAGCCCACGTGGAGCAGTCCGTGGTCAGATGACGTCTTGTCGCCAGGGGCACACCTTCAAGATTCTGACCGCTCTCGGCGGCAACAGGCCCACGTTCGAGATGTACGCCAAGATGGTCGCGGACCCGGACGGCTCGAAGGTCTACGAGAGCATCACCGACTGGGATCGCGACCTGTACGAAAAGTGCGTCGAGCGGCTCGCCGGTCTACCCGACTCCGTGGTCCTGCCGCAGGGTGAGCTCGCCAGAGGCAACAACACCGACCAGGCGCTCAAGTGGAACTTCCGCGAGTGGCGCGACTTCTTCAATGCGCGCCAGCTGGTCTCGCTCTCGCTGATCGCGACCGCGATCCGGGACTTGCCCAGACCCTCCGCAGAACGTGAAGCGCTCGCGACACTCTTCTCCGGCACCCTTGAGTTCAACAACCTGTTCACCTCCTTCAAGGGCGAGGGGACCGGGGCTGTCCGGCACATGTTCAGCCACCACGTCCTCAAACCGGAGCGCACGCCCCTCGAAGCCCATCCATGGGGGACGCCGCAGTCGTCGGGTTCCTTTTCGACTCTCTACAAGAGTCGGCTGCAGCGTGCACATGAGTACAAGGTGAGACCCGCCGATCTCGTCGACGAAGGCGCAGGGGTCGAACGTGTCACCGGGCTCGCCAAGCCGCTGGTTGCGACCGTTGTCGACTCATGGGCATCGTTCGAGGCCGCCCAAGGCCAAACCGCCTACGTCGCCACGCGGAACTCGGCGGAGACCGATCTCCCCAATGGGTCCATCGATCTGGTCGTCACGGACCCGCCTTACATGGACAACGTTCACTACGCGGAGCTCGCTGACTTCTTCCACGCCTGGCTTCACGGAATGCGGCCGTACGACGCGTATGCGGCGACGGCGACAACACGGCGAACCGGGGAAGTCCAGCACGCGGATCCGGTGGAATTCGGCAAGGCCATCGAAGCTGTCTGGAGCGAGTGCGCACGGGTTCTGAAGCCGCGTGGTCTCCTCGCCTTCACGTTCCACCAGGCCCGCATCAGCGGGTGGGTGCAGGTGGTCGAGTCACTTCGCCGCGCCGGCTTCGTGATCACTGCCGTCCAACCGGTCAAGGGGGAGATGTCGACGAGCATCGTCAAGACCGGCGCTCGCGAGCCGTCGAACCTGGACAGCGTGGTTGTCTGCCGTCGGGCAGCCGACGGCGCGACCAACCCGAACAGCTCGCCCGAAGAAGCTCTGGCGACCGCACAGAAGGAGCTGAGCGCGCTGCTGGAGGCCGGTGTAGATGTGGGAGCAGGAGACGTGCGGTCCGTCGTTCGCGGCTCCCTGTTGGCTTACCTCTCATCATCGGGCACCGCCTTGAACGATGCGGTCATCGCTCAGGTGGACGCGCTGGCTTCAGAGGCAATCGACGCACTGATCGCCCCGAAGCAATCTGCTGCGATCCTCGTCTGAAACGAGCAAGAACGCCGAGAACCTAGTGGTGCTGTCCGAGGCATTGGTGACGGACGACGCGCCGTGAGTGGTACTTGACCGAGGCGCCGAGCGGCCGGTCCCGCTGCTCCTCGGCCTCCTCGACACGTGCCCCCGTCACCTCCTGCGCCTGAGCGAACTCGACTACCCGCCGCCCCCAGACAAATGGCCCCCGAAAACACGTAGCGTTGCTCGTGCAATCACTCAGGTGCCGTGCTGAGGTGTCAGCACCGCACCCGGGTCGAGGCCGATCGAGAGCGATGGGAACCGGGTTGATCATCCGCCTCTTCGGCATCCTTGCAGGTCAGCGAGGTGGCGATGTCGGGTTCGAATCCCGTTGGGGCACAGCACCACCACCTCATCAGCCCTGTGACCTGCGAGTACGCAGGTGGCAGGGCCCCCGGTGTGGTCTGCGCCCTGCCTCCTCCCTACGCCGCCACCCCCGCTGGGGGACCGCCACAGGACGGAGCACGAGTGGCCGCTGACGATTCGGACCGGGTCCCCGCGTCTGTTACTCTTTTCCGGCGACGTCACCCCTGCTGGGGAGCCTCCGAAGCCCACATGAAGTGGTTAGGAGCACCCGTCGCACTGTGCGAGACTGGAGCTCGCACGAACGCTGGGTCCTGTGGAGCAGTTTGGAGTGCTCGCCACCCTGTCAAGGTGGAGGCCGCGGGTTCAAATCCCGTCAGGACCGCTGCCGTCAAGTCGCTTCGCCTCTTGATGGCCCTCCCGACCGGGGCTCGCCCCGGACACCGGGCTGGGTAGCTCAGTTGGTACGAGCGTCCGCCTGAAAAGCGGAAGGTCGCCGGTTCGACCCCGGCCCCAGCCACAGCCGTGAGGAAGGCCCCGTCCCTTGGATGGGGCCTTTTTCGTGGTCGGTCCGCTTCGACCGGCTCGCTTCAGCCGGCCTCGGTCCCCGGCCCCCGGTCAGCCCGGAGGCGTGGCGGTGTGCGCGGCGCGTGGGCGGCCGCCCGGGTGGCGGTGGCGCCAGATCCAGAAGACGGCGCAGGAGACCAGGGCCCAGGCGGTGAGGACCAGGTACGGCTGGAGCAGCTGGTGGTCCGGGAAGTAGACCGCGGTGTGCTGGGCGTTCACTGAGGCGCCGGGCGGCAGCCAGCGGCCGATCTCGCCGAGTGCGGAGGGCAGCAGGGGCCAGGAGACGGCGCCGCCCGAGGAGGGGTTGCCCAGCAGCACCATGAGTCCCCAGGTGGGCAGCATCGCCCAGCGGCCGACGAGGGTGTTGAACATGGTGAAGACCATGCCGCTGGTGAACATCGTCAGCGCCAGGATCATCCAGGACCGGGCGAACGGCAGGTCCAGCGCGCCGAGTCCCCAGTCGACGACGGCGGCGATGACGAAACCGCCCAGGAGGGCGTAGGCGGCGGTGAAGGCGATGCGCTCGGGCGGGTTGAGGGCGCGTGCGTGGATACTGAGCTGGATGGCGCCGATGAAGCCGATGATGACGGCGGCGAGCGAGATGTAGAAGATCGCCAGGCCGCGCGGGTCGCCCTTGTCCAGCGGTTTGAGGTCGCGTACCTGGACGGGCACACCGATCTCCTTGCCGACCTTCGGGCCGGCCTCCTCCAGCAGCTCCGCCACCGAGGCCCCGGAGGCGCTGGAGACGTCCAGCTCGACGCCCTTCGGCTGCTCGGCCCGCATGATGGCGAAGACCTGCTGGGCCTCGATGGCGTGCTCGGCCGCCGCCTGCGTGCGGTAGCGCCGCAGCTTGAGCGAGGAGCCGAGCGCCTTCTCCATACCGGTGACGAACGCGGTGCGGTCCCGCGCGGTGTCGGGCTCCCCGACGACGGCTACGGGCACCCCGTGCGGGGTGGGGTCGGCCATCGCATACGTGTACGACCCGGCGAAGAGCCCGGCACTGGCGGAGACGATCAGCACCAGGACGGTCGCGGGGAGGAAGGGCGAGTCCTTGAAGTCCCGCCACGCCTGGGCCGGGCCGCGCCGCCCCCGGCCGTGCTTCCCGCGCTCACGCTGCCGGCCGCCCTCGCTGTGCGGTTCCTCGCTCATGGCCTCACACTAGGCGGGCAAAGCACACTTTCCGTTACTTTTCGGAAGCGGCACAGGCTTCGCCCCCTCCCCCCGTCATGGCTCCGCACTCTCCCTGCGACGGCCCCGCGCCACCCGCGCCCGCAGCACCGCCCGTACCCCCAGCACCGCGCCCGCCGCGAGCGCCAGCCCGGCCAGCAGCGCGCCGTCCGGCACCGCTTCGCCCGCCCGACGGGCCCAGGTCTCCGCGGCGAAGGCGCCGTCCACATCCGTCAGGCCCGGCAGCCCGGCAGCCCCGTCGAAGGCGAGGAAGAGGGCGCCCAGCAGCGCGAAGAACAGCCCCGACAGCAGCGAGGTGGTGTGCAGCCTCAGCCGGCCGCCGAGCCGCAGCTCACGCCCGCGCAGCCAGCGCCGCCGGCCCAGGTCGAACCGCTCCCACAGCAGCGCGAGCACGAACAGCGGTACGGCCATGCCCAGCGCGTACACCGCCAGCAGCACCGCACCGTAGACGGGGTTGCCGTGCACGGCGGCGACCGTCAGTACGCTGCCGAGGATGGGGCCCGCGCAGAACCCGGCCAGGCCGTAGACCGCGCCCAGCGCGTAGACGGAGACCGCCGTCGTGGGACGGATACGGCCCGATGCCTCCGCCAGCCGGCGCGGCGCGAATCCGAGCCCGGCGAGCTGTACCAGCCCGAGCGCGATGATCAGCCAGCCGCCCGCCGAGACCAGCAGATCCCGGTGGCCGTAGAACAGCCGTCCGGTGAGGGAGCCGGCGGCGCCCAGCGGAACCAGCGTGGTGGCCAGGCCGAGGTAGAAGATCCCGGTGCGGGCCATCAGGCGGCCCGCGGAGTCGATCGAGTAGGCGAAGAACGCGGGCAGCAGCAGGGCGCTGCACGGGCTGAGCAGGGCGAGGAGGCCGCCGAGGAAGGCGGCCAGATATCCGACGTCCATCAGTCCCGGTCCCCGTGCCGGGCCGGCTTGTCCGCCGCTGCCGCGGCGCGCTCGATCGCGTCGGTGAAGACCTCGTCCGGCTGGGCGCCCGCGATCGGCTGCCCGTTGACCAGGAACGCCGGGGTGGCACTGGCGCCCAGCCCGTACGCCTCGGCGCGGTCCTTGGCCAGCAGCTTCCTGGCCGCCCCGCTCGCCCGGTCGCGGTCGAAGCGGTCGAGGTCCTTCACCCCCGCCTGCTCCGCGAGCTGGTGCAGGTGACCGGTGGTGAAGGAGCTCTTCTCGTTGCCCTTGTCGGCGTAGACCGCCTCGTAGAACTCCCAGAACCGGCCCTGCTGCCCCGCCGCGTAGCTGGCCAGCGCGGCACGTTCGGAGCCCTTGCCGAAGACGGGGAAGTTGCGCCACTCGATGCGCAGCAGGCCCTTGTCCACGTACTTGTTCACCAGCTTCGGCGCGGTGTCCCGGGCGAATTTGCCGCAGAACGAGCAGCCGAAGTCGGCGTACTCGATCATCACCACGGGCGCGTCCTTGTCGCCGCGCGCGAACGGGTCGTCAGCGCTGCGGCGCGCGAGCTTCAGCAGCGCGGGGTCGCCGGCCGCTGTGTTGTCGGAGCGGCCCTCGACGGTGGCGTTGCCGGAGCCGGAGCGGGAGCCGGAGCCTGCGCCGTCCCCGCCACCGACGGCGTACTGCGACAGCCAGCCCGCGAGGAGCGCGGCGACGGCGACGAGGGCGCCGATGACGACTCCCTTGCTGTTCTTGCTGGTGTTCTTGTTGCTGTTCCTCTTGCTGTTCGACGGCGTGTTGCTGTTCGACGGCATGCGAACGTCTCCTGTGCTGCGTGTGCAGCGGATGCTGCGATGTGGAAAGCGACGGACCGGGACCGACGCGGACGAGCCGCGTCGGCGGGGGCCGCTAAACGCGCAGAACGGAGAGTTCGACGGGGGTGGGCGGCGGTATCGGCGCAGGGCCGCGTACGGGCGGTCGCGCGTGCGCCGCGCCGATCGCGCTGTGCGACTGCGGCGTCAGACAGGCCGGGAGCGCGAGGGGCAGCAGCTGCTGCTGGCCGGTGGCGGGCGCCGCCGGAAGAGCGCCGCCGCCGTCCTTCGACCTGTGACAGTGGGAGGGACCCGCATCGTCGACGGGTGCCGGGGCAGCGACGGCAGGCGCGGCAGCAACGCCGGCCGCGGCGGAAACACCAGGCGTGGCATGCGCTTCAGCGGACCGTGCCCCCGCCACCTGGACGGCTCCGCACAGGGCGAGCAGCAGTGCCACGAGTACGGCGGCGGCATGCCGTGCTGCTCGTACCGCCTGCTCGCCACCGTGCATGGCGCCACCCTAACGGGGACGCCCGACAGGCCCCCCAGGTGCCTCACCCCAGGACCCGCAGTCGCCTCACCCCAGCACCCGCCGCAGGACGCCCGCCACCTCCTCCGCCGTCAGCAGCGGCCCCGGCTCCTGGTCCTTCGGTGTGTACGCCTCTTCGATGTGGCTCCGTGCGGTGTCCAGGTCGCCGCGCTGCTCCGCGATACGGGCCAGCAGATGGTGCGCCGTGCGGTGCCTCGGCGAGGTCTCCAGCACCGGGGCCAGCAGGGTTTCGGCCTCCTCGTACGCCTCGGCCGTCGCGATGTCGTTCACCAGCGCCTTCGCCAGTTCCATCGACGGGTCGAACAGCGAGGTGAGCATGAAGCCGCTGTAGCCGCGCCGCACGATGTGGTGGACGTCCCGCGCGGTGCGCAGCCACTCCACCGCCTCCTCGTTCCTGCCCTGCCCGCGCAGCGCCCGCCCCAGCCAGTACGCGGCCTCGTGCAGCGGGTCCTTCTTCTCGCGGCCCGCCCAGGCGAGCCGCAGCAGCCCCTCCGCCTCCGCGTACCGCTTCCACCGCACGAGCTGCATACCGGCGCGCCAGCCGTACCAGGCCCGCCCGCCCTTGGCCGCGCGGGTCCACCAGCGGACGGCCTCTTCCATGTCGCCGTAGTCGTCACCGACCCGGTTGCCGACCCAGCTCGCGGCGTCGGGCCGGCCGAACCGTGCCGCGCGGCGCAGCCACGGCTCCGCATCGACCGGCTCGTCCAGCCGTACGTACAGCGCGCCCAGTCCCTCGATCGCGTCCAGGTCGCCCGCCTTGGCCGCGGGCAGGTAGAGCGGGACGACCGCCTTCTCGTGGGCGCCGCACTCCTCGTGCAGCATGCGGCCGAGCGCGTACGAGGCGGTGGGGGCGTGCCGGCTTCCGGGGTCGGCGGCGGCGCGCCGGTAGTGCCGTACGGCCTCCGGATAGCGGCACAGCCGCTCCATCAGGCGGCCGAGTTCGAGGTCGGCGGCCCGGTCGCCGGACTCGGCGGCTTCGTGCAGCGCGGCCAGCCGGGGCTCCTCCTCGTCGCCGAGCGCGGGCGGGGTGGCCTGCTCGGCCTCCGCCAGGTCCGCGAGCGCTTCGTCGGCCTCGTCGAAGGGGTCGTCGTCGCCGTCGGTGCCCGCCTCTGCGGCCTCCAGCCAGCGGCGGGCCTCGGCCAGCCGCCACTGGTCGCGGTAGTAGGAGCCGAGCCGCCGCTGCTGTTGGCGGTCGCCGGCCTCGGCGCCGGGCAGCAGCGACGCCTCGTACTTGTCCAGTTCGCCGTACTGGAGGTGGACGGCGCTGAGGGTACGGGCCAGCAGCCGCGAGCCGGGGTGCCGCCGCAGCCCGTCCTCCAGCACCCGGCAGGCGTCCTCGTACCGGTCGAGCTGATAGTGCAGGAGCGCGTGCCACTGGTCCGTGCGCGGGTCGCCGAGCGCCTGCGCCTCCTCGTAGACCTGCTCCGCTTCCGGGAGGAAGGACGGGTAGGAGGTGAACCACTCCGGATCGGTGTGCAGTTCGCCGAGGGGCTCGTACTCGTCGCCCTCGTCCAGCAACTCCGATATCTGCTCGTCGAGGTCCTCGGGCCGCTCCTCGGGCGGCAGCGCGCGCAGTGCGGCGAGCTCGCGGACCCGGTCCCGGTAGTGCTCCAGCCGGCCGTCCAGCTCGATCAGCCGGTCCTCGATCCGGTCGGCGACGTGGTCGTACGGTGCCGCCTGCGCCAACTCCTCCCTGGCCTCGTCCGTGCGGCCCTGGCGCAGCATGAGGAGGGCGCCGTTGGTGCGGCACTTGACGCTGCCGAGCTCCGCGCCCTTCGCGTACCACTCGGCCGCGCCCTCCGGATCGTCCAGCCGCTCCAGCAGCAGCTCAGCGAGCCCGAAAGCGCAGTCGCCGTCCCGCTCGGCCGCCGTCCGGTACCAGTAGTCGGCGACCGTGTACTGGCCGCGGTCCTTCGCGGTGATCGCCCGCAGCCTCGCGGCCCGCGCGTCACCGCCCCTGGCCGCCTCCTCCAGCCACGGAACGGCGTCGTCCACGCGCCCCCTGCCGACCAGGTACTCGCCGTAAGCCTGCTTGTCCGCCGCGTCGCCCTCCTCGGCGGCGCCGCGGTACTTGCGCTCCTCGGCCGAGAGCTCGCCGCCGGTGCTGGTCCCCGTTGATGTCATGGCTGTCTGTCGCTTTCTCGCGGTTTCTTCGAGCGGTGGAGGTGGTGCTTCGAGCGGTGGCTGTCGTGCTTCCCGGGGTGGCCGAGGTGCTTGGCGGACCCGGCCAGGGCGCGCCGCACACCGGGCTCGCGGGGACCGAGGAAGTGCGGGTCGGGGGTGAGCGCCGCTTCGTAGGCCGCCTTCACCGCGCCCGGCAGCTCGCGCAGCCCGCCCGCGTACCAGGTCGCGTCCCGCGGCTCCCGCACCGGGATGCCGTAGGAGTCGATGCCCGCGGCCCGGCACAGCGCGGCGGCACGGCGTACGTGGTAGTCCTGGCTGACCAGCAGCGCGCGGCGCACCCCGAAGACGCGCGCCGCCCGCGCGCACGAGTCCCAGGTGTCGAAGCCCGCGTAGTCGGCGACGACGCGGGCGGCCGGAACGCCACGGTCGGTGAGGTAGTCGCGCATGGCGCCGGGCTCGTCGTAGTCCTTGCGGCTGTTGTCGCCCGAGACCAGCAGGACGCGGACCTTGCCGGTGCGGTAGAGCCGTGCCGCGGCGTCGAGGCGGTGCGCCAGGTAGGGGGAGGGCTCGCCGTCCCACAGGCCGGCGCCGAAGACGAGGGCGACCGGGGCGCGGGGTGCGTCCGCGATGTCCGCCCGGATGCGGCTGTCGGTGGTCAGCCGTATCCAGGTCGCGGGAAGCAGCGCCAGCACGCAGACGAGTACGGCGCCCTGCACCCACCGTCTGCGGCGCGCCGTCACACTGCCTTTCACACTCTGCCCCCGCGTTCCCGTGTGCCCGGCCGTTCCCCGTGTGCCCGGCCGTTCCCCGTGTGCCCGGCCGTTCCCCGTGTGCCCGGCCGTTCCCCGCGTGTCCGGCCGTTCCCGGTGTCCCGGGCCCGGTTTCGTCGCGTACAGCGACGCGGAAGCCGCGCCCCCGGTTGCAAACCGTTCGCCACCCGCTCCCCGGGGGTGCGATCCTTGGCGTGGTATGTCGACTTCCACCCAGACCCCCGCCCCCTCCCCGCAGGAGCTGACCGACCGCATCCCGCACCTCATGCTCGGCGACCAGCAGCGGCTGGCCCGCCGGCTCGCGGGGGCGCGGAAGATCCGCAAAGGGGAGGCCCGTGCGGCCGTCCTCGCGGAGATCTCCGCAGCGATGGACGCCTCCGAGCTGCGCGTGACCGCCCGCCGCGAGGCCGTCCCGCGGATCACGTATCCCCAGCAGCTGCCCGTCAGCCAGAAGAAGAACGAGATCCTGGCGGCCGTCCGCGATCACCAGGTGGTGATCGTCGCGGGTGAGACGGGCTCCGGCAAGACGACGCAGATCCCGAAGATCTGCATGGAGCTGGGCCGCGGCATCCAGGGTGTGATCGGTCACACCCAGCCGCGCCGGATCGCGGCCCGTACGGTCGCCGAGCGGGTGGCGGAGGAACTGGGCTCGCAGCTGGGCGAGACGGTCGGCTGGAAGGTCCGCTTCACCGACCAGGTGCAGGACCACACGCTGGTCAAGCTGATGACCGACGGCATCCTGCTGGCGGAGATCCAGCAGGACCGCGAGCTGCGCCAGTACGACACGATCATCATCGACGAGGCGCACGAGCGGTCGCTCAACATCGACTTCCTGCTCGGCTATCTCGCGCAGCTGCTGCCCAGGCGGCCCGACCTCAAGGTGATCATCACCTCCGCGACGATCGACCCGGAGCGTTTCTCGCGCCACTTCGGCGACGCACCGATCGTCGAGGTCAGCGGGCGTACCTACCCGGTCGAGGTCCGCTACCGGCCGCTGCTGGAGGAAGACGACGACGAGGATGCAGCGGCGCCCGACCGCGACCAGATCACCGCCATCTGCGACGCGGTGGACGAGCTGCACGCGGAAGGGCCGGGCGACATCCTGGTCTTCCTCTCCGGGGAGCGGGAGATCCGGGACACGGCGGACGCGCTGGAGAAGAAGTTCACCCGCGAGGGCAAAGGCCCGCGTCCTGGCGGCCCCGTCGAGGTGCTCCCCCTCTACGCGCGGCTGTCCAACGCCGAACAGCACCGGGTCTTCCAGCCCCACTCGGGGCGCCGCATCGTACTGGCGACCAATGTCGCCGAGACGTCGCTGACCGTTCCGGGCATCAAGTACGTCATCGATCCGGGCACGGCCCGCATCTCGCGCTACAGCCACCGCACCAAGGTGCAGCGGCTGCCGATCGAACGGATCAGCCAGGCGAGCGCCAACCAGCGCAAGGGACGCTCGGGCCGTACCTCGGACGGCATCTGCATCCGGCTGTACTCGGAGGAGGACTTCCTCGCACGCGCCGAGTTCACCGATCCGGAGATCCTGCGCACCAACCTGGCCTCGGTCATCCTGCAGATGACGGCCGCCGGGCTGGGGGAGATCGAGAAGTTCCCGTTCATCGACCCGCCGGACCACCGCAGCATCAAGGCGGGCGTGCAGCTGCTGGAGGAACTGGGCGCGCTGGAGAAGCAGCAGGGCCAGCAGGCGCGGAAGCTGACCCAGCTGGGCCGCCGCCTCGCCCAGCTGCCCGTCGACCCCCGGCTGGCCCGGATGGTGCTGGAGGCCGACAAGCACGGGTGCGTGCACGAGGTGATGGTGATCGCCGCCGCGCTGTCCATCCAGGACCCGCGCGAACGCCCCTCCGACAAGCAGCAGCAGGCCGACCAGCACCACGCCCGCTTCAAGGAGGAGACCAGCGACTTCCTGGCTTTCCTCAACCTGTGGCGCCATGTACGCGAGCAGCAGCGCGAGCTGTCCTCGTCCGCCTTCCGCCGGATGTGCAAGGCGGAGTTCCTCAACTATCTGCGGATACGCGAGTGGCAGGACATCTACAGCCAGCTGCGCCAGGTCGCCAAGACGATGAAGATCCGGCTGGGCGAGGCACAGGAGCCCGCGCCCGACGCCATCCACCAGTCGCTGCTGGCGGGCCTGCTGTCGCACATCGGGCTGAAGGATTCCGACAACAAGAACGCGTATCTGGGTGCGCGCGGCACCAAGTTCGCGGTCTTCCCGGGCTCGGCGCTGTTCAAGAAGCCCCCGCGCTGGGTGATGTCGGCCGAACTGGTGGAGACCTCGCGGCTGTGGGCGCGGGTCAACGCGAAGATCGAGCCGGAGTGGGTCGAGCCGCTCGCCGGTCACCTGGTCAAGCGCACCTACAGCGAGCCGCACTGGGAGCAGAAGCAGGCGGCGGTGCTGGCGTACGAGCGGGTGACGCTGTACGGCGTACCGATCGTCGCGCAGCGGAAGGTCAACTACGGCCGGATCGACCCGGAGACCTCGCGCGATCTGTTCATCCGCAACGCGCTGGTGGAGGGCGACTGGCGCACCCACCACCAGTTCTTCCGTGAGAACCGCAAGCTGCTCGAGGAGGTCGAGGAGCTGGAGCACCGCGCCCGCCGCCGCGACATCCTGGTGGACGACGAGACGCTGTACGACTTCTACGACCAGCGGGTGCCCGAACACGTCGTCTCCGGTGCGCATTTCGACTCCTGGTGGAAGAAGAAGCGCCAGGAAGAGCCCGACCTGCTCAACTTCGAGAAGTCGATGCTCATCAGCGACCGGGCCGAGGAGGTCTCCGCCACCGACTATCCCGACGTGTGGCGGCAGGGCGGCCTCGCCCTCCCGGTGACCTACCAGTTCGAGCCGGGCACGGACGCGGACGGCGTCACGGTGCACGTACCGCTCCAGGTCCTCAACCAGGTCACGGCCGGCGGCACCTCCCGGGCGGAGCCAGGAGGAGGGTTCGACTGGCAGATTCCCGGCCTGCGTGAGGACCTGGTCACCGAGCTGATCCGCTCCCTCCCCAAGCCGATCCGCCGGCACTACGTACCCGCGCCGAACTACGCCCGGGAGTTCCTGCGCCGGGCGACGCCCCTGGACGAGCCGCTGACGTACACGCTGGCGCGGGAGCTGAAGCGGATGGTCGGCGTTCCGGTGACGGCCCAGGACTTCGACTGGTCGAAGGTCCCCGACCATCTGAAGATCACCTTCCGGGTCACCGACGAGCGGCGCCGCAAGCTCGCCGAGAGCAAGGACATCGAGGCACTGCAGATCCAGCTCAAGTCGCAGACGCAGACGGCGATCTCCAAGGCGTTCGACTCCTCCGCCCGCGCGGCCCGCAACAAGGCCGGGAAGGGCCGCAGGAGCGCCACAGACGGCGCCGCGGCCCCCGACGCGGCCGCAGCCGCGCCCACGCCCGGTCTCCAGCGCACAGGGCTGAAGAGCTGGACGCTCGGCTCGCTCCCGCGGACCTTCGAGACACGGCGCGCCGGCCAGCCCGTGAAGGCGTACCCGGCCCTGGTGGACGAGGGCGACTCGGTCGCCGTACGGCTCTACGACACCGAGGCGGAGCAGCGCACCGCGATGTGGCGCGGCACCCGGCGTCTCATCCTGCTCAACATCCCCTCCGACCCCGCGAAGTTCGCCCAGTCGAAGCTCGACAACCAGCAGAAGCTGGCTCTCTCGCGCTCCCCGCACGGCAGCGTGCAGGCGCTGTTCGAGGACTGCGTCGCGGCAACCGTGGACCAGCTGGTGTCCGCACGCGGCGGCCCCGCCTGGGACGAGGAGTCCTTCCGCAAGCTGTTCGACGCCGTACGGGCCGACCTGGTGGACGCCACTTTGCGGACGGTACGCCAGGTGCGGGAGGTACTGGCCGCCTGGCACTCGTGCGAGGGCCGGCTGCGGGCGACGGCCAGCCCGGTGCTGGCCGACTCCGTCGCGGACGTACGCCGGCAGCTCGCGGAGCTGATCAAGCCCGGGTTCGTGACGGAGCACGGCGCCGGACGACTGCCCGACCTGATGCGCTACCTCGTCGCGGCCGACCGGCGCCTCCAGCAGCTCCCGCACAACGTGGAACGCGACCGGACCCGGATGGCCAAGGTCCACGAGATGCGGGACGAGTACCTGTGGCTGCTGGAGCAGTTCCCTCCGGGACGGCCGGTGCCGCAGGCCGCGCGGGACATCCGGTGGATGGTCGAGGAGCTGCGCGTCAGCTACTTCGCCCACGCGCTGGGCACCGCGTATCCGGTCTCCGACAAGCGGATCGTCAAGGCCGTCGACGCGGCCGCCCCGTGAGGGCGCTGTCGCTCAGAGTGAGTTCGCTCCGGACCCCTGACCTGCTGTAGAGTTCCATCTCGCGAGGTCCTGTGGAGCAGTTTGGAGTGCTCGCCACCCTGTCAAGGTGGAGGCCGCGGGTTCAAATCCCGTCAGGACCGCACTTTTTGAGAGGGCCCCCGAAGCTGGTTCGGGGGCCCTCTTGTCGTTGGGGCCGGAGGCCACTTCGAGGGCCCGCGCAGCCAATGGTTGCGCGGGCCCTTTTCGTTGCCCCCTCCCGTGTGTTGACGGACGGGGCACCATGGGTAGTGCTTGGCGCGAGAGGAGGTGGCGCGTGGTGAGGCGGCGGTCCGTCGACGGGGGACGCCAGGAGTTGCGGGCGCTTCTGCGAAGCCATCTTGCGGGGCGCCGACATCACGCGAGTCGGCACTGTGCGGTCTGCCACCGCCTGCTGCGGCTGGCAATGGCGTCGGCGGCGCCCCCTCGACAGGGCGGCTGGAACGGCAAGTGAGGGACTGCGCCCAGTCGTTGGCGCACTACCGCACTGGCGGTGATCGCCACAAGATCCCACCGATGTGACGGGTGTCACGTGATTATCCGGTACCGACGGGGAACTTGAGGCACCCTCAGAAGCCCTCAATTTAATATGTGCAATTGCACTGCCCGGTGAGCTGCCCTCCCACCACCCCCACCCACTCCCGCCCAGAACCGCTCAGCAACCCCCACGCGGCCCGTCAACCCCCACGCGGCCCGTCGGCGCCCGTCGGCGCCCCTGGCGCGGCCCGGCGCACCCCGGCCGGGAGGCCACCGGACCCGGGGCAAAAAAGATCGCGCTGGACCCGGCGGAGTCCAGCGCGATCAACGGACAACCACTGTTGGGGCAGCGGCCTGGCCGTGTGGTGCGCAGTGGGCGAATCGATGGGGTGGGGGCCCCGGAAACGCCCCTGTGTGGTGCTGTTGTGCCTGCTCAGGAACCCTGATCAGGCTTCGCTGCGCTGCTGCGGGATGCCCGCCAGCAGTGCGCGAACCTCCGCCTCGCGATAGCGGCGGTGTCCTCCGAGCGTGCGGATGGACGTGAGCTTGCCCGCCTTTGCCCAGCGCGTGACCGTCTTGGGGTCCACGCGGAACATCGTGGCAACCTCAGCCGGGGTCAACAGCGGCTCGGTATCAGGGGTGCGAGCGGTCATGAGCGGCCTCCTCGGGAGAACCGAACCATCACGGTTCTTTCCTCTAAATTCTGCACCTTGGCCCGCGTTGCCCGATATGGCGGACGCGAGCCGAGTCGGTTATAGGACGAACGGCTTGTCCTCGGCACTACAACTACACCATCTGTCCAGCCACGTCGGCCAAACCGATGGAATTGCCCTCTCAGGTGTTCAACCTCGGCGGAAGCCGATGGACCGTCCTATAGCGGACAGTCACCCCCCTGTAACGATCAGTCACAACGGGAGCAGGGGTCATCAGACCCACCAAGGAGCGCAATACCGATCTATCCGCCCATAGTTGGACGGAAGGAGCCTGCTGCGGACTCCTTGTCCTATTTTGACACGAGGGGTAGCTCTGAGAGCAAGACCCGTTTAAGTGCTATCCGTCACGCTTGAGGCAATCACCCGGTTCGGGACCTAGGTCCTACTCCGTATCCCCCCAGCATCCGGCCGGTAGGCGCCCCACGGCGGGGCTCTCGTGACACCCGTCCCCCCTGTCGGGCGGGGATGGGCCTCAGCTCGCGTACTGGAGCCGGCGAACCGCCCTCCAGCGCGCTGTCAGCCGCTCGTACGCCGCACCGGCACGCTCCCCGTCGCCCTCGCGGAGGGCCTGGAGGCCCTCCGCCACATCGGCGGCGGAGTGGTCGCCCACAAGCTGCTCCTCGGGGATGGCGTGAGCCAGCCCGCCGTAGTCCAGCTCGACCAGGGAGCGCGGGTGGAATTCCTCCAGCCAGCGGCCCACATCGATCAGGCCCTCGACGAGCGGCCCCTCTTCCAGCTCCTCGCGGAGCACCTTCAGGCCGCGAGCGAGGCGGCGCCTCGCCTGGACCATGGGCGTGCGATAGCGGAAAACGAACTGCTGTCCGCTCTCCTGACCCGATTCCGGCTTCGCAAACTCCCTTTCTTCGTCTTCGAAGAGAACGAACCAGCGCACGGGCACATGCCACAGGGCCGTACGGATCCAGGGGCGGGCGTCCGGGTTGCGCTCCCGCCAGCGCTCGTAGTCGGCGGCGGCCTGCCGGCGCACGACGGGCGGCAGCGCGGCATCCAGGACCGGCTGGGGCAGGGCGATTTCGTTGTCGGCCGCAGCCTGGGTGAGGGCCGTGAGCGCCTGCCAGCTGCGCAGCCGGGTGCGCCAGGGGCAGACGCAGGTCACGCCGTCCACCTCGGCCACGAACGCCTCGGCGCTCTCCCGTACCGGCACCACCACCGGGGGCACAGGCACCAAGTCGGCCAGGGCGCGGCGGATTTCGTCCTGGGCCGTGGGAAAGCGCTGCTGCTTCGCATATGCGATCCAGTGCGAGCGCTCCGGCTCGGGAAAGGCCGCCAGTGGTTCGTAGACCCGTAGGTATGCCGCGTACGGGACGACGACCGACGCTTTCTCAGCCACGCATTGCCTCCAAGCCTCCACGGCCACCACGGTCTTCCCGGCCGCCACGAACCGTTCTCATGAGCGAGCCCGGGAGACAGTTGACTACCCCGATCGTGGGACCGCAACGTGCCCGTGACGCGCAGGTCGTACGCTGCTTGGCGACCGGCCCTCGTGGGCTCCGACTGCCACAAGCGGCGTGTCCGCCGAGGGCTACGACGCGATTCCAGGAGTCACTACCGTGATCGAGGTATCACCTGTTCCCACTGGCGTCCCCGCTGGGGACCCGGTCATCAGCACCCTCTTCCGCTCCGAGCAGGGCGGCCACGAGCAGGTCGTGCTCTGCCAGGACCGGCCCAGCGGCCTGAAGGCCGTCATCGCCCTGCACTCCACCGCGCTGGGCCCCGCGCTGGGCGGCACCCGCTTCCACGCGTACCCCGGCGCGGCCGACCCGGAGCAGGCCGCGGTGCTCGACGCGCTGAACCTCGCGCGCGGAATGTCGTACAAGAACGCGCTGGCCGGGCTCGACCACGGCGGTGGCAAGGCCGTGATCATCGGCGACCCCGAGCAGATCAAGACCGAAGCCCTGCTGCGCGCCTACGGCCGCTTCGTCGCCTCGCTGGGCGGCCGCTACGTGACGGCCTGCGACGTCGGCACCTATGTGCGGGACATGGACGTCGTCGCCCAGGAGTGCCGCTGGACGACCGGCCGCTCGCCCGAGAACGGCGGCGCCGGTGACTCCTCCGTGCTGACGGCCTTCGGTGTCTTCCAGGGCATGCGCGCCGCCGCACAGCGGCTGTGGGGCGCGCCCACGCTGCGCGGCCGGCTGGTGGGCATCGCGGGCGTCGGCAAGGTCGGCAAGCATCTGGTGGCGCACCTGCTGGAGGACGGGGCGCGGGTGGTGGTCACGGATGTGCGCGAGGAATCGGTGCGCGCCGTGCTGGAGGCGCACCCTGGGACCCCGCTGACGGCGGCGGCCGACACGGAGGCACTGATCAGGACCGAGGGTCTGGATCTGTACGCGCCGTGCGCGCTCGGTGGCGCGCTGAACGACGAGACGGTGCCGGTGCTGACCGCCAAGGCCGTCTGCGGCGCGGCCAACAACCAGCTGGCGCACCCGGGTGTGGAGAAGGATCTGGCCGAGCGCGGCATCCTCTACGCGCCCGACTACGTGGTCAACGCGGGCGGCGTGATCCAGGTCGCGGACGAGCTCCACGGGTTCGACTTCGCACGTGCGAAAGCCAAGGCGGAGAAGATCTTCCACACGACGGTGGCCATTTTCGAGCGGGCCGAAGCGGACGGTGTGCCTCCGGTGGCCGCCGCCGACCGGCTCGCCGAGCAGCGCATGGGCCGGTGAGCGCGGGTCGGGAGGCCACCGTGACAGTGGTCTCACCACCCCACGGCGGGTCCCGTGGCGACAGGAAGGTAAAATCGCCACTGACCAGCACGAGAAGGGTCAACGGGCGCGTCGGACGGCGGCCGTGTCGTGCGGGCGACGTACCGTACGGCGGCGGAAGCAGGTACCGTTGAAGCCCTGAGTACCGGTCTCTCGGTCGAGAGGCCGCTCTGAACCATGAACGCGTGTCAAGACTCTGGGGCCGTCGAGCCCCGTCGTTGAGGGGGTCGAGCCATGGGGCGCGGCCGGGCCAAGGCCAAGCAGACGAAGGTCGCCCGCCAGCTGAAGTACAACACTGGCGGGACGGACCTATCGCGCCTGGCCGAGGAGCTGGGCGCATCGACATCGAACGAGTCGCCGAACGGCGAGCGCTTCGAGGACGATGAGCAGGACGACCCGTACGCACGGTACGCGGATCTGTACAACGACGAGGATGACGACGACGCGGGCGCGCCCGGGTCGTCCGACCCCCAGTCGAGGCGCCGCGGCGCCTGACGTTCGCCCGTACTGACCCGGTCCGGCATCCGCCGGACCGGGTTCTGGCGCGCGCCCGGCGACGGATTCGCCGCTCGGTGACCCTGCGGCCACCGAGCGGTCAGCGGCCGCCCGGGCTCCGCCGTCAGCTGCTCACCGGGCATAGTCACCCGTGAGGGTGACCGCTTCCGTGCGGTCACCGCGCTCGGTGATCTCTCCCGCCACCCAGGCGTCCACGCCCCGCTCTGCGAGGATCGCCAGCGTGGCGTCGGCCGACTCCCGCGGCACAACGGCGATCATGCCGACGCCCATGTTCAGCGTCTTCTCCAGCTCGGCCCGCGCCACCTTGCCCGCGTCGGCGACCACCTCGAACACCGCCCCGGGGCGCCATGTCGAGCGGTCCACCGAGGCGTGCAGCTCTTCGGGGACGACCCGCGCCAGGTTGGCCGCCAGCCCGCCACCCGTGACGTGCGAGAACGCGTGCACCTCGGTGGTCCGGGCCAGCTCCAGGCAGTCCAGCGAGTAGATCTTCGTCGGCTCCAGCAGCTCCTCGCCCAGGGTGCGGCCGAACTCGGCCACGTGCCGCTCCAGCGACCACCCGGCGTGGTCGAAGACCACATGCCGCACCAGCGAGTACCCGTTCGAGTGAAGCCCGGAGGACGCCATCGCCACCACGACATCACCCGTACGGATGCGATCGGGACCCAGCAGCGCATCGGCCTCGACGACACCGGTGCCGGCGCCCGCCACGTCGTACTCGTCAGGACCCAGCAGCCCCGGGTGCTCAGCGGTCTCGCCGCCCACCAGCGAACAGCCCGCCAGAACGCAGCCCTCGGCGATGCCCTTGACGATGTGCGCCACGCGCTCCGGGACGACCTTGCCCACACAGATGTAGTCCGTCATGAACAGCGGCTCCGCGCCGCATACGACCAGGTCGTCCACAACCATCGCCACCAGGTCGTGGCCGATCGTGTCGTGCACGTCCATCCGCTGTGCGATCGCGACCTTGGTGCCCACGCCGTCGGTCGCCGACGCCAGGAGGGGGCGCGCGTAGCCCTTGAGGCGGGACGCATCGAAGAGGCCCGCGAAGCCGCCGAGCGCACCGATGGACTCCGGGCGCTGGGTCTTGGCGACCCACTCCTTCATCAGCGTCACGGCACGGTCGCCGGCCTCGATGTCGACGCCGGCGGCGGCATAGCTGACGCCTTCGCTGCTGTTGGTCATGGGTACGTCGTCTCTCGTGTCTGCGGGAGGGAGAGGGCGCTCCGCGCGCCCCTCCGACGGCGAGGCGGAAGGGGACGGAGCCACCCACCCCCTTGGGCTCGGGGCTGCCCGCGGCTACGGGCGGCTACGGGCGCTTGAGGGCGTCGGCGGCGCCCACGCCGGAGGCCAGCGTGCTGACCCCGTCGACGTCGGACTCCACCTCGGCCTCGAGCAGGTGCTTGCCCAGCAGCTCGGGGTCGGGCAGCTCCATCGGGTACTCCCCGTCGAAGCAGGCCCGGCACAGCTGGTTCTTGGGGATCGTCGTCGACTCGATCATGCCGTCGATGGAGATGTAGGCGAGCGAGTCGGCCCCCAGCGACTTGCCGATCTCGTCGGTCGAGAGACCGTTGGCGATCAGCTCGGCGCGGGTGGCGAAGTCGATACCGAAGAAGCACGGCCACTTGATCGGCGGCGAGGAGATCCGTACGTGGACCTCCTTCGCACCGGCCTCGCGCAGCATCCGCACCAGGGCCCGCTGGGTGTTGCCGCGGACGATCGAGTCGTCCACCACGACCAGCCGCTTGCCCCGGATGACTTCCTTGAGCGGGTTGAGCTTGAGCCGGATGCCGAGCTGGCGGATGGTCTGCGACGGCTGGATGAACGTACGGCCGACGTAGCTGTTCTTGACCAGCCCCGAGCCGTAGGGGATGCCGCTGGCCTCGGCGTAGCCGATCGCCGCTGGAGTGCCGGACTCGGGCGTCGCTATCACCAGGTCGGCGTCGGCCGGGGCCTCGGCCGCCAGCTTGCGGCCCATCTCCACCCGGGAGAGGTACACGTTGCGGCCTGCGATGTCGGTGTCGGGACGCGCGAGGTAGACGTACTCGAAGACACAGCCCTTCGGCTTTGCTTCGGCGAACCGCTGGCTGCGCAGTCCGTCCTCGTCGATGGCCACCAGTTCGCCCGGCTCGATCTCCCGGATGAAGCTGGCGCCGACGATGTCCAGCGCCGAGGTCTCGCTGGCGACGACCCAGCCGCGCTCCAGACGGCCCAGCACCAGCGGCCGGATGCCCTGCGGGTCCCGGGCCGCGTACAGCGTGTCCTCGTCCATGAAGGCCATCGAGAACGCGCCCTTGACCTGGGGCAGCACCAGCGGCGCCGCCTCCTCGACGGTCAGCGGCTTGCCGTCCTCGTCGGTCTGGCCCGCGAGCAGGGCCGTGACCAGGTCGGTGTCGTTGGTCGCTGCGACCTGGGTGGCGCGGCCGCCGGGAACGTCGGCCTGCCGGGCGACCAGCTCCGCGAGCTGCGCGGTGTTGACCAGGTTGCCGTTGTGGCCCAGGGCGATGGAGCCGTGGGCGGTCGCGCGGAAGGTGGGCTGGGCGTTCTCCCAGACCGAGGCACCGGTCGTCGAGTAGCGCGCGTGACCCACGGCGATGTGGCCGCGCAGGGATCCGAGGGAGGTTTCGTCGAAGACCTGTGAGACCAGCCCCATGTCCTTGAAGACCAGGATCTGGGAGCCGTTGCTCACCGCGATACCCGCGGACTCCTGACCGCGGTGTTGCAGGGCGTACAGGCCGAAATACGTGAGCTTCGCGACCTCTTCGCCCGGCGCCCAGACACCGAAGACGCCGCAGGCGTCCTGGGGGCCCTTCTCGCCGGGGAGGAGGTCGTGGCTGAGCTTTCCGTCACCACGTGGCACGTCTTCGAGTCTACGGCCAGCGGCCCTCTCCGCCGAACCGGGTACCTGTGACCTTCAGCCCAGTACGGGCAGCACCTGGGACAGATCGGCCCGGGCGCCACTGGCGGTGAGCTGTGGCGTACCCAGGGCTTCGGCCCAGGTGGTGCGCCCGGTGGCCAGCCGGATCCAGGTCAGTGGGTCGGTCTCGACCACGTTGGGCGGGGTGCCCCGGGTGTGCCTGGGCCCCTCGATCGCCTGGACGACGGCGAACGGCGGAATCCGCACCTCGACCGAGGCGCCCGGTGCCTTGGCGGCCAGCGCGTCGGCCAGCAGCCGGACGGTAGCCGCTGTCGCCTGCCGGTCCAGCGCCACCCGCACCCCCGTCGCCCGCGCCAGGTCGTCGCTGTGCACCACCAGCTCGACCAGCCGGGTCACCGTGAAGTCGAGCATCCGCATCGTGCCGAAGTCGTGCGGGATCAGCAGGTCCTCGCGTACGGCCGACTCGATCACCGGCTCCAGCTCGGCGACGGCCTGGTCGATACGGGCCGCGCCGTCGGGCGACGACTCCGCGTCCTTGCGCGTGCCGGCGTCCAGCCTCTCGGCGACGGTCGCGGTCGAGACGGCCCAGCGGGAGAGGGAGACCTGCGGCGCCTTGCCGGTCACCTCCGTCTGCGGGCTGCCCAGCAGGCGGGGCACGGCATCGATCTGTCCGGCGATGTGCACCAGCAAGTGGTGCACATCCCAGCCCGGCAACCCGGACGGGAGGGCGCGCTGCTCGGGCGTGAGGCGGTGCGCGGCGTCGGCCACGGCCTCGACCTGGTGGATCAGCGCGGTGCGGATGCGGGTCGGGTCGTAGGTGCGCCGTTCTCTTCCGGAGGGGGTGGTGGCGCGTCGAGCGGGCGGCATACGCGTGAGATTAGCCCGTCCCGGCCGGGAACGAGAGGGGGAATGCCCTCTGCCCGCCCTCTTTCGGGGGGCGGGCAGAGGGGCGATCAGGGCGCGTCCGTCAGCCGAAGAGCTCCGGGATCGTGGCCTCGTGGTGGCGGCGCAGCTCCTCCAGCGGGAGGGAGAACTGCCCCTGGACCTCCAGCGCGTCACCGTCCACGACACCGATCCGGGCCGCGGGCATCCCGCGCGCGGCGCACATATCGGTGAACCGCACCTCCTCGCTGCGCGGAATGGCCACCAGCGCCCGGCCCTGCGACTCGGAGAAGAGGAAGACGAAGGGGTCGAGACCGTCGGGTACGACGATGCGGGCCCCCTTGCCGCCCTTGAGGCAGGACTCCGCGAGCGCCTGGACGACGCCGCCGTCGGAGACGTCGTGTGCCGCGTCCGCCATCCCGTCCCGGGACGCGGCGATCAGGATCTCCGCGAGCAGCCGCTCCCGCTCCAGGTCGACCCGGGGCGGCCGACCACCCAGGTGGCCGTGTGCGACCTGGGACCACGCCGAGCCGCCGAACTCCTCCCGGGTGTCCCCCAGCAGGTAGATCAGGTGTCCCTCGTCGCGGAACGCCATCGGGGTGCGCCGGGCGACATCGTCGATGACGCCGAGCACACCGACCACCGGCGTCGGATGGATGGCGGCCTCGCCCGTCTGGTTGTACAGCGAGACGTTGCCGCCGGTCACCGGGGTGCCGAGCTCCTTGCAGGCGTCCGCGAGCCCGCGGCACGCCTCGGCGAACTGCCACATCGCCGCCGGGTCCTCCGGGGAGCCGAAGTTGAGGCAGTCGGTGACGGCAAGGGGGCGCGCACCGGTCGCGGCGACGTTGCGGTACGACTCCGCGAGCGCCAGCCGCGCTCCCTCGTACGGGTCGAGCTTGGCGTAGCGCCCGTTTCCGTCGGTGGACACGGCAACGCCCAGCCCGGTCTCCGGGTCGATGCGGATCATGCCGCTGTCCTCGGGCTGCGCGAGCACGGTGTCACCGAGCACGTAGCGGTCGTACTGGTCGGTGATCCAGGACTTGGCGGCCTGGTTCGGGGAGGCGACCAGCGCCAGTGTCGCGGCCCGCAGCTCCTCACCGTTCGCCGGGCGGGGCAGCTGGGCCGGGTCGTCGGCCTGGAGCTCGTCCTGCCAGTCGGGACGCGCGTACGGGCGCTCGTAGACCGGGCCCTCGTGCGCGACCGTACGGGGGTCGACGTCCACGATCTTCTCGCCGTGCCAGAAGATCTCCAGCCGGTCGCCGTCGGTGACCTCACCGACGACGGTCGCGGTGACCTCCCACTTCTCGCAGATCTGAAGGAAGCGGTCGACCTTGTCCGGCTCGACGACCGCGCACATCCGTTCCTGGGACTCGCTCATCAGGATCTCCTCGGGGGAGAGCGAGGAGTCGCGCAGCGGCACGTCGTCCAGCTCGACCCGCATCCCGCCCGAGCCGTTGGAGGCCAACTCGCTGGTGGCGCAGGACAGCCCGGCGGCGCCCAGGTCCTGGATGCCGACGACGAGGTCGGCGTGGAATGCCTCCAGGGTGCACTCGATGAGCAGCTTCTCCTGGAAGGGGTCGCCGACCTGGACGGCGGGGCGCTTCGACGGCTTTTCGTCGTCGAAGGTCTCCGAGGCCAGGATGGAGGCGCCGCCGATGCCGTCGCCGCCGGTCCTGGCGCCGTAGAGGATGACCTTGTTGCCGGTCCCCGCGGCCTTGGCCAGGTGGATGTCCTCGTGCTTCATCACACCCACGCACAAGGCGTTGACCAGCGGGTTTCCCTGGTAGCAGGCATCGAAGACGACCTCGCCGCCGATGTTGGGCAGCCCCAGGCAGTTGCCGTAGCCGCCGATGCCGGCGACGACACCCGGCAGCACCCGCTTGGTGTCGGGGTGGTCGGCGGCGCCGAACCGCAGCGGGTCCATCACGGCGACCGGCCTGGCACCCATCGCGATGATGTCGCGGACGATGCCGCCGATACCGGTCGCGGCACCCTGATACGGCTCGACATACGAGGGGTGGTTGTGCGACTCGACCTTGAAGGTGACCGCGTAGCCCTGGCCGACGTCCACCACACCGGCCTGCTCGCCGATGCCGACCAGCATCGCCTCGGCGCCCGGGCCCTCGGTCGGTGCCTTCTCGCCGAACTGCCGCAGATGCACCTTGCTGCTCTTGTACGAACAGTGCTCGGACCACATGACCGAGTACATCGCCAGCTCGGCGCCGGTGGGACGGCGGCCGAGGATGTCCCGGATGCGGGCGTACTCGTCCTCCTTGAGGCCGAGCTCCTTCCAGGGAAGGTCGGTCTCCGGGGTCTGTTCGGCGTGCTTGACGGTGTCGAGGCTGTGGCTGTGGCTCTGGGGACTCATGAGGCGACCAGCTTCTTCAAGGCCGAGGTGAAGAAACCGAGCCCGTCGGTCGTCGGCCCGGTCAGGGCCTCGACCGCGTGCTCGGGATGCGGCATGAGGCCGACCACGTTCCCGGCCTCGTTGGTGATTCCGGCGATGTCGCGGCGCGAGCCGTTGGGGTTGCCGCCGAGGTAACGGAAGGCGACACGGCCCTCGCCCTCCAGCTCGTCCAGGGTCCGCTCGTCGGCGACGTAACCGCCCTCGCCGTTCTTGAGCGGAACGACGATCTCCTGGCCGCGCTCGTAGTCCGACGTCCAGGCGGTCGTGTCGTTCTCCACCCGGAGCCGCTGGTCGCGGCAGAGGAAGTGCAGATGATCGTTTCGGGTCAACGCACCGGGCAGCAGATGGGTTTCGCACAGGATCTGGAATCCGTTGCAGATGCCGAGGACCGGCATTCCGCCCTTCGCCTGTTCGACCACCGACTCCATGATGGGCGAGAAGCGGGCAATTGCGCCGCACCGCAGATAGTCGCCGTAGGAGAATCCGCCCGGCAGCACGACCGCGTCGACCTGCTGCTTGCGCAGGTCCTTCTCGCGGTGCCACAGAGCAACAGGTTCTGCTCCCGCGATACGGATGGCGCGTCGCGCGTCACTGTCGTCGAGAGAGCCGGGAAATGTGACGACGCCGATACGGGTGGTCACGCCACTGCTCCCTCGGACGCGGCGGCCGTTCCCGTCCCGGCCGGACGCTCGTTGCCGTCCGCGTCCTCGACGCGGACGGTGAAGTCCTCGATCACGGTGTTGGCGAGAAACGTCTCGGCGAGTTCGTGGATACGGGCGAGGGCGTCCCTGTCGACGGGGCCCTCCACTTCGAGCTCGAAGCGCTTGCCCTGGCGGACATCGGAGATGCCCTCGAAACCCAGGCGGGGCAGTGCACGCTGCACCGCCTGTCCCTGGGGGTCGAGGATCTCCGGCTTCAGCATGACGTCGACGACGACGCGAGCCACAGGTACTCCTAGTGCTTAGCGGGGCGCTGCGCTGGCCAGCGTACCCGGCGCGAGAATCTACGCGCGTTGATATGTGTGCCGATCCTGGTAGGACTTCGCGAAGCACTGGGAAAACCGGCGGGAAAAAAGTAGGGTCCCTAATGCGGCCGGAACCGGAATCAATTCCGACGGCCCAATCTTTGTGCGCTCTTTGCACTTCGGTGCCGGTGTGCAGCACATAGTTGAATAAGAACCTGTCTCCTACTCGGGTTCGCCCCGCATACCCGCCGGTCGACGGGGGCCTGCCTCGGCGCAGCTTGCCGACGGTCTCGCCGACGATGCCCCAATGCCGGGTGACCCCCTTTCGTGATCCTGAGGAAGGACCGATATCCGTGGCTCAACGTGTAGTGGTGATGCTCTCCGACGACATCGACGGCGGAGAAGCGACGGAGACGGTCTCCTTCGGCCTCGACGGCAAGACCTACGAGATCGATCTGAACTCCGACAACGCGAAGCGGCTCCGCACCGAGCTGGCCCCCTTCGTGGAAGCCGGCCGCAAGCGGGCGAGGTCCGGCAAGACCTACCGCCGGACCTCGATCGACCCGGACCCGCGCGCGGTGCGCGCCTGGGCGGAGTCGAACGGGTTCGACGTGCCCGCGCGTGGACGCATCCCGAAGAAGGTCTACGAGGCGTTCCGCGCGGCGAGCTGAGCCGATTGCGGCGAACGTCGTGGCGACGGTTTCGCCTTTGCCGCCCTCGGGCCCGGGCCAGGGCCCTGGCCCGGGCCCGAGGGCGGGGACGGGGACAGGGGTCGGCCTCGGAGCCGGGGGGCGGTCGTCGCCCTGACCGCCCCCCTCGACACGAGCCTCGGCGCTGGGGGCGGGCGGAAGAGACAGCCGCGACACGCGGCACCGGCACCGGCTCCGGCTCCTGGGCACCGGCTCCGGCTCCTGCCCCGCTCCGGCTCGGTGACCGGAACCCGGGGTCTTCGGGCTCGACTTGCCAGAGACCCCGGGTGATCGGCTAGAGTCAAGGCACGCCGCAAGGGAGCCCCCCGAAAGGGAGGGACCCGAGCAAGCGTGCGGGTGTAGCTCAGTAGTAGAGCGCCCTCTTTCCAAGAGGGAGGCGCAGTGTGCGATTCCTGTCACCCGCTCTCCAGTACCGGTCTTCGGTCGGAAACGATCAGGTAGAGTATTGGTCGCGCCACTCGGTGAGAGCCGAGTGGAAGCAATGCGGACGTAGCTCAGTTGGTAGAGCGCAACCTTGCCAAGGTTGAGGTCGCGAGTTCGAGCCTCGTCGTCCGCTCAGTTCAGTGAGACGCCCGGCTGGTTTCCCCAGCCGGGCGTCTTCGCGTTCACCCCGGCACCCACCCCAACAACGTCACTCCTTCAAGGAGTGACGAAAAAAACCCAAGCCCCCGCCCCAGCACGACCGCCCCAACGCACTCCCCATGGTCACCGAACCCTGGGCCCACCCCCACCGGCGTGCCACGAGCGGAGCGAGCAGACGAAACCGCAACCCCCATGCGGCAGCAGCCGGCTCCCCCGCAACCACACCTCACCGCAAGGTCGGCTCACGAAACAGCACTCCGCGACGGCGGCGGCACGGCGCGCAACCCCGGACAAAGCCCCGCCAGCCCCAAGCACGCACCGCAACCCACGGCCCCACCCCCCGTAGCCAGCCGCAAGGCGCGTTCGCACGAAACCCGCACCCGGCAACCAACGCCAAATTCACGCATCCCACCGAAGCCGCCCCCTCCCC
>NZ_JAFFZN010000037.1 GCF_017676385.1 Streptomyces spirodelae
GACGGCGGGCGTGTCAACTGTGGGCCTCGGCTCCGTCAACGCTCGTCCCTGTCCAGGGTGATCCGGTCCTTGTGGGCGAGGCGGCCGTCCGCGAAGCAAAGGCGGTACAGGGGCGAGTTGGAGAAGGTGCCCGTGCGGTAGAAGCGGCACTCGTTCGTGTGGTCGGGGTCCGGGGGGGCACCGCTCGGGCGGCTTTCCTCGTCGAACTCGTAGGACGGGAGTCGCGGGGTCACCGAGGTCTTCGCCTCCCCGACGCGCAGGTCCTCGTACGTGTGCTGGGGCAGGACGGACTCGTGGGAGGTGTAGAGCTGGAAGCCGTACATCAGCACGGCCAGGACGGCAGTGGCGGCGGCCGGTATCCACAGGGCGTTCGCCAGTCCTCGGCGTACGCGTTGCCGGGCCTGGGCCAGCTCTTCGGTGGAGCGTGACCGTCCGGTGGCCGGCGGGTCCGGCGGGTGGGGGTCCGCGGTGACGTGGGTGAGGGGGAGGCGGGCCCGGATTTCGAAGGCGTCGTCGGAGGCGTGGGCCCGGAAGGTACCGCCGGCCTGGCGTACGCGTTCGTCCAGGCTGATCAGTCCTGTGCCGGAGCCGACCCCCGGGGTGGGCGGAGCCCCACTTGTTCCGACGCCGTTGTGGACCGTCACTTCCAGCGCGGCCGAGCCCCGCCGTAGTCCGACGGTGATGGCGGAGCCGGGAGCGTGCTTGGTCGCGTTGGTGACGGCTTCCTGGACGACGCGATAGGCGGCCCGGGCGACGAGTGGCGGGAGACCGGCCCAGTCCGCCTCCTCCGTTCCGTGCTGCCGGAGGGTGATGCGTACACCGGAGGCGGCAGTGCGGGCCACCAGGTCGGGGACGGTCTCGGTGCCGCGGAGCCGCGCGGTGTCGCTGGTGTCCTGCTGGAGCAGGCCGATGATCTGGCGGAGGCTCTCGGTGGCGTCGGCTGCGGCCTGGCGGAGCTCCGCAGCGGAGGCGCGGGCCGCCTCGTCCACGCCCGGTGACACCTGGAGAGCGGCGGCGCGTACGGCTATGAGGCTGAGGTCGTGGCCGAGGGAGTCGTGCATGTCGCTCGCGATACGGGAGCGCTCACGCAGCCGGGTGCGTTCGGCCACCAGCTGCTGTTCGCGCTCCATGCGGGCGGCCAGCTCCCAGCCGGTGCTCTGGAGCGCGTACTGCTGGCGGCGGAAGCGGCCCAACAGCCAGGGGAGGACGGCCGCGAACAGGACGGTGGTCACGAGGGTGAACCAGTCCCACAGGCCGGCGCCCGGCAGGGTCAGGGCGAGTACGAGCCCCGCAGCGCAGAGTGCGGCCGCCGCGAGGAGCGAGGCGCGTGCGTCCTGGGTGCGGCGGCCCAGCAGGAAGCTGAGGGCGACCAGGGCGGGGCTGAAGGTGCTGGTGAACAGCTCGGGGGTGGCGATGAGGCCGAGGACGGCCGGGACGGCTGCGGCTGCCAGCGGGGCCCGGCGGCTCAGCGGCGCGGCGACGGCGAGCAGGGGCGCGGCCAGCACCCGGAGCCAGAGCGGGTCTTCGCCGAGGGTGGGGAGGGGATACGCCATGAACAGCCAGAGGGCCAGGTCGGCCAGCACCTCGCGGACCCGCCGACGGCGCAGGTACTCGCGGAGCCGGGCCGGGAGTCGGCGAGCGGGTGCGAGGGAGTTCACGCTGGTCACCGTACGCGGCAGGGCCGAGCCGGACATCTGTCGAAAGTGGAGGGTGGCCGACGACGATCGTGGGCTGCTGGGCGGCTGGTGCGCTCCGTACGTTCCGGAGAATGAACGAGGCGATGGTGCACGCGGTCGAGGGGTTCGTCAGTACGCCATGGGTGTATGTGGCGCTGTTCGCGATCGCGATGCTGGATGGATTCTTCCCCGTGGTGCCGAGCGAGACGCTGGTGATCACCCTGGGGGTGTTCGCCGCCGCGCAGGGCGAACCCGCGTTGCCGCTGGTGATCGTGGTGGCGGCGCTCGGTGCTTTCGTCGGGGACCACGTCTCGTACGCGATCGGACGGCGCTTCGGGGCGCGTATCCAGGCGCGGCTGCGAGAGGGGGGCCGGGGGCGGCGGGTCCATGAGCGGGTGGGGCGGATGCTGGCCGAGCGGGGCGGGCTGGTGCTGGTGGCGGCGCGCTACATCCCCGGCGGCCGGACGGCGGCCACGCTCACCACCGGGGCGACCGGGTTTCCGCGCCGGTCGTTCACCCGGTTCGACGCCGTGGCCGTGGTGAGCTGGGCGGTCTATTCGGCCTGTCTGGGGTATGTCGGCGGTGCGGCCTTCGAGGAGACGCCGCTGTACGGGGTGGCGCTCGGGCTGGCCCTGGCGTTCACGATCACGCTGGTGCACGAGGGGGTGCGGGGATCGCGGGCCCGGCAATGAGGGGTGTGCCAGGGGCGCCTGGGGGCACCGGGAGGTACCCGGGGGCGGCCAGGCGCGCCCGGGCGCTCCTCCTCGGCTGGCCGTCAGCTCCCCAGTTCGCGGCTGCGGTCGCGTGCCGCCTCGATGGCGTCGATGAAGGCGGCACGGACGCGGTGGTTCTCCAGTTCGCGGATGGCGTTGATCGTCGTACCGCCCGGCGAGGTGACGTTCTCGCGGAGGGTGACGGGGTGTTCGCCGCTGTCGCGGAGCATGGTGGCGGCGCCGACGGCGGCCTGGACGATCAGTTCGTGGGCCTTGTCGCGCGGGAGGCCGAGCTGGATGCCCGCGTCGGTCATGGCCTCGACCAGGAAGAAGAAGTAGGCGGGGCCGGAGCCGGAGAGCGCGGTGGCCGCGTCCTGCTGGCCCTCGGGGAGGCGGAGGGTCTTACCGACGCCGCCGAAGATCTCGTCGGCGAGTTTCAGGTGGTCCTCGGTGGTGTGGGTGCCCGGCGAGATGACGGACATCGCCTCGTCGACCAGCGCAGGAGTGTTGGTCATGACGCGGATGACGGGGGTGCCCTGGGCGAGGCGCTGTTCGAGGTAGCGGGTGGTGATGCCGGCGGCGCCGCTGATCACCAGGCGGTCGGCGGGCACATGCGGGGCTAGCTCGTCCAGCAGCGCGCCCATGTCCTGCGGCTTGGGGGTGAGGATGAGGGTGTCGGCGGTCTTGGCGGCCTCCGCGTTGCCGACGGTCTCCACACCGTAGCGCTCGCGCAGTTCGGCGGCGCGCTCGGGGCGGCGGCTGGTGGCCAGGAGGCGGGAGGGCGACCAGCCGCCTCGCAGCATGCCGGAGAGCAGCGCCTCCCCGATCTTGCCGGTGCCGAGGACCGCGACTTTCTGGGTGGTCATGGGGTGCTTCACCTCGTGCGTTGTTGCGCGTCGGACGCCGTGTGGCCGCCTGCCCGCGATCGCGGACACCGCATCCATCCTCCCACCGGCCCGCCGCCGGACCGCGCCTCGTTCCACAGCGCGGACGGGGGTCCCCACCGCTGACGCGAGCCCCAAGCGCGGACGTGCTCAGGCCGTACGGCGGCGGAGGGTGGCGGCCCCGAGGAAGAGGACGAGGAGGGCGCTGCCCGCGACGATCACCGCGTCCCGGACGAAGTCCCCGGTGGCGTCCGGGTGCTTGAGGACCTCCGTCATGCCGTCGACCGCGTAGGACATGGGCAGCACATTGGAGACCGCCTCGAGGGCCGGCTGCATGCTGCCGCGCGGGGCGAACAGGCCGCACAGCAGGATCTGCGGGAAGACGATGGCGGGCATGAACTGGACCACCTGGAACTCGGAGGCGGCGAACGCGGAGACGAAGAGCCCCAGTGCCGTGCCCAGCAGGGCGTCGAGCAGCGCGATGAACAGCAGCAGCCAGGGCGAGCCCGCGATGTCGAGGTCGAGGAACCAGACCGCGACGCCGGTGGCGACGGATGCCTGGACGACGGCGAGCACACCGAAAGCCAGTGCGTAGCCGACGATCAGGTCGGCCTTGCCCAGCGGCATGGACAGCAGCCGCTCCAGCGTGCCCGAGGTGCGTTCGCGCAGCGTGGCGATGGAGGTGACCAGGAACATCGTCACCAGCGGGAAGATGCCCAGCAGCGAGGCGCCGATGCTGTCGAAGGAGCGGCGGTCCGCGTCGAAGACGTAGTAGAGCAGCACCAGCAGCAGTACGGGCACGAGCAGCAGCAGTGCGATCGTCCGGGGGTCGTGGGCGAGCTGACGCAGGACGCGGCGTGCGGTGGCGAGCGTGCGGGCGGCGTTCATGAGGTGGCTCCGGAGGACTTGTCGGCGGACTCGGCGCGGTCCAGGTCGCTGCGCGCGGACCCGTCACTGGACGACTCACCGCGGGACACCTCGCCGCGTGCGGACTCGACGAGCTTGAGGAAGGCGTCCTCGACGGTGTCGCTGCCGGTGTTCTCGCGGAGGGCCTGCGGGGTGTCGGCGGCCAGCAGGGTGCCTTCCCTGATCAGGAGCAGGTGTTCACAGCGGTCGGCCTCGTCCATGACGTGCGAGGAGATCAGCAGGGTGGTGCCGCGTGCGGCGAGGCGGTGGAAGAGGTTCCACAGGTCGCGGCGGAGCACCGGGTCGAGGCCGACGGTGGGCTCGTCGAGGACGAGGAGTTCGGGGGTGCCCAGCAGCGCGACGGCGAGGGAGACACGGGACGACTGGCCGCCGGAGAGGTTGCCGGCCAGGTCGTCGGCGTGCGAGGTGAGGTCGACGTCGGTAAGGGCCTGCTCGACGGCGGCGGCGCGGTCGGCGTGGGGGATGCCGAGGACTGCCGCGTAGTAGTCGAGGTTCTGCCGTGCCGTCAGGTCGGCGTAGACGGACGGGGACTGGGTGACGTAGCCGACCCGGGAGCGCAGCGGCGCGGTGCCGGCGGGCCTGCCCAGCACGTCGAGGGTGCCGGTGACCTTGGCCTGGGTGCCGACGATGGCGCGGATGAGGGTGGATTTGCCGCTGCCCGAGGGGCCGAGGAGACCGGTGACGGTGCCGGGTCGGACGTCGAAGGAGAGGTTGTCGAGCACCCGGCGGCTGCCGCGTACGACGGTGAGGTCGCGGGCGTGGACGGCGGCGGCCGGGGCGGCGTCCGCGGCAGCGTGGGTGCGCGAGGGGGCGCGCGGCGACTTATTCATCATGTGATGAATTATTGTCTGCCGTCTCCCGGCGCGTCAAGCGCATCCGCACCTGCCGTCAGCTCCTGGGTGCCGATGACCGAGAGAAGTTCCAGTTGGGCAGCGCCTTCGCTGCCGGGCGGCGCGGAGAACCACAGCAGGCGCTGCCGCCCGTCCTCGCTGAACAGGCTGTGACAGTCCAGCTCGATCACCCCGAGCGTGGGATGCACGATGCGCTTGTGGTCGGCCCGCCGCAGACCCACGTCGTGTGCGTCCCACAGCGCGGCGAACTCCGGGCTGCGCCTGCGCAGCCCGCCCACCAGCCGTGCCACCTCGGCGTCGCGACCGCGCCGGGCCGCCACGGCGCGCAGATCGGCGACGAACACCCGCGAGTGGTGCGGGTGGTCCTCCGCGGGGTAGAGCGCCCGCGCGTCAGGGTCGGTGAACCATCGATGGACAAGGCTCGCCGCGGGGCCGCGAGCCGCCGGAGCCCGTCCGACGAGCGCGCGGGCCAGGTCGTTCTGGACCAGGGTCTCGTGCAGATCGGTGATGATCTGGGCGGGAGTGGTGGTGAGCTGGTCCAGCAGGCCGAGCAGAGCCGGCTCGACATGCGCCGCCGTGCCGTGAGCGGCCGTCGGCAGCGGCCGCTCCGCCAAGTGGAACAGATGGTCGCGCTCGTCACCCCGCAACCGCAGCGCCCGGGCGAGCGCCGCCAGCACCTGGGCCGAGGGCCGGACACCCCGGCCGCGCTCCAGCTCGGTGTAGTAGTCGGCGGACAGCCCGGCCAGCTGCGCGACCTCCTCACGCCGCAGCCCTGGCACCCTGCGCCGGGGGCCGCTGGGCAGGCCCACATCAGCCGGGCGGACCCGGTCGCGCCGGGATCTGAGAAATGCGGCGAGTTCCGATTCATTCACGCTGCCATCGTCACGCGGGCCGACTTACCGAGCCAGGGGTCGCCGACCCCCGGGTAATCGGCGCCCTGGCAGGCCCGCGTGACGGGGCCCAGGCTGAAGAGGCGAGCAGGACGCGGCGCCGGGCCGCGCGATCCCTTCCCACTTCCGGCTGCCCGCTCTCCGCTTCCTGTTCGCCGTCCAGCACCGCCCCTCTCACTTTCCGACTTTCCGACCCAGCACCGTTCGCAGGAGACGCCATGTCCACCCAGCAGCAGTCCCAGCCCGACTCCCGGCCCGGCACGGCCGGCCGCGTCGCCGTCGTGACCGGCGGCTCGCGCGGTATCGGCCGCGCGACGGTGGGCCGACTGGCCGCCGACGGCTTTGCCGTCGTGGTCGGCTACGCCGGGAACCGGGAACTCGCCGAGACCGCGGCGAAGGAGATCACCGCGGGCGGCGGCCGGGCGTTGGCCGTACAGGCCGACGTCGGCGACGAGCAGCAGGTCGCAGCGCTGTTCGACGCCGCCGAGTCGGCGTTCGGCGGCGTCGACGCGGTGGTACACGCGGCCGGCCGGGGGCATCTGGCCCCGGTCGCCGAAATGGACCTGTCCGAGCTGGACGCGGTGCTCCGCACCAACGTGCGGGGCACCTTCGTCGTCGCCCAGCAGGCGGCCCGCAGGACGCGTCCGGGCGGGACGCTGGTCACCTTCTCCTCGTCCGTGGTGGGCCTGGCCTTCCCCGGATACGGCGCCTACGCGGGCGGCAAGGGCGCGGTCGAAGCCCTCACGTTGATCCTCGCGCGGGAGCTGCGCGGGCGGGATGTCACCGTCAACGCCGTCGCGCCCGGTCCCACCGCCACCGATCTGTTCCTCGACGGCAAGGACGAGGAGACCGTCGCCCGGCTGGCCGCGCAGCCCCCGCTGGAACGCCTCGGCACACCCGCCGACATCGCCGAGCTCGTGGCCTTCCTCGCCTCACCGGGCGGGCACTGGGTCAACGGCCAGGTCATCCGCGCCAACGGCGGCATCGTCTGACAGCCGTCGGCAGCACTTTTCCCGCTCCCGTCACAACCACAACCGATCTGAAAGAGACACTCATGCCTTTCGCGAACTTCAAGGTCCCTGCCGGAACGCTCGACGAGCAGCAGAAGGAGGAGCTCGTCACCCGGACCACCGAGCTGTATGTCGAGATCTACGGCGAACGAGCCCGTGCCAACACCATGGTCCTGGTCGAGGAGGTCACCGACGGCGGCTGGGGCATCGGGGGCAACGTGCTGACGCTGGCTGCGCTGGGGCAGCCCTCCGGCGGTGAGTCGGCTGCTCACGGGTAGCCCCTGACCGGGCGCTGCAGGCTGCCGGTCCTTTGTGGTTGCTCGCGCGGTTCCCCGCGCCCCTTCGGGGCACGGGGAACTGCGGCAGTCGGCGGTGGCGTTGCCACGTTCAGACGCGTTCCATCTCCTTGGTCTCCGGGGCCGACTCGTTCGTTTTCGCCTGGGGCTGCGGCTGCGTGCCGTCGCGGCCCAGGCGGCTCGGCCACCAGATGCGGGTGCCGAGGTCCAGGGCCAGTGAGGGGACCAGGACGGTGCGGACCAGGAAGGTGTCCAGCAGGACCCCGATGCCGACCAGCACGCCGAGCTGCGCCATCGAGACCAGCGGCATCGAGGCGATCACCGCGAAGGTGGCGGCCAGCACGATGCCCGCCGAGGTGATCACACCGCCGGTGGAGCTGAGGCCGGCCAGCACTCCCTTGTTGTGGCCCTGCAGGGCGACCTCCTCGCGGACCCGGGTCATCAGGAAGATGTTGTAGTCGATGCCCAGCGCCACCAGGAAGACGAATCCCATCAGCGGGAGGGAGTTGTCCATCGCGGCGAAGTCCAGCACGTGCGCGAAGATCAGGTGCGAGGCTCCCAGCGCGCCGAAGTAGGACAGCACCACCGTCGCGAGCAGCAGCAGCGGGGCGATCAGCGAGCGCAGCAGCGCCACCAGGACCAGCAGGACGACGGCGAGCACGATCGGGATGACGACCTTCAGGTCGCTCTCCGCCGCGCGCCGGGTGTCCAGTGACTCCGCTGTCGTACCGCCCACCAGCGCCTCGGCGCCGTCGACCTTGTGCACGGCGGTGCGCAGCCGGTCGATGGTGTGCTTGGCCGCTTCGCTGTCCGGCGCGTCCTCCAGGACGACGGACAAGGAGGTCAGGGACCCGTCGGAGGTTCGGTCGTCGGCCCGTACGGACTCCACTCCGTCGACGCCCGCCGCAGCGCGCTGCGCCGCGGCGCTCGCCTCGGTCCGTACGACGACGGTGGCCGGGTCGGAGGAGCCGGACGGGTAGTGCGCCGAGAGCTTCTCCTGGGCGACGACCGACTCCGGCTTGTCCTGGAACATCTCCGCGTTCGTCAGCCCCATCGTGATGCCGGTCGCGCTCAGCGCCAGTACGGCCGTGACGGCGATGGACATCAGCCAGGACCAGCGCGGGCGGCGGGCGATCAGGGCGCCGATACGGGACCAGACGGTGCGGGCCGCACGCGGCTGCCCCTCGGCGGCGGCCGCTGTCTCCGTGTAGCGGGGCACGAACGGCCAGAAGACCCAGCGTCCGGCCGCCACCAGCAGCGCGGGCAGCACGGTGATCATCGCCAGCAGGGCGCAGACGACACCGACGGCACCGACCAGGCCCAGCGAGCGCGAGGAGTTGATGTCGGCGAAGGCCAGGCAGGCGAGTCCGATGGCGATGGTGCCGGCCGAGGCGACGATCGCGGGGCCGGAGCGGCGTAGCGCGAGCCGCATGGCCTCGTGCCGGTCCCGGTGGCGGTGGAGCTCCTCGCGGTAGCGGGCGATGAGCAGCAGCGCGTAGTCGGTGCCGACGCCGAAGACGAGCACCATCAGGATGCCCGCGCTCTGCGGATCGACGGGCAGCGAGGCGTACTTGGCCAGTACGTAGGTGGTGACCTGGGTGAGGACGGCGGCGAAGCCGACCGACAGCACGGGGAAGAGCCACAGCAGCGGGCTGCGGTAGGTGATCAGGAGCAGCAGCGTGACGACGGCTCCGGTGGCCAGCATCAGCCTGGAGTCGAGGTTGTCGAAGACCTTGATGTTGTCGATCAGCGAGCCGGCCGGGCCGCCGACCTCCACGTCGAGCCCGGGAGGCGCGTTGGCCGCCGCGACCGAGCGGATCTTCTCCACGTCGTCGGTCATGTCGTCGTCACCGGTGGTCAGGGGCACCACCAGCATCAGTGCCTTGCCGTCCCGGGAGGGGATCGGGCCGCTGATCTTCTCCCCCTTGGCCACCAGCGGTGCGAAGTCGGCGCGGTCGGCGCGTGCCTTGGCGGCGTCGGCCTTGGTGGTGGCGGAGTCGCCGCGGGAGTAGACGGCGACGGCCGGAATGATCTCGTCCTTGCCGCGGAACTTCTCCAGCTCCGTATTGACCTTCGCGGACTCGGCGTTGCCGGGCAGGAAGGCGTTGGCGCTGCTGTCCTCGACCTCGCCGAGCTTCCCGGCCAGCGGTCCGAGCGCCACGACGATGATCAGCCAGGCGGCGAGCACCAGCCATTTGGTGCGTTTTCCGCCGGGGGCCGTGGCCAGGCTGCGCAGCGTGCTGCCAGCAGGCATGGGTAACCTCCATGGTGTGGGTGTGGGACGCGAGGGGTTCGCGAATTGCTCACGCTCATGTGTACGGCCGGGAGTTGCCGCTCCCGGCCGTACGAGCGGTGATGCGGGATGGCGGGCCGGTTACTCGATTTCGCGCATCATCTTTTCCATCGAGGCGATGGACTGCCGGGCCTGGGTGAGTTCGTCCAGGGTGCGGCGGTGCAGTTCGACGTTGTCTTCCAAGAGCTGCGCGTACTTCTCGGTCAGGGCCTTGTACTGCTGTTCTCGGGCGGCCAGCATGCGGGACCGCCAGGTGGCGGCGATCTGCCAGACGATGACGATCAGCAGGACGAAGAGCCCGCCGGTTCCGAGTGCCGCCGCCCACACACCGGCCGGGTCGGCGGCTGCCGTGTTCGTCAGCTGCTCGTTCACTGCGTTCTCGCTTTCCTGTGCCGGGTCTCGTCCTGCTTCTCGTTCTGCTTCTCGTTCTCGTCCTGATCGGTGAGGGTTCCCGCCGCCTCCGCGACGACCTGCGGGGTCAGCGCGTAGGCGAACGGGGCCAGCTCGAAGAACTTCATCGCCTTGCCGCTGTCCGACAGCTCCAGCGACCCGACGACGAGGCCGGCCGCCTCCAGCCGCTGGAGGTGCATGTGCAGCAGGGGGCGGCTCACGCCGATCTCACGGGCGAGTCTGCTGACGTAGTTGCGGCCCTGGGCCAGCGCCGCGACGATCCGCATCCGGTGCGGATTGCCGAGCGCCGTCAGGATCTTCAGCAGCTCGTCTCCTGTCGGGGTCTCGATCGCGCTCACCGCGACCCCTCTCTCTTGGGTGTAAGAAGAATCTGACATGTGGCGGGGCGGGGTGTCGAGCCAAGAAGCCCCTAGTCGGGGACAGTTCAGGGTTCCCCCTGAGACGGCTGCGGGAGGGCCCCGAGGGGCCCTCCCGGAGGATGTGTCGGGGGTTGCGGGATCAGCGCTTGCGCTTCCGTTTGCGCGCCGCCGGGTTGCCGGTACGGGCCGAGCGCTGACGCTCGTGCCGGGCCAGCGCCTCCTCGTACTCGGCGCGGTGCAGCTTCTCACCGGGGGCCTCGACACAGGAGCGCACCGCGTAGGCGAGCAGCACGCCGATGAAGCCGACGACCCGGACGCTGCGCATGGAGGACTCGGCCGCCTCCTCACGCTCGGTGGGGCGGCGGCCGTAGTGGGTGAGGGTGCGGGAGAACGCCAGCGCGCTGCACACGGCGAACGCGGCGACCAGCAGGATGCTTGCCCAGCTCCCGATGTCGGCCAGTACGACGCCCTGATAGGCGAACCGCAGCACGAAGGCCCCGGCGATCGCCGCCAGTACCGCGCCGGTGCCCAGGGCTGCACGGCGCAGTGCGTAGCCCTGGGAGTGGTCGACCCAGGTCGTGCCGTAGAAACGGAGCGGTTCGGGGGACGGTGCGTCGGGGATCTTCGGTTGCTGGGGCACGTTTCGATTATGGCCGTGCGGGGTTCCGGGCAGCGTCTGCCCCTGGCTGCCGGTTGCGGGCTTGCGGTTCAGTGGGGCTGGTCGCGCAGTTCCCCGCGCCCCTGGCGGGGCGCGGTTGTCAGCGTTCCAGCAGCGTCACGTCGCGCACCGCGCCGCGGTCGGCGCTGGTGGCCATCGCCGCGTAGGCGCGCAGCGCGGTGGAGACCTTGCGCTCGCGCGCTGCGGGCGCGTACCGGCCGCCCAGTGCCTCACGGCGGGCGGCCAGCGTCTCGTCGGGGACGTCGAGGCGCAGCTGCCGGTTGGGGATGTCGATGACGACCGGGTCGCCGTCCTCCACCAGCGCGATCGTGCCGCCGCCCGCCGCCTCCGGCGAGATGTGGCCGATGGACAGCCCCGACGTACCGCCGGAGAACCTGCCATCGGTGATCAGTGCGCAGGTCTTGCCCAGGCCCCGGCCCTTGAGGAAGGAGGTGGGGTAGAGCATCTCCTGCATCCCCGGACCGCCCTTGGGGCCCTCGTAGCGGATGACGACGACGTCGCCCTCCTTGACCGTCTTGTCGAGGATCTTCTGGACGGCGTCCTCCTGGGACTCGCAGACGACCGCGGGCCCGGTGAAGGTCAGGATCGACTCGTCCACGCCCGCGGTCTTCACCACGCAGCCGTTCTCGGCGAGGTTGCCGTACAGCACCGCCAGCCCACCCTCGGCCGAGTAGGCGTGCTCGACGTCGCGGATGCAGCCGCCCGCAGCGTCGGCATCCAGCGTCTCCCAGCGCTCGGACTGCGAGAACGCCTCGGCTGAGCGCTTGCAGCCCGGTGCGGCGTGGAAGAGCTCGACGGCCTCGGGGGACGGGGAGCCGCCGCGGATGTCCCAGGTCTTGAGCCACTCGTCCAGCGAGTCGGCGTGCACGGTGTGCACGTCCTCGTTGAGCAGCCCGCCGCGGTAGAGCTCGCCCAGGATGGCTGGGATGCCGCCGGCGCGGTGCACGTCCTCCATGTAGTACGTGCCCCCAGGCGCCACGTTCGGGGCGACCTTGGCCAGGCAGGGCAGCTTGCGGGAGAGCCGGTCGATGTCGGCCATCGTGAAGTCCAGCTCGGCCTCCTGGGCCGCCGCCAGCAGGTGCAGGATCGTGTTGGTGGAGCCGCCCATGGCGATGTCGAGGGCCATGGCGTTCTCGAAGGCGGCACGGGAGCCGACGCTGCGCGGCAGGACGGTGGCGTCGTCCTGGTCGTAGTAGCGCTGGGCGATCTCGACGACCGTACGGCCCGCCGTCTCGTACAGCGCCTTGCGCGCCGTGTGGGTGGCCAGCACGGAGCCGTTGCCGGGCAGCGCCAGGCCGATGGCCTCGGTGAGGCAGTTCATGGAGTTCGCTGTGAACATGCCCGAGCAGGAGCCGCAGGTCGGACAGGCGTTCTCCTCGATACGGAGGATGTCCTCGTCGGAGACCTTGTCGTTGACGGCCTCGGACATCGCGTCGACCAGGTCCAGCTTGCGGACGGTGCCGTTCACCAGCGTCGCGCGGCCGGCCTCCATGGGGCCGCCGGAGACGAACACGGTGGGGATGTCGAGCCGCATCGCGGCCATCAGCATCCCGGGCGTGATCTTGTCGCAGTTGGAGATGCAGATCAGCGCGTCCGCGCAGTGCGCCTCGACCATGTACTCGACCGAGTCGGCGATCAGGTCCCGGGAGGGCAGCGAGTAGAGCATGCCGCCGTGGCCCATGGCGATGCCGTCGTCCACCGCGATCGAGTTGAACTCGCGCGGGATGCCGCCCGCCGCCTTGACCGCCTCGGACACGATCCGGCCCACCGGCTGGAGGTGGGTGTGGCCCGGCACGAACTCGGTGAAGCTGTTGGCCACCGCGATCACCGGCTTGCCGAAGTCCTCACGCGCTACACCGGAAGCCTGCATAAGGGCACGTGCCCCTGCCATGTTGCGGCCGTGTGTGACGGTGCGGGACCTCAGCTCGGGCATGGCTGCCCCTCCCTTGGTGCGGGCGGCCGCCATGGCGTGGGGCCCTGCGGCCGCTGCGGTACGTATCCGTAGAAGAATCGTGCCGTACGGGGGAATCGTGCGGTACGTAGAAGAACCGAGGGTACGCCTCGGGCTCAGGATCCGGACAGGGGGTCCGGATGATGGACGGAACCGTTCTGTGCGCCCGCCGGCCCCGTGAGGTGGTGCTGGACCACCGGCGCCAGCCGGGCGATGGCGCCCTCCAGCGGCTCCGAGGCCAGCGGCTCCAGCCGGATCACATGCCGCAGCATGGCCGCGCCCACCAGCTGGGCCGCGGCCAGGCTCACCCGCAGCTCGGCGTCGGGCCCCTCGATCCGCGCGGCCACCCGGGTCAGCAGATTGCGGGTCAGCAGTCCGCGGAAGACGGCCGCCGCCCGCTCGTTGCTGACCGCCGAACGGAGGATCGCCAGCACCGGATCGCGCGTGGCCGGGTCCTCCCAGAACCCCAGGAAGCGGCGGGTGAGTGCCTCGCCCACGGCGCCCTCGGGAACGGTCCCGACCATGGTGGGGACGTCGAGCACGGGCGCCATCGCGCCCTCGATCGCCGCGACGAACACCTGCTCCTTGGTGCCGAAGTAGTGGTGGACGAGCGCCGCGTCCACCCCGGCGCCGCGGGCGATGGCGCGCACGGACACCTTGTCGTAGCCATGCTCGGCGAACTCCCCGCGGGCCGAGGCCAGAATCCGCTCGCGCGCCCCGGGCCCTGCTCCGGCGGCACCGCGCGCGGGACGCCCACGCCTGCGCGGCGCGGGAGCCGGTTCCGGCTTCGGCTCCGGCATCGCGTTCGGCTTCGGCTTCGGCTCCGGCTCCGGATCGTGCGAAGGGGTGTCGGTCATGCTTTCCCCCGGCCGGCGGGATGGCCGGTCGCCTTCCCGTCTCCGGCGCCGCCCTGCTCCTCTCCGGTACCGCCCGGAGCGGCGAGGTGGAGCCGGGTGTAGGCGAGGGCCTCGGCCAGGTCCTCCTCGCGCTCGGCGGCCGACATGGCACGCCGCGTGTTCACCTCGACGACCACGTGCCCGTCGAACCCGAGCGCGGCCAGCCGCTCCAGCACCTGGGCGCACGGCTGCGAGCCGCGCCCCGGCACCAGGTGCTCGTCCTTGGCCGAGCCGTTGCCGTCCGCGATGTGCACATGGCCGAGGCGGTCGCCCATCCGCTCCACCATGGCGAGCGTGTCGTTGCGGGCCGTCGCCGTGTGCGAGAGGTCGATCGTGAAGTGCCGGTAGTCGTTCTGGGTGGGGTCCCAGTCCGGGGCGTAGGCCAGCATCTCGCGGTCGCGGTAGCGCCAGGGGTACATGTTCTCGACGGCGAACCGGACGTCGGTCTCGTCCGCCATCCGCCACACGCCGCGTTCGAACTCGCGCGCGTAGGAACGCTGCCAGCGGAACGGCGGGTGGACGACGACGGTGGAGGCGCCCAGCGCCTCGGCGGCAGCGCGGGCACGCACCAGTTTCGCCCACGGATCGGTGGACCATACGCGCTGCGTGATGAGCAGACACGGTGCGTGTACGGCGAGGATCGGTACCCCGTGGAAGTCCGAGAGCCGGCGCAGCGCGTCCACGTCCTGGCTGACCGGGTCCGTCCACACCATGACCTCGACGCCGTCGTAACCGAGGCGCGCGGCGATCTCGAAGGCCGCGGCCGTCGACTCCGGGTACACCGAGGCCGTCGACAGCGCGACCTTCGCCTGGGGGACCCGCACGCTTTCGATGCCCACCCAGCCACCCTAAGCGCGGTTCGCTCGACGCGAGCGGTTGCCCCCCTGTGAGCGGGCCCTCTCCTGAGCACTTCGGGGGGCTACGCCGTGCGCATCCGGTCCAGGCGGCGCAGGATTATGCCCTCGCGAAGCGCCCAGGGGCAGATCTCCACTTCGGTGACGGAGAGCAGGTCCATGGCGGCCTCCGCCACCAGCGCTCCGGCGAGGAGCTGGTGTGCCCGCCCCTCCGAGACGCCGGGCAGGGCCGCGCGCTCCTCGACGGGCATCGCCGCGAGCTTGGGCACCCACCCCTCCAGGGAGGTCCGGCTCAGCACCCGGCGGGTGTAGAGGCCGTCCGCGCTCCGGGGGGCGCCCGCCATCCGCGCGAGCTGCTTGAACGTCTTGGAGGTCGCCACCACATGGTCCGGCGGGCTGAAGCGGTTGAACTCGCCCACCGTGCGGGCGATCTCGGCCCGCACATGCCGCCGCAGGGCGCGGACATCGGCCTGGTCGGGCGGGTCGCCCGGCAGCCACCCGGAGGTGAGCCGTCCGGCGCCCAGCGGCAGCGAAACCGCGGCGTCCGGATCCTCGTCCAGTCCGTAGGCGATCTCCAGCGAGCCGCCGCCGATGTCCAGCACCAGTAGCCTCCCCGCCGACCAGCCGAACCAGCGCCGTACGGCCAGGAACGTCAGCCGCGCCTCGTCGGCGCCGGAGAGCACCTCCAGCTTGACGCCGGTCCGGGTGGCGATGCGGTCCAGTACGTGCTCCGCGTTGGTGGCCTCGCGGACGGCGGAGGTCGCGAAGGGCAGCAGCGCCTCGACCCCCTTGTCCTCGGAGACCTCAAGCGCCTCGGTGAGGGTGGTGCAGATCCGCTCGACGCCCTCGGCGCTGATCGACCCGTCCGCCTCCAGAAGTTCGGCGAGCCGCAGCGTCGTCTTGTGGGAGTACGCGGGCAGGGGCCGGGCACCGGGGTGCGCGTCCACCACGAGCAGGTGGACCGTGTTCGAGCCCACATCGAGGACACCGAGTCTCATACCCAGCACGCTAGCCTCCTCCCGGGCCCGACGCTGCGGGTACCTCCCGGCGACGAGCGGGGTACCTTCCCGCGACGATACGGGAAGACGGCCCATGGAGCGCCGTCCGGGCAGCGCACCGCCCGGCCCGTACGCTGGTGGCGTGGGTGAGAGCGAAGCGGCGAAGCACAAGAAGCAGGAAGGCGCGCACGGCGCGCTTCCGGCGCCCCGGGCGCGCGACGAGGAGGTCGGCCTCGACTACACCCGCGCCTGGGTGGAGTTCCCCGACCCGGCCGACGACGAGCAGGTCTTCCGCTGCGACCTGACCTGGCTGACGTCCCGCTGGAACTGCCTGTTCGGCAACGGCTGCCAGGGCATCACACCCGGCCGCGCCTCCGACGGCTGCTGCACGCTGGGTGCCCACTTCGCCGACGAGGACGACGAGCAGCGCGTGGCCTCACACGTGGCCCGGCTGACACCCGAGACCTGGCAGTTCCACGACATCGGCACCGGTGCACTGGGCTGGACCGAGGTCAACGAGGAGGGCGAGCGCCAGACGCGGCGCTGGCAGGGCGCCTGCATCTTCAACAACCGGGCCGGTTTCGCGGGCGGCGCCGGGTGCGCACTGCACACCCTCGCGCTGCGCGAGGACCGCGAGCCGCTGGAGACCAAGCCGGACGTGTGCTGGCAGGTACCGATCCGGCGCAGCTACGAGTGGGTGGAGCTGCCGGACGGCGAGGAGGTGCTCTACGTCACCATCGGCGAGTACGACCGCCGGGGCTGGGGCTCAGGAGGGCACGACCTGCACTGGTGGTGCACCGCGGCGCCGTCAGCGCACGGCGCCGGACGGCCGGTCTACGAGTCGTACCGCGCCGAGCTGATCGAACTGATGGGCAAGCCCGGCTACGACCAGCTCGCCGAGCTGTGCGCCCAGCGCATGGCGAGCCAACTGCCCCTGGTGGCCGAACATCCGGCGACGGCCCGCGCCGCCGCCGCCCGGGCAGAGGCCGGGGTCGGCGACGGCGGCGGTGACGGCGGCTGTGGCAGTGGTTGTGGCTGTGGCGGTGCCGAGTCGGACACGCTGCAGTAGCGGAGGCGGCGGCGCCCCCTCAGGACGGGGAATCGCCCGGGTCCTGGGGCGGGTCCGAGTCCTGGGTCGGCGTGGGGGACGGCGACGGGGAGCCGCTGGGGTCCGGACTGCCGGTCGGCGTCCCGCCGGAGACCGGTGACAACGGGGAGGACGGCGGCGCCGCGGGGTCGGGCGTGGACGCCGGCACCGACGGGCGGTCCACCGACGGCGGGGCCGCGGGGTCGCGCCGGGGCGCGCGGGGTTTCTGTCCGTGCTCCCGGGAGGGTTTCTCCCGTGCCTCGCCGTCCGCCTCCCCCGCCCGGCCCTCGGCGTCGTCGTCCGGATCGGCGCCGCGCGCCCCGGACCCCGGCGGCGAGCCCATACCGCCGGGGCCGCCCGCGCCGCCGTACCCCTCGCCGTCCTGCGTGTCCGGCGCAGTGGCGGAACGGTCCGCCTGAGGCTCGCCCGTGACGGGCGCCCCGCGATAGGCAGCCCACAGCGCGACCACCGGCGCCGCCAGCACGGCCGCGACGACCGTCGAGGTCAGCGCACGCGCGCGCAGCCGGTCCCGGCGGGCCCCCCGCTCGTTCTCGCACACCGGGAAGCCCGCACGGTCGAAGCGGGGCGTGCGCTGGGCTCTCGCCCGGCGCGCCAGTGCGACGGCGGCCTCGACAGCCGAGCGCGGGGCCGACAGGACCGCGAGCGCCGCCGAGGCGGGCGCTGTGCCGGGCCAGGAGACCTCGGCCATGGCGTGCTCGGCGGCCCGGCGGCACTGCGCGCACTCGTCCACATGCCGCACCAGTTCCCGGCGCAGCGCGGTGCCGAGCAGCAGCCGCTCGTCACCGGCGAGCCTGGCGACGGCGGCGCAGCCGCCCGACTCGACCACCCGCAGCGCCGCCCTGGTGCGCTCGACCTCGCAGGAGGCGTTCAGCAGGAGGTCCTCCGCCGCTGCGGTCGTCAGGGAGAGCACGGCCGCGATCTGCTCGGGGGACAGCCCGTGCCGGACGGACAGCTCCAGGGCCTCGCGCTGCTCCGGTGAGATCCCGGCGGCCTCCGGCCAGGCGAGCGCGGCCAACTCCCGGCGCCGCTGGGCACGGGCGCCAGGGCCCAGCGGCTCGATCCCCTGGGCGGCCGGGGAGGCGGGGACGGGTGGGGAGGCGGCAGGGGGTGCGGGGACAGCCGGGGATGGGGAGGCGGTCGGGGACGCGGGGACAGCCGGGGCTGCGGGGGCGACCGGGGGCCAGGTGCCGGTCGAGGACGCCGCGGACCATGTACCGGCCAGGGGCCGACCGGCCTGCTCCACCTGCCCGGACCGCGCACCCCGGCCGGTCGGCGTACCCCACGCGCCTTGCGCGACCAGCGCCGACTGTGCGGCCTTCTGGTCGGCGAGGCGACGCGAACAGGCCCACCGGGCCAGCGCGTACAGCCAGGGCCGGTGGGCCTGTTCGTCCTCGGGGGCGCGGCCGCGCGCGCGTTGGCGGTCCGCGAGGGCAAGAGCCTCACCCAGTGCGGCGAGAGCGGATTCGTGCTCGCACATCACGGAAAGGCAGTAGGTGAACAGGCCGTCCAGGTACGCGTCGTCGCACCGCGCGCCCGTGCTCGCGGGGTGGTGGTGCGTCGTCCTGCCCGCCCGGTGCGCTGGGGGTGCGCCGGGGGCGTTCGTCGGGTGCTCGCGCCTGCTCGTCATCACCCCGGCGACGGTAGGCGGATGATGGCGCTTTGCCGGGGCCGCCGACGCGGGATTACTTCCTTCGGGTGACGGGGGCCGTCAAAACAGGACACGTCCGATGGGTTTGGCGACACCAAGGGCACAAAGGGGCGCGCCAAGGGCGCGCATATGACACCCGGCCGACCGCGCGCGGACCGGCTGGAACCGGCTGGCAGCGGCCATCAGGGCCGAACGGCCCTGGACGGGACGGGCCGCTTGTCAGTGGCCGCCTATACGGTGACGCCATGGCTGCCCGTAAGTCGTCCGCCAAGGACCGCCCCACCTACCGCTGCACCGAATGCGGCTGGCAGACCGCCAAGTGGCTCGGGCGGTGCCCCGAGTGCCACGCATGGGGCACCGTCGAGGAGGCGGGCGGCGCCCCCGCTGTCCGTACCACGGCGCCCGGCCGGGTCTCGGTCTCCGCGCTGCCCATCGGGCAGGTCGACGGCAAGCAGGCCACGGCCCGCGCCACCGGCGTGCCCGAGCTGGACCGGGTGCTGGGCGGCGGCCTGGTGCCCGGCGCCGTGGTGCTGCTGGCCGGTGAGCCCGGCGTCGGCAAGTCGACGCTGCTGCTGGACGTCGCGGCCAAGGCGGCCTCCGACGACCACCGCACGCTGTACGTCACCGGCGAGGAGTCCGCAGGACAGGTGCGGCTGCGGGCCGACCGCATCGGCGCGATCGACGACCACCTGTATCTGACCGCCGAGACCGACCTTTCGGCCGTCCTGGGACACCTGGACGAGGTCAAACCCTCGCTGCTGGTGCTGGACTCGGTGCAGACGGTGGCCTCCCCCGAGATCGACGGGGCGCCCGGCGGCGTCGCCCAGGTGCGGGAGGTGGCCGGCGCGCTGATCCGGGCCTCCAAGGAGCGCGGCATGTCCACGCTGCTGGTGGGCCACGTCACCAAGGACGGCGCCATCGCAGGGCCGCGGCTGCTGGAGCACCTGGTCGACGTGGTGCTGCACTTCGAGGGGGACCGGCACGCGCGGCTGCGCCTGGTGCGCGGCGTGAAGAACCGGTACGGGACCACGGACGAGGTCGGCTGCTTCGAGCTGCACGACGAGGGCATCACGGGGCTGGCCGACCCCTCGGGGCTGTTTCTGACCCGCCGCGCCGAGCCGGTTCCCGGCACCTGTCTGACGGTGACGTTGGAGGGGCGGCGGCCGCTGGTCGCCGAGGTGCAGGCGCTCACCGTCGACAGCCAGATCCCCTCCCCCCGCAGAACCACCTCAGGGCTGGAGAACTCGCGGGTCTCGATGATGCTGGCGGTGCTGGAGCAGCGCGGCCGGATCAGCGCCCTGGGCAAGCGGGACATCTACAGCGCGACGGTCGGCGGCGTACGGCTCTCCGAGCCCGCCGCCGACCTGGCGGTGGCGCTCGCGCTGGCCAGCGCCGCGAGCGACACCCCGCTGCCGAAGAACCTGGTGGCGATCGGCGAGGTCGGCCTGGCCGGCGAGGTGCGCCGGGTGACGGGCGTCCAGCGCCGGCTGGCGGAGGCCGCGCGGCTGGGCTTCACCCACGCGCTGGTGCCCGGCGACCCGGGCCGCGTCCCCGACGGAATGCGGGTGCTGGAGGTCGCCGACATCGGCGAGGCCCTGCGTGTCCTGCCCGCACGTCCGGCCCGTACGGCAGCCACCGCATAACTACGGCAGCCACCGCATAACGCAGCGCGCGACCCGGCCTGCCGCCGCCGCGCCCACGGACCGGGGCGTCCGCGGGGGCGGGCCCGGCCGACGCGGCGAGGGGTCGGTTCGGTGCGCCGGTAGACTTTGCCCCGGTCTCGACCGACCACGAGCATCACGGGGGGCTGTGCGCGGCACCGCGAGGGGGGACCGGCACGGCTTCTTCGAGGGTGCGGTGGAATCCGGCGGCCGAGGAAATGCCGACAGGCACCCGCACGACCGAAGGAGTGCAGTGGCAGCCAACGACCGGGCAGCGGTCCCCGGCAGGGCCGAGGGGGCGTCCGGCCTGATGCGCGCCTCACTGAGCGCGGTCGCGCCCGGAACGGCGCTGCGCGACGGGCTGGAGCGCGTCCTGCGCGGCAACACCGGCGGGCTCATCGTCCTCGGCATGGACAAGAGTGTCGAGCAGCTGTGCACCGGTGGCTTCGTGCTCGATGTGGACTTCAGCGCCACCCGGCTGCGCGAGCTGTGCAAGCTGGACGGCGCCCTCATCCTCGACAAGGACATCTCCAAGATCGTCCGGGCGGGTGTGCAGCTGGTCCCCGACGCCTCGATCGAGACGGAGGAGACCGGCACCCGGCACCGGACAGCACAGCGGGTCTCGATCCAGACGGGCTATCCGGTCGTCTCCGTCAGCCAGTCCATGCGGCTGATCGCCCTCTACGTCGACGGGCAGCGGCGCGTACTGGAGGACTCCGCGGCGATCCTCTCCCGCGCCAACCAGGCACTGGCGACCCTGGAGCGCTACAAGCTGCGCCTGGACGAGGTCGCCGGCACGCTCTCCGCGCTGGAGATCGAGGACCTGGTCACCGTCCGGGATGTGACGGCCGTGGCCCAGCGCCTGGAGATGGTGCGCCGGATCGCCACGGAGATCGAGCAGTACGTGGTGGAACTGGGCACCGACGGGCGGCTGCTCTCCCTCCAGCTCGACGAGCTGATCGCGGGCGTGGAGCCGGAGCGCGAGCTGGTCGTCCGCGACTACGCACCGCAGACGGTCGGCGCAGGGCGTCGGGTGCGTGCCGTACCCGACGCGCTCAACGACCTCGACCGGCTCACCCACACCGAGCTGCTCGAACTGGCCACCGTGGCACGGGCGCTGGGCTACAGCGGCGCCCCGGAGACCCTCGACTCGGCCGTCTCGCCGCGCGGCTTCCGGCTGCTGGCCAAGGTGCCGCGGTTGCCGGGCACCGTCATCGACCGGCTGGTCGACCACTTCGGCGGCCTGCAGAAGCTCCTCGCGGCGAGCGTGGACGACCTCCAGGCGGTGGACGGCGTCGGCGAGGCCCGGGCCCGCTCGGTCCGCGAGGGCCTCTCCCGGCTCGCCGAGTCCTCGATCCTCGAACGCTACGTGTGACGGCTGCCGGGCCCGGCGGCTACTTCACCAGTTTGAATGACGTGCGGACCGTCTTGAGGCCCTTCACCTTCACCTCCACCTCGTAGGTGCCCGGCTTGGGCGCCTCGAAGGTGGGCGTTCCGCAGTTGGCCGCGCTGGCCTTGCGGAGCCAGGTGAGGGTGTGGGTCGAGCTGCCGTGGCCCGGCACCAGACGCAGCATCGGCTTCTCGGTGGGCGGGCAGTCGTCGGAGCGCCAGAACTTGGCGTCCTCCGGGTTCTTGATCGTCACGATCGTCGCGGTGCGGCCGAGGTCGATCTTGCAGGCGCCGCCCGTCTCGTTGGTGACCCTCAGCTCGAACTGCGGCCGTTCGCCCGGCCCGTACTCCTTCTCGACGCTGCGCAGCGCCACCTTCACCTCGCCGGGGCGGCAGTCGGCCAGGTCCGCCGAGGCCGGGACGCCCGCCGCTCCCCCGCCGCCGGTGCCGCCCGAGCCCGAACCCTGGGAGCCCGCGCCGCCGTTGCCTGCCCCTGAGCTGTCCCCGGGGCCCCAGCCCGTGCCGCCCGCCGAGGACTGGTCCTTCTCGTCGGAGCCCCCGGAGCCGCCCGAGCCGTCGGAGCCGTCGGAGCCGCCGTTCTCCTCGTCACGGCCGCCCGGACGTTCGCTGATGGCCGGTCCTGAACCGGTGGGGCCCGGAGTGATCGTGCTGGCGGGCCCGTTGCCCCCTTCGCCGCCCTTGCCCTCGTTGCCGGCTCCGTCGCCACCGCCGAGCGAGGTCACTGCCCAGACGACGATCAGGACCAGCAGCGCGAGGACAGCAAGGGCAACTGCCCTCCGGCGCCAGTAGATGGAGGAGGGAAGCGGCCCGATCGGATTGCGCAGAGATCCCACGCGGAAACCTTACGAGACATCAGCCACACCACAGGACCGCACCCACCGCTCGGAGCACCAATTGTTGTGATGAGCGGCAAAGTGCGGAGCGTGGTGGAGTGATCGGTCCCGGTCCATACCGCTTTGGTGGCACTTCAGCGATTCCTGAGGTTGACCGCCTTACGCGACAAACACGCTGTCCACACGGTATGTACCGGCACGGGACCTATCTCACGGATGCGGGGCGGAAGCAGCGGACAGGCTTTCGTACCGCGTGTGCGTTTTTCGGATGAGGAGCGCCGTGCCAGGATCGGTCGTGCCATGACTGCGACCACCGAGACTCCCCAAGCCGCTTCGGCCGGCGCCCCGCATGCGCGCGCCGCGGAAACCGAAGCCGTCGACCCCGCCCTGCGCGAGACGGCGCGCGCCCTCCATGCCCCCGTCGTCGACTGGTTCGCCACACACGCCCGCGACCTTCCCTGGCGCCGCCCGGAAGCGGGCGCGTGGGGCGTCATGGTCAGCGAGTTCATGCTCCAACAGACCCCCGTCAACCGGGTACTTCCGGTGTACGAGGAGTGGATGAAGCGCTGGCCGCGCCCCGCCGACCTGGCTGCCGAGGCGCCCGGCGAAGCCGTACGTGCCTGGGGCCGGCTCGGCTACCCGCGCCGCGCCCTGCGGCTGCACGGAGCCGCCAAGGCCATAGCGGAACGGCACGGCGGCGAGGTGCCCGTCGAGCACGCCCAGTTGCTGGCGCTGCCGGGCGTCGGCGAGTACACGGCCGCCGCCGTGGTGTCGTTCGCCTACGGCAGGCGGCACGCGGTGCTCGACACCAATGTGCGCCGGGTCTTCGCGCGCGCCGTCAGCGGCCGGCAGTACCCGCCCAACGCCACCACGGCGGCCGAACGCAAGCTCGCCCGGGCGCTGTTGCCCGAGGACGACCAGACCGCCTCTCGGTGGGCGGCTGCCACCATGGAGCTGGGCGCACTGGTGTGCACCGCGCGCAATCCCCAGTGCGGACGGTGCCCGATCGCTGCGCAGTGCGCCTGGCAGCGGGCGGGCGCCCCCGAGCACCAGGGGCCGGCGCGGCGTACCCAGGCGTATGCGGGCACCGACCGGCAGGTGCGCGGACGGCTGCTGGCCGTGCTGCGCGCCGCCAAGGAGCCGGTCCCCCAGTCCGACCTCGACCGCGTCTGGCACGAGCCCGTCCAGCGCGCACGGGCGCTGGACGGGCTGGTGGCCGACGGTCTGGTCGAGCCCCTGGACGGCAAGCGGTACCGCCTGCCGCTGACCTGAACCATTCGCCGGCCTTGCCGACGAGCCCAGGGACGCAGGGGAGCCCGGCGCTTGCCGACCACTCGGCGACGCCGGGCTCCCTCGCAGTGAGCGGGCCCGTCCCGGCACAGCGGCGCGCGCCCGTCGCGGCACAACCACCCGGCGTGCCCCCACCGGCCCGCCCGCCCCGGCAGGGGAAGGGGCACCCCTGCTGGGCAGTGGCGGGCGGCCCCAGGGCAAGAGGGAGCCGCCTCGGCTCAGGCTCCTACGCCGGCTCGCCCGTCGGCCCGGGCGGACTCGTCCTCCGTGGTGTCGAGGTCCCGTGCCTCGGGGGCCGACGCGGCGGAGCCCGGTTCGCCGGTCCCCCCGGTGGGGACACCGTCCTGCGGTTCCGGCCGCTGCGCTGCGGCATCCTTGAGGGGGACCTCCTTGATGAACCACGCGGCGACGAAGGCGAGCACCGTGACCCCCGCCGCGAGCAGGAAGACCGCGTGGGTGCCGTTGACCACTGCGTGCTCGTACGCCGCCCGGATCTGCTCGGGCAGCTTCTCCAGGGAGGCGGCGTCGAGCTGGGCACCGCCCTCGGTGAGCTTGGCGGCCGATCCGCCGACCCCGTTGCCGGCTGCCGCCGCGCTTTCCCGCATGGCGTCCTCCACTCGGCGGGCGAAGATGGTGCCCATCAGAGCGACGCCGAAGGAGCCGCCGATGGTGCGGAAGAGGGTGGTCGTCGATGAGGCGACGCCCATGTCCTTGAGCTCCACGCTGTTCTGCGCGATGAGCATGGTCAGCTGCATCAGGAAGCCCATGCCCGCTCCGAGCACGGCCATATAGAGGCCGGACGTCACCCTGCTGGTGCCGACGTCCATCTGCGCCAGCAGGAAGAGGCCGACGGGTATCAGCGCGCCGCCCACGATGGGGTAGATGCGGTACTTCCCCGTCTTGGTGGTGGCACGGCCGGTGACCACGGAGACGACCATCATCGGCAGCAGCACGGGCAGCAGGAGCAGCCCGGAGTTGGTGGCCGAGGCGCCCTGGACGCTCTGCTGGTAGAGCGGCAGGAAGGTCATCGAGCCGAACATCACGAAACCGAGCAGGAAGCCGATGAAGGCGACCAGCGAGAAGTTGCTGCTGCGGAAGACCCGCAGCGGCAGTATCGGCTCGGCCACCCGCCGCTCGACGAAGGGGAAGGCGATCAGCGCGACCACGGCCAGTGCTCCGAGGCCGACGATGGTGGCCGAGCCCCAGTCGTACTCGGTGCCGCCCCAGCTGGTGACGAGCACGGCGGCGGTGATGCCGAGGGTCAGCAGCACGGCGCCGGTGTAGTCGATACGGCCCTGGGTGCGCTTCTTCGGCAGGTGCAGGACGGTGCCGACCATCGCGAGCGCGACGGCCCCCAGCGGCAGGTTGATGTAGAAGGCCCAGCGCCAGCCGAGGTGGTCGGTGAGAGTGCCGCCGACGAGCGGACCGCCGATCATGGCCAGCGACATCACTCCGGCCATCATGCCCATGTACTTGCCGCGCTCACGGGGCGGCACCAGATCGCCCATGATCGCCATGGCGCCGACCATCAGCCCGCCCGCGCCCAGGCCCTGGAGGGCGCGGAAGCCGATGAGCTGGCCCATGGTCTGGGCCGCGCCCGAGGTCATCGAGCCGGCGAGGAAGAGGACGATGGAGGCGAGGAAGACCCCCTTGCGCCCGAACATGTCGCCGAGCTTGCCCCAGATGGGCGTGGAGGCGGCCGTGGTGAGGGTGTAGGCGGTGACGACCCAGGAGAGGTGCTCCAGGCCGCCGAGCTCACCGACGATGGTGGGCATGGCGGTGCCCACGATCATGTTGTCCAGCATCGCGAGCAGGACGGCGATCATCAGCGAGAACATGACCAGGTACATGCTCCGCGGCTTCGGCCCGCCGTCGGTGGTGCCTTCGGCGGCCTTGCCGCCCTCGGCTGCCCCATCGGGCGCGGCGGTCTCGACCGCCTCGGCGGTCTCCGCCTTGGGTTTCCCTTGACCCGGGCTCGACCTTTCCTTGCCGTTGGTGCCCTCCATGCCCCGCTCCGCCCCGTTTGTCGCGCCACTCGCACCCATGCGCGGCCACTCCCCTTTTGCTTGCCACTTACTTGCCGCACGGCTAGTTCAGTACGATGGATAAGGTAGGGCGCTCCTAGCCGGGCGTCAAGTAAGTTTTGAAGGGGTCGGCATGAGCAGGGGAAACACCCGTCAGCGCATCCAGGACGTGGCACTGGAGCTGTTCGCTGAGCGCGGTTACGAGAAGACCTCGCTCAGGGAGATCGCCGAGCATCTCGGCGTCACCAAAGCGGCGCTCTACTACCACTTCAAGACGAAGGAAGACCTGGTCACCAGCCTCTTCGAGGATCTGGTGCTGGGCCCGGCCGACGAGGTGATCACCTGGGCCGAGGCGCACCAGCCGACCTCGCTGGAGACGAAGCTGGAGATCCTCAACCGCTACAGCGAGTGCATCAGCAACGCCTTCCCGCTGGTCCGCTTCATGCACGAGAACCAGGCCGCGCTGCGCGAGCTGTCCATCGGCGAGCTGATGAAGCAGCGCATCCTCACGCTCCTGGAGCTGATCAAGGACCAGGACGCCGCCCTCTCCGACCAGGTCCGCTGCGCCTCCGCGCTGTTCACCATGCACTCGACCTTCTTCACCCTGCAGGGCACCGACGCCGACCAGGAGGAGAAGCGCAAGGCGGCCCTGGAGGTCGCCCAGGACCTGGTCACGGCTGCCCACCACGGCGCGGGCTCCCCGTCGGGCACCTGACCGTCCCAGCGGGCACCTGACCGTCCCAGCGGCACATGACCGTCCCGGCCGACCGCACCCTCACGCCCCTGAGAAACGGGCAGCGCCCGTCACGTGAGTGACGGGCGCTGCTGCCGACTCCGGTACGTCCCCTGAACCGGAGCGATCTGTGGGCGGGCCGAGCGACCCCGGGGGCCGCGGCCCTCTTGCGGGCCTGGGTCAGAAGGTGACGCCGACGGCGCGCATGGCGGCCTGCGGGTCGACGGCCGTGCCGTAGTTCGGACCCTTACGGATCTCGAAGTGCAGGTGCGGCCCCGAGGAGTTACCGGTGTTGCCGGACTTGGCTATGGTCTGGCCGGTCTTGACCTGCTGGCCGGGCTTGACGTTGACCTCCGACAGGTGCGCGTACTGCGAGTACGCACCGTTGTCGTGCCGGATCACGATCGCGTTGCCGTAGGCCGGGCCGTCGCCCGCGCCGTTCGGGCCGGCCTTGACGACCGTGCCCTTGTGCACGGACATCACCGGGGTGCCGACCTTGACGGCGAAGTCCTGCCCGGAGTGGTTGTGGGCCCAGCGGCCGCCCGCCTTGCCGTAGGAGGCGCTCAGCTCGTACTTGCCCGTGACCGGCTTGGTCCAGGAGACCTGCAGCCGCTTGGCGTCGCGTGCCGCCTTCTGAGCCGCGCGCTTCTTCGCCTCGGCGGCGCGCTGCTTCGCCTTCTTGGCGGCCTCGGCGGCCTTGCGGTCCGCCTCTGCCTGGGCCTTCGTGGACTCGGCGAGGCTGGCTGCCGTGCTGGTCCGGAAGATGTCGTGCTGGGCCTCGGCCTTCGCTGCTGCGATCGCGGTGCCGGCCCCCAGGGCCATCGACGCGCCGAGACCGGCGGCCAGCGCCGTGGTGTAGGTCCTGGCGCGCTTGGTGGTCCTAGACATCGTCATAGGGGTGCTACCTCCGGGAGGGGGGTTCGTGGAGTGCGCCTCGATGTGGACGCGACCCCCTTGGTAGCCGCCCAGAAATCGGACATCAAGGACCGTTATTACTAAAGAGCCACGTAGTAGCATGAGAGACCCAGGTCACTCGGTGCTCCCGGCGCAAGCCCCGCCCCCGGCAGTCCGAGCCCGGTGCGCCCCCGTGTCTCCGATCGCGCTTCGTACCCCCCGAAATCCCTGTGCCGCACCTCACGGCCCGCGCGCGCCGGAAGTGGTCCGGGTCATATGGCCCCGCTCACCCCGAGGGTCCCGGAGGGCGGGAGGGGGCCCTCATCGACGCGGCGCGCGGGCACCTCTACGCTTGCTCGCCGTACGCGACCCCGTACTGCGGGGAGTCGATGCCGAACGGGGGTTACGGATGGACGCGGGCGTCGCCGGACTGCGCATCGCCTCCAGCGTGCTGGCGCCACTGGTCAAACGCCTGTTCGTGACGGAGGCGGCGGGCGCCGGGTTGGTGGACCGGCCGGTGCGCCTCCGTGCGCTCGTCTCCTTCAGCGGCGAGAAAACCGAGCTGGGCCGGCCCGACCTGGAGAAGCTCGCCGGGGAACTGGTCCGCCGCGCCGTGCGGGACCTCGGCCCGCAGGAGGCGCCGTCCCCCAGTGAGGCGGAGCAGGTGGCCGCCCGGCTGGCCGACACCCTGCACGCGCTGGGGGACATCGGCCTCAGCGATGTGGAGGCCGTCAGCCTGGGCCACACCGACTTCGCCCGCGCCCTGCACGCGCAGGCCACCATGCACGACGCGCAGCCGGGCGCCGGGCCCGCCGAGGACGCGCTCTACCACCGGCTGCTGGAGACCGCCTGCCTGCACATCCTGCACTTCCTCACCAGGCGCTCCACCTTCGTCGCCCGCACCCTGGTCGAGCAGAGCCGCAAGCTCGGCGACCTGGTCACCCTCATCGACGTACTGATCGAGCGCGTGCCCTCCCAGTCCGCGCAGGACGCCGGGTTCGAGCAGCAGTACGCGCGCTACATCGCCAACAAGCACCGCACCCTGACCATCTACGGCATCGACGTGCAGCAGGCCAACGAGTGGCCGCTGGACACCGCGTATCTGAGCCTTCACGCCACGTCGACAGCCGGTCAGAGCGGGCCGCACCAGGAAGCCGGCTGGAAGGGCACGGGCAGCGACGGCACGGCGGACCCCCAGCCCGTCGAGCAGGCGCTCTCCGGCCATCGGCGGGTACTGCTGCGCGGCATCGCGGGGTCCGGGAAGACGACGCTCGTCCAGTGGCTCGCCGTCACCACGGCGCGCCAGTCCGAGCTGACCGGACAGCTCGCCCATCTGATCGGCCGGGTGCCGTTCGTCCTGCCGCTGCGCACCCTCACCCGGGGCGGCGCTGCGCTGCCGCCGCCCGCCGACTTCCTGGCCGCCGTCGGCTGTCCGCTGGCCGGTGCGCAGCCCGGTGGCTGGGCCGACCGGGTACTGGCGGCCGGGCGCGGGGTGCTGCTGGTCGACGGCATCGACGAGGTGCCCGAGGAAGAGCGCACGCGTATCCGCGCCTGGCTGCGCGACCTGACGCTGGCCTACCCGGACAACCTCCTCCTGGTGACCTCACGCCCCTCCGCCGTACGCGAGAACTGGCTGGGCGGCGACGACTTCACCGAGCTGTCCCTCTCCCCCATGCGCCCCGCCGACGTCGACCTGTTCATCGACCGCTGGCACGCGGCGGCGGAAGCCGAGGAGGATCTGGCCGACGCGCTGCGTACCGCCGTACGGGCCCGCCCCGACCTGTCCCTGCTGGCCACCAATCCGCTGATGTGCGGGCTGCTGTGCGCCCTGCACAGGGAACGGCACGGCTTCCTGCCGCGCGGCCGCAAGGCGCTGTACGACGCGGCCCTGTCGATGCTGCTGGAACGACGCGACCGGGAGCGGGCCGTGTACGCGGCGCATCCGGCGAGCGTCGAACTGGACGAGGACTCCCAGGTCGAGCTGTTGCAGAAACTCGCCTACTGGCTGATCCGCAACGGCCGCTCCGAGATGGCGCAGTCCGACGCCGTGGAGCTGGTGGAACGGATGCTGCCCGCGATGCCGTACGTCGCGGAGCAGGGCTCCGCAACGGAGATCTTCCGCTTCCTGCTGGTGCGGTCGGGACTGCTGCGCGAGCCGGGACATGGGGCCGTCGATTTCGTGCACCGCACCTTCCAGGACCATCTGGGTGCCAAGGCGGCGGTGGAAGAGCGCGACTTCGGTGTACTGGTGCACAGCGCGCATCTGGACCAGTGGGAGGACGTCGTACGGATGGCCGTCGCCCACGCCCGGCCTGATGAGCGGGCGCGGCTGCTGCGCGGGCTGGTGCAGCGCGGCGACGCCGAGCCCGAGTGCCGGGCTCGGCTGCATCTGCTGGCGATGGCCTGCCTGGAGCACGCGACGAAGCTGGACCCGGCGGTGCGGGAGGAGGTGGAGAAGCGGGCGAGGGAGCTGATTCCGCCGCGGAGCATCGATGAGGCCAAGGAACTGGTGCCGCTGGGTGGGGTGGTGCTGGATCTGTTTTCGGGGCTGGAGGAGTTGGACGAGGATGAGGCGGTGGCCGTGGCCCATGCTGCAGCGCAGATGGGCACCGACGCGGCCCTCGTCCTGCTGAAGCGGTTCGTGGACCATCCGTCATCGGCTGTGCTCCAGCAATTGGCCGGCCACTGGGACCGGTTCGACGCGGACGCGTACGCGAAGGAGATCCTCGCGCACCTGCCGGACTGGCGCGGGGTGCGCGTCACCGCGAGCACCGATGAACACCTTGCTTGGCTGCGCAGGCTGGGGCAGCGCTCGACCTCGCGTATCAGAGGCGCGTTCGCCGAGCACAAGATTCTTCAGGCCCAGCCCTCACCCGACGAGTTGGTGGAGCTGGCACTCTCACGCAACCCTGCCGTTCAACGGCTCGACTTCGTCCGGTCCTTCCAGAACCTGGACGAGCTGGACCTTCGTGAGTGCCCGGTGACGGACCTCGCGCCCCTGGCCGGCCTGCCCCTGACCACGCTGTATCTGTGGGACATGACGACGCTCGCGCACCTGGAGGGGATCGAGGCACTGCCCGGCCTCCGCTGGCTGGGGATGCGGGAAGGAACCCCATGTCCCCAGCTGGCACGGCTCGCCCCCCTCACCGAACTCGAGGTTCTTCTACTTCCTGAGAACACCAGCATCACAGGCATCTCGGCGCTCCGGAAGCTGACAGCGCTGAATCTCGTCAATGTGCGGCCCAGGCTCCCGGAAGAGGACTGGAGGGAGTTGGCCGAACTTCCCTGTCTCCAGGAGCTCACCTGCGAGCAGCACCACCTCGTCATGCTGCGGAGGTCCGGAGTGCTGTTGGCGGGATTGACCCGTCTGCGGCTGCTTCTCCAAGGAAGACCGATCCAGATGCGGTCGTTCCTCGAAATCTTCCCTTCATTGAATACGCTTCAGCTCACCCAACCCGCCGACTCGCTCGATCTCGCGCCTCTGGCTGAGCTCCCGAATTTCCGGCACCTCATCCTCCACCGCCCCCAGGGCCCCCTCGACCTCTCCTCCCTCCCCCCGCACATCGAGGTCACCGTCACGCCCTCACCCCGCCGAGGCTGACGCGAACACAGGGTGACCAAAGCCACACGTACGGCCTACGCTGGTCATCGACCAGTCAACAGACCACCGTCGCCCCCGCCAGGGAGTCCCCACGTATGGACCCCGCCGTCCGGCTCGCCTCGTCCGTCGCCGACCCGCTCGTCTGCCAGCTGCTGCTGCCCGTCGAGGCCACGCCCGACAGGGCGCGGGCCGACGAGGAAGAACTGCTGGCGCGGCTCGTCACATTCCGCGGGGAGAACCCGCCGCTGTCGTACGAGTCACTGCTGTCGCTGGCCCAGGAACTGGTGGGGCTGACCGCGCCCGCCTACCGGCTGCCGCCCGAGGACGAGCAGCCCGTGGCCGCCGTGCTCTCCCGGACGCTGTGGATCACCGGCGAGCTGGACACCACGGACGTACAAGCCGTCCGGCTGGGGCCGCAGGACTTCGCGCGCAAGCTGCGCTCCGCCGTTCCCGGCGCGGACCGGGAGCTGAGCGCGGACGCCGCCTGGTTCCACGACCGGCTGCTGGTCACCGTCTGTCTGCATCTGCTGCACCACCTGATCCGCCGCTCCCCGGTCCTCGCCGACCACATGCCGGAACGCGCCCATCGGATACGGCAATTGATCGACCTCAACGATGTGGAGGCGGTGCGGGGCCGTCCTGAGCCGTCCGCCGTGGACGCCGAGTTCGAGGCCAGGTACGCCCGTTCCATTGCCGAGCAGTACAACCGTGTGACCATCTACGGGATCGATCTGCCGAACCCCAACACCCCGGACAACTGGTCACTGGACGCCACCTATCTCAGCCTCAGCGCCGAGTTCGACAGCCCGGACCGGCGCGAGGGGAACGGCGACGACAGCGGCGAGCCCGTACTGGCAGCCGACCGGGCGCTGGGCGGCCACGAACGGGTGCTGCTGCGCGGGGTCGCGGGGGCCGGCAAGACGACGCTGGTGCAGTGGCTCGCCGTCTCCACGGCCCGCGATGTACTGCCGCCCGAGCTGGACTCGCTGCGCGGCCGCATCCCCCTCGTCCTGCCCGTACGCCGCTTCGCGCGCGAGGGCTTCCCCTCGCCTGACGACTTCCTGCGGGCCGTACGCCATCCGCTGGCCGACGAGGCGCCCGACGGCTGGGTGGCGCGGGTGCTCACCGAGGAGCGCGGGCTGCTGCTGGTGGACGGCATCGACGAGGTGCCCGAGTCCGAGCGGGCGGCGCTGCGCGACCAGTTGCGCCGGCTGATGCGGATCTACTCGGGCAACTTCTGCCTGGTCACCGCACGCCCCTCCGCCGTCGAGCCGAACTGGCTGGCCGACGAGGGCTTCGACGAGCTCTCGCTGGCCCCCATGAGCCGGGACCAGGTGGCTGCCTTCATCACCGCCTGGCACGCGGCGGCCGCCGACGACGAGGGCAAGGACCACCAGCGGCTGGCCGACTACCGCGACCAACTGCTGTCCTCCATCCCCCTCTACCGCGAGCTGCGCGGCCTGGCGACCAATCCGCTGATGTGCGGGCTGATCTGCGCGCTCAACCGCGACCGGTCCGGCTCACTGCCGCAGGGCCGCAAGGAGCTGTACGAGGCCGCCATGGAGATGCTCCTGCAGCGCCGGGACCCGGAGCGCCGTGTGCTGTACGCGGACGCGGTCAAGCTGCGGCGCGGCGCGCGGGAGCGGCTGCTGCGGAAGCTCGCCTACCGGATGCTGGTCGACCGGCGGACCGAGCTGACGATGGAGGAGGCGCTGGAGGAGATATCCCGCCATCTGCCCGCCATCCCGTCCACCGCGGGGCAGGGCGGACCAGAGGACATCTTCAACCACCTGCTGCTGCGCACCGGGCTGCTGCGGGAACAGTCCGACCGGTCCGTGGAGTTCGTCCACCGCACCGTGCAGGACTACCTCGCCGCCAAGGAGGCCGTCGAGCAGGGTGCCATCGACATGCTGCTCGACCACGCCCACGAGACCGAGTGGGAAGAGGTCATCCGGATGGCCGTCGCCCACGCGCGCCCCGCCGAATGCGCCCGGCTGCTGGGCGGTCTGCTGGCGCCCGGCCGCAAGGGTCTGCAGCGCAACCGGCGGCGGCTGCTGGCGGCCGCCTGCCTGGAGCACGTCACCGAGCTGGACCCGGAAACCCACGCCCGTATCCGGCGCGAGACCCGCCATATGGTGCGGCCCACCAGTCTGGAGGGTGCCCGCAGCCTGGGGTGGGTGGGTCCCATCGTGCTGGAGATGCTGCCCGAGCCCAGCGCCGTCTCGGACAAGGAGGCCCACCGGCTGGCGGTGACCGTCACCCGGATCAACGACGACGCGGCCATCCACTACCTCGCCCAGCTGCGGAACCGGGCCTCGCTGGAGCTGCGCGCCGAGCTGGCGCGGGGATGGCGCAGTTTCGACACCGACCGGTACGCCGAGGAGATCATCGCCCACCTCGATCCGGAGGGGCTGTACTTTCCCGTCTCGGACCGGTTCGAGCTGGCCGCGCTGCGGAAGCTGGGCGGGCGGGCACGCGTGCAGATCGTCGGGCCCTTCACCCCCGACGAACTGCTGGAGGGGCTGGTCCACGAACAGCTCACCCACCTGTGGCTCGCCTACGACCTCGGCGTGCCGATGGGGTGGCTGGCCGCGTTTCCCAATCTGGCGACGCTGCGGGTGAATCCCCGGCTACCGAGGGTGAGCGGGGTGCCGGACGGGATACGGATTCTGTCGTAGGAAAGCGTGAGAGGGACCGGCCCGTCCGGGCCGGTCCCTCTCACGCGGTGCAGCGCTCAGGCCGTCAGGCCGGTCACGCTTCCTTGCTCAGGTTGGGGCCGCCGCCCGCGGCGGACTCCACCGGGGGCGCGTCCGGAAGGGCGGACTTCTCCTCACCGCGGAAGGTGAAGCTCTTGGCCTCGCCCTCGCCTTCGGTGTCCACGACCACGATGTGACCAGGCCGCAGATCGCCGAAGAGGATCTTCTCCGACAGCACGTCCTCGATCTGGCGCTGGATCGTCCGGCGCAGCGGCCGGGCGCCCATCACCGGGTCGTAGCCCTTCTTGGCGAGCAGCTCCTTGGCGTCCTGGCTCAGCTCGATGCCCATGTCACGGTCCTTCAGCCGCTCGTCCACCTGCGTGATCATCAGGTCGACGATGCGGATGATGTCGTCCTGGGTGAGCTGGTGGAAGACGACCGTGTCGTCGACACGGTTGAGGAACTCGGGCCGGAAGTGCTGCTTGAGCTCGTCGTTGACCTTCGCCTTCATCCGCTCGTATCCCGCGCGGACGTCGCCCTGGGCGGTGAAGCCGAGGTTGAAGCCCTTGGAGATGTCCCGGGTGCCGAGGTTGGTCGTCATGATGATGACCGTGTTCTTGAAGTCCACGACCCGGCCCTGGGAGTCGGTCAGCCGACCGTCCTCCAGGATCTGCAGCAGCGAGTTGAAGATGTCCGGGTGTGCCTTCTCGACCTCGTCGAAGAGGACGACGGAGAACGGCTTGCGGCGCACCTTCTCGGTGAGCTGGCCGCCCTCCTCGTAGCCGACGTAGCCGGGCGGGGAGCCGAAGAGCCGCGAGACGGTGTGCTTCTCGCCGAACTCCGACATGTCGAGGGAGATCAGCGCCTCCTCGTCCCCGAACAGGAACTCCGCCAGCGTCTTGGACAGCTCCGTCTTACCCACGCCGGACGGGCCGGCGAAGATGAACGAGCCACCGGGGCGCTTGGGGTCCTTCAGACCCGCACGGGTGCGCCGGATCGCCTGGGAGAGCGCCTTGATGGCGTCCTCCTGGCCGATGACGCGCTTGTGCAGCTCGTCCTCCATGCGCAGGAGCCTGCTGGACTCCTCCTCGGTGAGCTTGAAGACCGGGATGCCGGTGGCTGTCGCCAGGACCTCGGCGATCAGCTCCTCGTCCACCTCGGCGACGACGTCCATGTCGCCGGCCTTCCACTCCTTCTCCCGCTTGGCCTTCTCGGCCAGCAGCTGCTTCTCCGTGTCACGGAGGGAGGCGGCCTTCTCGAAGTCCTGCGAGTCGATCGCGGACTCCTTGTCCCGGCGCACGTTCGCGATCTTCTCGTCGAACTCGCGCAGGTCCGGCGGAGCGGTCATCCGGCGGATGCGCATCCGCGAGCCCGCCTCGTCGATCAGGTCGATGGCCTTGTCGGGCAGGTAGCGGTCCGAGATGTAGCGGTCGGCCAGCGTGGCCGCGCCGACCAGGGCCGCGTCGGTGATGGAGACGCGGTGGTGCGCCTCGTACCGGTCGCGCAGACCCTTGAGGATCTCGATCGTGTGCGGCAGGGACGGCTCCGCGACCTGGATGGGCTGGAAGCGGCGCTCCAGGGCCGCGTCCTTCTCCAGGTACTTGCGGTACTCGTCCAGCGTCGTGGCACCGATGGTCTGCAGCTCGCCGCGGGCCAGCATCGGCTTGAGGATGCTCGCCGCGTCGATGGCGCCCTCGGCGGCGCCCGCGCCGACCAGGGTGTGCAGCTCGTCGATGAACAGGATGATGTCGCCGCGCGTACGGATCTCCTTGAGCACCTTCTTCAGGCGCTCCTCGAAGTCACCGCGGTAGCGGGAGCCGGCGACCAGCGCGCCCAGGTCGAGGGTGTAGAGGTGCTTGTCCTTGAGGGTCTCGGGCACCTCACCCTTGACGATGGCCTGCGCCAGCCCCTCGACGACGGCGGTCTTGCCGACGCCGGGCTCACCGATGAGCACGGGGTTGTTCTTCGTACGGCGGGACAGGACCTGCATGACCCGCTCGATCTCCTTCTCGCGCCCGATGACCGGGTCGAGCTTGGACTCGCGGGCAGCCTGCGTGAGGTTGCGGCCGAACTGGTCCAGCACGAGCGAGGTGGACGGCGTGCCCTCGGCGGGTCCGCCGGCCGTGGCGGCTTCCTTGCCACCGGAGTAACCGGACAGGAGCTGGATCACCTGCTGGCGCACCCGGTTCAGGTCAGCGCCGAGCTTGACGAGGACCTGGGCGGCCACGCCCTCGCCCTCGCGGATCAGCCCCAGCAGGATGTGCTCGGTACCGATGTAGTTGTGGCCGAGCTGAAGGGCCTCGCGGAGCGACAGCTCCAGCACCTTCTTGGCACGAGGAGTGAAGGGGATGTGGCCGGACGGCGCCTGCTGGCCCTGTCCGATGATCTCCTCCACCTGCTGGCGGACAGCCTCAAGCGAGATCCCGAGGCTCTCCAGTGCCTTAGCGGCGACACCCTCACCCTCGTGGATCAGGCCCAGAAGGATGTGCTCGGTGCCGATGTAGTTGTGGTTGAGCATCCGGGCTTCTTCCTGAGCCAGGACGACAACCCGCCGCGCGCGGTCGGTGAACCTCTCGAACATCGTTAATCGCTCCTCAGAGCGGTCAGGCAGTGAGGGGACGCTCCCCTCGCTGTCCTTCCGCAGCTTAGTCCCGCAACGGGGGACCGCTCATTCCAACTGCCGACGCCAGCCCAGTCGATCATGCGCCTCCTGCCCCGGACAGCCGACAACAGTTCCAACCCGATGGTGCGAGACGATGTTCCCGCAGGCCAGGCGTATTCACCTGGATCCACTACGCCGAAGGCGAACACCCCCGCACCGACGCACTCGCCTTGCGGCGGCACCTGTCACAGAGCACCCCCGCTCCGCCCCTGCCACCTGGGGCTTCCTGGCTGATAGAGCCTTCTTACCCGCTCGCGGTGACAATCCATGCGGCATCGGCCGGAAGCCGCACCCCACATCCGCTGAGGGCGAACACGCGGGCGGCCCTCCCGGGGGCACCGTAGTGCGGGCACGGTGGGTGACGGGAATCAACAGCGTGTGACAAGGGTGGCGTCAGGCGGCCCCGGCGGACCCGGGGCCCCTGGGGAGGCCGCCGCACGGGGGCCTCCCGGACCGGGACGACCATCGGGGTCAGGGTCGGCCTGTGAGCCGGAATGCGTCAGCCGTTGGCCTTCTCGTACGCCTCGCGAATGCTGGCCGGAACGCGACCGCGGTCATTGACCTCGTAACCCTGCTCCTTGGCCCACGCGCGGATCTTCGCGGTGTCCTGGCTGCTGCCGGAAGCGGAGCCGGTGCGGCTCCCCTTTCCGCGCGAGGAACGGCCACCGGTACGCCGGCCGTTCTTCAGATAGGGCTCCAGAGCGGAACGGAGCTTGTCCGCATTAGCGGTGGTGAGGTCGATCTCGTAGGACTTACCGTCCAGCGCGAACGTCACCGTCTCGTCCGCCTCGCCACCGTCGAGGTCGTCGACAAGAAGAACCTGAACCTTCTGTGCCACCTGCTACTCCCATTCGTCCTGGATAACGGATTACAGATACCGACGTGGAAAGCAAACCGCTTTTTTGGGAGAAACACAAACCCTGTGCTGAGTTTGCCCCGCTGCTGCGCTGGGATTGGCGGGATCTTTCGGACATAGTGGCGGCGTCCCGCCCGTCGCTTCACAGATACAGCAGCATGCGGCTGTTGCCCAAGGTGTTGGGCTTCACCCGTTCGAGTCCGAGGAACTCGGCCACGCCCTCGTCGGGGGAACGCAACAGCTCGCTGTAGACATCGCCGTCCACCGGGGTCTCGCCGATCTCCGTGAAGCCGTGCTTGGCGAAGAAGTCCACTTCGAAGGTGAGACAGAAAATCCGCCGCACCCCGATCCACCGGGCCGTGCGCAGGAGCTTCTCCAGCAGCAGATGACCGACGCCCGTTCCGCGCTGGGAGGGGTCGACGGCCAGGGTCCTGACCTCCGCGAGATCTTCCCACATGACGTGCAGCGCGCCGCATCCGACGACTTCCGCGTCCGCGTCCCGTTCCGCGACCCAGAACTCCTGGATGTCCTCGTAAAGGGTCACGGTTGCTTTGTCGAGGAGGATGCGGTCGCGCGAGTAGGCGTCGATCAGCCGACGCACCGCCGGGACATCGGCCGTACGTGCCCTGCGGATGGTGACCTGGGATAGCGGTGCGCGTTCTGCCATGAACGGACGCTATCGGCCCTCGCCATCGCCGCCCGCAGCGGGGGGATCGAGATGGACTCCGTTCAGATGTGCGACACGCAAGGCGGTGCGGAGGACTTCGGTCTGTTCCGGCGACATCATCCCGAAGAAGTCGACAAGAGCCGCGGCGGGGTTGTCGCTGGCCGACCATGCCTCGTGCATGAGAGCCGCGGAGTATGCGGCCCGGGTGGAGACGGCCGCATATCGATAGGCGCGGCCTTCTTGGTCCCGCCTCAGCCAGCCCTTCTGGCGCAGGTTGTCCATTACGGTCATCACCGTCGTGTAGGCGACGGTGCGTTCCTTCTGGAGATCCTCGAGGACTTCCCGCACGGTGACCGGGCGGTTCCAGCGCCATACCCGGGTCATCACGGCATCTTCCAGCTCTCCCAATGGCCTCGGCACAGAAGAATAATAGTGGAAAATGTCCGAATCGAGGGAATTAACCGGAAGGCGGGCGAGGTGGATCAGGGCGGGGTGGAGCAGAAGCACCCCGGGTCACACGGGCGGCCGCGTGCGGGCTTGCGAAGTTCAGCTCCGGCGCTTCTGTCGGGCCGCCTCGGCCCGCGAGACGGCGGCGTCCACGAGGCCGTCCTCCTTGGCCTTGTTGGCACCGCCCTGGGTCCTGACGATCGTCACGATGAGCGCCGTGAATGCCACCGCCATCACGAGCGGCGGGGTCAGTGCGGCGACGTAGTCCATGACTGGGCCTCCTCGGTGAACCGACCCCCAGGGTAACGCCAGACCTCAGGCCCGGACGGGCCCCCCTGAACGGACCGCCGGGCATATGCCGGGCCGGGGGCGGGCCGAGCGCCGGGTCAGGCCGGAACGGCGAGACCCCGCGCCGCGGGCCCCGGCCGCCCGCCGGGCCCCGACTGCTCCGGCTCCGTCTCAGCGGGCGGCTCCGCCGGGGGCGGCTCGGAAGGCGGCGTGGGCGGAGGCGTGGAGGGTGACTGCCGGCGGCGGGGCGGGAAGACCTCGGCGGGGGTGGGCACCGGCCGGGAGGGCGCGGCGGGCTGCGGGGAGCCGGGGCGCTTGGCAGGGCCGGGCTTCGCCGGGCCGGGCGAGGGCTTCCCCTGCCGCTGCGGTGACGGCTCGGGCCCGTCGTCGCCCTGCTCGCCCTCCTCGGAAGCGCGGACGGCGGGGATGCGGACGGCAAGATCGCGACGGTGGCCGAGATCGCCGCAGTCGCGGACGCGGGGCACGCCGGGGACGCTGGAGCCGCCGAGGGCGGCGTCGCGGGCGGAGCGAGCGGCGGAGGGGCGGACGCCGGGGACGCGCGCCGCGGAGGGGCGGACGGCGGGGACGCGGCTGCCCGGCCGCTCGTCGTGGGGCCGGCGGACCCGGGGGATGCGAGCCGCCTCGACGCGCCGGAGCAGAGCCTTGCGGCGGGCCCTCTCGCGCCCGCCCACCGGCCGGGCGGCCAGGGTGCGGAGCGCGGAGAGGTCGGCGGGGACGGGAAGGTACCCGGCGTCGAGGGCCGCCTCCAGCTGGTCCAGGTAGCCCGCTGCGGCACCCGGCAGGGCGGCGCGGTAGCGAGCGAGCTCAGCCCGTACGAAGGAGCGCAGCCGGGCGCCCTCACGGATCGTCTCGTCCACGGCCTGGGCGAGCCGCAGGTACTCCCGGGCCTGGTCGGGCGCGGGGTCGGACTGGAGGGCGATGGCGAGAGCGCCGCCGAGCACACGCAGCTCGTGCGGGCCGAACGCCACGCCGCCTCGGGAACCGTATGGCGTGGGCATGAGGCGACGATAGAGGGTGTAAGAGCTAAATGTGCTTATCGCCCGATTCACGGCGTGGCGGCCCTGCGCGCCGGGAAGCCGCGCCAAAAGGCGGTGCCCCGGCGATGGGCGAAGGACGGCACCAGGGCAGTTGTCGTCGTATACGGATTCTGCATCGGCAGTGTCTCCGGCTGATGTCCTCGTCGACCGTCATCACGTACGGCGCGGGACAAAGCGGGTGCGCAGGGGGACGGGGACGGTATCAGCGGCCGTCGGACAGCCGGAGCGGACGCGGAACGATGCACTACGGTCCCAGGCTCAAGCACTCACTTGTTCGCACGAACAGCCGAATGTGCAGCCACAGCGTCGCGTGCCACGCTCCCGGCCGACTCGGCGGAGCGGGCACGCAGAAGGGACATGAGATGCAGAGAAACGGAACGAGCAGGCTGCGGCGCGTGCTCACCACCGGCGGGACGATGGCTGCGGCGGGTGCGCTCGTCGGCACCCTGAGCACCGAGGCGTACGCCGCCAACATCGAGGTGGCCACCCGCGGAACAAGCTGGTGGGAGCCGGGCGCCGGTGTCGCCCGCTACCAGGAGAAGGGCGACTACCTGACCATCTCGGACCGCGCTGCGGACGGCGCCGGCGTCCGCGCCGCCCTGGCCGACGGGAACGGCAAGACGCTCCGTGCGCGCACCTACAGCGGCGGCGCCGGTGGCTCGAGGACGTGGAACTTCAACCTGCCGGAGAACAAGCGGATCTGGCTGCACGTCTGTCTGAAGGACAACGGGGAGATCAAGACCGCCACGTGCAGGTACTACGAGGGCCGCGCCTGAGCGCCTGACCCGCGTCATTGGAGGGGCGCGCCGCCGCGTGTCCCTCCGTCCGAGGCAGCGCGAGAAGCACGGACGGCGGACGGCCTGACCGGACCCTCATGTTGCGTGAGGCTTTCCGGACACGCGGGCTCGGATTCCTCGAATCCTTCAGCATCCCCGGCGGAGTTGTGCATCTGCGCCGGTGGGTCTTCCAGGACGTACTACCCGTCCCGGCGGCGAGCGCTCCGCGGCAGGCACCGACGATAAAAATCAGTTCCGCGTGCGTGCTCGACCAGATCGACTCCCTCGTCGAAGCCTGTCGTGCCGTCTCCCTGGACTGGGCCGAAGGCCCACGGGACACCGCCTAGTTCCGGTCGACGTTGCGTTCGTACACCAGGCGCAGCCCGATCAGCGTCAGCCACGGCTCGTGCTCGTCGATCACCGTCGACTCACCCAGCACCATGGGGGCGAGTCCGCCGGTCGCGATCACGGTGACATCCTCGGGGTCGTCCGCCAGTTCGGCAGCCATCCGGTTGACGACACCGTCCACCTGGCCCGCGAAGCCGTAGACGATGCCCGCCTGCATCGCCTCGACGGTGTTCTTCCCGATGACGCTGCGCGGCCGGGCGATCTCGATCTTGCGCAGCTGTGCGCCGCGCATGCCCAGCGCGTCCACGGAGATCTCGATACCGGGGGCGATGACCCCGCCGACGTACTCGCCGCGCGCCGAGACCGCGTCGAACGTGGTGGCCGTACCGAAGTCGACCACCACGCAGGGGCCGCCGTACAGCTCGACCGCGGCCAGCGCGTTGATGATCCGGTCGGCGCCGACCTCTTTCGGGTTGTCCATCAGGATCGGCACGCCCGTCTTGACCCCGGGCTCCACCAGCACCGCCGGAATGTCGCCGTAGTAGCGACGGGTCACCTCGCGCAGCTCGTGCAGCACGGACGGAACGGTCGAACAGATGGCGATGCCCTCGATGTTGTCGCCGAGTTCCTCGCCGAGCAGCGGATGCATCCCCATCAAACCGTGCAGCAGTACGGCCAGTTCGTCCGCCGTACGACGTGCCTCGGTCGCGATCCGCCAGTGCTCGACGATCTCCTCGCCGTCGAACAGGCCGAGCACGGTGTGGGTGTTGCCGACGTCGATGGTGAGCAACATCAGCGCTGCCCCTCTCGCACGTCCGAGCCGTCCCGCAGGTCCCCGCCGTCCCGCAGGTCCAGGCCGATGTCGAGGATCGGGGCCGAGTGGGTGAGCGAGCCGACGGCGAGGAAGTCCACACCGGTGGCCGCGTACTCGGCCGCGTTGGCCAGGGTGAGCCGCCCGGAGGACTCCAGCCGCGCCCGGCCCGCCACCAGGGTGACGGCCTCCGCCGTCATACCCGGCGTGAAGTTGTCCAGCAGCAGCAGATCGGCACCCTGGTCGAGCACCGGCGGGATCTGGTCGAGGCGGTCGACCTCCACCTCGATGGGGATGTCGGGGAACTCGGCACGCACCCGCGCGAACGCCTCCGCGACACCGCCCGCCGCGATCACGTGGTTGTCCTTGATCAGGGCGGCGTCCGAGAGCGACATCCGGTGGTTGACGCCGCCGCCGCAGCGCACCGCGAACTTCTCCAGGGCGCGCAGCCCCGGCGTGGTCTTGCGGGTGTCGCGCACCCGCGCCTCGGTGCCCTCCAGCGCGTCCGCCCAGGCCCGGGTCGCGGTCGCGATACCGGAGAGGTGGCACAGCAGATTGAGCGCGCTGCGCTCGGCGGTGAGCAGGTCACGGGTACGGGTGCGGACGGTCAGCAGCCGCTGCCCTGCCTCCACCCGGTCGCCGTCCAGCGCGTGCCGTTCCACCTCGAACTCGTCGGTGCACACCACCGACAGCACCGCCTCGGCCACCCGCAGCCCCGCGACGGTGCCCGACTCGCGCGCGGTGAAGTCCCCCGTCGCCACGGCGTCCTCCGGGATGGTGGCGACGCTGGTGACGTCCACGCCCCGGTCGAGGTCCTCCTCGACGGCCAGGTGGGCGATGTCCTCGACCTGCACCGGGTCGAGACCCGCGTCGGCCAGCAGTTGCGCCAGGTCGGGGTCCAGGCCGCACTCCAGCGGGTCCAGCTCGTCCGGTTCCGACGAGCAGCCGCAGCCGTCGCCGCAACCGCCCGGCTCGGACGGTCCCGAGGGGCCCTGGCCGATCTGGAGGAGTGGGAGGTCGTCGGTCACTGTTGCTCCTTGGGCGGGGCGGCGACCGCGGGGAAGGCGGTCGTCCGGGTCGTACGGAGGGTGAAACGGGCGCCGGGACGCTCAGCGCTGTCGAGGGTGACGACGATGTGGCGGCGCCACTGCTCGTCGTCGCGGTCCGGGAAGTCCTCGCGCCAGTGGCAGCCGCGGGTCTCCTCGCGGCGGAGGGCCGCGGCCACCAGCACCCGCGCCACCAGGTGGAGATTGGCCGTCTCCCAGGTGTCCACGCCCGGCTCGGGGCTCTTCCCGTCCACTGTGGCGGTGAGGGCCGCCAGCTTCTCGGCCGCCGAGGAGAGGGACCGGGCGCTGCGGAGGACTCCGGCGCCCGCCGTCATCAGGTGCTGGATACGGGTGCGGGCGGCGGCGGGCAGCAGCGGCGCGGCGGGCCCGCCCTCGGCGACGACCGCGGGTCCTGGTGCCCGGTGCCCTGCGGCCAGCACCGACTCGGCGATCCGCTCGGCGAAGACGAGGCCCTCCAGCAGGCTGTTGGAGGCCAGGCGGTTGGCGCCGTGGACACCGGTGCAGGCGGCCTCCCCGCAGGCGTAGAGGCCGGGCACCGTGGTGCGGCCGCTCAGGTCGGTACGGATGCCGCCGCTGGCGTAGTGCGCGGCCGGTGCCACTGGAACGGGCTCGGTTACGGGGTCGATGCCGTGGGCCCGGCAGGCGGCGAAAATGGTCGGGAAGCGGGTCTCCCACATGGCGGCGCCGAAGTGCCGGGCGTCCAGGTACATGTGGTCGGTGCCCTGCTCGGCCGCGTGCCGCATGATGCCCTTGGCCACGATGTCGCGCGGCGCCAGCTCGGCCAGCGGATGGGCACCCTGCATGAAGCGCACCCCGTCGGCGTCCACCAGGTGCGCGCCCTCCCCGCGTACGGCCTCGGAGATGAGCGGCTGCTGCCCCTCCGCCTCCGGGCCCAGATAGAGCACCGTCGGGTGGAACTGGACGAACTCCAGGTCGGAGACCTCCGCGCCGGCGCGCAGTGCGAGAGCGACCCCGTCCCCGGTGGAGACCGCCGGGTTGGTCGTCGCGGCGTAGACCTGTCCCATGCCGCCGGTGGCCAGGACGACGGCGGGTGCGCGGACCGCGCCGACCCCGTCGTGCTGCCCCTCGCCCATGACGTGCAGGGTGACACCCGCGGTGTGGCCGTCCGCGTCCTTGAGCAGGTCCAGGACGAGGGCGTTTTCGATGGTGCGGATGTTCTGTGCGCGTACGGCGTCCACCAGGGCGCGGGAGACCTCGGCGCCTGTGGCGTCACCGCCCGCGTGGACGATGCGGTTGCGGTGGTGGCCGCCCTCACGGGTCAGCGCGATCTGCCCGGTCTCGGCGGAGCGGTCGAAGTCGGCACCCGCCTCGATGAGCCGCCGTACGGCCGCGGGGCCCTCGGTGACCAGGGTGCGCACCGCGTTCTCGTCGCACAGCCCGACCCCCGCCTCCAGGGTGTCGTCCAGGTGCTGCTCGGGGCTGTCCCCCTCGCCCAGCGCGGCGGCGATGCCGCCCTGGGCCCAGCGGGTCGATCCGGCGTTCAGCCGGGCCTTGGTGACCACGACGGTACGGGCGCCGCCGGCCGCGCAGCGCAGCGCAGCGGTCAGCCCGGCGACCCCCGAGCCGACGACGACCACGTCGGCGTCCAGGTTCCAGCCCGGCGGCGGCGCGGGCAGCGCGGTGCCGGCTATGCCGGGTCCGAGGGTGGCGGGTGGCCGGCTGTGGGCGGTCATCGTGCTTCTCCGGGGTGCTGTGCGGGGTGCGGTGTGCCGAAGTGCAGGGGGACGTTGTCGATCAGCCGGGTGGTGCCGGCGCGGGCCGCGACGGCGAGGACGGCGTCACCCCGCCACACGTCGTCGGTGATCTCCGCGAAGCTCCCGGGATCGACCAGCGCGACGTAGTCCACGTCCAGGCCCTGGCCGCCGGGCCGCACCGCGGCCGGTTCCAGCACCTGCCGCGCGGCCCGCAGGACGGCTGCCGGGCCCTGTGGCACGGCCTGCTCGCCGGCGCGCAGGGCGCGCGAGAGGGCGAGGGCACCGGCGCGCTCGGAGTCGCTCAGATAGCGGTTGCGGCTGGAGAGCGCGAGGCCGTCGGGTTCGCGGACGGTGGGGACGGCGACGACCTCCACGGGGAAGTTCAGATCCCGCACCATCCGGCGCACCAGGGAGAGCTGCTGGGCGTCCTTCTGCCCGAAGAAGGCCACATCGGGCGCCGTGAGGTGGAGCAGCTTGGCGACGACGGTGAGCACCCCGTCGAAGTGGCCCGGGCGGAAAGCTCCCTCCAGCACGGCACCCATCGGCCCTGCGGAGATCCGCACCTGGGGCTCGCCGCCCGGGTAGACCTCGGCCACGGACGGCGCGAACACCACGTCAGCGCCCTCCTTCCCGGCGAGCTGGACGTCGGCGTCCAGAGTGCGCGGGTAGCGGTCCAGGTCCTCCCCGGCGCCGAACTGGAGCGGGTTGACGAAGACGGTGACCACCACCTGGCCCTCGGGGCCGACCAGCTCGCGCGCCGCGCGCACCAGCGCCGCGTGGCCCTCGTGCAGCGCGCCCATGGTCATGACGACGGCGCGTTCAGCTTCGCGGGCGAGGGAGCGCAGTTCCGCCGCCGTGGCGACGAGGTGCGGGCTCATGTGTCCGCCTCCCCGCCGACGTCACCGTCGCTGCCCGGCCCTTCGCTCTCGCCGCCTGGGCCCTTGCGCTCGCCCTTGCCGCCCGGACCTCCGCCCTCGCTGCCGGAAGCCGCCAGGACGTCCAGCAGCGCCTCGGCGGGCTCCGCCTTGAGCAGTCCGTGTGCGAGCGCCCGGTCGGCGGTCGCGCGGGCCATCGCGAGGTAGCCGGCCACCGTCTCGGGCGCGCTGCGGCGCAGCTCGGCGATGTGCGCGGCGACAGTGCCCGCGTCGCCGCGCGCCACCGGGCCGGTCAGCGCGGCGTCGCCGGAGCGCAGGCCGTTGTCCAGGGCAGCGCCCAGCAGCGGGCCCAGCATCCGGTCGGGGGCCTGCACACCGGTGGCGCGCAGCAGATCCATCGACTGGTTGACGAGGGTGACCAGATGGTTGGCCCCGATGGCGAGGGCCGCGTGATACAGCGGGCGCGCCTGTTCGGCGACCCACTCCGGCTCGCCGCCCATCTCGATGACCAGGGCCTCGGCCGCCAGCCGCAGTTCCTCGGGCGCCGTCACCCCGAACGCGCAGCCGGCCAGCCGCTGCACGTCCACCGAGGTGCCGGTGAACGTCATCACCGGGTGCAGCGCCAGCGGCAGCGCTCCGGCGCGCAGCGCGGGCTCCAGCACCGAGACGCCGAACCGGCCGGAGGTGTGCACCAGCAGTTGCCCTGGACGGACGGCACCGGTCCGCGCCAGCCCTGACACCAGGTCCGGCAGCGCGTCGTCGGGCACCGTCAGCAGGACCAGCTCGGAGCGGGCCAGCACCTCGGCCGGGTCCACCAGCGGCACTCCGGGGAGCAGCTCGGCGGCGCGGCGGCGCGAGGCGTCCGAGACGCCGGAGGCCGCGACGGGACGGTGCCCGGCCAGCCGCAGCGCCGCCGCCAGTGCCGGGCCGACCCGTCCGGCGCCGACGACGCCGACGGACAGCCGCGCCGGGCGGTCCTCGGCCCGCGCCGGGCCCGACGGATCGGGCCCTCCCGTGCCGTCCGGGAGGTGGGGATGGTGTGCGTTCACGAAAGTGGCCTTCCGTATGCGTTCCGGTCCGCTCAGCCGTCGGTACCGGACGAGACCAGGCCATGCTAAGCCCTCCGCGCGCGGCGCCGGAGGGACCGGGGTGCGGTACCCCGCACGGTCCGGCCGGGGGTCCGGTCCGCCGTCCGGCCGGAGGTCCCGTTCACGGGCCGGTCCGTGGACCGGGCGACGGTTCGGTCCGCCGTTTCCTCCGCGGTTGTGCCGAGCGCCTTCCGGGCCTCCCTACGAGCCACCCACCACGCCCGCAGCAGCTTCGCCTCGTGGGCACCCGGTTCCGGTGGCGGCGGCTGCTCCTGGGAGCGGAGCCGCCAGACGTCCAATGCGTACTGCTCACTGATGCTCATGGCCCCGAGACTGCTGCGCGTCTCCCGCCACAGCACGCGAGTTGACGAGGGTCGTCAATCGGCGCCCCGACGATTGACGCCGCTCGTCAATCGGGGAAGAAAAAGCGAGGTCAGGAGGGAGGATGGAGCCATGAGCGTCACCATCGACATAGCGGGGCTGCCGCCGGAGCGCATCGTGTTCGCCCCCTCGCCCCTGGCGGAGCTGGGCGCCACACTGCACGTGCTGGCCGAGCCCGGGCACCATCCCGGAGCACACGGCTGGGCGACGGCCACCAACGCCGCGCTGAAGCCGGACCTGGCCGACCGGCTGTGCGAGGCGGACTTCCTCTGGCGCACCGCGTTCTCCGACATCCTGATGGGCTTCGCCGGGCTGCGGGACGCCTCCGTACAGCCCGCAGCGACGCTGGCCGAGGACCTGGATCTGCTGGACAAGCTGGACGACGAACAGTTCGTCACCGCCGCGCTGGAGTTCACCTGCGCCACCGGCTACGCGGAGCAGGCGACGCTCTCGCCACTGTCCGACCCGGTGGTGCGAAAGCGCACGCTCGAACTGGCCGCCGCGCGAGGGCCGCAACAGCGGCGGTTCACCGAGCGGCTGCTGGAGGACCCGCCCACCGTGCGGGCATGGGTGCGCCGCTTGTTCGAGGACTGCGAGCAGGCGTTCTTCGCCGACACCTGGCACCGGGTGCGGGGCCAACTGGCGGCCGACGCCAGGGCGAAGACGGACCTGCTGCGCCGCAGAGGGCTGGCCGCGACGCTGGAGGCGGTCTCACCCGCGCTCAGCACCGACGAGCACGGTTCGGTCATCGAGGTCGACAAGCTGACCAGCGCCTGGACCACCGCGGTGTCCCCGGCGGTCGGCGCGGGAGTGACGTTCATCCCGTCCGTCCACCAGTGGCCGCATCTGTCGGTGCTGCACCGGTACGGGTGGCGCCCTGTTGTGCACTATCCGGTGGCGGGACGCGAGGTGCTCTCCGGGCCGCTGTCGGTGGAGCAGTTCACCCTGCGGATGGAGGCGCTGTCGCACCCCATGCGGATGCGCATGTGCCGGAGCCTGGCGCGCGGTCCCTACACCACCTCGGAACTGGCCGACCTCAACGCGGTCAGCTCGCCGGAGATCTCCCGCCATCTGGCCGTGCTGAAGAAGGCCGGGCTGATCACCTCGCGGCGGCGCGGACGGTATGTGCAGTACCAGCTGGACGTACAGGTGGTGGCTCGGCTGGGGAGCGACTTCCTGGAGACGGTCCTTCGTTAGCTGCCCGCCCGCACCAGTCCCGTCTCGTAAGCCAGCACCACCGCCTGCACCCGGTCGCGCAGTTCCAGCTTGGCGAGAATGCGGCCCACATGGGTCTTCACCGTCGCCTCCGAGAGCACCAGCTGGGCGGCGATCTCGCCGTTGGAGAGGCCCTGCGCGATCAGTACGAGGACCTCGCGCTCGCGCTCGGTGAGGCGCTGCAGCTCCTTGGCGACGGGCTCCGAGGAGGTGGCGGGCAGCACGGAGGAGAAGCGGTCGATCAGCCGGCGCGTGGTGCTCGGCGCCACCACCGCGTCACCGCTGTGCACGGCGCGAATGGCGGCCAGCAGATCGCCGGGCGGCACATCCTTGAGCATGAAGCCGCTCGCCCCGGCCTTGAGCGCGGAGAAGGCGTACTCGTCCAGGTCGAAGGTGGTCAGTATCAGCACCTTGGGGCTGCCGGGGCCGCCCTCGCCGCCCTCGCAGATCCGGCGGGTGGCCTCCACACCGTCGACGTTGGGCATCCGTACGTCCATCAGCACCACGTCCACCGGGGTCTCGCGCAGTACCGCCAGTGCCTCCGCACCGTCGCTCGCCTCCGCCGCGACCTCCATGTCCTGCTGGGCTGTCAGCACCATACGGAAACCGGTGCGCAGCAGCGCCTGATCGTCGACGAGCATCACACGGATGGTCATTTGGGTCCTCGGGTCCTTCTCGGTAGAGCGGAATAGCGGGGGGAGAGAGAATCGGGGCCTCAGTCTGCGCCCTTGAGGGGGAGGTCCGCGCGGACGCGGAAACCGCCGCCGGAGCGGGGCCCGGCCTCCAGCGCGCCGCCGACCATGCCGACCCGCTCGCGCATCCCGATCAGACCGTGCCCGAGGCCGTCGGCGCCCCCCTCCTCGTACAGCTCGCGCTGGGCGCCGCGGCCGTCGTCCTCGGCCAGTACGCACAGCTCGTCGTCGCGGTAGCACAGCTGCACCGTGGCGCCCACGTGCGGGCCGCCGTGCTTGCGGGTGTTGGTCAGCGCCTCCTGCACGATGCGGTACGCGGTCAGCTCGACGCTGCTGGGCAGCGGATGCGGGTCGCCCTCCACCTTGAAATCCACGGTCAGCCCGGCGCCGCGCACCTGCTCGACGAGCTCGGCGATCTGCTCGACACCCGGCTGCGGCACGTACTCGTCCCCGTCCGGCTTGCCGGGGTCCCCGCTGCGCAGCACGCCCAGCAGACGGCGCATCTCGGCGAGCGCCTGGCGGCCGGTCCCGGAGATGGTCTCCAGCGCCATCCGCGTCTGCTCCGGGGAGCTGTCCAGTACGTAGGCGGCACCGTCGGCCTGTACGACCATCACGGAGACGTTGTGCGCCACCACGTCGTGCAGCTCGCGCGCGATCCGGGCGCGCTCGGCGGCGACGGCCACCTTGGCCTGCGCCTCGCGCTCCTTCTCCAGCCGCTTCGCGCGCTCCTCCAACTGCAGGTAGTAGGCGCGCCGGGTGCGCAGCGAGTCACCGAGCACCCAGGCCATCACGAACGCGAGCGTCATGAACAGGGTGCCGAAGATCTCGGCCGACAGGCTTTCGTTCGGTCTGCCGGGCCAGCGCAGCGTGTCGATGGTGGGCGCCAGCAGCGCCCCGGCCAGCGCGAAGCGGGACGCCCAGCGGGTGTGCCGGGAGGCGACGGTGAAGATGATGACCAGGAAGGCGAAGTTGCCGGGGAAGGGTCCGACGTCGGTGATCAGCTGGGCGAGCCCGGCGCCCGTGGCCAGCAGCAGCATCTTCTCCGGTGCCCGCCGCCGCAGCGCCACCACGAGACTGAGCGCGAGCGCTATCGGGACCATGGCGATCTGCTGCCCGGCGTGCTGCGGCAGCGGCGCGGGGTCCTGCGGAGCCGGGGGCGCGGTCACGGCCGCGACGATCCACAGCGACGACAACATCAGCAGGAAAACAGCCCAGAGGCTGTCCACCCAGGTGGGGTGCCTGCGGATGAAGTCGTAGAGCCGGTTCACGTAACCAAGCGTATGCAGGGCGCACACGTGCGGGGGTCAACCGGACGGCCGATTACTGGCCCGGGCACATACTCCGGAGGGTGGAGGGCCGGGGTCCGCACCAACGGTGAGAACCGCCCCGCGGCCGGGCCTCTACGGTGAGCCCATGATCTGCGAGCCGACCGGGTGGCGCACGGCCACCGAACGCGCGCTGTACGGGCCGAGCGGCTTCTACACCCGCCACGCCCCAGCGGCGCACTTCCGTACCTCGGTGCACGCCTCGCCGCTGTTCGCCGAGGCGGTCACCCGCCTCCTGCTGCGGGTGGACGAGGCGCTCGGGCACCCCGACCCGCTCGACCTGGTGGACGTCGGCGCCGGCGACGGCGAGCTGCTGAAGGGGGTGCTGGCCGCGCTGTGGGAGCGGGAGGCGGCCGGAGCCGAGGTGGTGGCCCGGCTGCGCCCGGTCGCCATCGAACTCCGGGAGCGGCCCGCGGGGCTGGACGCGGCGATCGGCTGGCGGCGCGAGCTGCCGGCGCCCGGAACGCTGACGGGCCTGCTGCTGGCCAACGAGTGGCTGGACAACGTCCCCGTGGACGTCGCCGAGAACGACGCGGCAGGCACCGCGCGGCTGGTGCTGGTGGAGCCGGACGGCACCGAACAGCTCGGCCCCCGGACGACGGGGGAGGACGCCGCGTGGCTGGCGCGCTGGTGGCCGCTGGCGGGCGCGGGCGAGGGCACCCGGGCGGAGATCGGGCACCCCCGCGACGCCGCGTGGGCACGCGCCGCGGGCGCGCTGCGGCGCGGGGTGGCCGTCGCCGTCGACTACGCGCACGAGCGTGCCGGCCGGCCCCCCTTCGGCACCCTCACCGGCTTCCGCGAGGGCCACGAGTGCCGCCCCGTGCCGGACGGCTCCTGCGATCTGACCGCGCACGTCGCCCTGGACGCGGTGGCCGCCGCCGCACCCGGCGCCACCACCCGGCTGACCCAGCGCGCCGCGCTGCACGCGCTCGGGGTGCGGGGGCGGCGGCCGGCGCTCTCCCTGGCCACCGGCGACCCGGCGGCGTACGTACGCGAGTTGAGCGCGGCCGGCGAGGCGGCCGAACTGCTGGACCCGGGCGGTCTGGGCGGCTTCGGCTGGCTGGTGTGCGAGGTGGACTGCGTCTGCGGGCTGGAATCGGGCTGACGGACGGGCGAACGGACGGGCGGGCGGGCTGACGGACGGGCGGACGGGCCGCTGGGGTGGGGCGGGCCCCCGGCTGCCTCAGGAACTCTCGATCGTCTCCAGTTCGACGTCCTGGCGGGCCACCGCGCGGGCGTCCGCGTCCACCGAGCGCCGCAGTGCCTCGTGCAGCTTGGCCGGGGTGAGCACCCCCACGAACCGCGCCCCTTCCAGCACGGCGATCCACCCGGCGTCGTGCTGGAGCATCGTGCTGAACGCCTGCTTGAGGGAGGAGCCCAGCGGCAGCCACGCCTCCATGCGCCGCGCGTGGTCGCCGACCGTCCCGGCGCCGTCCGCGTTGCGCACCGCCGCCTCGGCGAGGGTGGCGGCCGAGACCCAGCCGTGCAGTTCGTCCGCGCCGTCCAGGACGACGGCCCAGCGGGCGCCGTCGGCCGCCATCCGGGTGGCCGCGTCGTCCAGCCGGTCGCTCAGGTGGAGGGTCGGCGGCTGCTCCAGGTCACCGGGCTCTATGGGGGTGACGGACAGCCGCTTCAGGCCGCGGTCGGCGCCGACGAAGTCGGCCACATAGGTGGACGCCGGGGCGCCCAGCACCGTGGCGGGCGAGTCGAACTGCTCGATGCGGCCCTCTCCGTAGACGGCGATGCGGTCGCCGAGGCGCACGGCCTCCTCGATGTCGTGCGTGACGAACAGCACCGTCTTGCGTAGCCGCGACTGGAGCCGCAGGAACTCGTTCTGCAGGTGCTCGCGCACCACCGGGTCGACGGCGCCGAAGGGTTCGTCCATCAGCAGCACCGGCGGGTCGGCGGCCAGTGCCCGGGCGACGCCGACGCGCTGCCGCTGGCCGCCGCTGAGCTGCTCGGGGTAGCGGTCCCCGAAGACGTCGGGGTCAAGGCCCACCAGGTCCAGCAGCTCCCGGGCGCGTTCGCGTCTGCGCGCCTTGGACCAGCCCAGCAGGTGCGGCACGGTCGAGGTGTTGTCCAGCACCGTGCGGTGCGGGAAGAGACCGGTCTGCTGGATGACGTAGCCCATCCGGCGGCGCAGCTCGACCGGTTCGGCGCGCGCGATGTCCTCGCCCTCGACCAGGATGCGCCCCTCGGTGGGCTCGATGAGCCGGTTGACCATCTTCATGGTGGTGGTCTTCCCGCACCCCGAAGGGCCGACGAGGGTGACCAGCTCCCCCTCGGCCACCTCGAAGGAGAGGCCCTCGACCGCGACGGTCCCGTCCGGGTAGCGCTTGGCCACGTTCTCGAAGCGAATCATCTGCCCATCCTCGTCCTTGGCCGCCCGTCCCTGCCGTCCGGCGGTTTCTCCGGCCGCACCCCACAGCGAAACACGAGCCACCGACAATTCCCGGCGCGGCGGCCGTCGGCAATCCTCGGCGCAAAGGATGAACAGTGTGTTTCCGGGGTACGGCACTGCGGACCGATTGTCAGTCCGCCGGGATAGGGTCGGCCGTCATCGTGGCATGACACCTCGCGACGACGCGCGAGGACCACACGGGGCAGGGAGGTGACCGGTATGAGCAGCACAGCCGCAGGCGACCCGCAGGGCTGCCTCGCGCAGAACGCGTGGCTGTGCGGTGAGTATCTGCGCACCCGGCAGAGCGAATTGCTCGACGCGACCGTGGAGCACGTCTGGATCACCGGGCTGTCCGTGGCGATCGCGCTGCTGCTCGCCCTGCCGCTGGCGGTGGCGGCCCGGCGCTGGCGCGCTGCCCGCGCCCCGGCCCTGGCCGTGACGACGATCCTGTACACGATCCCCTCGCTGGCGATGTTCGCACTGCTGCTGCCCGTCTTCGGGCTGTCGGCCGCCGTGGTGGTGACGGGCCTGGTGCTCTACTCCCTCACGGTGCTGGTGCGCAACATTCTGGCGGGCCTGGACTCGGTGCCGAGCGAGGCCCGGGAGGCCGCGCGGGGCATGGGCTACGGGCCCGGCAGACTGCTGCTGGAGGTGGAACTGCCCCTGGCGCTGCCCGCACTGCTCGCCGGGGTGCGGATCGCCACGGTCACGGCGGTCTCGCTGACGACGGTCGGCGCGATCGTCGGTTACGGCGGACTGGGCAATCTCATCTACGACGGCATGGAGAGCTTCTTCAAGGCCCAGGTGCTGACCGCCTCGGCCATCTGCGTCGTCCTGGCGATCGTCGCCGATCTGCTGCTGCTGTGGCTCCAGCGGGCGCTCACGCCGTGGACCCGCGCACGCACCCGCAAGCGGCCGGCGGGCGCCCCGTCCGTGCCGTCCGCCGCCTCGACGCACGATCTGGTGGAGAAGGCGGGCTGAGCGGCATGGGCATCCTCACCGACGTATGGACCTGGCTGACGACCGGTTCCCACTGGACGGGCAACGGGGGCGTGCTCCAACGGCTGGGCGAGCACATCTATCTGACGGGCGTGTGCCTGCTGCTGTCCTGCGCGCTGGCGCTGCCGCTCGCGCTGTGGCTCGGCCATGTGGGGCGCGGCGGCGCACTGGCGGTGAACCTGTCCAACGCGGGCCGCGCGGTGCCCACCTTCGCCGTTCTGGTGCTGCTGTCGATGGGCCCGCTGGGCCGGTACGGCGACTGGGCGACGATCGTGGCGCTGGTGTTGTTCGCGCTGCCGCCGCTGCTGACCAACGCGTACACCGGCGTACGCGAGGCCGACCGGGAGACCGTCGAGGCGGCCCGGGGCATGGGGATGACGGGCGGACAACTGCTGCGCCAGGTCGAACTCCCGCTCGCCCTCCCACTGATCATGACCGGGGTCCAGACCGCCGCCGTGCAGCTCGTCGCCACGGCGACGCTCGCCGCGCTGCCGGGCGGCGGCGGCCTCGGCCGGCTGATCACCGCCGGGTTCGGCAACTACGACACACCGCAGGTGGTCGCGGGCGCGCTGCTCGTCGCCGTGCTGGCGCTGCTGGTCGAGCGCGTCCTCACCCTCGTCGAACGGCTCCTGGACCCCATGCGGCGGCGCCGGCCCGCGCGCCGCCCGGCGTCCGCCTGACGGCACGCCAGAAGACATCCGAACGAATGGACGCATGATGACCCACTCGCACGCCTCCCGGACCGTCCGCCACCCGCATCACACCGCACCCGCCGGGCGCAGAACGCCTGGACGGCGGGCCCTCGCCGTCGGCGGGGCCGTCACGGCGCTGGCGCTCTCGCTTGCCGCCTGCGGCGGTAAGGACCTGGAGGCGAAGGACTCCTCCGGCTCGGGCGGCGGCAAGGGCAGCCTCGTCGTGGGCTCGGCGGGCTTCACCGAGTCGCAGATCCTCTCCGAGCTGTACTCCGGGGTGCTCTCCAAGGCCGGCTACAAGACCACGGTCAAAAAGGTCAAGAACCGCGAGCTGTACGAGCCCGAGCTGGAGAAGGGCCGCATCGACGTCGTACCGGAGTACGCGGCGACGATGGCCGAGTTCCTCAACGCGAAGAAGAACGGCCCCAAGGCGAAGCCGGTCGCCTCCAGCGACGCGGACAAGACCGTCGAGGCGCTGCGCAAGCTGGCCGGCCCGCGCGGGCTCAAGGTGCTCGAGGCGGGCGAAGCGGTGGACCAGAACGCGTTCGCCGTCTCGAAGGAGTACGCGAAGAAGCACCACCTCAAGACCCTGAGCGACCTGGGCAAGTCCAAGCAGAGCGTCACCATCGCCGCCGGCGACGAGTGCGAGACGCGCCCGTTCTGCCGGCCGGGCCTGGAGAAGACCTACGGGATCGACGTCAAGGGCATCGACCCCAAGGGCGTGGGCACCAGCCAGTCCAAGCAGGCCGTCAAGGACGGCAAGGACCAGCTGGTGCTGACGACCACCACCGACGCCACCCTCGACCAGTTCGGCCTGGTGCTGCTCGAGGACGACAAGAAGCTGCAGAACGCGGACAACATCGTGCCGGTCGTCAACGCGAAGGACGCAGGCGGCAAAAAGGTCGCCGAGGCACTCGGCAAGCTCACCCGCACCCTCACCACGAAGGACCTGACCGAGCTCAACCGCAAGGTGGACCAGGAGCGCCAGAAGCCCGCGGACGTGGCCGAGGAGTACCTCAAGAGCAAGGGACTCGTGTGACACGGTTCGTCCGGTGTCGTCCCCACAGCGGCACACGGTAAATTCCCAGCCATGCCACGTGGACGTCATCGCCATTCCCCGCCGCTGCACCGACGCCTCCCCCCGGTGTCGGTGGCGGTGGCCGCACTGGCCTGCGCCGGTGGTGCCTGGCTGATCGGTGAGCCGGGTGTCGCCGACTGGGAGACCGTCACGCTGCGCGCGCTCACCGCGGCAGCCGCGGCCGCCGCCGTCACCGGCGCCGTACTGCTGCGCAGCTGGGACCGCGCGGCCGGCAGACAGGTCGGCGATCTCAAGGCCCAGCTGGCCAGCGCGGCGTGGCGGGCCGAGGAGAAACAGGCGGAGCTGGAGGGCGAGGCCGAGGAGCTGCGCGAGATCCGCACCAAGCTGGACGGCAAGCTCCGCGAGAAGCGCGCCGAGCTGGCCAGGCTCCGCTCCGAGCACGCCGACCTGCTGCGCCGCTACGCCAACGCCGAGACCGAACGGGCCAGCGCCCTGGAGGGCCGCAGGCAGCTGGAGCTGGAGGCGGGCACCCCCGCCAAGGCCCTCTCCAGCACGGCCACCGACCACCGGCACAGCTCGGGGGCGCCCACGCCGCTGACCTACCGGCAGGCCAACGAGGCCCTGGACGCGCTCGCCCGCAGCGCGGTGCGCCAGCGCGCCGAGGAGCGGCTGCGGGAGAGCAGGGCGGCCACCGTCGTGCCGCCGCAGGGGCTTCCGGGGGCGTGGCAGGGCAACGCGGGGAAAGCGTCCGACAGCGCCGAGCCGGAGACCGGCAAGCCCGCCGGGCCGGCCGGCGGCGACGGCAAGGACGCAGGCGGCAGCACGAGCGGTGGCGCGAGCAGCGGCTCGGACGAGGCCGACGACAGCGCGGGCGGCTTCGACTTCTTCGGGCGGAAGAAGCGCAAAGCACCCACGTCGACCTGACGGCGCCGTCCTGACGGCATCGTCCGGACGGCGAAGCCGGCCGGCCGGACGGGGCCCGGCTACTTGTCGATGTCGCCCACCACGAAGAAGAACGAGCCCAGGATCGCCACCATGTCGGCCACCAGCGTGCCCGGAAGCAGCTCTGTCAGCGCCTGAATGTTGTTGAACGACGCGGAGCGCAGCTTGAGCCGGTGCGGAGTCTTCTCGCCCTTGGAGACCAGGTAGTAGCCGTTGAGACCCAGCGGGTTCTCCGTCCAGGTGTAGGTGGCGCCCTCCGGGGCCTTGAGCACCTTGGGCAGCCGCTGGTTGACCGGCCCGGCCGGCAGCTCGGCGAGGGCGTCGAGGCAGGCGTCGGCCAGGTCCAGGGAGTTGTGCGTCTGGTCGAGCAGCACCTCGAAGCGGGCCAGGCAGTCGCCCTCCTGCCGGGTGACCACCTTCAGCACGTCGGCCAGCTGTCCGTAGGCGAGGTACGGCTCGTCGCGGCGCAGGTCGAAGTCGACCCCGGAGGCGCGGGCGATCGGCCCGCTGACCCCGTAGGCGTGCACCAGCTCCGGACTGAGGACGCCGACGTCCCGGGTGCGGCCCCGGAAGATCTCGTTGCCGAGCACCAGCTTGTCGAAGGTGTCCATCCGGCTGCGGACGGCGGCCACCGCCTGCCGTGCCCGCTCCCGCCAGCCGGCCGGAAGATCGTCCTTGAGGCCGCCCACGCGGTTGAACATGTAGTGCATCCGGCCGCCGGAGATCTCCTCCATCACGTTCTGGAGCTCCTCGCGCTCCCGGAAGGAGTGGAAGACGGGTGTGATCCCGCCCAGCTCCAGCGGGTAGGAGCCCAGGAACATCAGATGGTTGAGCACCCGGTTCAGCTCGGCCAGCAGGGTGCGGGTCCACACCGCACGCTCCGGGACCTCCATGCCCAGCATCCGCTCGACACCCAGGACCACGCCCAGCTCGTTGGAGAACGCCGACAGCCAGTCGTGGCGGTTGGCGAGCACGATGATCTGGCGGTAGTCGCGCGCCTCGAAGAGCTTCTCCGCGCCCCGGTGCATATAGCCGACCACCGGCTCGGCGTGCTCGATCCGTTCGCCGTCCAGCACCAGCCGCAGCCGCAGCACCCCGTGCGTGGAGGGGTGCTGCGGGCCGATGTTGAGCACCATGTCGGTGCTCTCGGCGGCCCCGCCGATACCGAGGGTCGTCTCCGTCCGGGTCATGCCCTCGTCTCCGTCTGAGTCATGACGCTCATCCTGTCAGCTTCCTCCTCCAGACGGACAAGGGCTCCTGCCGCTCGCTCGTACGCTGAACGCATGACCGACCCCACTCCGGCGGGGCCCGCCGGGCCGGACCGCGCCGGGCCCGACCACCCCGAGGACCCCGCGTGGCGCGGCGTCGAGCGGGCGCTGCTGCCGCTGCGCAGGCTCGTCCTGCTGGGTGTGCTGCTGCCGCTCGCCGTGGCACTGGGGGCGCTGCTCTGGCTGACGGCGGGCCCGGTATGGGCGCTGTTCGCGCTGGTCCCGCTCGCACTGGCGGGTTGGGGATGGGGCGCGCTGGCCCGCAACTGGCACTCATGGCGGTACGCGGAGCGGGCTGACGACCTGCTCGTCTCGCGCGGCGTGCTGTGGCGCGAGACGACGGTGGTGCCGTACGGGCGGATGCAGCTCGTGGAGGTCACCTCCGGGCCGCTGGAGCGGCGCTACGGCCTCGCCCGTCTCCAGCTGCACACGGCCGCCGCGACCACTGACGCCACCATTCCCGGGCTGGCCCCCACGGAGGCCGAACGGCTGCGCGACCGGCTCACCGAGCTGGGCGAGGCCCGTTCGGCGGGGCTGTGACCGAGAACCGCGCGGAGGCCGACAACCGCGCGGAGGCCGGGGCCGGGCCCGAGGCCGCCGCACCCGGGCCCCGGTTCCTGCCGCGCCGCCCCGAGGGCAACCGGCTGCACCCCGTCACGCCCTGGCGGCGGGCCTGGGCGCCGCTCGCCGCGCTGCTGGCCTTCGTCGCGCACGACTTCCGGCAGGCCCGCGAGTGGTCCGAGCAGCTGACAGCGGCCTGGGCCGGGCTGGGACTGCTGGTGCTGCTGCCGCTGGCGGCCGGCTACGGCTTCCTGTCCTGGTGGTGCACCAGCTATCTGGTCACCGACACGGAGCTGCGTATCCACACCGGGCTGCTCTTCCGCCGCACCGCGCACATCCGGCTGGACCGTATCCAGGCGGTCGACGTCTCCCGGCCGCTGCTCGCCCGGATGGCCGGCGTCGCCAAGCTGAAGCTGGACGCCGTCGGCACCGACGACAAGGACGAGCTGGCCTACCTGGGCGAACGGCAGGCCGTCGCCCTGCGTGCCGAGCTGCTGGCCCGCGCGGCGGGCATCGCGCCCGAGGCGGCCCCCGAAGCGGGCGAGGCACCCTCCCGGGAACTGCTGCGGGTCGGGCCGCGCACCCTGATCACCAGTGTGCTGCTGCTGGGTGCCGGCTGGGGGGCGCTCGGCGCGCTGCTCGTCGTCCCGACGGCGCTGTGGCTGGCCACCGAGAACGTGTGGACGGTGCTGGCGGCCGCCGTACCGCTGGCGGGCGGCTGCTGGGCCGCGAGCGCCGGGCGGATCGTGCGCGAGTTCGACTGGACCGTGGCGGAGTCCCCCGACGGGCTGCGCCTCGACTCCGGCCTGCTGGACCGGCAGCACGCGACGGTCCCGCCGGGACGGGTGCAGGCCATACGGATCGTCGAACCGCTGCTGTGGCGGCGGCGCGGCTGGGTACGGGTCGAACTGGAGATCGCGGGCGCCGGCGGCAGCGACGACGGGGCCGGTGTACTCGTACCCGTCGCCACCCGCCAGGAGGCGGACGGCGTACTGGCGCGGGCACTGCCCGGGGTGGACCCGGACGCCGCTCACGCCGCGCTCACGCCCGTACCCCGGCGCGCCCGCTGGTGCGCCCCCGTCGCCAGGCGGGGCTACCTGCACGGCGTCACCCCCGGCGCCTTCGTCACCCGGCACGGGCTGCTCACCCGCCGTACCACCCTCGTCCCGCACGCCAAGGTGCAGAGCGTGCGGCTGGAGCAGGGGCCCTGGGAACGGCGGCACCGGCTGGCCGATGTGTACGTCGACCACGGCGCTGACGGCGAGGTCCGCGCCCATCTCCGCGACGAGGAGGAAGCCCGCGCGCTTCTGTGGGCCCAGGCCGACCGCTCCCGCACGGGCCGCCGCACGGCGCTCCCGGAGCGCTGGCTGACCGCCCGGGACGGCGGCGCCCCCGCCCCGTGAGAGGCGGCCGGCAGGTGGCGCCACGCCCGGTGAGAGGCGGCCGGCAGGTGGCGGTCCCGCCGTGCGGAGGGGCGGCGCCTACCCTGGGCGCATGGGTGCGAGAACGCGTGGCCGCGTGGACGGCCTCCCCGAGTGGGACCGCTGCGCTGTAATGGGTGTGGTCAATGTGACCCCCGACTCGTTCTCGGACGGGGGGCAGTGGTTCGACACCGAAGCCGCGATCAAGCACGGGCTCGACCTGGTGGCACAGGGCGCCGACCTCGTGGACGTCGGCGGCGAGTCCACCCGCCCCGGCGCCGCCCGGGTCAGCGAGGAGGAGGAGCTCCGCCGTGTCCTGCCCGTCGTACGCGGACTGGCCGGTGAGGGTGTCGTCGTCAGCGTCGACACGATGCGCGCCTCCGTCGCCGCGGAGGCCGTGGCCGCGGGCGCCGTCCTGGTCAACGACGTCAGCGGCGGCCAGGCCGACCCCCAGATGGTGCCCGCCGTCGCCGAAGCGGGCGTCCCGTTCGTGGTGATGCACTGGCGGGGCCAGAGCATCGACATGAACAACCGCGCGGTCTACACCGACGTCGTCGGCGAAGTCCTCGCCGAGCTCACCGAGTCGGTACAGCGCGCCATCGCGGGCGGCATCGACCCGGCCCGCGTCGTGGTCGACCCGGGCCTGGGCTTCGCCAAGCGCGCCGAGCACGATCTCGCCCTCGTCGCCGCGCTGTCCCGGCTACGCGCCGAACTGGACCACCCGATGCTGGTCGCCGCCTCCCGCAAACGGTTCCTGGGCCGGGTGCTGGCCGACGAGAAGGGCGCACCTCCGCCGCCGGCCCGCGAGCGCGACGCCGCTACGGCGGCCGTGACCACGCTGGCGGCCGGCGAGGGCGCCTGGGCCGTGCGCGTCCACGAGGTACGGGCCAGCGCGGACGCCGTCCGCGTCGTCCGGGCCGTGCAGTCGGCGGCCGCAGCCCAGCTGCCGCAACGCCAGCAGGAACCGACGGACCGCACAGACCACCCGGACCACACCGGCCAGAGCAATCACCCGAACCACCCGGACCAGACAGGGACAGGGGCAGCGACGTGAGCGGCGCCCGTACGGACATCGAGGCGGTCGAGGCCGCCAACACAGCGCTCTACGACGCGGTGGAGCGGGGCGACATCGAAGCCCTCTCCCGGATGTGGCTGGGCGAGGACGCCGAGGACCCGGCCGACCCCGAGGGCGGCGAGGGCGAGCACGGCGTCCGCGTCGTCCACCCCGGCTGGCCGGTGCTCACCGGGCGGAGCGAAGTCCTCCGCTCCTACGCCCTGATCATGGCCAACACCGAATACGTCCAGTTCTTCCTGACCGACGTCGAGATCTCCGTGCTGGGCGACACCGCGCTGGTGAGCTGCACCGAGAACATCCTCAGCGGCGGCCCCGCCGAGGAGGACGGCTCCGCCGGACCGCTGGTCGGCGGGCTGGTGGTGGCCACCAACCTCTTCCGCCGCACCGAGAGCGGCGAGTGGAAGCTGTGGTCGCACCACGGCTCCCCTGTGCTCGTCGAACGGGACGACGAGGACGGGGAAGGGCCCGGCGAGGGCGAAGGGGACCTGGGCCAGGGCGACATCGAGCTGTAGCGCCCGTCAGGGCCCGTCGGAACCCCCATCGCCCCCACACCACCCGATCCGGGAGGGAGCCGGGAATGCGCGAGTGACCCAGCGCGCTGTGGGGTAGGCGGCGGCGCGAGCCACCGAGCACGCGGGTAGATTCGATCCGGTGCCGCGACCAGCGGCACCGTGTCCGTACGACCGACGGGAGTGATGGCGTGGATCGCGTCGCACTGCGCGGCCTCGCAGCGCGTGGGCATCACGGGGTGTTCGCGAGGGAACGCGAGGAAGGGCAGACCTTCGTCGTGGACCTCGACATGGGCCTCGACGCGCGCCCGGCCGCCGAAGGCGACGACCTGTCCCGTACGGTCCATTACGGCGTCGTCGCGGAGGAGGTCGTCGCGGTCGTCGAGGGCGAGCCGGTCGACCTGATCGAGACGCTCGCCCAGCGGATCGCCGACACCTGCCTGCGACACGAGGCCGTGCGCGAGGTCGAGGTGGTCGTCCACAAGCCGGACGCGCCGATCGCCGTCCCCTTCGAAGACGTGACCATCACTATCAAGCGGAGCCGCGCATGACGCCGAACAGTGACCCGACCGTACAGCCGGTGCCCGCCTCCGTCGTGCAGCAGGTGGACGCGGCGGACACGACCCTGCACAACCCCAAGACCGCCGTCCTGTCCATTGGCAGCAACCTCGGCAACCGGCTGGAGTCGCTGCAGAGCGCCGTCGACGCACTCGCGGACACCCCCGGGCTGAAGGTCAAGGCAGTCTCGCCCGTCTACGAGACCGAGCCATGGGGCGTCGAGAAGGGCAGCCAGCCCTCCTACTTCAACGCGGTCGTCGTCGTACGCACCACCCTGCCGCCCGGCTCCCTGCTGGAGCGCGGCCACGCCATCGAGGAAGCGCTGGAGCGGGTGCGCGAGGAGCGCTGGGGGCCGCGCCCCATCGACGTGGACATCGTCGCCTACCAGGGCGTCCGCTCCGACGACCCCCACCTCACCCTGCCCCATCCCCGGGCACACGAGCGGGCCTTCGTCCTCGTGCCGTGGCACGACGTGGACCCCGGCGCCGAGGTACCCGGCCACGGCCGCGTCGAGGAACTGCTCGCCGAACTCGGCACCGAGGGCATCACCGCCCGCCCTGACCTGGAACTGATACTGCACGCCTGAGCGTTGGCAGCCCGTACGCCCCTTCCTCCCCGGCGCCCACAAGGTGGAAGCTCGATGAACCAACTCCGTATCCGCACCCTGGCGGCGCTCTTCGTCCTCGCCGGGGTACTCGCGTGGGGCGGAGCGCGGCTGTGGGACGCACTGGGCACGCTGCCGAGCGTCCCGTTCGCCGCACCCATCGTGCTCGGCGCCATCGCCGCCATCCTGCTGGCCACGGCACTGTCGCTGCGCGCCCGGCTGAAGGCCCAGCGCGAGCGCGAGCCGGAAGCCCAGGGTGTGGACCCGATGATGGCAGCCCGCGCCGTCCTCTTCGGCCAGGCCAGCGCCCTGGTCGCCGCGCTGGTCTCCGGCGTGTACGGCGGCACGGGCCTGTTCCTGATCACCGAACGCGCCGATGTCCCGGCCCGCGCCGCCCAGGCCCTCTACGCGGGACTGTCCGTAGTGGCGGGCATCGCCGTGATAGCGGCAGCCGTCCTCCTGGAACGCATCTGCCGCCTCCCCGAGGACGACGACGAGAACCATCCCCCGACCCCCACCGCCTAGCCCGCACGGCACAGCTGCCCGTTCGCCGGAAAGTGCCGGTGCGGCGCTACTGACACAGCCCGGCCGGGCGCACGCTCACATGGCCAGTACCGGGCGCAGGCTCACTTGGCCAGTATCAGGCTCATCGCCTCGGCCCGGGTGGTCGCGTCGCGGAGCTGCCCGCGGACGGCGGAGGTCGTCGTCTGGGCACCGGGCTTGCGGACACCCCGCACCGACATGCACATGTGTTCGCATTCAATGACCACGATGACGCCTCGCGGCTCCAGGATGCGCATCAGCGAGTCCGCGATCTGGGTGGTCAGGCGCTCCTGCACCTGGGGGCGGCGGGCGAACACCTCGACCAGTCGGGCCAGCTTGGACAGGCCCGTGATCTTGCCGCTGGCCGAGGGGATGTATCCGACGTGCGCCACCCCGTGGAACGGCAGCAGGTGATGCTCGCACTGGCTGACCACCTCGATGTCCTTCACCAGGACCATCTCGTCGTGCCCCAGGTCGAACGTCGTCGTCAGCACGTCCTCCGGGCGCTGGTGCAGCCCGGCGAACATCTCCCGGTAGGCGCGGGCCACCCGTGCCGGGGTTTCCAGGAGGCCCTCGCGGTCCGGGTCCTCGCCTACGGCGATCAGAAGCTCGCGGATGGCGTTCTCGGCGCGCTTCTCGTCGAACGTGCCTATCGGGCTCTCCCCGTCCAGGGTCACCGGGTCGGTCATCTGGTCCTCGTTCCTTGACTTGCACAGCCGTCGATCCCGCGCACGGTGTGTGACTGGCTCGGCGCTGTCGCGTACACAGCGGAAAGCCGCGCCCCTCGAAGGTAACCCGAGGGGCGCGGCTGACATTCCGCAGCGGGGGGCCTACCCCGCTGACCTGCGGTTATCCGTTGTCCGGGTCCGCGGGCTCGACGATGGCGTCCGAGTCGCGGGGTCCGATCTCCTTGCCCAGGTTCGTGTTGGAACTGCCGTTGGTCAGCGCCGCGGGCGGGGCCGAGACCGGTGGCCGGGTGGAGGGGGTGCGCCGCGAGGAACCGGTCCAGGCGGGGCGCGGGGGACGCTTGACGACGGGGCGGAAGATCTCGGCGATCTCCTCCTTGTTCAGCGTCTCCTTCTCCAGCAGGGCCAGGACGAGGTTGTCGAGGACGTCGCGGTTCTCCACCAGGATTTCCCAGGCTTCGTTGTGCGCCGTCTCGATCAGCTTCTTGACCTCCTCGTCCACCAGCCCGGCGACCTCCTCGGAGTAGTCACGCTGGTGGGCCATCTCCTTGCCCAGGAAGGGCTCGGACTGGTCGGAGCCGAACTTGATGGCGCCCAGCCGCTCGGTCATGCCGTACTGGGTGACCATCGCGCGTGCTGTTGCCGTCGCCTTCTCGATGTCGTTGGCGGCGCCCGTGGTCGGGTCGTGGAAGACCAGTTCCTCGGCCGCCCGGCCGCCCATCATGTAGGCGAGCTGGTCGAGCATCTCGTTGCGCGTGGTGGAGTACTTGTCCTCGTCGGGCAGCACCATGGTGTAGCCGAGCGCACGGCCTCTGGAGAGGATGGTGATCTTGTGGACCGGGTCGGAGTTCGGTGAGGCCGCCGCGACCAGGGCGTGTCCGCCCTCGTGGTACGCGGTGATCTTCTTCTCCTTGTCGCTCATGATCCGGGTCCGCTTCTGCGGTCCGGCCACGACGCGGTCGATCGCCTCGTCCAGCGACTTGTTGTCGATCAGCTTCTGGTCGCTGCGTGCGGACAGCAGCGCTGCCTCGTTGAGCACATTGCTCAGATCGGCGCCGGTGAAGCCCGGAGTGCGGCGGGCGACCGCGCTCAGGTCCACGTCCTGCGCCATCGGCTTGCCCTTCTGGTGCACCTGGAGGATCTCCAGGCGGCCCTGCATGTCCGGGCGGTCGACGGCGATCTGCCGGTCGAAGCGGCCCGGGCGCAGCAGCGCCGGGTCCAGGATGTCGGGCCGGTTGGTGGCGGCGATCAGGATGACGCCGCCCTTGACGTCGAAGCCGTCCATCTCGACCAGCAGCTGGTTGAGCGTCTGCTCGCGCTCGTCGTGGCCGCCGCCCATGCCGGCGCCGCGGTGCCGGCCGACGGCGTCGATCTCGTCGACGAAGACGATGGCCGGGGCGTTGGCCTTGGCCTGCTCGAACAGGTCACGCACCCGGGAGGCGCCGACACCGACGAACATCTCCACGAAGTCGGAGCCGGAGATCGAGTAGAAGGGCACCCCGGCCTCGCCGGCGACGGCGCGGGCCAGCAGCGTCTTACCGGTGCCGGGCGGGCCGTAGAGCAGCACGCCCTTGGGGATCTTGGCGCCGACGGCCTGGAACTTCGCGGGTTCCTGGAGGAACTCCTTGATCTCCTGCAGTTCCTCCACGGCCTCGTCGGAGCCGGCCACGTCGGAGAAGGTCGTCTTCGGGGTGTCCTTGGTGATGAGCTTGGCCTTGGACTTCCCGAAGTTCATCACCCGGGAGCCGCCGCCCTGCATCTGGTTCATCAGGAACAGGAAGATGACGATGATCAGCACGAACGGCAGCAGAGAGATCAGCATCCCGACGAACGGGTTCTGCTTCTGCGGCGCGACCGTGTACCCCTTGGGGATCTCCTTCTGGTCGTACTTGCTCTGGAGCTCCTTGGCGATATCGACACCCTGGTTGTCGATATAGCTCGCCTTGATCTTGTCGCTGTCCTCGACCTTGGCGCCGTCCTTGAGCTCGAGCTTGACGAGTTGCTCGTCGCCCGTGGTGAGCTCTGCGGACTTCACCTTGTCCTGTCGGATCGCCTGTACGACCTGGCCGGTGTCCACCGTCTTGAAGCCGCCGGACGAGCCGACGACCTGCATCAACACGACCACGGCAAGGACGGCCAGCACGATCCACATGACCGGCCCGCGGAAGTATCGCTTCACGTCCATCCATACGGAGCGCGTTGGCCCCGTCCCTCCTGCCACAGTGAGTTGAAAAGCCTGACCTTCGGACGGTACCCCAGCATTGTCACCCGGCGCCGCCGAGGACGGTCAACTGCAACCGCCCTTCGAAGCTGCAACGAGGGGCACCGGCCATGTGTTCCCGGCCCGTGCGCGCGTACGCCCCCGGTTTCAGCCGCCGTAGACCTGCGGTGCGAGCGTGCCGACGAACGGGAGGTTGCGGTACCGCTCGGCGTAGTCGAGCCCGTAGCCGACGACGAACTCGTTGGGGATGTCGAACCCGACCCACTTCACGTCGATCGCCACCTTGGCGGCGTCCGGCTTGCGCAGCAGGGTGCACACGTTGAGGGAGGCGGGCTCCCGGGAGCCGAGGTTCGACAGCAGCCAGGACAGCGTCAGGCCCGAGTCGATGATGTCCTCGACGATCAGGACGTGCTTGCCCTTGATGTCGGTGTCCAGGTCCTTGAGGATGCGCACCACGCCGGAGGACTGGGTTCCGGCGCCGTAGGAGGACACCGCCATCCAGTCCATGGTGGCCGGGGTGGACAGGGCCCGTGCCAGGTCCGCCATCACCATGACGGCTCCCTTGAGCACCCCGACCAGCAGCAGATCCCTGCCCGCGTACTCCGCGTCGATCTTCGCGGCCAGCTCGGCCAGCTTCGCGTCGATCTCTTCCTTGCTGACCAGCACCGACTGCAGGTCGGTGCCCATGTCTTTCTCGTCCACCCTGCTGCTCTCGCTCGTCGCGGTCCGGTCGCCCGACCCGCCGTCTGCCCGCTCCTCGCCGCTCCGGTCGGCCCCGGTCGGTGCCGGGGCTCCGGTCAGTTCGGTGCGTTCGGTGAGCCGTGCCGGATGACCAGTCTGCCACCCTGCCGGGCGACCTCCACACGCCCGGGCAGGTTGAGGGCCCGCTGGCCCCGCCAGGCGGTGATGAGGCGGTCCATCTCCTCGATGTGCCGAGCGAACAGCGAGCCGGCCGGTGAGCCCGCCTCGATGGCGGCCCGGCGCAGCACCCGCCGCCGTACCGCGGGCGGCAGCGCGTACAGCCGTACGACGTCCAGTTCGACGGTCGCGGCGGCGCCGGATGCGCCGTCCGGCCGGGTGCCGACGCGGCCGGGCTGCGCGGAGCCGTCCGCCTGGTCGGGGACCTGGGCCTCGTCCGCCGCGGCCTTGCCGGGGGTGCGTACGACGGCGCGTTCGGCGTCGTCCGTCCAGGCGTCGAGCGCGTCCGCGTCGTCCCTGGACAGCTGTGCGGTGCGGGCCAGCGCCTCGATGACGCCCTTGCCGAGCGCCTTCTCCAGTGCGGGCAGCGCCTCGTGGCGTACCCGGGAGCGGGTGTAGGCGGGGTCGGCGTTGTGCGGGTCGTCCCAGACGGGGAGCGACTGGACCATGCACGCCTTGCGGGTGGTCTGCCGGTCGATGGTCAGGAAGGGGCGGCGGTAGCGGCCGCCGGGCCCGGAGACCGCGGCCATACCGGAGAGCGAGCGGGTACCGGAGCCGCGGGCGAGGCCGAGCAGCACGGTCTCCGCCTGGTCGTCGCGGGTGTGGCCGAGCAGTACGGCGGCCGCGCCGTGCCGGTCGGCGATCTCGTCCAGCGCCGCGTAGCGGGCCTCGCGGGCCGCGGCCTCGGGCCCGGTGTTGGTCCGGCCCACCTGGATGGCGACGGACTCGACGGGGTCGAGGCCGAGCCCGGCGAGCCGGTCGGCGACGTCCTGGGCGCGCTCGGCCGAACCGGGCTGCAGGCCGTGGTCGACCGTGACACCGCCGGCGCGCACGCCGAGGCGGGGGGCTTCGAAGGCGAGCGCGGAGGCGAGCGCCATGGAGTCGGCACCGCCGGAGCAGGCCACCAGGACCAGCGGGGGCCGGGGCTCGGTGGGAAGGGGTGCGGCGGGCTGCGGGGCCGCCGTCAACTGTGTGCCGCGCACGCCGTGCGTGCCGGCACCCTGTGCACCGACGCCGGAGGTGCCTGCGTCGCGTGCGCCGATGTCGTGCGCGCTGAGCACGTCGTGGAGTGTGCGGCGGACCGCCAGGCGTATTGCGGCGACCGCGGGGTGGGGACCCATGTCCGATTCACTTCCTCGTCAGGATCTTCGCCGATCGCGGGAGGGGGCTTCCGCGAATCCGGGGGTGTCGAAGCCGATTGCTGTCACGCTGCGTGTGTCGATGGTGACAGAGACGGACGGTGTTCCCCGAGCATCGCACGCGTGCCAGCCCCGCACGGTCCCTCGGACGGGTGATTGGGAAGGCTTCCGGTCGCCTCAATCGGCCTTGCGGTGCACCCTCGCGATCCACTCCGCGGGCTTGGCGATCTCCGCCTTGGTCGGAAGGGTGTTCGGGGATGTCCACACACGGTTGAAACCCTCCATGCCCACCTCGTCCACCACGGTGCGCACGAACCGCTCCCCGTCCCGGTACTGCCGCAGCTTCGCGTCCAGGCCCAGCAGCTTGCGCAGCGCCAGGTCGAGACGGCCCGCGCCGGCGGCGCGGCGCTTCTGGAACTTCTCGCGGATCTCCGTGACCGTCGGGACGACCTGGGGACCCACCCCGTCCATCACATAGTCGGCGTGTCCCTCCAGCAGCGACATCACGGCCGTCAGCCGGCCCAGCACCTCCCGCTGCGCCGGGGTCTGCACCAGCTCCACGAGGCTGGGCCGCTCCTCCTCGGCCGGCTCCTCGCCGCTCTCGCCCTCGCCCGGCTTGCCGCCGGACAGCGACTGGACGGCTTCGCGCAGCCGCTCCAGCAGCGTGGAGGGGTCGACGTCGGTCTGCTCCAGGAAGGACTGGATCTCCATCCGCAGGTGGTCGCGCAGCCACGGCACGGCCGTGAACTGGGTACGGTGCGTCTCCTCGTGCAGGCACACCCACAGCCGGAAGTCGTGCGGATCGACCTCCAGTTCGCGCTCGACGTGCACGATGTTCGGCGCCACCAGCAGCAGCCGTCCCCCCTCGGCGCCCGGCAGGTCCCGGCCGGGGGGCGCGAACGTCTCGTACTGGCCCAGCACCCGCGAGGCCAGGAACGACAGCAGCATTCCGACCTCGACGCCGGTGACCTTGCCGCCGACCGCGCCGAGCACGGCTCCGCCGGGCATCCCGGCGCGGCGCTCCTCCACCTTGTTCAGCAGCGGCGAGAGCAGCTCGCGGAAGCCGGCCACGTTGGCCCGGACCCAGCCGGGCCGGTCCACCACCAGGACGGGGGTGTCCGCCACCTCGGGGTTGGCGGGGGTCAGCCGGGTGAAGTCGCGTACGTGCTCCTCCGACACCTTGGCGTGCCGCCGCAGCTCCGCGACGATGCCGCGGGCTTCCTCCTTGCTGACTTCCGGCCCCGGCCGCCCGAGCCGGGTCGCGGTCGCGACCGCGAGATTCCAGTCGACCATCTGCACACCACCGAGGCTCGTCATTCTTTCACCGTACGTGCAGCGGGCGCGCCGCGGGAGGCACGCGCCCCGCCAGGGGCGCG
>NZ_JAFFZN010000038.1 GCF_017676385.1 Streptomyces spirodelae
ACTAGGTACCCTCAGCGCTCGAGCGACGCCTTGTCGCCCATCACCACCACGGGATGCTGTTTCGGATCGAGCGTACGCAGCAGCGTCCGCATGCCGGACTTGGACAGGCTCACACAGCCTGACGTGCCACTGCCGTGATCCATGTGCAGCCAGATGCTGCCCCCCTTGGCCTTGCCCTGCGGCCGGGTCGGGTCGAGGGGGGAAGTGCCCTTCACACGGTTGTAGTCGATGGCGATCACATGGTCGAAGTCGTGCCGGGTCTTCTTCGGCCAGTACGAGGGCGGGGTGAACGCCGAGGTCTGCGTGTACGGCAGCTTGGCGTCCGGCTCCGGCAGTACGCCGCCCGCGTCCGAGAGCGTGAAGACCCCGACCGGGCTGCGCTTGTCCCCCTCGTGGTGGTTGTGCGTCCAGCCCTTCTTGCCATTGTGCGCTGCCCAACTGTGGTCCTCGCGCCACTTCTTGCCGTGCTTCGAGTAGAGCCGCACCGTCGCGTCGGCCGAGTCCTTGGCCTTGCCCTCGACGGCCACCACCTGCGCGGCGCTTTCGGGGATCTTCGCCTGGAGACGGTCACCCACGCCGGGGATCCGGGTGGGGTCCTTGGCCAGCTCCGCCTGCGGAGACGGCTCGGATGCCTTCGCGTTCTTCCCGCTGCCCGAGCCGTGGTCGCCGCCGTTCCCGCCACCACCGTTTCCGCCGCAGCCGGACAGCAGCAGCGCCAGCACCGTCCCGCCCGCGGCGGCGACCAGCGCGGCCCTGGCCTGTGCCCGTGCGCCGGCTCTGGTCGCGTTCACCGCCTCGTGCCGTGGAATCCCGTTCGCGGTCTCGCCCAGCGGACGGCCTTCCGCAGCCGTGCGCCGAGCGGTCCCGGTGCCTGTACGTACTGCCCCACGCATGCCCATGCCCTCCATCCTCGCATTGGCCAAAAGTGCGCCGGTGCACGGAAAAACCCGTTGCCATTCGGCGGGTGACCGGGTGGGATCGGCGCACACCCGCAGGACTGCTGCCGCCTGCCCGTATGCCCTCTCCCGACCGTCCCGCACCAGTTTCCGTGCCAGTACCAGCCCCTGCCCTGTATCCGTGCGGTTTCGAGACCCCTGGAAGGCCATGCAGATTCGCGACCTCCCCTACAGCGACCCCGGCACTCCCGACGTGAGGTCGGGCTTGCGGCTGCTCCTGTGGCTGGGGCGCAAGCAGTGGGGCGGCCAGCTCAAGGCCCTGGGCTGGGGGGTGCTGCAGCTCGCATCCATCGCATCGTTCCCCGCAGTCGCCGGGCTGGCCGTGACCGCCGTGGTGCACCGCTCGGGCAGCGATCTCGCCCTGGCCGGGGTGGCGATGGCCGTCGTCACCGTCGCCGTGACGGTGGGCGACACCATGCTGCACAGGGTCGCCGTCACCAACTGGATCACCGCGGCCGCCCGCATCCAGCAACTGCTGGCCCGCCGCACCGCGGCGCTGGGAGCCACCCTCACCCGCCGGGTCGCGGCCGGAGAAGTCGTCGCCGTGTCCACAGGCGACATCGAGCGCATCGGATGGTGCGTGGAGGCTGTGTCCCGCTTCAGCGCGGCCCTGCTGACGACTCTGGGCGTGTGCGCCGCACTGGTGGCCTATCAGCCCCAGCTGGGACTGCTGGCCTGTGCGGGCATGCTCGCACTGGCACTGACCGTGCTTCCGCTGCTGCCGAAGGCGACCCGGCGCGCCGAGGCTCAGCGCGAGCGGGCCGGACGGGCGACCGAACTGGCGGCGGACACGGTCGCCGGTCTGCGGGTGCTGCGCGGCATCGGCGGCGAGGACCTCTTCCTCACCCGCTACCGGCAAGCGTCCCAGCAGGTGCGGCACGCCGCCGTGCGCACGGCCCGGATGTGGTCGTTCATCGAGGCTCTCCAGGTGGCGCTCCCGGGCCTGCTGCTGGTCGGCGTCGTCTGGTACGGCACCCGGCTGGCGCTGGACGGGCACATCGCGGTCGGCGAACTGGTCATGGTCTACGGGGCGATCAGCTTCCTCCTTCTTCCGCTGCAGCTCTTCGGCGAGTTCGCCATGTCGTACTCGTTCTCCCGCCCATCGGCCGCCCGCGCTGCACGAGTGCTGGGGCTGCGGCGACCGGGCGAGGAACCCGGCGCGCAAGCGGACGACGAGCAGCGCGCGGCCGCGTCCTACGGCGCGGGACCACGTGAGGGGCTGTACGACCCCCTCACCGGACTGCACGCCCCGGCTGCCCGGCTCACCGCCGTGGTCTGCGGCGATCCGGACGCGGCGGGGCGACTCGCGGAACGGCTGGGTGGGCACCCCGCCTCGGCCGCCGATGCTCCGGCGGTCGGAGCTGAGGCAGTCGGTGCTGAGGCAGTCGGTGCTGCGACCGCCGGTGTTGCGACCGCCGGTGCTCCGGACGGGAATGCGAGCGCCGGGCAACAGGCCGACGCGTCTGTGCCGCCCTCCGTGCTGCTGAACGGCGTACCCCTCGACACCCTGCCGCTGGAGGAGGCCCGGGCCGCCGTCCTCGTGCAGGACAAGGATCCGGTGCTGCTCTCGGGCACACTCGGCGAGTTGCTGAACGTGCCCTCCTCCGGCCGGATAGGCGCTGCCGAGGCGCTGAACGCCGCACAGTGCACCGATGTCCTCGGGGCGCTGGTGCAGGGCACCCCGGACGCGGCGGGCGACCCGATGCGGGCCCGGATCACCGAACGCGGCCGGTCGCTCTCCGGCGGCCAGCGGCAACGTCTCGCGCTGGCCCGGTCGCTGATCACGGACCCGGAGGTGCTGGTCGTGGACGAGCCCACCTCGGCGGTCGACTCCCACACGGAGGCGCGCATCGCCCGTGAGCTGGCCGAGCTCAGGGCCGGCCGGACGACGGTGGTCTTCTCCTCCAGTCCGCTGCTGCTCGACCGCGCCGATCGGGTCGTCTTCGTCCCGGGAGCCGCTGTCGCGGCCACGGGCACCCACCGACAGCTCCTGCGCTCCGACCCGGCATACCGGGCCGTCGTCACCCGCGAACCGCAGCACCACGCCGACGCGTCGCGGGAGCAGGTGCGGGCGCGGACCAACCAGCGCGACCAACGTGCGCAGACCCACCAGCGTGCGCAGACCGAGGGAGTCGAATCGGCATGAGCCCCGAGAGCAGTTCGGCGGTGCCCGAGAATCGCCGAGGTCCCCGGCAACTCCTCCCGCAGGGATCCCAGGGGCGCAACTTCGGCGTACCGGAGCCCGACTACGATCCGTCGGCTCCTGAGGATCTCACCATCCTTCCGGTCGGCTCCCCCGCGACCGTTCGCTCCTACGTGCGCGAACTGCTGCGGCGGCACCGGCGTACCTTCGCACTGCTCATCGTCGTGAACACCGTGGCCGTCGTCGCGTCCATGGTGGGACCGCGGCTGCTGGGCGGGGTGGTGGACGACTTGGCAGCAGGTGAACAGGAGCTGCAACTGGGCCGTATCACCGCCCTGTTCGCGCTCGCCCTGGTGGTGCAGACGGTCTTCACCCAGCAGGTCCGCCTGCGCGGCGCGATGCTGGGCGAGGAGATGCTGGCCGACCTGCGCGAGGACTTCCTCGTCCGCTCGGTCGGACTGCCGCCGAGCGTGCTGGAGCGGGCGGGAACCGGAGACCTGCTCTCCCGGATCACCACCGACATCGACCGGCTCGCCGACGCAATGCGGAAGGGGGTTCCGCAGTTGGCGATCGGCCTGGTGTGGACGGCGCTGCTGGTGGCGGCCCTGTGTATCACCGCACCGCCGCTGGCCCTGGCGGTACTGATCGCGCTTCCTGTGCTGTTCGTCAGCTGCCGGTGGTACTTCCGCCGGGCGCCGCACGCCTACCGGGCCGAGGCCGCCGGTTACGCGGCGGTGGCGGCGGCCCTCGCCGAGACCGTGGATGCGGGCAGGACCGTGGAGGCGCACCGGCTGGGCACCCGACGGGTGGCGCTCTCCGAGCGCCGCGTCGCCGAGTGGACGGCCTGGGAGCGCAGGACGCTGTGGCTGCGCACCGTGCTCTTTCCGGCCATCAACCTCAGCAACATGCTGATCATGGGAGGCGTGCTGCTGCTGGGCGGCGTCTTCGTCCTTCAGGGATGGATCGGCGTCGGACAGCTCACGACCGGCGCGCTGCTCGCCCAGATGCTGGTCGAGCCCGTGGGACTGATCCTGCGCTGGTACGACGAGCTCCAGGTCGCCCAGGTCTCGCTGGCCCGTCTGGTGGGAGTACGCGAGATCGAGCAGGAGGCCGGCAGCGGCGCGGCCCCGGGCGGCAAGGAGGTGCGCGCCAGCGAAGTGCGGTTCGGCTATCGCGCGGATGTCGATGTGCTGCACGGGGTCACGCTGGAGGTCACCCCGGGCAGTCGTGTGGCGCTGGTCGGCCCGTCGGGTGCGGGCAAGTCCACTCTGGGGCGGCTGCTGGCCGGGATATACGGACCCCGCCGGGGCGAGGTCACACTGGGCGGCACCGAACTGAGCGAGCTGCCCGCCGAGGAGGTGCGCCGCCATGTGGCGCTGGTCAACCAGGAGCACCACGTCTTCGTCGGCACCCTGCGCGACAACCTGCTGCTGGCCCGGCAGAATGCCGACGACGCCGAGCTCTGGGCCGCGCTGGGCGCGGTGGACGCCGACGACTGGGTACGGGGGCTGGCCGACGGGCTGGACAGCGAGGTCGGTTCCGGCGGGCTCACCGTCACCCCGGCCCAGGCTCAGCAGATCGCGCTGGCCCGCCTGGTGCTCGCCGACCCGCACACACTCGTCCTCGACGAGGCGACATCCCTGCTGGATCCCCGGGCGGCGCGGCATCTGGAGCGCTCCCTGGCCCAGGTCCTCCAGGGGCGCACCGTGGTCGCGATCGCCCATCGGCTGCACACGGCGCACGACGCCGACGTCATCGCAGTGGTGGAGGACGGCCGTATCAGCGAACTGGGCAGCCACGAAACGCTGGTGGCCGCGAACGGCCCGTACGCCGCGCTGTGGCGCTCCTGGCACGGCTGAGCTCGGCCCTTCCGGCGCGGCCGGACCCAGCGACCCGGGTGTGGCCAGGCCCGGGTCCGCGGAAGTGGCCGGACTCGGGTGCTCAAGTGGGGCCGGGCCCGGGTGCTCGGGTGTCGCTGAGCCCCACAGCCGGGGAGCGGGCCGCGTCAGCCTATGAATCCGAGGGCGACCAGGCTGCCGGCCCCGCTCACCACCATGAAGGCGGGCATCAGTATGGCGTTCTCCACCCAGGCGCCGGCCCGGAACCGCATGAAGCGGGGAGTGCCGAGCGGGTACCAGCGCTTGCCCGCTATCGGGATCGGCCACAGGATCGGGCAGCCGGAGATGGTCAGCGCGTCGCCGATGTTGTGCACCAACGCACCCAGCACGATCGGCACACCCATCCACAGGTACTCCTGGCCGTCCCCGGTGAACAGCCAGTCCGCACCGTTGCCTGGCTGCTCCAGCACCCCGGCGAGGATCCAGGCGCAGGCGGCGCCCAACAGCCACACCAGCACATCGCTGGAGACCCGGGCCATCCGCCACAGCAGTCCCTCGACGGCCAGCACCACATGGATGAAGAGGATGACCAGCACCGCCCAGCGATCCCAGATGGCGGCGGCCGCTGAGAAACCGGAGCCTATGAACAGCGCCCAGGGCCAGGTGTGCGTGAGTGTGCGGTGGCCTCCGGAGCGGTGCCGCTCGCCTCGGGAGCGGGTGCTGTTGTAGACGACAGTGGACAGCTTGTCGACCACTCCGCACAGCGCGTGGGAGAGCGGTCCGAAGGCCCGCGAGATGGTGGCGGACTTCTGGTCGAGGTCGGGTGCCAGCGCGGCCCCTGCGCACAGCAGCGCACCGACCACCACGACCGGCCAGGGCATCGGATGGTCCAGCGCAGCCGCCGCGGCCCCTACGCCGAGCCAGGCAGCTGCTCCCGACAGCGAGTGCGCCGGTCCCATCATGCGTATCCCCGCCCTGTCCTTCGTGTCGCATACGTCGCGGTCCCGCCGCCGGGGCCGCGCCCCGCGCCCCCGCGCTGCTCCCGTCCGGGTCTGACGCCCGTTCGGCGACACAGCGTAGCGTCTGGTGATCACCGGCAGCCCACCGGTTCCGTGATCGGACCGGGCAGCAGGCAGTATGGGGGGCGTGACAGCCACCCTTATCGACCAGATGCCGAGCGACGCCGATCCCGATGCCCTCTTCGAGTCCTTCTCCGGTTGGGCGGAAGAGCGGGGCATCTCGCTCTACCCCGCCCAGGAAGAGGCGCTGATCGAGGTGGTGTCGGGGGCGAACGTGATCCTCTCGACCCCGACGGGTTCCGGCAAGAGTCTGGTCGCGGCAGGAGCTCACTTCACCGCACTCGCCCAGGACAAGGTCACTTTCTACACAGCCCCGATCAAGGCGCTGGTCTCGGAGAAGTTCTTCGACCTGTGCAAGCTGTTCGGCACCGAGAACGTCGGCATGCTCACCGGCGACGCCTCGGTCAACGCGGACGCACCCGTCATCTGCTGCACCGCCGAGGTGCTCGCCTCGATCGCGCTGCGTGACGGAGCGGAGGCGGACATCGGCCAGGTGGTGATGGACGAGTTCCACTTCTACGCCGAGCCGGACCGGGGCTGGGCATGGCAGATCCCGCTGCTGGAACTGCCCCAGGCGCAGTTCATTCTGATGTCGGCGACGTTGGGCGACGTGTCGCGCTTCGAGGAGGATCTGACCCGCCGCACCGGCCGTCCCACCGCCGTGGTGCGCTCGGCGACACGCCCGGTACCGCTGTCGTACGAATACCGCACGACGACCCTCACCGAGACCCTGACCGAGCTGCTGGAGACCCACCAGGCACCGGTCTACATCGTGCACTTCACCCAGGCGCAGGCGGTGGAGCGGGCACAGGCGCTGATGAGCATCAATATGTCGACCCGCGCGGAGAAGGAGGAGATCGCCAAGGTCATCGGCAATTTCCGCTTCACCACCAAGTTCGGCCGCAACCTCTCGCGCTATGTGCGGCACGGCATCGGCGTCCACCACGCGGGGATGCTGCCGAAGTACCGGCGGCTGGTGGAGCGGCTGGCGCAGGCGGGACTGCTGAAGGTCATCTGCGGTACCGACACTCTCGGTGTCGGGGTCAATGTGCCCATCAGGACCGTGCTGTTCACCGCGCTCACCAAGTACGACGGCAACCGGGTGCGCACACTGCGCGCCCGCGAGTTCCACCAGATCGCCGGCCGTGCCGGCCGGGCGGGCTTCGACACCTCGGGATTTGTCGTCGCCCAGGCGCCCGAGCACGTGATCGAGAACGAGAAAGCGCTGGCGAAGGCCGGGGACGATCCGAAGAAGCGCCGCAAGGTGGTCCGGAAGAAGGCCCCGGAGGGCTTCGTCAGCTGGGGGCAGCAGACCTTCGAGAAGCTGATCGCCTCCGACCCTGAACCGCTGAACTCGCGCTTCCGGGTGACCCACGCCATGCTGCTGTCCGTGATCGCCCGCCCCGGTGATGCTTTCACACAGATGCGGCGGCTGCTGGAGGACAACCACGAGGACCGCCGCTCCCAACTGCGGCACATCCGGCGGGCCATCGCCATCTACCGCTCGCTGCTGGACGGGGGAATCGTCGAGCGGCTGGACGAACCGGACGCCGAGGGACGCAGCATCCGGCTTACCGTCGACCTCCAGCAGGACTTCGCTCTCAACCAGCCGCTCTCCACCTTCGCGCTCGCCGCCTTCGAACTGCTCGACCCCGAGTCGCCCTCCTATGCGCTGGACATGGTGTCGGTCGTCGAGTCGACTCTGGACGACCCGCGCCAGATCCTCGCCGCGCAGACGAACAAGGCCAAGGGCGAGGCCGTTGCCCAGATGAAGGCCGACGGGATCGAATACGAGGAGCGGATGGAGCGGCTGATGGACATCAGCTACCCGCAGCCCCTCGAAGAACTGCTGTTCCACGCCTACGGCCTCTACCGCAAGTCCCACCCGTGGGTGGGAGACCACCCGCTCTCCCCCAAGTCGGTCGTCCGTGACATGTACGAACGGGCGATGACCTTCAGCGAGTTCGTCTCCTTCTACGAGCTCGCCCGCACCGAGGGGATCGTGCTGCGCTACCTGGCGAGTGCCTATAAGGCTCTCGAGCACACCGTTCCCGACGACCTCAAGTCGGAGGACTTCCAGGACATCATCGAGTGGCTCGGGGAGATGGTCCGGCAGGTCGACTCCAGCCTGCTGGACGAGTGGGAGCAGCTGGCCAACCCCGAGGACGAGACGGCGGAGGAGGCCCAGGAGCGCGCCGACCAGGTCAAGCCGGTCACCGCCAACCCGCGTGCCTTCCGGGTCCTGGTGCGCAACGCGATGTTCCGCAGGGTCGAGCTGGCCGCCCTGGACAAGTTCACCGAGCTCGGCGAACTGGACGGGGAGGCCGGCTGGGACGAGGACGCCTGGGCCGAGGCCATGGACGCCTACTGGGACGAGTACGACGAGCTGGGCACTGGCCCGGACGCCCGTGGTCCCCGGCTGTTGCGGATCGAGGAGGTCCCGGAGGACCGGCTCTGGCGCGTCCGGCAGACTTTCGCCGACCCGCGTGGCGATCATGACTGGGGTATCTCGGCCGAGGTCGATCTCGTGGCTTCGGACGAGGAGGGCCGTGCGGTCGTCAGAGTGACCGACGTGGGTCCGATGTGAGCGCGGCACCCAGCGTGACGGCCGCCCTGGACGTGAGGAAGGAACGGACGAGATGACCGGGCCCAGCCCTGCCGAACGCCTTGTCGACCTGCTGAACCTCGAAGAGATCGACCTCAACATCTTCCGGGGCCGGAGCCCCCACGAGTCGCTCCAGCGGGTCTTCGGCGGGCAGGTGGCCGGGCAGGCGCTGGTGGCGGCGGGCCGAACGGTGGACGAGGAGCGTCCTGTGCACTCGCTGCACGCGTACTTCCTGCGTCCCGGCATCCCCGGTGTGCCGATCGTGTACCAGGTGGAGCGGGTCCGGGACGGGCGGTCCTTCACCACCCGCCGCGTGGTCGCCGTCCAGCAGGGTCGCACGATCTTCAATCTGACCGCCTCCTTTCATGTACGAGAGCCCGGTTTCGAGCACCAGTTGCCGATGCCCCGGGTGCCGGAGCCGGAGAGCCTGCCGCAGCTCGCGGACGAGATCCGCGAGCGCCTCGGCTCACTGCCCGTGCCGCTGGAGCGGATGGCCCGCAGGCAGGCCTTCGACCTGCGCTATGTGGACCGGCTGCGGTGGAGCCCTTCCGAGCTGGAAGGGGTCGAGCCGCGCAGCGCGGTGTGGATGCGTGCGATCGGGTCGCTCGGGGACGACCCGCTCGTGCACACGTGCGCGCTGACCTACGCCAGCGATATGACCCTGCTCGACGCCGTGCGCCTCCCCATCGAGCCGCTGTGGGGGCAGCGGAACTTCGACACCGCCTCGCTGGACCATGCCATGTGGTTCCACCGGCCCTTCCGCGCCGACGAGTGGTTCCTCTACCAGCAGGAGTCACCCATCGCCACGGGTGCGCGGGGGCTCGCCCGAGGCCAGATCTTCGACCGCGAGGGGAGACTGATCGTCTCCGTGATGCAGGAAGGGCTGTTCCGTGCGCACAGCCCGGAGCGGAAGGCATCCCCCGCTCAGGAGAACCGGGAGCAGTCCTCCTCCTGAACACCTCGCCCCGTCATCGGGCCCGGTCTCCCGGTCCGCGGGGACTCCCCGGCCCGGAACGGCTCGCGACGCCTGTCCCAGTTCATCCGGCGGGACGGGCGGTGGTCTTCGACCGGCGGCGGCGCAGGAGGGACCAGCGTCGGCGGGGAACCGGGACGGTGGGTGGCCCTGCGACCGGCCGTGCCATACCGGGGTCAGGCCGCGTGCCCGTCTCCGGCGCAGACCGAGCGCCGCCCTCTCCCGGGCCGGATGCCACCCCCGGAACGGCAGGGCCTCGGCCGGCCAGTGTGGCCGCGACCGCGTCGGCAGTCCTCGCTGTCTCGAGCTCGGCGTCCAGCAGGAAGCGGTACCAGCGGATCTCCTCCTCACCCTCGGCCCGGCAGAGTTCTCCGAGGATCTCCCGGGTGGCATGCGAGGCGCTGCGTACTTCGTGCAGACACGGGCGCAGCACCATGAGCCGAGAGCGCTCAGCCGGGTCGGGGACGGCCCGAGCGAGAGTCGCATCGTCCAGCACACTCGCCGCTGCCGCAGCACACTCCCAATGGCTGTCGGTGTGCCGGGCCAGCTGCTTGACCCGCCTCTCCCGCCAGCGGCGGGCTCGCTCGTCGGTGCCGGCCTCCAGCCGGGTCCGCATGCCCGCGGGCAGGCGTCCGATGAGCAGTGCCGGGCTGTTGTCCGCGAAGTCCCGCAGTTCGTCGGCGAGATAGAGCCAGACCACCGTGCGGTACCGGTTCACGTAGAAGCCGACCGGGTGGAAGCAACCCGCCCTCGCGAGCCGGGCGAAGCGTGAGGGGCTGATGTCCAGCAGTTCCGACGCCTCGCTCGCCCCCATGACGCGCAGCCGCTCGCGCAGGCCGCGCGGGAAGTCCGGAGCTGCCTTGATCCGCTCCAGCTCCTGGCGCGGCACCCTTCGGGGTCCGCCCGGCGCCCCCGGCACGGTGCGTACCTGCTCGATCCGCACCGCCAGATCGAACTCCCTCAGTCGCAGCCCGAGCTCTTTGGCCGCGGTGCGAGGTGCTACATCGGCCGCGCTGCGGAATCGCCCCGGCGCGCGGCGGTCCACGGGCTTGGGTCCCATCTCGTCATCCCCCGTCGATTCTCGACTACCTTGCGTGAGAACGACGATAGCCCGCTGCCGAGAATCCCGGCGAGCCTGTGGATAACTTGCGAATCCGCAGGTCAGTTGCCGTTTCGCGCGGCCAGCCCCAGGTGCTCGCCGACCCGGTTGACCAACAGCGTCATCTCGTACGCGACTTGGCCGATGTCCGCTTCGGACTCCGCGAGGACACACAGACAGCTGCCGTCCCCCGCGGCCATCACGAAGAGCACCCCCTCGTCGAACTCGATCATCGTCTGGCGCACCCGTCCGGCCTTGAAGTGCTGGCCGGACCCCTTGGCCAGGCTGTGCAGGCCGGAGGAGACCGCGGCCAAGTGCTCGGCGTCCTCCCGCTCGAGATCGTGGCTGCTCCCGGTGACCAACCCGTCGTTGGACAGGACCAGCGCGTGCCGGACCGACGAGATCCGCTTCGTGAGGTCGTCCAGCAACCAGTCGAGTCCCGTGTTCAGTGCCACCCCGCGCCCCCTTTTCCTCGGCATCCGCCGTGCCACCCTTACCCACAAGAGTACGGTGAGCAACCATGGGGACCTGATCTGTTGCGCACAGTTACTCCCCTGTCGCACCTGTCACAACCGCATCGCCTAATGGTGCCCGTTAGCGCTGGTCTCCGCGAGGCGCACTCGCCTCGCCCGAGGGCCGGGGATCAAGGCCCCCCGGACGAGACGGCTCGTCGCGCAGGCGGAGAAGCAGAGATGCCGAGTCCATGGCAGCGAATCCTGGTGCCGCAGCAGTGCTTGTGCACTCCGCAACGTTCGCCAAGCGTCCCAGCAGTCATTCCAGTTGCGGAGACAGCCGTAGAGTGACACGTCGAGAAGGCACGAGAATGAGGACCATGACACACGACTTGGCAGCGGACCGGGCCGCGGTCCGCGCTTTCTTCGGTGAGCGTGCCGCCCGCTGGGACACCCGGTTCCCCGACGACGGTCCCGCGTTCGCAGCGGCCGTGGACGACATCGGCCTGCGGCCAGGCGACGCGGTGCTCGACGCGGGGTGCGGCACCGGACGTGCGCTGCCCGCGCTGCGCGCAGTCGTGGGCCCGGGCGGCACGGTTCTGGGCGCTGATCTCACCCCGGCGATGCTGGAGGAGGTGGCCCGGGCCGGCCGGCGGGACGCCGCTGATGCCCTGTTTCTCGCGGACGTCTCACAGCTGCCGCTGCGGGACGGTTGTCTGGACGCCGTGTTCGGAGCCGGCCTCATCTCACACCTTCCCGGCCCGGAGAGCGGGCTGCGGGAGTTGGCACGCGTAGTTCGCCCGCAGGGCTCGCTCGCGCTCTTCCACCCGGTTGGCCGGGCGGCGCTGGCAGCCCGGCAGGGCAAGCAGATCACCTCGGACGACATCAGGGCAGAACCGCGGTTGCGCGCGCTGCTGGCCACCACCGGTTGGCGCTTGCTGTCCTATGTGGACGAGGATGAGCGCTATCTTGCGCTCGCGGAGCGGGAGGCACGGTGAGACGTCCGGTTTCAGGGCCGGCCCCGCTCCTCGTTCAAGTGGCCCCACTCCTCGTTCAAGTGATGCGGCACAGGACAAGCTGGGGCTCCCACTGGGCGCGTGGCCGGGAACGTTCCCAGGTCCGCGATCCGGTAGCCCTTCGGGTAGCCGGGGTAGCTCTTGATCTCCGGGTTCTGCCGCGCATGGTGCGGCCGACGGCGTGGTGGCAGCAGCCGCACGCCCCGCGCGCGAAGCCGTAGCGCACCTCGTGTCAGCCGTCGGGCGAGGGGTGTGGGCGGGGCGTAGCGGAAGGCTTTCAGCAGCGAATCGTCCAGCAGCGCCAGGCTGGCTCCGCGCACCAGTGGGGCGAGCGGGCGCGGATACCAGGAGGCCATCAGATCCAAGGTGGCATCGGAGACTTTCCGCGCCCCCTCGTCCCACCCGAAATGGGCCTCCTCGTAGGTGTCGAGGCAGTCCTCGAACTCCTCGTAGGTGCGAGGAATCTCCTTGATGCCCATGTGCTGCCCGAGTGTGCGGTAGTAGTGGCTCACGGCGCGCAGCTCGTGGTGGGTGAGACGGCGCCAGCCGAAGGCATCGAGCCAGCGTTTGGGCATGACGACGAATGTGCACAGGACGTAGCGCATGTCGTCGTTGGTGATGTTGTAGGCGCGGTGCATCTGGTTGATCCGCCGGATGGCCGTGCGCCCCTGCCGGCTGTCGAAACCGTGCTCGACGACGGCGTCCAAGAGGAGCGCGGTGTCGTCGTAGCGCTTCTGCGAGCGGTCCGTCAGCTCCGCGGTGCGGGCGAGCAGGCTGCCGATGCTGGGCACCGCGTAGGTGCGGTACAGCGCGAGCTCCAGAGCACGGGTGAAGTCCCAGGGGAACTCGTAGGCCGCGATCAGGCGGTAGATCTCATGCGAGTCCCGTTCCGGGTCGAGCCGGAGGATGTGCTTCAGCCGGTCGTAGCGCGGCACTGGTGCCCCTCTCTTGGCGTGTCCTGGAGTCCGTTCGTCTGTCACGTGGACATTTCGCCGTCTGTCACGGAGACATTTCGGCTGCCCCTCGCGGACCCGTTCCATCTGTCGCGGATGCGTTCCGAGGGCTATCGTCACCGAGATCCGCCAGGAAGGGGAGGTCACCGGTGGCCGCGGACGAGGAAGATTCGCTGTATGTGCTGACTGCCGTGCTGCTGACGCCCGCGCAGTTCCCGAGTGTGCTGGGGGACGACTATCCCGCGGCCTGCGCTGTGCTGCGGCTGGAGCCCTATGCCGAGGGGTATGGGCTCGTGCTGGGGCAGGACGGTACCGGCGCGCGCTGGACCGTGGTGACCGAGGACGTGACGCAGGTGGCCTGTGCCATCGCCGCGTGGGACTGCGGCATGGAGGCCGACCTCTCCCCCGACGAGCGGGATGTGGTGGCGGCGCTGCCTGGATGGCCGCTGGATCTGGCCGTCTCCGCGCCCGGGCTGCCCGAGCCGCACGATCCCGTGCTGGAGGGGGACCTTGCCGGGAGCGGCCCGGTGCTCTCGCCCCCGGACACCTCCGGCTGGGGCCCCGCCCAGCGGCGACTCGGTGCCGATGAGATCGCCCTCCAGTGGGCACAGTGGCGGGCACAGCTCGAGGAGAACGTGGAGTTCGTGGAGTCGGGGGAGGAGCCCGACGCCCAGGTACGACGCGTCCTTGAGGAGGTGCGTAACTACCTCGACTCGCCTCCGCCGCCCGGGCGGATACGGTCCGCCTTCGCCTCGGGTGACGCCCGTACGCTGCGCGCGGACGGCCCCGGGTGGAGCGTTGTCGCGCGCACCGACGACATCGCGTTCGTGCTGCTGGACGAGGCGCCCGGCGAGGTACGTCCGGTGGGCCGGGGGCGCGAACTGCCCGAGTTGCTCACGGCTCTCGACGGCATCGCGGTGCGTCCGGCCGCGTGACGCCGTATCGAGGCCGCCGGTGCACCGGCCTCGGCCCGGAGGCCCCAAAGTGACGCCGCCACCCCACAGCGCACTGCGGCCGCAGCCATACCGCACCCGCGCAGCCCGCAGGCGCGCAGCCCGCACGCGCCGGGAAGCCTAGCGGCCGATTTCCTTTCGGCTGACTCTGCGCAGCCTGCGCCGCTGCGAGGGGTCCAGCGCCAGATAGGCGACCGCCGGCACTCCCACCATCACCAGCAGGGCGATCCAGAAGGACGTCAGCCACCACAGCAGGAGCCCGACCGCCACCCCGCCGACAGCGATCTTTGCTCGATTGGTCATCTCGGTACCTCCTCCGCACCTGCGGGGCACCCATCTGCTGTCCAGTCCGGTAGCTCCGCCTCTCACTCCATTGAACGCCATTCGGGCGCGGCGGGTTCCCCGCACGCTGCTCAGGCACAGGTCGGCAGCCTCGGAGTGCGCTACATCCCGGCTCAGCATGAGGTACCCTCGACCGCTCGCTCCGACTAGTCAAATTTGAGGAATGCATCAGCACTGTGGCCGAGACCCTGGCAAGCACTTCCTGGATGTCCCAGCTCACCCACCATGTGGCCGTGTTCCTGCCCGCAGACCCGCCACACCGATCCAAGATCGCCTTCTGGCGCCGCGACGGCACTCCCTCGCTCCCCGATGGGATGCTCCCCGCGCAGTACGGGACAGCACCCGACAGCCCGCACGGCTGTCCGGAAACCGTCGAGCTGACTGTCGTCCTGCCCACCGACGACGGCGTGGAGACACGTACCGTATCCGCCGTCACGCTGCCCGTAGCGACAGTCCTTCCGGTGCTCACCAGGGCGTACGCCGCACGCGAGGAGGACGGCACGGAGCCCACAGCGGCCTTCTGGGGTGCCGCCGTACTGTTCGCCCTGCGGCTGACCGCACAGGGACGACTGCTGCCGGGGCTGAGCCCCGCCGGCTATGACGCCTGGCGGCTGGGCCCGCTCACGGACGACGACAGCACCACGGTGGCGGAACTGGCCGCAGCGATGCCGCCGGAGGCCCACGCCGTACCGCTGCCCGGTCCCGGCTCGCTCCGTATGCCCGGACCCCGTCCCTTGGTACGCGCCTTTCTGGACGCCGTCGCCGACGGCCTCCCGCGCACCCCGGCCGCACCGCTCGCGGCGGGAGCGAGCCCCTTCGTCGGCGACGAACCGCTCGCTGTTCCGCAGCTACGGGAGTGGGCCACCGAGGTGGCGGCCGGCATCGATGCCGGGGTCCGGCTGTCGCTCCGGATCGAGATCGAGGGTCTTCCGCCTTCCGGCACCGGCCTTCACCTCTCCGGCGGCGCTCTCTCACCGTCCGGAGAGGACTACGAGCAGGACACCGCGCAGGCCACCGAGCCGGAGGTCACTGAACAGCCCGCCCAGCGGGGTGGCACTGAGCTGCGCGGCAGCCATAGCCCCGTGTTTCGAGGGGTACTGCAGGTGCATGCCCTTGCCGACAGCACACTGATCGCTGACGCGGCAGAGGTGTGGGCGGGCAACTCGCCGCTCGCCGAGCGGTTCGGCCCCCGGGCGCGAACTGAGGCGCTGTTGGCGCTGCGCCGGGCGGCGGCCGCCTGGGATGCTCTCACTCCCCTGCTCTCGGCGGCCGTGCCGGACGCCATCGACCTCGCGGACGAGGAGATCGCCGAGTTGCTGGGCACCGCGGTCCCGCGCGCCCTGGCGGCGGCCGGTGTCCAAGTGCACTGGCCGCGCGATTTCGCGCGCTCTCTCACCTCCCGCGCCGTGATCGGCCCCGGGGAGGAAGCCGAACCGCGCAGCGGAAGCAGTGCCGACCGGTCCGGTTCCCAGCTTCCTTCCCACCTCTCTCCCGACGCGCTGCTGCGCTTCGAATGGCGCTTCGCCATCGGTGGCCGGGAGGTGACCCGGGCGGAGCTCGACCGGCTGGCCGAAGCGGGCCGACCGCTGGTGCGGCTTCGCGACCAGTGGGTGCTCGTCGACCCGGAGGAGATACGCGCCGCCCGACAGCGCGAGGACCGCAAGGTCGGCACTCTCGAAGCGCTGAACTCCGTTCTCACCGGCAGTGCGGAGCAGCAGGGTGAGCAGGTCGAGGTGGAGGCCACCGGCTGGCTGGAAGCGCTCAGGGAACGGCTGTCCGACCCGGAGCGTCGCGAGGAGCCGCCGCTGCCTCCGCCCGCCGCGCTGCAGGCGACGCTGCGGGACTACCAGTTGCGCGGTCTGGACTGGCTGCACCGGATGACCTCGCTGGGGCTCGGGGCCTGTCTCGCCGACGACATGGGGCTGGGCAAGACCATCACGGTGATCGCGCTCCATCTGCGACGGCAACAGAGCGAGGAGACCTCCGGCCCTTCCTTGGTGGTGTGTCCCGCCTCGCTGATGGGCAACTGGCAGCGGGAGATCGAGCGGTTCGCGCCAGGCACCCCCGTGCGCCGCTACCACGGTCCCGGGCGCTGTCTTGATGGCCTGCGTCCTGGAGAGTTCGTACTGACCACCTACGGCACGATGCGGCTCGACGCCGACCGGCTGGCACCCGGTGAGGGTGAGGCGTGGGGGATCGTCGTCGCGGACGAGGGCCAGCATGTGAAGAATCCGTTCGCCGCCACCGCGAAGGCGCTGCGCACACTCTCCGCACGGGCCCGAGTGGCACTGACGGGCACGCCGGTGGAGAACAATCTCTCAGAGCTGTGGGCAGTCCTCGACTGGACGACTCCGGGACTGCTTGGCCGTCTCGGCACCTTCCGCAGCCGCTACGCCGACGCGGCCGAGGGCGGTGATCCAGTGGCGGCCGAGCGGCTGGCGCGGCTCGTACGGCCGTTCCTGCTACGACGACACAAGACCGATCCCGGCATCGCCCCCGAACTGCCCCCGAAGACCGAGACCGACCGCGCGGTGGCACTGACCACCGAACAGGCGGGACTGTACGAGGCCGTGGTGCGGGAGAGCTTGGAGGCGCTGCGCGGCACCGACGGGATCGAGCGGCGCGGCCTGGTGGTCAAGCTGCTCACGTCCCTCAAGCAGATCTGCAACCACCCCGCGCAGTTCCTCAAGGAGGACGACGGGGCGCTTCCGGGCAGATCCGGAAAACTGGAGCTGCTGGACGAGCTGCTCGACACTCTCCTGGCGGAAGAGGCGAGCGTGCTGGTCTTCACCCAGTATGTGCAAATGGCACGTCTGCTGGAACGTCATCTGGCCGCCCGGGGAGTGGCCAGCCAGTGTCTGCACGGCGGCACACCAGTGGCACGGCGCGAGGAGATGGTGCGCCGCTTCCAGGAGGGCGTCGCACCGGTGTTCCTGCTCTCCCTCAAGGCCGCCGGAACGGGACTGAACCTCACCCGGGCGAGTCATGTCATCCATTACGACCGCTGGTGGAACCCCGCGGTCGAGGCGCAGGCGACCGATCGCGCCTACCGCATCGGCCAGACACAGCCTGTGCAGGTCCACCGGCTCATCACGGAGGGAACGATCGAGGACCGCATCGCGGAGATGCTGCGGCGCAAGCAGGCCCTGGCGGATGCCGTTCTCGGCTCCGGGGAGAGCGCGCTGACCGAGCTGACGGACGCGGAGCTGGCCGAACTCGTCGAGCTGCGGATGGTGGAGCGATGAGCGAGGAGTGGACGGTGCACGAGACCGAGGAGGACGCCGGGGCCGAGGCGAGCGGTGCGAGGGGCCCGGGCAGCGCCGGTGACCGCGAGCGGGTCTTCGCGCCGCTGCCGCCCGCCCACGGCCGTGGCTTCGCCCGGACCTGGTGGGGGCAGACGTGGCTGAAGGCGCTCGAGGAGACGGCGCTGGACAGCCAACAGCTCCGGCTGGGCCGCAGTTTCGCTCGGCAGGGGGCTGTGGGGGCCGTTTCCGTTCGTCCCGGGCGCATCACGGCCGTGGTGCTCGGTTCCGACAGGACGCCCTCCCGGGCCGATGTTCTGCTGCGCGAGCTGGACGAGGACGAGTGGGACCGGCTGTTGGAGGTGATCGTAGAGCAGGCGGGCCATATCGCCGCCCTGTTGGACCGCGATATGCCGCCCCGTCTGGTCGAGGACGCCGCGGACGTCGGGCTGGAACTGCTGCCGGGCATCGGAGATCTCGACCCCGAGTGCGCCTGCGGAGCCTGGGACCACTGCCCGCACACAGCAGCGCTCAGCTACCAGATGGCGCGGCTGCTGGACGAGGATCCCTTCGCGTTGCTGTTGCTGCGCGGCCGGGGGGAGCGCGAGTTGCTGGAGGCTCTGCAGGAGCGCAGCACGGCACGGGCGGCCGCTCGGACCGCAGGGCACACCGGGGAGGCGTCCGGCGGGGAGGAAGGGTCCGAGGGAGTGGACGCGGCGGAGGCGTTCGCGCTGGGAATGCTGCTGCCCCCGCTCCCCCAGCAGCCCTCGCCCGTGATCGGGACAGGCCGGATCGCGGCCTTGGAGGGTGGCACCGGGGGTGCGCCGGGCCTGGATACCGACGCGCTCACCTTCCTGGCCTCGGACGCCGCCGCAGCAGCTCGCCGCATGCTCGCGGCGGCGGTCGCACCGGGGCACGGCGCTCGCCCCCTGCCGCGCCCTTTGACGGTCTGGGAGGACGCCGTGCGGCTCGCGGCGGCACGGCCGGGGCCCGACGTGACCGCCCGGCTGGCCGAGGGGTGCGGCCGAAGCCGGACGGAGCTGGAGGTGGCGGTGCGTGCCTGGGAGTTGGGCGGCGCGGACGCGCTGACAGTTCTGGCGGAGGACTGGTCACCGGCGCCTGAGGTGCTCCAGCGGGCCTGCGAACAACTGGAGCGGTCCCTCGGCCAGGAGAATGCCGGCGCCGACCTGCGGGCGTCGGGCGCACGGTGGACGGTAGTCGGGAGAGACGCTCAGCTCCGCTACGGACCGGACGGCCGGTGGTGGCCCTATCGCAGGCAGCGGCGCTCGTGGTGGCCGGCAGGCGGCCCGGAGCGGGACCCGGCAGCGGCGCTGGCGGTCGCGCTGGCCGACGAAGACGAGCCGGGCGGCCAAGCGGGGTGAAACGCGCTGTGCCGCCGCCCCAGGGACAGGGCGGCGGCACGGGCGTGGTCCGTGTCCGTCAGGCGAGGCTCTCCATGACCGGGAGATACCCGCCCGACTGTCCGGCAGCGGTGGGGTGGTAGGACTCGTCCACCGGGAAGGTGACACTGTGCAGCCACTCGTTGCCGGAGCAGATCTCGTGTCCTGAGAAGGCGGGGCGTACGTCACCGAAGCTGAACCCGTGATCCGCCGCGCGCTTGGCGGTGACATCGTTCAGGTCGTCGGACGCCGCGTTGATGGCCTCGCGGGACTTCTCGCTGATACCGACGACACAGTCGCCGTCGAGCTTGTAGATGTGGGGGTAGCCCAGCACGACGACCTTCGCGGAGGGCGCCTTCTGGGTGATGGCGTTGTAGACGGTGTCGAGCTTGCCGGGCAGCGTGGTGTTGATGTAGTTGCGGGCTTCCTGGACGCTCGCGAGACAGGCGCTTTCGCCCTGGGTCACGCAGGTCGTCATGGTGTCGGCGAATCCGGCGTCGTTGCCGCCGACGCTGATGCTCACCAGGCCGGTCGAGGAGTTGAGGGGACCGAGCTGGCTTGCGATCACGTCGCCGGTGCGCGCGCCGGAACACGCCGTGAAGTCGAAGGAGGAGGGGGAGTTGGCGGAGCTCCACAGCTTCGGGTACGCGTTCGCGCTCCGCTTGCAGTCGCCTCCCTCGTAGTCGCCGGCGCCCACTCCGGAGGAGTAGGAGTCGCCGAGGGCCACGTAGCCGGTGGTTGCGGTGTCTTCGGCGGATGCGGTCGCGGCGCCGGTGAGGGAGGACAGTCCGAGGAAGACGACAACGGCTGTGGCCGTGGACGCCCATCTGCGCAGCTTCATGGGGCCTCTCAGGGATAGGCACGAAAGGAACAGCTGTCACATCGGTCGCGGCGGATTTACCCCGCGACCGATGCGTCCATGCCAATCTCGAAGGTCCAACTACGCGCGGAGAACGTGACGTTGAGACTCAGGGGAGCGTGCGGCCAGTGTGCTTCACACCAGCGGTTTGGACAGCTTCTTGCCCTTGCCGGCCGTCAAACTGCAGGTCACGTAGCTGAGGCTCTTCCCCGCGTTCCGTGCTTTGGGATACGAGATGAGAGTCCCGCCAACGGTCCCTCGCGGCTGTTTGGCCGCCTTGTTGCGCAGCGAGGTGCGGCACAGCGAGTCGGCCTTGCGCCGTACGGCGGCATCGGTGCTGTAGCTGCCGGAGAGCTTCTTGCGGCTGACGACCTCGGCGTCGTGCGACTTGTCGCAGTCACGGGTCAGCACCGCTCCCTCGCGCTCCTCGGAGCGGTCGTAGCAGTCGCCGACGCGGAGCAGGAAGGAGGGCAGCGGCACCTCGCTGGGGTCGTCCTCGGGCTCGTTGGACGGTAGGTCGTCGTCCTCGCCCGGGGTGGGGAAGTCGGTGGCGTCGCCGTCCTCGGACGGTTCGTCGGACGGGGTGGCGCTCGGCTCCCCCGAGGAAGCCGAGGGCGGAGTGGAGGGCTTGCCGTCACCGGAAGCGCTGTTGCCGGAGTCGCCTCTGGTCAGGAAGACGACGGATGCCGTGATGAGCGCGACAGCGATGACGGCCGCCGCGACGACCGCCGCGATCGTCTTCCCCTTGTTGCCGCCCCCGGGCGGTGGCGGAGGCGGCCAGCCGCCACCCGGTGCCGGAGCCCCGAAGCCGCCTGAACCAGGAGGCCCGAATCCACCCGGCGGTTGCCCGGGGGGCGGTGGAGTACCGGCAGGGGGCTGGTTCGGCGGCGGTGGCATCGTCATGGATGCCACTGTGTCATGTCGCGCTCACCGTACGCATTCGGGTTACCAACCAGGTATGCGTAAGCGGCTGTTGGTGGGAAGGAAACAACAAGAACCAACAGGAACCGAGGAGACGCATGAGCATTTCCCCGCCGGCCGGTCCGCCTTCGTCCACGGCCTCCCCGACTGTGCCGTACTACGAGGACGTCTCCCCGGGCACCGGATGCCTGCCACCGCGCGCCTGGGCACCGGGTTCAGACGCACGCCGTCTCACCTTGACCGGTACGGCGTGGAAGTTCCGCCTCTCCCCGGCAGCCGAGCTGCACGGCGACGCGTTCGCCGAGCCGCACTACGACGACGCCGCATGGGCCGAACTGCCCGTACCGTGCCACTGGGTGCTCCACGGACACGGTGCGCCTGCCTACACGAACGTGCGGTACCCCTTCCCTGTCGACCCGCCTCGCGTCCCACAGGAGAACCCGACAGGGGACCACCGCCATTCCTTCGACCTGCCCGACGAATGGCCGCTGCCTGCAGGGAACGACAAAGCGCGGGCCGACGGTCCCGGTACGAGGGACGCCGGTGACACGCTGCTGCGCTTCGAGGGAGTCGAGTCGTGCGCCCGGGTATGGCTGAACGGGCACGAGCTCGGCACCTTCCAGGGCTCCCGGCTGCCGCACGAGTTCGCGGTCGGCGCGCTGCTGCAGCCACGCGGCAACGTGCTGGCGGTCCGGGTGCACCAGTGGTCCGCCGGAAGCTATCTGGAGGACCAGGACATGTGGTGGCTGCCGGGCGTCTTCCGCGAGGTCACCCTGCTGCACCGCCCCGCCGGCGCGGCACACGACCACACCGTGCACGCGGACTACGACCACGCCACAGGCCGTGGCACGTTGCGCGTCGAGAGCGACCAGCCGGGGCGGGTCACCGTTCCGGAACTCGACTGGGAGTTGCGCACCGGTGAGACGGCAACCGGGGAGGTGGAGCCGTGGACCGCGGAGACTCCGCGCCTCTACGACGCCGAACTGGCCGTCGGCGGCGAGCGGATCGCCCTGCGGATCGGCTTTCGCACCGTGACGATCGTGGACGGGCTGTTCAAGGTCAACGGACGCAGGGTGCTGCTGCGCGGGGTCAACCGGCACGAGTTCCACCCCGAGACCGGACGCGCGGTGGACCACGAGACCATGCGGCGGGATCTGGTGCTGATGAAGCAGCACAACATCAACGCCGTACGCACCAGCCACTATCCGCCGCACCCTGCTTTCCTCGACCTGTGCGACGAGCTGGGCCTGTGGGTGGTGGATGAATGTGATCTGGAGACGCACGGTTTCGTCGAACTGGGAGACCCGCGCAACCCTGTGGCAGACGACCGGTGGACGCCTGCTCTGCTCGACCGCGCGGCCCGCATGGTGGAGCGGGACAAGAATCACCCTTGCGTCGTCGTCTGGTCGCTCGGCAACGAGTGCGGAACGGGGGCTGGTCTGTCGGAGATGGCCTGCTGGATCCGGCAGCGGGACCCCTCCCGGCCGCTCCACTACGAGGGCGACCACAGCTGCCCTGACAGTGACTTCTACTCCAGGATGTACCTGCCGCACGCCGATGTGGAGCGTGTGGGTCAGATCAAGGAGCCGGCACTGGACGATGCGGAGCTGGACGTACGGCGCCGCTCCCTGCCGTTCATCCTGTGCGAGTACGCGCACGCCATGGGCAACGGCCCTGGCGGGCTGAGCGACTACCAGCGGCTCTTCGAGACCTACGAGCGCTGTCAGGGCGGCTTCGTGTGGGAGTGGATCGACCACGGGCTCGCACGCCGCACCGAGGACGGCCGGACCTGGTTCGCCTACGGAGGCGACTTCGGTGAGGAGGTGCACGACGGCAACTTCGTGTGCGACGGGTTGCTGTTTCCCGACCGCACGCCCTCCCCCGGGCTGGTGGAGTACAAGAAGGTCATCGAGCCCGTCCGGATCGGTCCGGGCGCGGCACCCGGCAGCGTGGTGGTCGGCAACGAGCACGACTTCCTCGACCTGTCCCACCTGGCTCTCGAGTGGTCGTACGAGATCGAGGGCGAACAGGTCAGCGGCGGCATGCTGCCGCTGCCCGAGGGGCCGGTTCCGCCGGGAGGCTCGGTGGAACTGCCGCTGCCCTCGGCGCCGGAGACGGTGCGGTCGGGCGAGGCGTGGTGGACCGTACGCGCGGTCCTTGCCCGACGGACCGCCTGGGGCGAGCCCGGGCACCCGGTCGCCTGGGGGCAGCTGCGGGCCGCCGAGCCGGAGTACCCCCCGGCTGCCACCCTCCCGTCGGCCCCCGCCGCACCACGCCACGACGACGCCCAGGAGGGTCACGAGAGGCGCGAGGGCGCCGGTGGGCACGTTCGGCTCGGGCCGGCGGTTTTCGCCGCCGACAGTGGCGCCCTGCTGCGCCTGGGCGGCATCCCGCTCCGGGCGCCGCAGCTGGACGTCTGGCGGGCGACCACCGACAACGACGACGGAGCGCCCTTCCAGCCGGACGTGCGGCACGGCCCGCTGTGGCGGCACCACGGGCTGCACCGGATGCGGCACCGCACGGACAGTGTGGAGGTCACGCCCGAGGCGTTCGTCGTCCGCACCCGGGTGGCCGCTGCCGCCTCCGCGCTGGGGCTGTGCACCACCTTCCGGTGGACGGGGGCGGCGGACCGGCTGCGGCTGGCCGTGACGGTCGACCCGGAGGGCGACTGGGACTTCCCGCTGCCCCGGATCGGCGTGCGGCTGGGGCTGCCGTCCGCCTACGGTCATGTGAGGTGGTTCGGCGGCGGTCCGGGAGAGGGCTACCCGGACACCGCTGCGGCGGCGCGCACAGGTCTGTGGCGCAGCACGGTGGACGCCCTGCAGACGCCCTACGTGCGGCCGCAGGAGAACGGTGCGCGGCCGGGTGTCCGCTGGGCCGAACTGACACGGGGTGCGCGGGGGCCGGGGTTGCGGATCGAGGCGGACGGGGCGATGTGCTGGTTCACGGCGCGGCGCTGGACGAGCGAGCACCTGGACGCCGCCGAGCACACCACCGATCTGGTTGCCGGGGAGACGGTGTGGGTCAACCTCGATCATGCGATGCACGGCATCGGCTCGCAGTCCTGCGGGCCCGGCGTGCTGCCGCAGTACCGGCTCGCCGCGCGGCCGGTGGAGTTCGGGTTCACCTTTCGGGAGACCTGACCCGGTGACCGGGGCCGCCTCGAGGAGGTGACCGCCCATTGCGGCCGGAACAGGCGGGCCGGTGGCATCCCACCGGCCCGCTCACGGTCACTTGACCCCGACGCCGCCGTATCCCATGTGCTGCCGGAGACTCGCGCCACTGGGCACTGGCCCGTCCGGCCGCCACAGCGGCAGCTGGACCAGGCCGGGCTCCAGCAGGTCGAACCCTTCGAAGAAGGCGGAGATCTCCTCCCCTGTGCGCCACTGGGCGCTGGCGGTGGACTCCTCGTTGTAGACCTTCGCGACCTTGCCGAAGCCGTCGTTCCGGTTGAAGTCCGGGGTGGCATGGCTGAGGATCAGATGGCTTCCGGCCGGCAGCCGCTCGGTCAGCGTACGCACGATGTCCGAGGCGCCCTCTTCGTCGGTGACGAAATGCAGCACCGCGAGCAGCATCAGTGCCACCGGCTCGTCGAAGTCGATGAGCTCCTTGGTGACCGGGTGGTCGAGGATTTCTGCGGGCTCGCGGATGTCGGCGAGAGCAAAACCGGCGTTGCCGGAGTTGGTCAGCTTCGCTCCCGCGTAGGCCGCCACGATCGGGTCGTTGTCCACATAGGCGACCCGCACCTGAGGATCCACCTGCCGGGCCACCTCGTGGGTGTTGGGCGAGGTGGGGATACCGGTGCCGATGTCGACGATCTGGCGGACACCGCTGCCGACGACCGTCCGCACGGCGCGGTGCATGAAATCCCGGTTGCTGCGGGCCGTGATGCCCACGTCGGGCAGGGCGGTCAGAATTCTCTCGGCCGCGTCCCGGTCCGCCTCGTAGTTGTCCTTCCCCCCGAGGTAGTAGTCGTACATCCGGGCCGGGTGCGGCCTGGTGGTGTCTATCTGCTCCGGGCTGAAACCAGCCTCCGACACGTGCTTCTCCATCTCGTCGGTCTGTACGGGCCGTGCTGCGTGGCCCGAGATGTGCTCAAGCGACCAGGAAGTCGGCTTCCCCCGCCTTGGCCGCCTGGATGAAACCCGAGATGTCACTCCGGCTGCAGATGAGCGCCGGGCCGTCGGGATCGGTGGACTGGCGCAGCGCGACCCGGCCGTCGGCCAGCTTGAGCGCCTCGACGCAGCTGCCGCCGTTTCCCCCGCTCCAGGGCTTGCGCCAGCCCTCGTCGCCCAGATGTGCGGCGGGCATCCCGTTGTAGATACGACCCATGGTTCAGATCTCCTTGCGCAGTGCACTCAGGACCGCCCGGGTCCGCACCAGCGGTACGGCCTGGGCGCTCATCCGGTCCAGTGCCTCGAGGAACACGCTGACGTCGTCGCGCTGGTCGAAGTAGACCGCACCCACAAGGCTCTCGGCGCAGACCATGTCGGGCAGTTCGTCGAGAGGGAACCGGAAAAGGTGGAAGGGGCCGTACATGGCCGGATGCGGCCCCGCGCTGAACGGCATGATCTGCAGCGCCACGTTCGGCCGCTCGGTGACCTGGATGAGGTGGTCGATCTGCTCCCGCATCACCTCGGGAGAGCCGAGCGGACGCCGCAGGACGGTCTCGTCTATGACGGCCCACAGCAGCGGCGGGGTCGTCTCCCTGGTCAGGACCGTCTGGCGCTCCATGCGCAGCGCCACTCCCCGCTTGATCTCCGCTTCCGGGGCGTGCGGCATGCCCGCACGGAGCACCGCCCTGGCGTAGCTCTCGGTCTGCAGCAGACCGGGCACATAATGCGGCTCGTAGGCGCGGATGACCTCCGACTCGCTCTCCAGGCTGACGAAGACGCTGAACCACTCCGGCAGCACGTCGCGGTACCTGTGCCACCAGCCGGGCTGGTTCGCCTCGCGCGCGAGCGAGACGAAGCCGTCGATCTCGTCCGGATCCGTCACCCCGTAGGTGCGCAGCAGCTTCTCGACGTAGGGGACCTTGAGCCCGACCTCCGCCTTCTCCATCCGGCGGATCGTCGCGTGAGTGACGTCGAGCGCTCTGGCCGCCTGCTCGAAGGTCACTTCCGCGCTCTCACGCAGGTGCTGGAGTCTCTTGCCCAGCACCACACGCAGCACGGTGGGCGCCGCACCGCCCGTCCGTGAGTCCGCCACAGCCGCTCCCCTCCAACTGACTTCGGTAGGAAAGAGTTTGGCATGTGCCAGCTCTCAAGCACACCCTGTCAAACGCACTTCTGCAATTTACAGATTGATCCTTGCCATACGCGAGTGACGAACCGCATAGTGGAGCCGTGGCTGCCCCCCATGACGCCCTGCCCTTAGAACACCGGCCCGCCGGCGCGCCGGCGACCCGTCCCCTGCGCGACGCCTTCCATCTGCCGGCCCGTGACACATCTGTGGCCCTCGCACGCGCGCGGGTCCTGGAGAGACTGCGCGAGTGGTACGTCGACGACGAGTCGAACGCCGACGCCCAGCTGCTGATGTCGGAGCTCTTCACCAACGCCGTACGCCATACGGACAGCGAGAAGGTCAGCTGCGAGCTGTGGGTCATCGGGGTGCGGCTGCGCCTCGAGGTGGCGGACGAGGGCGGCGGGACCTCGGTCATGCGCGTGGAGGACGCGGACCGCGGCCGGGTCGCCGATGACGAGCGCGAGAACGGCAGAGGTCTGCTCCTGGTCAGCGTGCTCGCCGACGACTGGGGCATACGCAAGGCCCGCACGAGCGGCTCCGAGGGAACGACGGGGCACGCCGTGTGGGCCGAGCTGGAGTGCCACAGAACGCACGGCTGACACGGGACCTTCGCCACTTCGGAGAGACAGCTGCCCTCCGCACCGCTGACACGGCCACGCGCCGATGGCAGGATGCACGGCATTTACCGGCCATGATCCGGCTCTTTTGCCGACCTGTCCCCCTTGTGGAGGCGCTGTGTCCGCACGATCCGCGCGTAAGCGACAGCAAGCGATATCCCTCACGGCGGCACTGACGGCCGCACTGCTGACGGCCGTCACCGCCTGTTCCAGCACCAAGACCTCCGGCAAGAGCGGCGAAGAGGTCCAGCTGGTGACCTCCGGAAAGCTCACCACCTGCACCCACCTCCCCTATGAACCCTTCCAGTTCAAACAGGGCAAGAAGATCGTGGGCTTCGATGTGGACCTGGTCGACCTGGTCGCCAAGGACCTCAAGGTCGAGCAGAAGATCGTGGACACCCCGTTCGAGGGCATCCAGTCCGGCGAGGACCTGAACTCCAGCAAGTGCGACCTGGCAGCGGCGGGCATGACCATCACCCCCGTCCGCGAGAAGAACCTCGACTTCTCCGACTCCTATTTCGAGGCAACCCAGGCCCTCCTCACCAAGAAGGGCAAAAAGTACGACTCGCTGGACGACCTCAAGGGCAAGAAGCTGGGTGTACAGCAGTCCACCACGGGCGAGGAGTACGCCAAGAAGCACGCCAAAGACGTCACCATCCGCCAGTACGAGGATCTGGGGCTGCTGCTGACCGCCGTCAAGACAGGCCAGGTCGACGCGGGCATCAACGACAACGGCGTGCTCTACGACTACGCGAACAAGAACCCGGACACCGAGGTCACCGCCGAATTCGACACCGGTGAGCAGTACGGCATCGGCGTGCGCACAGGTAACGACGCGCTGCGCAAGCAGATCAACAAAACTCTCAAAAAGGCCAAGGCGGACAAGCGCTACGACAAGATCTACAAGAAGTGGTTCGGCACGGAGCCGAAGAAGTGACCCGCCGCAACCGCACCCGCGCCATCCGCACAGCCCAGTACGGCGTCCTGCTGATCGTCGTCCTGGTCTTCGCGCTGGCCGCCGACTGGGGCGAGCTGCGGCGCGCGTTCTTCGACGTCGAGGTGGCCAAGAAGCAGTTCCCTGACGTCATCACGACCGCACTGGTCAACACGGTTGTCTATACCGTGCTCGGCTTCGTGTTCGGGCTGGCGCTGGGCCTGCTACTGGCACTGATGCGGCTGTCGCAGGTGCTGCCGTACCGCTGGCTGGCCATCGCGTACATCGAGTTCTTCCGCGGCGTACCGGCGCTGCTGGTGTTCATCGCACTCGGTTACGGCGTACCGGTGGCCTTCCAGGTGTCCATCAACCAGTACGTGACAGTGATGCTGGCCCTGGGCTTGGTGGGCGCCGCCTACATGGCCGAGACGATCCGCGCGGGCATTCAGGCCGTCCCCAAGGGACAGACGGAGGCAGCGCGTTCCCTGGGCATGTCGCCGACCTGGGCGATGATCTCCATCGTCATCCCGCAGGCGTTCCGGATCGTCCTGCCGCCGCTGGCCAACGAGCTGATCCTGCTCACCAAGGACTCCTCGCTCGTCTATCTGCTCGGCCTGTCGCTGGACCAGTACGAGCTGGCCAAATTCGGCAGAGACGCGCTCAACCAGCACCGCAGCCTCACCCCCATCCTGATCGCGGGGCTGTTCTACCTGGCCATCACGCTGCCCCTGGGCCACCTGGTGCGGCGCCTGGAGGCCCGTACGGCGAAGGCGAGGTGAACGGGATGAACGAGGCGACCGGAACGAGTGGGGGCGGCTCGGCGGCCATCGAGATCGAGGGACTGCGCAAGTCCTTCGGTGAGCTGGAGGTGCTGCGCGGCATCGACATCACCGTGCGGCGCGGCGAGGTGGTCTGTGTGATCGGCCCCTCCGGTTCGGGCAAGTCGACGCTGCTGCGCTGTGTGAACCTGCTGGAGGAGCCCACCTCCGGCACGGTGTGCGTGGCCGGCACCGAGGTCACCGACCCCGAGGTGGACCTCGACCGGATCCGGCGCCGCATCGGCATGGTCTTCCAGGCGTTCAACCTGTTCCCCCATCTGACGGCCCTGGGCAATCTGACCATCGCGCAGCGCCGGGCGCTGGGACGCGGCAAGGCGGAGGCGGAGGAGGTGGCCAGGCGCAATCTGCGCCGCGTCGGGCTGACGGAGAAGGAGACCAGCTATCCGGCGCAGCTCTCCGGCGGCCAGCAGCAGCGGGTGGCGATCGCTCGTGCGCTGTCCATGGGCCCGGAGCTGATGCTGTTCGACGAGCCGACCTCCGCCCTCGACCCGGAGCTGGTCGGGGACGTGCTGGCGGTGATGCGCGGGCTCGCGGACGACGGGATGACGATGCTGGTCGTCACCCATGAGATGAGCTTCGCGCGTGAGGTCGCCGACCGGGTGGTCTTCATGGACGACGGGCTCATCGTCGAGGAGGGGCCCCCGGAGCAGGTCGTGGGGGACCCCCGGCAGGCGCGCACCCGGGCCTTCCTCTCCCGGGTGCTCGACCCGGCGGCGGCGGAGGTGCTGGAGGGCTCCGAGGAGCCGTCCGCGGAGCAGCCGGAGGGCGAGGGCGTGACGCAGCCGGGGTCACCGCCCCCGCAGCGAGTGGACACCGTCCGCGACCGGAAGGGGGTGCGGAAGCAGCATCCCCGGTAGCCGTCGGGCGGCCGCTGCGGGGGAATGGCTCCCTCCGCCACCATGGAGGGAGCAGGCTGTCAGACCCGTGCTCTACATTCACTCTCACCGACGACGAGTGCACGCCGGTGCCGTTGGGTGACCGGAGCAGACGAAAGGCAAGGATGATGGCAGACAGCCCCCGCACGGCGGACGCTCCCGTCGACCGGATCCCCGCCGACGCCGAGGAACTGCTGGAAAAGGCGAAGCCGTACCGGAACGAGCTGCTGGCGCACTGCTACCGGATGCTGGGCTCGGTGCACGACGCCGAGGATCTGGTGCAGGACACCTATCTGCGCGCCTGGCGGGCCGGCGACCGCTTCGAGGGCAGATCCTCGCTCCGAACGTGGCTCTACCGGATCGCCACCAACGCCTGCCTGACCGCGATCGAGCAGCGCGGCCGCCGCCCGATGCCCTCCGGGCTCGGCGCCCCCAGCGACGATCCCGAGCGCCCGGTGACCGAGTCTCCGGAGGTGCCCTGGCTGGAGCCGATCCCGGACGCGATGTTCTCGGGATCCTCCGGGCCCACGGACCCGGCCTCCGTGGTGGTGAACCGCTCCTCGATGCGGCTGGCCCTGGTGGCGGCCCTGCAGCATCTGCCGACCCGGCAGCGCGTCGTCCTGCTGTTGCGGGACGTGCTCAAGTGGCGGGCGGCCGAGGTCGCCGAGCTGCTCGGCACGACGACGGCGAGCGTGAACAGCGCCCTGCAACGGGCCCGTGCCCAGCTCGAGGCGGCCGCTCCGGTGGAGGAGGAACTGACCGAGCCCACCGACCCGGCGGCCCGGGAGCTGCTGGACCGTTACGCGGCCGCTTTCGAGCGCTCGGATGTGACGGCCATCGTCGATCTGTTCAAGGAGGACGCCGTCTGGGAGATGCCGCCCTTCCCGCAGTGGTTCCGCGGCCGGGAGAACATCGTGCGGCTCATCGGCGCCCAGTGTCCCATCGGCCGGGACGAGGGCCTCATGGTTCCGACCTGGGCAAACGGCCAGCCCGCCTTCGGTCTCTACAACCTGCGCGAGGACGGCGTCTACCGGCCGTTCCACCTCCAGGTGCTCACCCTGCAGGACGGACAGGTCGCCCACGTGGGGGCGTTCTTCGGGGACGGCCTGTTCGCCACGTTCGGTCTCCCGGCCGAGGTGAGCGCACAGGAGGCGGCAGCACGGCGCTGAGCGGGCCGGCCCGGCCCGGTGCCGGGCCGCGACACCGGCCTGCTTGGCGGTGACACGGCCGACTCAGCGGTGAGCCGGCCGGGTCAACCCGCCGTAGGGTATCACACGCCCAGCAAGTGGTCCATTGCCAACTGGTCGAGGTGTTCGAAGGCCATGCCTCGCCGGGCCGCCGCTTCGACGTCGAAGTCCTCGTAGGCCGAGCGGTCGGCGAGCAGAGCGCCGGGGGTCTCCCCCGCTTCGAGCGTCGGGCGGGAGAGCTCGTCCAGCCGGGAGGCCCGCAGCGCTTCCTGGACGGCGGGGGCGGCGCGGAAGGCGGCAGCGCGCTCGCGCAGGATGAGGTAGTTGCGCATACAGCCCGCCGCCGAGGCCCACACCCCGGCCGTGTCCTCAGTGCGCGGGGGCTTGAAGTCGAAGTGGCGCGGCCCCTCGTAGCCGCCGCTCTCCAACAGGTCGACCAGCCAGAACGCGGCCCGCAGGTCCCCCGCGCCGAACCTCAGGTCCTGGTCGTACTTGATGCCGGACTGGCCGTTGAGGTCGAGGTGGAAGAGCTTGCCCGCCCACATGGCCTGGGCAATGGCGTGCGGATAGTTGAGCCCGGCCATCTGTTCGTGCCCGACCTCGGGGTTGACTCCGAAGAGCTCGGGCCGCTCCAGGCGCTCGATGAAGGCGAGCGCGTGCCCGACGGTCGGCAGGAGAATGTCGCCGCGCGGTTCGTTGGGCTTCGGCTCCAGCGCGAAGCGCAGTCCGTAGCCCTGTTCGGTGACGTAGTCGGCCAGCAGGTCGAAGGCTTCCTTCATCCTGTCGAGCGCCGCCCGGATGTCCTTGGCCGCGCCGGATTCGGCGCCCTCCCTGCCGCCCCAGGCGACGTAGGTTTGGGCGCCCAGTTCAACGGCCAGGTCGATGTTGCGCATCGTCTTGCGCAGGGCGAAGCGCCGCACATCGCGGTCGTTGGCGGTGAACGCGCCGTCCTTGAAGACTGGGTGGGTGAACAGGTTGGTCGTCGCCATGGGCACGGTCATGCCCGTCGCGTCGAGCGCTTGGCGGAATCGTTTGACGTGCCCCTCCCGTTCGCCCTCGGGTGCGCCGAACGGAATGAGGTCGTCGTCGTGGAACGTCACGCCGTACGCACCGAGTTCGGCGAGGCGGTGCACCGACTCGACCGGGTCGAGCGGTGCCCTGGTCGCGTCCCCGAACGGGTCCCGGCCCTGCCAGCCCACCGTCCACAGGCCGAAGCTGAACTTGTCCGCCGGTACGGGCTCGTAGCTCATCCTGCCGTTCCTCTCCCGCGCCGTCGTCCGTGCGGAGCCCGTCGTATATCCGTCCCAAGTCCGGCGAATCCGTCCGAAGTCGGCGGGTGGTTCCGTGCGGAAGGTCCCGTCCGGACACGCGGACACGCGGACACGCGGACACGCGGACACGCACACACCGCGGCGCGAGGCTATTCGTCATGGCCGTTTACAAATTAGTATGCGCACACCATCGGCAGCCAGGGAAGGGAGCGGCACTCCATGACCGCACCGGAAGGCCCGTTCGTCATCGGGGTCGACAGCTCGACCCAGTCCACCAAGGCCCTCGTGGTGGACGCAGCGACCGGCCAGGTGGTCGCGCGTGGGCAGGCCCCGCACACCGTCTCCCCGGGCGACCGGCGCGAGACGGATCCCGAGGAGTGGTGGCAGGCGCTGCGCACCGCGGTGGTCCGGTGCGGGCGCGCGGCGAGCGAGGCCGCGGCCGTCTCCGTCGCCGGCCAGCAGCACGGTCTTGTGACGCTGGACGAGGCGGGCCGCCCGGTGCGCCCGGCGCTGCTGTGGAACGACGTACGCTCGGCGCCCCAGCGCGACCGGCTGGTCGCCGCCCTCGGCGGCTCCGAGGTGTGGGCCGAGCGCGTCGGAAGCGTGCCGGCACCGGCCTTCACGGTGACCAAGTGGGCATGGCTGCGTGAGAACGAACCCGAAGCAGCACGGTCGACGGCGGCCGTGCGACTGCCGCACGACTTCTTGACCGAGCGGCTGACCGGGCAGCCGAGCACCGACCGCGGCGACGCCTCGGGCACCGGCTGGTGGGCCTCGGCTACCGAGTCGTACGACGAGGAGATCCTGCAGCTCGCCCGTCTCGATCCCGCGCTGCTGCCGCCTGTGCTGGGCGCCGGGGAGGCGGCGGGCACCGTCCGCGAGAGGGAGGACGGGTTCCTCACCCCGGGCACGCTGGTGGCGACCGGAACCGGCGACAACATGGGCGCCGCCCTCGGCCTGGGGCTGCTGCCGGGACAGCCGGTGCTCAGCCTCGGCACCTCCGGCACCGTCTACGCAGTCTCCGGCCGCCGCCCCGCCGACCCGACCGGGACCGTCGCGGGCTTCGCAGACGCGCACACCGGCTGGCTGCCGCTGGCCTGCACCCTCAACTGCACCCTGGCCGTCGACCGGATGGCCGCGCTGCTCTCCCGGGACCGGGAGGACGTGGAGGCGGGCGGGCGGGTCACCGCATTGCCATTCCTCGACGGTGAACGCACTCCCGACCTTCCCTACGCATCCGGGCTGCTCACCGGGCTCCGGCACGCCACAACGGGCGGTCAGGTGCTCCAGGCAGCCTACGACGGGGCCGTCTTCGCCCTGCTGCGCGCACTGGATCTCGTACTGGCCGAGAGCGGGGACAGCGGTGCGGCGGAAGACACGCCCCTGCTGCTGATCGGGGGAGGCGCCAAGGGGACGGCCTGGCGTGACACAGTCCGGCGGCTGTCGGGACGAGCCGTTCAGGTGCCACGTGCCCAGGAATTGGTCGCACTGGGAGCCGCCGCCCAGGCCGCCGGCTTGCTGCTGGGTGAGGACCCTGCCGCCGTCGCACGCCGCTGGCACACCGCCGAGGGCGCGTCGTACGAGCCCGTCGAACGCGACGAGGCCACGCTGACCCGGCTCGCCGGCACCCTTCAGGACGCCGGGGCACTGCTGGGGAGACGGCCATGAACGGGTGACCGTCCCAGCGGCACACCGGCAGCCCCGTCTCCCCCCCAGTCCCGCCGCACAGCAGTGGACCGGAAACACTCAACGGCGGCACTCCCCCCGTCGCCCCCCGAAGGAGTCCCCGATGGCGGCCTCGGCTCCCAGCTCCCAGCGGGAGATACGCAGACGCAATCTGTCGCGCGTGCTCTACGCGGTGGCCGAGCCGGGGCCCTCTTCCCGGGCGGCCGTGGCGACGCGGCTGGGACTGACGCGTACCGCGGTCTCGACACTCGTCGACGAACTGCTGCGCGGCGGGCTGCTCACCGAACAGGGGCCGACACCACCTGACGGCGGTCCCGGCCGCCCCGGTACCGCACTCGCGCTGACCGACAGCGGGCCCTGCGGGCTGGGAGCCGAGATCGGGGTGGACCATCTGGCGGTCTGCGCGGTCGACCTGCGCGGCCGGGTGCGTGCCCGCGAGGACGTCGAGTCCGAGGGCCGCAGCAGTGAGCCGGGCGCGGTGCTCGACCGGCTGCGGGGACTGGTGGACACGGTGGCCGCACAGGCGCGCGGGCACGGGCTGAGCCCCGCCGCTCTCACCGTGGCGGTGCCCGGCCTGATCGCTCGCGGGACATCGAGCGTGGTGCGGGCGCCGAACCTGGGGTGGCGGGACGTCGACATCGCGCCCGCACTCGCCAGCGCGGGCGCGAGTTCGGGCTCGGCCTCGGGTTCGGGCTCACGCTCGGCCTCGAGTTCGCGGGCGGCAACGAGCACGCAGCCGGGCACAGGTACGCGGCCGGGGCCGGAAGCCGGTTCGTCGCCGCTGCCGATCACCGCCGACAACGAGGCCAACCTCGCCGCCCTGGCCGAACTGTGGCTGGACAGCGGCCGAGTGCCCCGCGACTTCGTACACGTGTCAGCGGAGGTCGGGATCGGTGCCGCCATCGTGCTGGACGGCGAACTGCTGCGCGGCACACGGGGCTTCGCGGGCGAGATCGGCCACGTGCCCGTACGCCCTGACGGGCCCCCGTGCGCCTGCGGGGGCAAGGGCTGCCTGGAGCAGTACGCGGGTGAGTGGGCGCTGCTGCGTGCCGCCGGTGCTCCCGTCGAAGGGCCCCGGGACGCCACGCTCGCCGCGCTCCGGGAGAGGGCCGCGGCAGGTGATGAACGGGCGCTGCGGGCGCTCCAGGAGGCGGGGACGGCACTGGGGCTGGCGCTGGCCGGGACGGTCAACCTGCTCGACCCCGGCGCCCTGGTGCTCGGCGGTGTTCTGGCCAGGTTCGCCCCATGGCTCCTGCCGTCGCTGGAACGGGAACTGACGGAGCGCACCGCGGCTCCCGGGGCCCCGCCCGACCTGGTCGTCTCGGGCCTGGGCGCGGACGGGCCGCTACTGGGCGCCGCCCATGCGGCCGTCCGCGTGGTGCTGGACGACCCGCTGTCGTACCGGACCGAGGCCGCACCCGGGTGATCCCCTCCCGTCCGAGGGAGCGCCTCCACCCGGGGCAGCCTGGGGAGCTGAGCGCCTCCGCCCCTCCGGAGCGCCGCTCGGGGCACGAAGTTCGCACGGCCACTGGTCGGTCCAATGGCACGCACGGACGACTCTTGGCAGCCCCGTCGGCGGCTGCCATCATCAACGCGCGTCAACTCGCTCTGTACGTGCCCCCATTATCCCTCTCCGCCTTCCCCCCACCGGGAGACACGATGGACTCAGCACGCCGGCACCACGCACCCACCCCCTTCCGTTCGCACCTCTCCCGTCGCGCGCTGCTGCGCGGTGGAGCGGGCTTCACCCTCGCCGCAGGACTCGCGGGCGCCTCACTCATATCGGGCGGGACCGCGGTGGCCCGCTCCAGAGGCCAGCGGGCTGTCGACTACCCCGCGGCCGAGTGGGTCCCTGCCTCGCCCTCCAACTACACGACGGCCAACCGGCCCACGCAGTACCCGATCGAACTCGTGATCATCCATGTCACCCAGGAGTTCTACGACGACACCCTGGCCATCTTCCAGAATCCGGACAAGGCGGTCTCCGCGCACTACGTGGTGCGCTCCTTCGACGGCCATGTGGCGCAGATGGTGCGGGAGAAGAACGTCGGCTGGCACGCGGGCAATTGGAACTACAACACCCGCAGCGTCGGCATAGAGCACGAGGGCTGGATCGACGAGCCGGACACCTGGTTCACGGATGAGATGTACACCGCGTCGGCCGCGCTGACGGCGGACATCTGCCGTCGCAACAACATCCCCATGGACCGCCAGCACATCATCGGTCACAACGAGGTGCCCGGCTCCGACCACACCGACCCTGGTGCGTACTGGGACTGGGCGCGTTACATAGAGCTCGTCAAGTCCCAGTAGCACCAACTCCGCAAGCACGCGGCCGATCGGCCGGCCGGCTCCGTCGGGACCTATTCCCGCTTCGTGTCCGGCCAGCCGGTCGGCCCGGTCGGCTGGCCGGCGGCCCGGCCCAGCCCGTCCGCCCGGTTCAGCCGGTCGGCCGGTCGACCGGTCGGCCGGTCGAAGCGTCGGCGCCGCACGAGCAACGGCAGACGAACGGCACGGCGCCGCAACCGGGCCTGCCCCTACGCCAGTTCGGTCTTCTGGTCACCTGCGTCCGCAAGCACTTCAACCCATCGTGTGACTACCGGCCGGAAGTCTTCAGTTCGCCACACCGCCCCCTGGATCCTCAGCATGTGCGACGACGGGACGACAGGGACGACAGGCGGAACAACAGCCGCAACAGACGCCAGGTGCTGACAGCGGCGGCGCTCGTATGCACCGCACTCGGCGCCGTGGCGGGGACCGCCTCCCTCCTCGCGCCCTCACCCGCCGAACAGCAGACGGGCGCACGCCAATCCCTCGCGTCCCTCGCGCTCGCGGCAGCGAGCCTGCCACCGCGCCCCGCCGGTCAGGACCCCGCTTCCGGCTCAGCCCCTCAGCCGTCGAACAACGCTCAGCCGTCGAACGCACCTCAGCAAACCGGCCCCGATGGTGACGCCCACCTGTCGGTGCACGCCAACGGTACGCACGTGGAGGCGAATGCCGGACGGAAGGGCAGCTGCCCCGGTGCGTCCCTCACGGTGCAGACCGGGCACGGTACGAGCGTGCACCTGTGGGCGGGGCACCGACCGTGTCCGCCGCCTCCACCGCACCCCACACCGCCTCCCTCTCCCACTCCGCCGCCATCCTCGCCACCCCCGCCATCGCCACCGGGACCCAGCTCTCCCGCACCCACTCCGCCGTCGCCTCCCACGCCCAGCGCGACGCCCGGCTCCCCGGCTCCGGAGACGCCCCCGCCTGCGGAGCCGCCCGCGCCGCCGCCGGTCGCCGCGAAGCCCGCCCGGCAGCCGGCCCACGCTCCGCAGCAGCCGAAGCGGCCCCCGGCCAAGCCCCTACGGGCCTCGCACTCGCCCTCACCCTCGCCGACGCCGTCCCGCAGTGTGCTCACGGCTCCGAGACAGCCGGCGCCCGAGCGTCGGCAGCCCGACGGCAGCCTGTCCATGGTCACCCGCACGCTGCTGATCGTCGCTCCGGCCGTGCTCGCGGCCGCCGCGCTGCGGCCTCGCTCGAACAGTTCGAGGCAGGCAGCGGCAGGTGACACCTCCGGCACGAGCGGCGGCTGACCCTCGCCGACCCCCGCTCATCTCTCATCGGTTCGCGCTCTGTGGAGGCCCCCTTGTCCGAATGGCTCATGCTGACGCTCAGCCTGGTCGCTTCCTGCCTGGTGGTCGTCGCCGTGGTCGTCCTCAGACGTCGGCGCGCCGCCACGGAGGACCCTTCCGAGACACCCGACGTGATCGAGTACATGACGATGATGATCGGCGTGGTCTACGCGATCGTGCTCGGCCTGGCGATCGCCGGTGTCTGGGAGGCACGCAACGCGGCGGACGAGGCCGTCTCGCAGGAGGCGCAGGCACTGCACGAGGTGAGCGAGCGAGTGGGGGTCTACCCGGCCGACGAGCGCGAACGGGTGCGCAAGGACATCGACACCTATGTGCGGTACGCCGTGACCACCGAGTGGTCGCACATGGTGGAACACGGCGAACTCACCGACCGGGGCACCCGCCTGCTCGACCAGCTGCGGAAAGACGTGGCCTCCTATGAACCGTCCACCATGCGGCAGGCACAGGCGTACCAGGCAGTGGTCGACCAGGTGGCCGAGGCCGACACCGCGCGCACCGCACGCGCGACGGGCGCCGGACCGACCATGCCGGGGGTGGTGTGGGTCGGTCTGTACGCGGGAGCCGTGATCGCCGTAGGAATGCTCTTCGCGCTGCAGATCCAGCGCTCGGGCAGGGAACTGGTCCTGGCCGGCATCTTCAGCGCACTGATCGCATTCCTGCTCTTCCTCGTCTGGCACTTCGACGATCCGCTGGCACGCGGCCTCGACGAGCCGAAGGAAGCGTTCGCAGCCCTTTTCCCCCAGGTAATCGCCTCTTCGGGATGAAGTAGAAGGGAATGGAGCGGAGGGGACGGAGGAAAAGGGTGAATCCGGAACAGCCTGGATGACCCCGTCTGCCCTCCGTCTCCCCGCCGCGATGGCCTCCGTCTCCGCTGCCGACATACCCGAGTGAGATGCTGGCGGTCCCAGAGGCGAGAGATCACGAAGGAGTCCGGGTGTCCCTGCTCTTCCCCGCGCTGCACGCCGCGTCCTCGCAGAAGGCGCTGAGTTTCGGCGACCGATCCCTCAGCTACCGCCGACTGGCCGCCGTGTCGAGCGGCGTTGCCGCGCGGCTGCAGACCGCGGCCCCTGTCGCGGTCTGGGCGACGCCCAGCCTGGAGACAGCGGTCGGGGTGGTCGCCGGACTGCTGGCCGGGGTTCCCGTGGTGCCACTGAACCCGAAGAGCGGTGAGAGCGAACTGGCGCACATCGTCGGCGACAGCGCCCCGGGAGCCGTTCTGGCGGAGCCAGGCGCACAACTTCCCGAAACACTCGGCTCGCTGCTCCGTACGGACATCGAGATCTCCGAGGAGCCTGTCGCCGGGGAGGAGACCTGGGGCCTGCCCAGCGAGCCGAACCCGGAGGCCGCAGCCCTCATCGTCTACACCTCGGGGACGACCGGACCACCCAAGGGTGTGGTGCTCTCGCGGCGCGCCATCGCGAGCAGCCTGGACGCGCTGGAGGAGGCGTGGCAGTGGACCGCGGACGACGTGCTGGTGCACGGTCTGCCGCTGTTCCATGTGCACGGGCTGATCCTGGGCGTGCTCGGCCCGCTGCGCCGCGGCGGCACCCTGCGTCACCTGGTCCGCTTCAGTACCGAGGGAGTAGCGAGAGAGCTGGCCGGTGGCGGCACGATGCTGTTCGGCGTGCCGACGATGTACCACCGTCTCGCCGACGCGTGCACGAGCGACCCGGACCTGGTGCGGGCGCTGGCCGGGGCCCGACTGCTGGTGTCCGGCTCGGCCGCCCTGCCACTGCACGACCACGACCGGCTGATGGCTGCGACCGGACAGCGGGTGATCGAGCGCTACGGAATGACCGAGACGCTGATGAACACCAGCGTGCGCCCCGGTGGCAGCTCCCAGCTGGGCACGGTGGGCCTGCCGCTGCGGGACGTGGATGTCCGTCTGGTCGACGACGCGGGCCGGCGCCTGCCCGCCGAGGACACCGAGACGGTGGGCGAGGTGCAGGTGCGGGGCCCGAACCTGTTCACCGAGTACCTCAACCGCCCTGACGCGACCGCCGAGGCATTCGACGGCGGCTGGTTCCGCACCGGCGACATGGCGACAAGGGACGCGGACGGTTCCGTACGCCTCGTCGGCCGCAAGGCCACCGACCTCATCAAGAGCGGCGGCTACAAGATCGGCGCTGGAGAGATCGAGAACGTGCTGCTCGGCCACCCGGCCGTCGCCGAGGCCGCCGTCACCGGCGAGCCCGACGACGACCTGGGTGAGCGCGTCGTCGCCTGGATCGTTCCGGCCTCACCACAGCAGCCGCCGCTCGCCGAGGAGCTGACCACGCTGGTGACCGAGCAGCTCGCGTCGCACAAGCGTCCTCGCGAGGTCCGCTTCCTGGACGCGCTGCCGCGCAACGACATGGGCAAGGTGGTGAAGCGGGATCTGCCGGGCCGGGAGGGATGAGTCGTCGCCCCGCCCCGCCTCGCTCCCCCGGCTCGTCCGCTTTCCGTTCACTGCTTTCTGCTTTCTGCGGTCAACGAGTGGTCGAGGGATCAGGCAGGCGCTGTGTCAGACCTGCGGCCTCAGCCAGCCGACGGTAGGAGCGCAGGCGGTCGCCGGGGTCGTAGGTGTTGAGCGTCAGCAGGACCTCGTCGGCGCCCGTGCGCGCCACAAGTGAGACCAGTTCCTCGACCACCTCGTCCCCCGTCCCTCGGAGCTGCGAGAGCCGTGCCTCGTCGAACGCGGCGCGTTCCTTCGCGCTCATCGCGCGGGTCGGCACGTTTTCGGGAGCCACGAGCGGGGCGAAGGTGCCACGGGTGCGGGAGAGCGCCGTCGACCACGCCTCCGGAAGCTGCAACAGCTCCGCCTCCTCGCGGGTGGCGGCAGCGGCGGCGTTCACGGCGACGACGACATACGGGGCGGTCGCTGGATCGGCGTCCGGGTCGACGCCACCCGGCGCGGCTGCAGCTGGCCGGGAGGCGGCACCGGGCGTGGCGGCACGCGGCAGGGCGGCAGCACGCGGCCGGAAGCTCGCACGGTAGGTCTCCACCGCCTCCCGGGTCCGACGCTCGTCGCGGGAGGCGCCTATCACCAGCGGCAGCCCGTGCTCGGCCGCAACCGTCGCGCCCGAGCCCACGGCGAGTACGAACGGCGGCACGCGCAGCCCCTCGGCGGGGCGGGCGCGCACCGGACCGGTGCCCTCGAAGTAGTCGAGCAGTTCGGATATCTGTGCGCTGAAGCCATCCGCGGCGTCCTTGCCCACCCGTAGGGCTTTGCGGATGCCGTCGGTGAAGCCGACGGAGCGCCCCAGGCCCATGTCGATACGGCCTGGGAAGAGCGACTCGAGCACACCGAACTGCTCGGCGACCACCAGCGGCTGGTGGTTGGGGAGCATCACTCCGCCGCTCCCGATCCGGAGCCGCGAGGTGGCCGACGCCACCGCCGCAGCCAGCACCGTCGGCGCGGAGCCGGCGATCCCCGGGACGGCATGGTGCTCCGAGACCCAGAACCGCAGGAAGCCCAAGCCCTCCGCCTGCTGGGCGAACCGCACCGTCTCACGCAGCGCCTGACCGGGGTGCTCGCCCTCCCGGACGAGGGAGCGGTCGAGTATGGAGAGAGGGACCGGAAACGGACGCGAGGAAGTCACCTCTGTTACAACGCCCGCGAGTGCCACGGATTCCCGGCTTCGGCCGTCACCACCGTCGCCCGCCGCGGATATCCAGCGCCGCCCGCCGCAGTGCTGTCCGCCGCCATTCGCAGCGGTGCTACCCGCCGTCACGCGCCGCAGTGCTACCCGCCGTCCGAGCCCGGCTCGTCGAGCAGCCCGGCGTCGTGGACGAGGAGGGCGATCTGCACCCGGTTGTTGAGGTCCAGCTTGGTCAGAACGCGGGAGACGTGCGTCTTGACCGTCGGAACGCTCATGTGGAGGGACGAGGCGATTTCGGCGTTGGCCAATCCCTGGCCGATGCCGAACGCCACCTCGCTCTCCCGTTCGCCGAGTGCGGCGAGGGCCTTTCTGGCGCGTGCGCGGCGGCTGTCGTGCCCCACCGGGGTGATGTGCTGGATGAGCTGTCGGGTGACCGCAGGTGAGAGTACCGGCTCCCCGGCGGCCACCTTGCGGATGGCGGCCAGGATCTCGGCGGGCGGGGTGTCCTTGAGCAGGAACCCGGCGGCTCCGGCTCGCAGCGCCCGCAGTACGTGGGCATCCGCGTGGAAGGTGGTGAGAACGACAACCTCGGGCGGCTCGTCGCGCGCGCGAAGCTGCTCGGTGGCAGTGAGTCCGTCCATGGCCGGCATCCGGATGTCCATCAGGACCACGTGCGGACGGTGCTCCGCCACCAGCGGGAGCACCTGACTGCCGTCCGCCGCCTCATCCGCGATCTCGATATCGGGACTGCCCTCCAGCATGAGCCGGAGCCCGGCCCGCACCAGGGCGTCGTCGTCCACCAGGAGTACGCGGATGGTCATGCGCATACGGTAGCCAGCCCGCTGCGCGGGGCTTTCTCCCGCCCACCCGTCGCGGCACGGGACCGAGGATGACGGAAGCCAGGGCGCCCGCGCCGGAAGCGTGCGCCCCTCGTGCGCGTGGAAGCGTGGGCTCGCCGTGAGCGTGAGGGAGGGGCGCGGGTGGTACTCATGGCCGCCATGGAGTGGTTCACGCCGTGGTTCTCGGTGCCCGGGTACGAGCTGAGCCGACTGGTGCTCCAGCGCGCCATGGCCGCTGTCTACCTGGTCGCCTTCTTCTCGGCCGCGACGCAGTTCCGTGCGCTGCTCGGCGAACGGGGGCTGGTTCCTGCCACCGCCTTTGTCAGAAGGGTGCCGTTCCGGGCCTCGCCCAGCCTCTTCCACTGGCGCTGTGACGACCGTTTCACCGGCGCCTGCGCCTGGGCTGGTGTCGTGCTGGCAGCCGCCGTGCTGGCGGGAGCAGCGGACGCTGTGCCGCTGTGGGCATCGATGGTGATGTGGGCACTGCTGTGGCTGCTCTACCTCTCGTTCGTCAATGTCGGGCAGATCTTCTACAGTTTCGGCTGGGAGTCGCTGCTCCTGGAGGCCGGCTTCCTCACCATCTTTCTGGGCAACGCGGAGACCGACCCGCCCGTGCTGACGCTGTGGCTGATGCGCTGGCTGCTCTTCCGGGTGGAGTTCGGCGCGGGGCTGATCAAGTGGCGCGGTGACGAGTGCTGGCGCAAACTGACGTGCCTCTACTACCACCATGAGACCCAGCCGATGCCCGGGCCGCTGAGCTGGTTCTTCCACCACCTCCCCAAGCGGATGCACCGGGTGGAGGTGGCCGCGAACCATGTGGCACAGTTGATCGTCCCCTTCGGCTTGTTCTGTCCGCAGCCGGTGGCCACGATCGCGGCAGCCTTGATCATCATCACCCAGCTCTGGCTCGTCATGTCGGGCAACTTCTCCTGGCTGAACTGGCTGACGATCGTTCTCGCCTTTGCCGCTGTCGACACCTCGCCGCTCACCGGCACGCCTGCCTCCGATACGGCTCCGCTGTGGTTCGTCGTCGTGGTGTGCCTGATGACCGCTCTGATCGCCGTGCTCAGCTACTGGCCGGCACGCAATCTGCTCAGCCGGACCCAGCAGATGAACCGGTCCTTCAACGCTCTCCACCTGGTGAACACCTATGGGGCGTTCGGCAGCGTGACCCGTGTCCGGCAGGAGATCGTCATCGAGGGCACCGACGAGGAGGAGATCACGCCGGAGACGGTGTGGCGCGAGTACGAGTTCAAGGGCAAGCCGGGCGGTGTGTACCGGCTGCCCCGCCAGTTCGCGCCCTACCACCTACGGCTCGACTGGCAAATGTGGTTCGCCGCGCTCTCCCCCGCCTACACCCGTGGCTGGTTCGAACCGTTCCTCTCCAAGCTGCTGGAGAACGACCCCGTCACCCTGCGGCTGCTGCATGCCAACCCGTTCCCCCAACAGCCTCCTGCGCATGTCCGGGCACTGCTGTACCGCTACCGCTTCACGACGCGGGAGGAGCGGCGGGAGACCGGCGCATGGTGGCATCGCACCCTTGTGCGCGAGTTCGTCCCGCCGGTTGCCCTCTCCGGACAGCGCGGGGGCCGACGGCCTCGTTGACTGGGGGAACGGCCCGGCTCAGCTCTTCTCGTGGCCGGACTTCCCGCTTCCGGTCGCGACCGCCTGAGCTGCTCGCTCTGGGTGGCAGCTGCCGTACTCTCCGTGTGAGCGGGGCCCGTGTGAGCGGGGGGCGTGGGTGTGGGGGGGGCGTGGGTGTGGGTGTGGGGGGCATGGGTTCCGTGTGGGCGGGCAAGGCACAGCCCGGTGACGCGCGGCGGAAACGGAGCCGCCTCAGTGCGTCGGCACCCGTGCCACCTCGGGCGACGACGACTCCAGCGGCACGGACCAGGACCTCACCAGCCCCAGCTGTGCCGCCTGACGCGGCAGCACCGCGTCCAGCGCCCAGTCGGCCAGCACCCTGACCCGGTTGCCGGGCATCGCGGCCAGGTGGTACGCCCTGGTCACCACGTTCGCGAGCGGCCCCGACAGCGGCACCCGCAAGGGGTTCGCCGCGGCCTTCACCCCGCCGAGATCGACCATGAAGCCCAGGTCGTGATGCTTGTAGGGGCGCGAAGCGCCCTTTCCGAACGAGGCCGCGAGGTTACGCCCCGCTGTCTTCCCCTGCCGGACGGCGTGCTGAGCGGTCATCGGGGTGATCTCCCCGGGGCGGGTCAGATCGGGCACCGCAGCCGCGTCGCCGCAGGCCATGACCTCCGGCCTGCCGGGCACACGCAGGTACTCGTCGACCACGATGCGGCCCTGCTGGGTTTCGAGCCCGAGATCCTTGACGAGCGGGTCGGGCCGTACGCCCACGCACCAGATCAGCGAACGGGTGGGCACGAAGTCGCCGTTGTCCAGTAGCACGCCCTCGCTGGTCGCCTCCTTGACCGACGTCCCGGTCCGCACCTCGACGCCCCTCTTGTCCAGCACCTCGTGTGCGGTTTCCGAGAGGCGCTCGTCCAGCTCGGGCAGGACGCGCGGGGCGATGTCGAGCAGCATCCACCGGGTCCGCCGCTCCTTCCCGTCCCGGGCGCCTGCGGCCTCGTGTCCCTCCCGCTCGTCCGGGGGCTCCTGCCTCCCGTGCTCCTGCCTCCCGTGCTCGTACCAGCTGTGCTGCCGGGCGAGGGATTCCGCGAACATCTGGCCGTGCGCCGCGACCTCCGTTCCCGTATAGCCGGCACCGACGACCACGAAGGTACGGCGTGCGGCAGCTTCCTCCGCGTCCTCGGACGCGGCGGCCAAGGCGATCTGCCGGTTGATGTGATCACGCAGGTAGAGGGCCTCCGGCATGCCCCGGAAGCCGTGCGCGTGCTCGGCCACGCCGGGGATCGGCAGCAGCTTGTTCACGCTTCCGACGGTCAGCAGCAGCCGGTCGTAAGCCAGCTCTCCGGAGCGCCCCTCCGGATCCACGTACTGGAGCCGGCGCTGATCGAAGTCGATGCCGTCGACCTCCCCCAGGACAAGCCGCACGCGAGGCAGCGTCCCCGCCAGCGAGACGGACACCCGCCGCGGCTCCAGCACACCGGAGGCGACCTCGGGCAGCAGAGGCAGGTAGAGGAAGTAGTCGTTGGGATTGACCAGCACGATCTCCACCGCGCCACGGAGCGTGCGCGAGAGAGTACGCGCCGCCTGGTATCCAGCGAATCCAGCTCCGACGATCACAATGCGGGACCGGCTCACAGCCGAGACCTCCTCCCAGGAGCGAGGCCGGAACCAACCGCGGCCCCGGCCGTCTGTCGCAGAACCGCCGGAGTTCCCGCCCACCCCGACACCAAACTCGGAACGGCCCGCATGACTCCCGTACGAGAGGGGGTGCGAGCGAGCACCCCCTGAAGTGCTGTATTGTTCTTTGTGCGCGAGCGGCGAGGGGAAAGCCCCGAGCCGAACGAGCACCGGGACGTGGCGCAGTTTGGTAGCGCACTTGACTGGGGGTCAAGGGGTCGTGGGTTCAAATCCCGCCGTCCCGACTGCGAAGATCGCAGATCGGAAGCCGTTCCAGCGTTTGCTGGGGCGGCTTCTTTCGTACGTGCGTTTACTCCCATGATGGGAGCCCTCTGGGAGCACTCGCGCTCCCACGCTCCCAGACGTCAGCCATGCCCGTTTTCTCCGTCCCACGATCGGGTCGAGGTTGTGCGCGGTACGCCGCTGCTGCGCGCCGTCGTCAACAGTGCGGTACCGCCACGCCCCGGCGGGTGAACGGGTATCCCCGGACAGGGGGCACAAGAGCCCCTTAACCGCACGGGGAGGGCGGGGCCGACCCCTGCGGGCCTTGCAGCTGACACACTCCCCACCCCTTCCCCCCCCCACAGGCGAGGGTCTTTGCCCAGGCCACCGCGACAGTGCTGGTCGCCCCGTGATGCAATCCCGTGCCTGGGTGGGGCGGATGACACCTGAGCATGTGCGCAAGAGCGGGAGCGGCTGTGGGCGCGGTAGAACGCTGTGGCTGCCCTACGACCAGCCGCTGACCACGGCTGCTGCCCAAGCCTCGAACCTGCGGCCCGCAGACGTCAGTCAGCACCCGTCCTACTCCACCTCTTGTCTCGGCGACCGACGCGCCGTCGCCTTCTTCTTCGCTGTGCGCGGCGGTTGGTAGATCTCTTCACGGCCGATGACGCGCAGCGCCTTGTCTCTCCATGCCGGCACGTCCACGCCGTTTTCGTCGCTCGTCCACATCAGCGTGCCGTTCGGGCCGCCGCCCTCGTCAGCAGGGAGGATGCCCTGCTCCGCGTACCACTTCTTCCTTTTCTGCCAGGAAGAGGCGTACCGCGGGTCATGGAGCATGCCGAGGTGTTCCCAGTAAACCGTACGACCGCTGTAGGTGCTGATGGTGAAGTCGGGACGACGGGGCATGGGATCGCTGTCGTCCCTGCTGTGCAGAGGTTGTTCATATACCCATGCGCCGGGGGCGATGTCGTCGAGGATGTCCGCAATGATGACTTCGTTCTTGCTGCGGACCGGCACGCCGCCGGCGCTGATGTGCAGCAGCCGGGAGTCGACCCGGACCGACGGGGCCCCTGCGAGACTGGCGATCTGCCGCGGGGACGGGGGCACCATCAGGTCGGTGAGCCGACGAGCGGTGTCGGAACCAACCGCCCGAGTCAGAAGCAGCAGGTCCTCCAGTGGGCCCTCGTGGCAGAGGACCACCCGCTCGGTCTGCCGAGTGAGGGCGGTGTAGAGCAGCTCGCGGGATAGGCTCTGCACCGCCTCCGGCAGCATCAGGATCACAGTGCCGAACTCACTGCCCTGGCTCTTGTGCACGGTGAGCGCCCAGGCCAGCTCCAACGGCGGGTCCTCGTCGCCGCGGTCGTCCCGGTACGGAAACCACCTGCCGAGCTGGGAGGAGAACTCGACATGAGCCGCGGGCCTGAACTTCATCCGCCCCGACTTGGTCTTCCCGGTGACGACGCCGATCTCGCCGTTCGCCACATACCTCGGCTCCGACTTCCAGACTCCGGGCACCTCGCCCCTGGCCCGCATGTTGCGCGTGTTGACGACCTTGTCCCCCAGAATGATCTGCTCCGCGCCGAGCGGCTTCGGCACCTTCGCACGGTACTGCAGGGACTGCTGGAGAGCCTGACCACGGTGGCGACGCTTGAGGTGCCGGTTGAGCTCGACGGTGCCGTGCGCGCGGCCCCGCACCGGGGACAACACCTGCCACTTCTCGCATTTCTCTGGGGCGGAGCGGAAATCCGGGTAGACCCGGGTGCCGACGGGTTTCTCCATCGCCCCGTACGACTTCGCGAAGCTCAGTCCATTGTCGTCTCCGCTGACCTTGAATTCCTCCTCCAACACGTCATCGAGCACCTGCGCCGCCGACCGGCCGTTCCAGGCGACGGCGCGCAGATGCTGCAGGGCGTCCCCCCGCCGAAGCCGCGCCCAGACCTCGTCGGCCCCTTCCATGAGCTCGTCACCGCTGAACCACCGGGCCAGCAGCAGGTCATCCCGGGCTCCCTCCTCCCGGCGCTGCCGTCGCAGGATGGTGAGCTCGGCCCAGCCGGGTGCGACACGTGGCCACTGCGCGGGATCGCGCTCCGCTCTCGCCCTGCGCTCCAAATCGACGAAGGGGCGGCCCGAACCAATGGGCGGCAACTGGCGCGGGTCTCCGACCAGGATGAGCCGCTGAGGCAAAACCAGCGCGTCCAGCAGCGCCGCGAACATGTCCTCGGTGAGCATGGATGCCTCGTCGACGACGACCGTCCCGTACCGCTGTCTGGTGCCGGGGTCGCCGGTGAGCAGATAGCGCGCGTTCTGTCCGTCGTAGCGCTGCGATCGGCTCAGGAACTGGGCGAGCGTGTATGCCTCGTGTTCTGCTTTCTGCTCCAGTTGGACCCGCGCCTTGCCGGTCGGCGCGAGCAGCAGCAAGCCGTCCGCTGTGATCTCGGGCCGTCGGGCCAACGCCCTGACCAGAGTGGTCTTACCGGTGCCCGCGGGGCCGTTGAGGACAGTGAGCCGCGACTGGTACAGCTCGTGCAGCGCTGCGGCTTTCTCCAAGCGGGCACGCAGTTCAGCCTGTAGGTCCTCGGCCGTTCCCTGGGGTGTCCCGAGCACGGCGTCGAGTGTGACGTTCAGATCGTCCGGCGCCGCATGCTGCGGGGCGCTGCGCAGTCTGCGTACGACAGCACGGATCCATTCCCGGCGTCGAACCGCCGACCGCAGCTTGTATCCGAAGGCTCCGCCGGCGAGTTCGGTCCTGGTCAGCTGAGGCCAGTTCACCTCGTGGTCGTCGTCCAGCGATCCGGGGTCCAGTTCGATCCCCTGCATCACCGACACGGTGACATCCAGCGGCCGTACGACGTTCAGCTCGGCGATCCTGGAGAGGGCGTCATCGACGGTAAGCAGCGTATGGCCCTCATCCTCGGCGTGCCGCAACACAGTGACGAGGGCGGCCTCGACCCGTCTCCGGTCCAAGGATCCGTCCAGGGGCACGGTCACCGGCAGCGGATAGCGTTCGGCGAGCCCCTGGTCGGGAAAGCAGCCCCGGTCGACGGTTTCGAAGAGGATGGGCTCACCGTCGTCGACCGTGCAGTTCACCAAGTCATAGGGGTTGTCCAGCAGCTCCTCGTCGGTGAGCTCGATGCCGGTCTTCCGGTCCAGCACCCGATCGAGCTGGTCCCTGGTCAGATCGAACCGGCTCAGCAGCCGCAGGGCCTGTCGGCGCCCCTCGTCCACGTGTTGCCAGATGCCTCGGCTGGTGCCGGAAACCAGCCGACGGAACTCCGCTGGCTCACCTGCGCCTTCGAGCGCCTGCTGCAGCACTGGCCAGGGGTCTTCTCCCTCCGACACCACGGACGCGAGGGCTCGGGCGGTGAAGACGGGATGTTCGAAGCCGAGGCGTCCGAGCACCGCCGGCAGCCCGGGTGCCGGTCCACGGCGCCGCCATGCCATGCCCAACTGTCGGTCCAGCCACTGCCTTGACCGCTCCGCCACCGAGCAGCCGAGCTCGCTGGCGGCCTGGGCAGCACGTTTCAGCTCCAGTAGGGCGGCTACCGCCACATCGGGCGACACGTGCTCGGTGGCGTAGGAGAACTCCTTGTTTCTCTCGGGAGCCACGGCTAGCGCAACGCTCACATCCCGGCCTTGTGCGGCGAGCCTCTCGAGCTCCTGGACGGGCAGCAGAATCCCACCGGTGCCGTCCGGTCTGAGAGTGTGCCGGATGATCGTCTCCCACATGTGGTTGGGAAAGGCGGTTCTGTCCGACCCGTTCCACTGACCTGGCAGCGTCAGTGAGTCGACACATGCAGCACCCACCAGCATCCGCCGCGGCTGGGCCTCGAAGGGTGAGTGCTTCAGATAGAAGAACACCAAGGACTGCTCGGAGCGCACATTTTCGAAGAAGGCATCGATGACCGCCCGTTGGTTGTCCCCGTGCAGCAGCCAGTTCGGCCGGAAACCGAGCTTGCCAACGGCGAAGTCCTCCGCTCCCGCGGAGAAGCCGAGGATGCGCTGTTCCTCCGCCACCTCGACCGCGTTCTCCCGGTTGAGCCAGTAGAACGGAATGCCGTGAACGGAGAACGGAGAAACGTCCACCAGCGTGTCCGACACCGCTCTGAGGGCGTCCGTATGGCCGTACGGATGCCTCCGCATCAAGACGTGCCGACGTGGGCTGAGGAAACCACCGCGCTCGGCAAGGCAAGCTGGCTCCGCGCCCAGTGCCTCGAACCGCTCGCCCGCATGCGCTGCTTCGAGAGTGTCGTCGCGGTCCTCGCCGACCTTCTTGAGCAGGATGCAGGAGCTGTTGCCCAGCGGGTCCTCGCACACCGTGCCACCCCACCCGCTGTCGTGCCAGGGCACCCGTACCGACAGATGTTGCACATACGCCATGCTCAGGCTCCCCCCAGGATGGTCTACAGCCCAGCCAGACTAGTCTCGTGCACCGACACCGCCGCCCAAGTCCAGATGCACCAGGTCCTCGTGCGCTGAGGCGGCAGATAGTGTCGGCCTATCGGGACCGTCCCGTCTTCGGTCCAACCCACCTCGCCTCACTCCTCACACTCGCACCCCACACCAAATACTCCACGGCTGCATCGCCGAGAGCGCTCCTGTGACGCACCCCAGCGCGTCCCCTCCGCAGCACAACGCGCACTTCAGGTGCGCTTGCGTCCATCTCCGCTGGTCAGCGTGGATGCACCCGAAGTAGGCGCCCCGCAGCACACCTGGGAGTGAATGCGCATCAGCCGTACGGTACGTCCAACCGCTCGCAGGCGAACTGCGCGGCATGCTGCCGCAGCCTGGAGTTGGGCTCGTGCGTAGGTGGCGGCGCTGATACCGGCTCGTACGGCTGCCATGTGGAGCGGCTGCCTGGGCAGTGTCCCCTACAGCTCATCGACTGGCGCACCGATGCGCCTCTGGTTGACCAGCCGGAAGACGCCACTCCCCCACTGTGCGCGCGGCAGCTACTCGACGGAGCCGGCCAGCCGCCGGAAAAGGTGTGGCCGGCCTACAGGTGCGGATGAACAAATGGCGGCCCGGCATCCCGGCGCAGGTCGGCTACCCATGGCGAGACCTTGCCTGCCACGCTTGCCGATTCCGCCGCCTCGACTTCGCGCACCGGGCATGATTTCCGCCATGGGGCGGCAGCGGGTGGGGCGGGGCAAGAAGGGCCGAGGCCGGGTGCCGGGAATCACCTGCGGCGGCCGTGTACGGCGCGGAGCACATCGGCGACGGCCCTCAGGACCGTGGCGCGGTCGCGCGAGGTGGTGCCCTTCATGGCCATGCCGACGATCAGTACGGTCATGGTGGCCACGATCAGCAGGGCGGCCACGGGTACGAGGGCCCAGGCGGTGACGTCCACGGCAGTTCCTCCCTCCGTGCCGCCACGTGTCGAGCGGCACGAGAGCCATATCACCCGCCGGCCCCACCCTGGGTGAAGGCATGCTGGATCCGATGGACAGCGATGCTGAATGCCCAGGCCGGGCAGGTGGCCAGGCCCTGCGCGAGTGGATGCGGCGGATGCGCTGGACTCGGGACGACGAGCAGGGTGATTCGGGGAGGCACAGGTGGGCGGCGGCACGGCGAACCTGAGTGCGGGGCGGCAGGTCCTGCGCGACAAGCTGCGAGAGTTGGAGGCCAAGGCCCTGCAAGGCAGAAGCCGCACAGAAGCGATCGCCAGAGCCAACGACCTGCTGCGGCAGGCCGGGTTTCCGCCGCTCTCGCCCACCCGGGTCGGAGGATGGTTCGAAAAGGGCAGCCCGGCCAAGGACTTCGAGGTGCTGTGGGCGCTGATCCGGGTGCTTCTGGAGTGGTCCGGGCAACCGCCCACCGACGCACTCAGCGGCCCCGACCGCGCGCGGGCCGCAATCAGGTGGACGAACGCCAGGGAGTTGTGGAGGACCCGGTGGGAGCAGGCCAAGGCCCTCCGGCCTGCTCCCACCACGCTGTCCCCGGCAGACGCGTTACCTGTCGACGCATACCTGGGGGCGGTGCGGAACTTCGCCACCCAGCACCCCTACCCAATGAGTCCGGGTAGCCCGTACGGCGCAGGCGACACGCCCGTGCCCGCTCTGGCGGATGTCTACGTACGCCGGCAGACCCGCCCTCTGCCACCGGACGCACTGGACGGCCAAGAAGCTCCACCTCGGATCCGGACCACAGGAGCGGGCCCCGCGGTGCCTGCCGGTGAGATCTTCCGGGCGGACAGCACCCTGTGCGTACTCTTGGCCGGGCCAGGAGGAGGCAAGACCACCCTGTTCCGCGCCCACCTGGCCGACTCTGCCGAGCGCTGGCTGAACCGGTCGGCCGGCAAGGCCGACGCAACGATCCCGGTCCTGGTCAACGCCCGTGACCTCACCGGCTCGTACCCCCTGCCGGTCGCTTTGGCCAAAACCGCAACCTCCCAGCTCAAGAGATTCGGGCTGCTGGACGAGCTGTCGGCCGAGTTCTTCCGGCACCGGCCCCTTCCGGGCGTGTCCTGGCTGGTGCTGGTCGACGGCCTCGACGAGATCCCGGACACCGGCATCCGCGGCACCGTCCTGCGGATGCTGGCCGCTGCCGCCGCGGCCGGCCACAGCCCGTACCGGTTCGTCGTGGCCACCCGCCTGCTGCCCGCGAAGGAACTCGAACCGCCGGCTCCACAGACATCGCGCTTCGAGCTCCAGCCCTTCTCCCGCAGCGACCAACTCGCCTACGCTGCACGGTACTTCCGCTCCCTGGACGACCCCGGCCGCCACGCCCGAACGTTCATGGCCGGGCTCCAGCGCTCCCGCCTGGACGACATGGCACGCACCCCGCTGATGGCCTCCATGCTGTGCCGGCTCCACGCGGCCGCTCCCACCCGCCCCCTGCCCGACGGACGCACCAGCGCCTACCGGTCCTTCGTCGAGCTGATCTACGAGCAGAACGCCCACAAGAACATCAGGGACACCCACGACGAGGCCATCCGGCGCCTGAAGGACCGGCACCAGATCCCCAGGCACAACCAGGCTGCCGAGAAGGCCGCGCAACGCGTGCGCGACCACCTGCCAGAACTGATCGACCACCTCGCCCACGAGAGGATCGGCGGCAACTCCGCCCCTGCCGTCCAGGTCCTGGCATCGCACCTGCACGTCAACCGCCCGGACAAGGTGAACCAGCAGCTCTGGAACTCTTTCCTGGGTGACCTCCTGCGCCCCACCGGCCTGCTGGTCCAGCACATGGACGACTTCGACTTCCTCCACCAGACCCTCCTGGAGTACCACGCGGCCCGCCACGCCACCCGTGACGCGAAAGCCCGTGCCCATGTGCTCCAGGCCGTCTTCCCGGAGTCACCCCCCGGCCACAACTGGAAGCCGCCGGAGCTCGACCCTTCTTATCTGGGGTTCCTCCTCGACGGACTTCTCGGGCCTCAGGACCGCATCGCCGACGCAACCGCCCGACGTCTGGAGGACGTCGCCGCTCGTGGTGGCGAAGGTGCCTGCACGTTCCTCACCACCCAGGTGCGGCTGAGAACCGCCCTCCCTCCCGACCCCACCGCCGCTCAACTGATCCGCTTCGCGGAAGATCCCTCCCTGAGCGCTGTGTTGGAGGCGCAATACGGCAACGTCCGGTTCTCTTCTCCCCGTATGGACGCGGCTTGGGCCCTGGCCCAACTGGATGGGTACCGGGAGGACGGCGCGGCCCGCCTCACCCGCCTCGCCGACGACACCGCCCTGGAGGACACCACCCGGGTCAAGGCAGCCTGGGCTCTGGCCCAGGTGGACGGGTACCGGGAGGACGGTGCGACTCGCCTCACCCGCCTCGCCGACGACACCGCCTGGGAAGTGTTTCACCGCATCGAGGCCGCGAAGGCCCTGGCAGGGATCGACGGGTGCCAGGACGACGCGGTCATGCGGCTCTCTGACTTCGCGGACGACTGCGCCCTGGGCATCTCCAGCCGTTCGAGGGCAGCCCGCATCCTGACTTGGGTGGAAGGACATAGCCACGAAGGCGCTGCCAGGCTCGTCGCATTCGCCGACGACCTCACTCTGGAGGACAGCGACCGCCTGGAGGCGGCCTGGGCCCTGGTCGAAACCGATGGGTACCAGGACATCGGCAATACGCAGCTCCTCCGCTTGGCCGATAGCCTGGACCCGTTGACCCGCATCCGGGCTGCCAGTGCCCTGGCGGAGGCGGATGAGTACCGCGACGAAGCCGCCGCCCGACTCAGCCGCCTCGCTGACAACCGGGCTTTGTACGGGTTCCTCCGCGTGGACGCGGCTGAGGCCCTGGCCCGGGTGGACGGGTACCGGGACAGCGGCATCGCACGGCTCCTCGCATTCGCTGAGGACCCTGAGGTCGACCTCGACCAGCTCGAGCGCGTGGAATTGGCCATGCTCCTGGAGGAATTGGAAGTCGAGTGAAGGCCCAGAAGTGAACTCAATCGCCCACGGGCTACTGGCGCGGAGGAGCTGATCGCTCTTGGGCAGGTCGGCCCCACGGGCCCGTCCAGAGGGTCCCTGAACAGTCACGGCAGTGTGACGGTGGGGACTGTCGATAAGGAGCACTTGACCCACGCCGGGACTCACCACCGGCACGTGCCATCTGTGCAGGGCTCCGTACCGTCCGATACCTCCCTCATGCGAGCACAGGACGGAATTGACGCACGGCTGGGGGTCAAGGGGTCGTGGGTTCAAATCCCGCCGTCCCGACTGCGAAGATCGCAGATCGGAGGCCGTTCCAGCGGGGCCGATGCACGGGGAGTCAGATCCGTCATGGAAGGAGAGCTGACGACGGCCGAGCGTGAAGAGCCGTCTTTACTGCGGAGATTCCCGCCGGGCAGGGCGAAGCGGTTGAGGTGCCGCGAAAGGGCACCGGTCTGCTTCGCGAAGGCGAGCGGCGACGAGTGCGGTGTACGCGTTCATCGAGGCGGAGAAGACCACTGCATCGCTCTCGTGCGTCCACTACTGACAGGGGCCTGCTTCCCCCTTGAACACCTGGCGGGCCGAGAAGACCCGGCGGACCACGCAGGCCAGGCGGGCCGGCGGAGCAGCCGTTGACCAGTTCGGCCACGAGGTGGCGCAGGGCGGTAAGAGAGCCACCTGCTGGACCGCCATGTCGGTGTCCGGGTGCGGGAAGGCCGTGCGGCAGTGAGCCTTCTCCAACCTGACGTTGAGGGAGTGGGCCGGGAGTTCCTTCTCGTTCTGCATGGCCCACCGGTAGAGGTCGGCCAGTTCCTCGAACCGCTGTGTACCCGGTCGCCGAGCCCACGGCCACGCGCCGCTGACATGATGATTCCCCGCCCAATTCTGCAGCTTTTTCTTATACTTGGCGACACGTTTGGTGCGCGGCCCGTGGCCGCGGAAGGGGGCACCGCTGTGATCGAGCTGTCCGAGATGATCCGGAACCTGCGCCGCGAACTGGAGACGGCCATCGCCGCCGCGCCGACGCAGGGACTGCAATTGGAAGTGGGCCCCGTCGAACTGGAGCTCTCGGTGGGCCTGCGGAAGGAGGCCGGAGCGAACGGTAAGGTCACCTTCTGGGTCGTCGAACTCGGGGGTGAGGGCCGGGCGGCCCACGAATCCACCCAGGTGGTGCGACTGACCCTGCAGCCGAAGATGGTCGCCACCGGCCGGGCTCCACATGTCTCCGGACGGGGAAGGCCCGGTGAGTGAGTTCCGGACGGGTGCGGCCAGTGTCCAAGGCGTCGGCCCGAACAGAGTGTTCCGATAGCCCGCATCCCCACATGAGCCGCGTTGCTCTGATCACCGTTCCGGACCCGGACGGGGACCCGTTACCGTGGCGCGGCTCGGGCTACCGGATCAGCAGCGCGCATGTCCTGACCGCAGCGCATGTCCTGCGCGGGCTCGACACCGCCGAGGTGCGGTTCTACACCGCTCGCGGAGCGTGGCGCGACTACCCGGAGTGTGCCGTCGTATGGCAGGCGCCTGAGATCGATCTCGCCGTGGTGGAACTGGGAGAGGCCTACGAGGACCGGGTGCGCGACGATTGGCCCGCGCAGTGGCCGCAGCCAGTGCTGCAGCAGACCGTGGAACCGGTGTCGTTCACGCGTATGCCCGAGGACCCTGGAGAGGTGCCCTACCTGGCGATCGGCTTTCCGAGCTTCAAGTACCGCGGTGACGAGGCGCCGTACGACTCGGAGCAGGTCCGTGGCACGATCCCGGTGGGGGCGAACTTCCCGAGCGGGACGCTTGAGCTGAAGATGGACACCCCGGCTGGAACGTTGTCGGCTGCTGAGGACACCCCGTGGGGCGGGCTGTCGGGTGCCGCGGTCTGCGCCGGGAACGCGATCATCGGCGTGGCTGTCCAGGACCCCTTGGACGAAGGCGGCCACCGGCTTCTGGCCAGATCGGTGGAGAGCTGGTACCGGATCGCGGCCGGACCGCTGGAGCGACTGCGAGCACTCACTGGTCTGCCGGCCCGCCCCCAGGACCTCACCCCCGCCCAGGCTTTACGCGACGGGCTGCCCCCCGACGGCCGGACCGGTACCGCCCCGGCACGCCCGCATGGTGTAGTGCCGCACCGCCAGGTGATGGCGGAGCTGGCGGTCAGCGACCGGTACTTGGTCGACTCACAACTTCCCTTCCACGAACCGCCCGAGGCCTCGCCCTCCCACCCCGGCCGCATCCTTCGCCGGCTCGCCGATGACACGGCCCGCGGTGTCCTGCTCAGCGGGACAGCGGCCACCGGCAAAACTCGGACCTGCCTGGAGGTGGCGGAACGAGCCCACGCCGACAACTGGCAGGTGCTTCACCTGCGGACCGACACCGACGTGGAGATCGGCGACCTGGACGCCGCGCTGGCGGGCCAGCCGTCGGCCCGGGTACTGATCGTCGTCGACTACCTGGACCAGCAGCCCGCGCTGAGCCTGCGCGACCTCGCCCGCTGGGCGGAGCGCACCATGGCCGGCGGACCAGGCGAAGCAGCCGACACGCAGATCAGATTCCTGTTCACCTGCCACCGAAGCGCCCGGGACCGGCTGCGCGGTGAGGACGGTGGACGGCTGTTCACCCACGCCGTGACCATGGACTGGAACGACGCGGCCCACCGCCAGGAAGTGCTGCGCCGGATCTTCACCAAGGTGGCGCCCACGGCGCTGGACAGCCTCGGCAGGGCGGAGTTGACCCGGCGCTGCGGCGAGCAGCCCATGGTGGCACTGCTGCTGGCCGCGCAGGCGGAGTCCCAGGTACGGGCCGGCCGCCCGGTCGCCGAACTGGACACCTCGGCACCCTCCGCACTGACCGGATATCTGATGCGGCGGCTGGAGCAGGAACGCGTGCTGCAGCCCGGCACCTGCGCACGCGGTGAGCACGCCGGGCTGCTCGGGTACGCGGCAGCCGTGGCCGCCGCCCCCGCCTCGTACGACGACCTGGCGGCCACTGTCGCCCGCACCCTGCGCCTTCCCTCCGGCGAGCTGGACGAGGCGGTCGGCACGACCGTGGTCGACACTCTGAGCGGACTGGGCTGGCTGCGTTCCTACGGCGACACTGTGCACACCGTGCACGACGTCGTGGCCGACGAGATACTGCGCACCGCGCTCTTTCCCGGCCAGGGCTACTCCCTCGACCGGACAGCGCTCGGCACCCTGCTGAGGGCGCACGCCTCGGTGGCCGATCCGGCCGGGGCGCCAGGCATGGCGCCCGGAGGGCTCGGCGGGTTGCACCGGCTGGCGCGGGGCGTAGCACGGCTGTACGCCGACGCACCGCCAGAGCACCAGGACCAGCTCACCCGGTTCTGCCGCGCCTGGATGCGGGAGAACGCCACGGAGCTGAGCTCCCGGCTTCCCACCGAACGCCAAGGGGTCCGGCTGCTGGTCGGCATGCTGGTCGCACCACCGTGGCGCACGGCGGCGGCCGAGAGCTGGGCGGCTCTGCGTACGGCCTGGACCGTCCCACGGGCAGTGGCCGGCGAGGAGATGACCGGCGGGGCAGTGACCGGCGCTGAAGGCGGTCCACAGGGTGTCGCGCTGCTCGCCGTCCTGCTCACCCAGGTGCCGGCGGACCACGCGCAGTTCCTGATCTCTGACGGCATCGGGTTGCTCACCACCACCGCCGAGGAGACCTCCGGCACCCCCGGTGCACCCTCACAGACATCTCAGGCACGTCATGTCCCTGTGCTCCGCGCCCTGCTCAACCGCACCGACCTCGACCCGGAGCAGCTCGCCGTGGTCGCCGACGCCGGACTGGAGTGGACCGACTCCGGGGAAGGAAGGGCGCCCGGCGCGAAAGGCGTATTGCATGCCCTGCTGGCCCAGCCGGATCTCGACCCCGCGCGCGCCCGCAGAGCAGTGGGTCGCGCGATGCGATCGCACCGGCGTCGGCCGGGCGCCCTCGCCTCAGGCGACCTGTTGCGACTGGTGCTCGCCCGTACGGACCTGGCGCCCGCCACCCGTCGGGAGGCCGTGGAACGCGCATTGACGTGGCTGGGCCGGCGGGGTGAGCGCTCGGACGGGGACAGCACCGTTCCACGGCTGCTGTCCGTCCTGCTCACCCGCTCCGACCTGAGTGCCGACCAGCAAGCCCGGCTCGGCAAGCGCACCCTGGAGTGGCTCAACGGAAACGCGGATGAGGAGCACGCCTCCTTCGTACTGCAACGCTGGCTGGCCCGGCACCCGGAAGCCGGCACGGACGCCGCCGAAGCCCTCACGCTGACCGTCCGGTGGGTGGGCCTGCACGGCAATCTCCCCCGCGCCCCCTACCTGCTGCTCGACGCGCTGAACCGGCCCGAAGCCACCCCACATCAGCAGCGGTCCCTGATCGAGGCGGCCCTGGACTGGCTCGGCAGCCGGGACCCAGACGCCGCCCTACCGGCGAACTCCGACCGCCTGTTGCGGGCCGTGCTGCTGCGCCCCGACCTGGACGACGACCTCGACCGGCGCGTCATCGACCAGGCCATGGAATGGCTCGAACGGCACCACCGCGCACGCAGCGCCGCATACCCCATGCAAGCCCTCCTGGAACGGGGTGACCTGACCAACCAGCAGCTACAGCAGACAATGCGCTGGGCCGAGCGCTGGCTGGACCTGCACCCGATGCAGCCACCCGCCCAATACGTACTCTCCGCGCTGCTGACCCGCTACCGGCCGACGGCCACGGAGGGGGGCGGCACCGACGAGTGCAACGGCGACAGCACCCCGTACCGCAGGACACTCCAGCGCCTGATCGACTGGCTGGAACACCAGGACAACCCGCACAGCCAGCAGCAGACCGGCTATGCCCTGATCGCCCTCGCCGGGTCCCACCCTTTCAGGCCCGACGATTTCCCCCGGATCCGGCCGCACGCACTGCGCTGGCTGGAGCAGCACCACGACAAAGCGCTCGCCTTCGGAGCGGTCGCCGTCCTTCTGCGCGACCCAGGTCTGTCACCCGAGCAGGAAAAACACGCGCTCCGATCCGCCACACACTGGCTGGCGACGCACGCGCGAGAGCAGCGTGCGGGCATGATCCTCAGTCGGCTGCTGCCGTGCACCGCCCATCAGCCGTCCGAGATCCGACTGCCCGCCATCGGATACGCCCTGGACTGGCTTGAGCGATACCACCCGATGCCGGGCGCCGGGTGGGTACTGGAGGCCCTGGCACTGCAGCCCGTCCTGCCCGGCCGTCAGAGCACCGATATGGTGCGTTACACCGTGGCCTGGCTGAAGGCCAACGCCCGAGCCTCCTCCGCCTGGTACGTGCTCGCGTCGGTGCTGTCACGCGAGGACCTGCCCCGTGCCGAGGCACCGGCGCTGGCCGCCGCGGTCCTGGCCCGGCTGCGGTCGCTGCCCGAAGCGGCCTCGGCCACCGACGGCATCCTCACCTCGGTGCTCCACCAACTGCTCTTCCTGCACCGCCGGCACCGCTTGGAGGACACCGGGCAGGCCCGCGCGTTCGTACGCGAACGCATCGCCCAGGCGCCACCGCGCCCCTCCACCGCATCGATACTGAACGAACTGCTCCGTCCGCCCTTCGCCCCCGGTGAGGTGACGCTCGTGCGCGAACAGGCGGACCGCTGGCTCGCCGCGTACGAGCACGACCCCGAGGCGGGCCGGGTACTCAGCCAGCTACTGAGACTGGATCCGCCAGAGGCAGCCACACGCAAGGCAGAGCTGGCGATGGCATGCCGCTGGCTGGACCAACACCACCTGACCACGAACGCCAACCACGTACTGCAGGCCGTACTGGCCCAGCCGGGGCTGCACTCAGCCGTCGTCGGGACGGTGGTGGACCAGTCCCTCGCCTGGCTGGAGGCCTACCCCGACACACCGCAGTCCATCTACCTGCTGCGCGACCTGTTCGCCCGGTCGGACCTGCGCCGCTCCTCGGCACACCGGGCGGTGGACTACACACTGGACTGGCTGGACCGCCGCCTGCGCCCAACCCCTCCCCGTCCCCGACCGCGGACGCGGGCACGGCAGCGGCAGCAGCCGCGCGGGCGGCCCGACGGGGTCTGGTCGGTCGCGTTCACCGTGCTCCGCGCCGTCTTCCTCACCAAGGACGCCGACTTCCCGCAGATCGCCAGGGCCGAAGAACTGGCCGGCATCTGGCTGGACCGGTACGGCGGAGAGGACAACGCAGGCTTTCTGATCCGCGACGTACTGCAGCGCACCCAGCACAACTCCGCCGCACTGACCCGCACCGTCCCCATCGCGCTGCGCTGGCTGCGCCTGCACAGACACAGCATGCGGGCACCGCACGTCCTGTGCCCACTGCTGTTCCGCAAGGATGTGGACGACGACGCGGCGCAAACGGCCGTGGAGGCCGCGCTCGTCTGGCTCGACCGGCACACCACCGACCCGGCCGCCTACCAGGTGCTGGAACAACTGCTCAGACACCGCAGGCTGGGCTCCGAACAGGCCACCCGGGCGCTTGCGTACGCCGACCAGTGGCTGACCGCTCACTCGCACTCCAAAGAAGCCCCCGGCCTGCTGAGCGCCGTCGTCAGCTGCCCCCACCCGGCCGCTCAGACCAGCGCAGCCAAGGCCAGGAAGCAACTGCTCTGCTGGCTGGAGGGGAACGCCGGCAGACAGGAGGCACACCTCGCACTCCGCAGCCTGCTCGCCGACCCCGGCCTCGACGACGCACTGCGGGCCCGCATCACCACCTACGCGACCACCTGGATCCGCATCCACCCCCAGCGCAACGGCGCCCCCCACCTCTGGCACGCCCTCTTGACCCAGAACCCCGCCCCCAACGGCGATCCCGAGCTGATCACCAGCGCGGTCCAGTGGTGCGGCCGCTTCCGCACAAAACTCCCCACCGCGGCCGCCCTGCAAGCACTCCTCACCAGACCCGACCTGCGCGGCGACGAACTCCAGCGCGCCGTCGGCTACGCAAGGGACTGGCTGGCCCAGCACCACCTGGCCGGACGCGCCCTGTTCGTCCTGCACGCCCTGATGCCCCGCCCCGAACTCGACGAGGAGACGCAACACAAACTGCTCGACCACACCGAACAGTGGCTGACCAACCGCCACCCCGCCCGCGCCACCCAACTCACCACAACCCGCACAGCGCCGGCCCCCGAACGCATCGCCCTGGCCACGACACTCCTCACGGAGTCCATCAGCTCCAAGTGAGCAGGCGCGCGCAGGTGAGAAGCGGGGCTTCCCGCCCTGACGACTTCTGCCAGGATGCCTTGTGCGCGGCGCGCTGAGCGTAGTGAAAGCCGATGGAACGACCGGGACCCGCTCCCTGATCCCAGGTCATCCGTCGCGGGATCACCGGCAGGTGGTGAACGGGTGCTTCTCTGCTCTTGGCACGCAGAGCTAACGCGCTGGGCGTGCTGCTCTGGAAGAGTGGGCAACCTCCACAAGGTCAACGAGCGAGGTGGTTCCCTTGAAGCCAGGTAAAGCCTCTCGACTGCGGCGGCCACCCTCGCGCTCGGCACAGGTCTTGTCGTCACAGGCCCGGCCACCGAGGCACAAGCGGTCTCGGCTATCTGCGCACAGACATCGGGGAATCGCGCCGGGGTGTGCTTCTACTCGGGAGCCCCGGAGAAGATCACGCTCTGGGACAATGCGTGCGACGGCCACCGCGTGTACGCCGACTACGTTGTCCAAACCCGCGCCCAGTGGAAGCCCGCGACCAAATGCAAGCACCACTACACGGGGAACCTTCCCAACGATTACCCTCCGGGGGTCAGCGTCAAGGTGAGGGTGTGCATCGAGGACTGGGGGCCGAACACCTGCTCACGCTGGGCCTATGGTCGAACCTCCTGACCCTCTGAAGATTCCCGCTCAACACGTTGGACCGTGATGAGCGGATTCTCCCGCGCCGCAGTGGCCCTTACCCACTCGCCCACACGCAAGGGGCCGCTCCGCGCATCCGCGCGCCTCGGGGCCGCCGGCCATGACCGAGCAGTCGGCCCTGGCAGACCGCTGCCGCACCGACGCTCTCGGGCAGCGGGACGACGGACCAGGAGCGAGCGGCCGTAGCCGCTCGCTCGGGCACTGCCGTCTGCTGCGAGCCGAGCCGACAGTGTTCGGGCCTGTGGCCTTCAACCCGACGGTCTCCTGCCTGATCAGTAGACTGGCCGGGGGCGGCGACTGAGGCTTGTTCAATCGCAATCCCTGCGGATGATTCGTGGGAACGATTCTGGTCATTGCGGTTGTCGCCGCGCAGTCGTGGATGAAGCCAGCGCTCTCGGCTGACGCACACCCACCGCCCGGCGAAGTTCCTCTTCTCGTAAACGCAGCGCCGCGATCGGAGCTGTTGCGGTGAGGAGCCTGGTCAGGAGCACTTGACTCATGGCGGCGCTCACCACGGCGCGAAACAACCGCGCGGGGCATCGTACGGCCCGGTACCTCTCCGTACGAGCCGCAGGACGACAGTGCCGCGCGGCTGGGGGTCAAGGGGTCGTGGGTTCAAATCCCGCCGTCCCGACTGCGAAGATCGCAGATCGGAAGCCGTTCCAGCGTTTGCTGGGGCGGCTTCTTTCGTACGTGCGTTTACTCCCATGATGGGAGCCCTCTGGGAGCACTCGCGCTCCCACGCTCCCAGACGTCAGCCATGCCCGTTTTCTCCGTCGCACGATCGGGTCGAGGTTGTGCGCGGTACGCCGCTGCTGCACGTCGTCGTCAACAGTGCGGCATCGCCACGCCCCGGCGGGTGAACGGGTATTCCCGGACAGGGGGGCACAAGAGCCCCTTGACCGCATACGAGGGCGGAGCCTGCCGCTACGGCCCCGGCTGACACGCTCCCCGCCCCTTCCTCGCACAAGGGAGGGTCCTTGCCCAGGCCAGCGCGGCAGTGCCGGTCACCCCGTGACGCAATCCCAAGCCCGGGGCGGGCGGATGACACTTGAGCACAGGGGAACGTACCCGCGAGAGCGGGAGCGGCTGTGGGGCGTGGTAGCACGCTGCAGGGGGCCGTTCCAGCGGGGTCGATGCGCGGGGAGTCAGATCCGTCACGGGACGGAGGACTGACGACGGCCGAGTGTGAAGGGCTGCCCCTGCTGCGGAGGTTGGCCCGCTGGGCAGGGCGAAGCGGTTGAGGCGCTGCGAAGGGGGGCGCCGGTCCTCTTCACGAAGGAGAGCAACCGATGAGCGCGGTGTACGCGTTCATCGAGGCGGAGAAGACCACTGCATCGCTCTCGTGCGTCAACTACTAAAAGGAGTCGGCCCGCTCCCCCCTCCAACACCTGGCGGGCCGATAAGACACGGCGGACCACACAGGCCAAGCAGGTCGGCGGAGCTGCTCGAGGTCAGGGCCACGCGTATCAGCCCGGCCGATTTCCAGGTCAAGCTGGCCGCCAGCTATCTCGCCAACACCGACAAGGGCCGCAACAGCCTGCTGCTGGGCGCGGACGCGCTGCTGGACGATCTCGTGTACCCGACGCGGGCCCCGGTGTTTGAGGCCGCTCTGCAAAAGGTGGGCCGCCACCTGGGATTTGATTCGCAGCGCCCCGAGCGCACCCTTGGCAACGGCCCCGACGTGTTATGAGCACTGGGGCACCTGCGCTACCTCGTACTCGAAGCCAAGTCCGAGGCGACCGCCGAAAAGGTCTAGC
>NZ_JAFFZN010000039.1 GCF_017676385.1 Streptomyces spirodelae
TTCCAACCTTACCAGAATCTTTTTCCGGCTCGTTTCCGAGTCGATTTCGGATTCCTGGCCATCGGCCGTTCCCAGGCCGTGGCGGCTCCGGGTTCCCGATGCGGTGGAGATGTAAACGTACTTGAGCGGGGCGCCCGGAGGCAAATCGAGGCGCCCCGCTTGCCCGTGGACCCGAACACTCGCACGAACGTGCGCATGTGTCGGGGCCGACAGGGCGTCAGACCTCTACGACCACGGGGAGGATCATCGGACGTCGGCGGTAGGTGTCGGAGACCCACTTGCCGACCGTGCGGCGCACCAGCTGCTGGAGCTGGTGGGTCTCGGCGACGCCATCCTGCGCCGACTTGGCGAGGGCCTCGTCGAGCTTCGGGATGACCGCGGCGAAGTCGGACTCGTCGATGCCCGAGCCACGGGACTGGAGGTGGGGGCCGCCCACGATCTTGCCGGTGGTGCTGTCGACCACGACGAAGATCGAGATGATCCCCTCGTCGCCGAGGATGCGCCGGTCCTTGAGGGAGGACTCGGTGACGTCGCCGACCGAAAGACCGTCGACGTACACATAGCCGGCCTGGACCTTGCCGCTGATCTTGGCCTTGCCGTCGACCAGATCGACCACGACCCCGTCCTCGGCGATCACGATGCGGTCGTGCGGCACTCCGGTCGCCGCGCCCAGTTCGGCGTTGGCACGCAGGTGGCGCCATTCGCCGTGGACGGGCATCAGGTTGCGCGGCTGGCAGATGTTGTAGAAGTACAGCAGTTCGCCCGCCGAGGCGTGGCCGGAGACGTGCACCTTGGCGTTGCCCTTGTGCACCACGTTGGCGCCCCACCGGGTCAGCCCGTTGATCACGCGGTAGACGGCGTTCTCGTTGCCCGGAATGAGGGAGGAGGCCAGGATCACCGTGTCGCCCTGGACGATTCGGATCTGGTGGTCCCGGTTGGCCATCCGGGAGAGGGCGGCCATGGGCTCGCCCTGGGAACCGGTGCAAACCAGCACGACTTCGTCGTCCGGGAGGTCGTCGAGCGTCTTGACGTCGACGACGAGGCCAGCTGGGACCTGGAGGTAGCCGAGGTCGCGGGCGATGCCCATGTTGCGGACCATGGAGCGGCCCACGAAGGCGACCCGGCGGCCGTGCTCGTGTGCGGCGTCGAGAATCTGCTGGATGCGGTGCACATGGCTGGCGAAGCTGGCCACGATGATCCGCTTCTGGGCGCTGGCGAACACCTGGCGCAGCACCGAGGAGATCTCGCGCTCGGGCGGCACGAAGCCGGGCACCTCGGCGTTGGTCGAGTCGCTGAGCAGCAGGTCGATGCCCTCTTCACCGAGGCGTGCGAAGGCCCGCAGGTCGGTGAGGCGGCCGTCCATCGGCAACTGGTCCATCTTGAAGTCGCCGGTGTGGACGACCATGCCGGCCGGGGTGCGGATCGCGACGGCGAGGGCGTCGGGGATGGAGTGGTTGACCGCGAGGAACTCGCAGTCGAAGGGGCCGATGCGTTCCTTGTGTCCCTCTTCCACCTCGAGGGTGTAGGGCCGGATGCGGTGCTCCTGGAGCTTTGCCTCGATCAGGGCGAGGGTCAGCTTGGAGCCGATCAGCGGGATGTCGGCCTTCTCCCGCAGCAGATAGGGGATGCCGCCGATGTGGTCCTCGTGGCCGTGGGTGAGGACGATGCCGTCGATGTCGTCGAGGCGGTCCCTCAGGCTGGTGAAGTCGGGGAGGATGAGGTCGATGCCCGGCTGTTCCTCCTCGGGGAAGAGGACGCCGCAGTCGACGATCAGGAGCCTGCCGCCGTACTCGAAGACGGTCATGTTGCGCCCGATCTCGCCGAGACCTCCCAGCGGGGTGACCCGTAGGCCGCCCTCGGGGAGCTTTGGCGGTGGGCCAAGCTCGGGATGCGGATGACTCAAAAGACTCTCCTTACCACGCGCGCCACGCACCCGCCTGGGCACGTGGCGCGCGATATTCATGATGCGCACGCGGACGCACGTGTCGTACGTACGTGTCGTGCTGGTTCTGATGGGTCATGCACGGTTGTGCACTGCTGCCGTTGTCCGGCGGTATGCAGTTGTGAAGTCTGAGATCTACAGATGTACCCCGCCGTGAGCGAGATCGTGCTTGAGCTGTTCCAGTTCCTCGGGGGACAGCTCGACCAGCGGCAGGCGCAGCGGTCCCGAGGGAAGGCCCAGCCGGGCGAGCGCGGCCTTGGTAGTGATGACGCCCTGGGTACGGAACATTCCGGTGAAGACCGGGAGCAGCTTCTGGTGGATCTCGGTCGCCTTGGCGACATCGCCGCTCAGGTGGGCCTCCAGCAGGGCGCGCAGCTCCGGAGTGACGACGTGGCCGACCACGGAGACGAAGCCGACGGCGCCCACGGACAGCAGCGGGAGGTTGAGCATGTCGTCGCCGCTGTACCAGGCGAGACCGCTGGTGGCGACGGCCCAGCTCGCGCGGCCGAGGTCGCCCTTGGCGTCCTTGTTCGCGACGATGCGGGGGTGCTCGGCGAGTCGTACGAAGGTCTCGGTGTTGATGGGCACACCGCTGCGGCCGGGGATGTCGTAGAGCATCACCGGGAGGTCCGTGGCGTCGGCGATGGCCGTGAAGTGCTGGTAGAGACCCTCCTGCGGGGGCTTGCTGTAGTACGGGGTCACGGCCAGGAGACCGTGTGCGCCTGCCTTCTCGGCGGCGCGGGCCAGCTCGAGGCTGTGTGCGGTGTCGTTGGTGCCGGCTCCGGCCACCACATGGGCCCGGTCTCCCACGGCCTCCACGACCGCCTTGACCAGCTGGGCTTTCTCCGCATCGGTGGTGGTCGGGGACTCACCGGTGGTGCCGTTGACGACAAGGCCGTCGTTGCCGGCGTCCACCAGGTGGGCGGCGAGCTGCTGCGCGCCGTCGAGGTCGAGCGCGCCGTCAGCGGTGAACGGCGTGACCATCGCGGTCAGGACCCGCCCGAAGGGCGTCTGCGGTGTGGAGGTCGGAGCCATAGGGTCCACGCTACTCGCAGCGCACCCCGCGACGCTCCCTCGGGGCTGCCGATGCGGCGGAGATCCGCCGGGAAATCGGCGGGGGTACGGCGGGGAAGTGGGCGGGTCCGGCGCTGAGTGGGGAGTACGGAGAGGGCCCCGGCACTGCCTGCTCGGGGGTTCAGGCAGTGCCGGGACCGCACAATCACCCTAGATGAACTTCTCCAAAGGGTGCAATACGGACACCGTCCCGCACCCCGCCGACCGGCGGGTAGGAGTGCGGCACGGTTCGCGCCGAGCAGGGGTCAGGGGGCGACTCGGCCGTTGGCGTTGAACGCGGCGTAGGTCAGCGGCATCAGCTTGGCCCACTGCTCCTCCATCAGCTCCCCCACCATCTCGATCTCGCGCTGCGGGAAGCTGGGCACCTTGGCCTGCTCGTGCTGGGTGCGCAGGCCGAGGAAGTGCATCAGCGAGCGCGCGTTGCAGGTGGCGTACATCGACGAGTAGAGACCCACCGGCAGGACCGCGCGGGCGACCTCGCGGGCCACACCGGCCGCCAGCATCTCCTCGTACGTCTCGTACGCCTTCCGGTAGACCTCGGCCATGGAGCGGCTGGTCAGCTCGTGCTGCTCCTCGGTGCCTGCGACGAACTCGTACTTGCCTGGGCGGCCCTGCTGGACGAGCTTGCGGGACGCGTCCGGGATGTAGAAGACCGGCTGGAGCTGCCGGTAGCGGCCGGACTCCTCGTTGTACGAGTTGTGGACGACGATTCCGTTCGCGAGGAAATTGTGCCAGGGGCCCTCGACCGACAGGTCGTAGGTCATCTCCTCGCCGTCTTCGATCACCGCGACGATCTCGTCCGGGCGAGCGACCGCCACCTTGCCGCCTCGCTTCGCCCGCGCCTGCTCACCTGCGCTCTTGGTCGCATGGCAGTCAGCGCAGGCGGGGGCGAGATTACTCTCGTCCAAAGCGCGCGACAGGTCGTCCACCACGGGGATGACGTGGTCGAGGGCGAGGTCCTGCCGGGCAAACGGACGTGAGCAGAGATGGCAGACATCCTGCTCGGCGATGAGACGCTCGCGCTGCATCGAGGTCCACACTCCGATACCCCGGCGGAGACCGGGCGGCACGAGCCGGTCGCTCGGCCGCGCCGCCGTACCGGCAGCCATGACGGCGTCTCCCACCCTGAGCTCGCCGGCCTTGCACCAGCCGTCAGGAGTGAACACCGCGTGATCGACCGAACAGCGCAGCTCGCGGCCTGCAGCAGTCGTGATCTTGATCAGCTGCTTCACTCCGGACTCGATCACATCGACGATCCGAGCGCGCTGAGCGGTGAGAGTCTCCTCGTCATAGCACCTCACGTGGTTGCGGCGCACCGAACCGAGCCGTCGCAGCCGGGTGGTCGGATGCTGATCCCTGAACTCCAGCACCGCGCTCTCCGCGGCCTCCCGGCTCTCGTGGAGGCCGAGGTAGTGGCAAACGCCTTGGCGCCACACCTGAGCCCTCCACTTACCCGCTTTGGCGTGCCAGGTCACTCCTCCTGCGGACCAAGGGAGTTGGTCCTCCACGCCGTGGTGCCATTGCTGGTACAAGTCCTTGATCGTCTTGCGCCGGAGATTCCCCGCTTCACTCTCCAAAGTGATCTCTGTGTCACCAGCCAGACACCACCCGACACGGTGACGGTGGAACTCCCGGAAGACGAAGAGGGGGGCGCTGATGAAGAAGGTCATCGAGTTGTGCTCGAAGGGGCTGCCGTGCCGGTCCCGCATCAGGTAGTTGATCAGGCCCTTGGAGCGTTCCGGGTCCTTGTTCAGCTCGTCCAGGGACTGCTCGCCCGCGGTGGAGACCCGGGCCGCCCAGAGCACATCGGTGTCGGAAGCGCTGTGCTTGACCAGCTCGACGGTCATGTCGCTGCGGAAACTGGGGGCGGGCGGGGCGGGGGTTTCGGTCACCGGCTGGTCCTTCCACGTACGTCTGGCTGAGCGGGGCCAGCCTAAGGGGCGGGGCTGACAGCGAGGCCGAGCGGAGCGAGTAGCCCGTTTTGCCCATGTTTTTGCGGACAAACGAGTCCGAGGATGAAGAAACACGACCCCGGTTACATACCTCTGCGTCCCGGTTGATATTTTTCACATCTGGTCCGGCGGTTGCGGGCACTCGGACGCCGACCCGGACGTTCACCTCATAACCAACGCAGAGCCATATCCGACCCAGAACGATCACGCAGGAGCGCACCTTCATGTCCCGCCGCGGAGAGTCCGTCCCGTTCGCCTTCATAGCTGAGGCCGACCGGTTCCGCAGCAATGTCACCCCGCCGCCCCCTGCCCGCCGCAGCTTCCGCGAGGTCGCGGGCAGCGCCCTGGTGGGGCTGACCGTCGTCGCCGGGCTCGTGGGCTCGGTGCTGCTCGGTCTGCCGGCGCTCAGCGACCACGAGACGCCCTCGCACCAGCCTCCGGCAGCGGCCGAGGGCCGATGACCCAATGGCCACCCCCGGGAACGCACCCGGGGGTGGCCGGGTCCGTCAGGTCTCGCTAATGTCACCGCTCACACCACTCACACGCTGCGGCGAGCAGCCGTGGGCCCAGCCTGTCGTGACCGAGCGAGGACCCTGCCGTGCCCCTGCCCTTTCTGACAGCCGACCGTGAAGACCGCGTACTCGCGGCCCAGTCGGTGACCCTCGCCGAGGCCGACCGCGATCTGTGGCGACGTCCCTACCGTCCGGGCCCCTGGCGGGTGGGCAGCGGCGCACTTCTGCTGCTGCTCTCCTCCTATGTGCTCTTCTCCGCACTGATCATCACCCTGGCCGGCGGGCTGCCGAGCGGCGCGATATGCGCGGGTTTCGGCGTACTGCTGGTCGTACTCGCGGTACGGCTGTTGCGCTGCGGGGTGTGGGTCAGCTCCCGCGGACTGCGACAGGTGGGGCTGCTGCGCACCGCAACGCTGCGCTGGAGCGAGGTGGCGGCGGTGCGTACGGTGCAGCGGCCGGTGCGGTGGCTGGGGCTGCCGCGTACGGTGCAGGGGCAGGCGCTGGTTGCCACGGTGCCGAGCGACTCCGAGCGGGCGCTGCTGACCAGCCACAATCCCGACTTTCTGTCCCGGCCGCGGGCGTTTGACCGTGCGGCCGACGTGATCGAGAGCTGGGCCGCGGAGTCCCGTACGGGCGGGTGACATCCACGTACCCGCAGGGGCACCCCCTCACCGGCGGCGCGCGGCGGCCTCATGCAGGGCTATGGCGTGCTGCATCGCCTTCCTGGCCCGCGGCGTATCGCGGGCGTCGTGATAGGCGACAGCGAGCCGGAACCAGGAGCGCCAGTCGTCAGGGTTCTGCTCCGCCTCGACTCGGCGCCGCGCGAACACCGCATCCGCGGAGGCGCGGTCGATACGTCCCGAGGGCGTGCGTTCGAGTTCGTCGACCGGCAACCCGCCCTCTGCCTCCAACTGCCGGGCCAGCCGTCCGGCCCGCCGGGCGAAGCGCGTGGTGTGCCACAGGAACCAGGCGCCGATCAGCGGCAGCACCAGTACGGCGACGCCGAAGGCGACGGTGACGGCTGTGCCCTGTTCGATCAGCAGCACGCCCCGGCTGCCGACCAGGACGAAGTACACGACCAGGACGGCGGCCAGGAGGAAGTAGGTGATCTTCGCGCGCATGCTGCTGTGCTCCGTCGTCCGGTCAGTCCAGGTCGAGGAAGTTCTCGAGCCCGAAGGTGAGCCCCGGGGCCGAAGGCACCTTCCGTACGCCCAGCAGCACGCCGGGCATGAACGAGCTGCGGTGCAGGGAGTCGTGCCGGATGGTGAGCGTCTCGGCCTCGTCGCCGAAGAGGACCTCCTGGTGCGCGACCAGGCCGCGCAGCCGCACCGCGTGCACGGGCACCCCGTCGACGTCGGCGCCGCGCGCGCCCTCCAGCGAGGTCGTGGTCGCGTCGGGCTGCGTCGGCAGGCCGGCGGCCTCGCGGGCCTCGGCGACCACCTGAGCGGTGCGCACAGCCGTACCGCTGGGCGCGTCGGCCTTGCCGGGGTGGTGCAGCTCGACGACCTCGACGGACTCGAAGAAGCGGGCCGCCTGCTGCGCGAAGCGCATCGTCAGCACGGCTCCGATGCCGAAGTTCGGGGCGATGAGCACTCCGGTGCCGGGCGACTCGGCGAGCTGGGCGCGAACCGTCGCCAGCCGCTCGTCGGTCCACCCGGTGGTGCCGACGACAGCGTGGATGCCGTGCGCCAGGCAGAACTCCAGGTTGCCCATGACGGCGTCCGGGCGGGTCAGGTCGACGGCGACCTGGGTGCCCGCCTCGGTCAGCGCGCTGAGCGGGTCACCGCTGCCGAGGGCCGCGACCAGCTCCATGTCGTCGGCGCCCTCGACGGCGCGTACGGCCTCGGAGCCCATCCGGCCCTTGGCGCCGAGGACGGCTACCCGCAGCTTGCTCATTGTGCTCGTTCCTTACGTGAGAGACATGTGAGACGTGTGGCCCAGGAGGGAGGGCCGTCAGGCCACGGCCTCGTGCAGGTGGGCCGTCTGGCGGTCGGTGAGCCGCCCGATGGCAGCCAGCGAGGGGCGCCGGTCCAGTACCTGGCGGGCGACCTCGCGGACGTCGTCCGGGGTGACGGCGGCGATCTTGCCGAGCATGTCGTCGGTGGACATCTGCTCGCCCCAGCACAGCTCGCTCTTGCCGACACGGTGCATCAGCGCACCGGTGTCCTCCAGGCCGAGCACCGTGGAGCCGGACAGCTGGCCGATGGCGTGCCGTACCTCGTCGTCGCTCAGCCCGTGCTGTGCGACGCTGTCGAGTTCCTCACGGCAGATCTTGAGCACGTCGGGCACCTGGCTGGGGCGGCAGCCCACATAGACGCTGAAGAGGCCGCAGTCGGCGTAGCCGGAGGTGTAGGCGTAGGTGCTGTAGGCCAGGCCGCGCCGTTCGCGGATCTCCTGGAAGAGCCGGGAGCTCATACCGCCGCCGAGCGCCGTGCTGAGCACGGCGAGCGGCCAGCGGCGCTCGTCGTGGCGGGAGACGCCGGGCATGCCGAGCACCAGGTGGGCCTGTTCGGTCGGCCGGTCCAGGAAGTCGACGCGGCCGCCGCCGCGCAGGGTGCGGCTGCCGGACCGGGGGCCGACCGGATCGGCGCCGGCCGTGCGGTCGAGGGCTCCGGCGCGGTCGAACGCGGCCCGCACCTGCCTGACGACCTTCTCGTGTGAGAGGTTTCCGGCGGCGGCGACCACCAGCCGGGTGGGGTCGTAGTGCTTCCGGTAGAAGCGGGCCACCTGGTCGCGGGCGAGGGCGTTGACGCTGTCCACGGTGCCCAGGACAGGGCGGCCCAGCGGGGTGTCGCCGAACATGGTGTGCGCGAACAGGTCGTGGACGCAGTCGCCCGCGTCGTCCTCCGTCATCGCGATCTCTTCGAGGATCACGCCGCGCTCGGACTCGACCTCGGCCGGGTCGATGACGGAGCTGGTGAGCATGTCGGAGACCACGTCGATGGCCAGCGGCAGGTCGGCGTCCAGAACCCGCGCGTAGTAGCAGGTGAACTCCTTGGTGGTGAAGGCGTTCATCTCGCCCCCCACCGCGTCCAGCGCCGCCGAGATCTCCAGTGCGCTGCGCCGCTCGGTGCCTTTGAAGAGCAGATGCTCAAGGTAGTGCGTGGCACCGCTGAGCGCCCGCGTCTCGTCGCGGGAGCCGACGTGTGCCCAGATGCCGAAGGTGGCCGAGCGGACGGTCGGCAGGGTTTCGGTGATCACCCGGAGCCCGCCTGGGAGCACGCTCTTGCGGACGGTGCCCGCGCCGTTCTGCCCGGGGATCAGGGTCCGGGTGCGGGTCTTCGCCGTGGTCTTGGTACGGGCGACGGCCCGCCCTGCCGGGATGGCGGGGCGGGCCGTCGTGCGGAACGTACGCGTCACTTCGCGGTCTCGTCCTCGGTTCCGGCGGAGCCGGACTCGGAGACCGCAGCGGCGGACTCGGACGCCTCGGCGCCCTCGGTCGCGGAGCCGCTGTCGGACTCGGCCTCGTCCAGGACCGGGATGAGGGACAGCTTGCCGCGCTGGTCGATCTCGGCGATCTCGACCTGGACCTTCTGACCGACGCCCAGGACGTCCTCGACGTTCTCCACGCGCTTGCCGCCGGCCAGCTTGCGGATCTGCGAGATGTGCAGCAGACCGTCCTTGCCGGGCAGCAGCGAGACGAAGGCACCGAAGGTGGTCGTCTTGACGACGGTGCCCAGGTAGCGCTCGCCCACCTCGGGCATCGTCGGGTTGGCGATGCCGTTGATGGTGGCGCGCGCCGCCTCGGCTGCCGGGCCGTCGGCGGCACCGATGTAGATGGTGCCGTCGTCCTCGATGGTGATGTCGGCGCCGGTGTCCTCCTGGATCTGGTTGATCATCTTGCCCTTGGGGCCGATGACCTCACCGATCTTGTCCACCGGGATCTTCACGGTGATGATCCGCGGCGCGTTCGGGGACATCTCGTCCGGGACGTCGATGGCCTCGGTCATCACATCGAGGATGTGCAGCCGGGCGTCGCGGGCCTGCTTGAGGGCCGCGGCCAGCACGGAGGCCGGGATGCCGTCCAGCTTGGTGTCGAGCTGGAGCGCGGTGACGAACTCCTTGGTGCCGGCGACCTTGAAGTCCATGTCGCCGAACGCGTCCTCGGCGCCGAGGATGTCGGTCAGCGTCACATAGTGGGTCTCGCCCTCGATCTCCTGGGAGATCAGGCCCATGGCGATACCGGCGACCGGGGCCTTGAGCGGCACACCGGCGTTCAGCAGCGACATCGTGGACGCGCAGACCGAGCCCATGGACGTCGAGCCGTTGGAGCCCAGCGCCTCGGAGACCTGCCGGATCGCGTACGGGAACTCCTCGCGGGTCGGCAGCACCGGTACCACGGCGCGCTCGGCGAGCGCGCCGTGCCCGATCTCGCGGCGCTTGGGCGAGCCGACGCGGCCCGTCTCGCCGGTGGAGTAGGGCGGGAAGTTGTAGTTGTGCATGTAGCGCTTGCGGGTCACCGGCGAGAGGGTGTCCAGCTGCTGCTCCATGCGGAGCATGTTCAGCGTGGTGACGCCCAGGATCTGGGTCTCGCCGCGCTCGAACAGCGCCGAGCCGTGCACCCGCGGGATGGCCTCGACCTCGGCGGCCAGCGTACGGATGTCCGTGACACCGCGGCCGTCGATGCGCTTCTTCTCCTTGATGACGCGCTCGCGCACCAGGTTCTTCGTCAGCGCGCGGTAGGCGGCGGAGATCTCCTTCTCGCGGCCTTCGAACTGCGGGAGCAGCTTCTCGGCGGCGAGCGCCTTGACGCGGTCCAGCTCGCTCTCGCGCTCCTGCTTGCCCCCGATGGTCAGCGCCTGGGCGAGTTCGTCGCGAACGGCCTCGGTGAGCGCCTCCAGGACGTCGTCCTGGTAGTCGAGGAAGATCGGGAACTCGCCGGTGGGCTTGGCGGCCTTCGCGGCGAGGTCGGCCTGTGCCTTGCACAGCACCTTGATGAAGGGCTTGGCGGCCTCCAGACCGGCGGCAACCACCTCCTCGGTCGGTGCCTCGGCGCCGCCCTTGACCAGCTCGATGGTCTTCTCGGTGGCCTCGGCCTCGACCATCATCACGGCCACGTCGCCGTCCGGCAGCACGCGGCCGGCGACGACCATGTCGAAGACGGCCTCCTCCAGCTCGGTGTGGGTCGGGAAGGCGACCCACTGGCCCTTGATCAGGGCGACACGGGTGCCGCCGATCGGGCCCGAGAAGGGCAGGCCCGCGAGCTGCGTGGAGCAGGAGGCGGCATTGATGGCGACCACGTCGTAGAGGTGGTCGGGGTTGAGGGCCATGATCGTCTCGACGATCTGGATCTCGTTGCGCAGGCCCTTCTTGAAGGAGGGGCGCAGCGGGCGGTCGATCAGGCGGCAGGTGAGGATCGCGTCCTCGGACGGGCGGCCCTCACGCCGGAAGAAGGAGCCGGGGATCTTGCCCGCGGAGTACATCCGCTCTTCGACGTCGACCGTCAGAGGGAAGAAGTCCAGCTGGTCCTTGGGCTGCTTCGAGGCGGTGGTGGCCGACAGCACCATGGTGTCGTCGTCCAGGTAGGCCACGGCCGAACCGGCGGCCTGCTTGGCGAGGCGGCCGGTCTCGAAGCGGATGGTACGGGTGCCGAAGGGGCCGTTGTCGATGACGGCCTCGGCGTAGTGGGTCTCGTTCTCCACCAGGAATATCTCCTCGTCTGTGTCCGCTGCTCGTCTGCGGCGGACTGTGTACTGGCGGAGCGCTCCCGGTGCGGGCCGGTCTTCGATCGAAGCTCCCGGTGCCTCCGCGGGGTCTCCACGGGTCCGGGGGCCACTACCGAGGACCGGCGTCTCGGGCGCGCTCCTTCCTCATGCTGTCTGTGCTGTCCTACGGCTTTGTCTCGCGTGACAAGACTACAAAGCTTCGACGGTCCGCGAGAGGCTGCCGTACTGCGATGTGGCGAGCGGCCGTGCTGCGATACGGCGAAGGGAGCGGTTCCCGGGTCCGGGAACCGCTCCCTTCGTCACGTGCTAGCGGGCGCCCGCCGCGCCGCGGCGGATGCCGAGGCGCTCGACCAGCGCACGGAAGCGCTGGATGTCCTTCTTGGCGAGGTACTGCAGCAGGCGGCGACGCTGGCCGACCAGCAGCAGCAGACCACGGCGCGAGTGGTGGTCGTGCTTGTGGGTCTTCAGGTGCTCGGTCAGGTCGCTGATGCGACGGGAGAGCAGCGCCACCTGGACCTCGGGGGAGCCGGTGTCACCCTCCTTGGTGGCGAACTCGGAGATGATCTGCTTCTTCGTCGCGGCGTCGAGAGACGACACTCGTACTCCTCGGGGTTCTGGCCGCCGAGCGCCCCTGGTCTTCTTCACAGGGGAGGCTTCGATACTCGGGAGGCCGGTACAGGGTATCAGTGGCTAACTGGTGAGACTGCGGGCCGCCGAGTAGACGTTCATCACCGCCAGGCACAGCGGTACCAGCGTGAGCAGGACGAACGTCTCCATGATCTCCACGAACCTGCCCCAGAAGGGGGTCACGCCCTTGTGGGGGACCGTCAGCCCGATGGCCACGGCCAACACGGCGGCCAGGGCGAGCGCGGCGCTCAGCCACACGGTGCGCAGCGCGTCACCACCGGCCGGGAAGTCCCCGGCGAGACCCGCCCCGAGCAGCACCAGCGCCACCAGACCGGCGACCAGGGAGCTGCTGACCTGCGAGGTGTAGCGGAAGAGGCGGGCCCGCAGCAGCATCGCGATGCCCGTCGCCAGGGTGAGCAGCTGCCCCCACCCGGAGCCGGAGAAGCTGAGCACCGCACTGGAGACGACGACCACGGCGGCGCAGCCGCCCACCAGGCCGACCAGCAGTTCGTGGCCGCGCCTCGCCTGGGCCGCGATCCGCTCCGCGTCGATCGGCCCCTGGGTCTGCGGGGCGGCGTCCGGGTCCGCGTCGTAGTCACTCATCTGGGTGCGCGTGGCCTCGAAGCCGATGGGCAGCCGCGCGAAGCGGGTGGAGAGGCCCGGCAGAAACGCCAGGACGCCGACGGCGACGGGCGCGCAGATGGCGGCCGTCTCGACCGGGCGCAGGTCGCTCACGATCGCGATGAAGGTGATCAGGGTGCCGATGGTGGCGGTGAAGGCCGCGGCGACGAACGGGCCGTCGCCGTTGGGGGTGAGCGCGATCAGGATGCTGGAGGCCAGCAGCACGGTCACACAGCCCAGCAGGAACTGCAGCCTGCCGATGCCCAGCCCGTCCTCCAGGGGCAGCAGGCCGCTGCCTGCCACCATCAGATGCGGCATGGCCGCGAGGCCGAGCGCGATGGCGGTGGCCCGGTCGTCGTAGACGCGGGCCCGCACGGCGGACAGCGCCATCAGCAGCACACCCGCGACGGCGGCCAGCACACCGGCGAGCCCGTGCATGTCGTGCCCGGCCGGGTCGGAGAACCACAGCACGAGCGCCATCAGGGCCAGCAGTACGCCACCGCCGATCAGCCCGGCGGCGCGCAGCATCCCGTCGCCCCACAGCCGGCGGTCCCGGGTGACGGCCGAGGCGACCGCGTCGGAGACGTCGTCGAAGACGGCGGGCGGCAGCGACTCGGCGAACGGGCGCAGGCTGAGCACCTCGCCGTCCAGGATGCGCTGGGCCGCGAACGAGCGGGAGCTGTCCAGGACCGTGCCGTCGCGGCGCACCAGGTGGTAGCCGACAGGGGCGCCCTCGGCCGGGCTCTGTCCGGACAGCCGCAGGATCTCGGGATAGAGGTCGGCGACCGGGATGTCCTCGGGGAGCGCGACATCGATCCGGCTGTCCGGTGCGACGATGGTCACCCGGCTGAAGCCGGTGTCCAGTGCCGACCCGGCCGCCCGGCCGGACGGACCGGCCGCACCTCGGGCACCACCGGAACCCGGCTGCCCACCGGATCCGGTGGCCGCGGCGGAAGCCGTCGTACTCACCTGTGTGTCCCCCTCGAAGAGCCTGCTGGGCACCTGCTCGAAAGTGTGCTGGGCGTCAGTGGGCCGGGCGTCCGCTCGCGAGCCCCTGGGCCGCCGCCACGTCATCGCGGCAGCGCGCGACACCCTACCGCTCCCGGTCAACTCACTGTGCCACTAGGATCGCCAGCCGCGGAGGGGGACCGTCCTGAAGGGACCGTCGCCACCGGGTGCCGGCACCGAACCGTCCCTTCCGCACCAGGGACGCGGGGAACCCGGACGCAGGGAACCCTAGGGAACGCAAGGGAAATTGGTGCGCGAGTGACCCAGATCGTCGTCAAGCGTCCGCCTCGGGCATTGCCTCCCGAAGTGCCCGCCGAGGAACTCCGGTTGGAGCCGCCCCCTGAGCTGCCCAAGGCGAATCAGGAGGGCATGTGGATGCAGGTGCTGCCGATGCTCGGCATGGGCGGCTCCAGCGTCTACTTCCTCATGCCTGGCATGAACTCCCACCCGATGATGAAGATCATGGGTGTCCTGATGCTGTTCTCCACGGTCACCATGGTCATCGCCATGGTGGTGCGGATGCGCCGGGGCACCCAGGGCGAGATGGCGCAGTCGCGGCGCGACTACTTCAGGTACCTGGCCCAGACCCGCCGCACGGTCCGCAAGACCGCGCTCAAGCAGCGCGACGCCCAGTTCTATCTGCACCCCGCGCCCGACCAGTTGTGGTCCCTGGTGGCCGAGGGCAGCAGGGTGTGGGAGCGGCGCCCCTCCGACGTCGACTTCGGACAGGTGCGCGTCGGGCTCGGCGTACAGCAGTTGGCCACCCCGCTGATCAGCCCGGACACCGCACCGGTCGACGAACTGGAGCCGCTGACGGCCGGCGCGATGCACCAGTTCATCAACACCCACGCCACCCTCGACGGGCTACCGATGGCCGTGTCGCTGCGGGCCTTCTACCACATGACCGTCAGCGGCGACCCCGACTCCGTGTACGCCTCGGCACGCGCCCTGCTGTGCTCGCTCGCCGCGATGCACTCCCCCGAGGACCTGGTCATCGCGGTCGCAGCGAACCGTGAGAGCTACGGCGCCTGGGACTGGGCCAAGTGGCTGCCGCACGCGCAGGCCAAGGACCAGGCCGACGGTGCGGGAGCACGACGGCTGGTCGTCGGCGACACCCTCGAACTCGAGGAGCTGCTCGCCGCCCGGCTGGAGGGACGCCCGCGGTTCAGCGCCGCGGCCGACCCGGTGCTGGAAGCGCCGCACCTCGTCGTCGTCCTGGACGGCACGACCGTGCTCCCCAACTCGCAACTGGCCGCGCAGGAAGGTCTCCAGGGCGTCACCATCGTCGAGATCGTCCCCGGCGACATCGACGTACCGCGCGGCGGACTGTCCGTCGTCGTACAGCCGCGCACCCTGCGTCTGGAGTCGGGCCACGGCATGGTCTACGAGGGGACCCCCGACTCCCTCTCCTACGAGGCGGCCGAGGCGGTGGCGCGGCAGCTCGCGCCACTGCGGGTCGGCTCCGGCGACGACGGTGACGAACCGCTGCTGGCCAAACTGGAGTTCACCGACCTGCTCAACCTGGGAGACGCCGCCTCCGTCGATGTCTCCCGCACCTGGCGGCCGCGCTCGCAGGCCGAGCGGCTGCGGGTGCCCATCGGCGTGGGCGAGGACGGCCAGCCGGTGATGCTCGACCTCAAGGAGGCCGCACAGGACGGCATGGGGCCGCACGGGCTGTGCGTGGGCGCGACCGGTTCCGGTAAGTCGGAGCTGCTTCGCACCCTGGTGCTCGGCCTGGCCGTCACCCACTCCTCGGAGACCCTGAACTTCGTCCTCGCGGACTTCAAGGGCGGTGCGACCTTCGCCGGAATGGCGCACATGCCGCACGTCGCCGCCGTGATCACCAACCTCGCCGACGACCTGACCCTCGTCGACCGCATGGGCGACTCCATCCGCGGCGAGCTCAACCGGCGCCAGGAGATGCTGCGCGACGCGGGCAACTACGCCAACATCCACGATTACGAGAAGGCCCGCGCGGCCGGAGCCCCCCTCTCCCCCATCCCGTCACTCGTCCTGGTCATTGACGAGTTCAGCGAGCTGCTCACCGCCAAGCCGGACTTCATCGACATGTTCATCCAGATCGGCCGCATCGGCCGCTCCCTGGGTGTGCACCTGCTGCTGGCCTCTCAGCGGCTGGAAGAGGGTCGGCTGCGCGGCCTGGAGACCTATCTCTCCTACCGGGTCGGCCTGCGCACCTTCTCCGCCGCCGAGTCCCGCGCCGCACTGGGCGTCCCCGACGCCTACCACCTGCCCTCGGTGCCCGGCTCCGGCTATCTGAAGTTCGGCACCGACGAGATGACCCGCTTCAAGGCCGCCTACGTCTCCGGCGTCTACCGGGCCGGCGGAGACGACCTGCCGGCCGGACCGCTGGCCCCCAACCGGCGGCCCGTGCTGTTCACAGCCGCCGAGGTGCCCGTACAGCGGCCCGACCCGGAGACAGCGCCCGTGCCCGCGCAGCCCGACACCGGCGCCGACGACGACGCGCTCGCCGACACCGTGCTGGACGTGGTCGTACGGCGGCTGGAAGGCCAGGGCACCCCTGCGCACCAGGTGTGGCTGCCCCCGCTGGACAACGCCTCGCCCCTGGACGAACTGCTGCCGCCGCTGCAGCCCGTCGAGGGCCGCGGCCTGACGGCGCCCGACTACCCCCGGCGCGGACAGCTCGTCGTCCCAGTCGGCCTCGTGGACAAGCCCTTCGAACAGCGCCGCGACCCGCTGTACCTCGACTTCTCCGGCGCCGCGGGCCATATGCTCGTCGTCGGCGGTCCGCAGTCCGGCAAGTCCACCCTGATGCGGACGCTGATCTCGTCGTTCGCCCTCACCCACACCCCCGCCGAGGTGCAGTTCTACGGGCTCGACTTCGGTGGTGGCGGCATGTCGGCCATCGCCGGACTGCCGCACGTGGGCGGCATCGCCTCCCGCCTCGACCCCGAACGGGTACGGCGCACGGTCGCCGAGGTCTACGGCATCCTCAACCGCCGCGAGGAGTACTTCCGCGCCAACAACATCGACTCCATCTCGACCTACCGCAGGCGCCGCTCCCGCGGTGAGATCACCGATCAGCCGTGGGGCGATGTCTTCCTGGTCATCGACGGCTGGGGCAACTTCCGCAACGACTACGAGGGCCTGGGCGACATCGTCAACGACATCGCGGCCCGCGGCCTCGGCTACGGCGTCCACCTGGTCGTCACAGCATCCCGCAACATGGAGGTGCGCGCAGCGCTCAAGGACCTGCTGATGAACCGGCTGGAGCTGCGGCTCGGTGACACCATGGACTCCGAGTTCAACCGGAAGGTCGCCGCCAACGTCCCGCCCGGCGTACCAGGACGCGGCCAGACCATGGACGCGCAACACTTCATGGCCGGCGTCCCGCGCATCGACGGCGTCGACTCCGACGACGAACTCGCCGACGCCAGCACCGAGATGTGCAACGCCGTCAGCACCCACTGGCAGGGCGACCCCGCGCCCCAGGTCCGGCTGCTGCCCAGGGAACTCCCGGCCGCCCGCCTCCCCGGCGGCGGCACGCACCCCGAGCGCGGGGTCGCCTTCGCCATCGACGAGAACAACCTGGAGCCCGTCTTCGTCGACTTCGAGACGGACCCGTTCTTCCTCGTCTTCGGCGAGAGCGAATCCGGCAAGACGGCGCTGCTGCGGCTGCTCGTCAAGCAGATCACCGAGCGGTACTCGGGCGACGAGGCGAAGATCGTCGTCGGCGACTACCGGCGCTCCCTCCTCGGAGCCATACCGGACAGCCATCTGCTGGAGTACGCGCCGATGTCCAACACGATGGAGACGCACATGAACGCGCTCCGCGATCTGATGGACCGCCGCGCACCGTCCTCCGACGTCACACCGCAGCAGCTGCGTGACCGCAGCTGGTGGACGGGCCCGCAGATCTTCATCGTCGTCGACGACTACGAGCTGGTCGCCACCTCCAGCGGCAACCCTCTCGCCGTCCTCACCGAGCACCTGCCCTTCTCCCGCGACGTCGGCGTCCGCTTCATCATCGCCCGCAGCTCCGCCGGCGCCTCCCGGTCGATGTTCGAGTCCTTCATGACCCGCATCAAGGAACTCGGGGCACAGGGCGTGGTGTTGTCCGGCGATCCGGGCGAGGGCGACCTGCTCGGCAATGTCCGCCCCCGCCCCATGCCGCCGGGGCGTGGCTTCTTCGTCTCACGCAAGCGGGGGACTCCGCTGGTGCAGTTGGGGTGGATGCCGGACGAGATGTGAGCCTCCCCGTGGACCCGGCGCATGGTCGCGCCGCGTCCACGTAGGCTGACCCTCCGAAGCCGGAGCGGGGCCAGAACCGGAGCCGGAGCCGGGGCCGGAGGCTCGAGAAACTCGAGGAAGGAGAACTGCTGTGGGGACTCAGCAGGAAAAGGAAGAGCTGTACGCCATGGACATCTCCGACGCGGTCTGGGAGAGCGCCCCTGGCAGTCCCGAGGACGAGCGAGTCGAGATCGCCCACCTCCCCGGCGGCGCCGTCGCCATGCGCAACTCGAAAGAGCCGGAGGTGGTGCTGCGCTACACGGCCGCCGAGTGGGAGGCGTTCGTGCTGGGGGCGCGGGACGGGGAGTTCGATCTGGAGCGGGCGCCGGGGGATGGGGGGACGGCGGCGCAGCAGTAACGCTCGAACGCAGCAGGGGCTGGGCTGTTCTGGAAACAGCCCAGCCCCTGAAACTGCGGGAAGGCTACCAGCCCGAGACCTGGCCGGAGATCTGCTGGAAGAGGCTCGCGCCCTTCTTGTCGGTCATGTGGTAGTGACCCTTGCCTTCATGGATCAACTTCTCGACCTTGTCGAGCTGAGCCTTGATGTCGTTCGCACGCGCGTGCCACTGCTTGTCGATCGCGCGGAACATCTCCTTGGCTTCACCCTCCCATGCCTGGTCGACCTTCTTGACCTCGGCCCAGATCGCGTCCATCTGAGTCTCGATCTGAGTACGGCGATTCTTGAGCTCCTCGGCAATGGAGTCAAGGTGGCCGTAATTGACCTTCAGGGTGTCCAACTGGTTCTCTGCGGACATGCTCTCTCCGATCACGAAAGAGGGTTGCGGGGCTCTTTGCTGGCAAGCGGCACGTCCTTGCCGTACCGCGTTCGGTCGACTACAGGCCGGACAGCTTGCTCCTGTCGACGCCGACCTGAGAACCGTTGAAGTCGGCCTTTCCTGCGCCGCTCTGGTCCAGCCCCGCGTCGATTCCTCCGAGGCCGCTGCCGGCGCTGATGTGTCCGCCAGCGGCGCTACCGTTGACGTCGATCTGGCGGAAAGAGTTCAGGATGTCCTCGTCATTCCCCACGCCGAGCTTCTGCGTGTTGTGGACAGCCTCGATGATGCCGCTCAGCATCTGGTTCATAGCGTGGTGGTCGTTGTTGATGGCGTTCTGCGCCTTCTGAAACGCCGAGGCACCGGCGCCCTGCCAGCCGACACTCACCGTTCCGATGAGCGCTTGAAGCTGACGCACGTTCTGGACCAACTGACCGTTGATCTCATTCAGATTCCTCTTGAACGTGCTGTATTCGGAGTGACTGATCTTCTGGCCGTAGCCAGCACCTTCTGCCATGGATGTACCCTCTCTCTTCTCGAAGCCACCCGCGTCGCCGTCTACGACGCCGGATGTCCAGGTCTAGTTCCGCCTCAGGCGCACGGCAGCGAAGCCGCACCCCGCGAGGATGATGACTCCCGCTCCGATCCCGACCCCTGGGAGAAGCCAACTGCTGTCCTCCCCCTTGGACTTCGAGTCTGCCACCTTCACCTTGTCGGGGGCAGCCTCTTTGTTCGAGTCGCCTTTGCCGGAGCCCTTGGCCTGCGAGCTCGACTCCTTCGACTTCGACGGCTTGGTGTGGAGAGTCCGCTCGCCGGTGAGGGGACTGATGTCGGGGTCGCCGGGATCGCCCTCGCCTTCGACGAGGTTCATACGCGGGCGGACCTCTCCGTACCCGACGTACTTGCTGGGCTCGTCGCCCTTCAGGCCAGCGGTTTTGATCATGACACGGAGGACCTGATTCGAGGTCCAGTCGGGGTGGTGGGACCAGATCAGGGCTGCGGAGGCCGAGACTACGGCGGCGGCAGAACTGGTCCCTCCCCCGCGGCAGTACCTCTTCTTCTCGCCATCACACCATGCAGGAAGCCCTGCACTTGCCCCGGAAAGGACCGTGTGCTGGCCATAGCTGGAATATTCAGCAACTTTTCCAGCCTTGTTGGTCGACGCCACAGCTACCACGTCCGGATACGCCGCAGGGTAACTCTCTCGATTGCCCTTCTGGGCATCGTTCCCCGCACCGGCGAACAGAAGTTTTCCCTTTTTGACGGCATACCTCACCGCGTTCGCTATGGAAGGGTGAGGGTTTGTACCGCCGAGAGACATATTGATGATTTGAGCGTCACTGTCAGCTGCTGCCCTGATGGCTTCCCCGAGGTGCTCCTTCTCTTTGTCCGCACCTTTCATACCTTCGAGGTTGGTACGGATGGGGATGATCTTCGCGTCAGGTGCAAGCCCCTTTAGGGTTCCGCCCTCCCCAGAACCCGCGATGAGCTCGGCCATTGTCGTCCCATGGCCATCATCGTCCCGTGTTTCGTCACCGGGAGCGCCCGAAACATCCTTACCTGGCAGCACTCGACCTTGTAGGGATCGAGTGGACGGGTCGACCCCGGTATCGATGACAGCTACCTTGACCCCCTTCCCGGTGCTGACCTTCCAGACCTTCTCGGCCTGCATGGCCTTGAGGTGCCACTCCTGGGACTGGATTCCGTCCGCGCTCGCGGCTGGTGCCAGACCAGTCATGGCGACCGTCCAGGCCCCAACTGCGGCAATTCCAGTGAGGAGCCGACGCCTTGCTCGTGGTTGCCGGAAACTTGCCGTCATTGTCGCTCTCACTGGTTACTCGATGACCGGCGGCACGCTGCCGTGCCGCCCGGCTCGCCCCTTTTGTTCACCTTCTGCCGAAGCGTCAGGGCGTCGCGGCTCCTCACGACGCTTCTCCTGCTTCGACGACGTCTGTCCTCCGACGACCAAGCCCCCTCCTCCGGGGATCGCGCGCGCGTCGGCCTCCCGTGCCTTGTCACCTTCGCGAGGTTCTCCGACGACGCCGTCCCGGTCACTCGGTCTCCTGCGGTTCTTCGCCGAACGCCCGCCGCCCGTCCCGCCTACTCCCCCCGAGCCCAGAGCATTGACAGGCGGGGCCATGCCGGTGAGCCGCCGAGCTGCCGGAGCGCCCTGCCCGTCGATCACCATCCCGCGCGGCTTCTGTGAGGCGGGCGGTTTCGCACCGGATCCGAACTGACTCGGTGTGCCACCAACGATTCCGCCACGTTGGACAGGCCGAGCGGTGCCGGAGTTCGTTCCACGGCCACCGGTATTGGGCCCCGTCGTGGCCGGCGGAACGCCCATCATTCCCGGACGCCCGAGCGGCCGAGGTCCGTTGTTGCTACCGGCCTGTCGGCCGGCCTGCCCAGGCGGCGGGACCGGACCGACCGGGCCCGGACGCATCGGCCCCGGGCGTCCAACGGGGCCAGTCGGGCCCGGTCCGGTGCGGCCCGGGTTCACGGGCGGCGGTACGTACGGGCGTTGCTGTCCAGGGCCGGTGGGGCCCACTCGGCCGGGACCTACGCGGCCAGGAGGCGGACCACCCGGCGGAACGATGACAGGGCCAGGGCTGGGAGGCCCACCAGGCGGCAGGCCGGGCTGGCTGGTTGTCGGAGGCATCTGTGGTGGAGTGCCGGGCTCTATCGGCTTCAGGACGGGCGCGGGAGGGGCACTGTCGATGTCCGTCCCGACAGATGCCTCCGGAAGAACCGGCGTCTGAGGGCGATACTGGGGTGCGACGGGATCGATCCGGCTGGTCCCCTCGTCACCGCGGGGTACGTGGGCAGCGGTCGTGTGATCGGTCGCACCTGGAGAGTTCCCAGCGACATAGGGCACTCCTGCCGACTCCGTACCGCCTCCCCTACCAGGATCACCCGGGCGGAGCGGGCCAGAGCCCCGCGGCGGCGGAGGCATGCCCACGTCCGGCATCGTTCCGAACACCGGCTTGTTCTTCTCCGCTGCCTGGATGTTCGTGAGCGCCACCTTGTAGTAGGAGCTCAGCTTGTTCATCTGCTGGATGGCCTCTTGGCGGTTCTTCTCCCGCTCGCGTGCCTTGGGCGTCGACTTGCTGGTGATTTTGGGAGGGAGGTACGGCCCGTAAACCTTGTCCTCCTCCGGGTCCCGCTTCGGCATCGAGGACTTGACCATGGACAGACCGAAGCCGGCCGCCTTGAGCTGTGTGCCCGCAGCACCCGCGTACTCGCTGAGCTTGAGGGTGTCCCGGCGAAGACGTGTGGCCCACTTGGAGAACTCTTCCTTCGCCTCACCCTTCCAGTCGGACTCCACCCCGTCGAAGTAGGTCTTCAGCTCCTCCGCGGCCTTCCTGATGGCGCGAGCAGCGTCCCAGAGAGCGTCCCCGACGTCCTCCAGGTCCTGGGGGGAAGCGTCCTCGACGAGATCCACCATCTGGTTGAGGCGGTAGGGCTCGAAGTCCGTGGTTCCGCCCGAGCCGGCAGCAGGTGGGGCCAAAGGGCCGGCGCCGGGGGCACGGAAGAGCTCGGGCTTCTGCGTGGTCGGCGGCTGCAGGAAAGGGCTGAACTCCATCGGGAGTGTGGGGTCCTCCGGCATCTCATCCGCCGTGTACCCCTTCCCTGTGAACGGGTCAACAGGTTCCTTGTTCCCCTTGTCGCCCATGTGTCCTCCTGAATCCGGGTGTGCGCCTGCCGATCAGCGTTCGATCTCGTCGGCGTTTCCTTCGGGCTTGTTCTCGGTAGGCGTCTCGCCACCCTTGTCCTGGCCCTTGCCTCCGTGCTGCTGTCCCTCACCGTCCGGGTGCTTCAGCTTCCTCTCCGCCGCTTCCACCCGGGCCTGGATCTGCCAGAAGCGACGCTTTTCTTCCTCCTCCAAGGCATCGAAGCCCTTGTCGGCGCCCTTGATGGCGATACCCGTCGCGTCGATCTGGTCCCGGAGGGTGGAGGAGAGGAGCGTGAGGGTCTCGTGCACCTCGGCGTATTTGGTGAAGAGGTCGTCCGCTTCCGAGTAGGGGATGCTCTCCCCGCTGAGCGACTTCCTGGTGACGCGCCTGCAGGAGACTTGGTGCTTCGCGGCGGGGGAGGTGTCCAACTCCGAGATGACCCCGTCGATACGCGTCTTGAGCTTCTTCAGCGCTTCAGCACGTCGTTCCAGGTCCCCCTTCGAGGAGGACGCCTTGACCGGCGACAGCACCGGCGGTGGCATCTCCTTGCCGTCGGGCCCCAACTGCCCCATGGGCTCCCCCCTTCTGCCCCGTTTCATCCACTGTCCGGCGGTCTTCGTGGTCCGGCCGGGCAGCGCTCATGTCACTGTAGTAGTTGTGTCCAGCACGTTCCAACTGCAAATAAGCTGTGAGTAGTTGCTCGTAGCAGGACCGTAACGTGTGACACCGGCGTGGCACATGCCTCTCTTCTATCAGCCGCCTCCGACACCGGTGGGGTGTCGGTTCCCGTTCAGCGGGTGGTCGCCGGGCGCTTGCGGCGGCGCCAGTCGCGGTAGATGAGCGAGGAGCCCGCGACCACCGCGACGAGGGTGCCGCCCCCTACAAGGACGTAAGTGCCCAGTCTCTCGTTCCTTTCTTGCTCGGTTTCGCCGAGCTGAAGCTTGGCCGGGGTCGGCTTCTCGACCGTTTCGACGCCTTCTTCGGCCACCGGGCGAGTGATGCGCTTGTCGTCCTCGGTGAGAGCGGCCACCGGGTCGACGACACCCCAGCCGACGAGGCGGTCGTGGCCGGGGATGGAGCGCTCCGCGGTCTGCTCGATCTGGGCGACGATGTTCTGCTGGGACCACCTGTCAGGGCCCTTGTCGTGCTTCGCGCGGAGCAGGGCGGCGACTCCGGCCACGTAGGGGGCGGAGAAACTGGTGCCGTTGTCCACGCAGTGGCCGCCCCTGGGGACGGTGGAGACCATGTCGACGCCGGGGGCCGCCACGTCCACGAAGTCGCCTGCCTGGGAGAAGGGGGCGCGCTCGTTGTTGCGGTCGGAGGCTGCGACGGCGAGGACGCCGGGGTAGGAGGCGGGGTAGGTCTTCTTGTCCCTGCCGCCCAGGCCGTCGTTGCCCGCTGAGGCGATCACGACGACGTCTGCCTCTACGGCCCGCTGCACCGCCTGCTCCAGTTCGGAGTCCGGTTGCAGGGCCTCGGCAGTGTCCTGGGAGATGTTGATGATGTCGGCGTCGGCCTCGACCGCGTAGTCGATCGAATCGGCCAGAGTGGCGGCGGTGCCGCTGCCGTTGGCGTCGTTCTGTTTGATCGGGATGATCGTGGCCTTGGGGGCGAGACCCACGAAGCCGGTGCCTTCGGCCGGGCGTGCGGCGATGATGCCGGCGACCTTGGTGCCGTGGCCGACCTCGTCGCTGGTGCCGTTGGCCTTGCCACGGGGCGTGGCGCGGCCGCTCTCCTCGTCCTTCTTCGGCTTCTTGGGCAGCAGGTTCTTGCCCGCGTCGGCGTCGACGGCGTCCTTGAGCTGTTCGTTCTTGATGTCGACGCCGGTGTCGATGACGGCGACCCGGACGCCCGCGCCCTGGTCGGTGTTCTGCCACAGCTCGTTGAGCAGGACCCGCTGGAGCGACCAGGGGCGGCCCTTGAAGGGCTTGGCGGGAAAGCTGCACTGGGTGCTGGCGTCCGCGGCTGCCGGAGGGGCCGCGGTGACGGTCAGGGTGGAGGCCGTGACGGCTGTCGCCGCGGCCACCGCCCCCAGTCTGCGCAATCGCAGCAGTCGGCGCAGGAGTGCGCTGCCGGGCCGCCGGTCCCCGCTCGCGGGCGTCGTCGTACGGCGGCTGCTACTGGGCCTCGTCGCCCCGTCGATCCTGTGCATCCGTGCCACCCCTCAGGAGCCCTGCGGCTGTCGTGCGTCGCCGGTGGACAGGCGTGGCCCGGTGGGCAGGAAAGCGGCCCAGGTGGCGGGGACGGGCGCGGGCTTGACCTTCTCGTATCCGAGCCGGCGCTGGGCGTTCTGGGTCTCGGTCTGCTGCTGCTGCTTGTCGGACTTCTTGTCCTCACCGATCCCCGATTCGCCCTCCTCGCTGTCGGTGTTGTTCTGCATCGCGTAGCGCAGACCGGTGTCGGTCACCAGGAAGATGCCGCCGTCGCCGGGACTGCGTCCCTTGAACTGGCGGAAGAGCTGGCCGGTTCCAGGGGTGACGTAGGCGCTGGAGGTGCCGGCGGGGAGCTGTTCGGGGAACTCCTTGCCCACCCAGGTGCTGAGCGTGGTGGCGCCGGTCTTCTTGTCGACCTTGCGCAGTACGTTGCAGGCGACGTTGCGGCTGCCGGAGCGGGTGCTGGCGGAGTTGACGGCGTAGCTCTCGTCCTTGGGCCACTTCAGGGTTTCACCCCAGGCCCCGGACGCTGAGAAGGCGCTGGCGTTGACCTTGATGGCCTCGCCGTTCTGCTTGAGCGGCAGCAGCTGCTTGGAGGAGAGCAGGAGCTGTGCCATGAAGTCGCTGATCCGCAGGACCCTGCCGGACAGCACGATGTAGTGCTGCATGTGGTTCCCGGACGGCGCCTTGATGACGGTGCCGACCTTGTTGGTGTTCGGGTCGAGGCCGGAGATGCCCGCATCGGCGCCGACCTGGCCGGGGACCTGCGGGAAGGAGATGTGCCGGCCGCTGTGCAGGGTGGCGAGCCACTCGCGGGAGACGCGCTGCGGCTTGCGGTTGCCCACCAGGATGGTCAGCAGGGTCTCGTCCTGTGCGATGCGGTACTTCCAGCCGGCCTTGTCGACCACGTACAGCCGGTCGTCGGGGCCCTGAACGAAGATGAGCTCACCGTTGCGCAGCCGGTTCTTGCCCTCGACCTTGTCCTGGTCGCGGTCGGCCAGGACGAAGGCTGCCTTCTGGACGGCGCGGTCGCCCTGGCTGGGCCGTACGCAGACCGCCCAGCGCTTCTTCTCGCCCGCCTCCTTGCGCTCGGGGAGCCGGTCGGGGGCGTAGGGGATACCGAGAGTGGCTCCGTGCGGGATGTCGCCCTTGTCGAGGACCTTCTCGTCGACCTTGACGACCTCGCCCTTGCCCGGGTCGAGGAGCAGCTTGGCGGAGGCGAGGTTGAGTACCGGGTGGAGCTGGGGCTTCCCGTTGGTCTTGAGGACCACGTACCGGGTGGTCGACTCGGAGCCGATGATGACCTTCTCCTCGGGCGTGTCCCAGCCTTCGGGGGCCTTCGGTTTGAACATGCCCCAGGCGCCGAATCCGACGAGGATCAGCGCGCCGACGACGACGCCGGGCAGGATGCCGCGCAACGGGCGGGGTGCGCCCTCCTCCGTGCCGGTCGGTGACGGCTGGAGGAACGCCGCCACCAGCCGCTTCTTGGCGAAGGTGTAGGCATTGAGCTCGTCGCGCCGTGATGCCATGAGTGAAAGACGCTCCCCTGAAGTACCTGCTGTCCCCCGCACCGTCCGGCCCTGAGGGACCTGAGCCCCGGCCGGTCCGGAACGGTACCGCTCGCCGGTCCGCGCGGCGCTCGCGGCCGCTGCCGATTGTCGGACCGGGCACCTACTATGCCGGTTGGGGATTGCCTTGTGCCGCTCCGGTATCGTGATCGCCCGCCCAACGCCCCCGACGAGTGGGGCGAATTCGGACATGAGGGGGCCTTCTCGGATGGGATCTGCGACGCGGGCGCGCGGTGCGGCCGGCGCCACGAGCCGCTCTGGGCCGGGTGCGTCCCGGCGCCCGGGAGCCGCCGCGTCCGCGTCCCGGGGGTCCCAGGCCCCACGGCCAGGCCCTCGGGTGCCCGCCTCGACGACGCTGCGCACCGAGTCGCGTACGAGCCGTCTGGGACCGCTTCAGCTGCAACAACTGGTGCTGCTGGAGCTGGCCGCCACGGTGTTGCTGATCGCGGCCGCCATCGACCGACTGCTGCTGGTACCCGGCGTCGTCGTCGCCGCCGTGCTGGTGGCGCTGGCCGTGATCCGCAGGCATCAGCGCTCTGTTCATGACTGGTTCGGCACGCTGCTGGCGCTGCGGGCGCGCAGACGAGTGGCGTCCCAGCCGCTGACGCCGGCGATGGTGCTGGACGAGGAGGGCGAGCGGATCGACGCCAGCTTCCTCCCCCTGGTCGAGTGCGCTCCGGCGCTGCGCACATACGCCTATGTGGACAAGAAGCGGCGCACCACAGGGATGCTGGGTGACGGCACCTTCCTGACGGCCGTGGTGCGGATAGAGGCCGCGCCCAGCGCGCTCCGCCCCGCCTTCGGGGCGCGAGCGCTGCCGCTGGGGCTGATGCACGATGCACTTGATGTGGACGGCATCGCGCTGGAGTCCGTCCAGCTGGTGCAGCACGTACAGCCGGCTCCGGCGCCCCACCTGCCGGACCAGTCGGTGGCACGGCGCAGTTACGGGCCGCTGCAGGAGCAGACCGGGTCGCCCGCGCTGCGGCTGACCTGGGTGGCGCTGAAGTTCGATCCGGAGCTGTGCCCGGAGGCGGTCGAGGCGCGTGGAGGCGGCCTGGAGGGCGCGCAGCGCTGTCTGGTGCGCGCCGCCGACCATCTGGCCAGCCGGGTGACGGGAGCCGGCTTCGTCGCCACGGTGCTCAACGAGCAGGAGTTGACTGCCGCGGTCGCCACTTCCGCCTGTGTGAGCCCGGCGGCAACGGCCAGGGCGAGCCGGCCGGACGCGGCCCCCGCGCGACGTACCGCCGAGTCGGCACGCACCTGGCGGTGCGACGACAGGTGGCACACCACTTACGCGGTCGGCCGCTGGCCCGAGTTGGGCCGTGCCGCCACCCCGCTGCCGCGCCTGGTGGCGCTGTTGACCTCGGCGCCGACGCTCACCACGACGTTCAGCCTGACGCTGGGCCGCTCGACGCGCCGCAGCGCGGTCACCGTCAGCGGCCATGTGCGGCTGACCGGCCGTTCGGACAACGAGCTGGCCGGTGCCCGGCGGCATCTGGAGCGGGCCGCCCGCTCGGCGCGGGTCGGGCTGGTGCGACTCGACCGGGAGCAGCTGCCTGGCGCTTTCGCGACGCTGCCGCTGGGGGGTGTGCGCTGATGGCGAGCCGCTACACGCAAGGGCTGCTGGGGCCGCATCGTGTGGAACACGCTGTGCCCGCAGACCATTTGGGCGCGCTGTCGCTGCCCATCGGGGACGACGGTGTGGTCGTCGGGAACGATGCGGAGGGCCGCCCCCAGGTGATCGGCTTCCACCACCCGTCCCCGTACGACGTGGTGCTCGTCGGCGGCCTGTGGACGGCGCAGGTGCTGGCGCTGCGGCTGGCTGGAACGGGCGCACGGGTGGCGGTGGAGACCGGCCGGGCACAGGCGTGGACGCATCTGGTGCAGGCGGCGGGCGCAGGCCAGGAGTGCATCTCGCTCTACGACGTGGGTCGGGTACCGCCCATGGGCCCAACGGTGAGCAGCCCGGTGCTGGTCATCCGGGACTGTGGCATGCGGCCTCCACGCGGCCGTGTCGCGGCGATGCCGTGGCAGTCGGTGCTGACGCTGCTGCCGTATCTGAGCCCTGTCGCCCCCCGGCTGCTGCGCAGCGCGGCGTTGGTGGGCGTTCAGCGGGTGTCACCCGATGAGGCGCAGCAGATCGGCCGCATCATGCAGTTGCCGCCGCAGGAGGTGGAGGCGCTCTCCACGCTGGGCGACGGTGTCACTCTTTGGTGCACACGACGCGAGAGGCAGTACGCGCTCACGCAGCCGACCGACGCGGAGTCGGGGCTGCTGGGGACGCCGCGACGGCTGGACTGACGCCGGGCGCCGGACCGGACTGCCCGAGTGACACTTGCGATGATTAGGCTGGACTGACGCGCGTGGGCGGGCGCGTGACAAACCGGGGTGAATGACCACAGCAGGAGGCATTGTGAGCAGCGACCGGGACGAGATCCGCGTCCGCGGGACCATGCCCGGCTCCGACCAGCTCGACGCGGAAGCGGATGCCGAGAGCGAGCCGGAGGCCACGGGCCAGTTCACCATCGACTACACGCCGCCTGCCTGGTACACCCAGGACGCGGCGAGCAGGCCCGAGCCGCAGGCGACGACGCCTCCGAGCGCACCACCTCCGAGCGCACCGGCGCCCGACACGTCGGCACCGATGCCCGGAGCGGGGCAGCAAGGCGGCACCGCGGGCGAACCCGCCTACGGCAGTACGGGATTCAACGACGCTGACTGGTGGGCGAGTTCGTCCGGTCCCCCCTCTCCGCCGGCAGGCCCGTCGACGGCCGACGTCCCGCCGTCGGCCGACAGCGGTCCCTCGGCAGGCTTCGAGCCGGCCGAGTCCCCTGGTGCCGCCGGGAGCTACGGCACCTCCGGCCCCGCCGAGGGCGAAGGACCGGGCTCGGAGCTGCCCGCCTTTCCCTCGTTGAAGCCGTTCAGCGAGCCGCGGGCCGACGAGCCGGAGGCAGCGGCGGAAGACTCGGAGCCAGAGCACGCTTCGGGGACCGCGGAAGCTGCGGCGACGGCTGAGGCCGAGCGCGAGCGTCCGTTCACCGGCATGCCCGCCGACGCTGCTGACGACCTGGGGCCGGACTCCTTCGGTGCGGAAGTGGCCGGTGACGATACGGCCGACGGTGATGCGGCCGGTCGCGATGGCGCGGGTGGTGACGCGGACCCGGCGGGCGCGGACCGTGCGGACATGGACCGTGCGGACCAGAACCCTGCGGATGACGGCCGGTCCGAGGACGGCGAGGCGCTGTCGAGTGCGGCCGCACCGAGCTGGCGCGCTCCCTCCCCTGCCGTGACCGAGCCCGAAAAGCCCACGGATGACCCCGGGGAAGCGGCCTCCGCCGATCCGGAGCCGGTGAAGCCCGTGGAGCCGCCGGAGGCTACGGTCACGTCCGCCACGGCACCGGAGAACGAGGAACCGCAGTCCCCGGGCCCGGCCGAGGATGGCGCCACCATGCGCTTCTCCGCGTCCGCGCTGCGCCGGGAGATGGCCGCGTACGCCGCCAAGGAGCAGCGCGAGAGCGAAGATGCTGCCGCGAGTACGGCACAGCCCGAGGGCGGTGACGGCGAGGGCGCGGTCGGCCGCTCCGAACCGAGGGAGACGGACGAGCCGGAGGAGCCGCAGGACGCGATCCCCGCCGCGTACGACTTCGATCTGGACGCACCCTCCGAGCAGCGCCGGTACGCGGAAGCGCCCGCACCGACGCCCCCGGAGCCGCAGGACGCGGAACCGCAGGACGCTGTACCGCCCCACCCCCTCGCCCCCGCAGCGCCGCAGGAGACGGCCCCTTGGGCGGCCCCGCCCGGCGAGGGTGGCGGCAGCAGTGCGGAAGGCGCACAGGAACTTCCGCCGCTGCCACCCGACTTCCAGCCCGCCGCCGCACCCCCGCCCGGCTCGGCATGGCCGGGTGTGACCGAGCCCCCTGCGGCGGCGCAGGGGATGCCGACGGCACCGTACGCACCCCAGCAGCCGCAGCCGCAGCAAGCCGGGCAGAATCCGCAGGCGCCGCAGCTCCCGCAACAGGCACACCACGCACAACAGCCTCCGCACCAGGGGCAGGGCCAGGGGCAGCAGTTCCCGCACCAGCTCCCGGGCCAGGGGCAGCAGCCGGGCGGCCAGCCGCAGGAGAGCCACTACGGCTATCCGCAGGCAGGGCAACAACAGCCCCGGAGCGGCGCCGGAGTGCCACCCGCACAGCAGCAACTGGGGCACTCGGTGCCCGGCCAGGCCCAGCCAGGGCAGCAGTACCAGCCGGGGCCCAACCAGCCCGTGCCGCCGCACGGTCAGCAGCAGGCCGGTCAGCAGCAGCCCGCCCCGCCCCAGCACGGTTACGGCTACCCAGGTCAGCCTCAACCCGGAGCGCCCCAGCACCAGCACCAGCACCAGCACCAGCAGGGCCAGCCTCCCGCGCAACTGCCGGCCCAGGCCCCGAGCCCGGCACAGGCGCAGCAGCAGCCCCAGCCGGCCCAGGCCCGGCCTCAACCGCAGGCCCCCGCGTCAGGGCAGGGACAGCCGTCGGCTCCAGGCCAGCTGCCACCCGGCCATGCTCAACAGCCCGGCGCGCCCCAACCGTCGGCCCAGGCACAGCCACCGGCCCAGCCCCAGCCACCGGCCCAGGCACAGCAGCCCTTGCAGCCGCATCCCGGCGCCGTTGACCCGCGCCGGGTGGACCAGTCGGGATCACCGCTGGGCTATACGGCGGCAGTTGAGCTCTCCTCCGACCGGCTGATCAACAACAAGAAGAAGCCGCGCCCCCAGTCGGGGCACAAGAGCTCGCGGTTCAAGTTCGGCGCCAAGAAGGAGGAGGCGGAGCGGCAGCGCAAGCTGGATGTGATCCGTACTCCGGTGCTGTCCTGCTACCGGATCGCGGTCATCAGCCTCAAGGGCGGCGTGGGAAAGACAACCACCACCACGGCCCTGGGTTCGACGCTGGCCAGCGAGCGTCAGGACAAGGTGATCGCCATCGACGCCAACCCGGACGCGGGCACGCTCGGCCGCCGGGTGCGGCGCGAGACCGGTGCCACCATCCGCGACCTGGTCACGGCGATCCCGTATCTCAACAGCTATATGGACATCCGCCGGTTCACCTCGCAGGCGTCGTCCGGGCTGGAGATCCTGGCCAACGACGTCGACCCGGCGATCTCGACGACGTTCAACGACGACGACTACCGCCGTGTCATCGATGTGCTGGGCAGGCAGTACCCGATCATCCTGACCGACTCGGGAACGGGCCTGCTCTACTCGGCGATGCGTGGTGTGCTGGACCTCGCCGACCAGCTCATCATCATCTCCACACCGTCCGTCGACGGTGCGAGCAGCGCCAGTACGACGCTCGACTGGCTCGCCGCGCACGGCTACTCGGAGTTGGTGCAGCGGAGCATCACGGTGATCTCCGGCGTGCGCGAGGTCGGAAAGATGATCAGGGTCGAGGACATCGTGGCCCACTTCGAGACCCGGTGCCGCGGTGTGATCACCGTCCCGTTCGACGAGCACCTGTCGGCGGGCGCGGAACTGGATCTGAACATGATGCGGCCCCGTACCCGCGAGGCGTACTTCAACCTCTCCGCGATGGTCGCCGAGGACTTCGCACGGGCCCAGCAGGAGCAGGGTCTGTGGACGGCGGACGGCAACCCGCCGCCGCAGCTGGCCCCGCCGATGCCGGGACAGGGCGGCGTACCGGGCCAGCCCGCCCAGCCCGGGCACCCGGGTGCTGCCGCGGGTCCGCCGCCCGCACAGCAGCAGCCCCAACCGCCGTACGGGGCGGGCGGCGGCTACGGGTATCCGGGCCCCCCGCAGCCCGGGCAGCCGCACCCCGGGGCCCCCGGTCACCCGGGACAGCCCCAGCCCGGCAGCGGCTGGCAGCAGTAGCGGTAACAGTTGAGGTGAGGGGTGGCGGACCGCGGTCCGCCACCCCTCACCTCGTCACACACCGGGGGCAGGCCGCGATCCCGTGAGCCCACCGCCCCGCAACGGGCTCACCTCACCGGGGCTCAGCCTTCCACCGCCGCCACCAGGCGCCGGGCCTCGTCGACGTCCTGCGCCATCCGGGCCTTGAGGGCTTCGAGGGTCTCGAACTTCTCCTGGCCCCGGATGTACTCCAGGAAGTCGACGGCCACATGCAGCCCGTACAGGTCCAGGCCCACCCGGTCGATGGCGTACGCCTCGACGGTGCGCTCGGTGCCGTCGAATTGCGGGTTCGTGCCGACGGAGAGCGCGGCGGGCATCGCCTCGCCCTCGGCGGTCAGCCAGCCCGCGTACACGCCGTCAGCGGGGACGGCGGTGTGCGGCAGCGTCTCCACGTTCGCCGTGGGATAGCCGAGCTCGCGCCCGCGCTGTGCTCCGCGCACCACCGTGCCCTCCACGCGGTGCGGGCGGCCGAGCACCTCGCTCACGGCGCGCATGTCGCCCTCGGCCACCAGTCGCCGGGCCATCGTGGAGGAGAATGCCTCGCCGCTCTCCGTGCGCTCGAACAGGTCGACGACGATCACGTCGTAGTCGTACGTCTCGCCCAGCTCGGCCAGGGATGCGACGGTGCCGGCCGCCTTGTGGCCGAAGCGGAAGTTCGGGCCCTCGACGACACTGCGTGCGTGCAGCTTGTCGACGAGCACCTTCACCACGAAGTCGGCCGGCGACAGCTTGGAGAAGTCGGAGGTGAAGGGCAGGACGAGGACCGCGTCCACGCCTAGCTCGCCCATGAGTTCGGCCCGCCGGTGATGCGGCGCGAGCAGCGGGGGATGACTGCCCGGCCTGACGACCTCGCTGGGGTGCGGATCGAAGGTGACGACCACGGCCGGGACGCCCAGCTCCCTGGCACGCTCCACCGTCCTGCCGATGATGAGCTGGTGCCCCCGGTGCACCCCGTCGTACGAGCCGATGGTGACGACGCTGCGCCCCCAGCCCTCGGGGATGTCCTCCAAGCCACGCCAGCGCTGCACGTCTGCTCCTCGTCACTACCTAGTTCGCCAGTGCCTGTGCCCATGGTGATGATGGCGGGTCTCGCCGGTCCAAGGGTGCCATGCCCCGCACTCCCGGCCCGCACGGACCCACCTCCGGGCGGCTCACGGGTGGGAGCCGCGAGCGCCCGGCCGAAGGAGACCGCTCTCGGCGCCGTACCGGCCCTCCGTCCCGATGTGCCGCACCAGCGTCCCCCCGGCTCTCTGGTCGGCCTTTTTGCAGGCCTTCTGGTCGGGCCTCTCGTCGGCCCTTTTGCCGGCCTTCTGATCGGCTCTCTGGTCACCCCTCCTGTCAGCTCTCTTGTCCGCCTTCTTGTCGGCCCATGCCTCGGCTCTGTGGCCGTTGCCGCTGGGCGGGCCGGTTCCGTTTGTGGGCAGGCGCCGCGGCCGGGGGGCGGTCGCGCGCCGGGACACGGCCTCGAGGGCGGCCTCCAGGACGGATACGTCGCGCTCCTGGGCGAGCAGCAGGTCGAGCAGCTCGTCGCGCAGCGGACCCTCCCCCATGCCCAGCACCCGCGCGAGCTCCGCCCTGAGGGGAGGCTCCTGTTCCCGCAGCAGCTCCGTCACCAGGGGAAGCAGCACCTCGCGGGCGCCCGGCCCGTGCCGCAGCCGGTGGCCCACGAAGGCGGCCACGTCCTCGCGCGCCCGCCACGGACGGAGCTCGGCGTATGCGCGTACGAGCGCGGCGGCCCGGCGGGCCAGTGCCGGGGTGCGTACCCGGGCGAGCGCCCGTACGGCCTCCGACTGCGCCGCCGGATCGCCGGGCTCGGTCAGCAGCGAGCGGAAGGCGGCGAGAACCGGCTCCGGGTGCGTGGTCAGTGCGGTGCCCAGGGAAGCGGCCAGCTCCGCGTCCCCGGTGTCGGAGAAGCGGCACAGCGCGGCCGCCATGTGCCGTGTGCGGCCGTGCGGGTGCGGGTCCCGAACGAGCATGGTGAGAGCCGCCGTGCGCAGGTCGGTGCCCGCGCTGCGGTGCAGCAGTGCGAGCGCGGCGGACCGCAGCGGCTTCCGGTCGGTCCCGCTCCGCGCCAGGCGCGCGGCCTGAACCCCGTAGCGGGCGGCGGCCGTCCAGCGGCTGTCGCGGCTGTCCCGGCTGTCGTGGGCCCACCGCTCGACAGCTCGGCACATGACGGAGAGTTCGTCGTGCACCAGCTCGGCCAGGAGTTCGTCGGCGCACGGGTGTGCCGCGTCCACGAGGGCGTCGGCAAGGTCGTCGGCGGCGCGGTTCCGGTGGGTGTACAGCAGCGCCTGCGCCGCCGTCGCGACGGTGGGCACGGTACGGCTCTCCACGTCCGTACGCCGCCGCAACGGCCGCTGGTCGCTGAACCACTCGCACAACAACCGCTGCACGGCGACCGGTTCGGCGACCAGCAGTTCCCCCAGCAGGTCGAGGCTGCGGCCCTGTTCGCACGGCCGGTCCGCCGGCGGGTCGGCGGGCAGCAGGTGCCGCAGCAGTCCGGCCTTGTCGGCCACCGTGAGCGGCAGTCCGTGCCAGAAACGGGGCCCGAAGTGTTCCCGCACCGTGGCGCTCTCCTGCCGCTCTGCCACTCGTCGGGCCAGGCACGCCAGCACCTGCGTGTACGGGCTCGCGTCGGGCAACAGCGGAAGCGTCCCCGCCAGCAGGTGCACCGCCCACCAGACCACCTCGCCAGGTGCTTCCCCAGGGACCTGTCCTGCCTCGCCCGTCGGCTGCCCCTGTGCTACGTCCGCCTTGTCCGCCGCCTCGGCCAAAGGATCGACCAAGGAGTCCGCCAGCCGTCGCAGCCGGGGAGTGAGCGCCACCGCGCCGTCTCTCCGGTCGCACAGCAGCAACGCCTGGACGACCGGTGAGATGCGGTGGTGTGGCACCGGTGGCGCCTCGGTCGCGTCGCCCTGGCTCCGGTTGCCCACGAGCGCGTCCAGCGCTCCGTCGAGATCCAGGTGGCAGCCCTGCAGCCAGTCGGAGAACTCTTCGTCCACGAACCGGTATCCCTCGCCTGCCGGGGCCAGCACGCCCTCCGCCAGCACGGCGGACGCCCAGCCACCGCGCCGCGGGAAGAGCTCGTCGAAGGCCGCGCGGCTCAGATCTCCCTGCCCCGACCCGAGGCAGCGCCGCGCGGCCTCGTGCAGTCGCCCCGCGACCCGGGCCGCGAGCCGCCGTACAGCCCCGGAGTCCTCTCCTTCCGAGCCCTCGTCGCCTGGGGCCTCACTTTCCGAGCCCTCGCCGTCCGGGGCCTCACTTTCCGAGCCGTCCGAGCCCTCACCTTCCGAGCCCTCGCCCTCGGTGCACGAGGTCAGACGCCGCGCGATACGGAGGCAGAGCAGGTCGAGAAAGGCGGAGAAGATCTCGTGCCGGGCAGGGGCCCGCTCACCCTCCCTGTCGGCCGGGTCCGCCTCCGACCCACCCGGTGGTCGCCGTCCGCACAGCGCGCCTTGCGCGGCACGCACTTGGGACAGCATCCGCATCGCCAGGGGGTGCCCGGCGTCGCGGGGTGCCAGAAGGCCGTCCGGCAGTCCGTAGGCGGTCTGTGCGCGGGTGGCCTGCCGTCTCGGCAGGCCACCCACCCGGACGCTGCCGTCGGTACCGGCGAGTGCGTAGAGCATGTCGGCGGGAAAGAGCGCGGCCGCCTGTTCCCAGTGCTCGGGGCGGCAGGCGACGGCGAGCCGCGCTCCGGAGGCTCTCAGCCAGCTCGCCGTAGAGGCGGTCCACTGCGGCAGCGTGTGCGCGAGTTGGAGGGGCATCTCCTCGGGCGCGTCCAGCAGTACGAGCAGCGGACGGCCGGCAGCGGACGCGAGACGGGCCACCAGATCGGGGTCCGCACTGTGGGCGTCTCCGGGGCAGGGTGCGACCCCTGCGAGCGCGCGGCCGACCGCCTCGCCGAGGTCCGTGTCGTCCGGCCGCAGGTCGGCACCGCGCAGCCAGACGCTCGGCGCGGGAGCGGCCGCCCGCGCCCTCCGGGCAATCGCCGCGGCCAGTTCGGTGGTGCGGCCCGTACCGGGGGCGCCGACCAGTGCGAGGACGGAAGCACCGCTGTGTGCGAACATCTCGAATGCCTCGGCGACTTCCGGCCGGGTCACCGCGTGGGCACACCGCTCGACCGCGGGGCCCACACAGGCGGCCGTCAGTCGCAGCACGCCGGCCAGGTTCAGATCGGGCCCGAACCCGGGTACCACCGCACCGTTGCGCCGCAGCAGTACCCCGAGCGGGCCGTCGGGTGCCGCCATGCCCGCGGCCCGCAGCGGCACCGCGAACGTTCCACGCCGCCCCGAGGTCGCGTGCAGCGCGGTGCCCAGGACGCCGAGGACGGCCCCGGTCGCCGCGTCCACGACGGGGGCGCCCGACGCCCTGCGGGAGAGCCGCAGCGGGACACCGTCGGCCTCCGGCAGCTCCACTTGGAGCACCCGTTCCATGGCGTGGTAGCGGGCGGTGGAGGTGTAGGTGGCGGGTACGGTCCCGATGAGCGTCGCGTGCAGCGCCTCGTCCTCGGTCAGCAGCACGGCCGGGGTGCCGGGGCGGGTTCGTTCTCCGCCGATGACCAGCGGGTCCAGATGGTGCAGCCCAGGTGTGCGGATGAGCGCCAGGTTCCACCGCGGCACCGGCGTGATGTCACGGTCGGCCGCGACGAGGGTGCTGCGAGTGCCGTCTCCGGCGTGCAGGACGACCCTCCCGAGGCCGTCCACCGCCTCATGGCTGGTGACCACCGTGCCGAGTCCGTCGGCGACGAAGCCCAGACCGCGCGGCCGTCCCGCCAGATCGCGGATACGAACCAGGGTGGGTCTCCCGCACACCGTCGACATCGCTCGAACCTCCGCGCCGGCCCACACCGCCGCGTCGACCGTAGAGCGGAGTTGATCAGCGGCGACAGGTCCGGCGCCGAACGCGCCCCCGCCCGCGCCCACGCTTCACCCCGAGCGCCCGCCCACTCGGGTGAACCGACCGGTGAACAGGGATATCCCCGGCGCTTCACCCGTCAGGGGAGGCGCCCCGGCGGCGCGGGCCGCCAGCCGTCGGCAGCCAGACCGTGGGCCGCCAGCCGTTGGCCGCGGCCGCCAGCCGTTGGCCGCTAGACGAAGACCGCCAGGCTCTTCGCCCTGCCGCTCCGCTCCTCCACCAGCGCGACGAACCGTCCGCCCGGGCCGAACACCGCGACAGGGCCCGGTCCGCCCGCGTCCGACGGCATCCGCAGCTGGACGCCGTTGCCGATGCGCCGCGCCTGCTCCTCGTCCACGTCCCAGCGGGAGAACGCGGCAGCCGCGGCCTCGCCCAACGGCAGTACGGGCAGCGGCTCCTCGGCGTCCACGTGCTCCTGGAGCCGCTCCAGGGTGTGGGCACCGTCCAGCCCGTACGGGCCGACCCGGGTGCGCCGCAGTGCGGTCAGATGGCCGCCCGTGCCCAGCGCTGCGCCCAGATCACGGGCGAGTGCGCGCACATAGGTGCCGGACGAGCACACCACGGACACCAGCAGATCGGTGACCGGAGTGCCCTCCTCGGCAGTTTCCTCCCGCATGTCGTGCACCACGAACGAGGAGACGGTGACCGGCCGGGCGGCCAGCTCGACCTCCTCGCCCTCACGCACCCGCGCATACGCGCGCCTGCCGTCCACCTTGACCGCGCTGACGGCAGAGGGCACCTGCAGGATCTGTCCGGTCAGCGTGGCCACCGCTGCCTCCACGCGCTCCCGGTCCAGGTCCTTGGCGCCCCGCGAGGCGGTGATCTCGCCCTCGGCGTCCTCCGTCACGGTGTCCTGACCGAGCCGGACGGTCGCCACGTACTCCTTCTCCGTCAGGGCGAGGTGGCCGAGCAGCCGGGTGGCCCGCTCGGTGCCGATGACCAGTACACCGGTGGCCATCGGGTCGAGGGTCCCCGCATGCCCGACACGGCGGGTGCGGGCCATACCGCGCAGCTTGGCCACCACGTCGTGCGAGGTGAACCCGGCGGGCTTGTCGACGATGATCAGCCCGCCGGGTCCGTTGTCTCTCTTGCGTGCCACAGGTCAGGCGCTCTCGTCCTTGCCACCGGAAGCATCCCCGCCGTCCGCATCGGCGGGCGGCTCCTCGTCGTCGAGAGCGGATTCTCCCGGCTTGCGGTACGGGTCGGGCTCGCCCGCGTACGAAGCGCCGGAGGAAGCCTTGCGGACCTCCTCGTCGGCGGCCCGGGCCCTGGCGAGCGCCTCGTCGATGGTCTTGGCGGTCTCCGGGAGCGCGTCGGCGACGAACGTGAGGCTCGGCGTGTGCTTGATGCCGGCCGCCGAGCCGACGGCGGAGCGGAGCACGCCCTTGGCGCTCTCCAGACCCGCTGCCGCGGCCTTGCGATCCTCCTCGTCGCCGTAGACGGTGTAGAAGACCGTCGCCTCCCTGAGGTCGCCGGTGACCCTGGTGTCCGTAACGGTCACGTGTGTGCCGAGCCGCGGGTCCTTGATCCCCCGGTGCAGCTTCTCGGCGACCACCTCACGGATGAGGTCCGCCAGCCTCTTCGCCCGCGCATTGTCGGCCACTGGTCCGTCTCCTTGCTCTGCGCCATGCGCTCACGCGCTGCTGCATCCTGCGTTACTGCTGTTCTGAGTAGCCGCGACCGCTTCCGACCAGCCTCCACAGAGCGGCTAGTCATCGTCGTCGCCGTGGAACCGCCGCCGCACGGACAGCAGTTCAATCTCAGGACGCGCGGCGACCAGCCGCTCGCAGCGGTCCAGCACGTCACTGAGGTGCCCCGCGTCCCCGGACACCGCCGCCAGTCCGATTCGAGCCCGGCGGTAGAGGTCCTGTTCGCCCGTCTCCGCCACGCTGACCGCGTATTTGCGCTGCAGCTCGGCGACGATGGGTCGGACGACGGAGCGCTTCTCCTTGAGCGACCGCACGTCGCCGAGAAGCAGATCGAAGGACAGCGTCCCTACGTACATACAGTGCGGGTCATGCCACCCGTGGGGCCTTGGGGTACCGCCCAGCGGAGGCTGGGCGTGCCAGTCACTGGCACCGTACACGCAACGGCCGGGGCCGATCGACGGAAATATCTTCCGCCGGTCGGCCCCGGTTCGAGGGAGCGGGTCAGCCTCGCGGCTTTTCCCTCATCTCGTATGTCGCGATGACGTCGTCGATCTTGATGTCGTTGAAGTTTCCGAGGTTGATACCGCCCTCGAAGCCTTCGCGGATCTCGGTCACATCGTCCTTGAAGCGGCGCAGGCCCTCGATGTTGAGGTTCTCCGCCACGACCTTGCCGTCCCGGATGACACGGGCCTTGGTGTTCCTGCGCACCTCGCCGGAGCGGATGATGACACCCGCGATGTTGCCCAGCTTGGACGAGCGGAAGATCTCGCGGATCTCCGCCGTACCCAGCTCGACCTCTTCGTACTCCGGCTTGAGCATGCCCTTCAGGGCCGCCTCGATCTCCTCGATGACCTGGTAGATCACCGAGTAGTAGCGGACGTCCACACCCTCGCGCTCGGCCAGCTGCGTCGCACGCCCCTCGGCGCGGACGTTGAAGCCGATGACGATGGCGTCGGATCCGGTCGCCAGGTCGATGTCGGTCTCGGTGACCGCACCCACACCGCGGTGCAGGATGCGCAGGTCCACCTCTTCGCCGACGTCGAGCTGGAGCAGCGAGGACTCCAGGGCCTCGACCGAACCGGACGCGTCGCCCTTGATGATGAGGTTGAGCTGCTGCACCTCGCCCGCCTTGAGCACCTTGTCCAGGTCCTCCAGGGAGACGCGGCGGGTCCGCTTGGCAAAGGCCGCGTTGCGCTCGCGCGCCGCGCGCTTCTCGGCGATCTGCCGGGCCGTACGGTCCTCCTCGACCACCAGGAAGTTGTCGCCCGCGCCCGGGACATTGGTGAGACCGAGCACCAGGACGGGGGTCGAGGGACCCGCTTCCTTGATGTTCTCGCCCTTGTCGTCGAGCATCGCGCGCACCCGGCCGTAGGCGTCGCCCACCACCATGGTGTCGCCGACCCGCAGCGTTCCGCGCTGCACCAGCACGGTCGCCACGGCGCCGCGGCCGCGGTCGAGGTGGGCTTCGATCGCGATGCCCTGCGCGTCCTGGTCGGGGTTGGCCCGCAGGTCGAGCGAGGCGTCCGCGGTCAGGACCACGGCCTCCAGCAGCTCCTCGATGTTCAGCCCCTGGCGCGCGGAGATGTCGACGAACATCGTGTCGCCGCCGTACTCCTCGGCCACCAGCCCGTACTCGGTGAGCTGGCCGCGGACCTTGGTCGGGTCGGCACCCTCGACGTCGATCTTGTTGACCGCGACGACGATCGGCACGTCGGCCGCCTTGGCGTGGTTGAGCGCCTCGACGGTCTGCGGCATCACGCCGTCGTTGGCCGCGACGACCAGGATCGCGATGTCGGTCGACTTGGCACCGCGGGCACGCATGGCGGTGAACGCCTCGTGGCCAGGGGTGTCGATGAAGGTGATCTTGCGCTCTTCGTCGTTCACCTCGGTCGACGCCTGGTAGGCGCCGATGTGCTGGGTGATGCCGCCGGCCTCGCCCTCGATGACGTTGGTCTTCCGGATCGCGTCCAGCAGCCTCGTCTTACCGTGGTCGACGTGACCCATGACGGTCACCACCGGCGGACGCGGCATGAGCGCCGTCTCGCCGCCCTCGTCCTCGCCGAACTCGATGTCGAAGGACTCGAGAAGCTCGCGGTCCTCCTCCTCCGGGCTGACGATCTGGACGACGTAGTTCATCTCCTCGCCGAGGAGGTGCAGCGTCTCGTCGGAGACAGACTGGGTCGCGGTGACCATCTCGCCCAGGTTGAACATCACCTGGACCAGCGACGCCGGGTTGGCGTTGATCTTCTCCGCGAAGTCCGTGAGCGAGGCACCACGCGACAGCCGGACGGTCTCGCCCTTGCCGCGCGGCAGCATCACACCGCCGACGGACGGCGCCTGCATCTGCTCGTACTCCTGGCGCCGCTGCCGCTTCGACTTGCGGCCACGACGGGCCGGACCGCCGGGACGGCCGAACGCGCCCTGCGTGCCGCCACGGCCACCGGGACCACCCGGGCGACCGGCGAAACCGGGACGGCCACCGCCGCCGGGACGGCCGGCGAAGCCGCCACCGCCACCGGGACGACCGCCGCCACCGCCACCGGGGCGCCCGGCGAAGCCGCCACCGCCACCGGGACGGCCACCGCCGCCGCCCGGACGGCCACCGCCGCCGGGACCGCCACGGCCGGGACCCGGACGCGGGCCCGCGGCGGGACGCTGCGGCATCATGCCCGGGTTCGGACGGTTACCGCCGCCACCACCCGGACGCGGGCCGCCGCCCTGCGGGGCCTGCGGACGAGGCATGTTGCCCGGCGTGGCACGACCGCCACCCGGAGCCTGCGGACGCGGACCCGCCTGGCCCGCGCCGCCGGGACCCTGGCCCGGCTTGGGCGCACCCGGCTTCGGAGCGCCCGGCTTGGGGGCACCACCGGAACGAGGCGCCTGCGGGCGCGCCATCCCGGTGGAGCCACCGGAGGTGAAGGGGTTGTTACCCGGACGCGGCCCTGAGGGGCGCGCACCCGGCTTGGGGGCCTGGCCACCCTGCGGACGACCCTGACCGCCCGGACGCGGCGTCTGACCCGGCTTGGGGGCCTGGCCCGGCTTGGGAGCCTGGCCACCGGGCCGCGGGGTCTGGCCCGGCTTGGGTGCGCCCGGCGCGGCGGGCGGCGCCTGGAAGTCCGGCTTCGCGGGCGCTGCGGGCTGTGCGGGCCCCGGCTTGGGCGCACCGGGCTTCGGGGCGCCGGGCTTGGGAGCCTCGGGCGCACCCGTCTCGCCCTGTGCGGGGCTCGGGGCAGGGGTCACCGGGGCCTCGGGGCCCGGCTTGGGGGCACCGGGCTTCGGTGCGCCCGGCTTCGGCGCGCTCGCACCCGGCTTGGGTGCGGCGGGCTTGGCGGCTGCCTTCTTGGGCGCCGCGGGCTTCGCTGCGGACTTCTTGGCGCCACCGCCGGAGCCCGCGTCGAACGCGTCTGTCAGTTTGCGGACTACCGGCGCCTCGATCGTCGAGGACGCCGAACGGACGAATTCACCGAGTTCTTGGAGCTTGGCCATCACGACCTTGCTCTCCACTCCAAGTTCCTTGGCGAGTTCGTATACCCGGACCTTAGCCACTTCGCTCCTTACGGCCCGGGGGATCGTCCGCCGGACCTTCGCTACTGATGCATGGGCGTACTCATCGCGTACTCATCGAGTGCTCATCGCAATCTCGACCTACTTCCCACTCGCGAGGTACCTCTCCCCGAACGGAGGTTCCGTACGGGCTGTGCTTACAGTCTTTCGGTGCTGGTCTGTGCGTTCCGCTCCACGTGCTCCCGCAGCTCCGCGAGGTCGAACGGACCCGGACCTCGAAAGGCCCGGTTGAATGCCCGGCGCCGGACGGCCTGCTCGAGACAGGACGGAACGGAGTGCACATATGCACCCCGACCGGGCAGCCTACCGCGAAGATCGGGGATCAGGCTTCCCCCGATCAGCACCAATCGCAGCAGAACATCCTTGTCGGTGCGCTCCCGGCAGCCCACGCAGGTCCGCTGAGGGCACGCCCGACCACGCGTCCGGCCAGACACTGGTTAAGTCTACCTCCCCGAAGCCCCGAAACCCGTTGGGGGGTAAGGGCGCCGTTACTCATTCGCAGCCGGACGCGCCCACCCGGACGCGCTCCGTGATCACTACAGGCTGCTACCGGGCGACTCAGCTGGGTTGCTCCGGCCCGGCTCAGCCCTGCTCGGCGGGGCGGCCCTGGGAGTGATCGTCCCCGCTCGTCGCCTCGGCGGTGTCAGGACGGATGTCGATCCGCCAGCCGGTGAGCCGCGCTGCGAGCCGGGCGTTCTGGCCTTCCTTGCCGATGGCCAGTGACAGCTGGTAATCGGGCACGGTGACCCGCGCGGAACGTGCCGCCAGGTCGAGGATCTCCACCTTGCTCACCCGCGCCGGGGACAGGGCGTTGGCGACCAGTTCGGCCGGGTCCTCGGACCAGTCCACGATGTCGATCTTCTCGCCGTGCAGCTCCGCCATGACATTGCGCACCCGGCCGCCCATCGGACCGATGCAGGCGCCCTTGGCGTTCAGGCCCGAGCGGGTGGACCGTACGGCGATCTTCGTGCGGTGGCCCGCCTCGCGAGCGATGGCGGAGATCTCCACCGAACCGTCGGCGATCTCCGGGACCTCCAGCTCGAAGAGCTTCTTGACCAGGTTGGGGTGGGTGCGCGAGAGGGTCACCGACGGCCCGCGCACGCCCTTGGCGACGCGGACGACGTAGGTGCGCAGCCGGGTGCCGTGTGCGTAGTCCTCACCGGGGACCTGCTCCTGCGGCGGCAGGATGGCCTCCAGCTTGCCGATGTCCACCAGCACGCTCTTGGGGTCCTTGCCCTGCTGCACGACGCCCGCGACGACATCGCCCTCGCGTCCCGCGTACTCGCCGAAGGTGACCTCCTCCTCGGCGTCCCGCAGCCGCTGCAGGATGACCTGCTTGGCCGTCGTCGCTGCGATCCGGCCGAAGCCGGTGGGGGTGTCGTCGAACTCCCGCGGCTCGGCGCCCTCTTCGAGCTCCTCGGGGCTCTCCTTGGCCCACACCGTGACGTGGCCCGTCTTGCGGTTCAGCTCGACGCGCGCGTCCCGCCTGCTGCCCTCGGTGCGGTGGTACGCGATGAGGAGGGCCGACTCGATCGCCTCGACCAACAGGTCCAGGGAGATCTCCTTCTCCCTGACCAGCCCGCGCAGGGCACTCATGTCGATGTCCACGGCTACGCCTCCTCCTCGTTCTCGTTCCCGGCGGCTTCGGCGTCGCCGGCCGCGGAGGTGCGCCGCGGCTGCTCCGCGGCCTTGCGGTTGAACTCGATCTCGACCCGCGCCTTGGCGATCTCGTCGAAGGCGAGTCTGCGGGCCGTGGGCTTGCGCCCCTTGACGCCGGGCACCTGGAGATCCACGCCCGCGTCATCGACGGCGGTGAGGCGGGCCGTCAGCTCGCCGCCGCCGGCGGCCTCGGTCGGCTGCACCTTGATGAGCCGCCCGACGGCGCGGCGGAAGTGCCGCTGCTCGGTCAGCGGGCGGTCGGCACCCGGGGAGGTGACCTCCAGCACGTAGGGGGCGCCACCCATCGCGTCGCTCTCGTCGAGCACTTCGGAGAAGGCGCGGCTCAGCTCCGCGCAGGTGTCCAACTGGACCCCGTCATCAGCGTCCACGACGACACGCAGCACGCGTCGCTTTCCGGCCGGGGTCACATCGATCTCTTCGAGATCCAACCCCCTCTTGCTGACGAGCGGTTCCAGCAGTCCGCGCAGCCTCTCGCTCTGGGTGGTGCTCATCCGGGTGACTCCTCGGCCGCGTGTGCTGTTGTAGGGGGCCTCGTGACAGGGGCGTGTCGCCGCCCAAGCCTATCGTCTGTGGCGGGCTGCGCCGACCGGTCGGGTAACGCACGGCCGTATCGGCACGCGGCACTGTACGGCGTACGGGTACGGAGCGGCCCGGCACCGGGTGGCCCCGGGCGGCCGCGGGAACATCCCCGGGTACCCTCGCGGGGCGTGACCAGCGCCCCACTGCGGTCACAAGTCCGGGCGAGGCCGCAGTCCGTCTGGCCGTTCGTTCGCCCACATCCAGGGAGTGCACATGTCGCTCACGCCGTCACCGGCGGCGGCACGACCACGCCGCAGGTCGATACTGACCGGCGCACTGAGCGCCGCCTCCGCCGCGTTCAGCCTGCCGCTCGTATCGGCCTGCACGGACCAGGAGGGCCAGGAGAGCGCCGACGGGGAGAGCGCGGACACGGCGCGCCGGCTGCGCGGAAGCGCGGCTCGCGACAGCGAGCACCTGCTCGCCCGCTACGACGGCACCGTCAAGGTGTACCCGGCGCTCGCCGCACCGCTGCGTCCGCTGCGCGAGGAGGTCGCCCGCCATGTGCGGGTGCTGCGGGGCCGCGAGTCCGGCACCACGGGTCCCTCGCCAGGTCCGTCCGGCTCGCCGGAGACCAGGTCGCCCTCCGGCTCGCCCGGGCCGGCCCGCTCGGACCGGCCCGGCGGGAGGAACAGCCCGTCCGAGCGGCCGCCCAGCCCGGACACCGCGTCCGTGCCCAAGAGCGAGAAGGCGGCGTTCGCGGCGCTCGCCGAGGCCGAGCGCCGGCTGGCCGACGCGCGTACCAGGGCGCTGGACAGCGCGCCGCCCGAGTTCGCCCGCCTGCTGGCCTCGGTGGCCGCCTGCGGCGCGGCGCACAGGTATCTGCTGGACGAGCACGGCAAGAAGGCGAGCGAGGACAGCGGCGGGGACCACGAGGGGGCGGCGGAGAGATGACGGAACGCACCAGGGAACTGGCCGCACTCCAGGCCGCGTTGCGCGCCGAGCACGCCGCCGTTTACGGCTACGGAGTTGTCGGCGGGCGGATCGACGAGAACCACAAGAGCCAGGTCCGCGAGTGCTACGAGGCACACCGGACCCGCCGGAACGCGCTGCGCCGCGCCGTCCGCTCGCTGGGCGGCGAGCCGGAGCCTGCCGCGGCTGCCTACGCGCTGCCTTTCGCGGTGCCCGACAGCCAGGCCGCCGTCCGCCTCGCGGCCCAGTTGGAGGACCGCATAGCGGGGGTGTACGCGGACCTGGTGCGGGCAAGCGAGGGGGCGCGGCGGCGCACCGCCGCCGAGGCGCTGCGCGAGGCCGCCGTCCGCTCGGTGCGCTGGAAGGGCGGCGGCGTGGCCTTCCCGGGCCTCACCGAACTGGGCGCCGGGGACTCTCCGGCCTCCCCCTCCGGAGCACCGACCGGCTCCGAAGCGCCCGGCACTCTGTGACCACGCCGCCGTGTGCGCACGCCGTGCGCACACGCCCTGACGAAAGGCCCATGAGGAATGGCTTCTGTGCTGCCCCTCCAACCCCCGCAGCGGCTGGTGCGTGCCCTGGCCGCCCAGCAGGGCGCCGCCGCTGCCACCGCGGCACAGGACTGGCTGCGAGGGCTCTCCGCACTCCTGGAGCGGTGGCTGGAACGGTGGGAGCTGGTGGCCGAACGGGTGGTGACACCCGGCGGGCGCAGCAGTGTGGTGGTACTGGTGCGGCAGGCGGACGGCACACCGGCTGCGCTCAAACTGCCGGCCCCCGACGGCTCGCCCGCGCCGGTACGTACCGCACGCGAGTACGAAGCACTCACCGCCTGGCACGGACTGGGTGCGGCACGGGTGTTGCGGGCCGCGCCGGACGACGGCGCGCTGCTGCTGGAACGTCTGCGGTGCGAGGTGTCGCTGCGGTCCCTCCCGGAGGCCAAGGCGACCCTTGAGGCGGTCTCGGTGGTACGGCGCCTGTGGGTACCGCCGCCCGCCGAGCACGGCCTGGAGACGGTCGCCGAGCACACCGCCGTGGAGGCGGAGCTGATGCGTTCTGCCGTACCGCCGGACGCCGAGCCGCTGGTGGCCGCCGCGCTGGAAGCCCGCGAGACGATGCTGGCCGAGTCTCCCGGGGGCGAGCCCGTGCTGCTGCACGGTGACTTCCGGCAGGGCGCCGTACTGGCCGCCTCCGCGCCCGGGGAGCGCGCACACTGGCTGACCGTTGGGCCCGACCCCCTGGTGGGCGAGCCCGCCTACGACCTCGCGCGGCTGGTCCGGGACCGGCTGCACGACCTGATGGCGTCCTCCGGCGCCCCTGCCGTCACCCGCCGCCGCGTCAACAAACTCGCCGACTCGCTGGACGTACCGCGCGAACGGGTGCGCCAGTGGGCGCTGTACCGCGCGGTGGAGTCGGCGTGCAGACAGTACGCCGGTGGCAGCACGGCGGACGCGGAGATGCTGCTGGAGTTCGCCGCCTGGCTGTGACGGCGTGGGGCCCCTGCTGTCGCGGGGCCCCACAGTTGTTCTGCTCCGGTCCCTCAGCCCTGGCTGAGGCGGGCGACCGCCTCGTCGATGGGCAGCTCTTCGCGCTCCCCCGTGCGCCGGTCCTTCAGCTCGACACGGCCATCCTTGATGCCCCGTCCGGCGACCAGGATGGTCGGCACGCCGATCAGCTCGGCGTCGGTGAACTTCACGCCCGGTGAGACGCTCGTACGGTCGTCCACGATCACCCGCACGCCTGCCGCGCCGAGCCGCTCGGCGATCTCCAGCGCCGCCTCGGTCTGCTGCGCCTTGCCCGCCGCGACCACGTGCACCTCGGCCGGCGCCACCTCCCGGGGCCAGCACAGGCCCTGCTCGTCGGCGTGCTGCTCGGCCAGCGCTGCCACGGCACGCGAGACACCGATGCCGTAGGAGCCCATGGTGACGCGGACCGGCTTGCCGTCCTGGCCGAGCACGTCCAGCTCGAACGCGTCGGCGTACTTGCGGCCGAGCTGGAAGATGTGACCGATCTCGATGGCACGGTCCAGCTCGATGCCCGCACCGCACCTGGGGCAGGGGTCGCCCGGCTCGACCACGACGACGTCGAGGTACTGGTCGACCTCGAAGTCCCGGCCGCACACCACATTGCGGGCGTGCTTGCCGTCCTCGTTGGCGCCGGTGATCCACGATGTGCCGGGCGCCACGCGCGGGTCGGCGAGGTAGCGGAACGCCTTCCCCGCCATGCCGCCCTGCGGGCCGATGTAGCCGCGCACCAGGTCGCCGCGCCCCTCGAAGTCCTCGGCGGTGACGACCTCGACCGTGGCGGGCGCCAAGTGCTCGGCAAGCTTGCCCAGGTCCACCTCGCGGTCGCCGGGGACGCCGACCGCGGTGATCTCACCGTCGACCTTCACCAGCAGGTTCTTCAGCGTCGCCGAGGCCGGCACACCCAGGTACTCGGCCAGGGTCTCGATGGTGGGGGTGTCCGGGGTGTCGAGCTTCTCCACCGGGTCGTGGCCCTCGGTGGAGGACGGCGGCACGGTGACCGAGACGGCCTCGGTGTTGGCCGCGTAGCCGCACTGCGGGCACTGCACATAGGTGTCCTCACCGGCCGCGGCGGGTGCCAGGAACTCCTCGGATGCGGAGCCGCCCATGGCGCCGGAGACGGCCGAGACGATGCGGTAGTCCAGCCCCAGGCGCTCGAAGATGCGCTGGTAGGCGACGCGGTGCGCGGCGTAGGACTCGGCCAGCGCCTCGTCGGAGACATCGAAGGAGTAGGAGTCCTTCATCGTGAACTCACGGCCGCGCAGGATGCCCGAGCGCGGACGGGCCTCGTCCCGGTACTTGGTCTGGATCTGGTAGACGATGGCCGGGAGGTCCTTGTACGAGGTGCACTGGTCCTTGACGACCTGCGCGAAGATCTCCTCGTGCGTCGGGCCCAGGAGGTACTCGCCGCCCTTGCGGTCCTTGAGGCGGAAGAGCAGGTCGCCGTACTCCTCGTAGCGTCCCGAGACCTCGTAGGGCTCCTTGGGCAGCAGCGCCGGGAGCAGCACCTCCTGGCCGCCGATGGCGTCCATCTCCTCGCGGACGATACGGGTGACGTTCTCCAGCACCTTCTTGCCCAGCGGGAGCCACGTCCAGATCCCGGCGGCGGTGCGGCGTACGTACCCGGCGCGGACCAGCAGCTTGTGGCTGAGCGTCTCCGCATCGGCCGGGTCGTCACGCAGCGTCTTCAGCATCGACCTGGACAAACGCTGGACACGGGCTGCCATGGGGACTCCTGCTCGGGGCTGTACTCGCGATGAGTGACGGAACACGTCGATGCGGAGCCTATCGGCCCGGACCGCCCGCACGGAAACGAGATCCGCCCCTCCCGGGGCCCCTCTCACCCCCGCGCCAACGGCAACCACGCCCCCATGACGACATACGGCTGCACCGCACTCGGGAACTGGACCCGGCGGGCCAGGTCGCGGTAGCCCAGGCTGCGGTAGAGGGCGCGGGCCGGGCTGTCCAGGTCGAGGGCCGACAGGAGGGAGCGGGGCTCGGTGGCGGCGTCGGTGAGGCGGGTGATCAGCTCGCGTCCGATGCCGCGGCGCTGAAAGGCCGGGTGCACATGCAACTCGGTGATGACGAACGTGTCGTCCAGCCAGTCCTCACAGCCCTGTTCGCGCAGATACGGCTCCACCACCGTCGACCACCACTGGGAGCGGTCGTTGGGCATCCCGTAGACGAACCCGACGAGGCGGCCCTCCTCGGTGGTTGCGCCCAGGGCCCGCGCGTCCGGTGAGGTCATATGACGCAGCACGATGTGTTTGCGGACCCCGATCTCCTCGTCGGTCAGGCCGAAGGCGACGGCCTGCACGGCCAGCGCCTCGTCGACGCGGGCTGCCAGGTCGATCGGCCCTGTGACCACTGTCCGGGGGTCCGGGAGCTGTCCCCCGGCTGTGTGCGGCATGGCCGGGAGGCTACTTCCTGTGCGGCGGCGCCGCCACGGAAGCGGCACCGCCGGCGCTCGAGCGCACACGCGGGGCGCGCCGCGTTCAGAACAGCACGCTCATGAAGGCGCCGACCTCGCGGAAGCCGACGCGCCGGTAGGCAGCACGGGCCGGGGCGTTGTAGTCGTTGACGTAGAGGCTCACGAGCGGGGCGACCTCGCGCAGCGCATAGTCGATGACGGCGGCCATACCGGTCTCCGACAGGCCCTCGCCGCGCCGCTCAGGAGCCACCCAGACGCCCTGGATCTGGCAGGCGTGGGCGGTCACGGCGCCGATCTCGGCCTTGAAGACGACGCTGCCGTCCTCGATGCGCGCGAAGGAGCGTCCTGTGGTGACGAGCTCGGCGACCCGTGCCTGGTAGACGAGTCCGCCGTCACCGGCCAGCGGGGAGATGCCGACCTCCTCGGTGAACATCGCCACGCATGCGGGCAGCACCAGGTCCATCTCGTTCTTGGCGACGCGGCGCACCAGCGGGTCGGGGGCCACGTCCCCGGGCACCCGGTCGGTGACCAGCAGCGGCTGGTGGGGGCGCACCTCGCGGGGCGGGCCCCAGTGCGGCTCCAGGTACGACCACAGCGCCGCTGTCGGGCCTGCCGGGCCGACGATGGACGAGCAGCGGCGGCCCTGGCGGCGGGCCCGCTCGGCGAAAGCGCGGACGGCCTCGGGACCCGCGCACAGGGGGACGAGGTTGGCTCCGCTGTAGCAGAGGGCTTCCAGCCTGCCGTTCTGGTACCAGCCCCACATCTCGCCGCCGAGGCGCCAGGGGTCGAGTCCGGAGTTCTGCACCCGGGCGGCGACGAACGCGTTGTTGACCGGCTCCCGGCGCAGAACGGCGAGCGCGTCCGCCAGCTCGGCCGGTTCGACGACCTTGAGGGAAGTGGTGGTCAACAACGGTCTCGGTGCCTCACCGTGCGGCCCGTGGGCGTAAGGAACAATCTGTTGGCACTGTACCCGGGCATACCGAAGGCCGCCGCCGTGCGGCCGTGTCCGGCCGCACGGCGGTTTCCGCGAGGAGCGGACGGGGCGGGGCGGGTCAGCCCGCGGTCGTCACCACCGGTTCACCGGAGGCGACGCCGTCCTTCTCCATCTGCTCGGCGATCTTCATGGCCTCGTCGATCAGCGTCTCAACGATCTTGGACTCGGGCACGGTCTTGATGACCTCGCCCTTGACGAAGATCTGGCCCTTGCCGTTGCCCGAGGCGACGCCCAGGTCGGCCTCGCGGGCCTCCCCCGGGCCGTTGACGACGCAGCCCATGACGGCGACGCGCAGCGGTACGTCCATGCCTTCGAGACCCGCGGTGACCTCTTCGGCGAGCTTGTACACGTCGACCTGGGCCCGGCCGCAGGACGGGCACGAGACGATCTCCAGGCCGCGCTGGCGCAGCCCCAGGGACTCCAGGATCTGGATGCCGACCTTGACCTCCTCGGCGGGCGGTGCCGAGAGGGAGACCCGGATGGTGTCGCCGATGCCCTCGCTCAGCAGCGCGCCGAAGGCCACGGCGGACTTGATGGTGCCCTGGAAGGCGGGGCCCGCCTCGGTGACGCCGAGGTGCAGCGGGTAGTCGCAGCGCTGGGCCAGCAGCCGGTAGGCGTTGACCATCACCACGGGGTCGTTGTGCTTGACGGAGATCTTGATGTCGCGGAAGCCGTGCTCCTCGAACAGCGAGCACTCCCACAGCGCGGACTCCACGAGCGCCTCTGGGGTGGCCTTGCCGTACTTCTCCAGCAGCCGCTTGTCGAGCGAGCCGGCGTTGACGCCGATCCGGATGGGAGTGCCCGCTGCGGAGGCTGCGGCGGCGATCTCCTTGACCTTGTCGTCGAACTGCTTGATGTTGCCCGGGTTGACGCGGACGGCTGCGCAGCCGGCGTCGATCGCCTGGAAGACGTACTTCGGCTGGAAGTGGATGTCGGCGATCACCGGGATCTGCGACTTACGGGCGATGGTGGCGAGCGCGTCGGCGTCGTCCTGTGTGGGACATGCCACTCGGACGATCTGACAGCCGGAGGCCGTCAGCTCGGCGATCTGCTGCAGCGTCGAGCCGATGTCGGAGGTGCGGGTCGTGGTCATGGACTGCACGGACACGGGCGCGTCTCCCCCGACCGCGACCGTTCCTACCTGGATCTTCCGGCTGACCCTGCGGTCGGCGAGCTTGGCCGGGACGTCCGGCATTCCGAGCGAAATCGCTGTCATCAGCGTGCAACCCCAACGGTGTCGTTCAAGTCCCGGGTTCGACGGGCTCCAGGCCCCCGAGATTACGGCACCGGCCTCGCGCGGAGCACATCGCTCACTGGAGCATGCCGCAAAAGATGACGCCCGTGCAGGAATCACACGGGCGTCCAGGCCGGAACCTCCGTGCGATCAGCCGGTCAGTTTGACCGGATTCACCACGTCCGCGACGAGCACCAGAAGAGTGAAGCAGAGGAAGATCCCGGCCACCACGTAGGCCACCGGCATCAGCTTGGCGACGTCGAAGGGGCCCGGGTCCGGCCTGCGGAAGACCCTGGCCAGATTCCGCCGCAGCGACTCCCACAGGGCACCGGCGATATGACCGCCGTCCAGCGGCAGCAGCGGCAGCATGTTGAACAGGAAGAGGCTCAGGTTGAACCCGGCGACCAGGAACAGCATCGTCGCCACCCGCTGGCTCGGCGGGATGTCGAGCGAGAAGACCTCGCCGCCCACTCTGGCGGCGCCCACCACGCCCATCGGCGAGTCCTGCTTGCGCTCGGCTCCGTCGAAGGCCGCGTTCCACAGGTCGGGCACCTTGCCCGGCAGGTCGATCAGCGCCTGCACACCGTTGGCCATCATGTCGCCCATCCGGTCCACGGCCTGCGGGAAGGACTGCTGCACGATGCCGCTGGCCGGGGTGAAACCGAGGAAGCCGGCTGTGACGTACTCGTCGGGTACGTAGCTGCCGCGGCCGTCGGACTTGGCGACCTTGTTCTCGATCAGGTCGGCGTGCAGGGTGCGCCTCTCGCCGTTCCGCTCCACGGTGAGCGTGGCGGGTCCCGTGGTGTCCCGGATGCGCTGCTGGAGCGTGCCCCACTCCCCGACCGGCCGCCCGTCGAAGGCGACGATCTTGTCACCCGGCTCGAGGCCCGCCGCCTTGGCCGGGGAGTCCTTGGCGTCCTTGGGGCACTTGTCGGTCTGCGCGGAGGCGGGGATCACACACTCCGAGACGGTGGAGACGGTGGTCGTCTGGGTGTTGATGCCGAAGGTCATCAGCACCGTCAGGAAGATCACCACCGCCAGCACCAGGTTCATGAACGGCCCGGCGAACATCACGATGACGCGCTTCCACGGCTTGCGCGTATAGAGCAGCCGGTGCTCGTCACCAGGCTTGAGCTCCTCGTACGCGGCAGCACGCGCGTCCTCGATCATGCCCCGGAAGGGCGAGGAGGAGCGTTGCCGCACAGCACCGTCGTCGCCGGGAGGGAACATGCCGATCATGCGGATGTAGCCGCCGAGCGGGACGGCCTTGATGCCGTACTCGGTCTCGCCCTTGCGCTTGGACCACAGAGTGGGGCCGAAGCCCACCATGAACTGCGGCACCCGGACCCCGAACATCTTGGCCGTCGAGAAGTGCCCCAGCTCGTGCCAGGCGATGGAGAAGAGCAGGCCGACGACGAAGACGACTATGCCGAGAATGGTCATGAACGCCGTCATGCGCGGGCCTCCGCTGTCGCTGTGGCGGATTCTGCCGCCAGTTCACGGGCGCGGGCTCGCGCCCAGGTCTCTGCGGCGAGGACATCGGGAAGGGTCAGCCCGGTTCCGTCCGGTGTGCCGTGCTCGTCGACCACAGCCGCCACCGTATCCACGATGCCCGTGAACGGCAGCCTTCCGGCCAGAAACGCCTCGACGCACTCCTCGTTGGCCGCGTTGAAGACGGCGGGTGCGGTGCCGCCCAGCGCGCCCACCCGGCAGGCCAGCGGGACGGAGGGGAACGCCTCCTGATCCAGCGGGTAGAAGTCCCAGGACATCGCCTCGGTCCAGGAGAACACGGGTCCCGCGTCGGGCACCCGCTCCGGCCAGCCGAGGCCGAGCGCGATGGGCAGCCGCATGTCCGGAGGGCCGCACTGGGCAAGGGTGGAACCGTCCGTGAACTCCACCATCGAGTGGACTGCGGACTGCGGATGGACCACGACCTGGATCCGGTCGAACGGGATGTCGTAGAGCAGATGGGCCTCGATGACCTCGAGCCCCTTGTTCACCAAGGTGGCCGAGTTGACCGTGATGACCGGGCCCATGTCCCAGGTGGGGTGGGCCATCGCCTCCTGCGGGGTGACATCGGCGAGTTCCGCCCTGCTCCGGCCGCGGAACGGGCCTCCGGAAGCGGTGACCAACAGCTTGCGGACCTCGGCTCGGGCGCCGCCCATCAGGGCCTGGAAGAGCGCGGAGTGCTCCGAGTCGACGGGCACGATCTGGCCGGGCCTGGCCACCGCCTTGACCAGCGGCCCGCCGACGATGAGGGACTCCTTGTTGGCCAGCGCCAGCACCCGGCCCGCCTCCAGCGCGGCAAGGGTCGGGGCGAGCCCGATGGAGCCGGTGATGCCGTTGAGCACGGTGTGGCACGGGGAGGCGGCCAGCTCCGTGGCGGCATCCGGGCCCGCCAGCACCTCGGGCAGCGGCTCGGCGCCGCCGTACACCTCGCGCAACGCCGTACGGAGTGCGGGCACCGCCTCTTCGCGGGCCACGGCGACGGTGCGCACCCCCAGCCGGCGCGCCTGCTCGGCCAGCAGCTCGACCCGGCCGCCGGAGGCAGCCAGCGCGGTGACCCGGAATCGTCCGGGGTTCTTCAGCACGACATCGACCGCCTGCGTGCCGATGGAACCCGTCGAGCCGAGGATCACGATGTCGCGCGGTGCACCCGCCTGCGACTCCGCTCCCGGGCCAGTGCCGTCTCCGGAGTGCTCCGAAGGCTCAGTGCCGGGGTAGCGCAGATGCGGGTCAGCGAGGGAGTCGGTCATGCCCCCTATTGTGTCCGCTCCTCGGACGCGCTCGGACAGCGCACCGGGTGCGAGGCCGGGCACGCGAGGAGCACGGCTCGCAACGCGTCTGCCACGAGTGCCGTACGGGACTTCTGCGACCGCGGACCTCGACCGGCCTGCCGGTCGATACGATCGCGCTCATGCCGTCGAGCGATCACCACCGGCCCCCGACCGGTCAGCAACGTGGCATTCGCGGTCGCGCACGGCCCACTAGGATGGATGCTCGGCCGGGAGCCGGGAGCCGGGAGCCGGGAGCCGGGAGCCGGGAGCCGGGAGCCGGGAGCCGGGAGCCGGGAGCCGGGAGCCGGGAGCCGGGAGCCGGGAGCCGGGAGCCGGGAGCCGGGAGCCGGGAGCCGGGGCGTGAGGCGCGCGGCGGCGGAGACCCGCAGCGTGCTGTTCGTCGTCAGGACGGCGACGACACTGCACCGGCTGCTGGACGCGGCGCCGGCACTCGCGGGCGACCGGCGGATCGAGCCGTTTGTCACGCTCGTGCCCGGATCACGGTTCTGTGCCGAGGCGCTGGCGGCGCTGGAGGGCCTGCGGGCGCGGCAGCTGCCGTGGGAAGAAGCCACCGGGCGGCCGTTCTCGCTGATACTCGCGGCTTCAGCGCGCGGTGAACTCCACCGGCTGCAGGGCCCGCTGACACTGCTTCCGCACGGTGCCGGCTTCAGCAAGCGCATGCCCGCCACTGTGGGCCGAGGTGCAGCGCTTGATGCCCCGAACGGCCTCCACGCCGGCGAGTTGCTGCGCCCCGACGGCGGACCACTCGCACAGCTGCACGCCCTCGCCCACCCCGGGCAGCTCGACCGGCTCGCCGCACAGTCGCCACGAGCCGCCGCACAAGCCGCCGTCGTCGGCGATCCGACGCTCGACCGGCTGCTGGAGTCACTGCCGCGCAGAGAGCGCTACCGGCACGCACTGCGCGTCGCCGGGCGCAGACTGGTCGCCGTCCTGTCCACCTGGGGGCCCGAGTCGCTGCTGGAGCGCCGTCCCGAGCTGCCGCTGCGGCTGGCGACGGAGCTGCCGTACGACAGCTACCGGACGGCACTGGTACTGCATCCCAACGTGCACGCACGCAAACAGCAGTTCGGGCTCAGCCAGGACCTCACTCCGGAGCGGAAGGCCGGGGTGCTGCTGCCCCGACCGTACGAGGAGTGGGCAGCGCTCCTGGTCGCGGCGGACTGTGTCGTCACCGACCACGGCTCGACCGCGCTGTACGCGGCCGCGCTCGGCCTCCCTGTGCTGGGCGCCTGCGACGGCGGCGAGGAGCTGCTGCCCGGCACGCCCATGGCCCGGCTGCTGGACTCGGCTCCCCGGCTCGACATACGGCAGCCCCTCCGGCAGCAACTGGAAAGGGCACTGGCCGGACACAGCGGCGAGACCGTGCGTGAGATTGCCGCCGAGGCTTTCACCCGGGAGGGCAGGGCGGTGGAAGAGCTGCAGCGTCGCCTGTACGCGCTGCTGGAGCTCTCCCCGCCGCGCGTGCCCGCCGAACCCGAACCACTGCCGGTTCCGGACGCCGTGGCGCGGCGCTCGCCGGCCCTGTGCGCCTTCGCTGTGGACTGTGAGGTGGCCGGTGAGGTGGCCGGCGACGGGGAGCAGTCCGACGGGGCCGCTGTGCGGGTGATACGGCGCCCGGTGTCCGGCGAACCGGGCGACCATCTGGCGGCCGAGGAGGACTGGGCCGGACTGCGCCATGTGCAGAGCGCTGGACTGCTGTACCGGCACTGGGAACGGAGCACGGCCCCGGCCTCGGTGCGGCAGTGGAGCGCGGATGTGCTCGCGGCGTATCCGGCATGCCGCACCGCCGCAGCGGTGGTCGGCGGCAACCGGTGTGTGCTGCGGGTGCGGGACGGCGGGCTGCTGGGTGTGCACTGGGAGGGGGACGGCGGGGCGCACACTGCGGCTGCGGCCGATCCCGTCGCGGTGCTGTGCGGGGTGCACGCCTGGCTCGTGAAACGCCCCGCTGCCGTGCCTGCCGGACAGCGGGTCAGGTGCGAGGTGGGAGGGCAGCGCGTGGTGGCGGTCGTGCGCCCCCTCCCCGTGGCGGAGACAGCGTGAGGCTCAGGCGGAGCCCACAGTGCCACCAGCGCGGGTCTCGATGGCGTGGGCGGCCGCGCGGTGGGTCCCGGCCGCCTCACGGTCCCCCGCCTCCTGCGCCAGGTCGGCCAGTGCGTGCAGCGCCGCCGCTTCCTCGTGATCGGCTCCGCGGGTGCGGGCGCTGTCGAGGGCACGCTCGTACAGGGCGCGAATCCGGTCGCTGGCGGTGGTCGCCTCCAGCAGGCGAAGGGCGCGGGCGAGTTCATGGGCGGTACGGCCGGTCATCCGGGGGTGCTTCAGATCGAGGGCCGCGCGGTGTGCCGCTTCCAGTGTCGGGACGGCGCGCTGCGGCTCGCCCTGTTCGGTGAGGGTCTTGCCGAGCAGGTAGCTCTGCAGCAGTACGCCGTAGGGGTTGTGGTTCTCCTCGTGGATACGGCGGGATGCCGTGAACTGTTCCGCCGCGCTCGCCAGGTCGCCTTCGGCGCGGTGCAGCAGCCCGCGGAATTCGAGGGTGGAAGCGCGCAGCACCGGCTCGCCGTCCAGCAGCGCGGCCGCCTGCACGGCGCGGTCCACCTGGGTGCGCGCTCCGGTCAGGTCGCCGGTCTCCCACAGAGCGCGGGCCAGCTGGCAGCGCATTCGGGTCTGTGCCGCAAGGTGTTCTGCGCGCTGGGCCGCGGCCAGCCCCGCGCGGAAGGCGTCGATGGCCTCGGCGTGGTGCCGGTGGTTCATGAAGTGGGTCCACAGCGGTTCGCACAGGCCCCAGGCGTCGGCGTCGCCCTCCGGGTCGCCGCTCGCCCCGCTGTCGTGCGCGAGGCGTACGCACGCGTACAGCGCGAACTGCTCCGCCTTCGTCCAGCGGGCCGCCTCGGCCTCGTCGGCGAAGGGCACATCCGGTGCGTACGGAAGCGGAGCCACGGGCTCGGCGAACCGCAGACGGCGGCCGGCGATCAGCCAGTCGGCCCGTTCGGCCTGCCGTCGGTACCAGCGCACGATCCGCCGCAGCGCCGCGGCCATCTCGCCGGGCTCGCTCTCGTCGCGTGCCCGGCGTTGTGCGTGGGCGCGCAACAGATCGTGCATCCTGAGGCGCTCCGCCACCGCACCGGTTGGCTCGCCGTCCCCGCCGGGACGTTCCCAGACCGCGACCAGGTTGGCGTCCTCCAGCTCGCCCAGTGCGTCGTAGGCGGTGTCCGGCTCTGCGGCGCCCAGCAGCGCGACGGCTGATGCGGCGGTGAAGGACGGTCCCGGGTGCGCGGCGAGCAGCCGGTAGAGGCGGGCTGCCGGAGCGCTGAGTTCGCGGTAGGAGGCGTCCCAGACGGCTTCGACCACGGGCAGGCCCTCCTCGTCGAGTTCGGTGCGCAGCGCGGCCACCAGCCTCTCGGGCGGTCTGCGCCGGTGCGTCCGCAGATAGCTGCCGGCGATGTGCAGGGCGGCGGGCAGCCCGGCGCACATCCGGGCGATCTCTGCGACGACGTCGGGGCCGCCCGCCGGGCGTGCGCCGTCCAGCACGGCGTGCAGAAGCTCTTCCGACGCCTGTCCGGGCAGGGGACCCAGCGACACCTCGAGGGCGCCTGACAGCTGTGCCAGCCGCTTGCGGCTGATGACGATGGCCACGCCGGTGGAGGAGACGGGCAGCAGGGGTTCGGCCTCGCCCGCGTAGGCCACGTTGTCCAGGACGACGACGAGTTCCCGGTGCGCGGTGCGCTGCTCGTACTGACGGCGACGCCCGGCGAAGTCCTTGGCCAGCCACGGTTCGCGCACCCCGAGCGAGTGCAGCAGCACGGCCAGCACATCGGCCGGGGCCACCGCGCCGTCCCGGCGTACGTCGTCCAGATCGACGTACAGCGCGTCGCACCCCCGCTCGCGGCAGATCGCGTGCGCAAGCCGCAGCCCCAGTGCGCTCTTGCCGACACCGCCGATCCCGCTGACGGCGACCACCAGGGGGCGCACCACCCCGTCGGAGCGCCCCCGCCGCGCCCCGAGCGCCCGTGTCACGGCGGCCTGTTCGTCGGCACGGTCCTCGAAGAACGGTGCCTCGACGGGAAGTTGCACCACGGGGCCGGACGGCTCGCCGGGCGCGGCGTGCGTGTGGTGGTGCACCGACCCGATGCTCGCCGCCTGGACGATCGCGCCGGTGCTGACCTGTCCGTCCACGGTGTTGCGCGTCTGCTGCTCGCTCACGCCTCAACTCTAGGGCGGGCGACCGACAGTGGGCAGGGCGCGGTTGCCGGGGGAGCCGGGCCCGCGCCGCCCCCGGAGCGCTGAGGGACGGCTACGGGATGCGGCGGTGCACGTTCTCCTTCCGGGAGGGCCCGGGAGCGGCGTCGGCGATCCAGGGTCCCTCCGTCGAGGCGTCGATGACGCCCTCCTCCAGCCAGGTGTAGGAGCCGTCCAGCACCTCGCGGACCACCTTGCGGTCCAGGTCGTCGGTGTTGCTCCACAAGCGCCCGAACAGCTCTTCCACGCGGAGGCGTGACTGCTGGCAGAACGCGTCGGCCAGTTGGCGGGCCGCCTGCCCGTCGCCGCCGTCCCGGCTGAGCTTCTCCGCCCTGACGCAGGCGGCGCTCATCGCGAACAGCTCGGCGCCGATGTCCACGATGCGGCTCAGGAAGCCCTGTTTGGTCTCCATCCGGCCCTGCCACCGGGACATGGCGTAGAAGGTCGAGCGGGCGAGTTTGCGCGCGGTGCGCTCGACGTAACGCAGATGTCCGGCGAGCGTGCCGAACTCCGCGTAGGTACGCGGGAGCTGACCGGGGCCGGCGACCAGCTTGGGCAGCCACTTGGCGTAGAAGGTGCCCGCAGCGACGGCTGCCTTCCGCTTGTCGGTGAGGGACTTGTCCGGGTCGATGAGGTCACCGGCGACGGACAGATGCGCGTCCACGGCCTCCCGGGCGATCAGCAGGTGCATGATCTCCGTCGAGCCCTCGAAGATTCGGTTGATCCGCAGGTCGCGCAGCAGCTGCTCGGCGGGGACGCCGCGCTCGCCGCGGGCCGCGAGTGACTCGGCCGTCTCGAAACCGCGGCCGCCCCGGATCTGCACCAGCTCGTCCGCCATCTTCCAGGCCATCTCGCTGCCGTAGAGCTTGGCCAGCGCCGCCTCGATACGGATGTCGTTGCGGTCCTCGTCGGCCATCTGCGATGACAGGTCGAGCACTGCCTCCAGGGCGAACGTCGTCGCCGCGATGAAGGAGATCTTGCTGCCGACCGCCTCGTGCTCGGCCACCGGCCTGCCCCACTGGACCCGCGCCTGTGACCACTCGCGGGCGATCTTCAAGCACCACTTACCGGCTCCCGCACAGGTGGCGGGCAGCGAGAGCCGGCCGGTGTTGAGGGTGGTCAGCGCGATTTTGAGACCGGCGCCCTCGGGGCCGATCCGGTTGGCAGCCGGCACCCGTACCCGGTGGAAGCGGGTGACGCCGTTCTCCAGGCCGCGCAGTCCCATGAAGGCGTTGCGGTTCTCGACCGTGATGCCCTCCGAGTCGCCCTCGACGATGAACGCCGTGATACCGCCCTTGTGGCCCTCGGCGTGGCGCGGGTCGTCTTCAGCGGGCCGGGGGACGCGCGCCATGACGACCAGGAGGTCGGCGACCACTCCATTGGTGGTCCACAGTTTCACTCCGTCGAGGATGTAATCCTCCCCCTCTGGCACGGCCGTGGTGGCCAGCCGGGCCGGATCGGAGCCCACGTCCGGCTCGGTGAGCAGGAAGGCGGAGATGTCGCTGCTCGCACAGCGTGGCAGGAAGGCGTCCTTCTGCTCCTTGCTGCCGAACAGCTTCACCGGCTGCGGCACGCCGATCGACTGGTGCGCGGACAGCAGGGCCCCCACCGCGGGGCTGGCGGAGCTGACGAGCGCGAGCGCCTTGTTGTAGTACACCTGGGTGAGGCCGAGGCCGCCGTACTCGGTGCCGATCTTCATACCGAGCGCGCCCAGCTCCTTGAGACCGGTGAGCACCTCGTCCGGAATCCGGGCCTCGCGCTCGATCAGCGGACCGTCGATCTTCGCGTCGGCGAACTCGCGCAGCCTGGTCAGGAATTCCTCGCCGCGTGCCACGTCGTCGGCCGCCGGTTCCGGGTGCGGGTGGATGAGATCGAGGCGGAATCGGCCCAGGAACAGCTCTTTGGCGAAGCTGGGCTTGCGCCAGTCCTTCTCCCGGGCTGCCTCGGCGACTTCGCGTGCTTCACGCTCGGAGACGGTCATCTCACTCACCTCGAAACGGTGTGGAGGTACGCGGTGCGGGACGGACGGTGACCGGACTGCCCCGGCGACTACCGACGGGTGCTACTCGGTCGTATGTACCCGATTCATCCCGGACGTACCAGACGCCGCGCACGAGAAGCCCGGACCCGCTGCGCCGCTGGGGCGCGCCCGGCGGATGTCGCTGGGCTGGGGGTGCCCCTTGCTGCCCGTCGCGGGCTGCGGGTGGGTTGTGGCCGGTCGCACAGTTCCCCGCGCCCCTTCGGGACGCGCACCCTGCGCTCCCCCTGCGGGGCAGGCGTGATCCGCCGGACAGGCGCTAG
>NZ_JAFFZN010000004.1 GCF_017676385.1 Streptomyces spirodelae
CCGGCATGGCATCCACCAGGGTGTCGACCCCTGTGAGTCAGTGGGTGCCGGTCGCGGCAAGTTCGCGGTGGATGGCACGGGAGGCGGCCTCCACGGTCTCGATACCGCGGTCCATCGTCTTGTTGTCCTGCGAGAGGACCGCGATGCCGTAGTCGTGGCCGCTACCCGTGAAGGCCCCGACGCTGTTGACGCGCCAGCCGTGCTCGGCGCGCGACAGCCAGCCGTTCTTCACATGCACGGTCGCGTCCTTCGGTGCCCCGGCGGGAGTGCCCCAGCGCTGACCGTCGTCGACCTTGTTCATCAGACGGAGCGCGTAGGCGCGGGACTTGGCGTCCAGTACCCGGTTGCGCGAGGTGAGCAGCTTCAGCAGCTTGACCTCGTCATGCGCCGTGATCTGGGTGAGGCCCCAGTAGCCGTGGCGGCCCGGCTCGGTGTCCCTCATACGGGCAAGGTCGAGGAAGTGCTGCACGCCGCCGCGTGAGACCTCGCGCCAGAGCGCGGTGGTGGAGTCGTTGTCGGACTTGGTGATCATGGCGGTTGCGCGTTTCTTCTCCACCGGAGTGAGCTTGCGGTGATGGTCCTCCTCGGCCTGCCGCAGCAGTGCGCCGAGCAGAGTGGCCTTCACCACGCTCGCCGAGTCGTACCGGGAGTGCGCACGGTAGGTGCACGAGGTGTCGGTCGAGCGGTCGTAGAGCGCGACCGCCGTGCTGCCGTGGCGCTCGCGCAGCGCCGTGGCCATCCTCCGGGACAACCGGTCGGCGAGACCGCCGTCGTCCGAGCTGCACGTCACCTGGGAGCCGCCGACCCTGGCGTGCGCGGTGGTGGCCGCGGCTCCGTCCGCCGCGGCAAGCGTCCCGGCGGTCGTTCCACCGGCCAGCACGGCGACCAGCAGGGCGAGCGCGCCCCACCTGCACAGGCGGCGTGCGCGGCCGCGCGGCCCGGCCGAGGCGTGCGGTATGCCGTCCCGCGGGCTGCCGAGATCGCCACGGCCGTCGGGAGTGCCGGAGCCGCCGCTCGGGTCGGTGTGCGTCAGACCTCTGCTCTTCCTCATGCGGGTCTCCCCGTTCGGTGCTTGGTCGTGGTCGCGACGGGCGTACTGAGTGGCATGCGAGTCGGGCACCGAGGAACCGGGGCGAGTGCGGTGCGACCGCGCCGGGAGATACCGCTGGGCGGCCGTACAGGCGCCGATGGCCCGGTGCCGGGTGCGGGCTCCGATGCGCGCACCTTCCATGGCGGGGGAGGGAGGGGGAACCCCGGTCGCGTTCCGTGAACGGCCCGCGGCTGTACGCGAGCGCCGTACCCCTGCCCGACGCGCGAGCTTACGCGGCGCGCGGCCGTTGCGGGAGCGGCGATCGCGTCGTTGTCGCGGGAAGAGACAATCCTCACGACCGGGCGGTCGGCTGGATGACGGAGACCTCGGAGTCGAGCACGCCGAGTAGCCGCCGGTGCCCACACGTCACGCGTCCGTGTGGGCACCGGCGGTGTTGCCCGGCTCAGGCCGTCGCAGCCCGTGGAACCGCCCGCATGGGCAGCCGGTCGGGGTGCGCGACCGCCGAGGCCACTTCCCGGACGGAGTGGCCGGGCAGCGGCTCCATCCGCCACCGGGCCAGCACGGTGGCCAGCGTGATGACGATCTCCGTCCAGGCGAAGCCGTCCCCGATGCACTTCCGGTTGCCGGCCCCGAAGGGGATGTAGCTCTCGCGCGGCCGGCCCTCGCTGCGCTCCGGCAGCCAGCGGTCCGGGTCGAACCGCTCGGGTGCCTCGTACAGCCGGGGATCGCGGTGCAGCGCGTAGAGACTGAACGCGATCTCGGTGCCGACCGGCAGCTCCACACCGCCGAGTTCGACGGGTGTGGCCACGCGGCGCATCAGCAGCGGGATCGAGTGCAGACGCGAGACCTCGCGCACTACTCGGTCGGTGTATTCCAGCTTGGGCAGATCCTCGAAGGTGACGGGACGGTCCCCCACCACGGTCCTGATCTCGTCCAGGAGACGGTTCTCGACCTCGGGATGGGCGGCCAGTTCGTGGAAGGCCCAGGCGAGGGTCGATGCCGTGGTCTCCGTGCCGGCGAAGAGGATGGCGACCAACTCGTCGCGCACCTCGCGGTCACTGAGAGCCTCTCCGGTATCGCTGTCACGGGCGGCGAGCAGGGTGGACAGCAGGTCTTCGCCCTCGGTTTCGTCGTGCTTCCGGTACGCGGCGATGACCTCGTCGATGACTTCGCGCAGCCGGACGGCCGCTCTGTCGAACTTCCGGTTGGCCGGGATCGGTAGCCGGTCCAGCAGCTTCGGCGTCACCGCGCGGAACATCGCGGTCTTCAGCAGCACCGGTACATCCCTGCGTACCGACTCCGCGGCGGCGGGAGTGATGTCTGTCGAGAACATGGTTTCGGCCAGCGTGCCGACCGAGAAATCGATCAGCTCCTCGTCGACGGCGACGGTCTGCCCCGGAGCCCAGGCATCGGTCATGGCCCGGGCTCGAGCGGCCATCACCCGGACGTACCCGGCAATCCGCTCCCGGTGGAAAGCCGGCTGCATCAACCGGCGGTGCGGCCGGTGGATGTGTGCCGGAGCGGTCGGCAGCGAGTCTCCGATCAGAATACGGGCCCGGACGAAGAACCTGCCCTTCTCCACGTGCCGGGCCTTGGTGACGAGAAGCTCGTGGGTGAGGTCGGCACTGGTGACGAAGTAGACGGGCAGAGTGCCGAGATGCACCCGGACCAGGTCACCGGCCGACCGCAGGGACTGCACGAAGTCGAGCGGCCGGCGCAGGAGGGGGACGACGTGGCCGATCAGCGGCAGTCGCCCGGGAGCCCGGGGTATCGCGCGCAACGCGGTGCTCAAAGGACGCTCCTCTTCCTCAGCCTCATGGCTGCTTGTTCAGGCGCGGGTCCGGCTGCGGTTTCCGACCGCGGCCAGCCGGTCGGTGACCGGGAGGCGGGGGAGTCCCGTCCCGGTGCCGACTTCGGCGGGCTGGGCGCTCTGGGCGAGGACGGGCGCCGGTTCGTCGGGCACGGCGTCCCACCACCAGGCGACAGCCGGGATGCCGAGCGGCTCGGTGCTGTCGTCGGTGGGGGTGTCCCGGAACGTGGTGGGCAGGTCGGCTGGGTCTTCCGGGGTGGTGTACCGGTGCGAGGAGATGCCCCAGTCCTGTGCTGCGCGGATGAAGGAGCCGAGGCTTTCGAGGTACTGGCGCAGTTGGGGGCTGCCGGAGGCGTTCAGCCCGGCGCACATCCGCAGGAAGAGGCACATGACGCGGTCACGTTGGGCGACGGCGGTGTCCAGGGCGTCTTCCGGCGCCAGTCCGTGGTGGTGTTCGAGCACGCGCAGTACGTTGAGGTAGTACTGCTGCCCTCGGGATTCCTTGTGGTGCGAAAAGAGGTCATTGTCCCATGTGATGACGAAATAGGCCATCTCGGCGGCGGCCCGCACGGGGGTGCTGTCCCGCTCGTGCGGCTGGAGTTCGTAGCCGTACCCCATCTCCAGCAGTGGCATGACAACGGAGGTGGCGCCGTCGTACAGCCGCATCAGGGTGTAGTCGTTGAGGCCGGGCACGGTGCCCTCATTGCGGTGCGACGCCTCCCACACCACCGAGAGGAAGTACTCGCGCAGCGCGTCCACCCAGCGCGCCACTTGACCGGGGGTCGCTCGCTGGTCCATACGGCGACGCAGGTCCCGCAGCCCGGCGGCCAGCGAGTCCTCGGTGAGCATGGACACTTCGGGGTTCTGGGCTATGCGCAGCAGCCGGGAGAGTTCGGGGACGAGCTGTTTGGGGTCGGTTCCGAGTTCTCCCTCCTCGCAGTGACCGTCGTCGACGCCGAAGAGCCAGAGGACGAAGTCGGCGAGGAGCGAGATTACTTCCTCGTCACCGCCGGGGAGGATGCGGGCGGCAAAGGTGCCGATGTCGTGTCCGATCAGTTTCTCGCGGAGTTCGGGAGAGCCGATACGGAAGTTCCGGGCCCAGTCTGCGGTCTGCTGGTTGATCAGCTGGTGCCGGGGATGTATAGCGGGGGAAATCGGAGAATAGACGGGTGGGATGAGCACACCGTGTTCCACTGTCGATCACCTCAGTCGTCCTGCGGCCCAAGCCGCTTCGTGCCCGAACTCACGAGAAGTCCCCAGCGGCACACCGGTTGACGCTGGCGGCGCTGGGCATGACGGCAAGCACTCATGCCACGACCCGCCCCCCGGGGGGGCGGGTCGGTAAGCGGCAGGGAGTGGTTGGCGTGGTGTGACCCCTCTCCCGCTCATATGTATCCACTTCAACAACAGGCTATTCGCGTAACAGCAGTCCCATAGGACCTGGACCCTCGGGAGGCCGCTGCTACCGGCCGTTTCTCACACGTCGCCGCACCGTCGCCCACCGTGAGGCGCGGTTCGGCTTGTCCGGAGGTTGGGCACCCGCGACCGTTCCGGTCGGGCCGGTGGACACCGACAGCCGTTTCTGGTGAGGCGTGTCCGTATGAGGCTGGGACACCGGGGGCGGCAGCGGCTGCCGGGTGGCCGGCCCGTTCTCACCCGCCTTGGGCCGCCCCGCCCGGCGGGGCGGGGTGAACGATGTGGGCAGCGAGACCAGCCGCTGGGACATCAGGGCGTTGTCCCGGCGCAGCTCCTCTTTCGGGACGGTCAGCCGGATGTCCGGCAGCCGGGAGAGCAGCGTATCGATGCCGGTGTCCGCGATCGCGCGGCCCAGGTCCCGGCCCGGGCACTCGTGCGGTCCGGCGGCGAAGGCCAGATGGGAGCGGTTGCCGTGCAGGGGAACCGACAGGTTGGGCCGGACGGCCGGGTCCCGGTTACCGGCGGCGAGCCCGAGGACGAGCAGGTCGCCGGTCTTGATCTGCCGTCCCGCCAGCTGTGTGTCGCCCGTGGCCCAGCGGCCGATGGTCGTCGTCTGCGGCGGCTCGTCCCACAGGACCTGCTCCAGCGCGTCGGGCAGTGTCGTGTGCCCGCCTGCCAGAGTTGCCCGGAACCTGCGGTCGGTCAGCAGCAGCCGCAGGGTGTTGGCGATCAGGTTCACCGTCGGCTCGTTGGCTGCGACCAGCGTCAGCCGCAGGTGCTCCCGCACCTCCTCGTCGGTCAGTCGGGCCGGATGCTCGATGAGTTTGGAACCCACATCGTGCCCTGGGCTCACCCGCTTGCGGTCCACCAGCCGCTGAAGTGTCTCGGTGATGAAGTTGTTGCTCTCGACGGCGGTCTCGGTGCCCTTGATCAAGTCCTTGGCTGCCTGGACCAGTCGGGGTCCGTACTCCTCCTCCATGCCGAACAGCTGTGTGACGACGCGCAGCGGAAGCTGCTCGGCGAACTGCTCGACCAGGTCCGCGTGTCCTGCGTCCTCGAACTCGTCGATGAGCTGATGGGTGAAGCGGATGACATAGCGGCGGATGCCGCGCGACTCGAAGCGGGACAGGCTGTCGGTGAGCGCCTGGCGCAGCCGCCGGTGCTCCACCCCGTCCGCGAACACGCACAGCGGCTGCCACATGGTCACCGGAGCCAGAGGATGGTCCGGACCGATCCGGCCCTCCCGCATGGCGCGCCAGTGACGCGAATCGCGGGAGAACAGCGACGGTGTGCGTGCCACTTCGAGGATCTCGCGGTGGCCGAGCACCAGCCACGCGCGTACGTCCCCCGGCAGCAGCACGGGGGCGACCGGGCCGTGTTCGGCGCGCAGCTTCTCGTACAGTGCCATGGGGTCGGCCTCGGCCTCGGGGCCGAACAGCCGGCGCAGCTCGGCGCTGCCGCCGCCTGCTCCACCGGAGTGCGCGGGGCAGCCCGGCGGCGGGGAGAGGGCCGCGCCCACCGGCTCGCCGCCCGGTGACGGGGGCGGAGACGCTGCCTGCGGCCCGGTCGGCTCGTCCGGCGAATGAGGGGGTTGCGCGTTCACATCGCCTCCGATGGCTTGGCGAGGGAGTACAGGTACCGCATCAGAGCCAGCAGGACGTCCTTGCTGGACTCCCGGCTGCGCGCGTCGCACACCAGGAGCGGTACGTCGTTGGTCAGGTCCAGCGCCTCGCGCAGCTCGTCGTCGGAGTAGGAGGGCGCCTCGTCGAACGCGTTGACGGCCACGACGAACGGCGTCTGCGACTCCTCCAGCCGGCCGAGCACGTCGAAGCTCGCCTCCAGACGCCGGGTGTCCACCAGTACCACGGCGCCCAACGCGCCCTCGAACAGGCCGTTCCACAGGAACCAGAAGCGCTGCTGACCCGGCGTGCCGAAGACGTACAGCACCAGTTCGTCGTTGAGGCTGATCCGGCCGAAGTCCATGGCAACGGTCGTCATGTTCTTGCGCTCGACGCCGGCGAGGTCGTCGACGCTGACGCTCGCCTGCGTCATCGTCTCCTCGGTCGTCAGCGGCCGGATCTCACTGACCGAGCGGACCAGGGTCGTCTTGCCCACGCCGAAGCCGCCCACGATGACGATCTTGACAGCAGAGGTGGCCGACGAGGGCAGCGCGTCCTCGGTCCGAGGCCCCGCCACCGTCTCAGAGGTTCTGGAGACCATGGATCACCGCCTTGATGATGTCGATGTCGGGAAGAGACGGGGCAGGCGCCCTGGCTTCCACATGTTCTTCGGCCAAGAGATCCGCGAGCAGGACCGTGACGATGCTCACCGGGAGTTCCAGGTGTGCCGAGATCTCGACCACGGACAGCGGGGACTCGCACACCCGCAGGATGGATTCGTGCTCCGGCTGCATGCCGATCCTGGGCGGGGTCCGGGCCACGATCAGCGTGACCAGGTCCAAACCGGCGTCCTCGGACCCGCTGCGCCCGCCCGTAAGGATGTAAAGCCGCTCCGGGGTGCCCTCGTCCCATTCCTCATCCGCCGTCATCGCGCCAGCCGGTCGCCACGTGGCGGGCTGGTGAGGTGGGCGCCGATACGGGCGACGAGATCCCGCATCTGCTGCCCCACCAGGCCCATGTCGACGCCTTCGTCGACCAGCACGACCAGATGCGCTCCCTCACCTGCCGCCATCAGGTGGAGGAAGCCGCCGTCCACTTCGATGACGACCATCCGCATCCGGCCACTGCTGTGCGGGAATTCCTGGGCGGCCGCCCCGGCCAGGCTCTGGAGGCCCGCTCCGATCGCTGCCAGCCGGTCGGACGTGTCCTCCTCCTGAGGGCACTGGGCCATGCACAAGCCGTCCGAGGACAGGAGGACGACATGGCGAGTCTGCGGGACGCTCTCCGCCAAGTCCTTAAGCATCCAGTCCATGTCGGGCTGCCGAACCATCGCTTACTCACCTTCATTCGACGTCGTGTCGCTGTGTCCCTGGGCGGCAGCCGCTGCCGATCGCTTGCCGGACAGACCTTCTTGAAAAGCACCCATCCACATCCCGGGCGCGGGATCCTCCGGTGCTGCCGCCTCCCGCTGTTCCCGCTCCGGCGCGGGGGTGCCGGTCGCCGGGCGGCTGCCGGACCGGCCGCGGCGGCTACGGCGTTGGGGCAACCCGCTGGCCGTGCGCTCGACGACCTGTGGCGTCTCCTCTTCCTCGTCCATCCGCTCCTGCTCCCCGGGGCCGGCGGTCGGCGGCGCGAGTTTCCCGGCCGGTGCCGCGGATGGTGCGGTCCGGTCGCGGTCGGAGGGGCGCTGCCCGGAGGTGGCGCCGATACCGTGGGCGCGCCCGCTCGCGGGCGCGGTGGTGATCAGATCGTGCGGGACGACGAGAACCGCGCGCACGCCCCCGTAGGCGGAGGGCGCCAGCGACACCTGGAAGTCGTACTCCTGGGCCAGGCGCCCCACCACGGTCAGGCCCAGCCGCGGCGCCTCCCCGAGGTCGTTCAGGTCGATGCCCTCGCGGGCGGTCTTGAGCATGTGCTCGGCCCGCTCCCTGGCCTCCTCGCTCAGCCCGAACCCGCCGTCCTCGATCTCGATGGCGATGCCCGCGTGCACCTCGCTCGCCGTCAGATGGACCCGGGTCTGCGGCGGCGAGTAGGTGGTGGCGTTGTCCAGCAGCTCCGCCAGCGCGTGGATCAGCGGCTCCACGGCACGGCCCACGACGGCGACTTCCGCGACCGAGTGCAGCGATACCCGCTGGTAGTCGGCGATCCGCGACATGGCGCCGCGCAGCACGCTGTAGATCGGTACGGCCCGGCTCCACTGCCGGCCCGGACGCGCACCGCCGAGTACCGCGATGGTGTCGGCGAGCCGGCTGATCAGGGCGTTGCTGTGGTCCAGCCGCAGCAGGTCGGCGAAGAACTCGCCGCTACCGCCGTGACGTTCCTCCATCTCCCGCAGGTCGGTGGCCTGCCGGTGCACGATCGCCTGGACGCGGCGGGCGATGTTGACGACACCGCGCTGCGCGGAGTCACGCAGGGACTCCTCGGCGCGCACCGCCTCGACCACCGAGCGCAGCAACTCGTGGTGGGCCGCCTCGAACTCGGCTCCGAGCCCCGACTCAGGGCCGGTAGCCGCCAGGGAGCGCACCACTTCCTCGGCGAACTCGCCCCGGCGCAGCCGCTCCACCGCCTCGGGCAGCCGCTCCTTGGCCAGCTGCACGGTCGCCGCCTCCTGCTGCCGCAGGTGGTACTGGAGCAGCTGCTGCTGCTCCGCGTACTGGGCCCGCACCTGGGCCAGAGCGCGGTTCCTGCGGAACAGTTCGCCCGCAGTGAGTGCGACGGCGGCCGTGCCCAGAGCTCCGCAGCCGATGACTGCGGCACGGGCGTCCCCGGGGACCTGGACGGCCGCGACGGTCGTGGCGAGGGCCATGGCGAGGGTGGGCAGCCACCACAACAGTTGGGCGGACCGTTGACCTCCGGGCGACGATCCCGTGGGCATCATCAGCGTCCTCAAATCGTTCGACAGACTGAGCAAAGGGGCGATGTGTGGAGCAACGAGTCCACCTCCGGTCCTGCGCGACGGGTCTCACCCCGTCTCTCCGGGGCCCCGCAGCAGGACACGATGTGACCGGGGAACTCGGTGAGACTCCGTCATGCCGAGGCTGGGCTGATGCAGCATAACCAGAAACGATCAACGCCTAACAAGCGAGGCACCGTTGGGCTCGTGAGCTGCACAGAGGATGGGGTGCCGAACCGGATGGGGTGTGGCTTGCGCCCGGTGTTCCGGTGAACACAGTGTGAGAAATAGCACCTCTGCGGGGGAAGTTGTCCCGCACGGCGGAACGGGAGGGGGAGGCTTCGCCTGCGCCGTCCCGGCGCCGTCCCGGCACCGTCCCTTCGGGGCCCTTCGGGGGTCCCGGCGTGAGGCCCTTCGTGGGTCCCTGCGTATGGGACCCGGTTCTGCGCGGGTTAGTCTCCGCAGGAGAGCCGTCGAACGGGAACGGTGAGGATGCGGGAGGGTCATGAGGCGTCTGCCGAGGTGGGGTAGGGGAGCGGCGCTTCTGGTCGTGCTCGTGGTCGCCGGCTGCTCGCCGGAGGGCGAGGACAGTGCGCCGCCCGCGGAGGACAAGCCACCCGCCTCCAGCCCGGCCGGCGGCGACCGGGTGGCCGGTGAGAAGGGCCTGCCGGGCGTGCCGTCAGCGAGGAAGGCCCGACATCAGCTGTCCGAACTGAAAGTGGCGCCGCACGGTTCGATGTCCGGTTACAGCCGGGCCGGATTCCCGCACTGGAGCGCGCAGGGCGACCGCTGCGACACCCGCGAGAAGGTCCTTTCCCGCTCCGGCACGGACGTCGAGCGCGACGCGGAGTGCCGGGCCGTCTCCGGCCGCTGGACCAGCCTCTACGACGGCGAGAAGGTCACCGACGCCTCGGAGCTGGACATCGACCACATGGTCCCGCTGGCCAACGCCTGGCGCTCGGGAGCCGACGCCTGGCCGCAGAACAAGCGCGAGGCGTTCGCCAACGACCTGACTCACCCTCAGCTGCTGGCCGTGACCGCCTCCACCAACCGGACCAAGGGCGACCAGGGGCCGGAGGAGTGGCAGCCGCCGGCCAAATCCTCCTGGTGCACCTACGCGCGGGCCTGGACCGCGGTGAAAGCCACCTACGAGCTGACGGCCACCCGGGCCGAGAAGAAAGAGCTCGGCGACATGCTGGACACCTGCGACCGATGACGGGCCGCGGCACGCAACCCGACAGCGGCCGCGGGTCCGGCCGCGGCCCGGACCGGTACGAGGACCGGGTCCAGGCCGGGCCGGGCGGCGTGATGACCGACGAGGTGGGCGTCATCACCGGCGAGGTGACTGTCGTGACCCGCTCGGCGCCCGGTGGACGCGGGGCGATCGACGTCCAGTACACCGGCGCTGAGGAGTGGTACACCCTCACCGGCAGCCCCGTACCTCTCCCGCCCGGCGGACTGGCCGCTCTGCACACCCAGGTGGTCGACCTGCTGCGGAGGGGCGGCGCCGCCCGGACTCCGCGCTGAGCCGGACCGGCACGCGCTTCAGCGCAGGACGGCGGCGATCCCGGAGGTCGCACCGGGACGGTCCAGGGTCACACCAGTGCGGTGAGGGTGAGCAGGCACAGGGCGAAGGTGAGGACGCTGATGAGCACGCTGACCGTCACACACATGCGGCGCCGCAGAATGGCGTAGGCGGCGTGAAGCTCCGCTGTGCGCTCTTCGAGAGCGGTCTCGACCAGCCCGTGTGTCCGCCGGGCGAGGGCTCGGCGCTCGCGTACGTAGAGGCGGATGATCTGCTCGCGCTGTGCGGACGTCAGCCACGGCAGTTCGGCCGTGAAACAGGCGGCGTCCTGCTGGGCGTTGTGTGTCTCGGTCTGCCGGAGGAGGTAGCGCTCCAGCTCCGCGACTCCACGTGCGGCCTCGCCGGCCGTGTCGGTCCGGTCGGTCCCGTCGGTGCTGCGGGGCCGGTCGCTCTCGACGGAGCGGCTCGGCGGTTGCGGGCCGGGCGACGGCTTCTGTCCGCCCTTGCGCTCACTGTTCACCCTGCCTCCCCTCCTGTCCTCCCCAAGGGCCGGCCACTCCTTCTCCGGCTTCGACGACGTCGCGGCGATCGATGTTCTCGATCTGGTCGATCTCCGAGGTCTCGGGATGGTGGAGGTCGAAGGCGGGGGACTCGGAACGGATTCTGGGCAGGGCGAGGAAATTGTGCCGGGGCGGAGGGCAGGAGGTGGCCCATTCCAACGAGCGGCCGAAGCCCCACGGGTCGTCGACGGTGACCTTCTCGCCGTACTTCGTGGTCTTCCAGACATTGTAGAGGAACGGGAAGGTGGACAGCCCCAGGAGGAAGGCGCCGATGCTGGAGACGGTGTTGAGAGCGGTGAAGCCGTCGGCGGCCAGATAGTCGGCGTATCTGCGAGGCATGCCTTCGGCGCCGAGCCAGTGCTGGACCAGGAACGTGGTGTGGAATCCGACGAACAGGGTCCAGAAGTGGATTTTGCCGAGGCGTTCGTCGAGCATGCGGCCGGTGAATTTCGGCCACCAGAAGTGGAAACCGCCGAACATCGCGAACACCACCGTCCCGAACAGGACGTAGTGGAAGTGGGCCACGACGAAGTAGCTGTCCGTGACGTGGAAGTCGAGCGGGGGCGAGGCCAGGAGAACGCCGGTCAGTCCGCCGAACAAGAAGGTGACCAGAAACCCGACGGCCCACAGCATCGGGGTCTCGAAGGAGAGCGAACTCTTCCACATGGTGCCGATCCAGTTGAAGAACTTCACCCCGGTGGGCACCGCGATCAGGAAGGACATGAAGGAGAAGAAGGGCAGCAGGACTGCGCCGGTGGGGAACATGTGGTGCGCCCAGACGGTGACCGAGAGCCCGGCGATGGCGATGGTGGCACCGATGAGTCCGACATAGCCGAAGATCGGCTTGCGGGCGAAGACGGGGATGATCTCGGTGATCACGCCGAAGAAGGGCAGGGCGACGATATAGACCTCGGGATGGCCGAAGAACCAGAAGAGGTGCTGCCACAGCAGCGGGCCGCCGTTGGCGGCGTCGTAGATGTGGGCGCCGAACTTCCGGTCGGCCTCGAGCGCGAAGAGCGAGGCCGCGAGCACAGGGAAGGCCATGATGACCAGCACGCTGGTCAGCAGCACATTCCAGCTGAAGATGGGCATGCGGAACATCGTCATTCCGGGCGCCCGCATGCACACGATGGTGGCCATGAAATTGACCGCTCCGAGGATGGTGCCGAAGCCCGACATGGCGAGCCCCATCACCCACAGATCGCCGCCCAGGCCGGGCGATCTGACCTCGGCCGACAGCGGCGTGTAGGCGAACCAGCCGAAGTCCGCCGCGCCCTGAGGGGTGAGGAATCCCGCCACGGCGATGAGCGAGCCGAACAGGAACAGCCAGTACGAGAGCATGTTCAGCCGCGGAAAGGCCACGTCCGGTGAGCCGATCTGCAACGGCATGATCGCGTTGGCGAAACCGGCGAACAGCGGGGTGGCGAACATCAGCATCATGATCGTGCCGTGCATGGTGAACGCCTGGTTGTACTGCTCGTTCGACAGCAGTTGCAGACCGGGCCGGGCCAGCTCGATCCGCATGCCGAGCGCGAGCAGGCCGCCGAGCAGAAAGAAGACGAAGGCCGTGCTCATGTACAGGGAGCCGATCTTCTTGTGATCGGTGGTGCTCATCCAGGCCACGACGATCGATCCCCGTGCGTGTCCGGCTCTGCCCGTCTTCCCGGACGACTCCTCGCCCGCGGGCCGATCAGTGGTTACCGCCACCCCGATGTCCTTTCCGCTGTCCGGCTGTCACGCAGCCGCCACCTGACGAAGCACAACTGCACCAGAGCCGACGGCGAAGAAAGCGCAGCACACACAAATCAAGAGGGCGGGGCGGAATGATTCCCGCTATGGCGGAACAATCGGACTGGTCGACCCGCCGTCGGGCCACGAGGGCCAGGTCACGGCCCGCCCGGCGCTGTGGTCGTGACCGAGGGCGACAGGCCGCAGGGCCTGGTGACCGGCCGCGACCTGGTCATCCGGGGCCTCGCCGAGGGCGGTGACGTGGTGGCGTCGTCTCGCTGGGCGATGTGGCCGACCTCGAGGACCCGCATTCGGTGCCCGGCGGGATCAGCGCCGAGGCGCCCAACACCTGAGGAGTCGGGCGCCCGCGCTCACAGCGGCCGGATGTTCTCGGCCTGGAGCCCCTTCTGCCCCTGCGTGACATCGAATTCGACCTGCTGGCCCTCGGTGAGCTCCCGGTAGCCGGGGACGTCGATATTGGTCTGATGGGCGAACACATCCGGCCCGCCCTCGTCCTGCTCGATGAACCCGTAGCCCTTTTCCGAGTCGAACCATTTCACTTTTCCGGTGGTCATCTCGTTTCCTTTCTCTCTTCCTTCCGGAGCGGCTGCCGTTTCCCGCTGCGCACCGGAGCGGGGGCGGCGTGAGCTCGGCAGGGTGGCCGACCAGCGGCACCTGGGACCTGCACATGTCGTCGTGCGGCCGGCCGTGTGCGTCTCAGGTGCCCCGCCGGTGCTCGGTCACTTCTCACCGCGCCCGAGGGAGCGGAGAGCGCCTCGCTGTCGGTTCCGGGCGCGGGCGACTCCTCCCGCGGCCGCAGCCGCAGCCGGCACAGGGCGATGGCCTCATACAAGCGAGGTACCCCGCCACCACGTCGGCTGCAGGTCCGAGCCTCCATATGCACACAAGTGGCGCAGTTCGACTTCCCGACCGCCTGTCGCCCGCCACTCGCCGAAGCACTTCGATACGGATTGGTATCGTGACGCACGGTGTGTCGAGCAGGCCAGGAGCCGGGGTCGGGATCGTCGGCCCTGACCACTCACCAGCCCCCCGGCCGGGACAGTGCCGGTTCGCGGCGGCGTCGGTTGTCGTCGGGCGTGGGTGGGGCGTGAGGGAGGATGCGGGGATGAGCCGGGCCACTATCTACGACGTCGCCGAGCGGGCCGGGGTCAGCATCTCGACGGTCTCGCTGGCGTTGAACGCTCCGTCGAAGGTGCGCCCTGCGACCTTGGGCCGGATCATGACGGCCGTCGACGAGCTGGGGTTCGTGCCGCGCGCCGAGGCGGCGTCCCGGGCGCGGAAGCGCGTGGGACGGATCGGGGTGATGGCGCCGTTCACCACGTATCCGACGTTCGCCCGGCGGCTGGAGGGGGTGCTGGAGGCGGTCGAGGGGCTGGACTTCGAGGTGGTGGTCTACGACGAGGTCTCGGCTGCCGCTGCGGCGCCTGTGCTGGCAGGTCTGCCGCTGACCCGGCGGCTGGACGGGCTGATCGTGATGTCGTTGCCGCTGGTCGGCGAGGTGGCTGACCGGTTGCGTAGCCGGGGGCTGCCGACGGTGCTGGTGGAGTTGGCGCGGGCCGACTTCAGCAGTGTGGAGATCGATGACGCGGCCGGGGGGCGGCTGGTCGCGCGGCGGCTGGTGGACGCTGGACACACCCGGTTCGGTTTCGTGGGCGAGGTCCAGGCGTCGGCGGAGTTCGCCTCGCAGTGCAAAGAGCGGCTGGGCGGCTTCCGTGCCGGACTGGGCGAGGCCGGGCTGAAGCTGCCGGACGAGGGGGTGCGGCTGGTCGAGCACAGCGTGGAGGCCGCTGCGCAGGCTGCCGGGGAGCTGCTGGCGTCCGGGCAGCCGCCCACGGCCGTCTTCGCCCACGACGACTGTCTGGCGGCCGGTGTGCTGCGGGCCGCACGTGAGCGCGGGCTGCGTGTCCCCGGAGACCTGGCCGTTGTGGGATTCGACGACGGAGACTTCGCCGAGGCGCTGGATCTGACCACTGTCCGGCAGCCGTTCCGGGAGTCGGGCCGACTGGCGGCCCAGATACTCCTCGACCGCATCCGCGAACCCGACCGCCCCATCCAGCACACCCGCCTCGAACTCTCCTACGTCTCGCGCGCCACCGCCTGACCCGCGACTACCGCGCGACCCCCGAGCCCCGCCGCTCACCGGCCAGCTCACCGGCCGACTCCGCGTGCTTTCGAAGGGCCTTTCGAAGTGCTTCGATCAAAGTGTTGACGACGCTGCCGGGTCCCTCCTAGCCTTCGGTGCGTGACATTGCAGCCGCCGACCGGGAGCACCAACTGTGCTCGGCACAACGGCCGTTCGGGGACCCCGGAGAGCGGGCGTCCGCAGGCGGTCGGCACCTTCGGCGACGCCGGCGAAGACCCCCTGATTCCGGTCCTTGAGACACGCGCTCCGGCGGCACTGCTCCTCCCTATGCTCGGGTCGGACGTTCCGCGAGTACGCCTGCGGCTCCTTCGACGTCTCTGGCACCGGCGCCGGGACAGTCGGCGGCTGCCACCCCCACCGCGACGGATATCGTGCGCCGGATGAAACCGGTCACCGCTCGATGAAACCGGTCACCGAGGTGCTGGACGCGCCCCGACCGGACGGGGCCGCCACGGCCCCCGAGCCCCCACCGCTGTTCTTCCTGCCTGTTCTGTCACTACACAAGTTGGAGAGTGAGGCGTTGACCGCCGAGGCCCTGCCCGCCGAGTTGCGGCGTGCTCTGGTGCAGCTTGCCCGTGTTCCGCGCTTGCTGGTCGCCAGTGATTACGACGGTACTTTCGCGCCGATCGTGCCCGATCCGGCCCAGGCCAGGCCGGTTCCCGAGTCGGTGCACGCGCTGCGTTCGCTGGCGGGACTGCCCGCGACGACGGCTGCACTGATCTCCGGTCGGGCACTGCGTGACCTGGCGACCCTGTCGCGGCTGCCCTCGGAGGTGCATCTGGTGGGCAGCCACGGTTCGGAGTTCGATGTGGGTTTCGTGCATCAGCTCGAACCGGAGGCGGCAAGGCTGCGAGCCGAGCTGCAGACCGCACTGGAAGAGGTGGCGGCGCGGGCGGCCGGGGTGACGCTGGAGTCCAAGCCGGCCGGCGTCGCGGTGCATCTGCGGCGCGCCGAGGCCGAGGCGGCCCAGTGGGCGCTGGAGGCGGTCCGATCGGGCCCCGCCACCTGGGAGGGCATACACGTCACCGAGGGCAAGGCCGTCATCGAACTGTCGGTGATCGCGACCGACAAGGGCAACGCGCTGGAGGCACTGAGGCACGAGGTGGGCGCGAGTGCGGCCGTCTACTTCGGTGACGACACCACGGACGAGCGTGCCTTCGCCCGCCTGCAGGGCCCGGACGTCGGTATCAAGGTCGGTGAGGGCGAGACCCTGGCCGGCTACCGGATCGCCGACGCCACCGAGGTGGCGACCGCGCTGGCGTTCCTGCTGGAGGAGCGGCGCGCCTGGCTGTACGGGCAGCACAGCCCGCCGATCGAGCGGCTGACGATGCTCTCCAACGAGAACACCGTCGCGCTGCTGACCCCGGACGCGCGGCTGTCCTGGATGTGCCACCCGGGCCCGGACGCGGGCGCGGTCTTCGCCGACCTGCTGGGCGGCCCCGGAGCCGGCCACTTCTCCGTCCGGCCCCACCGTCGCGCGGGCGGCGGGGCCGGCGCCGCGGGCGCGGGGCCGCGCAGCCCGCTCCCCCTGGGGCAGCGCTATGTGCCGGGGACCATGACGGTCGAGACCCGCTGGTCGCGGCTGCTGGTGACCGACTACCTGGAGCACGGGCTGCCCGCGCACCGTACTCAGGTGGTCCGGGTGCTGACCGGGAGCACGGCCGCAGAGGTGGAGTTCGCTCCCCGTCCGGAGTTCGGCCAGGTACCGGTCCGGCTGGTGGCCGAGGGCGAGGGGCTGCGGGTGCTGGGCACCGCCGAGCCGATGGTGCTGCGCTCGCCCGGAGTCCGCTGGGAGGTCACCTCCGACGGCGTGAACGAGACCGCCCGTGCGGTCGTCGACCTGGTCGAGGGGGAGCCGGTGGTACTGGAGCTGCGCTGCGGCACCGACGACCTGACGGCCGCTCCCGCCCCGGAACCGGAGCGCCGCGAGACGGCCGAGCGGTACTGGTCGGAGTGGGTGAGCAAGCTGACCCTGCCCGCCGTCGAGCAAGAGCTGGTGGCCCGCTCCGCGCTGACCCTGCGGGGCCTGTGCGACTCCGAGACCGGCGGCATCATGGCCGCTGCCACCACCTCGCTGCCCGAGGAGATCGGCGGCGTACGCAACTGGGACTACCGCTACTGCTGGGTACGGGACGGGTCGATGACAGCGCAGGCGCTGGTCACCCTCGGTTCGACCGGCGAGGCCGAGGCGTTTCTGGACTGGCTGCACCGGGTGCTTGACAGCCTGCCAGGACCCGAGCGGCTGCACCCCCTCTACACCCTCCAGGGCACAGGTCTGGGCCCCGAGGCCGTCATCGACGGCCTGCCCGGGTACGCCGGCTCGCGCCCCGTGCGGGTGGGCAACCTGGCCGACCAGCAGGTCCAGCTCGATGTGTTCGGCCCCGTCGTGGAGCTGATCGCGCACCTGGCGCAGGCCACCGGCCATATCCGCGACCGGGACTGGGAGCTGGTCGAGTCCATGGCCGCCGCCGTCTCGCGCCGCTGGGACGAGCCCGACCACGGCATCTGGGAGGAGCGCGACGCTCCCCGCCACCACGTCTACTCCAAGGTCATGTGCTGGGTGACGCTCGACCGTGCGGTCGAGCTCGCCGCCGTCTACGACCGCAGGGCCGACCCGTCCTGGGCGCCCCTGCGCGACCGTATCGCCCAGGACGTCCTGGAGAAGGGCTGGAACCCCAAGGTCCAGTCCTTCACCACCGCCTACGACGGGCTCGACCTGGACGCGGCCTCCCTCCACGTGGGGCTCTCCGGCCTCATCGATCCCACCGACGAGCGCTTCACCGCCACCGTCACCGCCATCGAGGCCGAGCTGCGCAGCGGCTCGACCGTCTACCGATACCGCCGTGACGACGGTCTGCCCGGCGACGAAGGCGGCTTCCACCTGTGTGCCGCCTGGCTCATCGAGGCGTATCTGCTCACCGGGCGCCGTACCGAAGCCGCCGAACTGTTCCAGCAGATCGTCGACACGGCAGGCCCCACCGGGCTCCTGTCCGAGGAGTACGACCCCATCGCCGAGCGCTCCCTGGGCAATCACCCCCAGGCGTACTCGCACCTGGGCCTCATCCGCTGCGCCCAGCTGCTCGCGCGCTGAGCACACCGGTAACGCTGAGCAAACCGGAACACGGAAAAACGACGGTGCCGAGGCCGCCCGGCCTCGGCACCGTCGTCTTTCCGCCGGTCGCACGGCTTCCGCAAGGACCGACCCCCGGAGGGAGTCACTGGCCCGGCGCGGTCTGCCCGGTGCTCGTAGACTGGAGGCAGGAAGGAAGCCCGCAGAAGGGCTCTGCCCATGGTTTCTTCCGAACAGCCACCCCCAACCGAACCGCTGCGTCCGCTCGACGCGCCCGACCCCGCCATGGCGGTGATCGACGCCGAGGGGACGATCATCGCTTGGACTCCCGCCGCCGAGGCTCTGGTCGGCTACCCGGCCGCAGATGTGGTGCGCCGGTCGGCCCAGGAGCTGCTGACCTCCGGCGAGGACGTGGCCAGAGCCGCGATCGTGGCCGAGCACAGCCGCGCCGAGGGCGGCTGGTCAGGGCTGGCGACCGTACGGCACCGCAGCGGCCGCCCGGTGGAGGTGGGCCTGCGCGCCTGCCCGCTGTCCGATCTGAACGGCAGCGATTCCTGGCTCGTCTCCGCTGTCGACCTGGGGAAGGCGCCCTCGTGGGCGCTGGGCGGCTCGGTGCTGGAGGCGTTCTTGACGCGGTCCCCGCTGGCCATGGCTGTCCTCAGCCCGGACCTGCGCTACGTGTGGATCAACGACGAGCTCGAACGCCGCGGCGGGGTCCCGCGCGAGGAGCGGCTGGGGCGCCGTCTGGCGGACACGCTCCCGGGCCTGGACACCGAAGCGCTGGAGGCTCAGATGCGGCAGGTCCTGACGACCGGCACTCCGGTGATCGACTACGAGTACCGGGGCTGGACCATGGCCGACCCGAACCGGGAGCACGCCTACTCCACCTCGTTCTTCCGCCTCGACGAGCCGGGCGGCAATGTCCTGGGGCTGTGCTACGTCGTCATGGATGTCACCGAGAGGTGGCGGGCCCGCGAGCGCCTCATGCTGATCAATGAGGCCGGCACCCGTATCGGCAGCACGCTCGATGTGGAGCGCACCGCGCAGGAACTGGCCGATGTCGCCGTACCGGGCTTCGCCGACTTCGTCACCGTGGACCTGGTGGAGTCGGTGGTCAGCGGCGAGGAGCCGGCACCGCGGCCGGTCGGCGGCCTGCCCACCTTCCGGCGCTCGGGGCTGCGGTCGGTCACCGAGGGGACCCCGGAGGCGGTGGCGCAGCGGGGAGAGCAGGTCACCATCGACCCCACTTCGCCCTTCGTCCGCGCGTTCACGACAGGCGAGGCGCTGCTGGACCGGGACCTCGTCGGCAGCAGCCAGTGGCTCGAGGACGATCCCGCACGGGTGGAGAAGATCCGCCGATTCGGCATGCACTCGCTGATCGCGGTTCCGGTGCGTGCGCGCGGCACCATCATGGGCGTGGCCTCGTTCGTCCGCTCGCGGTACCCGACGCCGTTCGAGGACGATGATGTCCTGCTCGCCGAGGATCTGGTCTCCAGGGCCGCGCTGTGCGTGGACAACGCCCGCCGCTACACGCGCGAGCACACGGCGGCGCTGACCCTCCAGCGCAGCCTGCTCCCGCACGCCCTGAGCGGCGGCACGGCCATCGAGGTGGCGTCCCGCTATCTCCCCTCCGGCGCGGGTGGCGGCGTCGGCGGCGACTGGTTCGATGTGATCCCGCTGTCCGGGGCCCGCGTGGCCCTCATCGTGGGCGATGTGGTGGGCCACGGCATCAACGCGGCGGCGACCATGGGCAGGCTGCGTACCGCCGTGCACACCCTCGCCGATATGGAACTGCCTCCCGACGAGCTGCTGGCACACCTGGACGACCTGGTCATGCGCCTCACGGAGGAGGAGGCATCCCCGGCCGATGAGCCGTCGCCGGATGTGAGCGCGATCACCGTGCTCGGCGCCACCTGCCTGTACGCCGTGTACGACCCGGTGACCGGGCGCTGCACGATGGCGCGTGCCGGCCACCCGCCGCCCGCGGTGGTGTACCCGGACGGCACCGTCACGTTCCCCGACCTGCCCGCCGGACCCCCGCTGGGGCTGGGAGGTCTGCCCTTCGAGTCCGCTGAGCTGGAGCTGCCCTCCGAGAGCCTCCTCGCTCTCTACACCGACGGTCTGCTCAGCGCCTGCGATCCGGATGTCGAGGTGGGCCTGGGCCGGCTGACAAACGTCCTGGCGCAGCGGGAGCTGCCGCTGGAGGCCCTCAGCTCGGCCGTGCTGGACAGCCTGCTGACCAGTCCGCCCTCTGACGACGCGGCCCTGCTCATCGCCCGTACACGCGCCCTGACCGAGACCGGTGTCGCCTCCTGGGACCTGCCCAACGACCCTGCCATCGTCTCCAAGGCCCGGTCGATGGCCGCCCGCCAGCTGAGGGAGTGGGGCCTGGAGGACCTGCTGCTGACCACGGAGCTGATGGTCAGCGAGCTGGTGACCAACGCCATCCGGCACGGCGCGGGCCCCATCCGGCTGTGCCTCATCCGTCATACGGTGCTCAGCTGCGAGGTCACCGACGGCAGCAGCACCTCGCCACGGCTGCGCCATCCGCGCACCACCGACGAAGGGGGACGCGGCCTGTTCCTCGTCGCCCAGCTCAGCCGCCGCTGGGGCACCCGCTACACCGAGGGAGGCAAGATCATCTGGGCCGAGCAGGACCTCCCCGCCCCCTCGGCAGGGCTCTCGGGCTCCCTCCCGGAGATCCCGGACGTCTTCTAGCCGCGGCCGGCACGGGCGGTTTCGGGCCGGCGCAGGGGAGTTCAGCTCCGCCTTGGTGCGGCTCGGCGCGGGCCGTTGCAGATTTCCCTTTGCATGAGCATGCGTGATTATGCATAATCTTCCTATGTCCAAGGTCCTCACCTCCCTGCCCGCCGGCGAGCGCGTCGGCATCGCCTTCTCCGGCGGCCTCGACACCTCCGTCGCCGTCGCATGGATGCGCGACAAGGGCGCCGTCCCGTGCACCTACACCGCCGACATCGGCCAGTACGACGAGCCCGACATCGCCTCGGTGCCCGGACGTGCGAAGACCTACGGCGCCGAGATCTCCCGCCTGGTCGACTGCCGCGCGGCGCTGGTCGAGGAGGGCCTCGCGGCGCTCACCTGCGGCGCTTTCCACATCCGCTCGGGCGGGCGCGCCTACTTCAACACCACGCCGCTCGGCCGCGCCGTCACCGGCACCCTGCTGGTCCGGGCGATGCTCGAGGACGACGTGCAGATCTGGGGCGACGGCTCCACCTTCAAGGGCAACGACATCGAGCGGTTCTACCGCTACGGTCTGCTCGCCAACCCGAACCTGCGGATCTACAAGCCCTGGCTGGACGCCGACTTCGTGACCGAGCTCGGCGGCCGCAAGGAGATGTCGGAGTGGCTCCTCGCCCACGACCTTCCCTACCGGGACAGCACGGAGAAGGCGTACTCCACGGACGCCAACATCTGGGGCGCCACCCACGAGGCCAAGACCCTGGAGCACCTGGACACCGGCGTGGAGAGCGTGGAGCCGATCATGGGCGTCCGGTTCTGGGACCCCTCGGTCGAGATCGCCACCGAGGATGTGACGATCGGCTTCGAGCAGGGCCGCCCGGTGACGATCAACGGCAAGGAGTTCGCCTCCCCGGTCGACCTGGTGATGGAGGCCAACGCCGTCGGCGGGCGGCACGGCATGGGGATGTCGGACCAGATCGAGAACCGGATCATCGAGGCCAAGAGCCGCGGGATCTACGAGGCGCCCGGCATGGCCCTGCTGCACGCGGCCTACGAGCGCCTGGTCAACGCGATCCACAACGAGGACACCCTGGCGCAGTACCACAACGAGGGGCGGCGCCTCGGCCGGCTGATGTACGAGGGCCGCTGGCTGGACCCGCAGGCGCTGATGGTGCGCGAGTCGCTGCAGCGCTGGGTCGGTGCGGCCGTCACCGGCGAGGTCACGCTGCGGCTGCGGCGGGGTGAGGACTACTCCATCCTCGACACCACGGGGCCCGCCTTCAGCTACCACCCGGACAAGCTCTCCATGGAGCGCACCGAGGACTCCGCGTTCGGCCCCGTGGACCGCATCGGCCAGCTCACCATGCGCAACCTGGACATCGCCGACTCGCGCGCCAAGCTGGAGCAGTACGCCGGGCTCGGGCTGATCAGCACCTCCGACCCGGCCATCGGCGCCGACCAGGCCGCAGCGACCGGGCTGATCGGCGCGCTGCCCGAGGGCGGCGCCGAGGCCATCGCCTCCCGTGGCGAGGTCTCCGGCGACGACGAACTGCTGGACCGCGCCGCGATGGAATCCGGCACCGACTGAGCGGTTCCCCGGACGAAGGCTCGGAACCGCGCCGCGGGCCACGCCACCGCATCCGAGCCTTCGTCCCCGTTCCCGCGCTGCCGCCAGGCGGACGATGACCGTCGACCGTCCTTCAACGGGTCCCTGGCGCTCGCCCCGTCTCCAGCCCGGCGAGGCGTGAGGTGCCCGAGTAGAGCGGTCGGCCGCAGCGCTGGACCTCCAGGCTGACCTCGCCGGTCAGATGCTGTTCGGAGTGGCCGAGCCGATGCGGGCTCAGCGCGGGAATGGGCAGCCGCAGCAATGGGCTGCCCGCGCCCTGGCCGCTCAGCCGTACCCGGTGGCGCGGACCGAGGGCCGTGAGCGACCAGCGGTCACCCCGAGCGCCACCCCGGACCACGGCCGAGGGCGGGAACAGATCGATGCGGTGGTCCCCCGCGACCAGCACCAGCCCGCCGACGGGCACCGTACAGCGCCCCCTCCCCAGCAGCCCCCCGGCGAACGCCACCTTCACGTCGGGGCGGTCGAAACCGTGGGCCTGGCCCCACCACCAGGCCGGAGGAAAGCCGCGCCCCCACGACTTCTCCGCGTACGCCTGGCAACCCGTCAGGTCCCAGTGTTCGCCCGCGAGCCGTGCCGTGCCCTCGACCCGGGCGTCGAAGAGGTAGGGATACCAATAGTGGTTGAGCCACGGCACCAGCGAGAAGACCCCGGCGGCGGGCAGGAGCGTACGGCGGCGGGCGCGGGGAACGACGGCCAGCTCCAGGTCCACATCCGGCAGGGACACCCGCAGGCGGTCCTGCGCGAAGGAGAGCGCCGGAGCGGCATGCACGGCGAAGCGGTCGGTGTCCGCGCGTACGCCGTCGAGCGTCACCGACCGTACGAGGGAGGGGCTGGCCGCCACCACCACCGTCCCCCAGCGGCGGCCGCGCCGCTCGTTGACGCCACAGGCCACCAGCAGCACCCGGCGCCGGGCGGGGTCGGTGAACCGCCAGAGATGGCCTTCCATCGCCGACCGGTGCGAGAGCAGCGGATCACCCCACGGCAGGTCCGCGCCGGTGCGCCGCCACCACTGACGCAGCACCGCTAGGAGCTCCGCCGGGTCAGATAGGCGGTCATGGCGGCGAACCGCCGGCGCGCCTCACCGGACATGGGCACCGCCGCCAGCGCCCGGAGCGCCATCGCCGTCTGATGCTCGGCTTCCCGCCGGGTGGCCTGCTCACCACCGGCCTCGCCGATCAGTCCGAGGACCTCCGGCACCTCCTGCGGGGTGAGAGAGCCGCCCTCGCGGCTCAGGAGTTCCCGCAGCCGCGCGGCCGCAGGCGCGTCGGCGTTGAGCGCGAGCAGGACCGGAATCGTCTTCCTGGCCAGCAGAAGGTCGTTGCCGACCGGCTTGCCTGTGCGCAGCCGGTCACCCCACAGCCCGAGGATGTCGTCGGCGCACTGGAACGCGACGCCCAGATGGCGGCCGAAAGCGGCGAAACGCGCCACCTCGCGCGGCCGGCCGCCCGCGAGCAGGGCGCCCAGCGCGGCCGCGCAAGCCAGCAGCGCTCCCGTCTTACCCTTGGCGGCGGCGCGGTACTCGGCAACCGAGACAGCGGACGGCCCGGCCCAGGGCCGCTGGACGAAGCCGAGGTCCCGCACCTGCCCGTACATGGTGGCGATGAGGGCGCGGTTGAGGAGCGCCGCCGCCGTACCCGAACGGTCGTCGGACTGCCTCAGCAGTGCGTCCATGGCCAGCACGTGGAGCCCGTCACCGGCCAGCAGCGCCGGGCCCACGCCGAACCGCTTCCACAGCGCGGGCCTGCCGCGGCGGGTGGCGTCCCCGTCGGTGATGTCGTCGTGGACCAGCGTGAAGTTGTGCACCAGTTCGACGGCGACGGCTCCCGGAACGGCACGCTCCGCTGGCGCGCCCAGCGCCTCGGCGGCCAGATACGTCAGTGCCGGGCGTACGGCCTTCCCGCTGTCCGGACCGGGCTCCCACGCGGTGTCCGCCGCCTCCGCCTCCTGCCCCGCGACCTCCTCAGCCGCCTCGTCCGTCATCTCCGACGTGTCCGGTCGGGTATGCCACCCGAAGTGGTAGGCGCCGGCGGGAGCCAGCGGTCCTGGCAGGCGGCCGACGGCCCGGCGAAGGGCCGGCAGCGTCCGCAGGCGGGCTCGCTCGCACAGTTGCTGGGCAGCCCGGATGTCGGCCGGAGTCGCCCCCGCCACGGTGGTCATGCCTTCTCCGCCTGCCCGCCGACCGCCGGAGCGCGCTCCGCAGCCCGCTGCTCCGCCGGCCGGCGCCGGGCGGCCAGTGCGGTACGTGCCAGCCATCCGGCGAACAGCACGGTGGTGCCCGCGGCGACGGCGACCCACTCGGCCGGGGCCGGAGTGCCCCGCAGCGCGAGATCGGCCAACAGCGCCACGATCGTCCCGCAGGTGGTCAGGGGCAGCTGCATGGACGCCCAGAAGGTGACGCCGTCCGCCTTGCGCCGGTCGGCCATCGCGCCGGTGTACAGGGCGCGCAGCACGTGGAGTCCCACCGGGGCGCAGGCCAGCTGAGCCACCGCCACCAGCGGCGGCAGCTCTCCGGTCGCGGCCAGCGCGAGCACAGCGGCGTACAGGGTGGCCTGCCCCGAGGCGTACAGGCGGGTCAGCCTCGCGGGACCGAGGGCCGAGGCGAGCGTGTTCTTGCCGACCAGCCGGTCACCTTCGATGTCGGCGAGATTCATGATCAGGCAGCGGAGCACCTGGAGCACACAGACCAGCGCCGTGCACCACAGCAGGAGCGGGGAGAGCTGATCGGACTGGAGCAGCGCTGCCAGCAACGGCCCCATGCCGTACAGCACGGCCGCACAGGTCACCTCCCCGAGCGCCCGGTAGTTCAGCCGCAGCGGCGGCGCCGTGTAGAACCAGGCAAGGGCCATCAGCGAGACGGCCAGCAGCCGGGTGGGCAGGGTCGGCATCACGGCGGTCAGCCCGATGCCGACGAAGAGCGTGACGAAAGCCGAGGCGAGGCTCACCGTGGGGCTGAGCAGCCCGTCCACCAGAGTGCGGCTGCCGCCGGTCCAGGAGGTGGGGGAGGAGTTGGCCCGGTCGGCCTCCAGGTCGAAGTACTCGTTGCAGAAGTGCGTCATCAGATGGGTCGACCAGGCGAAGCCCAGAGTGAGCAGATACCAGGCGAGCGAGAACGCGCCGGTCGCGTGGACGGCGAGGGTGACGCCGAATCCGGTGACCATCATGCTCTGGAAGAGGAACTTCACGCGCGCCAGCCGCAGAAAGGCGGCCAGTCCGCCCGGGGCCGCACCCGCGGCCGTGCCTGCTGCCGTATCCGAGGCCGTACCCGGGGCCGCGCCGGGTGCCGTGGCCGGGCCGGCCGGCTCGGACGGGTTCACGGAGCCTCTTTGGTGGCCACGATGATCCCGTGCGGGGTCCAGCCGGGCACGGGGAAGCGCTCCACCGCCCCGAATCCGGCCTCCCGCAGACACCGCTCATGGACCCGCCAGGGGTAGATCATGCCGCCCTCGGCAGGCAGCGCGGCGAAGTAGACGCTGTCGAGCGCCGCGACGAGCGGACCGTCACCCTCGTCGTTCGACATCGAGTTGAAGACGACCACCCGGCCGCCCGGCGCCAAGGCCGCGTAGGCTTTGCGCAGCAGCGCAGTGTTCTGCTCCGGCGTCCAGATGACGAGCTGATGGGCGAACAGCACGCAGTCCACGCCGGTGGGGAACGGATCGGCGAACATGTCGCAGGGGCGCACAGCGACCCGGTCGGACAGACCGGCCGCAGCGATACGGTCCGACGTCATCCCGGCCGAGGCCGGGATCTCCAGCACGGTGACCTCCAGCGCGGGATTGTGCCGGGCCAGCGCGATGGCGTTGACCGCGTCACCGCCGCCGCAGTCCAGCAGGCGACGCGCGTGCGTCAAATCCAGGGTACGCACCAGGTGCTCGTTGGCCAGCTCGGACCAGGACTTCATATAGCGGTAGAAGACCGACTCCAGGCGGGGGTTGCCGCTCAGCCGCTGGTAGAGGTCGGGCTCGTCCCCGGGGATGCGGCGCAGGCCCACGTTCCTGTTCCGCCGCAGCGATTCGGTGAAGTCGGCCTGCCCTTCGTAGACGATGTCCTGCTCGAAGGCGACGGTGTCCTTGATGTTCTGCCAGGTGCCGTTCGCACGCAGTGCCGTGACGAGGTCGGCGACGCGGTAGTCGCATCCGTCCTTGACGGTCAGGCCGAGCGCTGTGCAGCCCAGCAGCAGGACGGCGCAGGACCGCTCCTGGAGCCCGAGCCGGGCCCGGATCTCCTCCTCGGTCAGCGGGCCCCGCTCCGTCAGAAGGTCGAGCAGTCCCAGCTCGCAGGCCGCGTTCAGATACTGGAAGGCGGAGTGGCCGAACAGGATGAACGACAAGCGGTCCATGGTCAGCGGGGGCACCGCCGGGGCGGAGACGTGGTCGACACCGCTCGGCCGCGTGGTCGTCGAGGAGGTCACCTGGAACCCTTCTTCTCGATGAACAGGTCCGCATTCCACGGCCCGGCGAATAATTGCAGCCGTTGCCCGGCGGTAAGCCTCCGCTGGGCCTGCGGCGTCAAATATTCACTTGGCTGAGTGACCGGACGTGGCGGACACACACCAGGAGCCTGGCCTGCAGTACGACAGCACGTACCGTCTGCGCCAGGTGGCTTTGTGCCGTCAGGTGCCGCCATGTCAGGTGACGCAGTGCAAAGGACCTCGGTTATGGAACTCAAGGCCACCGTTTTGGCGGAAGGGATTTCCCCGCCCCTGAACGAAGCCACCGGGAACCGTCCGTGCGACCTTCTGGGAATCGACCACATCCGGCTCTGCGTCGGCAACGCCCGGCAGGCGGTGCACTTCTATGTGAACACCTTCGCCATGGAAGTGACCGCCTACCGGGGTGACGAGACCTCCGGCAGCGGGCTGACGGAGTACCTGCTCACCTCGGGCCAGGTGCGTTTCCTCATCACCGGCGGCGCCTCCCCGGACAGCGGCGCCGCCCGGTGGGCCGCCGCTCACGGGGACGGGGTCAGCGACGTCGCACTTCAGGTCGCGAATCTCGACGAGGGCCTGGCGTACGCGGCCGCGGCGGGTGCGACCGTGCTCCAGGAGCCGACGGCGCACACCGATGAGTTCGGCCAGGTGAGGACCGCCGCGATCGCCACGTACGGCGAACTGCGGCACACCCTGGTGGAGCGCGGCTCCTACACCGGGCCTTTCCTGCCGGGTTTCGGGCCGCCGCCGGTGGTTCCCTCTCCCTCCTCGCCGCCGCTCTTCCACCAGGTGGACCACACCGTCGGCTGTGTGGAGCACGGCCTCATGGACAAGTGGGTCGACTTCTACCGGCGCGTGCTGGGCTTCACGACGATGGCCGAGTTCGTCGGTGAGGACATCGCCACCGAATACTCAGCGCTGATGAGCAAGGTCGTCGCCGACGGCACCGGGAAGGTGAAACTCCCGCTGAACGAACCGGCCCCAGGAAAGAAGCGCTCCCAGATCGATGAATACCTCCAGTACCACCGCGGGCCCGGAGTCCAGCACATCGCGCTGGAAACGCACGACATTCTGGCCGCCACGGACGCCCTGCGGGCAGCCGGAGTGGATTTCCTGGCCACCCCGGACGCCTACTACGACGACCCCGAACTGCGCGCCCGTATCGGGGATGTCCGCGTGGACATCGCCGAGCTGCGCGAGCGCGGCGTACTCGTGGACCGGGACGAGGACGGATATCTGTTGCAGATCTTCACGCGCCCCCTCGTCGACCGCCCGACGTTCTTCATCGAACTGATCGAGCGGCACGGCTGCCAGGGCTTCGGCAAGGGCAACTTCAAGGCCCTCTTCGAAGCCGTCGAGCGTGAGCAGGACCGGCGAGGAAACCTCTAGCCGCCGCCGAACCAAGGAGCTGCCCATGAGCCGTGCGAGTCTCGCCAAGCACCCGGACGAGGTCACCCGCATGTTCGATGAAGCGGCCGGGCGCTACGACCGCACCAACACCCTGCTCTCCTGCGGCCAGGACAGGCTCTGGCGGGCCCGCACCCGTGCGGCGCTTGCCCTCCAGCCGGGCGAGAGATGTCTGGACGTCGCCTGCGGCACCGGGGTCTCCACCGCGGAACTCGCCCGTTCAGGGGCCACCGTCACCGGCATCGACCGCTCACCCGGAATGGTGGCCCGCGGCGCTGCCCGCTCCCTCGACCTGCGGGTCGGCGACGCCCTGCGGCTCCCCTTCGGGACGGCCGCCTTCGACGCGGTGACCATCATGTTCGGCCTGCGCAACGTCGTCGACCCCGGCGCGGCCCTGCGGGAGATGGCGCGGGTGACCCGGCCCGGCGGACGGCTCGTCGTCTGCGAGTTCAGCCACCCCACCTGGGCGCCCTTCCGCACCCTGTACCTGCGGTATCTGATGGGCGGGCTGCCGCGTATCGCCGACCGGATCTCCAGCAACCCGGACGCCTACACCTACCTGTCCGACACCATCCGCGCCTGGCACGACCAGCCCTCACTCGCCTCGCTGATCCAGCAGGCGGGCTGGACGCGGGTCTCCTGGCGCAACCTGACGGGCGGCATCGTCGCGCTGCACCGTGCCGTGGCACCGGCCCAGGGCTCCGGCCCGCCCGGCGAGGGCCCGCGGCAGGAACCGTACACGGCACCGCAGGAACCGCGTACGGCACCGCGACCGCACACGGCACCACGCCGGGAGCCCGCCGTATGACAGGGCCGCGCAGCGAAGCGCAGGTACTCGTCGTGGGAGCCGGGCCGGCCGGAGCCACGGCCGCCTACCACCTCGCCCGCCAGGGGGTGGAGGTGGCCGTGCTGGAGAAGTCCGGCTTTCCACGGGAGAAGGTCTGCGGGGACGGCCTGACTCCGCGTGCCGTGCGGCACCTCGTACGTATGGGTGTCGACACCTCCGCTCCCGGGTGGAGCCGCAACCGCGGACTGCGGTTCGTCTCACGCGGGGTGACCCTCGAGGTGGACTGGCCGGAGAGCAACAGCTTTCCGGGCTACGGACTGACCCGCACCCGCCACGACTTCGACCAGCTTCTCGCCGAACGGGCCGTCGCCGCCGGTGCCGTACTGTACACGCGGACCAAGGTGACGGCGCCGCTGCGGGACGCGTCGGGCCGCATCACAGGAGTTCGCGCGGTATGCGGCCCCGACGGGGAGCCACGCGACTTCTCGGCCCCTGTGGTGATCGCCGCCGACGGCGTCGCGGGACGGCTCGGACTGGCCATGGGCGTCACCCGGCTCGGCAAGCGCCCCGTGGGCACAGCCGTACGCCGCTACTACCGCAGCCCTGCCAAGCACCAGGACCCCTACCTCGAGTCCTGGCTCGACCTCCGCCGCCCGGACGGCCGCATCCTGCCCGGATACAGCTGGATCTTTCCGCTGGGCGACGGCAGGGTCAATGTGGGCCTCGGGGTGCTCAACGACTCCCGCACCGGCACCACCGACATCCGCAAGATGCTCGCTCCCTGGCTGGAGCGGACACCGCGGGAATGGGGACTGCGCGGCGAGGAACACGCCGACGGCCCGCTGCGCGGCGCGGCGCTGCCCATGGGCTTCAACCGGCTCCCGCACCACCGGCAGGGGCTCCTGCTGATCGGCGACGCGGGCGGCATGGTCAATCCGTGCAACGGCGAGGGAATCGCCTACGCGATGGAAGCCGGGGAACTCGTGGCAGACCTCGTGCCCCAGGCCCTCAGCCGCCCCTCGGGCCCCTCACGGGACCAGCTGCTGGAGCGGTACCCCCGCGAGGTCGCCACCCGGCTGGGCCGCTACTACCGGCTGGGCCGTGTCTTCTCCTCCCTCATGGCGCGCCCGCTGTTCACCTCGCTCGTCACCCAGAACGCCGTGAAATCGCCTCCCGTCATGGCCGCCATGGTGCGGCTGCTGTCGAACCTCTCCGACCGCCCGGGGGCCGACGCCGTCGATCACCTGGTGAACACGCTGGTCCGGGTGTTCCCCCGGGACAAGGAACTGGGCGCTCGCCACCGCTGAGCCCGCACGCTGGGAAACCGAGCAGGATTCAAGAAGCGGGTACTGACGGCCACGCCTAATCTCGGCCGCATGAACATCTCACTCCGCTACTGCCACATCACCGTCGATGAACTCGACGAGTCGCTCGCCTTCTACCGCGACGCGCTCGGCCTCGAAGTACGCAACGACATCGCCTCCGGCGCTTTCCGCTGGGTCACCCTCGGCAGCCCCGCCCAGCCGGACCTCGAAATCGTGCTCTCCCAACCGCACGCCGGTCGTTCCCAGGCCGACGGTGACGCTCTGCAAGAGCTGCTCACCAAGGGTGTGCTGCCGATGGCTGTCTTCGGCACGGATGATGTCGACGCGGCCTTCGAGCGGGTACGGAAATCCGGCGCCGAGGTACTCCAGGAGCCCGTCGACCAGCCCTGGGGACCACGGGACTGTGCCTTCCGCGACCCCTCGGGCAATATGGTGCGGATTCAGCACAGGCCCGAGCAGTAGAAGACATTCAGCAGAAGACGAGCAGCGCATGAATACGGATAACGGGGCGGACACGGAGTCGCCTTCGCCGCACATTGCCGACACCCACGAGCTGATTCGCGTGTACGGCGCGCGGGAGAACAACCTCAAGGACATCAGCATCGAGATTCCGAAGCGCCGGCTGACGGTGTTCACCGGCGTCTCCGGCTCGGGCAAGAGCTCCCTGGTCTTCAGCACCATCGCCGCTGAGTCGCAGCGACTGATCAACGAGACCTACAGCACCTTCGTCCAAGGCTTCATGCCGACGACGGCGCGGCCCGAGGTCGACGTGCTCGAGGGGCTGACGAGTGCGATCGTCGTGGACCAGCAGCGGATGGGGGCCGACCCGCGCTCCACCGTCGGCACGGCCACCGACGCCAACGCGATGCTCCGCATCCTCTTCAGCCGGCTCGGGCAGCCGCACATCGGCCCGCCCAGCGCGTACGCCTTCAACGTCCCCTCGGTACGGGCCAGCGGGGCGATCACCGTCGAGCGGGGCGCCAAGAAGGCGGTGAAGGCGACCTTCACCCGGACCGGGGGCATGTGCACCCGCTGCGAGGGCCGGGGCACGGTCTCCGACATCGACCTCACGCAGCTCTACGACGACTCCAAGTCGCTCGCCGAAGGCGCGTTCACCATCCCCGGCTGGAAGTCGGACAGCTTCTTCACCGTGCGGGTCTACGCCGACTCCGGCCTGCTCGACCCGCACAAGCCGATCCGCGAGTTCACCGAGCGGGAGATGCACGACTTCCTGTACCGGGAGCCGACCAAGGTGAAGGTCGAGGGCGTCAACCTCACCTTCGAGGGGCTGATCCCCAAGGTCCACAAGTCGTTCCTCTCCAAGGACAAGGAGGCGATGCAGCCGCACATCAGGGCGTTCGTGGAGCGGGCCGTCACCTTCACCACCTGCCCCGAGTGCGACGGCACCCGGCTCAGCGAGGCCGCCAGGTCCTCGAAGATCGACGGGATCAGCATCGCCGATGCCTGCTCGATGCAGATCAGCGACCTGGCCGAATGGGTCCGCAAGGTCGCCGAGCCCTCGGTGGCGCCGCTGCTCACCACGTTGCGGCAGACCCTCGACTCGTTCGTCGAGATCGGGCTCGGCTACCTCTCACTGGACCGGCCTTCGGGCACGCTCTCGGGCGGTGAGGCCCAGCGCGTCAAGATGATCCGCCACCTGGGGTCCTCGCTCACCGATGTCACCTATGTCTTCGACGAACCCACCATCGGCCTGCACCCGCACGACATCCAGCGGATGAACGACCTGCTGCTGCGGCTGCGGAACAAGGGCAACACGGTGCTGGTCGTGGAGCACAAGCCGGAGGTCATCGCCATCGCCGACCATGTGGTCGACCTCGGCCCCGGCGCCGGTACGGCAGGCGGCAGCGTCTGCTACGAGGGCACCGTCGAGGGGCTGCGGGCCGCCGGCACCGTCACCGGCCGCCACGTCGACGACCGCGCAGCGCTCAAGGAGACGGTACGCAAGCCGACCGGCACGCTGGAGATCCGCGGCGCGACGGCGAACAACCTGCGTGACGTGGACGTCGACATCCCGCTCGGGGTGCTCGTCGCCGTCACCGGTGTCGCCGGCTCCGGTAAGAGCTCGCTGATGCACGGGTCGCTGGTCAAAGACCCGAAAGCCGCGGAAGCGGGTGTGGTGGCGATCGACCAGAGCCCGATCCGCGGCTCGCGGCGGAGCAACCCGGCCACCTACACCGGGCTGCTCGACCCGATCCGCAAGGCTTTCGCGAAGGCCAACGGCGTCAAGCCGGGGCTGTTCAGCGCCAACTCCGAGGGCGCCTGCCCCACCTGCAACGGCACCGGCGTCATCTACACGGATCTGGCGATGATGGCCGGGACCGCCGCCACCTGCGAGGACTGCGAGGGGAAGCGGTTCCAGCCGGCGGTGCTGGAACTCCGCCTCGGCGGCCGCGACATCAGCGAGGTGCTCGCGATGCCGGTGACCGAGGCCGAGGCGTTCTTCTCCGTCTCCGGCGAAGCGCGGACACCGGCGGCCCACAAGATCCTGCAGCGGCTCGCCGACGTCGGGCTCGGCTACCTCACCCTCGGCCAGCCGCTCACCACGCTGTCCGGCGGCGAGCGCCAGCGCCTCAAGCTGGCCACGCATATGGCGGAGAAGGGCGGCGTCTACATCCTCGACGAGCCGACCACCGGCCTTCACCTCGCCGACGTCGAGCAGCTGCTCGCCCTGCTCGACCGGCTGGTCGACTCCGGCAAGACGGTCATCGTCATCGAACACCACCAGGCGGTGATGGCCCACGCCGACTGGATCGTCGACCTCGGCCCAGGCGCCGGCCACGACGGCGGCCGGGTCGTCTTCGAGGGCACACCCACCGACCTTGTCGCCGCCCGCTCCACCCTGACCGGGGAGCACCTGGCGGCCTACGTCGGCGCCTGACCCGCGCCCGGGCAGGCTCAGCCCCGCTCCGCGCCGTACAGCGCGGAGCGGGTGCGTGTCGCGTGGATGGCGTCCGGTACGGCCCACAGAGGGCCCGCCAACTGGCCGTTGTCGCATTCGACTTGATCGAGTAGAGTCGCCGCCGTGAACACCGGACAGGCGCTACGCCACGCACGGATCGGCGATCCGGTGGAGGGCTGATCGCTCAGTGGGTGCGGCAGAGGCACCCACCCGGTTCGGCACGCGGACCTCCCAGTGCTCGTGCACCACGAGTCCCTTCTCCGTGTCGAGCCGCAGCGAGGTCAACCACATGACAGTCACGTTCAACCACACCATCATCGCCTCGAAGGACCGCAACGAGTCCGCCGCCTTCTTCCGCGAACTGCTGGAACTGCCGGAAGCGCCGTCCTGGGGCCCGTTCACCAACATCCAGCTCACCGACGGCGTGCTGATCCAGTTCGCCGAGCCGCCGGTGGAGATCCAGATGCAGCACTACGCCTTCCTGATCGATGACGAACTGTTCGACCGGGCGTATCAGCGGCTGTGCGACCAGGGCATCGAACACTGGGCCGACCCGCAGATGCGGCGCCCCGGCGAGATCAACAACGAACACGGCGGCAGGGGTGTCTACTTCAAGGACCCGGCCGGCCACGCGATGGAGCTGATCACCCGCCCGTACCTGTAACCGCGGACAGCCTGGTCGGGCGCGACGGCACCCGACCAGGCCAGCGGCCGGGACGACCACCGTCCGAACGGCGAGGTGGCGCGACGGCAGGACGGCGAGTCAGCGAGGACGGCGGACGCGCGGGCCGGTTCCGCCGCGGGGCGCGCCGCCGCGGAGCAGCCCGCGCTGGGTGACTTCGCCGCGAAGCTCCCACTCGTCCTCGGCTGACGACCGGCAAGCGCTGCCGCTGCTGCTCGGGTGAACCGCCCTCCTCGGGGAGGTAGCCCTGGAACGCGGAGGTGACGGAGCCGACGGGGAGGGGGAACAGCTGCCTCGTGTCCGCGTACGCGCCAGCGTTTCCCGAGCGAGGAGCGACCCGTGAATCAGGCAGGGCCGAACCGTGACGAGACCGCCCAGCTGCCGCCTGACGATGTTGTCGAGGTGCTGCTGAGACAGCACGCCAGAATCCGGGAGCTGTTCGACGCGGTACGCGACGGGACCGTCGACGGGCGCAGGGCGAGCTTCCTCGAACTCCGTGCCCTGCTGGCCGTCCATGAGACCGCCGAGGAAATGATCGTGCGCCCCACGGTGAAGCACATCGGCGGCGAGGAGGAGGCCGCCGCCCGCAACAGGGAGGAGAAGGAGGCCAGCACGGTTCTGGCCCGCCTGGAGAAGCTGGAGTTCGGCAGCGAGCAGTTCACCTCGGCGCTCGCCGGCTTCGAGCAGTCGGTGAAGGAACATGCCGCCCGCGAGGAGCGCGAGGAGTTCTCCTCGCTGCGCCGCCTGTGCACCCCGGAAGAGCTGCGCAGGATGGGGCGGCGGCTCCTGGCCGTCGAGAGAGCCGCGCCCACCCACCCGCACCCTGCCACCGCTGGTTCTCCGGCCGCCCAGTGGACCCTCGGTCCTTTCGCCGCACTCCTCGACCGCGTCCGCGACGCCATCCGGGCGAGCTGACGAACTGCCGAGCTGACGGACTGCCGAGCTGACGGACTGACGTGGCCGAACGCGGCTGCCACGCGCTTCCTTAGCCGACACGGGTGAAACCCGGCTCCCGTACGAGTGACCGCCACCGCGCTACGGGCCGATCGCCTTGAGCATGGAAATGGAAGGTACGACCGGGATGGCAGGAGGCGTGCACATATGCCCCTTCATATGCCATCCTCGGGACACCCCCTTCGCGTGCCGGTCACGGGATGCCGTCCCCGGCGGGCAGGCTGCTTCCACGCGGCGGCCGCGACCATGGCGGCTGCGCTCACTCTGCTGCTCACCCTGTTCGCACTCGGCGGCGCCGAACTGTCCGTCGAGGAGGCAGGGTGCGTCGACGGCGGGGCCTCCCTCACAGCCGCCGCCACCCTGCCTTGCCCGCAGGTGTCCGTCGACGAACCGGAACATGGCCGGCACCCTGGCCACGACCCTTCCTCCGCCCAGGCGTTCCTGGTGGCGACCGCCACCCATCGGCCGCACTGTCACTCGTCTCTGCCTGTGACCGACTCTCCGGCAGTCAGTGGTCTGCTGCCCGCCGAGGCCGCTCCCACCGACTCGGCTCCACGCGTCACGGTCGACTGCCATCCACGCGTGGCCCAGCGGCAGATCCTGCGCTGCTGATCGGACCCGCCTGCCCGGAAAACCCGTGACGAGCGCGACGACCGCCTCCGGTGAGGCGGCCGCGTCCAGCGCGACGATCGCGGGTGTCCCGGCCGGCTGCTGCTGCTCCGATCCTTCACCCTGCCGTAGGAGAGCCATGCCTACCGACCCCTTCCGGGCCATCGCTGCCCTGGCACGTGCCGAAGCCGTCCGCACCACGACCCCGGTCCCGCCCGAGCCGCGCACCTCCTCCGAAACCGCCGAGCCCGAAAAGCCCGAGGTGCCCGACCGTCGCCGCACGGGCTGGCGCGAGATCGCCCGCCGTATCCGCCGCCCCAGGTCGAGCTGACACATCGGCCACGGCCACTGAGGGCGGTCACCGCAGCTCCGGCGACCACGGTCGCTGTCTCCTCAGTCCCCCCAACTTCCCCTCCAGAGCGGCTCCTCCAGACTCGCTGCGTCATGTTTCGCACTCCCGGCTCATTGCTCTCACCTACGGCATCGGCGTCGCCGTGGGTGTCCCGTCTGCTGAGCCGGCGCCGACGCACCACTGAGCGACCGCCGCCGGCCCCGTCGGCCTCTCCGGCACCCTCGGGGTCGGCGGTCCAGCGGCGGTGAGGGAACGGGGGAGGGGCCACGCCGTATCTCCCGCCGCGCTACTACGCCGACCGGCACCGCCACCCGGCTCCGCTGCCCGCGCGCCCTTCGTGGTGCTACGGCGCGGCCGGCACCGCTCTCGCGCTCCACGCCTACGCGACCGACACCGCCGCCAGCGGCTGGGACACCCTGCTCCTGCTCAACTGACCGATACGGGAGCCGGTGTGCGGGCCGGACCGCTGTGAAGAACACACCATTCCGGGGGTTTGCCGAACGAGCCGTTGACGCGGCGGTGGGCCCGGCGGCCGGGGAAGCCCGACATGACCGCCTTGCGGCAGAGCGAATCCCGGTATAGTAGGACATTTTGCTGAAGTGTGGCTGTCGTGCTGCATTGGCCTCCGCACGCCGGGACCGGCACCCCGGTCACCGTCAGCACTGCGGGAAGGGACCCCCATGCGCACAGTCCGGGAATCCGCCCTGGATGTTCTCAGAACACGCGGCATGACCACGGTGTTCGGCAACCCCGGCTCGACAGAGCTGCCTTTCCTCAAGCACTTCCCCGACGACTTCCGGTACGTCCTCGGCCTCCAGGAGGCCGTGGTCGTCGGCATGGCGGACGGCTACGCGCTCGCCTCCGGCACCACGGCCCTCGTCAACCTGCACACCGGCCCGGGCACCGGAAACGCGATGGGCGCCCTCCTCAACGCTCGCGCCAACCGCACCCCGATGGTCGTCACCGCGGGCCAGCAGGTGCGCGCGATGCTCACCATGGAGGCCCTGCTCTCCAACCCGCAGCCCGCGCTCCTGCCGCAGCCGGCCGTCAAATGGGCGTACGAGCCGCCCCGTCCGGCCGATGTGCCGCCGGCCCTGGCCCGCGCCGTCCAGCTTGCCGAAACCCCGCCGCACGGCCCGGTGTTCCTCTCGCTGCCGATGGACGACTTCGACGCCACGGTCACGGAGGAGGAGGACCAGGCCGCACAGGTGACCGCGGCGCGCAGGATCGAGCACGCCGCGGCGCCGCGGCCGGAGACCGTCAGGTCGCTCGCCGACCGCATCAAGCGGGCAGGCTCCGCCGCTCTGGTCGTCGGCGACGACGTGGACGCGTCCGGCGCCTGGGAGGCCGTCCTCCGCCTCGCCGAGCGCGGCGGACTCCCGGTGTGGGCAGCGCCTGCCTCGGCCCGCGTCTCCTTCCCCCGCACCCACCCGCTCCACCGGGGCGAACTGCCGCCCGCCATCGGCCCGCTGACCAGGGCGCTCGACGGTCACGACCTGGTCGTGGTGGTCGGGGCGCAGGTCTTCCGCTACTACCCCTACGTGCCGGGCCCCTACCTGCCCGGGGGCACCGAACTCGTCCTCGTCACAAGGGACGCCGAGGAGGCCGCCAAGGCCCCCGTCGGCAACGCGGTCGTCGCCGACCTCGGGGTGACGGCCCAGGCGCTCGCCGACCACTTTCCCGCCTGCGACCCCGCCCCCGTACCGGACCGGCCAACCAAGGCACCACAGACGGCCGACGGGCCCCTGCCGCCCGGCACCGCGCTGGCCGCAGTGGTGGCAGGTGCTCCGGCGAACACGCTGTGGGTGAACGAGTCGCCCTCCAACGTCCCGCAGTTCCACGAGGCGGCACGGATCAGCGCCCCCGGCTCCTACCTCTTCTCCGCGGGCGGCGGGCTCGGTTTCGGGGCCGCCGCCGCGGTCGGTGCGCAACTCGGCGCTCCCGACCGGCCGGTCGTCGCCGTGCTGGGGGACGGCTCGGTCCACTACGCCGTGCAGGCGCTGTGGACCGCGGCCGCATACCGGGTGCCCGTCACCTTCGTGGTGCTCAGCAACGCCCGCTACGCGATCCTGCAGTGGTTCGCACAGCTCGAACACGCGCAAGGCGCCCCGGGGCTGGACATCCCCGGACTCGACATCCCCACGGTCGCCGCCGGATACGGCGTGCGCTCGTTCCGCGCAGCGGGTGCGGGAGAGCTCACCAAGCTCGTACGGGACGCCACGGGCGGGCGCGAAGGCCCCGTACTGATCGACGTACCGGTCACCACGGAGCTCCCGTCGCTGTGAAGTACCCGCGGCCATCGACCGCGACCCGCGACCGCGCCCCAGCACCTCCCAACGCCACACCCCCGCACCGCCGCACGAACCCTGGAGGGCCGATGCCCCCGCACGCCGCTTACCCCGACCCTGCGCAGCTGCTGGACGAGCTGCGCGACCGACTGCCCGCCGACACCCTGCTGACCGACCCGGAATCGCTGGCGGCCCACGCCCGGGACGCCGCTCCGTTCTCCGCCCCCGGCGTACCCGCGGCCGTCGTGCTGCCGCGCACCGCCGAGCAGATCGAGGAGGTGATGCGGAGCGCGTACGCGCACCACGTTCCCGTCGTTCCGCAGGGCGCCAGGACCGGTCTGGCCGGCGCCGCGAACGCGGTGGACGGCTGTGTCGTGCTCTCCACGGTCCGCATGGACCGGATCGGCACCATCGACCAGGTCAACCGGCTCGTCCGGTGCGAGCCCGGCGTGATCACCAAGCGCCTCAACGACGCTGCCGCCGAGCACGGTCTCGCCTATCCGCCCGACCCCGCCTCCTGGGAGACGTGCACGATCGGCGGCAACATCGCCACCGGCGCGGGAGGCATCTGCTGTGTGAAGTACGGCGTGACGGCCGACTACGTCCTCGGCCTCGATGTGGTGCTCCCCGACGGGCGGCGGATGCGCACCGGACACGACACCCCCAAGGGAGTGGCCGGATACGACCTGACCCGGCTCTTCGTCGGCTCGGAGGGCACCCTCGGTGTCATCGTTGGCGCCACCCTGGCGTTACGGCCCGTCAGGCCCGCGCCGCTCGCCCTCCTCGCCCAGTTCCCGAGCCTGGCGGCGGCAGGGCACGCCGTCGCGGCCATCACCGGGGGAGGGCACCTGCCCTCGGCCGTCGAGCTGCTGGACCGGGCGACCTCGCAGGCCGTCGCCGAGTACGGGCACGCGCTGTTGCGGCCCGACAGCGCCGCAACGCTCATCGTCGAGAGCGACGCGCCCGATCCCGCGCCCGACCTGGCGGCGATGAAGGCGCTGTGCGAGGGCGCCGGTGCCGACCAGGTGGTCGCCGCCACCACCGCCGAGGAGTCCCAGAAGATCATCGAGGCCCGGCGGCTGGTCTCCCCGGCGCTGGGTGCCTTCGCCGCCACCCTCGGCGGACGGCCCACGGCCTTCATCGAGGACGTGGCCGTACCACCCTCCGAACTGCCCAAATTCGTCGGCACGATCGAGGACATCGCCAACCGGCACCGGCTGCGCATCTTCACGCTCGGCCACGCCGGGGACGGCAATCTGCACCCCACGGTCCTCTTCGACGAATCCGATCCCGACGAGGTCCGCCGGGCCCGCACCGCCTACGACGACATCATGGCGGCGGGTCTGGCACTCGGCGGCACCACCACCGGCGAACACGGCATCGGGACCCTCAAGCGCGAGTGGCTCGGCCGGGAGCTCGACGCCGTCAGCCTCGAGGTGCACCGGGGCATCAAGCAACTCTTCGACCCCCGCAACCTGCTCAACCCCGGAAAGGTGGTGGAGGCATGAGCGGGCCCGTACCCGCGGCCGACCCCGGAAGCCCCTACCCCGGAAGCTCCATCGGAGCGCCGGACCCCTCCCGGGGCGCGGGCTCTGGCGAACCCGCCGGCCCGTCGCCCCGAAGCGGCGCGGCGCGACCGCACCGCGCCGGCCGTGGTGAATCCCTCCGCTTCGCCGTCACCCACACCCTGCCGGCCTTCGCCCGGGGCGTTTCCGCTCCCCGCCCGGCGGTGGGGTCGCTGCTGGGCGCGGTGGGCCAGCCCCGGTGGTCGGCCGCGACGCTGCGCTCGCTGCGCGACCGCTACGGGGGTGCGCCCGTACTGCTCGGCGGCGCCTCCGGTGACACGCTGGTCCTCCTCGACCCCGCTGACGTCGAGGACTTCTTCGCCCGCCCGGTGCGCGAACTGGCCCTGGACGCGGTGGACAAGACGAAGATCTTCTCGGTCCTCGAACCAACGGGCGTCATCTGCGCGCACGGCGACCTGCGCGAAGCCCGCCGCGCCCTCAACGACCGGGTGCTGGGCCACCATGAGGAGACCCACCCCTCTTGCGAGACGTTCCGTACCGTCATCGCCGAGGAGTGCGTCCGGCTCACCACCGGGCCCACCCTGCCGTACGCCCGGCTGGAGCGCGCCGCTCAGCGCATCTCACGCCGCATCGTGCTGGGGGACCAGGCCGCCGGGGACGAGGAACTGGCGCGCTGGCTGCTCACACTGCGCCAGGAGGGCAACTGGGGAGCGGTCCGGCGCGGCCCCACCCCGGCGAACCGACGGCTGTACCAGGCCGCCACCGACCGGCTGCACGTCTACGCCCCGCACGCGCCCGGCACCACCCTGCTCGGCCAGGCCATGAAAACGGCCTGCGATCCGGACGTCGACGCGGTGGGGCAGGCCCACCACTGGCTCCTCGCCCTGGACGCGATCGGGCTCATCGTCGCGCGCACCCTGCTGCTCCTCGCCGCGCATCCGGCCGAACAGACAGCGCTGTACAACGCGCCGCACGCGCCGGACACCGGCCGGCTGCGCGCCTGCGTCCTGGAGACCCTGCGCCTGTATCCCCTCGTAAACGACCTGCTGCGCATCCTGCGCGCCGACACCACCTGGCGCGGGGTGCCCTACAAGGCCGGAACCCACGTCCTGGTCCCCATCGGGTTCCTCCAACGCGACAGCAGCCTGGTGCCCGGCGGCTCGCTGTTCGCCCCCGGCCGCTGGCACACCGAGGGCGCGGAACACGACCCGCGGATGGCGCCGTTCGGCCACGGTGAGGGCCGCTGCCCGGGCGACCGGCTCGGGCTGATGGTCGCCACCGAGATCTGCGCACAGCTCCTCCGCGCCCACCACCTCACCAAAGGCAGCCCCCGGCTCGACCCGCACCGTTCGCTGCCGGGTGCCCTGAACGCCTCCGGCATCCGCCTCACACTGGCCCGCTCCTGACCACACCGGACCGCCGTCCTGGAGGCATCACCCCATGGCCGAAACCGGAACCGAGACCGGCACCACCACCGAACCGGATGTGGACCGCCTGCACGCGCTCTGCCGTGAGCTGGGCGAAGCCGCGGATGCCGTACGTCAAGCCACCCAGTACGCCGGGGAGCTCGCCCTGGGCACCGGCCTTCCGGCGCGTGCCCTCGGCAGCCGCCGGGCCCGCGTGGCACTGCGCTCCCTGCTCCGCGCCCTCACCGACCCGGCAGGACTGGGCTGGCCGGCCGGCGGCCGGAGCCCGGCGGCCCGCGCGGCGCGGCTGGCCGGAGTGCTCACCAGCCGCGAGTGCCTCGCGGTGAGCCTGGCCGTCGTGGGTCTCAAGGCCCGCGTCCGGGCTGCCGCCGTCACCCATCCCGAACTGCTCACCGACCCCGACACGGCCCGGGTGCTGCGGGCCATCGACGAGGACCGGCAGCGCGAGGCCCTGCGCGCCTTCAAGTCGATCGTCGGCAGCCAGGGCGCCGAGCGCGCCTTCGCGCTGCTCGCACCGTCCTTCGGCGACATCCTCGCCTGGAACGCGCTCACCGACGAGAACCCCTTCAACGACGAAGCCGCCTGGGAGATCGCCACCGGCCGTACCCTCACCAAGGCCGAACCGGTCCTCGGTATCAGCCCCCGTGTCTGGGCGCTGCTGGACCGCGGTCCCGGCCGCGCCGAACCCGTCGCGGCGGACCCGTCACTGCTGGAGCGTCTCGACGGCTCGTGCACCGTCGTCGGCTGCATCCGCAACATCGGGGCCGTGGGAACCGGCGGCATGCTGCTCGTCCAGCAGGTGACGGGCCCGGACGGGGTGCGGCGGTACGTCGTCCAGCTCGCCGGTATGGCCACCGACGCGATCGCCAAGTCCAGCCCCCAGGACGTGCTCGGCGCGGTGCACGCCGTCGCCAGGCCCAGTACGCCCTACTCCCGTGCCGTGACCCGGGCCCTGCGCTCCTGGGTGCCTTCCGGCAGCGAGCTCGCACTCGTCGGGCACAGCCTGGGCGGCATCACCGCGATGAACCTGGCGGCCGACCCCGACTTCTGCGCGCTCTACCGCGTCACCCACGCCGTGGCGATCGGCTCGCCCGTCGACGGCAAACGCCCCGCCGACCCGGACACCCGCGTCTTCTCGCTGATCAACGAGCACGACATCGTGCCCAGTCTGGAGGGCCGTTCCGCCGTCTCTCCCTACGCCCTCCCGGAGCAGTTCACCGAGCACACCTGGACCGACGACACCCACGCCTTCCCGCTGTGCCACGCGGCCGAACGCTACGCGCACAACCTCCAGTTCGACGTGCCCGAGGCGAGCGCCGAGGTCGACGCGGCGCTCGCCCCCTACCGCGGCCGGGCAACCGTCAGCAGGCTCTTCGCCCTCCACGACCGCTGAGCGACCGGCGGCCCAGCGCGGCTGTGCCGCCGCCCCCGCCCTGCCGCCTTCCGATCTGCCCGACCTTTGCCGAACGCCGCCCGGAGGTCCCCGATGACCGACACCACGCCCTCTTCCGCGTCCGCCGGGACCGGCACGCCCGCCGATCCCGGTTCCGCCCTCCCGCACATCCACGCGCAGCCCGACGGCCCGTCCCCGTCCCGCCCGTCGAACGCCTCGCGGTCGGCGCAGCCGGAGCCCTACGGGCCGCCCGGCGTCCTCGAACGGCTCGGCTCGGCGGCCTTCGCCCGCATCAACCGCCGCCGCGAGTGGCATGAGCTGCCCACCCCGCTCGGCCTGCTCAACCTCCGCTTCCTCCGCGACGACCTGCGCCGCGAGAACCTCCACGACACCTACTGCGCAGGCGGGGAGCGCCCGCGCCGCGCCCCGGCGAGCCTGCCGCCCTTCCGTACGTACGACGGCTCGGCCTACGACCCGCACGACGAGGACATGGGCCGCGCCGGCACCCGCCTGGACCGCAACGCTCCGCTCCACCTCGCATTCCCCGAGAGTGACGACGAGCTGATGTCGCCCAGCCCCCGTGAGGTCAGCCGCCGCCTGCTGGCCCGGCGCAGCTTCGTGCCGGCCCCCACCCTCAACCTGCTGGCCGCCGCCTGGATTCAGTTCGAGAACCACGGCTGGGCCAACCACGGCGACAACGAACAGGCCGAACCGTTCACCGTGCCGCTGGCCGAGGACGACGACTGGGCGGGGGAGTGCCCGATGCGGGTCAACCGCACCCGCCCCGACACCGTCGCGCACACCGCCCCCGAGGCACCGCCCACCTACGAGAACACCCTCACCCACTGGTGGGACGGCTCGCAGGTCTACGGCTCCTCCGAGGAGCGCTGCCGGTCGCTGCGCACCGGCGAGCTGGGACACCTCGTCGTCGCGGACGGACGGCTGCCCGCCGACCCCAGGCCAGGCATGTCCTGTCTCGACGCCACGGGGATGAACAGCGACTACTGGGCGGGCCTGTCCTTGCTGCACACCCTGTTCGCCAAGGAACACAACGCGATCTGCGACCATCTGCACTCGCACTACCCCACCTGGGGCGACGAACGGCTCTTCCACACCGCGCGCCTGGTCAACTGCGCCCTGATGGCGAAGATCCATACGGTGGAGTGGACCCCGGGCATTCTCGACACACCCGTCCTGCACCGGGCCATGAACGCCAACTGGTACGGGGTACTGCCCCACTGGGTCCGCAGGAAGTACGGCCGGGTCGGCCGGGGCGAGATGCTCAGCGGCATCCTCGGCTCACCGACCGACCACCATGCAGCGCCGTTCTCCATGACCGAGGAGTTCGTCTCCGCCTACCGGCTCCACCCGCTCGTCCCGGACGAGCTGACACTGCGCGACCACCGCTCGGGCCGCCGGGGCGAGACGATCGGTTTCGACGACATGCAGGGCGCCACCACTCGCAGCGTCATCGACGCGCATGGCATGAGCGACCTGTTCTACAGCTTCGGCACCGCCAATCCCGGTGCTCTGGTGCTGCACAACCACCCCGACTCGCTGCGCGATCTGACCCGGCTGACCGGCGAACACGTCGACCTGGGCACCGTCGACATCCTCCGCGACCGGGAACGCGGCATCCCCCGCTACAACGCCTACCGCCAGATGCTCCGCAAGCGCCCCGTCACCTCCTTCGAGGAGCTCACCGGCGGCCACCCGACCGACACCCCGTTGCTGGAGGAGCTCTACGAGGGGCGGCTCGACCGCGTCGACACCCTGGTCGGCAACCTCGTCGAGCCCCGCCCCGCCGGGTTCGGCTTCAGCGACTCCCTCTTCCGCATCTTCATCCTGATGGCCAGCCGGCGCCTGAAGAGCGACCGCTTCTTCACCACCGACTACCGGCCCGAGATCTACACCCCCGAGGGGCTGGAGTGGATCGACCGCAACGGTATGACCCGCGTCCTGCTGCGCCACCACCCCGAACTCGCCCCCGCACTGGACGGTGTGACCAACGTCTTCGCTCCCTGGAGGAACCTGTGACACCGACCCCCGTCCCGGCACCGCGCTCCGCCGCTGCCACCTCCGCCAGCCCGGCGGCCCCGGCGGCTCAGCTGCGTGCCCATGCCGCCGCGCTCGCCGCGCACGCCGAACGGCTCGGCGCCGGGGCCGCCGCCGACTGGACCGGCCCGGACGCCGCCGCCCTCCAGCAGCAGGTCGAGCAACTCGCCCGCCGCTGCGCCGTCGCCGCGCAGGCCCTCAGCCACTCCGCAACCCTGCTGGACACCCGCTGAGTGACGGAGCTGCGCCCCCGTCAGGGGCGCGGGAACCGCGTGAGTGACCACGACATACCCCTGCCCGCTCCCCAGCGGGCAGGGGTACCCAAGGGCGCGGGGAGCGCAGGCACTCCTCCGCGCCCGGAGAAAATTCTGCGCCCGGGCGGCAACTTTCCGCGCTCCGGTGGCAACGACAGAGCAGACAGCACTCGTTGGCCACCGGTGTTCCGGTGCACAGAGGGGAGGGACACCCCTCTGTGCACCGGAACACCGCACGGAGATGAAGGAGAGGCCCACATGGCACGACAGGCACGGCACAGGCTCCGCAGACGCACGACCCTCCTGGTGGCCCCCGCGGCGGCGTTCGCCGCGCTGATCGGGTTCGCCGCGGCACCGGCGCACGCCGCAGTCTGGTCCTCCTCGGACCGCTGGGGCAGCTACCGGACGTCCGACGGCTACACCCTCTACAACAACATCTGGGGTCAGGGCGCAGGTTCGCAGACCATCGAGGCGAACTCGGCGTCGGACTGGTGGGTGCACGCCGACCACCCCGACACCGGCGGCATCAAGTCCTATCCGAACGCCAAGAAGGTCGTCGGCAAGCGCATCGGCGCACTCACCTCGCTCAGCAGCAGCTACCAGGTGAGTGTCCCGCAGGCCGGCGCCTACAACACCTCGTACGACATCTGGGACAGCGACTACGACTTCGAGGTCATGCTGTGGGTCAACCACCACGGCGCGGTCGGTCCGATCGGCACCCCGCAGGGCACTGTCTCCCTCGGCGGGCACACCTGGCGTGTCTACAAGGGCGACAACGGCGCCAACCAGGTCTTCACGTTCGTGCGCACCTCCGACTCGACACAGGGCACGGTCGACATCCTGCCGGTCCTGCGCTGGCTGAAGGACACCAAGGGCTGGTGGGGCGACGAGACGATCGGCGACGTCCAGTTCGGGTACGAGATCACCTCCTCGCCCGGCGGCCTCGACTTCGCCACCCGCCGATTCGGCGTCACCAGCCGTTGACCTCCGCGCACCTTCACCCCCACCACACCCCCCCACATCACCCCTTCACAGAAGGAGGTCCGCGTATGAGAACCGGACTGCACAGGCGCCGGCCGAGCCTCCGCGCAGCTCTTGCCGGGGCGTTCGCCACCGTCGCGCTGGGCGGGGCCGCCCTGCTCAGCACCTCCGCGGCCCCGGCCGGCGCCGCCGAGCAGTGGCCCGACCCCCAGGGCGAGAAGCCGGTCTCCGAGACGATTCCGGTCTCCGGCACCTACGACGGCGAGATGCAGCGCTTCCACGGCGAGGGCGACCTCGGCGGCGGCGATCAGGACGAGGGCCAGGACCCCCTCTTCGAGCTGGAGGACGGGGCCGTACTCAAGAACGTCGTGCTCGGCAAACCGGCCGCGGACGGTGTGCACTGCATGGGCAGCTGCACCCTGGAGAACGTGTGGTGGGAGGACGTCGGCGAGGACGCGGCCTCCTTCAAGGGCAGCTCCTCCTCCGCCCGCTACACGGTCATCGGCGGCGGCGCGCGCAAGGCCGAGGACAAGGTCTTCCAGTTCAACGGCGCGGGCTCGCTGAAGGTCTCCGGCTTCCAGATCTCCGACTTCGGCAAACTGGTGCGCTCCTGCGGCAACTGCTCCACCCAGCACAAGCGCTCCATAACCGTCGAGGACGTGGACATCACCGCACCCGGCAAGGCCGTCGCGGGCGTCAACGCCAACTACGGCGACACCGCCACCCTGCGCGATATCCGCATCCACGGCGACGCCGGCAAGAAGATCAAGCCCTGTGTCCGCTACCAGGGCAACGACAGCGGCGACGAGCCCGACGAGATCGGCAGCGGACCGGACGGCAAGACCTGCCGCTACTCCGAGTCCGACATCTCGTACGACTGACCGGCCCCCGTCACGGGACGGCGGGGCCCGTACAGCACGGGCCCCGCACATCCCCCGCACATTTCCCGGCGGGCTTCCGAGGGCAGGCGACTCACCGCTGGTGGACCACATGGCCGTGTTACGCTGGGGCGAGTTGCAGTTGTGGTTCCCGAAGATTTCAGCCGCTCCTTCGATCTACATCGATGAGAGCGCTTTTCATTTCCGGCGTTCTCCGGAGGGAAGTCATCGCAGCGACTCCGGTCCCGCAAGAAGCGGTCCGGTCACTGCCCGAGGGAGATGCGATGGCGGTCGGCACCGTGAAGTGGCTCGACGCGGAGAAGGGCCTCGGCCCCCGCGAGCTTCACGAAGGCCGGATCAGCCGACGCGCCGGGGCCGACAACACCGTTCCCGTCTGAGGCCGGCATCGAGGCATCCGTACCCGGCAGCGACGCACCGCCGCGTACGTGTGACCGCGCGTAGGCGACGGGGCTTGGCGCGTGGCCCGTCCGCCGAGGCGACCGCCGTCCGCTCAGGCCCGCCCGCCGCTCTCCTTTTCCATTCGTCGTCGTTTTTCCGGAAAACCGGCCGCTTCTGTGGCCAGTTTTCTCCGTCTTCTCACCGGCTCGTTCTTGCGAATGCTCCGGCAGCTCGATCGGTTTCCTGCTGCCGGACGAATTCCCTCGATGCGTGCCGCACCGAGGAAGGTTTTGCATGAATCGCTCCACTCGCACCAACGACAGCTCTCACCGCTCCCGCAAGGGCGGTGCCCCCGGTTCCGGCCGGGGCCGCAACGGCCGTCGTCCCGTCGCCTCCCGCCCCAGGGAGTTCGCCCTGCCGGTCAGCAGCACCGCGCCGCTTCCCGCCGTCGAGAAGTTCTCCGAGCTGGACCTGCCCGACCGGCTGAGCGCCGCGCTCCGCTCCGAAGGCATGACGGTGCCGTTCCCGATCCAGGCGGCGACACTGCCGAACTCACTGGCGGGGCGCGACGTTCTGGGCCGCGGCCGCACCGGCTCGGGCAAGACGCTCGCCTTCGGCCTCGCGCTGCTCGCCCGTACCGCGGGGCAGCGGGCCGAGGCCCGGCAGCCCCTCGCGCTCGTGCTCGTACCCACGCGGGAACTGGCGCAGCAGGTGACCGAGGCCCTGACCCCCTACGCCCGGTCGCTCCAACTCCGGCTCGCCACTGTGGTCGGCGGCATGTCGATCGGTCGTCAGGCGAACGCGCTGCGCAGCGGGAGCGAGGTCGTCGTCGCGACCCCCGGCAGGCTCAAGGACCTCATCGACCGGGGTGACTGCCGGCTGGACCAGGTCGCCATCACCGTCCTGGACGAAGCCGACCAGATGGCGGACATGGGGTTCATGCCCCAGGTGACCCAGCTGCTCGACCAGGTACGGCCCCAGGGGCAGCGGCTGCTCTTCTCCGCCACCCTGGACCGGAACGTCGACCGCCTGGTCCGCCGCTACCTGACCGATCCGGTGGTCCACTCCGTCGACCCGTCCCAGGGGGCGGTCACCACGATGGAGCACCACGTGCTGCACGTACACGACGCCGACAAGCAGGCCACCGCAGTGGAGATCGCCGCCCGTGACGGGCGGGTGCTCATGTTCCTGGACACCAAGCACGCGGTGGACCGGTTGACCAAGCGGCTGCTGGCGGTGGGCGTACGCGCCTCGGCGCTGCACGGCGGCAAGTCCCAGTCCCAGCGCACCCGCACGCTCTCCCAGTTCAAGACCGGGCACGTCACCGTCCTGGTGGCCACCAATGTCGCAGCCCGCGGCATCCACGTCGACAACCTCGACCTGGTCGTCAACGTCGACCCGCCCAGCGACCCCAAGGACTATCTGCACCGCGGCGGCCGCACGGCGCGTGCCGGTGAGTCCGGCACCGTCGTCACGCTTGCCGTGCCCGACCAGCGCCGCAGCGTGGACCGTCTGATGGCGGACGCCGGTGTCGGGGCGCGGATGACCAAGGTCCGCTCCGGCGAGGCCGAGTTGAGCCGTATCACCGGTGCCCGGAAGCCGCCCGGCGTGCCGGTCACCATCGCGGCGCCGGTCGCCGAGCGGCCCAAGCGCACCGAAGCGGCCGCCCGCGGACGGCGGAACAGGCCCGCCAGGGGGCGCCGCCGCCCGTCCTCCGGCGGCATCGCCGCGTAAGCTTCCCCAGCCGCGCTCGACGGGCCGGCCCCGCTCAGGGGGCCCGGCCCTGCGCAGCGGTCCGGTACGCGACCGGGTCGCAGGGGCCGGTCACAGCGGTCCGTCGCAGCGGCGCGCCACCCCGCGCGTCGCGGAGCCGGTACGCGGCCTTATACCATCAGCAGCCATGTCGAATGCTGACGAGCTGCTCGTCGACATCGCCGCCATGGTGGAGTCGGAGCAAACCAATCAGATGTCTCTCACCGTCGTGGTGCACGGGGCTGTCATCACAGGCCGGCTGGCGCCGGAAGCGGTGTGGAGGCAGCGAGTGGCCGAGGTCCTGAGGGACTCGGACCGGCTGGGTCCCTTCGCCGGTACTTTCATGGCGGTACCGGACAGCACGGAGCCCCGGGACGCCGCCTCGCCGTCCTATCTGCACTTCCATGTGGCCAGGATTCTCCAGGGTCAGGTGGGCATCCCGGAAACGGGCGGGATGTACCGGATCGCGATCAAGGACGTGAGCGCCTGGACCGTCGGGGACCTCAGCTACTCCGACCAGTGAAGGCTGCCTCTGAACGGCTGCCCCTGAACGGTCGCCTTTGACCGGCTGCCCCTGACCGGCGGTTGCCCACGGCGGCCGAGGGACGCCCCGTTCGGCCCGGTCCGCTCAGCTCTCCGCCTCGGCGGGGAGCGGGTGGGCCGGGTGCAGCCAGGCCGCCATGCCGCTACTGACGCATCCTGCTGTGACCTCCGCGTACCGGAGCAGGTCCGGCTCGGTCAGGATCTCCTCCCACTGGCCGGATGAGCCCCGGTGGAAGAATTCTCGGGGGTTGCGCCAGATGCCCGTCCCGGCCTCGGGGACCAACTGGTCGGCCCGGCCGCGCATCGCCTCGAAAGTCGCCGCCCGCACCAGTTCGGGGAACCTCTCCTCCTCCACCGCGACACCCAGCCGCCGGGTCAGCCGGCGCATGCTCCCGGCCAGGTCGGACTTGAGGTCGTCGTAGTGCAGCAGCACCACGTTGCCGAGGTGCCGGGCCTCCCAGAACGTCCGCAGGTGGTGCAGCGTGAACCGCAGGCTCGCGGGCGCCTCGGCCACCGGGGTGCGGTCCTCGACCCAGCGCCGAAAGCCCGCAGCACCAGGCTCTGCGGCCTCCCGCACCCGCCTGGCCGCCTCCTCGGCTCCCTTCTCGCCGCCCGCCCGCGCGCGGGCGCGGGCGACGGCCGCCGGGTCCATGTTGGCCATGTGGTGCTGCATCGACACCCCCACGTCGCGCGGGTCACGGCCCACGCACACATACGTCACGCGGGCGTCGTAGGGCAGCCCGTCCAGCGGGGTGTGCGACTTGACGAACCGGCGGTGCGGCTGCGCCGCGAGAGAGGCCAACACCTCGCCGTGGTCCCGGTAGCGGGCGTCCAGCCAGGGCGACATGGAGTCCAGGGGCTGCGGGAACTCGGCCGTGCCATGTATGAGAAGTGCGCAGATCATCTGTGTCCATGTGGTGCCGCACTTGGGCGGCGTACTGATCACTATGTCGCCCTCTCGGAACGGGAAGTCCGCCCAGCGTGCGCTGTCGAGGACGGGGGACCGGTACCGCACCACCGGACGATCGCCTGCCACTGTTTCCACCACCCGGTCGTCAACTCCTCCCGCGCTGCGCTGTAGCAGCGTCTGTACGGACCGTACCCACCCTCGCGCGGGAAGGGGCGCTCGTCCATGGCGCCTCCGTTGCCGGTGCCCTCGTTCACGGCGTCTCCCTCCGGCCCCGGCCGAAGCCCGCTGACCGGACGCGCCCGCCCTCCTCTAGCCTGATGGGAGCCTGTGTGCTGCCGCAGTCGTACGGCGCTGCGGCGGCATGCCGCGCCCGGAGCGCACGCCACGCGCCGGGCGCTCGGACAGCACACGACCACGGGAGTGCGGGTGTCGCGCAACGCGAACGAAGGTGTCCCTGAGACGGAACGGGAGGAGAACGCGCCAGACCGCGCGCCCGGCTCGCCGAAAACCCCCGCCCGCCGGGGCACATGGCGCCAGGCGCGCTGGGTGGGCTTCGCCCGGCCGGTGGCGGCGGTACTGGCGGCGGTGTGCGTGACGGTGCTGGCGACGGTTGGCACGCTGCGCAACACGGTCCTGGACCGCGGCTTCTACCAGCAGGTGCTGGACGACGAACGGGCGTACGACCGGCTCTACGACGAGGTGCTCGTCGACCCCGAGGCCCGGCCGGTCACCAGCAGCCTGCTGGCGCGGCTCCCGGTACCCGGCGCTGTGGTGACGGCGAACCTGAAGACCGTCCTGCCCCCGGCGACCGTACGGGAGCTCACGGATGAACAGATCGGGGCCGTCACCGGCTATCTGCGCGGCGACACCGACACCCTGGCTCTCTCGGTCGACCTCACCCCCGTGCTGGCGAACGTGGACAAGCTCGCGGACGTGTACCTCGGGGGGCTGGTCTCCGAGGCGCAGGGCCGGGAGAAGGTCGACCTCCCGGCAGCACAGAAGCGCATCGAGGCTGCTGTCGACGACGTCGCGGCCGGCCGGCGGCCGGCGGATCTGCCCACCGTCGAGCTGAGCGACCGGGCCGCGGAAAACGTCAGCACCTTTCTGCTCTCCCGCGTTCCCGAGAGCGAACGCGACGCGCTCAGGCCGCAGGTCGAAGGAGCGCTCCGGGTGGGCGACGTGGCTACGGCGCTGGCCGCGGTCGGCCCGCATGTGGTCGGCGGACGGGCGGGCGCCGGTGCCGAGGAGGGCGAACAGGAACTGCTGCGCATCACCGAGGGTGGCCGGTGGAACGTTGTGGAGGACCTGGAGAGCGCCGGGATGCACACCGGCGCGCTGAAGTCCGCGCGGAGCATCACCCACACCCTGGGATGGGTCTACACCCTCGCCGTCGTCGTCGGCGTACTCTCCGTCGCCTTCCTGTGGGTCACAGGACCGCGCCGCAGGCTCCGGCGGCTGCGCGCCATCGGCTGGAGCCTCGCCGCGGGCGGCGGCCTGACGGCCGCGCTCTTCGGGGCGGTCCGCTGGAAGGCGGACGGCATGTGGGGGGAGGCGCCCGGCTCCTGGCCGCCGTCGCTCGCCGCCCTGGTGGAAGACCTGGAGAAGTCGGCGCTGGAGACCCTGACGACCGCCGGGCTCGTCGCCGCACTGATTCCGCTGGCCGTCGGGGTGCTGCTGGCCGCCCTGTCCTCCGTACGGCGGCGGCCCAGGGCCGCGCGATCCCTGACCGCACGCGGCCGCACCTGGCTGCTGGCCGCGATGTCCGCCGTCACCGCCACCGCCGTGGTGCTGGGCGTCACCTTCGTCCCCGCGACGGCGAGCGGCACCCAGGAGCTGCACTGCAACGGCTCGGTCCACGCCTGCGAGCTGCGCTACGACCAGGCCGCCTACCTCGCCACCCACAACTCGATGTCGACGACCGCCGACCGCTTCATCAGCCCGCTCCAGGACGGTGACATCACCGCCCAGCTCGAAGGCGGTGCCCGGGCGCTGCTCGTGGACACCCACACCTGGGAGCGGCCCGACCAGATCGCGGAGCGGATGAAACTCTCCGAGTTCGCGCCGGAGATGCGGGACCGGGTCACGGGGCTGATCGACAAGGCCCACCCCTCACGGCCGGGGCTGTGGCTGTGCCACGCCGTCTGCCGCGGCGGTGCCGTCCCGCTCGTCGACACCCTGCGCGACATCCGCTCCTGGCTCGACGAGCACCCGGGCGAGGTGGTGACGCTGATCGTCCAGGACGGCATCTCCGGCGAGCAGACGGCGTCCGCGTTCCGGAAGGCCGGGCTGGGCCGTCTCCTGTTCACCCCCGACGACGACCCCCAGGCGCAGTGGCCGACGCTGGGCGAGATGGTCAAGGATGACAAGCGCCTGGTGGTCTTCGCGGAGCACGCCGACGGCCCGGCCGACTGGTACCGCAACTTCTACCGGTACGGCATGGAGACGCCCTACGCCTTCTCGGCGCCCGAGGACATGAACTGCGTCCCCAACCGCGGCGGGAGGAACAAGAAGCTCTTCCTGATGAACCACTTCGTCACCCGGGCAGGGGGCAGCAGGATCGACGCCAGAAAGGTCAACGCGAAGGACTTCGTGCTCGACCGTGCCCGGCACTGCGAGGCCGCGCGCGGAAATCCGGTCAACTTCGTCGCCGTCGACTTCGCCAACCTCGGTGACGCCGCGGGCGCCGTCGAAGCGCTCAACGCGGCACGCGAACCGTAGCGGTCCCGTGCGGCCACGAGCCCTGGGGACAAGGGGCCGGGCCGCTTCAGCGGCACGAAAAGAAAAGAGGCAAGGAGAACCACTCCCTGCCACTCTCAACCTATAGCGCACCGGGGGGCTTGCGGCAAGAGCCCGGGGAGGGCGCAGGATTGTCGCTCCCGGCGGGGAGGCCGGGAGAAATGGGGGATTCGCGGCATGCGTATGGTGTTGACGACTTGGGGTTCGCGCGGGGACGTCGAACCGGTGGCGGGGCTCGCGGTGCGGCTGCGGGAGCTGGGGGTGGAGGTGCGGGTGTGCGCGCCGCCGGACGAGGAGTTCGCGGCGCTGCTCGGCGGTGTCGGCGTGCCGCTGGTGCCGCTCGGTCCGACGGTGCAATCGGTGGTGACCGGCGCGAGGCCGCCGTCGGCGGCGGACGCCTTCCGGCTCGCGCCCCAGTTGGTCGCCGCGCGGTTCGACACGCTCATGACGGCGGCAGAGGGGTGTGACGCACTGCTGGCGACCGGTCTCATGCCGGCCGGCGCGCGTTCGGTGGCCGAGAAGCTGGGCATCCCCTACGTGTTCGCCTGCTTCCATCCGTTCGGGCTGCCGTCCCGTCACCTGCCTCCGATGCAGCGGCCGGGCAAGCCCTCTCCGGAGGGCGAGAAGGACATCAAGGCGCTGTGGGCGCAGGACGCCGAGCGCGTGAACGGGCTGTACGGCGAGGCGCTCAACAGCCACCGCGCTGCGATCGGGCTGCCTCCGGTGGACAACGTCCGCGACTACGTTCTCACCGACCGGCCATGGCTGGCGGCAGAGCCGGTGCTGGGCCCGTGGCAGGAGATGACGGACCTGGACCTCGTGCCGACGGGGGCGTGGGTGCTGCCGGACGAACGCCCGCTCCCGGACGGGCTGGAGGCGTTCCTGGAAGCCGGAGAGCCGCCCGTGTACGTCGGCTTCGGCAGTATGGCTCTGCACACCGCGCGGGACATGGCGCGGGTGGCCATCGAGGCGGTCCGGGCGCACGGCCGCCGCGTGCTCCTCGCCCGGGGCTGGGCCGACCTGGCCCTGATCGACGACCGGGACGACTGCTTCGTCGTCGGCGAGGTCAACCATCAGTCGCTGTTCGGGCGGGTGGCTGCTGTCGTGCACCACGGCGGCGCCGGCACCACGACCACGGCGGTGCGGGCCGGCGTGCCCCAGGTGGCGGTACCCCAGATCGCGGACCAGCCGCATTGGGCCGCGCGTATCGCCGAATTGGGTATCGGCTCCGCACACGACGGCCCGACGCCGACCTTCGAGTCGCTTTCGGCGGCGCTCACCACGGCTCTGAGCCCCGGAACCCGGGCCCGGGCGAGGGCCGTGGCCGGGGAGATCCGTACCGACGGGACGACGGTGGCTGCGGAAATGCTGCTCGACGCGGTGAGCCGGGACAGGTCGTCGGCGTCCGCGTCCGCGTGAGCCATCCGGAATCGCCGAGCCGGGGACGAGGCACCGCGGGCGCTGTGCCGTCCCCGGCGCCGGACGACCCCCGTTCCCAGACGCCGGACCGGGGGCCTCAGCCTCGCGGGCAGCGGGCAGGCTCCCCGGCTCCCAGCAGCTCGGGGATGCGCGTGGGCAGCAGCGGCACGAGCCGGGACAGCCATTCCCGCTCCGTCGGCACATCGTCGGCCCCGCCCCGCGTCAGCGGCAGCCGCACGGCCTTGTCTTCGCCCAGTCGGTAGACGGCATTGACCGTGCCGCCGGACCGCCGGCGCGCGATCGCCGCACCCGTCCACTGCGGGAACTGTCCGCCGATCATTCGCCGCACGAGGCCGTCGTCGACCGGACAGGGGCCGGGATGCGTGCCGAGGTGCGTATGCCCGGTGCTCGTGGACGTCATCCGGAAACCGGACACCGTGCGCCGACGGACGTCAAAGGGCTTTCAACCCGGCCCGGACACCTCGGCAACCCGCTAGGCCGTGCGGGGAAGTCACCACCTCCCCGAGTCGTCCATGGGCGGCGCGGGGGAGGGGGGCGGGACGTTCTGGGTCCCCGGCGCCGCCTGCGGGGCGGCGTCGGTCAGCGCGACGTTGCTCCAGTCGAGCGTCGGGCGGCGGCCGACGAACTTGCCGAAGACCAGCGCCGCGGCGGTGGCGGCGACCACGCCCGGCACCATCTCGTAGATGCCGGACTCCAGTGGGCCGAGGAGCGGGTCGATCTGCTTCCACAGCAGCACGGTGAGGGCTCCGGTGACCATTCCGGCCTTCGCCCCGGCCGCTGTCATGCGCGGCCAGAACAGCGACAGGAGGATCACCGGCCCGAAGGCCGAGCCGAATCCCGCCCAGGCGTACGCGACGATGTCGAGGACGCCGCCGCCGCTCAGCGCGATCACATAGGCGATCAGCGCCACTGCCAGCACGCTCAGCCGCCCGATCAGCAGCAGTGTCGTATCGGAGGCACGCCGGTTGAGGAACGCCCGGTAGAGGTCCTCGGTGAGCGAGGTGGCCGAGACCAGCAGTTGGCTGTCCACGGTGGATTTGATGGCTGCCAGTACGGCCACCAGCAGGACCCCGGCGACCCAGGGGGAGGTCAGGTGGGCGGACAGCGTGATGATGACCGTCTCCGGGTTCGAGAGCGGTTTGTCGAGCGCGACGATTCCGGTGAGACCGATCAGCGAGGCACCCGCCAGGACGACGATCACCCAGCTGACGCCCAGGCGGCGGGCCAGCGGTATGTCCCGCGTGCTGCGGATGCTCATGAAGCGGGTCAGGATGTGGGGCTGGCCGAAGTAGCCGAGCCCCCACGCGAGCAGGGAGATCAGCGCGACGGCCCCGAGCGGCTCGCCCGCCGTCCACTTCTTCTCCGCGAAGGATGCCTCGGCTCCCGGGTCGAGCAGCGCGGGAGTGACCGCGTCGAGGTCGCTCTGCAGCGCCTCGAAGCCGCCGAGCTGCCAGAGGGTGATCGCGGGGAGGGCGACGGCGGTGAGGATCATCAGCGTGCCCTGGATGGAGTGGCTGACGCTCAGGGCCCGGAACCCGCCGAGGATGGTGTAGATGACGATCACCACGGCGAAGACGGTCAGCCCTAGCTCGAATCCGGCGCCGAAGATCTCGTCGGCCAGCAGCCCGCAGGCGACCAGCCCGCTGGCGACGTAGACGGTGAAGAAGACGACGGTGACGGTCGCCGAGAGGAGCCGGATCACTCTGCTGCGGTCCTCGAACCGTTCCTCGAGATATGAGGGCAGGGTCACAGCGCCGACCCGCTCGGTGTAGACGCGCAGGCGGGGAGCGACGAGGCGCCAGTTGAGATACGTGCCGACGATCAGGCCCGCGGCGATCCAGGTGGCGCCTATTCCCGCCGCGTACACGGCGCCCGGCAGACCCAGGAAGAGCCAGCCGGACATGTCGGCGGCTCCGGCGGACAGGGCGGCCACCGGAGCGGTGAGCTTACGACTGCCGACCGTGAAGTCGTCGAATGTGGTCGTTTCCTCATGCGTCACGACGCCGACCATGACCATCGCAATCAGAAAGACTCCGAATGTGATCATGACTGGGACGGTCAGGGCGATCATGCGTATTACTCCTGTGTTGCGGAAGCGACCCTTGGCATATGCGTATGCGGCCACACTCGGGCAGGGAGAGGCTGGAGCTTAAGAAGGGGCAGCGCTTACTGGCGAGAGAATGCGACACACGAAGCCGTGATCGGTTCCGGATCGTGATACAAGCGCGGCTCTCCATTCCTGCCGCGCCTCACCGGCCCGCCGCCCACCCGGCTGACGGGCCGCCCGATTCGCCGAGATCCGGGGGAGTCCTGCTCGATCTTCAGCGCATCCATTGAATATCGATGGGAACCCCTCGACAGTCGGTGGATGCATCATTTCTTCACAGCGCCCCTGCCGGGTGGGCACAAGAGGGCTCCCCGGCGCCTGCGCGCCGCCTTCCGCTCGGCGGCGACGGGGGCGATCATCGCGCCGAGACGGGAAGCAACCAGGTCGAGGAGTCACGGATGACGGTCCCGAGCGGGGACGGGCACGGTGGGCGGCAGCCTTCGGGCGGACCCACCCAGGTGCACGGCGCCGGCATGCTGTTGCTGGACGACCAGGCGCGCATCGTCGAAGTGAACCGTGAGGCCGAGCGCATGCTGGGTTTCCGGGCGGCCGAGCTGCTCGGCGACGACGCCCACGACCGTCTGCACCGCGACCAGCACGGGCACACGACGCCCCGTAGCAGCTGCCCCGCACTGCGGGCCTATCACAGCGGCCGGCCGGCTCAGGGGGAGTGGGGCTGGTACGAGTGCGGCGACGGCACCCTGCTGCCCGTCCGCTGGTTGATCACGCCGTGCCGGACGGCTGACGGCGTCGAGGGCGCGATGATCCTCCTCCACGAGCACGCTCCAGGCGCGGGCGAGGACGAGCGCGAGGCCGCCGAAGAGGAGCCGCTGTCGGAGCTGGACCGGCTGGCGCTGCTGGCCGAGGTCACGACCACGCTGACGTCGACCCTGGACGTCCAGGAGGCGCTGCGCCGGCTCACGCGGCTGGTGGTGCCGCGCCTGGCGGACTGGGCCATCATCGACCTGATCACCGAGGGGGACGAGGTCTGGCGGGCTTCGGTCGTCCACTACGAGGACGGTGACCTGGTCATCCGGGACGACCTCCAGGGGCCGATGCCCCCCATCCCCCAGGAGTCCGGGATGCCGCTGTCGCGGGCGCTGCGGGGAGCCGCGTCGACGCTGGCGGGGCCCGAGACCTATCAGGGCCCGCCGGACGCGGGCATCGCGGTCGCACAGCGGAAGCTGTTCGAGGTGACGGGGATGCGCTACGCGGCCATCGCCCCGATCCATGGAGTACGTGAGGTACTGGGGGCGCTCACGCTGGGCCAGGCCGAACGGCCCGAGCGGGTGGCCGATCTGGCGCTGTTGGAGGACATCGCGCGCCGGGCGGGGCTGGCACTGGAGAACGCGCGTCTGTACCAGCGCCAGCGCCGGGTCACCGAGACCATGCAGCGCCACTTGCTGCCGCAACTGCCCCACGAGCCCGGCCTGCAGATGGCCGTGCGGTATGTGGCCGCGCCGGAGGGCTCCGAGGTGGGAGGCGACTGGTACGACGCCTTCCCACTACCGGACGAAACGGTGGCGGTGGCGATCGGTGACGTCGTGGGGCACGACGCCGACGCGGCCGCCGCGATGGCACAGGTCCGCAACATGCTGCGCGCCTACGCCTGGTCGTACGAGGAACCACCCAGCGGCATCGTCGACCGGCTCGACCAAGCCATGCGGAACATGACCGATGCCTCGCTGGCCACCCTCATCTTCGGCCGGATCGAAGGCGGGGGCGAGGACGGCAAGTCCTGCCGCGTCAGCTGGACCAACGCGGGACATCCGCCGCCCCTGCTGGTCACGCACGACGGCGCGGCCCAGTTCCTGGACAGCACCGTCGACCCGCTGATCGGCGCGGGACTCGCCGTCGGCCGTGAGGACGCTGCCGTGGAGCTGCCGCCCCTGTGCACATTGCTCTTCTACACCGATGGTCTGATCGAGTCGCGGTCGCATGCCCTCAGCGAGGGTCTGGACCGGCTGAGCCAGCACGCCGCCGCGCTGGCTCGTCGGCCCCTCGACACCTTCTGCGACCTGCTGCTCAGCCGCGTCCGGCCCGACGACAACGACGACGATGTCGCCCTGCTCGCCGTACGCAGACCCGGCTGAGCCTTCCGCGGGACGGAACGAGCTGTTCGGCCCCGTCTGCCGGACATCCGCCGCTTGAGGGGCTCGGTGGAACGCCCCCACCGGCTCGGCCACCTGCCGGGGGCGACACGCCGGACAGGCGCGAGCCGTAGCGGCGGCGGGCGCGGCGCGGCATGCTGGGGCGCCGCCGGATTCCGGTTGGCGCAGTCGGCGGCCGATCGGGGCGGACGGGCGGTATCACGCCGAGTGAAGCCGTCGAGAAGGGCAACATCGACACTGGAGAGGCGCGATGGCCACCTCGGTGGTGCTGTTCACCCGGGATCTCCGCCTGCGCGACAACTCGCCGTTGCGTGCGGCCCAGGACACCGCCGACGCCGTGGTTCCGCTTTTCGTGCAGGACGATGCCATCTGTGCCGCCGGTTACGCCGTACCCAACAGGCGCGCCTTCCTCGCCGACTGCCTCGCCGACCTCGACCGTCAGCTGCGGGAGCGGGGCGCCCGCCTCATCGTACGTACGGGTGATGTCGTCGAGCAGGTCTGCCGGGTGGCGCACGAGGCCGACGCGCACGAGGTGCACATGTCCGCCGACGTCAGCGCCTACGCAGACCGGCGGGAGAAGAAGCTGAGTTCGGCGCTGGCAGCCGCTGGTCGGCGGTTGCGTGTCCACGACCGGATGGTCACAGCAGTCGCCCCGGGCGAGATCACCCCCGCAGGCAAGGACCACATGGCCGTCTTCACCCCGTACTTCCGGCGCTGGGAAAAGGCCCGGCAGCGCCCCTCGCACGGCGCGCCCGCCCGGATCACCGCCGCCAAAGGCGTCGCCACCGAGAAGCTCCCTTCCCGCCGTCGGATCGAGGGTGTCTCACCCGGGGTCCCGGCGGGGGGCGAGACCGCCGGCCGCAAGCAGTTCGCCGGCTGGCGGCAAAAGGGCATGGACGCCTACGCGGACCACCACGACGATCTGGCGGGCGATTGCACCTCGCGTCTCTCCCCGCACCTGCACTTCGGGACCCTGTCGCCCGTCGAACTGGTGGCCAGGGCCCGTGAGCGGGGCGGGACCGGCGCCGAGGCGTTCGTGCGGCAGCTCGCCTGGCGCGACTTCCACCACCAGGTCCTGGCTGCCAGACCGCAGGCCGCCCGGGTCGACTACCGTACGCACGGGGACCGCTGGCGCTCCGCCAGGGAAGCCCGCGATCAGATCGAAGCATGGAAGCAGGGGCGCACGGGATACCCGGTGATCGACGCCGCCATGCGCCAGCTGCGGCACGAGGGCTGGATGCACAACCGGGGCCGCCTCCTGGCCGCCGGATTCCTCACCAAGACCCTCTACGTCGACTGGCGCATCGGCGCCCGCCACTTCCTCGACCTCCTCGTGGACGGCGACATGGCCAACAACCAGATGAACTGGCAGTGGGTGGCGGGAACGGGCACCGACACCCGTCCCAACCGGATCCTCAACCCCCTCGTCCAGGCCAAGAAGTACGACCCGGCCGGCGACTACGTACGGCGCTGGGTGCCCGAACTGGCGGCCATCGAAGGCCGTGCGGTCCACGAGCCGTGGAAGCTGCGCGGCCCGCACGGGAAGAATCACGCTGCTCCGGACTACCCCGAGCCCATCGTCGACCTCGCCGCCGCGTCGGAGCGCTTCCGGCGGGCACGCGGGAAGTGACCGTCCCGCCTCCCGTTCGAAGCAGGCGACCGCAGTACGCGACGGAGGTGTCGCGGGCAGCCGGCTACCGGTCGTCGTCGGCGCCCGTGCCCGTGCCCTCGCCCAGGACCAGGGTGTCGACGAGTTCCAGCACTTGGTCGAGGGCGGCGAGACCCTCGCGGGTCTCCGCGTCGGTGATGGTGCAGGGCGGGACGAGGTGGATGCGGTTGGAGTTGCTGAAGGGGAGCAGGCCCAGCTTCTTCGCGGTGCGGACGGCCTCGGCCATCACCGGGCTGCTGCCGCCTGTCGGTGCCACGGGCTGCCTGGTGTGCCGGTCGGCGACCAGTTCGACGGCCCAGAAGACACCGCGGCCGCGGACCTCTCCCACGCTGGGGTGCCGCTCGGCGAGCCGGTCGAGTTCCGGCCCGATGACCTCGGTTCCGATGCGCCGGGCGTTGTCCAGGATGCCGTCACGTTCCATGACGGTGATGGCGGCAGCGGCTGCCGCGCACGCCAGCGGGTGGCCGGAGTAGGTGAGGCCACCGGGGTAGGCGCGGTGGGCGAAGTGGTCGGCGACCCGGTCCCCGAGGGCGACACCGCCGAGCGGCACATAGCCCGAGTTGACGCCCTTGGCGAAGGTCAGCAGGTCGGGGACCACACCTTCGTCGCCGCAGACGAACCAGGCACCGGTACGGCCGAACCCGGTCATCACCTCGTCGACGATGAGCATGATGCCGTATCGGTCGCACAGTTCGCGTACGCCGGCGAGATAGCCGGGTGGAGGGAGCATGATCCCGGCGGTGCCGGGGATTGCCTCCAGCAGGACCGCCGCGACCGTCTGCGGGCCCTCCAGCTCGATGACCTGTTCGAGATGAGCGAGCGCGCGCCGGCACTCCTCCGCCTCTGTCGTCGCGTCGAAGTGGCTGCGGTAGAGGTACGGGCCGAAGAAGTGGACCACGCCCGAGTCGCCGTTGTCGTTGGGCCAGCGGCGCGGGTCGCCGGTCAGGTTGATCGCGGTCTGCGTTCCGCCGTGGTAGGAGCGGTAGCGGGTCAGCACCTTGGGGCGGCCGGTGACCAGCCGGGCCATACGTACGGCGTGCTCGTTGGCGTCGGCGCCGCCATTGGTGAAGAAGACCCGGTCCAGGTCGCCGGGGGTGCGCTCACAGATCAGGCGGGCCGCTTCGGAGCGCTGGTCGTTGGCGTGCTGCGGGGCGACGGTGGCCAGGGTACGGGCCTGGTGGGCGATCGCCTCGACGACGTAGGGGTGCTGGTGACCGATGTTGGTGTTCACCAGCTGGGAGGAGAAGTCGAGCAGCCGGTTGCCTTCGCCGTCCCAGATGTAGGAGCCCTCGGCGCGGGTGACGACCATCGGGTCGAGTTCGGCCTGCGCCGACCAGGAGTGGAAGACGTGGCGGCGGTCGAGCTCGTAGGTCCGGGCGACGGCGCGGCTGTTGAGCTCGTGCTGGACGAGGGTCATGGCGGGTGTCTCCTTCAGGCCGTCTGCGGGAAGCCGAGGTCGAGGCCGGCCTGGCTCGGGGCACGCCAGCGGGTGGTGACGACCTTGCCGCGGGTGAAGAAGTGCACGCCCTCGGTGCCGTGCGCATGGGTGTCGCCGAACAGCGAGCTCTTCCAGCCGCCGAAGCTGTAGTAGGCCATCGGCACCGGGATCGGCACATTGACGCCGACCATGCCGACCTCGACCTCGTTCTGGAAGCGCCGCGCCGCGCCGCCGTCGTTGGTGAAGATCGCCGTCCCGTTGCCGTACGGATTGGAGTTGATCAGCTCAAGGGCCTCGTCGTAGGACTCGGCGCGCAGGACGGACAGGACGGGCCCGAAGATCTCGTCCGTGTAGCAGCTCATCCGGGTGGTGACGTGGTCGAGCAGCGTGGGCCCGAGCCAGAAGCCGTCCTGGCCGCCGTCGGCGCGGACCTGGCGGCCGTCCACGACCAGCCGCGCGCCGTCCCGCTCGGCCTGGTCGATGTAGGAGGCCACCCGGTCGCGGTGCGCTGCGGTCACCAGCGGCCCCATGTCGCAGCCCCGGGTGCCGTCGCCGGTCCTGATGCCCCGGGCCCGCTCGGCGATCTTCGCGACCAGTTCGTCCGCGACGGCGCCGACGGCCACCACGGCCGAGATCGCCATACAGCGCTCACCGGCCGAGCCGAATCCGGCGTTGACCATGGCGTCGGCGGCCTGGTCGAGATCGGCGTCGGGCAGCACGACAGCGTGGTTCTTGGCCCCGCCCAGGGCCTGGACCCGCTTGCCGTTGGCGGTCCCTGTGGCGTACACGTGGCGGGCGACGGGGGTGGAGCCGACGAAGCTGACGGCCTTGACCGACCGGTGGGACAGCAGGGTGTCGACCGCCGCCTTGTCACCCTGGAGCACGTTGAAGACGCCGGGGGGCAGCCCTGCCTCCGCCCACAGCTCGGCCAGCCACAGCGCCGCCGACGGTGCCTTCTCACTCGGCTTGAGCACCACGGTGTTGCCGGCCGCGATGGCCACCGGGAAGAACCACATGGGCACCATCGCGGGGAAGTTGAACGGGGCGATGATGCCGACCACCCCGAGCGGCTGCCGGACCGAGTGCACATCCACCTCGCTCGAGGCGTTCTCGCTGAAGGCGCCCTTGAGCAGGTGTGGCATGCCACAGGCGAACTCCACGACCTCCTGGCCGCGGGTCACCTCGCCCAGCGCGTCGGACAGGACCTTGCCGTGCTCCGCTGTGATGATCCGGGCGAGCTCGTCCTTGCGCTGGTTGAGCAGTTCGCGGAAGCGGAAGACGATCGCGACACGCTTGGCCAGCGACGTGTCCCGCCAGGCCGGAAAGGCTGCCGCGGCCGACTCGATCACGGTGCGGGAGTCCGTCTCGTGGGCCAGGGCCACCTCGCGGGCGACCGCGCCGGTCGCCGGATTGGTCACTGCGGCGGCACGTCCGCTCGTACCCGGGAACGCCTTGTTGTCGACCCAATGCCCGACCCGGGTCACCTCGCTGGTCACCACTGACCGCCTCGCTCTCGCTCGATACCTCACTGCGGCACGGGCCGGACACCGGGGAGCCGTCCGACGGCCCGGCCCGGCCCACAGTGAGGCTGCCAGTGGGGGCGCCGACAGTCTGTACAGCAGGGCGGCAAGTTTTTTACGATGTGTAAATGCAGCCGACCGTACGGGAAGTCCTCCAGCTGTCAGCGCTGGCCGCCGGGCGGCCGCGCGTCGTCGGCGGCCGTGACCACCTCGACCGTCCGGTCAGATGGGTGCACATCAGCGATCTTCCCGACCTCACCGACCTGCTGGAGGGCGGCGAACTCGTACTGACCACCGGCCTTCCCCTGGTCGACGGCGGTCCCCGGGCCGAGGCGTATCTGAGCATGCTGGCAGCCCAGGACGTGGCTGGTGTCGTCGTCGAGCCGGGCACCCACATCGAGGACCTGCCCGCACACCTCGGAGCCCTCGCCGACTCCCTCTCGCTGCCCGTGGTGACCCTGACCGGCAGAATCCGATTCGTCGAGGTCACTCAGCAGGTGCACCGGCTGATCGTGGCCGAGCAGTACGAGGAGGTCGAGTTCGCCCGCACCACCCACGAGGTCTTCACCTCGCTCAATCTCGCCGGGGCCTCCACCACTGACATCGTCACCCGCGCGGCACAGACCCTCGGTGCCCCGCTCGTCCTGGAAGATCTCAGTCGCCATGTGCTGGCCTTCTGCGCCCTGGACACCTCGACCACCGCTCTCCTGCACCGCTGGGCGGAACGCTCCCGCCTCCACGACGCGGCGACCGACAACCCGGCCACCGGCCGTGCAGCCACCGGCCGTGCGGCCACCGGCCGTGCGGGCACCCTCGCCTGGCCCGCTGTCCCGGTGGGCGTCGGCTCCGAGCGCTGGGGCCGCCTCGTACTGCCCGCGCAGACCCGGGAGACCTCTCGCGTGCGGATGGTCCTGGAGCGCGCGGCGCAGTCCCTCCAACTGCACCGGATGATCCAGCAGGAGCGTGAAGCGCTCGTGGTGCAGGCGCTCGGCGGCCTCCTCGACGACCTGCTGAGCGGCCGCGTCACCGAGGAGGCCGAGGCCATGGCCCGCGCCACAGCACTCGGCCTCACTCCCGGCAGCCGGTACGCGCCGCTGTCCGTGCGCATCCCCCAGCACCCTGGCACCGACGCACTCGCACAGGGCGAGTCCGATCGGCGCCTGCTGACCGCCGTCCGCCAGGCGGCCACCGCCGTCGGCGGCAGCGCCATCGCCGCCATCCGCCGCGAGGGGGCCGTCTCGGCGGTCATCGCCTGCCCGCCCAAGGGTGCCGACCCCACCCTGGAAGCGCTGTGCAGGGGACTGGCGGAGCGCCTGGCCGGCCGTGGCGGCACCCAGGGCTGGGCCGCCGGAACCGCACCCTCCGCTACGGGCCTCATCGGGGCGGCACACGGCCTCACCGAGGCGGAACACGTCGCCGACGTCGGCCTGACCATGCCCGAACCGCACCGCCTCTACCGCTCGACCGACGTGCGGCTGCGCGGACTCGTCGCCCTGCTCCGTGACGACCACCGCCTCCAGGCGTTCGCCGAGACGGAACTGGGCCGCCTGCTCGACCACGACGCGCGTACCGGAGAGAACCTCCTGGCGTTCCTGCGCGCTCACCTCGAATGCGCCGGCTCCAAGACCGGTACAGCCCGCCGCACGGGTCTGAGCCGCCCCACTCTCTACAGCCGGTTGCGCACCCTGGAGCGCATCCTGGGCGTCTCGCTGGAATCGGCCGAGTCACGCACGTCGCTCCACACCGCACTCATGGTCATCGACGCGCGCTGACAGGCCCGGCGCCGAGAATTGCCGGTGTCTCAGCTCCACCACTGGTCATAGGCGAGTTTGCCGACCAGGCCGACGACGGTGGTCAGCAGGACGATCCGTACGAAGCCGCTGCCCCGCTTGAGGGCCATGTGCGCGCCGACGAGGCCGCCCGACATGTTGAAGACCGCCATCGGCACCGCCAGCTTCCACAGCACCGCGCCCTGCCAGGCGAACAAGGAGAGGGCACCGATATTGGTGCAGACGTTGACGACCTTGGTGGTGGCCGAGGCGGTGACCATGTCCATATTGAGGAGGGCCACCAGGGCGATCACCAGGAAGGCTCCCGTGCCGGGGCCGAGCAACCCGTCGTAGAAGCCGATGCCGACCCCCGCCACCGCGAAGGCCGTCAACAGGCGCCGTCGGGTGACCACCCCGCCCGGAGCCTGTCCGAACTGCGGGCGCAGCACCACGAACGCGGCGACACACAGCAGCAGCACCATGATCAACGGCCGGAGCACGGCGCTGTTCACCCCGGCGGCGAAGAACGCCCCGCCCGCCGAGGACAGCGCCGCCACCACGCCCATCCGGCACGCCAGCCGCACATCGACCGGTGCCTTGCGCAGGTAGGTGGAGGCGGCGGCCGCGGTTCCGACGAGGCTCACCGCCTTGTTGGTACCCAGTGCGTACGCCGGAGGCAGGTGGGGGAGTCCGATCAGGAGAGCGGGCAGCTGGAGCAGGCCGCCCCCACCGACGACCGCGTCGATCCAGCCGGCCAGTGCGGCGGCGACGCACAGCACCGCCACGGCGGTGAACGATATGTCATACACGGATGCAGCGGTCCTCGGTCCTCAGGCGCACGGCGGCGGATCGGGCGCGGGGTGCCCGCCTCCAGCGCCGGAACCCCCGCCAAGGTCGCCCCAGCATCTCAGGCGATCATCCGCGCCTGCCGCCGAGGCTCCCCAGGTCAGCCCGGCTTCGCCAGCGCGTGTTCGAGGAGGAGTTCCGCGGCCGCCCGCGCGTGCCGACCGTAGTCCGCTTCGCCCAGCACCATGGCGCGGCTGGCCGCTCCGTCGGCGAGGGTGACCAGCTGTTCGGCCAGCGGCCCGGGGCTGCGGCAGTCCAATTCCGTCAGCAGTACGGTGACCAGCTCCACCATCCGCAGCTTCTGTTCGCGGGCGTAGGAGTGGACCCTGCTCCCGGGGTCGGGGAACTCCGCCGCGGCATCGATGAACGGGCACCCGCGCACCGGCGCCGCCTCCGCCGTCGGTTGGTCGAACAGGCTCAGAATCCGCTCCCGCACGGAGATGTCCTCACGGGTCAGCGCGCTCTCCAGGGTGGCGCCCGACGACGCGAGGTCCTTCAGATGGGCGATCACCAGGTCGCTCTTCGCCGGAAAGTGCGCGTAGAGCGTGCGCTTGGACACCGGGGCCTCCTCCGCGACCTGCTCCATGGCGGTCGCGTTGATCCCCTGCGTCGCGAACAGCCGCGCGGCGGCGGCCAGGATGCGCTCGCGCCCGCCGCGCCCCCGTCGTTGACCCGTCGTCGGCGCCGTAACCATGAGCCAACTATACGCCCGCGTTTACTTGGCGGAGATGGGTGGGTTAAGGTCGGACTCAATGTAAACGCCTCCGTTTACTTATCGAGTCGCTTTCGAGGAGATCCCATGACCTGGTCGGACACCACCGAACTGAGCGCACACGCGGAGAAGCTGATACGGGGCCGCCATGCGACCCGCGCTTTCCGGCCGGAAGCGGTGCCCGAGGAGACGCTGCGTGCGATCTTCGCGCTGGCCGGCGCCGCTCCGTCCAACTCCAACGCGCAGCCGTGGCAGGTCGAGGTGGTGAGCGGCGCGATGCGTGAGCGTCTGGCAGGTTCCCTCCAGACGGCCCACGCCCACAAGCGTGTCTCGGTCGACTTCCCGTACTCCGAGGAGATGTACACGGAGCAGCACCAGGCCCGCCGGGCCGCGTTCGGTGCCGAGCTCTACGGCACTCTGGGCATCGGCCAGGACGACCACGCGGCGCGCGCCGCCTACGACGCCGAGAGTCTGGGCTTCTACGGCGCGCCGCACGTCGCCTTCCTGTTCGTCACGGGCGAGGGCGGGGCGCGCCTCGCCGCGGACGTCGGTGCCTATATGCAGACCCTGCTGCTGGCCATGACCGCCTACGGCGTGGACAGCTGTCCACAGGGGCTGCTGAGCTTCTACGCCGACACGGTCCGCGACGAGTTGGGCATCAGCGAGGGAAAGCTGCTCGTGGGAATCTCCTTCGGCTATGCCGACGAGGCGGCGCCGGTGAACCGGGTCGCGACTCCACGGGCCGCACTCACGGAGACCACGGCTTTCCATCGCTGAGTTCCATGGATGGCGCCCTCGGGTGAGGACCTTACGGCCCCTGCCTGGCAGGGGCCCGACCCTCACTCAAGGGCTCGGTAGGCGGGCGGCGGGTCGAGCAGTTCGGGGTGCTCCACCGGGTACCGCTCACCGTGCAGAGCCAGCATCGCCCAGTGCCACGCCTCGTCGTGGAAGACGAGGCCACGGTAGGGGTCACCGTCCGGCTCGAACGGATAGCACTCCAGGGCCGCTTCCCATGCCGCTGCCGGTGACAGACCGCCATGGTGCCGCATCACCCACGCGTAGGCACGCCGCTCGGAATGCAGACATTCGCGGTACTCAGCCTCGCTCCACGTCATGCCCGAATCCTCGACCTGGGAACCGATAGGGGGCGTCTGGTTGTCAACAGGGTGACAGCCGTGGCCTGCGATGGTGCAGTCGGGGTGTTTCTCGCCCCGCTGGCGCACCCAGTTGAAGCTGCCGCCGCCATGTACGGGGGCGGCGACGGCCACGGTTGGGGAGACCAGGCCGAGGCACCGGCGACAACGACGGACGAGGCACCCACGCAAGCCCGACACGTCGAACTGGTGGCTTCGTCCGCTGCGCGTCGGGGCGTCTTGGTGGCCCAAGTCCTGTGAACAGCGCTCAGGGCTGTTGAACCGCGCTCAGGGCTGTCGGCCCGGCAGGCGGGAGCCCGGGGGCACTTGGCCATCTTGACCGGTTGTGAAACGCGAACGTAACCTGCCTCGCAGTCGGGCTCGCACTGATCAATGGGCAAAACAGTGCCTGGAAGCCATTTATGGGAGTCGAGCGTCGGGCTCCTCTTCGACCGCAGGGCTGAAACAGGGAAGCCCATGCTTTTCCGTCTCAGCCGTCCGATGGATATCGACCCTGCGAGTCAGAGAATTCTCGACGTCACGGCGATCGCCGAATGTGTCAGAAACACCGCCGGTGCGCTGTACGCGGCAGGGGGTGCGTTCCGGTGACCGGCTCGCCGTCTACAAGGAGAACCACTTCGACTGTCTGCTGCTCGCGGCTGCCGGGGTGCGGATCGGCGCCGTTCCGGTCATGCTGTCGGGGCTGCTGCCGCCCGACTCGGTCCGGCCGTTGCTGCAGCGGGTCGCTCCCGAACTGCTGGTGGGCAACCGGCGGTTGCTGGAGGAGAAGGGGAGCGACGGAAGTACGCTCTCCTCGTTCGCGGAGCGCACCTTGTGCCTCGACGGGAGTGTCCCGGACGCGCTCGCCCTCTCCGATGTCCTCGGCGGTCCGGAACCGTCCCCGGTGGTGCGTGGCGACGACGAGTTGATGATGCTCACCCACACTTCCGGTACACCGGAATTCCTACCTCCCGGCAGGCGTACGCGACCATCCGGCCGGCTCGGTGAGGAATGCCCTGTCGTGGTGCGGTGCCTGCGTGTCGTACGGCGTGTAGGGGCGCGCGGTGCGCCCGGAGCCCAGGGGAGTTCCCCCTCCGGGAGGGAGCCGGTTCCGGAGGGGGAGGACGGTGGCCGTCAAACCGTGGGGGAGCGGCGGTCGGTGAGCGGCCTGAGCACCTCCAGCCGGACGGCCTCGGTGGCCTTGTCGAGGGCGGCATGGCACTCCTGCGGCGTCTCGGCGACCGCCGTCACCAGCGCGTACCTTCCGGCCACCTGGCCGTGCGGCGGAAGCCGCAGCTCCTGGCCCGGCAGGGCGATCGGCAGCGCTTCCGTCACCGCGGGCGGCAGCGCGGCCTGGTCGGTCCGCACCTCGCGGGCGAGGCAGTCCGCCTCCGGGTAGAGGAAGCGCACCCCGGCAGCGCGGCGGCGGTCGGGTCCGAGGTCCGGTTCGACGCCGCAGGCCACCCGCGCCGCGGTCAGCGCCGCGTCGGTGCCGAGTGCCAGCCGGCCGAGGTCCGGAATGCGGTCGCCGCCGATCCGCGCGTTGATCTCCACCACCTTCGGCCCTTCGGTGGTCAGCCGCAGCTCGGTGTGGGTCCACCCGGTGTCGAACCCGACCGCCGCATGCGCCCGCCGCACCACGTCCAGTACCGCGGGATCGTCCTGGAGCGGGTCCGAGCCGTCGACGAGATGGCCCGTCTCCTCGAAGTACGGGGGGAAGCCGCACTCCTTCCGCGCCACGAAGGCCGGCGCCATCCGGCCCCGGTACCAGGCCGCGTCCACGCTGATCTCGGGCCCGTCCAGATACTCCTCGACCAGGACGTCGCCCGGCGCCACCTCCACGGCGCCCGGCGCCGTTGCGCCGCGCGCCAGCCGGAAGCAGCGCGCCAGCCGGTCCGCCGAGGTCACCCGCACCACACCGGTACTCGCGTTGAGCGCGCGCGGTTTGAGAACCAGCGGATAGCCGGTCCGCGCTGCCGCGGCCCGGGCCTGCGGCAGCGAGGTGACCAGCTCCGAGCGGGCCTGTGGGACCTCCGCCGCGTCCAGAGCCGTGCGGGTGGCGCGCTTGTCCCGGCACAGCAGCGCGGCCCGCGAGGTACTGCCGGGCAGACCGAGCAGCTCGGCGAGCTCCGCCGTGTGCACGACGCGGGTGTCGTCCCAGGTGAGCACCCCTTCGACGGCGGGCTTACGGACAGCCGCCGCCATGGCGGCCACATCGGAGGTGTCGACCACCGTGTGCCCCGACAGATACGGCGTCTCCCAGGTGGGCGCACGCTCGGCGAGCAGGTGGATGTCGTACGCGGTGGCGACCGAAGCCAGCAGATACTCGCGGTACACCTGTGAGCCCGCACCGATCAGCACCAGCGTCATGCCGAGACTCCCTCCTGGGCCAGCAGCGGGGCGAGTTGGCGCACAGTGCGGTGCAGATACAGCTGCGGCAACGGGAAGCCCGGCATCCCGGCCGCCTTCAGCGCCGCCAGCAGCCGCACTCCGAGCAGGGAGTTGCCACCGAGCGCGAAGAAGTCGTCGTCCAGGCCGACGCGGAAGCCGAAGACCTCTTCCCACACCGCGCGCAGCCGCGAGGCGACGTCGTCCCCGGCTCCGGCCGGCTCCTCCTCCGCACCGTCGGACCTGCCCTCCAGCGGCAGCGGCAGCCGCTCCGCGTCCACTTTTCCGTTCGGGGTCAGCGGCAGCGCGGGCAGCGCCGTGACGGTGGAGGGCACCATGTGCGCGGGCAGGAAGCGCGCGGCGTGCTGCCGTACCTCCTCCGTGGCGCCCGTGCGCGCCTGATCCGCCACTTCCGGGCGGAGGACGACATAGGCGTCCAGCCGGGCACCGGCCGTGTCCGCCTCCTGGCCCTGGCGCAGCACCACGGCCGCCGCCGTCACCGACGGCGCGTCGAGCAGCCGGGCGCGGATCTCGTCCAGTTCGACGCGGAAACCGCGCAGCTTCACCTGGTTGTCCAGCCGCCCCAGGTGCTCCAGGCGGCCGTCCGGCAGCAGCCGGCCCCGGTCACCGCTGCGGTACATCAGCCCGGGCGCATGCGGATCGGGGACGAAACGCTGTGCGGTCAGCTCCGGGCGGTTGAGGTACTGTCCGGCCACCCCAGCGCCGCCGACGCAGATCTCACCCGGCACACCCGGCGGCAGTGGACGGCCCTCCGGGTCGAGGACGTACACATGCCAGCCGGGAAGGGGCCGGCCCACCGAACGCGAACCGCTCAGCGCCGCACGGCGGTCGACGGTCTGCGCGGTCACATGCACGGTGGTCTCGGTGATGCCGTACATGTTCACCAGACGGCAGTCCCGCTCCGGGTGCCGGTCCAGCCAGAAGCGCAACGGCCGGGTGTCGAGGGGCTCGCCGCCGAAGACGACCAGCCGCACCGAGCCGGTGATCCGGCTCTCCCGGTCGGCCTGTGCCAACTGGGCGAAGGCGCTCGGCGTCTGGCTGAGCACCGTGACCCGCTCCCGCTCCAGCAGCGCGGCGAACTCGGCCGGATCGCGGGACGCCCAGTACGGCACCACCACCAGCTTTCCGCCGGTCATCAGGCAGCCCCAGATCTCCCACACCGAGAAGTCGAAGGCGCTGGAGTGGAAGAGCGTCCACACGTCCTCCCCGCCGAGTGCGAAGTCCCCCTCGGTGGCGGCGAGCAGTGCGGCGACGTTGCGGTGCGGTACGACGACGCCCTTGGGACGGCCCGTCGATCCCGAGGTGTAGATGACGTACGCGGCGCCGTCCGGTGAGACGCGCGGCGGTGTGCCGCTGTCCCGCGGCTGCCCCGGTCCGCGCCGGGCCCGGCCGGGACCGTCCAGCGCGGCGGGGCCGACCAGAAGCACGCCCTCCAGCCGCGGGAAGCTCTCCGACCGAGTGACGACGAGCTGCAGCCCGGCGTCCTCGGCGGTGAAGGCGAGCCGCTCGCCCGGGTACGCGGGATCCATCGGCACGTAGGCGGCACCCGCTTTGAGCACCGCGAGCAGGACCACCACCAGGTCGAGCGACCGCTCCAGGCAGACGCCCACCCGGTCGCCGGGCGCCACTCCGTGACCGCGCAGCCCAGCGGCGTATCTGTCGGCGCGCCGGTCGAGCTGCCGGTAAGTGAGGGTTTCCCCCTCGCAGGTGACCGCGGCCGCGTCCGGGGTGCGCTCGGCACGGCGTCGTACGGCCTCCTCGATCCGCTCCCGGGGCACGGCCAGATCCTGCCCCAGGCCGCCCAGTTCGGCCAGCTCCTGCCGCCGCTCGTCGTCGAAGAGGGACAGTTCGCCCACCGGCGTGTCGGGGGCCGCCGTGACCAGCGCCCGGTGCGCGGTGGTGAGCATGCCGGTGAACCACTCCACCGCCGCGTCGCCGAACGCCGCGTGCCGGTGGACGCAGCTTCCGCTCAGCACGGTGGAGCCGTCGCCGGCGAGGTACAGCGACATCGGGTGCACGGGAGCGAGGAACGGCCTCGATTCGAAGGGTTCGGCCTTCACCCCGTCGCCGCTGATCATCTCGGCCGTCGGAGCGACCGTCAGCCCGACCACCGGGGCGCGGCCCGACCCGGGCCCGGCGCCGCCGGCCACCTCCAGGTACTCCGCCACGGTCTGCGACGGTGCCGCGGAGAACTCCACCGAGTGCTCGGCGTCCCTGCCCACCACCACTTCGGACTGCCCGGTGCAACGGGCGAGCACCAGCCCGAGCGCGGCCCGGAGCAGCGCCTCGGTGGGCACCTCGGCGTGTGCCGGGACCGCGAAGCTCCGGTGCCCCACCGTCGCGGCCCCGGTCTCACCCAGGCCCCACTCCGGCGCGGGGCCACGGTCGAGCTCTGCCAGGGCGGCCCGCAGTTCCGCCTCCCGCTCCGCTGTCTGTTCCGCGGGCCGCACCGAGAGGCCCGCCGCCTCGCCCAGCAGGGCCCTGGCAAGGTCGTACGGCTCGGCCACCGCCCGGTGGGCCACCACGACGAGTTCCTCCGTCCCGTCGGCGTACCGCAGCAGCACCGCCCGTGCCCCCGGCCCGGTGCGTGGGTCGGCCGGCCGGGACATTTCGCGTTCGCGGCGCACCTCGGCGAGCCGGCTGTCGGCGCCGTCGGGGATCTCCTCCACCCACAGCCGTGCGCCGTTCGCGAGCCGTGCCAGATTTCCGCGCAGGCGTTCGGACTCGGCCCCGCAGTGCAGGCGCAGGGCGAGCGCCTGGCAGAGCCTGCCGGTGTCGTTCATCGTCCTCGTCTCCCCGCTGTCCCCGTGATCCCTGCCGTACGTGGTGATTTCGCCGCCGCTCACCGGCTGGTGAACCCGCCGTCCACGGTGACCGTCGAGCCCGTCACCTGGCGCGATGCGTCCGAGCCGAGCCATACGGCGGCTCCGGCCACGTCCTCCGGCTCGATCAGCCTGTTCATCGGCTGCGCGGCCAGGAAGGTCTCCTGGTGCTCGGCAACCGGTACGTCCAAGGAGCGGGCGATCTCGCTGAGCATCCGCCCCTCGGCCGCGTCGTCGTCCCGTACCGAGCCGGGGCACAGCGCGTTGACCCGTACCCCGAAGGGCGCGAAGTCCAGCGCGGCCGATTTGGTCAGCCCGATCAGCGCGTGCTTCGCGGTGACATAGCCCGCGAAGTGCCGGTAGCCGACCAGCCCCGCGGTCGAGGCCACATTGATGATGCTGCCCGCCCGTTGGCCGGTCAGAGCGGCGCCGACCGCGCGGATCATCCGCCAGGCCCCCGACACATCGACATCGAGCATCAGATCCCACTCGTCGGGCGAGATGTTGTGCACGGTCTTGCCCGAGGGCGCCGCGATGCCCGCGTTGTTGAGCAGGATGTCGAGACGCCCGAACCGGTCCAGGGCACCGTCCACCACCGCGCGCACGGCGTCCAGATCGCGTACGTCCGCCTCGGCTGTGGCCACCACGGAGGCGGGGGACAGCTCCCGGCAGAGCCGGGCGGTGTGCGCCAACTGGCCGGCACTGCCCAGCGGATAGGGAACACCGTCCAGGTCGTGGCCGATGTCGGTGAGCAGCAGATCAGCCCCGGCGCCCGCGTACGTCAGTGCGCAGGCCCGGCCGATACCGCGTGCGGCGCCCGTGATCAGCGCTGCCTTGCCCGCGAGCGCTCCCGCTGCGGTGACTCCGTCCGGCAGGGGAGCCGTGAGCGCTCCGTTCACAGCCCCACCCCCTGCGAGGCCAGCTCCTGGTCGAGAAGGCGCACGAGCCCGGCCGGGTCGTCGACCAGATACATGTGCCCGCCCGGCAGTTCGACCTGTCGGCAGCCCTGGGAGGTGGCGCTCTCCCATTCGGCTGCCTGCTCACGGGAGACCAGACCGTCCTCGGCGCCCCGGACCGAGACGACAGGGACGCTCAGCGGCTTCTCGGACGGCGCCAGATAGTTCTCGTGCATCTCCACATCGGCCCGCAGCGGCGGCAGCAGCATCTCCCGCAGTTCGGGGTGTGCCAGCGCGGGGTGGGTGTAGCCGGCGAACTCCTGCACCTGCTCAAGGAACATCTCGTCGGACAGCCCGGTGGCCCGCTTCTCGCGCCGTGTCCACGGCCCGGGTGAGCCGCTGACGAACACCTTGACGACCTGGGGGTGGCCGAGCGCGGCGATCCTGTGCGCCATCTCGTACGCGATCACTGCGCCGAGGCTGTGCCCGAACAGCGCCACGGCGGGCCTGCCGGACAACTGGTCGAGCACCTCGGGCAGCAGCCCGTCCGCCGCGGCCGTCACGTCGGTGTACAGCGGCTCACCGAACCGCTCCTCGCGGCCCGGCAACTGGACCGGTGTGATCAGGACGGTGTCGCTGCCGTACTCCTGGCAGCGGCGGAACGCGGAGGCCCCGGCGCCCGCGAAGGGGAAGCACAGCACGGGGATCGGCCCGGATACGGGAACAGGCATGTCAGCCCTCCAACTCTGCGGCGGACGCCCACGTCCGCTCGATCAGCTCAGCCGTCTGTGCGGGGTTGCCCCGCACGAAGTAGTGGCCGCCGGAGCCGAGTCGGTGGAAGCCCACCCGGTCCGCCACCCGCTCCCAGCAGCGGTACTCCTCGGCCGCGTGCGCCAGGCCGGTGTCGTCCCCGGCGACCACGACGGTGAGCGGCGCCTCGATCCGCCAGCCAGGGTCGTTCTCGGTCAGGTGGATGAAGTAGCGGTAGCCGCCGCACACGTCGTGCCGGAAGAGGTCGCCCATGAACGAGGTGTAGCGGCGGTCGAGACCGTCCATCTCGGTGTAGCCGGTCTCCTCGACCATGTAGGTGATGATGTCGTCGTCGCTCCAGCTCTCGATCATCTCGATCGACTCGCGCATCTCGTCCGCCGACGGCAGCAGCTTGGAGCCGATGAAGACCTGCCGCAGGTCGAACCCGCGCTCCTCCAGGGCCCGCGCCAGCTCGACCGTCACCGCTGCGCCACCGCAGTGGCCCCACAGAATCAGTGGAAGGTCGGCCAGTTCGGGCCTCTGCTCGAGTTGAGCCAGCGTCCGCTCCACCGTCTCGGTCACGTCGGTGAAGCGGCCGGGGCGGCTCGGGCTGTGGCCCGGCGGTTCGAGCCCGTACACCGCGAGATCAGGGGTGCGCTTCTCCACCGCCTCGGCCAGCGGCTTGAAGTTCACCGGATGCCCGCACGGGTACGGCACGCACACCACCGCGGCCTGGGCGCCCTCGGCGGTCGAGGAAAGCAGTTGCAGCAGTTCCTCCTCCTCGCCCTCCACTGTTCCGCCGCTGTCCACCAGCGCTGCCAGTTCGCCCAGCCGGGGCAGACGGGTCAGGTCGGAGAGCGTCACCAGGCCGTCCAGCTCCAGCACGACGCGCAGCGCGGACAGCGAGTTGCCGCCCAGTGCGAAGAAGTCGTCCTCCTCGCCGATCTCCTCCTCGGGCAGATCGAGGACGTGCTGCCAGGCCGCCCTGATCCGCGCGACGGTCGTGTGGGACGCCGACGCGCCCGGCTGCGGGTGCGGTTGCGAATGTGACTGCGGCTGGGGCCCGGACTGCGACTGCGACTGCGACTGCGACAGCGGCTCCGGCCGGCCCCCGGCCGGGGCGTCGCCGTTCAGCAGAGCCAGGTCCTCCTCGGCCAGGAACCGGTGCGCCTCGTGCGGCGCGTCCGGCTCGGCCGCCATCAGCTCCAGGACCCGCACGAAGTAGCCACCGATCCGGTCGATCTGCTCCTCGCCGTACAGATGCGTGTGGTAGTGCAGGCACAGCTGCACCTCGTCGTCGACGAAGCTGCGGGAGAACTCCGTACGGAACGGGAACTCCGTCTCGGAGTCCACCCGCATCTCCAGCAGCGAGAACTCCGGCAGGTGCCGCAGGTTCTTCAGCAGATAGAAGTGGGTGAAGTTGAAAGTGGTCGAGAACAGCTGCCGCTGGGTGGCCAGGTCCTGCTTCATCTGCGCCATCGGGTAGCGGCGGTGGGGCAGCAGTGCCAGCTCCGCGCGGTACACCCGCCGGATCAGCTCGGCCCAGCTGCCCGAGGCCACCTCGACCTGGAACGGCACGGTGTTCAGGTGCAGTCCGAGCGTCGTCTCCGCGTCCGGCAGCTCGGGCCGGCCGCTGTGCTCGTAGCCGGTCATCACCTTCCGCTGTCCCGACACCAGGCTGAGCACCTTCATGTGGGCGGCCAGCAGGACGTCCTTGACCGGTACCGACAGCGCGTCCGCCGTTGCCTCGATGCGCTGGGTCAGCCCCGCCGGCAGCGGTACGTCCCGCAGTACGACACGGAAGTCGGCGGTCTCCACGGCGCCCGGCCTGCGGGGTACGTCGGCCGGGTGCGGATCGGCCATGACCTCGCGCCAGAAATCCCTGGAGCTCTCGGAGCGCAGCGCCTCGGTCTCCAGCCCGACGAAGTTGCGCAGATGGTTGTCGACCGGGCGCACGGTGGTGTCCCGGCGCTCCAGCACCTGGTGGTAGAGCTCGAACAGCTGGGTGTGCAGGAGCGAGATCGACCAGCCGTCGAGCGCCGAATTGTGCTGGCTGACCGTGTAGCGGTACAGCTCGTCATCCAGCACCTGGATGTGCAGGGTGACCAGACCGCCCCGCTCCCACTCGAACCGGCGGGACTTCTCGCGGGCCAGCCACTCCTCGTGCCAGACCTCCTGCGCGGCCCGGTCCAGGTGGCGCAGGTCCTCGATCGTCAGCGGGGGCTCCACCTCGCGGTGCACGATCTGCAGGAACTCGCTGTACCCGGTCAGGTGGTAGGTGGTCCGCAGGATCGGGTGCCGCAGCGTCAGCAGCCGTACGGCCTCGGTGAACGCCTCCGCGTCGAAGGCACCGGTGACCGCGTAGCTGAGCACGTCGTGGTACTGCCCCAGCCCGCCGGTGATCTCGGTCTGGAAGATCAGCCCTGCCTGCAGCATCGAGAGCGGGTAGGCGTCCTCGGCGTCCTCGGGAAGCAGCTCCCTGTCCCGCGGGCCGATCAGCTCGAACGGTCGGAAGGCGCCGCGCGCCGCGACGTCCGGCACGCTCGCCGCCGCCGAGCCGGACTGCTCCTCCATCGACGCCACCAGCAGCGCGATCGTCTGGTGCCGGAACAGCTGCTGGAAGGTGAAGTCCAGCCCGGCCTCACGGGACTTGGCCAGCACGGACACGAAGTGGATCGAGTTGCCGCCCAGTGCGAAGAAGTTGTCGTGCACCCCGACCTTCTCCAGACCGAGCACCTCCCGCCAGATCCGCGCCAGCGCCTCCTCGGTCGCGTTGCGCGGCGCGACATGAGCGGGAGCCTTCTTGCGCAGCGCGTCCGGGCTGCGCAGCGCCGCCCGGTCCAGCTTCCCGTTGGGGGTGAGCGGCAACTCGTCCAGCACCCGTATCCGGCCCGGCACCATGTACGCGGGCAGCGCGGCCCGCAGATGCTCCTTCAGCTCCGCTTCGGTCGCCTGGCCCGTCATCGCGTCGCTGGGCACGACGAAGCCCCGCAACGAGGTCTGCCAGCCGTCGTCGACGGCGACCACGGCCGCCTCCCGCACCCCGGGGTGGGTGCGCAGCCGCTCCTCGATCTCGCCGGGCTCGACGCGGAAACCCCGTACCTTGACCTGCTCGTCGACCCGGCCCAGGTAGTCGAGGCTGCCGTCGGGCAGCCGCCGGACCCGGTCACCGGTGCGGTACAGCCGCTCCTCGCCGGTGGCGGCACGCACCCCGTCACCGGTCACGAACTTCTCCGCGGTCAGCTCGGGCCTGCCCAGATAGCCGCGGGCCACGCCCACACCGGCCACATACAGCTCGCCCGGCACACCCACCGGAGCCTGCCGTCCCTCGCCGTCCAGCACATACAGCCGGACGTTGTCGATCGGCCGGCCGATGGGCAGCCGCGCTCGGCCGGTGAGACCTTCCACGGGCTGGTGGGTGACGTCCACGGTCGCCTCGGTCGGTCCGTACAGGTTGACGAGCCCGGCCTGGGGCACCAGTTCGGCGAACCGGGCCGCCTGGGCGGGAGCCAGCGCCTCACCGCTGGCGAAGACCTGCCGCAGACAGCGGGTCGCGCCGCTGCCGCCGAACCGGTCCAGATGGCCCAGGAACATGCTGAGCATCGACGGCACGAAATGCATCGTGGTCACCCGGTGCTTCTCGATGGCGGCCAGCAGCGCGGCCGGGTCCTTCTCCACACCCGGGGCCGGCAGCGCGAGCGCCGCGCCGGTGAACGACCACCAGAACAGCTCCCACACGGAGACGTCGAAGGAGATGGACGTCTTCTGGAGCACGACGTCGTCCGCGCCGATCGGATAGGCGCGCTGCATCCACAGCAGCCGGTTGACGGCGCTGCGGTGCTCGACCAGCACGCCCTTGGGACGGCCGGTCGACCCGGAGGTGTAGATGACGTAGGCGACATCTTCCGCGCCGCCGGTCTCCCGGAGCGGCTCAGCGGACGCCGCGTAGGACGCCGGGTCCTCGATGTCCAGGACCGGGGTGGAGCCCGCCAGCGCCTTGAACCTGCTCTGGTGGAGGGCGAGCCCGGCCGCGCTGTCGGTGAGCAGGTGGTCGATGCGGGCCTGCGGATACGACGGGTCCACCGGCAGGTAGGCGGCGCCCGCCTTCAGCACCGCCAGCACGGCCGTCAGCAGCTCGGGGGAGCGCTCAGTGAGCAGCGCCACGACCGAGCCCGGGCCGATGCCACGCTCCCGCAGAGTGCGCGCCAATCGGTTGGCGCGCGCGTCGAGCCGGCCGTAGGTGACGGTGCCGTCCTCCGTCAGCAGCGCGGGTGCCTCCGGGGTGCGCGCTGCCTGCTCGGCGAAGAGTCCGTGCAAGGTGGCGTGCGTGTCGAAGCCGCGCTCGGTGGAGTTGGCCGCCGCGACGGTCTTCTCGTCCTCGGCCGTCCACAGTTGGATGGTCTGCACCGGCCGGTCGGGCTCGTCCGTGGCCTTTTCCAGCAGAAGGGCGTACTGGGCGCCTACGAGGCGCACCGATTCCTCGGCGAAGCGGTCGGTGGCGTACGCGAGGGTGAGCGACAGTTCACCGTGCCGCCGGGCGACGTTGACCATGACGCCGGGCGCCACGAACCCCGGCTCATGGAAGCCGTCGAGCGCGAGACCGGTGTCGAAGGCCCCGGGGCGCCCCAACTCGGTGGCGAGGGAGGCCACGTCGCAGTTCTGGTGCCGCTCGGCCTCCCGCAGGGCATCGCCCACCCGGGTCAGCAGCTGACGCAGTGACCCGGACGGGTCCGTACGCATCAGCAGTGGACCGGCGGCGAACCGGGCGATGGCGCCCCGCTTCGGCAGGGCGACGGCCACCTCCTCCTGGCCGGTGCAGCGGCCCAGCAGTGCGGCCAGCGCGGAGGCGAGAACGACGCAGAGCATCTCGGGGCGGCCGCGGCTTATGCGGTCCAGTCGCCCGGTGAGGGTGCTGCCCAGGGTGACCGTGAGAGTGGCGTGGCGCCCGGCGCTGTCGTCCGCGTCCGCCGCCGGGGTGATGTCCGGGGTCGTGGGGGGACGGAAGTCGGGCAGGAAGCCGGAGGTCTCGGCGAGTGCGGCCAACTGGGATCGCCAGTACGCGGCCTGCGGGGTGGGTGCGGAGGATGCTGCTTCGGATGCGAGCAGAGGCATGGATGTCTCCTGCACTTGTGGTGAGAAGCCCACTCGAAGGGCTGGAACGGCTCGGTGAGCGGAGGCGGCCCGTCGAGCGAAGGTGGGTCGCGGAGCGAAGGCGGGGCGACGAGCGGCGGTGGGAGATCAGAGATCGAAGTCGAAGTCGGGAGTGAGATCGGAGTGGGTGCCTGATCCGGACGCGACGGCCGCACCCGAGGCCGAGGCGGCGGGTGCCGGCTGTGCCGGCCGGGATGGTGCCGCGTCGAGCGCGGGAAGAAGCGAGCCGAGCGGAGCCGAGGGGTCCGTCACGATCGCGTCCAGCAGAGCCGTGAAGCTCTCACGCCAGCCCTCGACCGTCTCGCGGCGGAGCAGCCGGGCGGCGTACTGCCAGGCCACCCGCAGGGTGCCGGTGTCCTCGTAGATCTGCATGTTGAGGTCGAAGACGGCCTGGCCGGTCTGTTCCAGGCGCAGCGGCACCCTGGCGCCCTGGAAGTCCACCGACAGATAGCGCCCGCTGTGCAGGGCGATCAGCGCGTCGAAGACCGGGGTACGGCTGTAGTCGCGCACCGGCGCGGCAAGGGAGACCAGGTCCTCGAAGGGGAAGTCCTGATGGGCGAGGGCGTCCTCGGCCGCCTGCGCGGTGCTGCGCAGGAAGGACCCGAAGGGCACCTGGGGTTCGGGCGCCGAACGCAGGCACACCGTCCCGGCACACATGCCGACCGTCGCCTCCAGCCCCGGCGCCGTACGGCCGGAGACCGGCACCCCTACCGTGACGTCGCCGGTGCCCTTGAGTCCGGCCAGCAGCAGACTGTACGCGGACGCCAGCACGGCGAACAGCGTCACGCCGTGGTCGTGGGCCAGCCCGCGCAGCTGTCGGGTGCGTACCTGACCGAGGTCGAAGGTGACGACATCGCCGTCGAGCGACCGCAGGTCAGGGCGAGGGTGGTCCGTCGGCAGGTCGGCGGGGTCGGGCGGGGTGACGAACACCTGCTGCCAGTACGCCCGCTGGGCCGTACGCAACGCAGTACCGGCCGGCCCGGCCAGCCACTCGGCGTAGTCGCGGTACTGGAGCCCGGGCGGGGGCGGCTCCTCGCCGCCGTACAGCGCCGCCAGGTCCGCGAACAGCGGCGCCAGGGAGAACCCGTCGACCACGATGTGGTGCAGATCGAGGCGGAGCGTCACCTCCGTGGCCGTCCGGTTGATCTCGGCCCGCCACAGCGGGGCCCGGCCCAGATCGAAGGGGCGGACGAACCCCCGTAACGGTCCCGGCGGCCCCTCGGCCACCCGGACCGGCACGTCGACGGCCGGCTCGACGCGCTGTCGGACGCCGCCGCCCTCGGTGACGAACCGGGTGCGCAGCGCGTCGTGGCGCGTGGCCAGCTGTCTGAGCGCCATGGCGAGCCGCAGCGGGTCGGTGTCGGCCGGCAGCGCGAGGGTGACCGGCACGTTGTAGTGCACCGCGCGCTCGTCCTTGAGCTGTTCGAAGTACAGCTGCCGCTGCTGCGGAGTGAGCGGATACGTCTCCCGCCGAGGCGCGGGCGGGATCTGGGTACCCCGTTCGACGGGCGAGGAGTCACGCAGCAGCGCCGCGAGCCGCGCCGGAGTGCCGCAGCGCAGCACGGCGCTGACCGGGCACGCACGGCCCAGCCGCCGCCGGGCTCCGGCGGCCAGCAGCGTCGCCGTGAGCGAGTCGGCGCCCAGCTCCCGCAGATCGTGGGCCGCTCCGATTCCGCTGATGCCCAAAGCGGCCTCGGCCAGCTCCACCAGGACGCGTTCGGTCTCGTCGGCGGGCGGCACATAGGCGGTCCCGGCCAGCAGATGGGAGCCGTCCGGATCGGGCAGCAGCGCTCGCTCCACCTTGCCGTTGCGGTTGAGCGGCAGCTGGGGCAGCGGCACCAGGTAGGAGGGGACCATGTGCCCCGGGAGCGTGCGGGCGAGCAGGCTCCGCAGGTCCTCCGGCGCCGGCGGATGCTGCCCCGCCTTCCCCGTGTAGTACCCGCACAGGTAGGTGTCGCTGCGGCCGGGCCGGGACCTGGCCGTCACGACGGCCTCCGCCACACCGGGGTGGCCGGCCATGACGCTCTCGACCTCGGCCGGCTCCACCCGGAAGCCCCGGACCTTGACCTGGTGGTCGCGTCGGCCGAGGAACTCCAGCACCCCGTCGGAGCGCCAGCGCGCCAGATCGCCGCTGCGGTACAGCCGGTCGCCGCGCGGGGTGAACGGGTCCTTGATGAAACGTTCCGCTGTCAGCTCGGGGCGTCCCAGATAGCCGCGGGCCACCCCGTCGCCGCCCAGATGCAGCTCTCCGGGCACGCCCACCGGGCAGGGCTGCCCCGCCTCGTCCAGCACATACGCGGTCGAGTTGGCGATCGGCCGTCCGATCGGAATGCGCTCCAGATCGGCCCGGGTGAGCCGGTGCGTGACCGAGAAGGTGGTGTTCTCCGTGGGGCCGTAGCCGTTGACCAGCGTCAGCTCCGGGCAGGCTGCCATCACCCTCGTCAGATGGGGGGCGGAGAGCGCGTCCCCACCGACGACGAGCTCCCGCAGCGGCCGGAACGCGGTCGCGTCCTGCTCCACCAGCTGGTTGAACAGCGGCGAGGTCAGCCACAGGGTCGTGATGCGCCGCGCGGCCAGCTCCCGGCCCAGCGATCCGGCGTCGAGCACCGTGTCACTGTCCGTCAGATGCACCCGCCCGCCGTTCAGCAGGGGGCCCCACAGCTCGAAGGTGCTCGCGTCGAACGCGATGGAACCCGTCGGCATGACGCTCATGTCCGGTCCGAAGCGCACGTACGCCGCGCCCCGGACGAGCCGCACCACATTGCGGTGGGTGACCTCCACACCCTTGGGCCGTCCGGTCGTCCCGGAGGTGTAGCAGATGTACGCGAGATCCTGGGCGGAGGCTTGGGGGCCGGCGTCGGTGTCGGCGTCGCACCACGGATCGAGGACCGTCCCCGCGAAGGTGAACTGCGGGGGCCGGTCTGTGGAGGCGACCAGCAGTACGACGGCGGAGTCGGCGAGCAGCCATTCGGTGCGCTCCGCCGGATACTCCGTATCGAGCGGAAGGTAGGCACCCCCCGCCTTCAGGATGCCGAGTGCGCCGACCAGCAGGTCAGGAGTGCGCGACGTGTGCAGCCCGATCCGGTCCCCGCTCCGCGCCCCGGCCGCCCGCAACGCGGCGGCCAGCCGGTCGGTGTGCGCGTCGAGTTCCGCGTAGCTCATGGTGCGGTCCCGCCAGGTGACGGCCGGCGCCGCCGGAGTGCGCCGCGCCTGCTCGCGGAAGAGCTCGTGCACGGTGGCCGAGGACGGGTAGGGCCGGGCCGTGTCGTTGAACGTCCGCAGGACCAGCTCCCGCTCCCCGTCGTCCAGCAGCCCCACCTCGCGCACGGCGGTCTGCGGCTGCTCCGTCAGGCACCGCAGCACCTGTGTGAGGTGGCGGCCGAGGCGTTCGGCGGTCTCCCGGGCGAAGAGGGAGGCGCGGTAGCCGAGCAGCAGACCGGTGCCGTTCCGGGCGAGGGAGAGTTCGTACGGCCCGGCGTCCGGCTCCCGGCCCGGGCTCTCGGCCGCCGGGGTGCGGTCTGCGAACAGCACGGCTGTGGCGCTGTGCGGGCCGCGTGGCGTCGGCGTCGTCCGAGCCACCCGGGTGGCGAGCGAGGCGACGGGCTCGTTTCCGGCCACGTCCACGGTCAGGGTGCCCGCGCCGCCGTCGGCGAGGTCGGTGTCCACCCGGAGCCGTCGCTGCCCGGTCCAGCGGTGCAGCACGAGGAGGAAGGCCGCCAGGGCCGCCGGTCCCTCGGCACCGGCCAGCTGGACCGTGCCCCAGGGGCCGCGGGCCGCTTCCCGGGTGCGGGGGCGATCGGTGACGAGCACCACCGCGTCATCTGTCGTGGTGGGCATCGTCGCGCTGTCCGGGGTGAGGGGCACAACCACGTCGTCTGCGGTGGGTGCCCCCTCAGGAAGCTGCGGGGACGGTGCCCGCGTCGTCCGGGTCGGAGTCCCGCTCTGCACGCTGTTCATCGGCTGCTGTCACCTCCAGTCTGAAGGGCGTGTCACGGAAGAGCACGACCGTCAGCAGGCCCGGCGCGGTGGCCAGGGCGGCGACGAAGAAGATCAGCGCGGTGTAGTGGCTGCCGCTGAGCAGCACGCCGCCCAGCGCCGAACCCGCGGGCAGCGCGCCGGCCATGACCGTACGCATCAGCGTCATCGCCCGGCCCCGCATCGCGTTGGGCACCCGGGTCATCCGGACCACGCCGCCGAGTACCGTCATCGGGGCCGAGAGTATGCCGTTCAGCGCGAGACCGAGCAGGATCCACGGCAGCGCCGTCGGGAGCAGCAGGAACAGCACGGCGCCGGAGAGCAGTTGCAGTACGCCGATGCGCAGCATCTGCTTCTCGGACGTCTCCACGGCGCCGGAGACCAGGGAGCCGACCAGTTCACCCGCGGCCATCACGGCGAGCATCAGACCGAGCACACCGGGGCCGCTGCCGAACTCGAACTTGGTCAGCCAGGGGATCGCCACCACCAGTGCCCCGGCCGAGACGTTGAACGCCCCGAACGACAGAGTGAGCACCAGCAGGAAGCGGTCCCGCACGATCAGCAGGAACACCGGCGCCCAGCCCGGCTTCGCGTCCTTCGCCCCCGGCTCCGCCGACGGTTCGGGACGGGCGAGCGGAGCCTTGATCCGGCTGATGAGCAAGGCGAAGAGCAGGTAGGTGGCGGCGTCGAGCACCAGCACATTGGGGGCGCCGAAGAGGGCGATGAGCCCCGCACCGATCGGCGGCCCCAGCACGTTCGCCGCCCCCATCGCGGTGGCCTCCAGACCGGACGCAGCCTGGAGCTTGTCAGCCGGGACCAGCTCAGGGAGCACGGCGGGCGTCCCGGCCAGCGGGATGATCTTCAGCAGCCCGTAGACCAGCGCCACCACGTACAGGTGCCAGGCGTGCAGCGCACCCGTCACCGCCAGCACCGGAACGAGGGCCACGACGGCGGCCCGGAAGACCGAGTCGTAGATGAACAGCTTGCGCCGCGAGAACCGGTCGAGCAGGGGCCCGATGACGGCGCCGCCCAGAATCACCGGAAGCGTCAGACAGACACCCAGCACACCGAGGCCCGCCGCGCCGGCCTTGTCGAGAGTGATCCAGGCGAGGGCCGCGTACGTGGCGCCGTCACCGAGGAGGTTGAGTACCAGGGCCGACCAGAGGAGACGGTAGTCCCCGATTCGTAAAATGCTCAGATACGCTTTCACGTCCACACCGTTCAGTAGGCCGAAAATGGCAGAGCAGACAGCCGGGCAGGCGTGCGGGGCACGTCGGCACCGACAGGTGGGTGTGCGCAAGAAAGGCGCCGGCAGGACCGAGCCGCAACGTGAGCAGCCTTGCGGACGGGGTCAGCGATCTGCGGCGTTACGGGAATGAACCTGTGACCCGTGCATTTCCGGCTCGACGGGGGCCGGAATTCCCCATGGCTGTATCGCCCAAGACTCCCCCGTGAAACTCCCCCGTGGCGCAGCGCATCGCCGGAGACGGTGCGTGCTTTTGACGGCATGTTTTCTAACAGCTCGCTCGGAACCGGGTCAAGCAGTCGCTTGCAGGGAAAAAATGTCGCCTTCCGGACTTGTGATCAAAGGCTCCTGTGTGCCAGGGACGGACGACCGGCGCCGCGCCCCCGGCTGCCGTCGGCCCCCTGGGCGGCTCCCCGCCCGGCTTCCCGACGCCCGGCCCTCGCGATCTCCCCCTCGTCCACCGGCACATACGCAGCGCGTCGCCGCCGCCCTCACCTTCGCGGTGCTGCCGTGCCTGCCCCGGACCTCCCGGATCTCCGTACCGCGGATGCGCCGGAGGGAGGACCCGCGTCCGAAAGGAGACCCGCCCCGACTGGCATGCGGTCGAGGTGGATCGGCGGGATACGGAGGGGCTTGCGGCGTGCGCGCTCAGTCGGTCACCGGTTGTCCCGGCGTCCGGCAGCTCAATAGGCTGGCGTGATGGGCTTCTTCGACAAACTGAACGGCACGAAGCACCCCCGCAGTGATGTGTCCCCGCAGCCGGCTGAGGACCTGAAAGCCATGCTGCTCGGTCTCAATGGACCGGACGTTCCCTTCACTATTCGCGGTGGTGGTGAGGGGAGTTCTTACCAGGATTACCTGGTGGCGGAGTGGAGGCTCATGGAGCCGGCCTGGCGATCCTTCTTTGCCAGCAAGCAGTTGAGTCGTCGCCTCCGAATTCGCCTGCGCCTGGTCCGTGCAGAGCGTGAGGTCCGTGTCCTCGAAGAGCAATGGAAAATCCAGTGGGTCGACGGCGTTCCGGTTTCCCGGGAGTACGGGCGCGGGCCGTTGAATCAGAGGTCCGCTGAGTGGACGATCGGTCGCAAACGGGACGGGCGCGGCTTCGAGGTGACACAGACATTCCGTTTCGACAGCGCGGAGATGAGGGAACCCCTTCGGAGCACGGTGCTCGACGCGGGATGGACCTGGCGCGGAGTACTGATCGGCAAGCTGTGACCAGCGAGGACAGCACGCGTGACCCGGGCGCGCTGCCCACGAGAGCGCCCAAGGCCGCGTAATGCGCGCAGTAATGCGGAAAAGGGTCCTGCGCAGTGCTGAAGTACGCGTGCCAGGCCAGCAGATGACTGCTGGTATCGCGCTGCAGTTCGAGTCCCGGGCGGGCCGGCAGCGGTCGTGGGCGTGGCGGGTGCTTATGACAGAAACCTGGGCGGACGGGGCCACCCCGGTGCCCGAGGAGGCCCGTTCGCTGACGAATACGGATGCGGCTGCGGAAGCGGAAGCGTGTGCCGAAGTGGAGGGCGAAGTGGGTACCGGTGAGCTGAATTGTGAAGCTGCCGTGTGTTTTTGGTGTGGACGGCTGTTCCATGCCGGCCGCGCGGAATGACGCGACGGCCACTCAGCGGAGGTGTCAAGAACGGAAGCGCGCACCGAAGCGGCGGCGGTGGCCGAAATCGCGCGGGTCGCCCGTGACGCCGATGGCGCCGTGACCTCTGTCGTCCTGGCGCGTTGACGGGTCTCGCTCAAGGAGGGCCGTTGACGCCGTTGCCGCCGTTGAGGCAGAAAGGCCCCGGCCAGCCTGGGGGGAGAGGCTGACCGGGGCAAGGCCCTGGCCGGTGGGGGGGGAGATGCCGACCGGGGCTGTTCGAAGGCGGTCCGCGGATTTCCGCAGCCGCACCAGGAACAACGACATCAGACTTGCTCCTGTTCCACCCGAATCGCGTTTTTGTGGTGATATGGCTCACGCCAGGGCCCTCCGCCCGGCATGCAGGCACGGAGTGCGGTCGATGCTGCAGTGCAGCCGGCCCCACGGTCCGGCATGTGAGGCATGGTTGCTGTGACAAAAAGGGTGTAGCTGCGGCCAGGGGAGGGGTGCGGTGTTAGGAATGAGTCATGAAGCTGCCTTTCCGCCGCCCCGGGACTCGGCCGGAGCGCCAGTCGGCCCGCTCCGGAGGGCAGTGGCGTTCGCTGCTGCGTCTGCGCAGCGCGGCTGGACAGGTGTTCGTTCTGCAGGTCGGGCTGGTCCTGCTGCTGGTCGCCGCCGCGGTGACGGCCCAGGTGGTGCAAGCGCGGCAGGACGCGACCAGCCGGGCCCGGGAGAAGTCGGTCGCGGTGGCCCAGGCGTTCGCGCACGCACCGGGCGTGGCGGACGCGATACAGGGCCCCGATCCGGCGAAGGTGCTCCAGCCGCGCGCCGAGGCGGCCCGTAAGGACGCGGGCGTCGACTTCATCGTGCTCATGAACCGGAAAGGAATCCGCTTCACCCAGCCCGACCCGTCACTGATCGGGAAGAAGTTCGTCGGCACGATCGAGCCCTCGCTCCGCGGCCGTACCACCGTCGAGAGGGTCACCGGCCCCCGCACCGGCGGGGACATCCACGTCGTGCAGGCGGTGGTCCCGGTGCGGGACTCCGACGGCAGGATCGTCGGACTGGCGTCGGCGGGACTCGCCATCCGCAGTGTCACCGGCATGATCAACCAGCAGCTTCCGATCATCCTCGGCGCCGGCGCCGCTGCTCTCATCGCCGTCACCGCGGGGACAGCGCTGATCTCCCGACGGCTGCTGCGGCAGACGCACGGCCTCGGGCCGGCCGAGATGACACGGATGTACGAGCACCACGACGCCGTGCTGCACGCGGTGCGGGAGGGCGTGCTCATCCTCGACTCCGAACGGCGCCTGTTGCTGGCCAACGACGAGGCGCGCCGCCTGCTGGCCCTGCCCACCGGCACCGAGCGCCGGCACGTGACCGAGCTGGGCCTGGACGAGGGCATGGCCCAGCTGCTGACCTCCGGCGAGGCCGTCACCGACGAGGTGCGGCTGTCCGGGAACCTGCTGCTGGCGGTGAACATCCGCCCCACGGCCCCGCACGGTGACGAGCCGGGCAGCGTGGTGACGCTCCGTGACACGACCGAGCTGTCGGCCGTCTCCGGCCGCGCACAGGTGGCCCGGGAGCGGCTCAAACTACTGTACGAGTCGGGGGTGCGGATCGGCACGACGCTGGACGTGGCGCGTACGGCCACGGAGCTGGCCGAGGTGGCGGTGCCCGGGTTCGCCGACCTGGCCGCGGTCGATCTGCTGGACGAAGTCGTGCGCGGCCAGGAGCCGGATTCCCAGGCGCAGCGCCGGGTGCGGCGGGTGACGGTCAGCGACCGGCCCGAGGGGATGCCGCTGTACGAGGTCGGGGAAGTGATCACCTTCCGGGCCGGCTCCCCGCAGGCCCGGGCCCTGGAGGCCGAGCAGGCGGTGCTGGAGCCGGACCTGCACCGGGCCGAGGCGTGGCTGCGCCACGACCCGGACCGCGCGCGGCGCACCCTGGAGTACGGCGTGCACTCGCTGATCACCGTTCCGCTGCGGGCCAGGGGAGTGGTCCTGGGCATCGCGCACTTCTGGCGCAGCGGCGACTCGCCGGCCTTCGACGAGGACGATGTGTCCTTCTCCGAGGAGCTGGCCGCCCGCGCCGCGGTGGCCATCGACAACGCGCGCCGCTACACCCGTGAGCACGCGATGGCGGTCACCCTGCAACGCAGTCTGCTGCCACGCGGACTGCCCGAGCACTCCGCGCTGGAGGCGGCCTGGCGCTATGTGCCGGCCGAGGCGGGCGTGGGCGGCGACTGGTTCGACGTCATCCCGCTCTCCGGGGCGCGCGTGGCGCTCGTCGTCGGCGACGTGGTCGGCCACGGACTGCACGCGGCCGCGACGATGGGCCGGCTGCGCACCGCCGTGCACAACTTCTCCTCCCTCGACCTGCCGCCCGACGAGGTGCTCGCCCACCTGGACGAGCTGGTCGTCCGCATCGACGACGAGGACAGCAGCGCCGGTCTGGCGAGCGTGCGGCAGTACCAGGAGGTGGCCGGGGCGACCTGTCTGTACGCCATCTACGACCCCGTCACCGGCTCCTGCACGCTGGCCCGCGCCGGACACCACTGCCCCGCCGTGGTGTACCCGGACGGCACCGTCAGCTACGCGGACGTCCCCGCCTCACCGCCGCTCGGCCTGGGCGGCCACCCCTTCGAGACCACCGAACTGCGCCTGCCCGAGGGCGCGCATCTCGTGCTGTACACCGACGGTCTGGTCGAGACCCGGGACCGTGACATCGACACCGGTCTCGAGATCCTCCGGGAGACCCTGGAGGGGACAGCGGGCAGCAGCCCGGAGGAGACCGCCCGCGCGGTCGCGGACACCGTCATGCCCGCGCACCCGTCCGACGACGTCGCCCTGCTGGTGGCCCGCGCCCGGCGGCTCGACCTGGGCCAGGTCGCCGAGTGGCAGGTGCCGCCCGACCCGGCGGCGGTGGCCCCGGTCCGCACGGAATGCGCCGCGCGGCTGCGCGAGTGGGGCCTGGAGGAGATCGGCCACACCACCGAACTGATCCTCAGTGAGCTGATCACCAACGCCATCCGCTACGGTCGGCCGCCCATCCAGGTCCGGCTCCTGCACGACGACGACAGCCTCATCTGCGAGGTCTCGGACGGCAGCGGAACCTCGCCGCACCTGCGCCGCGCCTCCACCATGGACGAGGGCGGGCGCGGCCTCTTCCTCGTCGCCCAGTTCGCGCAGCGCTGGGGCACTCGCTACATCCCGGGCGGCAAGGTCATCTGGACCGAACAGTACCTGCGCGCCGGCCCCTCAGCGCGCGCCGCCGAGCAACTGACGACCGACGCCCTGCTGGACCAGTTCGACGACACGGGCTGGTGAGGACCCGGAACGAGAGGGGTCCGAACTCGACAGGCCGGGACGAGTCGGGCCGGAACTCGACGGGCCGGTGACCGGGTGCGGGCCGCCAGGACGCCTACGCCGTCGGCGCCTTCTCGGCCGGCCCCGGGTCCGGCACGGAAGCCTCCGTGGTGTCGTTGGCGGTGGCGGCCTGGCCTGTCGGGGACGCCTGTGAGCCGACGGCCTCGCCGGTGGTCGGTGCTGCGGCGACGGAGCGCCACCAGGGCGCGGCCGGAATGTGTTCCGCCGTCGGCTCGAAGGGCTCACCGACCAGGGGGAAGGCGGCGCGCGTAGCCGCCTCCTCAGCTGCTCGGAGGGTGCCTTCGACCGGCTCGTCCCACGGGTGCAGCGCCAGGTTGAACGTGCCCCAGTGGATGGGCAGCATCACCCCGGATGTCCGGCCCTGCTGCAGGTCGACGTGGGCCTTCATGCCCTCGGCGGGCGTCATGTGGATGTCGGGCCAGTACTCGCTGTAGGCGCCGATCTGGATCATCGTCGCGTCGAAGGGGCCGTGTTCGGCGCCGATGTCCCGGAAGCCGGGGAAGTAGCCGGTGTCGCCGCTGTGGTAGACGCGGTGGCCGTCAGCTCCCTGGACCACCCAGGACGCCCAGAGGGTGTGCTGGCGGTTGCGCAGCCCGCGCCCGCAGAAGTGCCGGGCCGGGGTGGCGGTCAGCTGCAGGCCGTCCACGCGCGCCGACTCGTGCCAGTCCAGCTCCAGTAGCCGACTGCCGGGAATGCCCCAGCGCTCCAGGTGGGCCCCCACGCCGAGCGGTACGGCGAAGACCGTGTCCGTCGAGGCGAGCGCACGGATCGTGGGCATGTCGAGGTGGTCGTAGTGGTCGTGGGAGATGACGACCACGTCCACCGGCCCGAGCGAGGCGATCGGTACCGGAACGGCGTGCAGCCGCTTCGGCCCGGCGAAGGCGAACGGGGAACAACGGCGGCCCCACACCGGATCGAAGAGGACCCTTCGGCCGTCGATCTCGGCGAGCACGCTGGAGTGGCCCATCCAGGTCAGCCGCAGACCGGAGGCCGGGGGCCTGCCGAGCTCGTCGAGGGTGCCGCGGTGCAGTGGTATGGGCGCGGCGGGCCGACGGCGTCGGCGGGCCTCCTTGCGGAAGAACGCCTTGGCGAACTCGAGCCTGGATCCCGAGGGGACGATCCGGGCCGCCTCGGGGTTCCGGAACGTTCCGTCGGCGAAGTGCGGGGACCGGCGGATACGCTCCATCCGCTCACCGGCGGGGTCGGCTCCGAAAGCGAGGGGCCGCAGCCATCGCTGCGAGAGGGATGTGGGCGAAGCATCTGATCGGGTCATGGGACCTCCCAAAATCGTCACATCATTAGACGAAGGTTCGCGCTATTGATCAACCCTGCAGATGTCAGGACACGCCTTGCGCGCGCGGTCACTGTGACGCGGGTGTCCGCTCGGCGAGCCACGATCACACAGACGCGCTTCGACCGCTTTCACCTCCGGCTGTCTGCTGCCGGAGGTGAAAGCGGCCGAAGGAAGAGCGGCGGGGAGGTGCACCGGAGCATGGTTCCGCGGCCTGTTCACCTTCCAGCCGCAGCCCGAGACGATCACCGGCGCCCCGGCCGAATCCGGTCCGTCCGGGCCCGCCCGCGGGACGTTCGGCCCAGGGCACAGCGGTCCGCACAGCAGCAGGATCGGAACACAGGGGGCACACACGGATGGTGGTCCGCACAGCGGCGCCACCACTGGTCGCCCCGGGAATCCGACCAGGGAAGGAAGGCGGGCTGCCACGATGAATGCCGCAACCACCACCACGATGAACGCCTTGCCCGCCGAGCACCGCGAGCAACTGCTGCCGATCGCCCGCCAGGTCTCGTTCCCGCAAGGAGCGCGACTGTTCCTGGAGGGGCAGACCGCCGGGAACTTCTGGATAGTGCGCACCGGCACGGTGACCCTCGACATGCATGTGCCCGGACGCCGGTCCCCGGTCATCGAGACCCTCGGCCATGGTCAGCTGGTCGGCCTGTCGTGGCTGTTCCCGCCGTACGAGTGGCAGTTGGGCGCGGAGGCCATGTCGCCGGTGCGCGCGTACGAGTTCGACGCGGATGCCGTCCGCCGGCTGTGCCGGGCCGATCCCCGTCTGGACGCCGCCGTCGCGCGCTGGGTCGCCCGGGTCCTCTCCCACCGGCTGCACGCGGCCAGGACCCGGCTGCTGGACCTGTTCGGCCCCTACGGCAGTGCGGGCCCGCGTTGACCGGTCACCCTGGTGGGGCCAACTGGTCAGCGGGCGCTGCTCCGTCGGCGGGGACGAGCAGCATCCCGGTGACCAGGTCCGGGGGGATGCGCACGGCGTGCTCCATCCTCTCCTCCACCCAGGGCAGGAGCATCGACCGGTAGCGGTCCAGCTCCAGCGGGTCCGAGATCAGCTGGGCGTAACCGGTGACCACGACGCTCCAGCCGAGGTGGGTGCGCGGATCGATGTCGTCCGCCTCGTACGCGACGACCACACCTGGGCTGTTGGCCTCGCGGGTCCGCTGGGTGAGGGCGGCGCCGTCGTGGGTGCGGATGATGATGTCGCCCCTGTCCACGATATGATTTACCGGGCGAATGGTGGGCAGTGCATCCTGGGTCAGGACAATCCGGCCCAGCGAGACACTGCCGAGCAGCCGCAGGGACTCGGTACCGTCGAGTTCGACCCTCCGGCGGAGAGCGGCCGGGTGTGGCTTTGTGGGCCGGAGCTGCATCTCGGTGTTCCTTCCCGGCTTCGCGGTGGTAGCTGCCGGGCCTGGTACGCGGAACACGTCCTCGCGCCTACCGGTCCGGATACCTCGATGGAACGCCAACCGCGGGTGTGAGACCAGGGACCATTGGGCCTTGCCGCAGGGCGACCGGCCCTGAGCGGGAGAGAGGGAGCGGCGCTGCCGCCGCTTGCGGGGGTGCCGCACGGCGGTTGGGGCCGAGCGGCCCTGTCCCTTCGCCCCTGCGGAGGGCACGATCACTGGGTGGACCGACCCGGCAGGACAGGCCCGGGACGGTGGTGCGGAAGATGGACGACGAGGGAGTATTCCGATGGCGGAAAGTGAGCAGCCCGGCAGGGTGGACCCGATCCGGGTCTTCCTTCTGGATGACCACGAGGTGGTCCGGCGCGGGGTGCACGACCTCCTCGGCGACGAACGGGACATCACCGTGGTCGGTGAGGCATCCACCGCCGAGCAGGCGCTTGTCCGCGTGCCCGCGCTCCGCCCGCAGGTCGCTGTGCTGGATGTGCGGCTGCCCGACGGCGACGGGGTGAGCGTCTGCCGCGAGTTGCGCTCGCGGATGCCGGAGCTGGCCTGCCTGATGCTGACCTCCTTCGACGACGAGGAGGCCCTGCTGGACTCGATCATGGCGGGCGCTTCGGGCTATGTGCTCAAGCAGATCCAGGGCTCCGACCTCGTCTCCGCGGTGCGTACGGTGGCCGCCGGCCAGTCGCTGCTGGACCCGAGCGCCACCACCAAGCTGATGAGCCGGCTGCGCGGCGGCAACCAGCAGGAGGAGCCGGAGGCGCTGTCGGGGCTGAGCGACCGGGAGCGGGAGATCCTGACGCTGATCGGCGAGGGACTGACCAACCGGCAGATCGGTCAGCGGCTCTTCCTCGCCGAGAAGACGGTCAAGAACCACATCTCCCGGCTGCTGGCCAAGCTGGGCGTGGAGCGGCGCATCCAGGCAGCCGTGATCGCCACCCAGGCCCAGGACCGGCTCAAACACGGCGGACGCTGAAGACCACGGGGCCCGTCGAAGCCGTTCCGGGTCGGTCGGTGCCCGCCCGGCCCGCCGGCGGCCCCGCCGGCCCGAGCGGCCCCGTCGGCCCGCGACCGCCGGACAAGACTCCCTACCCCGGTCATTCCTCGCGCCGTTCCGGTGCCGCCCCAGCCGGAGACGGAACGCTGTCGGTACGCGCTCGTCACGGCAGCGCCGGTCACCAGCCCCGACATCTCCAAGGACGAGCGCGGCGAGCGGGGAGCGCCCGCGGCGGAGGGCGAGAGACGGATCTCGCCCGGGCCTGCCCGCTTCACCGGGCTCGGCCCCGCGGTCGCCGTCCCCATCCGCACCGACGGCACCCGGGCGGTACGGGTGCTCGACGAGGCGGCGCCGGTCCTCGGCTTCCCTCCGAGCATGCGGATGGACGGCCTGCTGGATACACATGTGCACAAGGAGACCGCCGACCATGTGATCGCGGTGCTCTCCGAAGCGCTGACCAACATCGCCCGTCACTCCGGGGCCGACCGTGCCGAGGTGGTGCTGGAGACCGACGGGCAGGACGTCCGGCTCACGGTCCGCGACAACGGCCGGGGCATCCCCGCCGGGGGCCGCCGCAGCGGCTTGCGGAACATGGCCGAACGTGCCGAGCAGTTGGGCGGCGGACTGCAGATCGGCGCTCAGCCCGGCGGCGGCACCACAGTGGTGTGGAGCGCGCCGGTGGGCGAGGGATGGCCGGACGCCTCGCGCCGTCGTCAGCCCCGGGCCGCGTCCGGCAGCCACAGATCCGGGCCGAACACCTCGTAGTGGATACGGTGTGGGGGAATCCCCCGGTCCAGCAACTGGGCGCGGACGGTACGCATGAAGGGCAGCGGTCCGCACAGGTAGGCGGTGGCGTCCTCCGGTACGGCGACAGCGCCGAGGTCCATCAGGCCGGTGCGGGCCCCCGGTTCGGCGGTCCCGGGCCGCTCGTACCAGAACACCGCTTCCCCGTGCGGCAGTCGGGCCGTCAGCTCGCGGGTCTCGGGGCGCAGGGCGTGCTCCGCCGGGCAGATGTCCGCGTGCAGCACCTGCACGGGACGGGGTGAGCGGATCGCGGCGAGACGGGCGAGCATCCCGACCATGGGGGTGCAGCCGATGCCCGCCGAGGCGAGGATCAGCGGGTTGTCGGCGTCGTCCAGGACGACATCGCCGAAGGGCGCGGAGACGGTCAGCACGTCCCCGGCGCGCACCGTCTCGTACAGCAGGTTCGACACCTCGCCGTCGGGCGCCCCCTCCGTTCCGGCGACGCGCTTGACGGTGATACGGCGCACCTCGCCACCGGGGTCGGAGGACAGGCTGTACTGGCGCGACTGGTGCACACCGTCCGGCATCAGCGTCTTGACGCTGACGTACTGCCCGGCCCGTGCCGCCGGGGCGGGGCGGCCGTCGGCGGGGTGCAGCAGGAAGGACACCACGTCGGCTGTCTCCACGCGGCGGTCGACGACCGTCCAAGGCCGCCAGATTTCGCCGGGTTCGAGACCTGCCTGCTGGTAGAGGCGGGCCTCCCGGGCGATGAGGGCCCCGGCCATCAGCCAGTAGACCTCGTCCCAGGCTGCGGCCACCTCGGGGGTGAGGGCGTCGCCGAGCACCTCGGCGATGGCCCCGAACAGATACTTGTGCACCAGCGTGTACTGGTCGTCGGTGACGCCCACTGCGGTGTGCTTGTGGGCGATCCGCGCCAGCAGCGCGTCGGGGAAGGCGTCCGGCTCGTCGAGCAGTGCGCGGGCGAAGCCGGCTATCGATCCGGCCAGGGCCTTCCGCTGGCCTCCGTCGGCCTGATTGCCGCGGTTGAACAGCCCGTCCAGCAGCTCGGGCCGGTCGCGGAACATCGTGTCGTAGAAGCGGGCCGTGATCTCGTCGAGCGCCCCGGATACGGCGGGCAGGGTGGCCCGGACCAGGGCGGCGGACTCTTCGGACAGCATGGGACCTCTCAAACCGGTGGAGACGGGCTGGGGTGCGGCCTGCGGCCTGGGGCCTGGGCGCGGAACCGGGCGCCGAGCGGGGCCCAGGCGGCAGGCCCGGATCCTGTATAGCAAGCAGAATCAGGGACTCTGCCCGTTTTGCCCGACCAGCGGAGTGGTGAGGGACCAGTGACCCGGCGATACAGGTCTCTGGTACCGCCGTGACCGCTGAAGTCAGGGCCTGACGGCCGCCACACCAGGGCCGTTCGGCCCTGGGCTCACCGCTCGGCGTACGCGGCCTCGCACAGGCACGCGGGCCCGCCGGTCCGTGCCCTCCCGCGCAGGCCCGCGCATCGGCTCGCTGTGGGCTCGGCGCGCAAGGAAATCCCTTGCCCGGACACGGATCTTCATGCTGACACTGGCCCATGACCAGGGCGACAAGGGAACTGCTGCCGGCGGGCGGCCTCGCCCTGGCCGTACCCGACGACCGGCCGGGCCCGCCCCCGCTGCGCTTCGAGCGGGTCACCGGTCGCCAGTGGGTCCTCCGGCAGGGCGAACGGCCGCTGATCCAGGCCCGGTCACAGGGCGAGGGCTGCTGCCGCGATCTGAGCATGCACCGGCTGCCCGGCCACCGCTCCCCGCTACCGCGCCTGACCGCCGCGATGATGCGAGCCGGGGGCAACTGGCCCCACCGGTACGCGCGCTGGCTCGAGGAAACCGAGCACGGCCCGCTGCACCACGGCCGCTGGCGGCTGACCACGCGCACCACGTTCGCGCCCGGCATCTGGAGCTGCGACCTCGTCCAGGACTGGCCGCACGCCACCATCGGACTGCTCTGCGGAGGCGGCTGGCACGGCGTGCTGCCGCTGCGGCCGCTTCCGGCACCGGGCGCTCCCCGCGTGAAGGCGTACCGCAAGCACGCCCGCGAGGGCATCCTGGCGCCCGTCCTGCTGTGGTGGGTGTCCTTCCTGGACGGATGGCTGCTCCTCGACGGCCACGACCGGGCCGCCGCCGCACTGGCGGAGGGCATGCAACCGCCCTGCGTCGAACTGGTCCGACTGCCGGACGAGGCCGACTGGCGCGCGACCGCCGAGGAGATCACCGCCGCGCACGAGGAACGCCTGGCGCGACTGGCCGCGCACCCCGGCGACCCGCACACCGCACACCGGTGGGAGACGCTGGAGCGGGGCTACGGCGACGTGATCTCCACCCTGCCCTACGACGCGGACACCACCCCCGTGTTCGAGCCCGGCCACGGCGCTGCCGCAGCCTGCGGCGGACAGTCGGGGGCAGCCCCTACCCGGCAGGACCCGCCGGACGCGCCCTGAGGACCCGCATGGACCTGGCAGGCCCAGAGGGTGAGGGTGTGGGGGGTAGGTGTCGCGGAGGTCCGCAAGACGGAGTGACACCCTTGGCCCCGGACGGGTACCCGCTTCCTCAGGTTGCTCGCTCGCGGAGCTGGACGAGCCGCTGATGCAGGACCGTGAGGGCCGTGTGTGCGGGAGGGAGGGTGAGGGCACCGGTCAGGAGCAGGGCGACGGCGATCGGGGCCAGAAGCCCGGCGACGTACGCGCCGTAGGTGTTGTCGGGGCCCCACTCCAGGAAGAGCGAGACGGTACGCGAGCGCAGCGGCCGGGCGGCGAGGTGGAGCAGCACGTACATGCCGACGGTGAGCACGCCCAGCGGCAGTGTGACAGCCACCGTGCGCAGCCAGCCGGCCGCACGCGCCCACACCAGCGACCAGGAGCGGCGCAGCGCCGCAAAGGGCGGGAGACCTTCGAGTGCCGCGGCGGCCGGGGCCAGTGCCCAGCTGAACCGGAGTACCAACGTGATGACCAGACCCAGCAAGGGCGGTCCGTAGCGCAGCAGAGCGAACCCGTTGGGATACTGCCACTTCGGAACGATGACGGTGTGCTCCCGGAACATGGTGGTCGTGAAGTACTGCTCCACCAGGACCCCGGCCACCAGCGGAGCCCACACGCACACGCCGCGCAGCAGGTACACGCCCAGCACCGCGCGGAAGCGAGCACGGGGACGGGCGATCGACCGGCCGCCGGACTGCGTGCGGAGGCCGCCTCCCGGCTCGGCCGACGCCGCACGGGCGGACGCGGTCTGGAGTGCCGCGCAGCCCAGGTGCAGCAGCAGTATCAACAACGGCAGACCGGCAAGGGCGATGAGCCACAGCTCATCGACCAGGCTCCCGTCGGGGGCGAACGAGTCCTCCATCTGCCGGGCCACGGCCGCGTCGCTGCGTATCTGGGCGAAGACAGGCCAGGCGACCAGGAACGCCACGGTTGTGACCAGCAGCCCACCCAGCGCTGCCAGCCCGGTCACGCATGCCGTCTGCCGCAGCAGGTGCCGCCTGTTGCGGCGCAGGACGGTGAACGTCGTACGGACGATTCCGCGTTGGGCCGACTCGTACTCACCAATCGGCCGTTCCGCACATGTTGCCGTTCCTCTCGCGCCGTCATCGTCGTCCACCGTCCCGTTGGTCACGTCGACCGCCTCCTGCTGTCCGTATGCGCTGCCCGATGGCCAGGATCAGCGTTCGAGTGATGTGATGACGGTGAGCGGCCACTGGTTCTCCGGTGGGGGCGGGAATTCCGCACAGGAACGCGTCGCTCGCCCGGACGGCAACACCCTGTCGGCCCCCGGTGCGTGCGCACCGATCCGGCCCGGTCACACCGGCCCGCCACACCGGACCGTCAGTGGCCCAGTACGGCCATGGCCGCGTTGTGGCCCGGGATGCCGCTGACGCCACCGCCGCGTACGGCGCCAGCCCCGCAGAGCAGGACGTTGGCGTGCCGGGTCTCCACGCCCCAGCGTCCTGTGCCCTCCTGAGTGTGGGGGAAGGCGAGGTCGCGGTGGAAGATGTTGCCGCCGGGCAGCCCCAGCTCGCGTTCCAGATCGAGCGGGGTCTTCGCCTCGATACAGGGCCTGCCGTCGGCGTCGGTGGCCAGACAGTCCGCGAGCGGTTCGGCGAGGTGGGCGTCGAGCTGGGCCAGGGTCGAGGCCAGCAGAGCGTCGCGCACGGCGTCGTTGTCGTGGCTGAAGAGTCCAGCCGGGGTGTGCAGACCGAAGAGGGTGAGGGTGTGGTGGCCCTGTTCGGCGAGTTCCGGTCCGAGGATGGTGGGGTCGGTGAGCGAGTGGCAGTAGATCTCGGAGGGCGGCGCGGCGGGCAGTCGCCCGGCGGCGGCATCGGCGTACGCGGCGGCGAGCTGCTGGTAGCCCTCGGCGATGTGGAAGGTGCCCGCGAACGCCTCTCGCGGATCGACGGCCGGGTCGCGGAGCCGGGGCAGCCGCTTCAGCAGCATGTTGACCTTGAGCTGGGCGCCCTCGGCGGGCGGGGGCGGCTCCTCGCCCAGCAGCCCTGCGAGCTCCCGGGGCGAAGCGCCGACCAGGACGTGGCGGGCGGCGACGGTGCCTTCGGATTCCGCCGTCCGGTACGTCACCTCGGCGTGCTCCCGGCCGTCGGTCTCGACGCGGGTCACCTGGTGGCCCGTGACGATCTCGGCGCCCGCCGACCGCGCGGCGTCGGCCAGCGCGTCGGTGAACGCGCCCATACCGCCGACGGGCACGTCCCAGTCTCCGGTCCCGTTGCCGATCACGTGGTAGAGGAAGCAGCGGTTCTGTTTGAGGGACGGGTCGTGGGCGTCGGCGAAGGTGCCGATGAGGCCGTCCGTGAGGACGACACCGCGGACCAGATCGTCCCTGAAGTGCGCCTCGATCGCAGCGCCGACAGGTTCTTCGAACAGCATCTGCCAGGCCGCGTCGTCGTCGACGCGGCGGCGCAGTTCGTCCCGGGTGGGCAGCGGTTCCGTCAGAGTCGGAAAAACGCGTTCGGCCACTCGCTGTGTCATCCCGTAGAAGGCTTCCCACGTGCTGTACTCGGCGTTGCCGCCGGTGAGCCGTTCGAACGATTCCCTCGTACGGTCGGGACCGCCCCCGACGAGCAGCCCTGTCGCGCGGCCGTCGCGGTGGGCCGGGGTGTACGAGGACACCGTGCGCTTGCGGAGGGTGAACTTCAGCCCCAGTTCCCGGACGACCTTCTGCGGGAGCAGGCTCACGAGGTACGAGTAGCGGGACAGGCGGGCGTCCACCCCGGCGAAGGGGCGAGTGGAGACGGCGGCGCCGCCCGTGGTGTCGAGACGTTCCAGCACCAGCACGGTGCGGCCGGCCCTGGCCAGGTAGGCGGCGGCGACCAGACCGTTGTGGCCGCCGCCGACGATGACGGCGTCGTATCGCTCGTGTGCGGGCATGCGTTCTTCCTAGCACGCGCTGGTACGCGGGCACCGCCGAAACACGTGCTGGCGGCGTGACACCGCCGAAACACGTACTCACAGCGCGAGTTGCCGCACGGAGGCCATTCTGTCGGTGGGTCCCGCCATGATGTTCGGGTGACGGATTCAGGTGGGGACTCGCTGGACCAGGACGAGCTCGTGATCCTTGTGCACGGCACCTTCGCCGGCGACAAGGACGGCAACGATGAGGGGCCGCGCTGGTGGCAGCGCGGCAGCGACACATGGAGGTGGCTGGAGAACAACCTCCCGGCAGGGGTGAGCCTTCCACACAGCGGCAGGCTGTTCCACTGGAGCGGTGCGAACACCCAGTCGGCGCGGCTGTCCGCCTCCATGGAACTGTTGGCGCTCCTCGTCGATCTGGAACGGAAAGGCCGCCCGTATCACCTGGTCGGGCACAGCCACGGTGGCTCGGTCATCTGGGAAGCCCTCCTGACCAGCCACGTCCTGCGGCGCGGAGGAACGCTGGCCGCCCACCTGTACCACCCCTTGGTGCGGCGAGGCGTCGTCACCGGTGACGCATCCGGCACCGAGGTTACGGGGAGCCGCTTCCTCGCCAAGAGATACCGGGAAGTGCGCCAGGAGCTGGAGCTCGGCCGCCTGCGGAGCTGGACGACGATTGGAACCCCCTTCCTGTGCCATCTGCCGCAGGGCGGTCTGCTGGCAACAGGGTGGCGTGAGGGGGAGTTCTCCTTGGCGGACGCGGTAAGTCCCCGGGACGTCAAGGCCCCGCGCTGGACGATGCTGCTCATGCTCGTCTACATGCTGCTGGTGTTCTTCCCGAGCATGGTGTTGTCGCTCGCCTTCTCGTGGTTCGAGCTCTCGTGGATCATCCGCCTGGTATGGCTGCTCCTGGCAGCCGCGGGGCTGAAGTACGCATTCAGGGTCGCTACTCGGGGAGAACTCGCCCATGCGCTGATGATCCGTGCCAGGCTCGCCCGGTCCGCTTTCGCACGCTTCCACTCACGGTGGCTGGGCCTGTACGCGGCAACGGACGAAGCCATCAGCGGACTACGTACGCTGTGCCCGCCCGACGCCCCCGGATACTCCCAGTTCTTCGTACCGGCCGCACAGCGCGAGGTGCCGCGGAAGCCGGCCGGCGTGTGGCCGCGCGTGCCCACGCTGCTGCGATTGAACGCTCCGCTGAAGGACATCGCGCTCGCTCCGCAAGCCTCGATGGGATACGGGTACTACTACCCCGGTTCCACTCCGACCGATGGCGCCTATGGCCTCATCAACAAATGGCTCATGCCGAGCGTCAACGCGGCGCTGGCCAAACGGCTGCTGCGCACCGGCCAGGGGTGCGATGTCCCGTACACCGATCTCGTCCACGTCTCGACGTGGCCCCTGCCCCTCGACGGGGGTGCCACCGGACTGCCGGACCGCGTCAACAAGGCACTGGAGACCAACGCCATGGCCCACGCGGGGTTGCTGGGCCTGGAGATACGTCAGATGATCGCCCGCGCGGCCATGAACGGCAACCGGCTGACGGGAGTCGTCTCCGGCCGGCAGCCGCAGATCTCCACCAAGGCGCTGGTGCACACGTCGTACTTCGACGATCAGGACGTGCTGCGCATGATCCGCCACCACATAGCCACTTCCAGCCAGACCTGCCGGACAGAAGCAGCCGGAGCGGACGCGGCGTCAGACGTCCGGGAGTGGATAGCCGCAGCACGGGAGCGCGTGGCGGGCGAGGCGACGCAGGGAGGCGGCCGGAGCCTCCCACGTTGACTCGCTTCTTGTTCACACGGGCCAACCGGTCTGAGCGGGTGCGCGATCACCGGTCGATCTCCCGGCGCAGGCCGCCTTCGTCGTCGTACAGTTCGAGTCCGAAGCTGAGCCCGAACCCTGAGAGCAGTGCCGCCAGGGTGTCGAACCAGACCGGGGCGATGACGCCGTGCAGGAGGATGGCTGGCCCCCCAACAGGAACGAGGTCGACTTGGCACCAGTTGGTTTCGACTTCATACGCAACCGAGGAAGACGCCCGGGACCTCCAGCCGGTGCGAGCGAACCACTCGGCCACATCGGAGGCGTTCAGGCGGCCCCGCAGCACGCCGTACAGATTGTTGTCGGCCGCGCGCCAGTTGGGGGTGAGGCCCCACCCGTCGTCCGGGGATTTCACCCTCGCATTCTGGTGCACGTGGGCGGCGTGCGGCGTCTTGGAGTGAACGGTCAGAGGGTCGGGTCGGGGAGGGGGAGGGCGAGGAGGCGTTCGGGGTCGGAGAGGATGTCGATCGCGACGATCTTCTCGCCGCTTACGGTGAAGCTGATGACCGAGAACAGCTCGCCGTCCACGGTGTTGATCAGTCCGGCCGTGCCGTTGACGAGCGCGGGGCGGCTGGTGGAGGTGGTGGCCATGCGCTGGAAGGTGGCGGCCTGACCGGCCACCGACTCGATGCCGCGCAGGACCCTCATGCCGCCGGGCAGCGCCTTTCCACCGTCGGCGCGCAGTACGACTTCAGGGTGCAGTACGGCTACCAGGGCATCGAAGTCGCCGTCGCGCGCGGCGGTGAGGAAGGCGTCGACGGCCCGGCGCTGCGCGACCGGGTCGGGGTCGGGTTCGGGGGCCGCGCCCCGGACCCGCTGCCGGGCGCGGCTGGCCAGCTTGCGGGCGGCGGCCGGTGTGCGGTCGACGACCGGGGCGATCTCCTCGAACGGCAGGCCGAACATGTCGTGCAGGACGAAGGCCAGCCGTTCCGGCGGGTTGAGGGATTCCAGTACGACGAGCAGGGCCAGCCCGACCGAGTCGGTGATGAGGGCCTGATGTTCGGGATCGGTGACCTGCTCGCTGACGACCGGGTCCGGCAGGCGGGACTCCAGTGGGTCCTCGCGGCGTTGTGTGCGTGAGCGCAGCATGTCGAGGCATATCCGGCCCACGACCGTGGTCAGCCAGCCACCGAGATTGCCGATGTCGCCCGTCCCGGTCCTGGCGAGCCTCAGCCACGCCTCCTGTACGGCGTCGTCTGCCTCGGCCAGGGAGCCGAGCATGCGGTACGCCACCGCTCTGAGGTGGGCGCGGTGCTCTTCGAACCGCTCGGTCAGGAAGTCTCGCTCGTTCATCATCGTCCTGTGGGTCGTTCCGTGGTTGCTGTCGTCGCCGACGTCCGTGCTCTCACTCTCACCGCACTGACGAATCGGACGCCGACGATGTGACCACCCCCACAACTGCGGGCGCCGAATGGTCGCGGAGCCGTCGGCTCGCCGTCCCGTCCGCTGATCCGGCCGGGGCCCGAGGGCTCGCGTCGAGGCCCCGGCCGGATCAGCCTGGTGTCACACGGCCGCGCTCACTCCCACGGGTCGGTGAACGACCGTCCCGGGACAGGCTTGGCGATGAGTGCGATGGGCGTGAAGAAGTTGACCTGCCCGATGGCGATGGTCAAGGTGGCGAGCGCCTTGTCGTCGTAGTGCTCGGACACCTGGGCGTACAACTCGTCGGGCACCCGCTCGCTGTGCGGCGCGGACGGTCGCAGAACCGCCTCCACCAGAGCCAGCGCGGCCCGCTCGGCGCTGGTGAAACACGGCGCGTCCTGCCAGGACGCCACCGCGGTGATGCGCTCCTCCGATTCCCCCGCACTGCGGAGGAACCCCGTGTGCAGAACGGTCAGATAGGTGTTGCCGGCGATCTGACCGGCGCGCAGCTGGACGAGACTGATCGTGGCCCGTGGTATCGAGCGGTTCCCGGTGGCTTTGAACAGCGCCGCCGACACCTCCGCCAGTTCGGGGACCAGCTCAGCGGGGTCCTGCCGCATCCGCGGCCCCTTCGGTACCTCGGCTGTGATCGGGCGTGCTTCCATCGTCGTCTCCTCTTCGGGCTTCATATCGCTGACACCGCCATGACGGACCGGAGCCGCGGAATGTGACCGATCCACGGAACTCAGGACCCGGGGGGAGGGCAGAGGAGCGCGAACGAGCATGGCTCAGGACCGTCCGTCGAGGCACAACTCAGGCGCAAGTGATGCACAATGCCCAGGTGAGACCACGTGAGGCAGCCGGCGCGGCAGGTATCGGCGTCGTTGCCGCCAGCGAGCACATCGGCCGGCCCCGCTCGCACCGGGCTCTGCCGGCCCTCTCGGCGCGTCTGGTCGTCAGCCTCGGGCCACCCATGGACATCCGGTACGGCGGGCACGCCCGGAGCACGCAGGCCGTGATCGCCGGGATGATGCGACCCGGCGTGGCCACTCCGTCCCTCACCCTGCGGCCCAGCCAGCCGATCGTCTACGTCGAACTGTCGCCCGTGGCCGCCCAGCGTCTGGTCGGCGTACCACTGAGCGAAGTGGATGCGGGCGGAGTGGACGCCGATGCACTCCTGCCATGGGTGAGTCGGCTGAGCGAGGAACTGGCCGACCACCCGGCGTCCCAGCGCGAGGCGCTCATGCGGCTCCGGCTCCTCGAAAAGCTGGAGCGTGTGGAGGGAACTGCTCAGCGCTGCGGGTCACGGGACGCCTTCGAGGCGCTGAAGATCATCGAAGTCGGCGGTGGGCAGGTGTCCGTCGAGGAGCTGGCCCGGCGGGTCCACCTGAGCCCGCGCCGCTTGCGGCAGGTGATGCGGAGCGAACTCGGCATCGGGCCGAAGTTCGCCTCGCGCGTCGCGCGGCTGGCCGCCGCCGTCCGCCGCGTCGGCGACGGGGCCGATTCCTGGACCCGGATCGCGGCCGAAAGCGCCTACCACGACCAGAGCCACCTCGTGCATGACTTCCGTGACCTGATGTGCACGACACCGACCGCGTGGCTGGCGGAGGAGGGCCGAAATCTACAAGGCCGGAGACACCCGGCGCCGTAAAACTTGAGGCATGACCACGGAACTCCACCCCAAGTTGCTCGTGTCCGACGCCGACGCCGCGATCGATTTCTACGCCAAGGCTCTGGGAGCCACCGTGACCCTGCGGGTGGCCGACGACGCGGGAGTCGTGAACCATGCCGAACTCACCCTGGGCTCAGCGGTTCTCGCGCTGGCCCAGAGCGTGCACGAGTGGGGCTGGCACGACCCCGTTTCGGTCGGCGGCTCGCCCGTTCTGATCACCGCCGGTGTCGCCGACCCGGACGGGACGGCGGAGCGCATGGTGCAGCTGGGCGGCGAGCTGGTGATCCCGGTCGAGGACCGCCCGTACGGCAAGCGGCAAGGCAGGGTGCGGGACCCGTTCGGCCACCTGTGGGTGATCAGCGGCCCTCTTCGGGGGGACACCCAACAGCCCGCCTGAGATGGTGGCTGGACGCCTCGGGCCTCGCGCGAGGGCCGGACCTTGGGCCAGGCGAGGGTGTCGCCGTGGTCCGAGGTTTCGGGGGAGACTGGTGCCGTACGCAGCAGACTGTGAGGGGTTCACGCACCGATGGCCAGTCCCCGCCGGGGTTCCGCACCGCGCCAGCCGACGATCGCCGATGTCGCGCGGGCCGCTTCCGTCTCCCCTACGACGGTCTCGCACGCGCTCAACGGGCTGGGCAAGGTCGACCCCCGCACGCGGGAGCGTGTCAAGCGGACAGCCGAGGAGCTGGGCTACCGCCCCAACCTGCGGGCCCAGCGGCTGCGCCGGGGTGAGGCCAAGGCGATCGCCCTGCTGTCCTCCATGCCACTGGCGGTGGCCGGGGGGCCTTCCCGCCTCGGCTTCTACATGGAGGTGGCAGCAGCAGCCGCCGAGCACGCGCTGGCCCACGGGTTCGCGCTGGTGCTGCTGCCGCCTGGGGAGAGGGGCGAGGGGCTGCGGACCGTGGACATCGACGGGGCGATCGTCGTGGAGCCGGGAGAGGACGATCCCCTGGTCGCCGAGTTGACCGGGCGCGGACTGCCCTGTGTGGCGCTGGGCCGGCCGGTGCCGGACGCGAGCCACCTGCCGTACGTGGATCTGAACGGCGAGACGGTTGCCGAGCTGCTGCTGGACCACCTCTTCCGGCAGGGCGCCCGGCGTCCCGCCCTCGTCACGGCGGCCGGTGCCCGTTCCTCTGCGGTGGACGCGCGGGCCGCCTACGCCCGCGCCGCCGAACGGTACGGGTGGCCGCCGGTGACCGCCACGGCGGGGGAGTCCGGTGGTGAGCAGGCCGGCTACGAGGCGTGCGCGGCGCTGCTGCACGAACACCCGCGCACCGACGCGCTGTGCGTACTGGTCGACGCCTTCGCCGTGGGTGCGGTGCGAGCGGCCCGGGACAGCGGACGCCGGGTTCCCGACGATGTCATGGTCGTCACCCGGTACGACGGCCTGCGCGCCAGGACCTGCACACCTCCGCTGACCGCCGTCGATCTCCACCTGGAGCAGGCCGCGGCCGACGCGGTCGAGCTGCTGCTGCGGCGGTTGCGGGGGGCTTCCGCCGCCACCCCGCTCCGAGCACCGGACCCCCGCCTCGTGCCACGTGCGTCGTCCAGCCGCAGGCCCGAGGACGCCGACGGTGCCGGGCTCGGAGCCCGGGCATGAGGGTCAGATCCCGAGCATCAGTACCAGCCCCGAGACCAGCGCGAACACCAGTACCGCCAGCCGCAGACGGCGTGCGTCGAGCCGGTGGTGCACGTACCGGCTCAGCGCCGCACCGGCGGCGAGGGCCGGCAGGACCCAGAGCACCGTGCCGAGCCGGTCAGGGGTGCCGCGCCCCGTCGCGAACAGCAGAGCCAGCGAGGCGATCTCGCCGACCAGGAAACAGACGGCGACCGTCGACCGCAGTTCGGACGGCGGCCGGTGCTGGTAGACCAGGGCCAGCGGGGGGCCGCCCACTCCGGTGGCCGTCTCGGTGATCCCGGTGACCAGCCCGGCTCCTAGGTACGCGCCGCGCCCCGGAGCGAACGCCGGGGCAGCCAGGCTGACCAGCGCGGCGAGTACGGTCGCGCCGCCGACGAGGAGCCCCAGGCCGTGCTCAGGAACGGCCGCGAGCAGGAGCAGCCCCGCAGGCGTCGCCGCCAGTCGGGCACCGGTGATCCACCCCGCGCCGCGCAGATCGAGGCTGGACCGCTCCCGCCAGGCCACGTACAGGTTGAGCGGAATCATCGACGCCAGCAGGAAGACCGGGAGCAGCCCCGGGTCCACCAGACCCGCCACCGGCGCCACGATGAGCGCGTAGCCGAGGCCGCTGGCGCCTTGCACGAAGGCGGCCGCTGCCACCGTCAGCCCCAGCAGGAGCAGCAGTTCTCCGCTCATCGGCTGATCCCCGGCACGCCGTGGCTGCCGCCAGGTCCGGCCGCCGTACGGGAGTGCCGCCCGGTTCGCGCGGCGGGCTGCCCGGCCCGCCCGGTGTGCTGCGCCGCTTCCGTGGAGGGTGGGTGGACCCGGACGACCGGTGCCCGCGCCACCACCTCGCGGGCCAGCTCAGCAGCGCGCCTCACCAGTTCCCTGCCGTCCCACGTGAGGGGCCAGCCGTGCCACAGGCGCAGCCGGCCGGCGGTGAAGACCGCGCTGATCTGATCGCGGTTGCCGCGCCGCACCAGCTCCCAGGGCAGGTCGTGGGAGGGACACATCTCGGGGCCCGTGAGATCGAGGAGCAGGAAGTCGGCTGCGGCACCCGCCGCCACCACTCCCGTACGCACTCCGTTGCCCGCTGCGCCGTCATCCAGCCCGACTGCTTCGGCACCCAGCCGGGTGCCGTGGTCGAGCCACGTCCAGCCACCCCCGCACGAGGAGTCTCCGCCGGCCAGTCCGTGGACGAGCCGCTGGGCGGTCTCGGCGGCGTCGAGCAGCCGGAAGGCGTCGCCGCGTGTGCCGTCGCTGCCCAGCCCGAACCGGATACCGCGCTCGGCCATGGAGAGAGCGGGTGCGACGGCGTTCCCCTTCCACGCACTGGCCACGGGGTTGTAACTCACGGCGGTGCCGCTGTCCTGCAGCAGGGTCAGCTCGCGCGGGGTGAGCAAGGTGGCGTGTGCGGCCAGCAGGTGCGGTCCGAGCACGCCCAGACGGTGCAGCTGCTCCAGGGGGCGCAAGCCGTGCCGCACCAGGGAGCGTTCGACTGCGGCGAGGTGTTCGTTGACGTGGATCTGCAGCACCGCTCCCGCTTCGGAAGCCAGCCGGGCCATGGCTGCGAGGGTCTGCTCGGTGGCCGCCTCCGGTATGGAGACCGCCAGCGAGGGGTGGATCAGCGGGTCGCCCGCATAGCGGGCGAGATGTTTCGCCGCTCGGGCTCTGACGTCCTCGGCTGCGCCCGAACCGTCCGACTCGGCACCGGGTTCCGCGTCGTTGCAGATCTGACCGAGCACGCAGCGCAGCCCCGCGTCGCGGGCGGCGGACGCCACCACCTCGACGTCGACCGGGGCGCGGGTCCCGGCGTCGGCCACGGTGGTGAATCCGCCGCGCAGCGCCTCGAGCGAGGCGAGCTTGGCCGCCACGTATGCGGATTCCTCGTCCAGCGCGTTCTCCAAGGGCACCCACACCCGACGGAATATCTCCGACGGTTCACCGAAGGCCAGCGCGGCGCCGAAACTCTGCGTGAGGTGGTGGTGGGCATCGATGAAGCCGGGCAGCAGCGCGGTGCCGGGCAGTCGGACAGCTGTCAGCTGGGGGAAGTCGCGGGTCAGCCGAGCGGCCGGGCCTACGGCGGTGAACTCGGCGCCGTCCACGACGACCGCGTGGTCGTCGGCGGGGCCGTCGGGGAGCAGCACGGTCTCGGGGACGAGGAGCAGGGGGGCGTCGTCGCCGCGCGCGAGGGCGCCGGGTCCGGAAGAGTCCAGGGGGTGCATGGTGTCCTTGTTGTTCGACGTGGACGTTGAGGTGAGTGGGCCGAGCGCAGGTGTGAGTGGTCAGCGGGCGGGGACTTCTCCGACATCCGCCGCAGCGGCAGCTCCGGTGCCGGTTCCGGTGTCAGTACCGGTGGTTGCGGTGGTGCCCGCAGCCGTCGTGGTACGCGTCCGCCAGGGCGTCCGGTGGAAGAGCGCGTGCAGCACGGCAGCGCTGAACGCCCCGACCGCGACGCCGCTCTCCAGCAGAATCCGCAGGTTCGCGGGCAGGTGACCGTAGACGCCGGGCACCAGGATCGGTAGCAGTCCCAGCCCCAACGCGACGGCCACGATGAAGGTGTCAGTGTGGTCGTCCAGCCCGCTGCGCCCGAGCATCTGCACGCCGAGCACCGTGATCACTCCGAAGACGACGAGCGCGGTCCCGCCCACGACCGGTGCGGGAATGGCGTTGACGAGCCAGGCCACCGGCGCGAGGAAGCCGACGGTGATCAGCACGAGGCCCGCCGCGACCGTGACGAAGCGGCTGCGGACGCCGGTGATCCGTACGATGCCGATGTTCTCCCCGCTGGTGACCATCAGCGGAAGCCCGAAGAACCCACCCGCCAGCGAGATGACCGCGTCGCCCCGGATGGTCTTCGGCGCGTCGCGACGGGCGTCCGGCTCCTTGCCGACGGCCTCACTGTTGATCACTGTCTGTCCGGTGGCCTCGGCCATCGAGGCGAGGCTGTAGACCAGCAGTGGCAGGGAGGCGAGCAGATTGAACTGCGGGCTGCCGAACGGCATCAGCTGCGGCGCGTGCAGCAGCGCTCCGTCGTCGGTGGCCTCCAGCTTCACTCGGCCCAGCAGCGCGGCCAGCGCCGTACCGGCCAACAGGCCGAGCAGCACGGAGAGCTGGCGCAGCGTTCCGCGCAACAGCGCGTAGGCGACGACGGTGCAGCCGACCGTGGCCAGGCCGAGCAGCAGGGCAAGCGGCTCACCGAACCCGCTGCTGCCGGGGCGCCCGGTGACCAGCAGTGCGCCGACCTTTACCAGGTTCACGCCGACGATGACGATCATCGTCCCGATGACCAGCGTCGGGAAGAACTTCAGCAGCCGGGAGAAGAGCGGCAGCACCACGAAGTAGAAGACGGCGGTGATCATGACTGCGCCGGTCGCGGTGCGCAGACCGTGCTGGTCGGCGATGGAGAGGAAGAGGATCAGCGGCGCGCCGCCGGGCAGCATCACGAACGGCAGCCGCGCGCCGATGCCCCAGGGGCCCAGCGACTGGAGCAGCGAGCCGAGTCCGGAGAGCACGAACGCGGCGGACAGCAGGTTGGCCGTGAGCGACGGGGACAGCTGCAGCGCTGAGCTGACCAGGAAGACGCTGGAGATCGGTGTGGCAGCCATGACCAGGAAGTGCTGGACACCGAAGAGAAGCATCCGGTGGAGTGGGCGGTAGTCGTCGACGGGATGAGGCTGTCGGCCGTCGGCCCCTGAGGCGCTGCGTGGGTCCGGGCTTCGGCGGAGAGCGTTGCGTATCGACACGGGTGAGTCTCCGTTTCGGGTTCTGCTCGCTCGGTTTCTTGGCCTGCACAATCGGGCCCGGACGGTGGCCAAATCGATTTGGCCAAATCGATTTGGCCGTCAGTATGAGCGGCGGGTGTGGACCAGTCAACAGATGGCGCACGGCGCTGTAGGCGGGGGCGGGGCGGGGTCCGCCGATCCTGCGGGCTGTCGCCCGGGTCTGCGGCGGGCGATCGCCGGTCCTGTGGACGGGCCGCCGGAAGGAGTCCGTCCGCCGGTGGTATCGGACCCGTTTCGAACGTGACGCAACCCTTGGCAGGGGAGCATGTGAGGTGTAATACATTACTCCACCCAGAACCACTACCTGCACCCGCTGTCGCGGGGAGGTGAACACGGCGAGCTGCGGTTCCGACCCGTCAGGGCGCGGTAGTCCCCAACCGGCCGAACGGAGTGAATCTGATCATGGTGCGTCAGAAAGCAGGCTCGGCGAGAGAGGTGTTCTCCAGCCGCTTCGCGTTCGTGGCCGCCGCCATCGGGATGGCGGTGGGCACCGGAAACATTTGGCGATTTCCCCGGGATGTCGGAGCGGGCGGCGGCGGAGTGTTCATCATCGCCGTGGTGCTCGCCAATCTCGTCTGGGCGATCCCGCTGCTGATGGCTGAGTCGTTGCTCGGCTCCCGCAGCCGGCTCGGAACTGTCGGAGCCTTCCGTGACTTCATGGGACGCAAGTTCGCCTGGATGGGCGGATTCATGGCCGTCGTCACGATCGGCATCCTCTTCTACTACACGGTGATCTGCGGCTGGGCCATCCGCTACTTCGGCTACGCGGTGAGCGGCAAGTTCACCTCGGGCATCGGCACGGAGCAGACGTCGAAACTGTGGGACGACTTCGTCGCGACTCCGGCGCAGACGATCCTGTTCCACGTGATCGCGGCGCTTCTCGTGGGTTTTGTGGTGATCCGCGGTCTGAAGGGCGGCCTGGAGAAAGTTCTCAATGTCACCGTGCCGACGCTCTTCGTCATCTTGGTACTGCTCGCAATACGCGCCATGACCCTGCCGGGAGCGGGGGACGGCCTGCGCTACATGTTCGTCCCCGACTGGAGCGGATTCCTGGACGGCGAGATGTGGCTCGGCGCCTTTGTCCAGATGGCCTTCTCCACCGGCGCGGGCTGGGGCCTCTACCTGACCTACTCGGTGTACATGCGCAAGAAGGAGGACTTCGCGCTCAACTCGGGAATCGTGGTCGCGGGCAACCACTTGGCTTCACTGCTCGCCGGTATCGCGGTCATCTGCACGGTCTTCGCGATGCAGTCCCCGCACTACGCGCAGGAGGCGGTCGGTGCGGGTGACCAGGGGCTGATGTTCGTCTACCTCGCCGCCCTCTTCGGTCAGATGCCCGGCGGTACCTGGTTCTTCGGACCGCTGTTCTTCCTTGTGCTCGTACTCGCGGGCCTCTCCAGCCTGATCGCCATGATGGAACTCGCCGTGCGCAACGTGATCGACTTCGGCATCAAGCGGAAGAAGGCCGTTGTCGCCGTCGTTCTCGTCACCCTCGTCGGGGGCATACCTTCCGCGCTCGACCTGGACGTGCTGACCAACCAGGACAACGTATGGGGCGTCGGCTTGTTGATCAGTGGTCTGTTCGCCGCCATCGCCATGATGCGCTACGGCCTCGAACGTGCCCGCCGCGAACTCGACCGCGCCAGCGATTTCAGGGTCGGCACCTGGTGGAAGGTGCTGATCGGAATGTTCCCGCTGATGGCCGCCGTGGTGTTCGGCTGGTTCATGTACCTCTCCATCACCGATTCCTCGCAGACCTGGTACGACCCGTTCCAGACGTTCAGCGTCGGCACGATGGTCCTTCAGTGGGTGGCCGTTTTCGTCGTCACGCTGCTGCTCAACAGCCTGTTTTACCGGAGGATCAGTCGCGGACCGCTCACCGCCGAGGGCGTCGGCTCCGTCCACGCGCCCGCACCTGCACCCGACACCGGCGTTGAAGGCCACGCCGATGTGTCAGTTGCCCACCGAACCGAGGAAGGCTGACCCATGGATGCGGAAACCTTGATCTGGACGCTGATTCTCTTCGGGGGCACCGTGCTGACGATGGGCTGGCTGACCTATGTCGCCTGGCGCAAGGAAAAGGAGAGCACCGAGCGGAACGCTTGAAAGCGGTCCCTTCCACCACGAATCGAAGCGGCATACGGCCGTCTGCCGACCAGGCTCGGCAGGCGGCCGCAGCTGTCCCAGCCGGAGCGTACGGGCCACGGAAGGCGGTGGCTCAGGCTGTCGGGTCCCAGAGCCCGCCGGCCTCGCCGCGGGCGAGGTGTTCTGCGTAGACACCGACCTTCCAGGCGATGACGGAGCGGCACTCCTCCAGTGCCCGGATCTGGGCGTCGACGCGCTGCCGGTGGACATCGAGAAGCTCGAGACGTTCTGCCTCGTTGCCCGGACCCTGCCGCACCAGCTCGGCGAACTGCTTGAGGTCGGCCAGCGGCATCCCGGATTCGCGCAGCTTGACGCAGATCAGCAGCCAGTCGACATCGAACGGGGTGTACCTCCGCCGACCGCCGGAGGTGCGTCGGACCCGACCGACCAGCAGGCCCTCGCGCTCGTAGAAGCGCAGAGCATGCACGCTGAGGCCCGTCCGCTCGGCCACCTCGCCGATGCTCAGCTGCTCATCAGCGGTCTCGGCGATTCCCATGCGTTACAGCCTACGGCTTGATCTAGACCTCACTCCAGCTCGTAGCGTCGTCGGCATGACCAGCACGGATCAGCAGCCGCTCGGCTCGCCCTTCTCCGCCACCAGCACCGCCCACGACATCACCGCCGGTCTCGACCTCTCGGGCAAGAGCGCCGTTGTGACCGGGGGCTACTCGGGACTCGGTCTGGAGACCACCCGCGCACTGACAGCCGCCGGAGCCCACGTCATCGTCCCGGCGCGACGACCCGAGACCGCCCGCGCGGCACTCGCGGACGTGAAGAGCTGCGAGGTCGTCCCCATGGACCTGGCCGACCTCGACAGTGTGCGCGCCGCCGCCGCGTGGATCAGCGACTCCCTCACCAGGATCGACCTGCTCATGGCCGTCGCCGGGGTCATGGCCACCCCCGAACGACACGTCGGACCCGGCTGGGAGAGCCAGCTGGCCGCCAACCACTTGGGGCATTTCGCTCTCGTCTGCGAGCTCTACCCGCTCCTGGCCGCCGACGGCGCACGCGTCGTGGTCAACAGCTCTGCCGGCCACACTCTCACCGGCATCCGCTGGCACGACCCGCACTTCCGGACCGGCTACGACAAATGGCTGGCATACGGCCAGGCCAAGACCGCCAATGCCCTCTTCGCCGTGCACCTCGATGCACTCGGGAGCGGTGACGGCGTCCGCGCCTTCGCGCTCCACCCGGGCAAGATCATCACCGGACTTCAGCGAGAGATGGCACTTCAGGAGCAGATCGACCGCGGGTGGGTGGACGAGCACGGCAATGTGATCGGCGCCGACTTCAAGACTCCCGCTCAGGGTGCCGCCACCGGCCTGTGGGCCGCCACCTCCCCCCTCCTCGACGACCGTGGCGGCCTCTACCTGGAGGACTGCGACATCGCCGGCATCTCCGCTGCCCAGGCACCCATGGATGACGGCGGCGTCCGCGCGTACGCCGTCGACCCCGACTCGGCCGCACGGTTGTGGGACCTGTCCGTCGCGGCGACCGGCGCCACTCCGATCCCCCGATGACGCCACCGGGCCCCTCGCAGGCGAAGGTCTGCGTCGCCCCTCGCAGGCGAAGGTCTGCGTCGCCGCATCGGACATCACCGCTCGTGCCCTTTCCCTCCTGACCTCGCCCGCTCAAGCCCCCGAGACGGGCAACTCGCGGGTGTGCGCCTCGAAGCGGGTCGATCGGCTGGGCCGTCGACGCCGCACGAGCAGAGGACGGTGGCCGTCATGGCGCGCCGGCTCGCATGGCCGAGCAGGGCCGAGCAGGTACGAGAGGCGGGCGGTCCGGGGCCCACTGCTCCGTCGGTCAGGCACCCGCCGGCGCACGGCGATGCCGTGCGAACCGGCATGGGGCGAAGGGCCGGGCTGTGGCGGCGGCGTCGGAAGACCGCCGGCCGCCTGCGATGAGGGCCGCGATGAGTTCCGCCGTCATCGGCGCCAGGGTCACGCCCAGCATGCAGTGCCCGCTGGCGACCAGCACGTTGTCCTTTCCGGGCAGGGGGCCGACGACGGGCAGGCCGTCGGGCGTCATCGGACGCAGGCCCGTCCAGCCGCGCGGCTGTGTGCTCGCGGGGAAGTCAGGAAGGAACGCGTGGGCGGAGCGGACGATGCCGCGCAGCCGATGGGGATCGACGGCCCTGCCGGAGCTGCCGAACTCCATGGTTCCGGCGAACCGCAGCCGGTCCGACAGAGGTGTCACAGCCACCTTTGCCTCACCGAGGTAGACCGAGTGCCGCAGCGTCACGGGGCCGTCGGTGACATCGAAGCCGTACCCCTTGCCCGGCTGGATGGGCAGCGGGAATCCGGCCAGCCGGGACAGCGGGCCGGTATGTGCTCCGGCGGCGAGGACGAAGACATCCCCGCTGATCTCGTCCCGTCCGGCGCGGGCCGATGTCGCGGCCGGTCCCCGGAAGTGGATGTCATCTACCCGGGCGTTGCGCACAAAGTGGACACCGAGCTGTGCGCAGCGCTCTTCCAGGCCCTTGAGCAGCCGGACCGGGTCGACGTGGCGTTCCTGTGCGCACCGGAGGCCCGCCCGTACGTGCGGCCCCAGCGCCGGTTCGAGGTCCCTGAGTTCGTCACCGGAGAGGGGAACAGCCGTGTGGCCGATCCGCTCCAGGGGCGCTGTCTCCGCCTGGTACGCCCGCATGGCTTCGCGGGTGTGAAAGGCCATCAGCTGGCCCGTGCGGTGGTACTCGAAACGGACGCCGTCCTTGTCGTACGCGTCGAACAACGGGACCGTTCGCGCGTTCAATGCCGTCAGGGCTTCCACGCCGTGGTGGAAGTCGCGATGGTTGCAGTGACGCAGCAGGCTCGCCATGAAGCGCACATGCGCCGGTCGCAGCGAGGGGCGGACGTAGAGGGGACTGTCCTTCCTGGCCATCCACCGCAGGGCCGCCCCGGCCATGCCAGGGGCGGGAACGGGAGCCGACATGATGGGCACGATCCACCCTGCGTTGTTGACGGACGTCCCGGCCGTACCGCCACTCGCCGCGTCCACCACGGTGACGGCGAGCCCGTCGCGGGCGAGTCGGTAGGCGGTGGCCAGTCCGATGACGCCGGCACCGACGATCACTGCGCTGTCTGCCATTGCTGCCCCTTCGCGGATGGGCCCGGAGCGAGTCCGGTCAGTTACGGAAGGCGAGTCCGATCAGTCGAGGAACTTGTCGGTCAGAAGGCGGGCGACGGCCCAGTCCTGCATGGCGACGCCGACGGTCTTGAACACCGTCCGCCTGGAGTGATTCGCCGAGGTGCCGGTCAGCGCGGTGCCCAGCTCGGTGAGAGCGTCCTTGGTGAGAACGCCGGCTTCGAGGGCGTGGATGATCTCGCCGGACTCCGCCAGGATCGCGTCGAGTTCGTCGATGACGACGGTGCTCGTGGCGAGCAGCTCGTCGGGCAGCTCGCGCATGGTGGGTCGGTACGCGCCGATGGCGTTGACGTGTACCTGTGCGGGAAGGGCCGGCTCCGGGAAGAGCGGGCTGGTCGCGTTGGTCGCGCAGCAGACGATCTCGGCTTCCTCCACGGCCGCCGCGGCGTCTTCAGCCGTCCTCAGATCCACGCCGGGCAGCTCGGATGCCAGCATCTCGGTCAGTCCCAGGGCACGCTGCGTGTCGGTGTCAACGACGGTCAACCGGTGCAGTGGCCGGACCGCGTGCACGGCGCGGACCTGGTCGGGGGCCTGTGCGCCCGCTCCGATGAGGGTGAGCCGTCCGGCTTCGGGCGGGGCGAGAAGGTCGGTGGCGACGCCGACTGCCGCGCCGGTGCGCAGGGTGGTCACCGTGCTCGCGTCGGCGACCAGGCTGTCCAGGCGGCCGGTCTCGCTCCAGACGACGGTGCCGGCGATGGCGGGCTTTCGTCCGAAATCGAGACTCAGCGTCTTGATCATGGCGGACGAGGTAGGACGGTGATGCGCTGACATCACCAGGAACTGTCCGTCCCGCAGCGCGGTACGGGTGGGCATCTCGAACTCGCCCTTGGCCAGGTCGATGAAGCCGCTGCGTACCGCGTCGATCGCCTCGCTCATCGGCACGGCCGCGCGGATGTCGTGTTCGTCGACGGTGATGGTCTTCATGGCACCCCCAGAGGTCGGTGATGTAAGGTATTACACCTCACAACGCAGAGCAAGGGAGCGTCGACCCTCTGGAGGTTCCGTGTTATGTATGAGGTGTGACCACTTCGCGCCCGTCGGCGGGGCCGGCGACCAGCCCCCAGCTCAAGTCAGTCAGTCTCCGGGAGCAGGCGCGGGACGCGGTGCGGACCCGGATCGTGCTGGGGCAGATCGAGCCCGGGCAGGTGGAGAGCGTCATCAACGTGGCCGCGACGCTCGGCGTCTCCGTCACCCCGGTCCGAGAAGCGATCATGGACCTCGCGAATCTCGGCATGGTCGAGATCATCCGCAACCGCGGCTTCCGGGTCCCCGTGCTCACCGAGCACGATCTCGACGAAATCTTCCACATCCGCACGATGCTCGAAGTGCCCGCCATGACCGAGCTCGTCAAGGTCCTGGACGGGGCAGCCGTGCCGGAGTTCCGGAAGCTCGCCGGGCAGCTCACCGACGCCGCACGCGAAGGGGACCTCATCTCCTTCCTCGACCTGGACCGGCAGTTCCACCTCGGCCTGTTGGAACTGCTGGGCAACCGCCGCCTTGTGGCCATGGTCGGCCAACTGCGCGACCAGGCCCGTATGCGGGGGCTGCAGAAGCTGGCGGATCAAGGGGAGCTGACCCAGTCCGGCGAGGAGCACATCGCGATCGTGGACGCCATCGAATCGGGGGACGGGGAGCTGGCCGCCGACCTGATGCGCAGGCATCTCGCCCACAGTCGCGGAATCTGGGCAGGCCGGGTGGAAGCCGACTCCTGAGACGAATGCGGCCCGGCCCCTCCCACAAGCCCGGCGCCGTTGAAGAGGAGGTTTCCCCGATGACCGCACTGCGGCTGACCGGTGACGAACAGGCGATGCTCGACGGCGAGGCGGGTGAGGCAGTCGCGATCGCGATGCGCCTGGTGGTCGGGGTGGCCCGGGCGGGCGGCGCACGGGAGCTGCTGCCGGTCGGCTCCGTCCACGTCGACGGCTGCCTGTACCACGGACCAGCCGGGCTCGACCTGGCGGAACGGCTGGTGAAATCGGGCGGCGAGGTGGCCGTGCGTACGACGCTCAACGTCGGCTCCCTCGACCTGCTGCACCCCGGTCTCGTACGGGCCGACACAGCGCTCGCCGACGGCGCGCGGCGGCTGATGGACGCCTACGTCGCGCTCGGTTGCGAGCCCACCTGGACATGCGCGCCCTACCAGCTCTCCCACCGCCCGGCCTTCGGCACGCATGTCGCATGGGCGGAGTCCAACGCCATCGCCTTCGTCAACTCGGTACTCGGTGCCAGGACCGACCGGTACGGGGACTTCCTCGACATCGCCGCTGCGCTGACCGGACGGGTTCCGGCAGCCGGGCTGCACCTGGACTCCGAGCGCCGCCCCGTGCTGGTGCTCGACTGCTCCACGGTCCGCGCGGACCTGTGGGAACAGCACGCCGCCTGGGCGGCGCTGGGCATGCTGCTCGGCGAGAAGGCGGGCACCCGTGTCGCCGCGCTGACCGGGCTGCCCGGCTCGCTCGACGACGGGGTCACCGAGGACCGGCTCAAGGCCCTCGGTGCGACAGCTGCCTCCGCGGGCGGCGTCGCGCTCTTCCACGTCGTGGGCGTGACGCCGGAAGAGGTGACGACCGACGGGCTGCCGACGCACGCGGTCACCACCGCCGACTTGCTGGCGGCGCGTGGCCGGCTGTCCACCGCAGCGGACGGCCTGATCGACGCGGTCAGCCTCGGCACACCGCACTTCTCCGTCACCGAGTTCGCCGCGCTGGCCCGCGAGGTGGGCGAGGGTCCGCGCTTCGCCGTACCGGTCTACGTCTCCACCAGCCGTGCCGTACTCGCCGAGGCCACCCGGCTCGGACTCCTCGCCCCGCTGGAGGCGGCGGGCGCACGGATCGTCACCGACACCTGCACCTACCTCACCCCCGTACTCGACCCCGGCGTACGCACCGTGATGACCAGCTCGGGCAAGTGGGCCTGGTACGCGCCCAACAACCTCGGCATCGACACCGTGCTGGGCAGCCTCGCGGAGTGTGTCGCCTCCGCCTGCGCCGGAGAGGTGGTACGCGATGACGACGCCTGGAGCTGAGCTGTGACGCCTGCACCCGAGACGCCTGCACCCGGGCTGTACGGCCGCACCCTGCACGTCGGCGAGGCCCGGGGCGCGGTGCTCCACCTCGACGAGCCGCTGTCGTTCTGGGGCGGTGTCGGCGAGGACGGCACCGTGGTGGACGTGCACCACCCTCAGCACGGCCAGTCGCTCACCGGGCGCGTCGTGGTGATGCGCTCCGGCCGGGGATCGAGCTCGTCCGCGGCGGTGCTCGCCCAGCGCCTCCAGGACGGCACCGCACCGGCCGCGCTGGTCCTCGCCTCCTGCGACACCATCCTCGTCGTCGGGGCACTGGTGGCCGCGGAGTTGTACGACGTGCACCTGCCGATCGTCCAGGCCGACCCGGAAGCGATCACCACCCTGGCAGGCCACGTACACGTGACCGCGCGCCTGTCCGGCGAGGCGCTCGTACGGGGCGGCGCCTGCGCCTGAGCAGCCCCGCCGGGGGTGTGCTCCTCAGCGGCACAAGTGGTCCGGCCGGTCTCAGGACGGGGTGCACGCCTGGGCGACGGAAAGGCTGTTCTCGTAGAGGTGGTGACGGGTGATCCGCCCATCCTCGACGGTGAGGCGCAGGGCGAACGGCCCCTCGAAGGACTTCCCTGTCGCCCGTACCGTGCCCGACAGGTGCCCCATCAGGACGGCATCGGCGCCGTCCACCAGGAATGTGTCCACGGAAGCGCGCGTGTCCTCGGCCACCGTGTGCTCGGCCAACTCCGCTGCCTGCGCCGCGCATTCGGCTCCGGTGGAGCGCGGCCGGATCCATGGGACGCCGGGGTTGTCCGCGAGCAGCCAGTCGACCTCGTCCGCGAAGAGCGCGACGAGTCGCTCGCCGTCACCGGCCAGCCGCGCGTACAGGAAATCCTGGACGACACGACGGGTGGCCTCGGCGACTGAGTCCGCTGCGGTGTCGGGCGGAGTGACGGTCATGGCGTGCTCCTCTGGTCTGTGGTGCCGGAACTTGTCCGGGTCCCGCTCTGACGTGCACCACACTGCCGGGCCGGGGAGCGCGGGTCGATTACGTCAGGGGTAAAGGCCGGGGCCGCCGCTTCCTCATCCCCCGGCTCCATCGACCACGGAGGCGATGCGGGTGACGGCCTCGACCAGCGTCTCGGGCGCGCAGGCGAAGTTGAGACGGGCGAAACCGCGCCCTCCGGTGCCGTAGCCGAGTCCTGAGGTGAGAGCGACCCGTGCGGTCTCCAGCAGATGCGCGGCGGGATCGTCGGCCCCGTCCCGGGCTTCCGGGCTTCGGCGGTCCGAGGGGCTCCGGGGACTTGGGGGGAGGCGGGGGAATTGGTCACGGAAGTCCAGCCAGGCGAGGAACCCCGCGCCCGGCGGGCGGTAGCCCACTCGCGGGAGGTGCTGGGTCAGCAACTGGCCCAGTAGCCTCCGGTTGTGGTCGAGCGCCTCCACGACCTCGGCCAGCCACGCGTCACCGTGCTCGTACGCGGCGACGGTGGCGAGCACACCCAAGTGCCCCGTACGGAAGAGGGAGTGCGGTGAGAGGCGGTCGACATACCGCTTCGGGGCCGGATGAGCGGTGACGACGGTGGCCGCCTTGAGCCCCGCCAGGTTCCAGCCCTTGCTCGCGGAGTGGAACGCGAAGCCCCGGCGACGGGCCGCGTCCGACACGGAGAGGAACGGGATGAACTCCGCGCCGGGGAGGGTGAGCGGTGCGTGGATCTCATCGGAGAGGACGTGGACACCGTACCGGTCGGCCAGTTCGGCGAGCGCCGCCAGCTCCGACCGGCTGTGCACCAGCCCGAGAGGATTGTGCGGGTTGCACAGCAGGTACGCCACGGTCTGCGGCGCGGCGAAGGCTTCCTCCAGCGCGTCCAGATCGAGCCGCGGTTCTCCGCCGCTGCCGCTCCTGGAGGTGAGGGGAGCCTCCACCGGCAGGGCGCCGACCTCCCGTATCCACCAACTGAACGGCTCGTACACCGGCAGGCTCAACACGACTCCGTCACCGGGGGAGACCAAGCGGCGCAGCGTCTCCACGATGCCCAACCCCACGTCCGTGACCGTCCGGACGTGCTCCGGGTCGACCGCCCAGTCCCACGCGCGACCGGCGTAACCGCACAGCGCGAGGGCGAGATCCCGGGTGGGAGCCGCGTAGCCGGCGTCGGAGCGGTCGATGGCCTCGCGGAGCGCCTGGACCACCGGCTCGGCCAGTACATAGTCCATTTCCGCGACGGGGAGCGGCAGCACGTCCACCGGATGGCTCCGCCACTTGGCGCTGCGGCGGCGACGGAGAGTGGCGAGAGGAGGGACGAGAGGGGGCACGCGAGGAGCGGAAGAGGAGTCGAGGGAGCTCTGTGTCGTCATAGGGCGATCCTGCGGTCCTCCGCGGTCGCACCGCTTCCGATAAATTGCCGACTGATGACGAAAACCCGCCACGCCGGCTCTGCGGGCCTCACCCCGCGCTGCTCCCCGCGTCACTCCCCGCGCGCCGTGACGCGGACGATCGCCCTGCCGCCGGGTGCCGAGGTCGACGCTCACTGGCACGACGAGCACCAGATCGTCTATGCCGGGCGCGGCGTCGTCTCCGTCACCACCCAGGCCGGGAGCTGGGTCGCACCCGCAACGCGTGCCCTATGGGTTCCGGCCGGTACACCGCACCAGCACCGTGCCTACGGCACGACCGACCTCCATCTGGTGGGGCTGCCGGTCCAGGACAACCCGCTCCGGCTCGACCGTCCGGCCGTACTCGACGTCAGCCCGCTGCTGCGGGAACTCCTCCTCGCCTACACGGGGAGCTCTCCCGACGCGGGGAGTCCCGCCGAACGGCGGGACTCCCGGGGCACCGCCGCGGAGCGCCGACGGCTGCGCGCGGTACTGCTCGACCAGCTACGGCACTGCGCGGGTCAGCAGCCCGTCCACGTACCGACCGCCACGGATCCGCGACTGGCCGCGGTCTGCGGACTGCTGCACGACGACCCCGCCGACGGCCGCACCTTGGCCGAGCTCGGTGCCGCCGTCGGGGCCGCAGAGCGCACCCTGAGCCGCCTCTGCCGCGCCGAGTTCGGTATGAGCTTCCCGCAATGGCGCACCCAGCTACGCCTCCACCACGCCCTGCGGCTCCTCGCCGAGGGCAACTCGGTGACCACCGTGGCCCACCGCTGCGGATGGGCATCGAGCAGCGCCTTCATCGACGTCTTCCGCCGCGCGTTCGGCCATACGCCGGGGCGGCAACCCGCACGCCATACTGTCGAGTGAAGGGTACGGCGGAGAAGGGACGGCAGACGTGGGTAACAGCGCTCTCCTCGTGATGGACGTCCAACGGGACATCGTGGACATCGCCGACGTCGGCTCCGGGTATCTGCCGCGGCTGCGCAGGGCCATTGACGGCGCCCGCGCGGCGGGGCTCCCCGTGATCTATGTGGTCATCGGTTTGCGGCCGGGCCGGCCGGAGGTCAGTCCGCGCAACAAGGTGCTCACCAACGCCGTACGGGCCGGCCTGTTCACCGAGGGCGAGCCGGGCACCGGAATCCACGACGACATCGCGCCCCAGCAGGGCGAGACCGTGATCACCAAGAGGCGGGCCAGCGCTTTCTCGGGCAGTGACCTGGACTTGGTGCTCAGAACCCGCGGTATCGACAGCCTCGTTCTCACGGGAATCGCCACCAGCGGTGTAGTGCTCTCCACCCTGTGCCAGGCCAACGACCTGGACTTCGGTCTCACCGTCCTGGCGGACGCCTGCCTCGACACCGACCCCGAGGTGCACCAGATGCTCATCGACAGGCTGTTCCCGCGGTGGGCAGAGGTCGTCACCGTCGAGGACTGGCTCGCAGACATCACACCGCGATAGACAGAACCCGCCACCCCCGACCCAGCACCAGCACCGGCAGCACCAGCACCAGCACAGCGGTCAACCGATGCGAGCGCAGCTCGGCCGTGCCCCGGCCCGGACCCGAATGCTCACTGCCTCGAGTCGAGGAGCGCGTTACCGAGCGGGGTGGGGCTGTGGAGTGCCGTGTTGCGGTGCCGGGAGGTCTGGATCAGTCCGGCCGCACGCAGAACGCCTGCATGTTCGCTGGCGCTGGGAGGCGCGAGCCCGCTGAGGGCGGCCAGCTCCTTGGTCGAGCAGCCCGGGTGCTCGGCGATGGTGAGCAGAACAGCGGCCCGGGTCCGGCCGAGGAGCGCGGCCAGTGGTGAGCGGCACCCGGAGCGGGCGTGCTGTGCCGGTGGGACGAACAGCGGGGCGGAGTCGGAAGTCCGAGTGTGGCTGACGGGATACCTCATCACGGGCTGCGGCTCGGCATCGATGTCGACAGCGGGCCCGTCCGCCCCGAAGAGCGAGGGAACGAAGAGCATTCCACGGCCCTCGAGATGCAGGTCGCCGTCGAAGCCGGAGAGCATCGCGAACTCCAGGACGGGCGGATTCCAGCGGACACGCTGGGGGTGCACCGAGGCGAGGAGCGCTTCCACCCCTCCAGTGAGGACCTGCCGCATCCGCACGTCCCGGTCGGCTGCCGCCTCCCTTTCGAGATGCTGCCAATGCGGGGACAGCAGCGCGGCACAGACATGGTCCAAGCTGTCGTAGAGCTGCCGTTGCAGTTCCGTGTCGTCGGCAAGGTGGTGCGCCCAGGACGGCAGCGGCTGCCACTCCGCGACATGGGCGAGATCCTGGCGAATCCGAGAACGGGGAGTGGAGCGCGCCCGCTCCAGCAGCTCCTGCGGGCTGCCCTGCCCGGCAGAGGTCAGGAACGTAGGGGCCCAGCCGCCGGGCGGGATCAGGTCGAGGACCATACGTGCCTTGGGTTTGAGACCGGCGAAGACGCCACGCCGCCACGCCCCGAACCGTACCGGGTGGCTGCGACCTTGGAGCGTGCGTACGGCGGCACTCAGCTCCATCAGCGGCGGAGGCTGCGCCACACGGGTCCGTGCCAGATCCTCAACCGTGAAATGTATGCGGTAGACCACGCTCGGCCCCCAGCTCGGTACGCCAGTCCGGGGGCAATCCTCCGGGGTATGCCGTCGTTCGGTCCAGTCCAGACCGAATCACGTCGCCAGAGCCTCCGGGGGCAGGAAGCGAGTGCGGCGCTTCCGCAGCGCGTGACCGGACCCCGAACCGGCTGCCCGGGTCCGGGGGCGGAGGTGAGCAGATAACGTCCGCCCGTCGGCGCCAGGCCGTGTCTTCGAGACCGGTAGCGACCTGTGCGAGTCGCGATGAGTTCTGCGGTGTTCAGCGGTCGTACTGTCGAAACCGTCACCGAGGAGGGCTTCTGATGCGCAGCGTGACCTATTCGATGAGCGTCTCACTTGACGGCTACATCGTCGGGCCGGACGGCGATTTCGACTGGTCGGTGCCGGACGAGGACGTCTTTCGCTTCTGGATCGACGAGATCCGGGAGGTCGACGTCCATCTGATGGGACGACGGCTGTACGAGACAATGCTGTACTGGGAGACCGCCGACCAGGATCCGTCGCTCGACGAGTCGATGCTCGAGTGGACCGCGCTCTGGAAGCCGCTCCCGAAGGTGGTGTTCTCCACCACGCTGTCGGCGGTGCAGGGCAATGCCCGCCTGGCTTCCGGCGGCCTCGCGGAGGAGATCGAGCGGCTGCGGGCCGCGCCCGGGGAGGGCGACATCGCGATCGGCGGCGCGACTCTCGCCGCCGAGGCGGCCGCGTCGGATCTGATCGACGAATACCGGGCCATGGTCTACCCGGTGCTGGTCGGCGGTGGCATTCCGTTCTTCCCCCGGCACGAGCGCAGGGTGGATCTCGAACTGGTCGAGACCCGTACCTTCAACTCAAGAGTCGTCTACCTCCGCCACCGCGTGGCGCGGCGCTAGCCGACTCGTCCTCGAAGACGCACAGTAGGGGTGCCCTCCGGCACGTGGTTCCCACCGTGCGTTCAAGCGCGGCAGTCGCAGCCCGGGCGGCAGCCGCACGAGTCCTCGGCCGCACCGCCCGAGGGCTTCAGCAGTGCGGTGGTGGGAGGGGCGGCGCAGCAGCCGTCGCCCCGCCATGCTTCGCGGCCTTCCTTCACGGCGACGGCGGCGATGAGCAGGGCCGCGACGGGGTCGGCCCAGGACCAGCCGAGGGCGGCGTTGAAGAGCAGACCGACCAGCAGCACGGCCGAAAGATAGGTGCACAGCAAGGTCTGCTTGGAGTCGGCCACCGCACTCGCGGAGCCGAGTTCGCGCCCGGCCCGGCGCTGGGCGGCCGACAGGAACGGCATCACGGCCAGCGAGAGCGCGGCGATGACGATGCCGGGCAGGGAGGAGTCGGCCTCACCGCTGCCCGCAAGTGCGCGGACGGCGTCAGCCGTGACGTAGGCGGCGAGCGCGAAGAAGGAGATGGCGATGATGCGCAGCGTCGTCTTTTCCCGTGCCTCGCGTACGGAGTGCTCGCGGGCGGAGAACTGCCAGGCGACCGCGGCGGCGGAGGAGACCTCGATGAGCGAGTCCAGGCCGAAGCCGATCAGGGCGGTGGAGGAGGCGAGCGTTCCGGCGGTGAGGGCGACGGCCGCCTCGATCGCGTTGTAGGTGATGGTGGCGGCGACCAGCAGCCGTATTCGCCGGGCCAGGACCTCGCGCCGCTGCGGCGAGGGGGCGAGGGATATGGCGGCCATCAGCAGCACCCCTCGTCGGCGGCATTGGCGCAGTGCCGGTCGGCGTCGACCGCGACGACGGCCGTGCGCAGGTCGTCCAGCGCGTGGCCGAGTCGCGCGTCGGCCAGGTTGTAGCGCGTACGGCGGCCGACGGGCACTGCGACGACCAGGCCGCAGTCACGCAGGCACGCCAGATGGTTGGACAGCCGGGTACGGGAGATCCCCAGCTGTTCAGCCAGGTCGGACGGGTGCGCCGGAGCCTCGCGCAGCGCGAGCAGCAGTCGGCAGCGGATGGGGTCGGCCAGCGCGCGGCCGAACCGCGCCAGTACGTCGATGTCAGCAGCAACAGTCAGCACAGTCGATGACTGTACACGAAGTCGTGAATTCACGAGATCATGGATTGAACGGGATGCAGGACTCGCCCGGAGCGCCGGGATCGCACACGCGCACGCTTTTCCGTCCGACGTCCCAGCCCCGAGGTGGGTACCGAACTGATCCGCGCGGAGCTGGCCCACCCGCAGGCCGACAGCGTCACCGCCGAACTCGACGGCCGGGGCGTACCCTGCCCTCGCTCCTCTTCCGATACGGCTCGCCGCCGGAACCGGCGCCGCCCCGGCGCGCGAACTTCGACTGCGGTCTCCGCGATGGAGGGACCCTTCCAAGGGCGAGGGCTCTCCTTCAGGGGCGGACGGGGGTCGCCCCGTTGTGGCGCTCGAGGAACTCGGCAATGCGGTGAGCCAACTCCGGGCCGGCGTCCTCTTGAAGGAAGTGCCCGGCGTCGCGGATGACCGGGTGGTCGTGTCCCTGCGCGCCGCGCATCTCGTTCCGGAAGAGCGGCGCCATGCCCGCGGTGACGGGGTCGCTGTCGCTGAACGCCACCAGCATCGGCGTCGGGCTGTCACACAAGGCGGCCCAAGCGGCCCGGTTGGCCGCTGTCTCTGGATCGTCGGGCGAGGTGGGTACAAGTCCGGGCATCGCCCGGGGACCGGCGCAGTAGGAATCGTCGGGGAACGGCGCGTCGTAGCACGCGCGTTCCGCGTCGTTCAGGGGGCGCCGGCACCCGGACTGCACAAACCGGCCGACATCGATGCCGGGCTGCGTCTGGATTGCTCGGCGGAACTTCCACCACACGTCGGGCATCGGGACGTCACCGCTGGGCAGGCCGGTGTTGGCCACCACCAGTCCCTCGAAGCGCTCCGGATGCTCGGCGGCCAGACGAAGCCCGATCAGGCCGCCCCAGTCCTGGCCGACCAGTGTCACACCGGTGAGGCCGAGCTGGTCGAACACCAGGGCGCGCACCCACTCGATGTGGCGGGCGTAGGTGTGGTCGTCCATACTGCTGGGCTTGTCGGAGCGGCCGAACCCCACCAGGTCGGGGCAGATGACGCGGTGGCCGGCCGCAGCCAGTACCGGGATCATCCGCCGGTACAGAAACGACCAGGACGGCTCACCGTGCAGCATCAGTACCGGAGCTGCGTCAGCCGGGCCCTCTTCCACCCATGCCATCCGCAGCGTGCCGCCCTCGTCGTCGGAGACATGGGCGTACCGGGGTTCGTACGAGAAATCAGGGAGATCGGCGAATCGGTCGTCGGGGGTGCGGAGGATCTGCATGGACGCCGACTGTAGCGACCGATCAACCGCGTGACCTCCCCGCGAGCGGGACCCCGGAGACCTGCCGAGGACCCGGGGTGCAGCCTCCCGATGCCTGGCGGATGCACGGCCTTGGGCCGGCTTCCGAGGAGGCCCGCCGCCTGGCCGCGCAGGAGCCGCCGCAGCTCATCCCGCGCACCATCACCGACGTCGACGAGCCGCGGGCTACCGCACTCGCAGTACCTCCGCGCCGCCTGCGCCGTCCGCGGTAGCCGTATACGCGGCGGCGGCAGTGCGAAGTGTCCGCATCCGGCGGACGACCGGGGCCGGGCCCGGCGGACATGATCAGACGACACCCAGCCGCAGGAAAAAGGAAGTGCCTGATGTCTGTTCGTCGCCTGCTCGCCGTCGTTGCGACCGCCTGCTCCGTGTGCCTCGGGCTCGCCGCACCGGCGGCCGCCCATGCCTCGGTCCAGCCGGTCGCCGCGAGCGTCTACTCCTTCAGCCTCGGACGGGTCGGAGCCACTGCGGGAGCGCTGCTGGGGCTGGCCGGCGTGGTCATCGCCTGGCGTGCGCTGGCCCGGCCCGACGGTCGGCTCGGGGCTTCCAAGGGACCGTTCGGGGGCGTGGCGGCTGTTGTGGCGGGGGTCGTCGGCATGACCCTCGGCGGGCTGGTCGCGGGCACCGCCGACGGTGGGCTCGGCACCGGCAACGGGATGGGCGGTGCCTACGTGGCCCTGCTGGTGGGGCTGCTCGGCACCGCACTCGGCGGGGTGGCCCTGATCCGCTCCCGCCGCACTGCCTGACCGCGGCGGCCGCCGACTCGAGAACGTGACAGCTTCACCGGCCGGCATACGGTCACCATCGTGTTCGGCAGCGATGTCGACCTATGATCGCCACGTCGGCCGGCGCGGCGGTGTCGGAGAGCTCGATGGTGCGGGGGCTGGCGAGTGACCCGCAGGTACTACAAGGGGGCCGGCGGTGCACGAGCTGAGATCCGCAGTTGTGGTGATCACGGGCGTCATGGCGTCCGGCAAGTCCACCGTCGCCCAGCTGTTGGCCGAACGCCTCGACCGCTCCGTGCACCTGCGCGGGGACAGCTTCCGGCGGATGATCGTGTCCGGTCGCGAGGAGTTCACGCCCGAGCCGACTGAAGAAGCGACGGCGCAGCTGCGGCTACGCTACCAGGCATCCGCTGCGGTGGCGGACGTGTACGCGCGGGCGGGATGGACCGTGGTCGTCCAGGACCTCATCCTGGGCGACCACCTGAACGCGTACCTTGAGTCCGTCACGGCCAGGCCGTTGTACTTGGTGGTCCTCGCTCCTGCCCCGGCCGAGGTGGCCCGGCGCGAGGCGGACCGTGGCAAGAGCGGTTACGGCACTCCCTGGACGGTCGACGGCCTCGACGCAGTCCTGCGTGACGAGACGCCGCGCCGCGGATTGTGGCTGGACACCTCGCAGCACACCCCCGACCGGACCGTGGACCAGATCCTCACCGGCCTCCCAGCCGCCTTGATCCGCGGCTAGGACCACGTATCACCACGCCCCGACTTCCGGGGCACGCCGACTCCTGCCCGGCGCCGCGCGCGGACGATCGATGGTGCTGGACCGGTGACGCCCTGATCAGTGTCACGTCCGGTCCAGACCTATTGACGAATGGTCTGGACCGCAGAACCCTCTCAGCAACCCCACACACAGGCGGAGGGAACACGGCATGCACCGAACATCCGCTCGAAGACGACGCTCCTGGTATCTGCTCGGCATCGGCGTGGTGCTGGCCTGCGTCGTCCAGGTCCTCACCGCAGCGGCTCCCCGCGCTGCGGAACTCCGGCACCCAGCGGCCCCGCCGTCCCAGGCCACCGAGTCCTGCCCGGTGAAGGGCAAGCCGTCCGGCAAGGTACTCCAGGGCTACTGGGAGAACTGGGACGGCGCCGCCAACGGCGTCCACCCGCCCTTCGGCTGGACCCCCATCACCGACTCCCGCATCCGCGCCCATGGCTACAACGTCCTCAACGCCGCCTTTCCCGTGATCCGTTCGGACGGCACGGTGCTGTGGGAGGACGGTATGGACTCCACCGTCAAGGTCGCGACACCGGCCGAGATGTGCGAGGCCAAGGCTCAGGGCCAGACCCTCCTGATGTCCATCGGCGGTGCGACGGCCGGCATCGACCTCAGCTCGCGCGCGGTCGCCGACCGGTTCATCGAGACCATCGTGCCGATCCTGAAGAAGTACAACTTCGACGGTATCGACATCGACATCGAGACCGGCCTCGTCGGCAGCGGCAACATCAACCAGCTCTCGACCTCGCAGGCCAACCTCGTCCACATCATCGACGGCGTCCTCGCCCAGATGCCGCCAGGGTTCGGCCTGACGATGGCACCCGAGACGGCCTACGTGACGGGCGGCAGCGTCGTTTACGGTTCGATCTGGGGCGCGTACCTCCCCGTCATCAAGAAGTACGCCGACAACGGCCGCCTGTGGTGGCTGAACATGCAGTACTACAACGGCAGCATGTACGGCTGCAGCGGCGACTCCTACTCAGCGGGCACCGTCCAGGGCTTCACCGCCCAGACCGACTGCCTCGACAAGGGCCTGGTCGTCCAGGGCACCACGATCCGCGTGCCGTACGACAAGCAGGTTCCCGGCCTCCCGGCGCAGCCCGGCGCGGGCGGCGGGTACATGGCACCGTCGCAGGTCGCCCAGGCGTGGAACCACTACGGCGGCCGGCTCAAGGGCCTGATGACCTGGTCCCTCAACTGGGACGGCTCGAAGAACTGGACGTTCGGCGACAACGTGAAGGCGCTGCAAGGCCGCTAGAGAACCCCTGGCTGCTCGGCCGCCGTGGCGAGCATGCGCAGGGACCGTGCCGAGGGCGACCCGGGGTCGGCCGGGATCGGAACGCCGGTGCCGTGGTGGCGGACGGGCGGCGGGGGGCAGGTCCGCGGGACCTGGCATGATCGAGGGATGCCAGAAACCATGGTTGCGGCCTGCGACGGAGCCGCCAAGTCGAACCCAGGACCGGCGGGCTGGGCCTGGGTGCTCGCCGACTCGGCGGGTACCCCGCAGCGCTGGGAGTCGGGCCCGCTCGGCCGTACGACCAACAACGTGGCCGAGCTGACCGCGCTCGCCGAGCTGCTGGAGGCCACCGATCCGGCCGTGCCGCTGGAGATCCGGATGGACTCGCAGTACGCGATGAACGCTGTCACCAAGTGGATCGCGGGCTGGAAGCGCAACGGCTGGCAGACGGCGTCCAAGAAGCCGGTGGCCAACAAGGACCTCGTGGTCCGTATCGACACCCTTCTCGAAGGCCGCGAGGTGGTCTTCCGGCACGTCCTGGCACACCAGGTGGACGGCGACCCGCTCAATGCCATCGCCGACGCGGCCGCCAGCACCGCGGCCACCGAGCAGGCCCCCGCCGGCACCGCACACGGCGCCACCGACATTCCGCGTCCGAGCCCAGCGACCGAGGACAAGCCGCACCCGGCCCGCTCGCGCAAGGCCCGCACGAGCCGCCCGTCGAAGGGGGGAGGGGGCCCGGTGATCAAGGCGAAGTTTCCCGGGCGCTGCGGCCACTGCAACTCCCGCTACGAGACGGGCACCGAGATCACCAAGATCGCCTCGGGCTGGGGCCACCGAGCCTGCCGCGAGAACGCCACCTCCTCGTAGCGCGTCGACGGTCGGTCGGGCGCGCCACCGAAACGGCTCAGCGTAAGCGGAAAAAGCTCCGCGGAAACCGGAGTTGACCTCCGGAGGGGAGGGCAGGGCGGCGCGGGGGTGCCGACGCGGCGCACGTGCGCGGGTGCTAGCTTCCTCCCCGTGGTGGCGTACCAGGAGGAGACCAGGGCGGCCTACGACGGGATCGTCGAACTGTATGCGTCGATGTTCGCCGACCGGCTGGAGACGCAGCCGTTCTCGCGGAACATGATCGGCACCTTCGCCGAGCTGGTGCGCGGGACGGGAAATGCGCGAGCGGCCGACGTCGGCTGCGGGCCAGGACATTTGACCGCTATGCTCCACGACCTGGGGCTGGACGCCTTCGGACTCGATCTGTCCCCAGCCATGGTCGCTCACGCACGGCGGGCTCATCCGTCGCTGCGGTTCGACGAGGCGCGGATGGAGGCCCTGCCGGTCGAGGACCGTGCGCTCGGCGGTCTGCTGGCCCACTACTCGGTGATCCATACCCCGCCCGAGGAGTTGCCCGCGCTGCTCACCGAACAGGCGCGAGTGCTGGCAACCGGGGGCCTGCTCCTGGTCTCTTTCTTCGCGACCGAAGGGTCTGAGCCCGTCCGCTTCGACCACAAGGTGACGCCCGCGTACAGCTGGCCCGTGGACCGGTTCGCCGAGCTGCTGGCCGCAGCCGGGCTCGTCCCGTTCGCCCGGCTGCTCCACGATCCGGCCTCCGAACGGGGCTTTCTGGACGCGCACTTGCTGGCCCGCCGCGACCGGCAGTGACCGCGCCGACTGCGGCACCGCCTCGGTAGGGAGCCAGGACGGCTCTCCGCCACGCCGCACTGCGACGGTACGGCTGGTCGAGCGGTTGAGCGGTTATTCGCCGTTGGGGGCCGTCGTCACCCGGCCTGCCCGTGGTTGGTGAAGAAGCGGACGAGGCTGTGCGGGGCATTGTCGTCGAGGCACAGCTTGTGTACGCGGGAAGCCTCTTCGGCGGTGGCGGCACTGCGCGGGAAGAGGGCCTCCTCGTACGCGGCGAGTGCGGCCTCGGTGTCGTCCGGGTGCGCGGCAATGGCGTTGCCGAGTTCGGCGCCGTCGTACATGGCGAGATTGGCCCCCTCGCCGGACGGGCACATCAGGTGCGCGGCGTCGCCGAGCAGCGTCACCCCGGGCACGCGGTCCCAGCGGTGTCCGATCGGCAGGGCGTGACTCGGAGCAGGACCGTCCGACTGCTGCTGTATCAGCGCTGCGGATCGGCGGCTCGCCCGTCGGACGACGGCTGTCGTGGCCGCGGCCGCGATTCCGAGAGCGACGAGAGGGCCGCTGAAGACTCCAAGGAGGAAGGAACTTCCGCCAACGGCCGCCGCTGCTGCGCCCCCGAGCCCCCAGGACCATCGGACGCCGACCTGCAGTGCCCTCGCCTTCCGTCGCGCTACGAAGCACCGCTGAACGAATGCCGTGGAGACTGCCGTGAACACCGGTGTCCCCTGGACTTTCGGCCGGTTCTTGACCGTCCCCGGGCTGTGCGGTCGAGTCGCGGCCACGCATTGTCGCCACGGACTTCTGCCAGGCGGTCCGCGCCCGGTCAACCGCCCTGCCCAGCAATCGGGCGGCCTCCCGCGGACTGAGCGTACGGTCGTGCCGCAGCAGCACCCGGCCGGTGACCGGGTTGGCGCTCACCTCTTCGACGCCTGGGGCCTGAAGGGCACCCCATTCGCCCTGCGCAGACTCGTAGGCCAGCATATTCGTCCGGCCCGGCACATGATCGACAAACTTTGCTTAAGGTCCTCCTATGACCGATACGGCAACCTTTGACGAGACCCCGGCGGCCATGGCCGCCCGCTTCCGCGCTGAGGCCGCAGCGCGGGGGATTCCGGCCGCCGAGGTGGAGGCGCGTATCCGCGCCGCACGCGCGGCGGTCTACCTTGCCGAGGACGGCCCCGGCCCGGTAGCGGCACTGACCGGTGGGAACCCGCCCCTGCCGGAGGGCGCTCCCGCACCGACAACCGCCTTCGTCGCAGCCGTCGACTGTGCGTCCCTTCCGCCCGGAGCGACGGACCTGCCGCTGCCGGCCGAGGGCCGGCTGCTGTTCTTCGCCGACCCCGATCCGGGCAGCGGGTATGTGACCGCCGACGCGGTGCGGTACATACCGGCCGGGACACCGTCGTCCGAGCGGCCGGCCGATCCGGAGGCGGGTCCGGTGACGTACCACCGGGCGCGGCTGGACTTCTGCTTCCACCAGTGGTCATGGCCCACCCCGGAGGAGGACGACGACGAGGAGTCGCAGCGGGAGGCCGAACTGGAGTCCGCCTGGTCGCACGTGGTCGGCCGGCGCCCGCACTGGCGCTTTCAACTCGGCGGACACCCGAGCGCCTTCAACTGGGACCCGGTCGAGGTGGCCCGGGAAGAAGAGCCGCTGCCCGTCGCGGAAGGAGACGACTGGACCCTGCTGGCCACCTGGCGCGGCGGGGACGACTGCGAGGAACTGGAGTCGGGCCTCTTCCACTGGGTGATACCCCGCGCAGACCTTGCCGCCCTCCGTTTCGACCGGGTGTACGTATACGTCGACGCGTGCTGATCACCCATCCCACCGGGGTGCCGTAGGTCGCGGCCGTCTACGGGGAGCGGTTGGACGAGCGCGCATGGCTATGAGCTTCCGAGCGATGGCCGAGGTCAGGCAGGCGCGGCTGTACTGGTGGTCACACACCAGCCGACCCCGTGCACAGTCCGCTCCCACAACCGACAACAGGGACATGCCATGAACGGTGACCTCCGCGGCCTCGTACTGCTCACGACCACGCTCATGACCGGCTTGATGGCCGGTCTCTACTTCGCCTTCGCGGTCGCCGTGATGCCCGGTCTCGGCCGCTCGGACAACCGCACCTTCGTGGAGGCGATGCAGCGCGTCAACGTAGCGATCTTGAATGGCTGGTTCGGGCTCGCGTTCGGCGGAGCACTGGTTCTCGGCGGGATCGCGGCGGCGCTGCACTGGCATGGTGAGGGCCGGCCCGCGCTGCCGTGGATCATCGCGGGTGTCGTGCTCTACGCGGTTTCGCTGGTCGTCACCATGGGCCTCAACGTGCCGCTCAACGACAAACTGGCCGCCGCGGGCGAACCCGGCGCGATCCGTGACCTCGCCGCTGTCCGCGACGATTTCGAGGCGGCGTGGGTGCGGTGGAACGTGATACGAACGCTGGTCACCACAGCCGCGCTGGGCTGCCTCGCCTGGGCCATGCGCGTCGGGCACGCAACAGGCCGGGCCTGAGCCGTCATTCGAGGTCCGGCCGGCCTCGCATGCCGGCCGGGCTGACGGGGGCATCGAAGACGTGGGGGCGTGACCGATGAGTTCTCGGCGTCGGAGACGTCTACACGGTTATGACGGTTATGACTACGCAAACGCTCAAGACCTCCGCAGCAGACCTCGCCTATGACGTCCGCGGCCCGCTCCCGGCCACCGACGGACGCCCGCCACTGCTCATGATCGGCCAGCCCATGGACGCCAGCGGCTTCAGAGCGCTGGCCTCGCACTTCACCGACCGCACCGTGGTCACCTACGACCCGCGCGGTCTGGGCCGGAGCACCCGCAAGGACGGCCGGACCGACCACAACCCCGAGGTGCAGGCTGGCGACGTGCACGCCGTCATCGAGGCGCTCGGCACCGGACCGGTCGAGATGTTCGCGAGCAGCGGCGGCGCGGTGACCGCGCTCGCCCTCGTAGCGGCGTACCCCGATGACGTGACCACCCTGGTGGCGCACGAGCCGCCGCTCTTCTCGGTGCTCCCCGACGCCCAGGCCGCAGAGCGCGCCCGTGCCGACATCCGCGACGCGTACGAGGAGAAGGGCTTCGGCGCCGGCATGGCGGCTTTCCTCGCGATGACGTCGTGGCAGGGCGAGTTCACCGGCGACTACTTTGCCCAGCCCGCCCCGGACCCCGCCGTGTTCGGGATGCCGACCGAGGACGACGGCTCCCGTGACGATCCGCTGCTCTCCGAGCGGTCCTGGGCGGTCAGCAGCTACCGGCCCGAGGTGGAGGCGCTGGCCGCCGCGCCGACGCGGATCGTGATCGCGGTGGGCGAGGAATCGATGAAGACCGTCACCGGACGCACCGCGACGGCAACCGCCGAACTGCTCGGTCAGCCCCCGACGGTGTTCCCGAGCCACCACGGCGGGTTCCTCGACGGCGAGTTCGGGTATCCGGGACAGCCGGAGGCTTTCGCGCGCAAGCTGCGCGAGGTTCTCGACGCAGCCGGCTGACGACCGTCCTTCTCACGGGCCCCGGCCCGGACCCATGGCGAGGCGACGGTCACCCCGCGTGCCGCGTCTACCGCTTGTCAGGGCCGGAGGGCCGACGTCTCACCCACGGCGGCGAGCAGCTGGAAGGGCCATTCCGGGTCGGCCTGCCCGATCGTCAGGGCGATCCAGCGACCGGAGTCGGGCAGCCGCCACATGCGCATGTCGCCTGCGACGCCGGACAGGAAGAGGAGCGGCTCGGGGGTCACGGAGTCGGGGTCGTGGGTGGCTTCGGTGTCGAACCCGAGATACGGCCACAGATCGACCACCTGGGGGCTGCCCCAGCGGTCGGTCAAAGTGGCGGCCAGTACGGCGAGATCCGCTTCCAGCTCCCGTTCGGCCGCCTCGACGACCTCTTCGCTGCGGTCATCCCAGAAGTCCTGGCTCTCCCGGAGTACGGCCATGTGGTATCCGGGCCCGCTCCACCTGCCGTCCTTTCCTGACTTGCCCTCCTGCTCGGGGAACGGCAGGGTGCACAGGCTGTCGATGGTCGACAACTGGTCATCGGTGGGACTCGCCGACTCGTGCTGACTGAGCATGGTCGAAGCCTAGCCTCCGGGCGCCGACTGTTTGCCGTGGACCGACCTCTGCTTCTCGCGGACCACCGCGCTGATATGCCACGCTGTGGCGTTGCGGCCGGTCGGTACCTGGTCGGGGCCGGACGTACGGTCACGGGATGCGGAAGCCGCGAAACGTCACGCGCCTGCGGGTCTCGAAGCCGAGCCGTTCGTAGAGCGCGATGGCGGCGGTGTTCGCCTCGGCCACGTGGATGAAGGGGCGTTCGTTCCGCGCGAGTATGCGTGTGATGAGGGCGCCGATCAGGTGGGCGGCGTGGCCCTGCCCGCGTGCCTGGGGAGCTGTACAGACGGCGCTGATCTCGGTCCATCCCGGGGGCCGTAGCCGTTCGCCCGCCATGGCCACCAGTCTGCCGCCGTCGCGGATACCGAGGTAGGTGCCGAGTTCATGGGTGCGTGCCCAGAAGGGCCCCGGTCGGGTCGCTGCGACCAGGTCGAGCATCTGCGGCACATCGTCGGCCCCTAGCTCGACCACGTCTGTACCGGTCCCGGCTCGGGCCTGGTCGGGGCGGCTGCTGCCCGGCCAGATCAGCTGCCGGCCGTCGAGGACGAAAACCGGCTCCCAGCCCGGAGGGGGTGGTGCCGGGCAGCTGAACATGTCGGCGAACGCGTCGCGGCCGAGGAGACGCGCGAGGTCGGCCCAGTCCGCAGCTTCCGCGTCGGCGGGTACCGACGAGAAGGTCGCGACTCCCGGCAGGTAGGTGGCGGCCCGGCCGAGCCGGCGCCCGAGGCCGGCGTGGTGGCCGCGCAGCGACTCGCTCACCGGATCGTCGAGAGCCGTAGTATGCCCACTCGTCATCGTGCTGTGCCCCTCCGCATGTGCGCCGTCGTTCGAGCGCATTCTCCATCCCCGGCCGTGGAGCCTGACTCCGGCCGGCCCTGTGACCGACTCGGTGGGCGGGGGAATCCAGCGGGGGGCGCGTCCGTGAGCGGGAACCCGGCTGTGCCGTTGAGTTCCTTTGCGGACTGAGATGGTTCTGTCCACCTGCTGCCTGCCAAGCGGGCGCCCCGGTCGGGTCGGTTCACGGCTGGGTGCCTCGCTCGGCGGCATCGAACGCGGGCGCGAGTGGGGCCAGCGCCGCGCGGAGCTGGTCGGGCAGTGAGCCGGCGGGCACGACGAGTCCACCGGCACAGACACTCCTGGTGGCCCTGGCTTCCCCGGTCGGCCGGAGCCAGCCTTCCAGCGCGACGCGAACCGCCGCGACCACGCTCGCCGCGAGAACGCGGGCTGTGTGCGCTCCAGCGTCACCTGGGCGTTCGGCCAGGCCCTCGGCGATCACCGCGGTGAGAGGGGGCTCGATGCCGGCCGTGGCGTCGAGGAACGCGTCGCGCAGCGCGGGCCGGGTGGTGATCAGGAGAAGCGTCTCGTGCTCGCGCTCGCCGGCGTTTGTGTACTGCTCGACCACTGCGTCGGTCACGGCGTCAGCCAGGCTCGCTTCCGCGGGCCTGGCCGCGACCGCCGCCGCGATCCGCACCTCCCGGTCCGCGGTGACAGCGGAGACGATCGCCTGCTCGCGGCTGGCGAAGTAGTTGTTGTAGGTGCGCGGTGAGACCCCTGCGGCCTTCGCGATGTCCTCGACCCGGACCTGGTCCGGTCCGCGCTCCACGGCCAGGCGCAGGGCCGCCTCACGCAGCGCCTCACGCGTGGCCTGCTTCTTCCGCTCCCGCAGCCCTGGTGGTGGCGTCGTCACGGCGTCAGCGTTCCACACAGAACTGCGTGCACGCAAACTTGCGTGCGCGCACTTTTCTTGTCAGTCTCGACCCGGCTGGGATCGAGGGAGAGGACGTCACCATGCGAGCAAGAGGAATGACCTACGACACCGGATTCGTCCTGCACGGCCAGACGTCCCGCGAGCACTTCGACCCCGCGGTGGTCCGGCGCGAGCTCGCCATCATCCGCGACGACCTGCACTGCAACGCGGTCCAGATCATCGGCGGCGACCCGGGGCGATTGGAGCTGGCCGCCGTTGCCGCCGCCGAGCTCGGCCTGGAGGTCTGGTTCTCGCCCTATCCGCTGGAGCTGGATACGGAGCAGATCCTCACCCTCTTCCGCGACTGCGCCGAGCGAGCGGAACGGCTCCGACGGCGGGGAGCCACCGTCGTGTTCGTCGCAGGGGTGGAGCTGAGTGTGATGAACCGCGGATTTCTGCCCGGAGAGAGCCCCGAGGAGCGAGTCGAGCAACTGATGAGCCAACCCGAGCGGCGCGCCGAAGCGATGCGTGAGCTCGGTGTGCGCGTGAACGCGTTCCTCGGCGACGCCGCGGCCACGATCCGCGAGCGCTTCCAGGGCAGGCTCACCTATGCATCCATCCAGTTCGAGCAGGTCGACTGGGCTCCCTTCGACATCGTGACGTTCGAGCTGCTCCGTTCCGCCGAGGTCGCCGACCGGTTCCGGGACGCGGTGCGCACCTTGGCCGAAGGCCCGAAGCCGCTCGCCGTCACCGGGTTCGGCACCGCGGCCTACCGCGGTGCGGGGGACCGCGGGGGGAGGGTGCTGGAAGTGGTCGAGTACGACCCGGAGACCAAGGCCCCGCTACGGCTGGACGGCACGTACGAGCGTGACGAGGCCGGCCAGGCCGCGTATCTGGGCGAACTGCTGGACATCTTCCAGACCGAGGGCGTGGACAGCGCGTTCGTGTTCCTGTTCGCCTTGCCCGGCTACCCGCACCGCCCGGACGGCGACCCCAGGGACGACTTGGACCGAGCCGGCCTGGGCATCGTCAAACTGCTCGAAGGGCGCAGGGGGCAGACATACCCCGACATGGAATGGGAACCCAAAGCCGCCTTCCTGGCAGTGGCGCAGCGGTACCGGAGGTAACAGGGCTCCGTACGCGGTGACCACGGGCAACCGCTGGTCGATCGCGTACTGGTCAGTCCCTGCTGCGGGGTTTGCTGAACTCCTCGATCAGCACGGGATACTGCTCTCCACCGTGTCCGGCGGCGATGGAGCGGTCAGCCATCGCCTTGAGCAGTCTCGGCAGTTCTGCGTTGACGCCCACCGCTTCGCTCTCCTCGATCAAGTGCGCCATGGCGCGTGCGTCGGTCTCCAGGGCCGACACCTCGGCCGGGAAGGAGTCGCTGTCGATCTGCTCGGCGTACCCAGGCAGCCATGTGGCCACGCCGGCAGCGATCTGCTGGGCGAACGGCGCATATGTCGCGGCATCCACACCGGCTGTCCGCAGCAGGGCAGTACCCTGGAGCCAGGCGTTGAGAACGCTCCACATCATGGCCAGGCCGGCTACGTCGTACAGGGACGCCAACCCGTGGTCGGCGCCCAGGTAGGTGACGGTGCCGAGGACGTCGAGCGTGGACTTGTGTGCCTCGAAGTCCGACTGCGGCCCGCTGTGCAGAATCACCGCCTCGCTCGTTCCGATCGCCGAGGGGACGGCCATGATGGCGCCGTCCAGGTAGCGGGCACCGCGCTGCTCGGCCCATTCCGCGGCGTTACGGGCCTGGGCCGAGTCGCCGGAGGTCAGATTGAGCAGTCCCGTGCCGTCCAGATCGACATCGCTCGCACCGAGCAGCTCGTGCACGGCCTGGTAATCGGTGACGCAGATGATCGTCAGCGGACTTGCCTCGAGCGCGTCACCGATGCTCGGCGCCAACCGAGCGCCCTCGGCCACCAATTGATCGGCCCGGGAGGCGGTACGGTTCCATACTGTTGTCGGAGTCCCGGCTTTCAGGAACGCACTGGCGAGTGCCTGCCCCATCCGTCCGAGTCCGATGACTGTCACGGGTTCATGGCGGTTGTTGTTCATGGCAGCATCGTCGACGTTGATACCGGTGTGAAGGTCAAGTGGGGTTTCGATGCGGATCGGGGAACTGAGTCGTCGGACGGGCGTCAACGCTCATCAGTTGCGTTATTACGAGGCCCAGGGCCTGCTGGAGGCGGACCGCGGGGCGAACGGTTACCGCGAGTACGACGAGGGCGCCGTGGTCCGGGTGAAGCAGATCCGGCACCTGCTCGGCGCCGGTCTGTCGACCGAGGACATCGCATATCTGCTGCCCTGTGCGGTCGGAGAGGCCCCAGAACTGTTCGGATGTCCGGAATTGCTGGCCGCGATGCGGTCACGGCTCGGACGACTGGACGACCAGATGGAGCGGCTCTCCCGCTCCCGTACCGCTCTTGCCGACTACATCGATGCGGCCGAGCGCATGGGCGCCGAGAGCTATCCGCCCCTTGCCGATCCCGACCTGGAACCCGTCCCCACCTGAGCAGCAGCGGGTTCGCCTGTCCTGACAGCGCGGTCCGCGTTGACCGGGATGGCGCTCTTCCGTTGGGGAGTCAGCTCTCGCCCGCTAGGGAGTCAGCGCAATTCTGCCGAACACCTCGCCCGCGTCCATCTTCCGGTGGGCCGCCACCGCCTGGTCCAGCGGCAGCACCTCGTGCACGACCGTGCGCAGGCTCCCGCGCGCGGCATCGCTGAACTGGGACGACCGGACGGCCTGCCTGTCGGGCCCGGGCACGGTGTCGGAACTGAGGGTGACGAACGACAGGGAGCGGCGGAAGTTCTCCACCAGCCGCATGCCGAAGTCCACCGGTGGCTGCCCGCCGACGATTCCGACGGCCACATACCGTCCGTTGGGGTTCAACTTGTCAAGGAAATGGGGGAGTCGGGGACCTGCCACGATATCGATCACCGCGTCGAAGCCCAACGGCGTGCCGGGGCCGCCGCCCTCGCCCGCGCGGTCGAGGACATGGGTCGCCCCCAGGGCCCTCAGCCGGGCGCCACGCTCGGCCGAGGAGGTGGTGACCGCCACCGCGTCAGCGCCGCTTCTGGCCGCCAGCTGGACCGCCGTGATACCGATGCTGCCTGCAGCTCCGCGTATCAGCAGTGTCGTACCACGTCCGATACCGGCGCGGTCCAAAGCGAAGTGGGCGGCTACGCCGGAGCCGCCGAGAGTCACCGCGTCGGTGCAGGTCAGGTCGTCGGGCAGCGGAAGGATGTCCTCGACAGCGGCGACGGCCTGCTCGGCATACCCACCGGAGAGGCCGGTGAACGCCCACACCCGCCGCCCCGTCCACGAGGCGTCCACGCCCTCTCCCACCGCGGTGACGCTTCCGGCGACCTCGCTGCCGAGGAGATGGCCCTCCTGGAAGGCGTGGGTGAGAGTTCGCCGGCGGATCACGACATCCACGCCGCCCACCCCGATGGCCTCCGTGGCGATCAGCACCTGTCCCGGGGCGGGTACGGGTGCGGGCAAGTCGACCACTTCCAGACCTTCGGGGCTTCCGAACTTCCTGATCACGACTGCTTTCATCTCGGCTCCTCGGGTTCGGTCCGGCGGGTGGACGGGGCACTGCCGCAACGGCCGGGCGCAACGGCGCAACGGCACCGGTCGAGCCGGCTCAGACGGCTGTGACCTCACCGGCTGCGGGTTGGGCCACGGCGGCGGCTCCGTCATCGGACCGTAGCGGACGCCCCCGTCCGGTTGGCTAAAGTGAGAGGTGATGACCGGCCGTTTGCCTCACCTCGTGCGCTCCGACGCCCGCGACAACCGGGCCCGCATCCTCGACGCGGCCCGTGCGGTGTTCGCCGAGGAGGGACTGGGTGCGCCCATGCGAGAGGTCGCCCGGCACGCCGGGGTCGGCCCCGCCACGCTCTACCGGCACTTCCCGACCAAGCGGGCCCTCATCACGGAGACCTTCGCCGAGCAGCGGCGGACCTGCCACACCATCGTCCGCGATGCCCTCGCGGACTCCGACCCGTGGAGGGGATTCCGGCACCTGGTCGAGCAGATCTGCGAACTCCACGCGCACAGCAGGGGGTTCGCCGACGCCTTCATGACGGCCTTTCCCGAGGCCATGGACTTCGACGCCGACCGGGAGCGGACTGTGCGCGCGGTCGCCGAGCTGGCCCGCCGCGCCCAGAAGGCCGGCCGGTTGCGCCCCGGCTTCGTCGTCGACGACCTGCTCCTGATGCTCATGGCCCATCGGGGCGTCCAGGACGTGCCGCGTGCCGCCCGGCTCGCGGCCTCCCGCCGCTTCGCCGCCTACCTGATCGAGGCGTTCCGCGCCGTTCCGGGGGACGCCGTCCCGGGGGACCCCGTATCGGAGAGCGCCGCACCGGAGGCGGGAGCGTCCCCGCCGCTGCCGCCGGCTCCCCGCCTGCGGTCCGCGTACCCCCGGAGCACACCGGACCCTTCCTCCCGGTGACTTCAAGCGGGGGGCCTTCCGGGCAGCCGCGTCCGTGAGCCGGGTCGCCGTTCCTAGCTCGGGTCGATCGCGGTCTCGATGTGGGCGAGGTGGGCGGCGAGGAGTTCTTCGAAGGCGGCGCGGCGGTCCGCGCCGAGGGGGCGGACGTCGCGGGCGAAGTGGGCCAGGGCGGGGAAACGTTCGGGGTCGGCGCCCAGTACCGCGACGCGGAACAGCTCCATGCCCTGTTCGTGTTCCTCTGGGGTGAGGGTGCTGACCCCCGCTTCGGAGGCGATCAACGCGGCGAGGAGCACCGCGAGCCGGTGGTAGCGCACCGGGATCTCCTCGTCGGGCAGTCCCGACGCTCGCAGGGCCTGCAGCACCTCCTCCATGACCAGCCGGGAACCGGTGCCGCTCGACACATAGCGTCCCCAGACCGCCGCGAGTTGGGGCTGCTGCCCGAACGCCTCTCTCACGCGCAGCGCCACGGCTGTGATGCGCTGCTTCCAGTCGCCCTCGGGGCTGTAGCCGTTCATGGCGGATACGAGGATCCGGTCGGCGACGGCCCGCAGGAGCTCTGTCTTGCTGCGGAAGTGCCGGTAGAGGCTGGAGGAGTCGGTCCCGAGTGCCGCTGCGAGCTTGCGCACGCTGAACGACTCGGCGTCGCTCGAGCGCAGCAGCTGCGCCGCCGCGTCCAGGATCTCATCGGTCGACCATCGCCTTCGGCCTGCCGTTCCGCCTGCCATTTCGCTCCTCTCGACTGCGCTCAGCCTAGCCCATGCACTCGGCTGAGCGCTTGGTGCTGCACGCACCGCGTGCATAATGAGGACATCAGCGCGCCCTAGGCCGGAATCAGGCGGTCGGCGTGCCGTTCACGCCTTGCACCCGGGCCAGCGGCATGCCCTGCATCCGGGCCGGGCGTCCCACGCGGAGCTCACTCCCGGGAAGACGAAAGGACGCATACTGTGACCAACCCACTGGACTGCGCCGAGTTGAACGCCGCTCTTGAGAACGTCCACCGGGCCGGAGTGCCGGGCGTGTTCGCCGAGGTGCGCGACGGCGACCAGGTCTGGCGCGGCGCCGCCGGGGTCGCCGACGTCGACACCGGTCGCCCCGTCACCGCTGATATGCGGCACCGCGTCGGCAGCATCACCAAGACCTTCACAGCCGCCGCGGTTCTGCAGCAGGTCGACAGCGGTCAGATCGGCCTCGACACGCCGATCAGCCGGTACCTCCCAGGACTGGTGCCCGGTGAACGCGGCGACGCGATCACCGTCCGGATGCTGATCAACCACACCAGCGGCCTCGCCGAGTACCTCCCCTTCGCCTACCCCTCGCTCAAGGCGCTTCCCGACCTCGCGGAAACCTCGCCCCAGAGCCTGGACGACCACCGGTTCACCCGGTTCCACGCCACCGAACTGATCGAGATGGGCGCCACCGCACCTCCCGTCGCCGCACCGGGCGGCACTCCGGGCGTCTACTCCAACACCAACTACCTGCTCCTCGGTGAACTCCTGGCACAGGTGACCGGAACCAAGGCCGAGGACTGCATCACCCGGAACGTCATCGAGCGTGCCGGACTCCGGGAGACCGAACTTCCCACCGGACCACACATCCACGGGCCGCACTCGCGGATCTACGAGGCATGGTTCGGCATGATCGACCCGCCGCGCGACTACAGCGTCTACGACATGTCATGGGTGGGACCGGCCGCCGCGCTGATATCGACCGTCGCGGACCTCAACCGCTTCTTCGGCCTGCTGCTGGCCGGCGAGATCGTCAGCCCCTCCTCGCTCGCGCAGATGCAGCGCACCGTGCCGGTCGTCTCCCAGGAAGGAAAGACGATCGACTACGGCCTCGGCATGCACCCGACGGACGCTCCCGGTCAGCGGACCTTCTGGGGCCACGGCGGCACCGTCTGGGGCGGTGGAGCGCTGGCCATGACCCGCGACGACGGCAAGCGGCAGCTGGCCGTCGCGGTGAACTCGCAGAGGTGGAACAGGCTCGACTCCTCGGGCAGGCCGCAGCCGCATCCCATCGACGAGGCGCTCGCGGCTCTCCACCGCGTGGCGATGTATGGCTGACCGGGACCCGGGCGACCACGAGACGGCGACCGACGTGGTGGCCGGTCCCTCCCGCTGGCCCGTGGCTACCGGACGAGGTGCTGATCGAGAGTGGCCAGGATGTCGTCGACGGGGCCGAAGGTGAGCATGCCGCTCGTGCCGCCCGCGACCTCGCCGCGCAGCGGGGAGAGAGCGTCGCGCGCTCGTGCGGCGAGTGAGGCGTCCCGCAGCAGGTTCGCCGTATGGGCGTTGACGGCCCAGAGCGCGTCGTTCAGATGGTCGGCAGGGGGTTCGGGCAGGCCGGCTGCGGACTCGCGGGCTGCCTCGGGGTTGCCGCGGGCGAGGTGGAGCAGGGGCTGGACCCAGGGACGGTTGGGCCCCCAGTCGAGGGCGGGGTCCGTGGGCGCGGCGCGGCCGTGGCGCATCCGGAGGGAGAGGAGCGCGAGCGGGAAGATGCCGGCCTCCACCCCGGGCATGCCCGCGCCTGCGAGGCCGTCGGCCACGGAGCGGTAGGCGTGGGCGACCTCGGCCGGATCGCTCGACTGTTCTGCCAGTCGCATCGCACGGAAAGCGGCCGTGAGGACGTGAACGAGCGGGGACTCGTGGACGGTGGCGAGCCGCTCGGCCGCCACGGCGTGGCGCTCCGCGGTCCCGGTGTCGCCGCGGGCCGCGCAGACCTGGATCTTGATCAGCCGGCCGAGGATCTCGAACATCGGGAGATCGTGGCGCGCGGAGAGTTCGATGACCTCACCGGCGATCAGGTCCCGCTCGCCGGTGCGCCCCGGGTGCTGGAAGGACTGGACGAATCGGGCGTTGAGCGCGAGCACCAGCGCGTTGGGGTCGTGCAGGTCACGGGCCAGTTGCTCGGCTTCGGCCGCCGCCTCGACGGCCCAGCGGTCACGGGTCCCGCGGTGTTCCAGCGCGATGGTCGAAAGGAGACGCGACCGAAGTGCGGGCGGAGCCCCAGGCCCGAGCCGGTGCAAGGTGCGCCGAGCGGTCGCGACCAGAGCTGCGGACCGCTCGGGGTCGTCGGCGCGCGTCCAGATGGTGGGGACGTCGTACGCCGTGATCACGCGGGCGGTGAGAGCGGCGTCCTCGGTCCGCTCCGCTTCCGCGACTGCCGCAGCACGTTGCTCCTGGGCGAGTACCAGGTTGGTGCCGCCGGTGACCGCCGCGGTCCCGGCGACGGTGCTCATCGAGCGCAGCCGGGTGTATGTGCCCGTCGCTTCCGTACGCGTGAGCAGCCGCTGCCGGTCCTCGTCCCGGGGCGCGGGCGTGAGGTGGGGGGCGTGCCGCAGGATGTCACGTTCCAGGTGGTCGAGGCTGTCCGCCGATTCCAGTCCGAACCGCTCCAGCAGACCGGCCCGCGCTTTGCGCAGCGAGGCCAGCGCGTCGACCTGGCGGCCGGCTTGGTAGAGCGCATGGGCGAGCAGAACCCAGGCCCGCTCCCGCCACGGGTGCGCGGTGGCGAACACTTCCAGCTCCGGGACGAGTGGCGCGCCACGCCCGAGGTCGAGCATCGCCCGGGCGCGCAGCTCGACGGCCTGACGGTGGAGCTCCGTCAGCCGGGCGCGCTCCGGCGTCAGCCAGGGCGAGGCGTCGAGGTCCGCGTACGGCTCGCCCCGCCACCACGACAGCGCCTCGCTCAGCGCACCGGCGGCCCGGCCGCTGGGCGCCTCGCGCACCGCTCGAAGGGTGTCCTCGAACCGGTGTACGTCGACGCTCGCCCGCGGAATCCGCAAGGCGTACGCCGTCCCGACCGTCTCGATGGTGAGCGACGGGGCCCGCGGAGGGCGATCGGGTTCGAGGGCGCGGCGCAGCTCGCCGACGAAGGTACGCACCGTCCCGGCCGCTGCCTGCGGGGGATCATCCCAGAGATCGTCGACGAGCACCGGAAGCGGGACGGCCCGGCCATCGGCCGCGACCAGCCGTCCCAGCAGCTCGCGGCGGCGTCTGCTGCCCACCGGTACGGAGCGGCCCTCGGCGTCCGTGACCTCGATCGGCCCGAGCACCTTGACGAGGATCTCCATGTCCTCATTCTCCTTGGTTCCGGGCCACCGCTGATCCACTGCTGATCCGCCTCCCGGATGATCCCTGTCGTTCACGCATCCGGGCGTGAGCGGCAGCGACCCACGAGCGTGGGAGAGGGAGACGGCAACGATGAGCACCAGCATTCCGGGGTTCGAGACCAGGTCGTTCGAGGTGGCGGACGGTGTGGAGCTGCACGCGGCGGTCGGGGGAGAGGGACCGGCCGTTGTGCTGCTCCACGGATTTCCCCAGACCCACCTGATGTGGCGGCACGTCGCGCCCCTCCTGGCAAGGCACTACACCGTGGTCTGCCCCGACCTCCGCGGCTACGGCGCCAGCAGCAAGCCGGAGGCGGTCACCGAGGACACCTACTCGAAGCGGACGATGGCCGCGGACATCGTCCGCCTGGCCGACGCGCTCGGATTCGACCGGTTCGCGCTGGTCGGGCACGACCGTGGGGCGCACGTCGCCTTCCGTGCCGGGCTCGACCACCCGGACCGGATCAGCCGACTGGGCATCCTGGACATCGTTCCCACTCTGGACACCTGGAACGTCCTGCACGGAGTCAGCGCTGCTGTGGCCTTCCACCTGTACCTGATGGCCCAGCCGCCCGGGCTGCCCGAGCAGATGATCGCGGGCAGCGCCGACGCGTTCTTCGGCCATTTCCTCGACGCCTGGTCCACGAGCTCCGACGCGATCCCGGCAGACGTACGCGCCGAGTACCTTCGCGCCTGCCGGAACGCCGTTCCGTCGATCACCGCCGACTACCGCGCCACCGCGACCGTCGACATCGAACACGACCAGGCAGACCTCGACGTCGGCAACCGGCTCTCCATGCCGGTGACGGTCGTCCAGCAGGACTGGGGCCGGCAGTTGGGGTTCGACGCCGAGGCGATCTGGCGGCCGTGGATCACCGACCTTCAGCACTTCACCACCCAGGCCGGCCACTTCATGGCGGAGGAGGCCCCGGAGGACATCGCCACGCTGATCCTGGACCTGATGAAGCGGTGACCGCCCGGGTGTTCCCGTAGCGGCCACACTCACCGGGGGATTCGGGGCGGCCCACAGGGGCCATTGGGCTCTCCCCCCGGTGGGAGAGCCCATTTTGCCGGTGTGCGGCCGAGGTGGCCGTCTCACCGGCCGGTCACTTCACCGATCCCGCCATCACCCCCTGGACGAAGTGCCGCTGGAAGGCGAAGAAGACCGTGACCGGCACGATCAGGGACAAGAACGCGCCGGGCGCCAGTACCCCGATGTTGCTGCCGAACTGCCGCATCTCCGACTGCAGGGCCACTGTCAGCGGCTGCGACTGGCTGTCGGCGAAGATCAAGGCCACCAGCATGTCGTTCCACACCCACAGGAACTGGAAGATCGCCAGGGAGGCGATCGCCGGCCGGCCCAGGGGCAGTACCAGCGAAGTGAAGATGCGCAACTCGCTGCAGCCCTCTGTCCGGGCGGCCTCCAGCATCTCCTTGGGGATCTCCGCGAAGTAGTTCCGCAGCAGGAAGACGGCGAACGGCAACCCGTACGCGACGTGGAAGAGGATCACTCCGGGAATCGTGCCGAAGAGACCGACCGCACCGAACATCTTGGCCACCGGCAGCAGCCCCACCTGGATCGGCACCACGAGCATGCCCACCACGGCCAGGAAGATCCAGTCGCGGCCCGGGAACTCCAGCCAGGCGAAGGCGTATCCCGCCAGGGACGCCACCACGACGACGGTCACGGTCGCGGGGACCGAGATCAGCACCGTGTTCCAGAAGGAGTCGATGATGCCGGAGTTGTCCAGCAGCGCAGAGTAGTTGTCGAAGGTGAGGTCGCCGGGGTTGGTGAGCGCGGTCCACCAGCCGGAGGAGGCGTTGTCCTGGTCCGGCCGCAGCGAGGAGACGAACAGTCCGAACGCCGGTGCCAGCCACAGGAGTCCGACGACCGCGAGTATCAACTGCACCACGCCGCGGCTGAGCTGCCGCATCAGCCAGGCGACGGGTCCCGGTCGCCCGGCCCGGGACGGGGCCTTGGACGAAGCCTTCGAGGAAGGCTCGGGAGATGGCTTGGAGGGAGCCGTTGGGGAAAGCGCGGTCATGACTGGCTCCTGCGGAAGCGTCGGATGTTGAAGATCATGGCCGGCACCACCAGGAGCAGCAGCAGGACACCCAGCGCGCTGCCCAGGCCCTGGTTGTTGCCGCCGCCGAAGGACACCAGCCACATCTGCAGCGCCAGGACGTTGGCGTCCTCCTGCACCGGACCCGGCGCGATGACGTAGACGAGGTCGAAGACCTTCATCACATTGATCACCATGGTCACGAAGACCACGCCGAGCACGGGGGCCAGCAGTGGCGCGGTGATCTTTCGGAAGATCTGCCACTCACTCGCCCCGTCGATCCGCGCCGCCTCCAGCACGTCCCGTGGCATGGCCGCGAGCCCGGCGGCGATCAGGACCATCGCGAACCCGGTCCAGATCCACATGTACGCGCCGATGATCGCCGGGGTGATGAGTGTGGGGCCGAGCCACTCCACGCCCGTGTACGGCTCGGCGAAGGTCCGGGCGGGCAGGCGTATGGAGTAGTCGCCGGGTGACAGTTTGCTGAAGTGGTACGAGCCGTCGGACGCGGTGGTCGTCTTGGCCACGGCCTTGCCCTTGGCGTCGACCGCCTCGATGGCCACCTGTGGCAGACCCTTCTCCTTCGGGTCCACCTGCCCCGGCTTTCCGCCGCCGCCCAGGGTGAAGTCCACCCAGACGACGCCGCGCAGCTCGTCACCGTGTGCGGTGGCGTCCGCCGCCTTGCGCGCGGGTCCTGCGTCCTTGGGCAGGTCCTTGGGCGGGACGCCGACCAGGCCGAGATTGACCGTGTTGCCGGGTGATGCCTTCTCCTTCGTCGTGTACGAACCGTCCTTGCCCTTGGCCAGCACGGTGCTGTCCTTGGGGCGCGCCGTCGGATAGTGGGCGCCTTCGTCGAAGGCGTCGTGTACACCGACGGCGACCGCGTTGAGCACACCGCGGTCGGGGTCCTGCTCGTAGACGACGCGGAAGATGATGCCCGTGGCGAGGAAGGAGATCGCCATCGGCACGAACAGCACCAGCTTGAAAGCGGTGGCCCAGCGGATCTTCTCGGTCAACACGGCCAGGACCAGTCCGAGGCCGGTCAACAGCGCCGGCGCGACCAGGACCCAGATGGCGGTGTTGCGGATCGCCTTCAGCGTCGCCGGGTCGTCGAACATCGCCGTGTAGTTCTCGGCGCCGACGAAGCGCGTGCCCGAGGCGTCGAAGAGACTGCGCCCGACCGTGAAGAGGATCGGGTACGCGACGAGCGCGCCGAGCAGCAGCAGCGCGGGCAGCAGGAAGAGCAGAGCGACCAGGCGCCGTCGGCGGTCGGCCCGGCGGCGTGGACTGTCCTTGGGCTCAGTGGTGCCCGGCCCCGCCCGGCCCGGCAGCGGTGCCGGGCCGGCGGGAGCCTTCACAGGGGTGGCTGGCATCCGTACGTTCCTCAGCCCTTGTACGCCTTGGCCGCGGCGGCCTCGAGCTTGCGGGCGGTGGCCTTGGGGTCGGACGGGTCGCGCAGGAAGTCCTGCAGCAGCTTCCACTCACCCGTGCCCTTGGTGCCACCGAAGGCGGCCGGGGCCTGGTCGGACATGTCGAACCGGACCGCGTTCCCGGCCTCGACCAGCGACTTGGCGGTCTGCCGGGTGACGTCGTCCGGGTACGCCGAGAGCTTCACGTTCTTGTTGGGGGAGAGGAAGCCACCCGTCCCGGCCCAGACCTCGGCCGCTTCGGGCGTCGCCAGGAATTCCAGCAGCTTCATTCCGGCCTTGCGGTGCTTTCCTGCCTTGATGACCGCGGCCGCGTCACCGCCGCCGACCACCGGCGGCTTGCCGCCCTTGACCGCGGGGAACGGGAAGAACTTGGCGTCCGTGCCGACCTTCTTCTTCAGGTCGCCGGAGATGCTGGCGCCCACGAAGTCGCCCTCGTAGACCATTCCGGCCTTGGGGTTGTCGCCGAAGACCTGCTCGACGGACTCGGGGAAGGTGGTGCGCAGCGCGCCCTTGCTGCCGCCGGCGACCAGGTTCTTGTCCTTGAACAGCTCGGCGAGCGTGCTCAGGGCCTTCACTACGGTCGGGTCGGTCCAGGAGATCTTGTGCTCGGCGAGCTGCTTGTACTTCTCGGGCCCGGCCTGGGAGAGGTAGACGTTCTCGAACCAGTCGGTGAGGGTCCAGCCGTCCTCGCCCGCGACCGAGAAGGCGGGCAGCCCGGACTCGGATATCGTCTTGCCGGCCTTCAGCATCGCCTTCCAGCTCTTGGGGGGCTGCACCCCGGCCTGGGAGAGAGCGTCCGGGCTGTACCAGACGGTCGACTTGTTGGACGCCTTGAAGTAGAGGCCGTAGTACTTGCCGTCCACGGTGCCGTAGTCCCGCCACACCGGGGCGAGGTTGCTCTTGGTCTCGTCGCGGACCTTGGTGGACAGCGGCTGCAGCCAGCCCTTGTTCGCGAACTGCTTGAGCACACCGGGCTGCGGCACCATGACGACGTCGGGCGCGTTGCCGCCCTCGATCTTGCTGCCGACGACGGTGGAGACGTTGTCGCCGGTGGAGATGAACTTGGTCTTGGCGCCGGTCTTCTCGGAGAAGGCGTCCAGCACCTTCTGGAAGTTCTTCTGCTCGGTGCCGGTCCACACTCCGGCGACCGTGACCGTCTGGCCCTTGAGCTCCTGCGAGCCGGACCCGGCGTCGTCGTCGCCCGAGCCGCAGGCGGTGGCGGTCAGGGCGAGGCCGAGCGTGAGCGCCGTGGCCGTCGCTGCCCGTCGTCTGGTGCTGGTGTTGGTCATGGTGTGTTCCCCTCCTGGGAGTTGGAGTCGGTGGAGCGGGTGGACAGGTCGCTGATCCACCAGGCGGCGGTGGACCCGGGAAGGACGCCCGGCGGGCAGTCCCGGCTGGCGAGCAGCGGAGTGCCGGCGACGGGCGCCGGTACGGGATCGAGGCCGAAGTTGACGGCGCAGACCAGGCTTTCGCCGCGTACGAAGGCCAGGACCTCAGGCTCGGTCTCCAGCCAGCGCAGGCTGCCCTCGCCCAGCTGTGGCAGGCTGCGCCGCAGCTGCAGCCCGTCGCGGTAGAGGTGCCAGAAGGAGCGGGTGTCGGCCAGCGCCCGCTCGGTGGCGTGCTCGGCGAACCACTCGGGCTGCGGCAGCCACGGCTGGGCCGTGCTGTCGGCGGCGGTGAAGCCGAACGGGGAGGCGTGCCCGGACCACGGCAGTGGCACCCGGCAGCCGTCACGGACGCGCCGACGCGAGCCGGTCCTGCGGAAGATGGGGTCGGTGAGCACCTCGTCGGGCAGGTCGACCACCTCGGGCAGACCAAGCTCCTCGCCCTGGTAGATGTAGGCGGCACCGGGCAGCGAGAGCATCAGCAGGGCCGCGGCCCGGGCGCGGGCGGGGCCGACTGTGGTGCTCTCCCCGGCGTATCGGGTGACGGTCCTGACCTGGTCGTGGTTGTTGAGCACCCAGGTGACGGTGGAGCCGGTGCCCGCGATGTCGGTGAGCGCCTCGGAGATGGCCTTCCGGAAGGCGTCCACGTCCCATTCGGCGCTCAACAGGTCGAAGAAGAACGCCTGGTGCAGCTCGTCGGGGCGTACGTACTTGGCGTGCTCGCGGGCGGTCGGCACGGACACCTCGCCGACCAGCAGCCGGTCGAGGCCGTCGCGCGCGGTGTACTCGTCGCACACCGTGCGCCAGTCACGCCATACCTGGTGCACCTCGGGCTGGTTCCAGGCCAGCGGGTTGACCGAGTCGCGGGCGCGCTCGTCGGCCTCCGGGTCGGGGGAGTCGGGGAGTTCGGGGTGCTTGAACAGGCCCGCGGCGACATCGATGCGGAAGCCGTCGACACCGCGGTCGAGCCAGAAGCGCAGCACATCGCCGAACTCGCGGCCGACCGCCGGGTCACGCCAGTTGAGGTCGGGCTGGTCCGGGGTGAACAGGTGCAGGTACCACTGGCCCGGCTCGCCGTCCGGCTCGGTGACGCGGGACCAGGCGGGGCCGCCGAACATGGCCCGCCAGTTGTTGGGCGGCAGTTCGCCGTCCGCTCCCCTTCCGTCGGCGAAGTGGAAACGGGAGCGGGCAGGGCCGCCGGGACGGTCCGCCAGCGCGGCGCGGAACCACGGGTGCTCGCTGGAGCAGTGGTTCGGAACGATGTCGATGACGACCTTCACGCCGAGCCGGTGGGCGTCCGTCACCAGACGGTCGAACTCGTCCAGGTCCCCGAAGAGCGGGTCCACACCCTGGTAGTCGGCGACGTCGTAGCCATGGTCGTGGTGCGGCGAGGGGTAGAAGGGGCTGAGCCAGATCCCGTCGACGCCCAGCTTCTTGAGGTACGGGAGTCCGGCGCGGACTCCGGCCAGGTCGCCGACGCCGTCCCCGGTGCTGTCGAGGAAGCTGCGGACGTAGACCTGGTAGATCACCGCATCCCGCCACCAGTGCTGGGGGGTGACGGCCATGGCTGTGTGCATGCGTGGTGCCTGTCTCATCGAGTGTTCCGACGTTGTGCATGCTTGTTATGTAGGAATTTCACGCAGGTGTCAATGAGTTTGCTCGTAACCACCCGGAAACCTGTTCGACTTGCCCGTATTTGCACCGGAATTTCGAGGCGTCGAGAGCATCGAGAGCACGACAGCTCTACTTAACAAGTAGGTAGGTGATTCGAGGTGAGACAGGCTCCGGAGGGAGTCCCGACAGGGAGCCGCTCAGCCGCGGCGGACGATCTCCTGGAGCTCCCGTTCGAGCCGCGCCACCGCCTGCCGGGGCGTCACCCGCTGCGCCATCGCGTCGTACACGACAGCCTGTACGGCCAGGCTCACCTGCTCGTACCTGCGGCTCTTGGGTCGCGGCTTGGCCGCGAGTACGCTCTTGCGCAGCGTCGGCAGATACGGATACCGGCGCACCAGCGCGGGATCGGTGTAGACGCCGGCCCACACCGGCGGCAAGGCCCCCTCGGTGAGCACGCGCCGCTGGATGTGCTCACTCGTCAGGTAGTCGAGCAGGTCGGCGGCCGACTCCTTGTGCGCTGACCGTGCGTTGACGGCGAGATTCGAGCCGCCCAGCACCCCGGCCGCCGCCCCCTGGGAGCCGGGCAGTGGCACGACCCCGAACTTCCCCGCGACCTTCGAGTCGCTCGCGGCCGCTGTCCCCTGGACATACGGCCAGTTGCGCAGGAACAGCAGCTTCCCGTCCTCGAATGCCTGCCGGGACTCCTCCTCCTTGTAGGTGAGGGCCTCCTTCGGGATCCAGCCCTCCCGTACGCCCCGGGCCAGGAAGCCGATGCCCTTCCGTGCCGCGGGGGAGTCGACGGTGACCCGCTTCCCCTCGTCCGCGAGGAGGGTGCCGCCCGCCGACCTCATGACCTCCGACGCGTTGACCGTGAGCCCTTCGTACGGCAGGAACTGCCCCGCGTAACCCTCCAGGCCGTACTTCGGCGCCACCGTCTTCGCGAGCCGCTCCAGCTCGGCCCAGGTGCGCGGCGGGGCCTTGCCCTCCTTGTCCAGGATGTCCTTGCGGTAATAGAGCAGCCCCGCGTTCGTGACGTACGGCAGCGCGTACAGTCGGCCGCGGAAGGTGGCGGTGTCCACCACGGGAGGCAGGAAGTGCTCGAGGGGGAAGCGGTCGGCGTTCAGCGGGGCGATCCAGCCGGCGGCGGCGAACTCGGAGGTCCAGGCGACGTCGATGTTGAGCACGTCGTAGCGGTCGCTGCCGGACCGGAGGCTGGACGCCAGCTGCGCGCGGACCTCGTCCGCGGCGTCCGGCAGCTCGACCAGGGTGACCTTCTCGGCCGGCCGTTGACGGTTCCAGTCGTCCAGGACCCCGCGCAGATAGCCGGTCAGGTCTCCGCCCGTCACTACCGTCAGCGGTCCGCGCCCCGTACCGGAGCCGCCGACCGTCGCGTCGCGGGCTCCGGCGCCGGTCCCCGTGTAGCCCACCAGGATCAGCACGGCAGCCAGGAGTCCCCTACCCGCGGCCCGCTTCCACCGCATAGGTTCCTCCTTCGCACACCGGCGTCGATCCGCCCGCGTCGGCGTCCGCGCCCTCTGCATAGCTGTTAGGTATGCGGGATACTAAACGTCCTGGACAATACAGGGGCGATCCGGCTCACAGGCAGGGGCTGGGCAGCTAACGAGAAGGTAACAATGGCCGGAGAGGAGGGCGAGCATGCGGCTGTCCCTGCTGGCGCTGCTCGCCAGAGGCCCGGCCCACGGATACGAACTCAAGCAGGCCCTTGAGAAGCTTCTGGGCGCCGCGTACCCTCAGCCCAACATCGGGCAGGTCTACGTCACCCTCGGCAGGCTCGAGAAGGCCGGACTCATCGAAGGCGAAGACATCGCACAGTCGAGCCGGCCGAACAAGCGCACTTACCAGCTCACGGACGCGGGACGGGAAGCGGTGGCCGCGTGGTTCGACGAGCCGACCGAGGAGCCGCGGGTGCGGGACGAGTTCTTCATGAAGCTCGCCGTGGCCCCCGGCACCGGGATGGCCGACCAGGTCGACCTCATCAACAAGCAGCGTCGTCACTACCTCAACGCCATGCGTGATCTCTCCAAGCTCTCCGCGGCCGAGGACCGGGACAACCGGGTCGCACAGCTGCTCGTCGAGGGGGCGATGCTGCACCTCCAGGCGGACCTCGACTGGCTCGAGCGCTGCCAGGAGGAGCTGGAACAGCTGGAGGAGCTGGAATGAGCCGCAAGGCCCGTGAGGCCCCTGCCGCTGACGACGCGGGGGGCATATCGGCCGCCGCCGACCTCGTCGTCTCGGCCGAGGGGCTGGTCAAGACCCACCGCACCGAGTCCGGCACCCCCGTCAAGGCCGTACAAGGTGTGGATCTGCAGATCGAGCGCGGCGAGTTCGTCGCGATCACAGGACCGTCCGGGGCCGGCAAGTCCACCCTGCTTCACCTGCTGGGCGGACTGCACAAACCGGACAGCGGGCGCATCTGGCTGGAGGGCGAGCGGGTCGACACCTACAGCGAGGCACGCTGGGCCGTACTGCGCCGCCGCCACGTCGGTATCGTCTTCCAGTTCTTCAACCTCATCTCCCACCTGACGGTGGCCGACAACGTCGAGCTGCCCGCGCTGCTCGCCGGAAGCAGCCCGCGTCAGGCCCGCGCCAGACGCGCGGAGCTGCTCGCCGACCTCGGCCTGGAGGGCAAGGACAACAGCACCCCCGGCGAGCTGTCCGGGGGCGAGCAGCAGCGTGTCGCGCTCGCCCGCGCGCTGGTCAACCACTCCAGCCTGCTGCTGGCCGACGAGCCTGCGGGCAGCCTCGACAGCAAGGGCACCCGCGAGGTGCTGAGGCTGCTGTCCCGCTACCACCAGCGCGGCCAGACCATCGTGCTGGTCACCCACGACGCCCGGGTGGCCAGCGCCGCCGACCGGGTGATCAGCCTTTTCGACGGCCGCATAGTCGACGACGCGGCGCTCGGCGGCGGAACCCGGCCGGGCCGGTCCAAGGGCGGCGTGTCCGGCACGCTCGAACTGAAGGGCTGAGGCGGTGCGGGCCACGGCGCGCTGGGTCCGCGCCGATCTGCGGGCGCACCGGGGCGAGGCGCTGTTCCTGGTCCTCGCCACGGCAGGGGTCATCGTCTCGCTGCTGCTGTCGGGCGCCTTCCTCGCCTACGGGGCGAGCCCCTGGCAGCGGGTGTTCACCGAGTCCACCGGCGCCCACGTGTGGATCCAGACCACGGCGGGGGCCGATGCCAAGGCGCTGGCCGGGCTGGACGGGGTCGAGTCCGCCTCCGGACCGTTCCGCACCGCCGTCACCACCGTGGAACTCGACGGCGCCAAGGCGAGGGTCCAGCTCCGCGCGGCGGGAGCCGAACCCCCGAAGGTGGCCCGCCCCCTGATGACCGAGGGCCGCTGGCCCGAGCAGGAAGCACCGGCCGCCGCCGAGGCTGCGGCCGCGCACGCCCCTGCCAGGGCTGCGGCCGCACGCGCCCCCACCGAAGGTCCGGCCGGCACCGACTCCGCAGACCGCGACACGGCGGGAGCTGCCGACGGCATCGTGCTGGAGAGCTCGCTCGCCCGCGCCCTGTGGGCCGAACCCGGCGACATGCTGCACGTTCGAGGCTCCGACGGCATCGCCCACGCCCTGCGCGTGTCCGGTGTCGCGGAGACCGCCGAGGACCGGTACAGCCCGGGCCGCACCCCCGGCATCGGCTGGGTGCTGCCGGGCGCCATGCACCGCCTCGGGACGGAGGCCGACCAGCGCGGGCAGACGATCGGGCTGCGGCTGGACGATCCCGAGGACACCGACTTCGCGATCCAGCGGGCAGTCACCGAACTGGGCGACAACCAGATCGTCTCCGTCTCCACCTGGCAGCAGGCGCGGGACGACGCCGAGGGCGGCGGCCGGCTCCTCGGGCTGCTCCTCGGCCTGTTCGGCCTCAGCGCACTGCTCGCCGCCGCGCTCGCCGTGGCCGGAGCCATCAGCACCCGCATCCGGGGTCACCTGCGGGACATCGCGATCCTCAAGGCCATCGGCTTCACGCCGGGCCAGCTCATCCGTACCTTCCTCGTCGAGCACGCGGCGCTCGCCCTGCTCGGCGTGGCCTGCGGTGCCGTGCTCACCGAGGTCCTCGGCCCACGGATGCCAGGACGGCTCGGTGAGGCGATGCGGCTGTGGCAGGCGCTTCCGGCCCACACCTGGGTACCGCTCGCGATCCCGCTCGGCGCGCTGCTCCTCATCGTCGGCACGACCGCGCTGGCCGCCTGGCGGGCCGGCCGCGTATCGCCCGTACCGGTCGCCCGCGCGGCGATTCCCGCCGTCCGGCGGATGCCCGGCACGGTACGGCGAGCCCTCGGGCTCCGGCTGCCGCCTGCCCTCGTCCTCGGCTGGAGAGGGGCCTTCCACTCCAGGGCCCGGTCCTGCGCCGCTGTCGGACGGCTGGCCGTGCCCCTGCTGCTGATCACGATCGTCCTCGGCGCGTGGACCACCCTGGACCGTCTGGAGCACCATCCGGAGAGAGTGGGCATCCCGGCCGCGCTCACCGTGCGCGGCGACGGGCTCGACGCCGCCGCCGTACGGCGGATGCTCGCCGACCAGCCGAAGGTGACCGCGGCCTATCCGGGGGACGAGGTCAAGGCGCTGGTGCCCGGCCAGACCGGCACGATCACACTCCGCGGCCTCGGCACGGACCGTGACCCCTACCCCTTCACCATCGCCGAGGGGCGCGCCGCGGACAGATCCCACGAGGCGGTCGCCGGACAAGGGCTGTTGGACCTGCTGGACGTGCGGGTCGGCGACTGGGTGCGGGTGACGGTCGGCGGCGACCCGCAGGTGCTGCACATCGTCGGGCGCAGCATCGAGCCGGAGGAGGACGGCCGGGTGATCTCGACCCCGCTCGACACGCTCCGCGAGGGCGACAGCACGCTGAGCCCCGGCTTCTACAACCTCGTCCTGGACGAGGACGCCGATCCCGCTGCCGTGGCCGCCGAACTGTCGTCGGGGGCCGACGGCCGACTGGACGTGCGCGAGATCCCCAATCCGGTGCAGGAACTCTCGTCCGTACGCGGGGTGCTGGGCGGTCTCGTCACGGTGCTGGCGCTGATCGGTCTGGCCGAGCTGTCGACGACGATCGCCGCGGGCGTACGGGAACGTCGCCGGGACCTGCTCGCCCTCAAGGCCATCGGACTGACGCCGCGGCAGATCATCGCGGTGATCGTGGCCGGGACCGGCTTCACCGCCCTTGCCGCTGCCCTGGTCGGAACCGTGGCCGGGGTCATCGCGTCGGGATGGCTGATCGACCTGCAGGGCCGCTCCAGCGGTATCGGCGCCGGGATCGCTCAACAGCCCCCGGTCACGGCGCTGTTGCTGCTGGTCGCCGCGGTGGTGGCGGGCGCGGTCGCCGTCTCCCTGCTCCCGGCGTCACGCGCCGTACGGCAGCGACTGGCGGACACCCTCGGCGACTCCCTCTGAGCGTCCCTGCGCCCTGAGCGGCCACTCGCGTGGGTGGCCGTGGCCTCATTCAGGGCGGCCGAACCGGTGTGCCGCCCAGCAGGTCGAGCGGCGCACCGGAGCCATCAGCGTCTCGCGCAGGTAGCCGTTCTCCTTGTCCATGATGAGGCGGATGCCGACGGACATGGCGGGAGCCTGCACAGCGATGGCGAGGATGCCCGGGAACAGAAACGTCTTGTAGTCGCCGCCCACGGTCTCGGACGGGATCAGACCGGACAGTCCGCCCCCGAGCGCCACCAGATAGACCGCGGGCTCCAGCACGATGATCACCGTGTGCAGGCGCAGGGACAGCAGCCGCAGGCACTCCCGGTACACCAGGGCGTGAGCCGCACGCAGTTCGCGGCGCAGCGCTGAACCGGGAACCGGGTCCGGGCCGGTGAGCGCGTCGGCCGGTTCCAACCCCCCGCCGGTCCGGCTTCCGGCTCCCTTGGCGGCTGTCCCGGTGGGTGGAGTGGGGGATGCCGACTCGGCGCTCATGAGGGCTTCTCCCGTCCGCCAGGGGGCGGCGCTTCGACCGGTCCGCCGAGGGCACTTGCTGCCATCGAGTCCACGCTGATGCTTCGGCCGGTGTGGTGGAAGAACACATCGTCCAGCGTCGGCGGCGTCGCCGTTGCCGCGTACACGGTGACGCCCCGCTGAGCGAGGGCAGCGCACAGCCGGGGGAGCCAGGCACTCGCTTCACGGACGCGCAGGGTGACCCCCTCGCCGCCGGGCGGGGCCACGGACTTGGCCGGATCGGACGCACCGGAAGGCCCCTGAGCCGTGAGTGCCTCGCGCAGCTCAGGGATGTTCCGCGCCACCTCCCACACCGCGGCGTTGTCGTCGGTCCGCAGGTGCAACTGGTCCCGCCCGATGGCGGCCTTCAGCCGATCCGGAGTGCCGGAGACCACGATGCGGCCCTGGTCGATGATGGCGATGCGGTCGCAGTTCTCGGCCTCATCGAGGTAGTGCGTGGTGACGAACAGCGTGGTGCGCCGGCGTCCGGGCAGCGAGTTGAGGTGCTCCCAGGTCTGGGCTCTGGCGTGCGGGTCGAGCCCCACGGTGGGCTCGTCCAGGAACAGCACCCTGGGGTGGTGCAGCAGCCCTCTCGCGATCTCGAGCCTGCGCCGCATGCCCCCGGAGTACGTACGCACCGGCTGCCGGGCCCGTTCCGCCACTCCCGCCAGCTCCAGCAGCCGGGCGACGCGCCGGTGTGCGTACCGCCGGGAGAGCCCGTACAGACGCGCGTGCACATACAGGTTCTGCCGCGCCGTCATACCGTCGTCCAGCGAGCTGGTCTGGAACAGATGGCCCACGCGCTGCCGTACGAGCCCGGCCTCGGTCGCCACATCGGCGCCGTGCACCCACGCGCGTCCGGCCGTGGGGACGGCGAGCGCGCACAGCATGGCGATGGTGGTCGTCTTCCCCGCACCGTTCGGCCCCAGGAACCCGAAGGTCTCGCCGTCGGCCACCTCCAGGTCCACTCCGCGCACCGCCTCGACCGGTGTGCCGCCGCTGCCTCCGCGCGGGTACGTCTTGACCAGCCCGTGTGCCTGAACGGCGTACGTGCTGTCGGCCACCGGGTCCTGCCCTCCTCTTGCCGGGGGATGAAGTCCTCAGGAGGGCTTCCCATCGCGGCCGGCGGCATCCGTGCCGCGGCGCGGATGCACTCGTGGCGGTCATACGCGATCGATGCGTCGATGCATACGGCGCTCTTGTGACGGTCCTACTTCGCTTCCAGCCCACCCCGCGCGCCTGGGCGGAGGCCGACCGCACCCCGGTCGGCGAGGACCACCCGCCCGGCTACTTCCGCGCCTTCTTCGCCGTCGGACTGGACGGGCCGGATTCGCCATGAGTGCGGTTGCTACGTGTGGCCGACTGGGCGGGGATGCGGCGTACGCACTCGATGAGGTAGTCACCGGTGTCCGGGTCGAGGGTGACACCGTGGGTCTCGCTGTGGAAGCCGGGAAACCGCCGGTCGAAGCTCTCCAGTGCCCTCAGATAGCGCAGCAGCGGACCGTCGGGCGCACCGGTGTTCTCACCCGGCATCAGGACGGGGATACCGGGCGGTGTGACGGTGACCATGGCGGCTGCGGTCCGGTCGGCCGCGTCGGCGAGCCGCACCCGTTCGGTGCCGCTGCGGATGAGGCGCTCGTAGCAGTGCTGAGGTGGCGCGACAGGCTCGGGCAGCTCCTGGAAGGCGGTGTCGAGCAGCTCGACCAGCCGGGCTTCCCGTAGGTGGTCGTGCATCTCCTGGCACAGCGCGCGCAAGGTCTGCCCGGCGTAGCGCCGGGGGTGCGCGTCGACCAGTTCGGGCAGCAGGCGCTCCAGGGGTGCGTCCTGGTCGTAGAGCGCCTTGAAGTCCATCAGAGCGTCCATGAGCGTCCCCCACTTGCCCTTGGTGATCCCCATGGAGAACAGGACGAGAGTGGTGTAGGTGTCGGTCTTCTCCACCACGATGTTGCGCGTGGCCAGGTAGGCCGTGAGGACGCGGGCGGGGACGCCCCAGTCGGCCATGCGCCCCCCGGCGTCGATGCCGGGGCAGGTGAGGGTGACCTTGACGGGGTCGAGCAGGCAGTAGCCGTCGGACAGCCCGGCGAAACCGTGCCAGTCGGCGCCCGGCTCCAGCTGCCAGCAGGACGGTTCGCTGCGCAGCAGCTCCACCGGGGCGTCGGCGAAGGGCAGCCGCTCGCCGGAGGCGGGATCGACCACGGTGTCGGGCTGCCAGACGCCGAAGAACCAGCCGGGCCGGTCGCCGGCGGCCGCGACGCGCCGGCCCACGCGTACGACTGTCTGGCGGAAGCGGATGGCCTCGGTCACCGACTCGTCGACCAGCCAGCGGCCCTGCGGCCCGTCCATCATCGCGGCGGCCACGTCCAGCGAGGCGATCATCGGGTACAGCGGCGAGGTGGTGCCGTGCATCATGAACGCCTCGTTGAAGCGGTCGTGCTCAACCGGTGCACGGGGCGCGGGTTTGACGTGCACCATCGCGCTCTGCGACATGGCCGCCAGCAGTTTGTGCGTCGACTGGGTGGAGAAGACGGTCGGGCGTTCGGGGCCGGGGAACGTGTCGGGGCCCACCGACATGCCGAAGCGTCCGGCGTAGAGGGGGTGGAAGCGGGCGTAGGCGAACCATGCCTCGTCGAAGTGCAGTCGCGGGGTGCTGGGCGCGAGCGCTCTGGCGACCTGGAGCGCGTCGTAGCACAGCCCGTCGTAGGTGGAGTTGGTCAGCACCGCGTACTGGACCTGGGAGGTGACCGCACTCTGGGCGAGTGGATTGCGGGCGATGCTGGCTGCGATCGCGTCCGCCCGGACCTGAGAGGGTGGCAGGGGTCCCGCCAAGCCGTAGCCGTTCCGGGTGGGGACCAGATAGACCGGCCGGGCGCCGGACAGGACCAGACCGTGCAGCACCGACTTGTGGCAGTTGCGGTCCACCAGCGCGATCTCGTCGCGGGTGACGCTGAAGTGGCCGACCATGCGGTTGCAGGTCGAGTCGCCGTGCAGGACGAAGTAGGTGCGGTCGGCGCCGAAGACCCGGGCTGCGTTGCGCTCCGCCGCACCGACCGGCCCGGTGTGCTCGAACAGCGAGCCGAGCTCCTCGACAGAGATGGACAGGTCGCTGCGCAGCAGCCGTTCCCCGAAGTAGTCGTGGAAGGTCCGGCCGACCGGTGACTTGAGGAAAGCGACACCGCCGGAGTGGGCAGGGGTGTGCCAGGAGTACTCGTGCGCGTCGTCGAAGCGGCGCAGCGCGTGGAAGAACGGCGGCAGGAGCTCTTCCTGATAGCCGCGGGCGGCGCGGGCGACCCGGCCCGCGATGAAGCGCGCGGTGTCCTCCAGCGCCCAGATGTAGCCGACCACCGTCTCCGCCACCCACAGCGGCAGGTGTTCCAGGTCCTCACCGGCCATGACCAGGAAGACCGGCAGGTTCTGGAAGCGCCGCCCCACCTGGCGCAGCACTTCGGCACCGCCCGGCTCGCCCGAGTCCGTGCCGTTGGGCGGAAGCCCCCAGTCCACCACGGCGGCGGCCAGCCCCGCCTCGGTGCGCAGCACCGCCTGCGCGTCCCCGCTCGTCGACGCCCAGCGCACCTCGAAGCCGTGGGTCGTCAGCTCCTCGCCGACCCTGTGCAGCTGTTCGGCACCCGTGCCCCCGCCCCCGGGCGATTCGGGTACCGCGAACAGAACTGTCCCCTCCGCCATGCCACCCCTCCGCGGTCGCTGGAGACCCGCACATACAGGTCTGGAGAGAGTGAACGGGGCCCGCACCGGAATACGCGCCCGGCCGGTGCTGAAACCACCCGGACGTGGGTATCGCTCGGCCGTTGGAGAGGGGCCCACGGTGTTCCAGTGGACATCTGACGGCTGAGCGGTCGATTCTGTCAGTGGCAGCCTTCGACGGACCCGGTGCCACAGGGCTCTTCCCCGACCGCCGACAGTCGGCAGAAGCACGAAGCGTGGATCGGGACGTCAGCCCTCGCCCGGGCGAGGCGCAGCTGCTGCTCGACGATGGCGGCCTCTCCTCTGCGGCCCTGCCGAACCAGACACTCGTGGAAGCCGTGCAGGCTCCAGACGTTGCCCGGGTGCTGTTGCGACCGCGGGATGGTGCCGTCCAGGCCGAGGTCGGCCTGGTACACCGCTGCGGCCTCCTCCACATGGCCCTGCTCCAACAGCAGCGCCCCGTAGGCGTGCCGGGTCGGCTGCATCCACCCCCAGGGTTCGTCGTAGGGGAGGTTGTCATCCAGCTCGATCGACCGCCGCAGCGCCGCGTAGGCGGCGTCGACGTTCCCCTTGCGGTATTCCACCTCGCCCTCCAGCATCGCGGCCGCCACCTCGAGGATGTCCTGACAGGTGTTGTTGAACAGCATGCGCGACTCCGGGACCCGCTCCACCGCCTCCTCGAACAGCGCCCGCTGCGTCTGGGCCGTCTCCCCCTGGCCGGAGGAGGCGTGGGCGATCGCCTTCGCGTAGTGCGTCAGCGCCGTCGTCACGCAGTGGAGTCCGGGGTCCGTCGGCAGTGGTGCGTCAATGATCTCCTGCCACATGCCGAAGCGGATCAGCACATGCATCCGCATCGGGAGAAGCCCCTCGAGCCAGTCCGCCATCGGTGGCTCTTGCACGCGGAGGAGCTCTTCGGGAACCGCCGCCTCGAGTTCGTCGCAGGTGCGCAGCGCGGCGGCGCGCTGCCCGAGGAACATCGAGCCGTAGATCTTGAAGTGATAGTTGTGGCAGCGGTAGAGCGTGTAGAAGTTCATCGGGCCGGAACGGCTCACGAATTTCTCGTCCGCCGCGATCGCACGGGCGTTGGAGGACACCACGCGGGAGTAGTCGCCGCACAGGACGTCCAGGTGTGTGGGCATGTGCTGCAGGTGACCGGCATCGGGAACGAGATCGCGCAGCCGGTCGGCCATCGGCAGGGCCCGTTCCGGCGTGGACGACATCTCCATCAGATGGATGTACATGTGCAGCACACCCGGGTGGTCCTGCCCACCAGGCAGTTCCAGTGCGTGATCGAGTGCGTCACGCACCTCGACAGCGAACGATCCCGGGGCCGGCTCACCGGTCCTCTGGTCCCACAGCTGCCACGGGGTGAGGTTCATCAGCGCGTCGGCGAACAGCGTGATCACGTCGAGATCCGTGGAGTGCTCTGCGTACACCAGGCGCATCGCCTCGGCATATCGGTGATTCCACGCAGAGAGGTCCGGCACCGCGGCCGTCTCCGGCTGGGGGTAACGATGCCGGAGCGCGCCGATGAGTGCCCGTTCGGCGGGCGTGGCCTTGTGCGCGAGACGTTCGGCCTGTGCGGACGCCTCGAACGCGCGGGAGACGTTCGTCTCGAGCTCGGCAGGGTCGAAGCGGTCCCAGGGCTTGTTGTAGTTGGGGCCCAGGGCATAGGCGATTCCCCAGGAAGCCATGGCACATTCCGGGTCGAGCTCGCGGGTCCGCTCGAAGCAGTCGATGGCTTCCTCGTGGTTGAAGGCATAGCTCCACACCAGGCCGCGGTCGAACCAGGTCTGTGCCTCCACCACCCCGGTCGACACCGGTCGGGTGTGGCGGCCGAGATCGTAGTAGTCACCCATCGAGCCTCCAGCGCCGCCTCGGCGTTCTTCTCCCTGGCCGCCCATATCCTCGCAGCAGATGACGTGCTCCTTGCTGCAATACACGCGCTGGGTTGCGGGCACGTCTCGGGGCCGCCTCCCTTGCCCCCCGGGGGGCGGGGGACAAGGGCCGGGTGTTCGGCAGGCGGTGTGCTCTCTGTCGGTGTCGGCTAACGGAAGGCCGGCGCGACCTCCTTGATGAACAGTTCGAGGGACTTGCGCTTCTCCTCGTGCGGCAGGCTGTTGTCGATCCAGAAGCTGTACTCGTCGATGCCCAGGGCCTCATAGCGGCGCAGCCGCGCGACGAGCTCGTGCGGAGTGCCGATCATCGCGGTCCGGTGCAGGGACTCCGGCTCGAACTCCGGGCGTCCCTCGAACTTCGCGACCGGACTCGGATCGAGGAATCCGTTCTCGGGAGTCCGGTCGTTGCCGAACCATGCGTCAAAGGTGCGGTAGTAGCGCTGGATCGCCTCGGCTGCCGGGCGCCAGCCTTCGGGGTCGTCCGGACTGTGCACATGGGTGTGGCGCAGCACCATGAGCCGGGGCCTGGGCACCTCGGGGTGGTTGCCCACCGCGGTCTCGAACTTGTCGACGAGGTTCTCGACCTCCTCGATGCCTTTCATCAGGGGAGTGACCATGACGTTGCACCCGTTGGCGACCGCGAAGTCGTGGGAGTCGGGGTCCCGTGCGGCGATCCACATCGGCGGAGTCGGCTGCTGCACCGGCTTGGGCACGCTGGTGGAGGTGGGGAACTGCCAGATGTCGCCGCTGTGCGCGTAGTCGCCCTGCCAGAGCGCACGGACTGCCGGTACCAACTCGCGGAGGTGCTTTCCCCCCTCGGCTGCGGGCAGGCCGCCCGCCAGCCGGTCGAACTCGAACTGGTGAGCACCGCGGGCGAGGCCGATCTCGGCCCGGCCACCGCTGATCACGTCCAGTAGTGCGGTCTCGCCCGCGGCCCGGACCGGGTGCCAGAAGGGGGCGACGATGGTGCCCGCGCCGAGCCGGATCGTCGAGGTGCGCGCCGCCAGGTAGGCGAGTTGTGGCATGGGGCTGGGGGAAGCCACGTACTCCATGGAATGGTGCTCGCCGATCCACACCGTGCCGAAGCCGCCCGCCTCGGCGATCTGTGCGAGTTCGGTGAGGTTCTCGAACTGCTGGGAGGGGCTCACGCTCTCGTCCCAGCGTTCCATGTGCACGAACAAGGAAAATTTCACGGCTGCTCCTGGGGTGCGGTGTTGGCGGACTGCCCGGTGGCGGCGCTGTCGTCCAGCCGGCCGGTGGCAAGGGCGGCGGTATCGTTCACGGCATCCGTCCCGCTCACGGCGTCCGTCTCGGCGAGAGTCACATCGCCGGTGGCCCAGTGGGTCCGCGGCACTTCGCGGACGACGACACGGATGTTCTCGGGCCTGGTGCCGACGGTGCGGAGGACCGCGGCGTGGACCTCGTGCACCAGGTTCCGGATCTGACTCGGGGTGCGCCCCTCGGCGAGGGCGATGTCGACCTGTGGCATCTCAGCCCCGCATCACGAAGGGGTCGGCCACCGGCTCTTCGCTGGTGTTGATCCAGACGCTCTTGAGCCGGGTGTATTCCTTCATCGTCTCGGTGCCGTGTTCGACACCGACGCCGCTGGCCTTGAAGCCCTGACGCGGGGACATCGGCGACATGGCCCGGTAGGTGTTGACCCACACGGTCCCCGCGTCCAGCCGCGCAGCCATGCGGTGGGCCCGGGCCAAGTCGGAGGTCCACACCCCCGCAGCGAGGCCGTACTCGGTGTCGTTCGCGAGGCGGACGACTTCCTCCTCGGTCTCGAACGGCATGACCGTGAGGACCGGGCCGAAGATCTCCTCCCGGACGACGCGCATGCTGTTGTCCACATCGACCAGGATGGTGGGCTCGTAGAAGTAGCCGCCGAGTCCGCCGTCCGAGGCGCGGCCACCCGTGAGAACGCGGGCGCCCTCGCTGCGCCCCAGTTCGACGTACCCTGCGACCTTGTCCCGCTGTTCCTCGAAGGCCAGGGGTCCGAGTTCGGTGTTCTCGTCCATCGGGTCGCCCATGCGGATGCGTTCGGCCCGCTCGGACACGCGCTGGAGCAGTTCGTCGTAGACGGACCGGTGGGCGAACACTCGGCTGCCTGCGATGCAGGTCTGGCCCGCGGCGGCGAAGATGCCGGCGACGACGCCCATGGCGGCGTTCGGGATGTTCGCGTCCTCGAACACGATGTTGGGCGACTTGCCGCCCAGCTCCAGCGTCGCTCCGATGAACCGGCCGGCCGCGGCCGCGGCGATACGGGAACCGGTGGCGGTGCTGCCGGTGAACGAGATCTTCGCGAGGTGAGGGTGCTCGACGAGGGCTTGTCCGGCCTCGTCCCCGAAGCCGGTGACCACATTGACCGCGCCGGGCGGGAAGCCCGCCTCGAGCGCGAGTTCGGCGAGCCGGAGCAGCGCGGCTGACGTGTGCTCCGAGGGCTTGACCACCACGGTGTTCCCCGCGCAGAGCGCGGGCGCCAGCTTGCTGCTGGTCAGCGTCATCGGAGAGTTCCACGGGGTGATGGCTCCGACCACACCGAGCGGTTCGCGGCTCGTGTAGTTCAAGACCTTCCGGTCCGAGGTCGGAACGACCTCCCCGTGGATCTTGTCGGCCAGACCGGCGTAGTAATAGTAGTACTCGGGCAGGGCGGCCAGCTGCCCTCTCATCTCGCGCAGCAGCTTGCCGTTGTCCTGTGTCTCCATACGTGCGAGATCCGCCGAGTTGTCCGCGATCAGGTCCCCGAGCCGGCGCAGCAGGCGCCCGCGTCCGGTCTGGCTGAGGTCGCGCCATCGCGGGTCCTCGAACGTCTCCTTCGCCGCGGTCACGGCTCGTCCGATGTCGGCGGCACCGCCTCGCGCGGCCTGGTAGAGCGGCCGGCGCGTTGCCGGGTTCGTGCTCGCGAAATACTCCCCGGAGGCGGGCTCGACCTGCTCGCCGCCGATGAAGTGGTTCAGCTTCTCAAGATCAGCCATGAGTGTTGTCCCTGATGAGGGTGGTGACGCAGTCGACGAGGGTCTCGGGGCTTTGGACAGGGAGCATGTGGCGTGCCCCGGGGACGATGACGGCCCTGCAGTTCGGCAGTGCCGCGGCGAGCCGCCGGGTCATCGCGGGCGTCGACCCGGGGTCGTTCTCACCGGTGACCGCCACCGCGGGTGCGGTGATCCGATGCAGGTGGGGGCCGAGGGTTGCGTCCGCGGTCGCGAACACGCGGTAGCAGTGGAGGAAGGACTCCACGTCGTTTCCGAGCAGGGTCGCCTCCGTACGGCTCACCCATTCCGCCGGTACGCCGGTGTCCGCGTACCACCGCTGCAGTGACGCGGCGGTCGCGGCCGTGAAGTCGGCTCGTGCGGTGTCGAGACGGTTGAGGACTTCCTCCCGCTCCGCCGGTGTACGCCGGCACACCGAGCTGACCGACGTCAGCGTAGCGACGAGGTCCGGCTGGTGGAGTGCCAGGTACTGGGCGACGAGGGCGCCGAGGGAGAAGCCGACGAGGTGGGACTTCCGAGGAATCCCGGCTGCGACGCCGAGCGCCAGGTCCTCAAGGGTGGTGCCCGCCGGGGCGGGCCTGTTCCGTCCGTGTCCGGGGAGGTCGGGCGTCACCAGGGTGAACCGGTCGGCCAGCAGCTCGACGCTGGGCTCCCACATCGTGTGGTCGAGTCCGACGCCGTGCAGCAGTACGAGTGTCGGCTTCCGCATGCCCGCTACTGCTCGCTCGTAAGGGCCGCGAGTCGCTGCTGGGGACGGCCCTGTGCGGCGGCGGCCAGCCCGATGACGATCTCGTGGGGGTGGGGCGCGTCGGCGATCCGAGCCTCCACGGACTGGTGGTGGGAGCGGATCGTCGCATCGGTGATGTGCTTGAGCGGGATGTCGAACACGACGCCGGCCGGCCCCCGCTTCTCGACGGCGGGCAGCAGTGTGGTGGCATTCGCGGCCTTGCGGAAGTGGTCACCGAACTTGAGGGTGTGGATCAGTGCCGACCCGTGCTCGATCTCACCGTCGAGGCCGACGACGGCGGCCTTGCCGTACGCCTCGGAGGGAGCCCCCAGCGCTTCGAGCACGGCGGGCGCGAGCAGCGCGCCGAGGCCCGAGGCGTGCGCTTCGATCCCGGGGGCGAGATCTTCGACAAAGCCCCGGCCTGCCCACGGGTTGTCGATCACGGCTGCGACGACGGCGACGGTTGCCGGGGGGCTGACCGCACGGCCGCCCTCGGTCCGGATCTCCTCGATGACGGTGACGATCTTGCGGACGTTCATGACGGTGACTCCTCCAGAGTCCGGGTGGTGACGACCGGGTCGGTCCTGCGGTCTCCGATGCGGGCGTGCGGGCGGGGGCCTGTGGATGCGGCGGCGATGACGACGATCTCGTCGGCCCGTGGCGCGTCGGGGACTCGTGCGCTGATGGTCTGGTAGTGGCTGCGGGTCGCGGCGTGCGTCTTGTGCCAGAGCGGGACGATCAATGAGTCGCCTGCTTCGGCCCGTGCGTCGGCGAAGCAGATGATCGACTCGCCGCTGAGCAGCTCGCGGACGAGATTGCCGAAGAACGGCGTGTGGATGAGCGCTCCCGCGTGCTCGATCTCGCCGGCGGTGCCGACGACCGCGGCCTTTCCGAAGGCTTCGATCGCGTCCACTCCGCCGAGTGCCTCGGCGAGCCGGTCGGAGAGGAGCTTCGCCAGCACGGGACCGACGCGGGCCTGCTCCTCGGAGAGGTCGGTGAGCGGTGCCGCGCCGAACCACGGATTCCGTATGACGGCGGCCACGCTGGCGCGCCGGGCGGGCCGGGCCGGGGCGTGGCCCGCCTCGGTGACGACCACGTCCCGGTACGTCACCAGCTTACGTAGTCCGATCCGTTCGGCAGCGGGATCAGCAGGAGTCTCTTGCATGGCAGAGACCGTAGGTATGCATGTCGTCTCAGGTCAAGGGAGGTGCGTTGTTCTCGCGCTGCGCAGTGCGAAGCAGATGCATGAAGCGGTCATTATGGCGGCTCTGACGTGCGCATTTGCCTGGCGGGTAGCAAGCGGGCCAGTCGAATGCTTACGCGACTCTTGACATGGCTGCCGTGGCCTGACTTACGGTCCCTTGCATGCCAGCGGCTCCAGGTGACCCAGCTTGTATGCCAGCGCGGGGTTCTGAGCGGCATCCAACTCGAGGAGCTCTATGTCCAGACAACTTCAACGCCCCCGGAGGGCCGGCGAGCTCGGCTCCGTCTTCTGGACGTCGGTCGGTGTCGCCGCCGTCTTCGTCGCCTGGGCGGCGCTCTTCACCAAGAACCTCAACCGGGTCACGGCCTCCTCGCTGAACTGGGTCACCTCCTCGTTCGGCTGGAGCTATCTGGTCGTCACCCTGGGGATTCTGATCTTCTTGGTGTTCCTGGCGTTCAGCCCCATGGGCAGCCTCCGGCTCGGCAAGGACACCGACAGGCCGGAGTTCTCCACCCCGGCCTGGCTGGCGATGCTGCTCGGCGCCGTGATGGGAATCGGCCTGGTCTCCTACGGCGTCGCCGAGCCGATATCCCACCTGGCCACGCCACCGCACGACCTCGCCGAGCCGAACACCCACGAGGCCGCGGTCCGCGCGCTCCAGTACTCCTACTTCGACTGGGGTCTGCACGCCTGGGCCGTCTTCGCCGTCTTCGGCCTCGCAATCGCCTACTCGACGTATCGCAAGGGCCGCCGCCCCCTGGTGAGTCAGCTGTTCACGCCGTTCCTCGGCGAGAGGGTCAACGGGCCGATCGGCAAGGCGATCGACATCCTCGCCGTCTTCGCGACGCTCTTCGGTACGGCCACGTCACTGGGGCTGGGAGCGCTTCAGATCAACAACGGAATGGGCCGGTTGTTCGGCGTGCCTGTCAACTCCGTCGCTCAGGTGCTCATCATCGCGGCCATCACCGCCGTGTTCACCCTGTCGGCCGTCACCGGCATCAACAAGGGGATCAAGGTACTGAGCTACACCAGCAGCGCCCTGTCGATCGCGATGTTCGTGTTCATGGTGATCGCCGGCCCCACCGTCTTCCTGATCAACCTCTACGTCGAGTCGATCGGCGTATGGGCCGGCGATTTCTTCCGGATGAGCCTGCAGGGCACCGCCTTCGGCGGACTGGAATGGATGCAGCTGTGGACCTACTTCATGCTGGCGTGGTGGGTCTCGTGGGGCGCGTTCGTCGGGATCTTCCTCGCCCGTATCTCCCGCGGCCGTACCATCCGCGGATTCGTCATGGGAGTCCTGCTGGTTCCGAGCCTCGCCTTCTTCACCTGGTTCGCGGTGTTCGGCGGCTCGGCCATCCACGTGGACCTGTTCCAGGGCGGAGACATCGCAGAGCAGACGGCCGCCGACTTCGGCAACGCCTTCTTCGCCACCCTCGAGCACTTCCCGCTGTCCGGAGTCACGTCGGTGATGGCCGTCCTGCTCGCGGTGATCTTCTTTGTGACAAGCGCGGACTCCAACACCTATGTGCTGGGATCGATGACGTCCAACGGCTCACTCGCGCCGCGCCGCTCCGTCCTCGTCCTCTGGGGAGTCCTCACCGGTGTCACCGCCGTCGCCCTGATGCTCGCCGGCGGTCTCAGCGCACTTCAGAACACCGTGATCGTCACCTCGCTGCCCTTCCTGTTCATCATCGCCTGCCTCGCGGTGTCCTTCTGGAGGGAGCTGGCATCCGACCGGCGGCACGGAGCCCAACCCGTAACCGAGCGGGACGAGATCCCGGACCCGAAGGAGAAGGCTGATGCCGCACGCTGAGTCCCGCCGCGCGCTCATCCGGAGCGTCTGGGAAGCCACCTGGAACCGCGGCGACGTCGATGCGCTGGACGAACTCCTCAGCAGCGACTACCTCCGCCACAGCAGCGAACCGCACCCTCAGAACCTGCGTACATTCAAGGCGTCGATTCTCGCCACCCGCTCCGCGTTCCCCGATCTGTCGACCACGCTGGACGACATCCTCATCGAGGGGGACCGGGCTGCGATCCGCTGGCACAGCACGGGCAACCACGAGGGCTCCCTGATGGGCGTCCCTGCCACGAAGCGGCGGGTGGAAGTCGGCGGCGCGACGTTCGCGCGGTTCGAGGAAGACCGCATCGTCGAGGAATTCGTGACGTGGGACCCCCGGGCCCTGCTCTCGGCGCTCGGCATCATCCACGTCGGACAGGACCGGCCAGCACAGTGACAAGGAGCACTCCCATGCCCGTGCTTCCAACGAAGCCCGACACCGACCTGATGAAACAGGTCAACCGGCAGTTCGTCACCGGTGTCACCGTGGTGACCGCGCTGGACGGCAACACTCCGAAGGGGCTGGCGGTCAACGCCTTCTCGAGCATCTCGCTGGAACCGCCCACGGTCATGGTGTGCGTCCAGCGCACCTCCTCCACCCACGACTGCCTGTTCAGGACCGGTCACCTCGCGATCAACATTCTCTCCACAGACCAACTCGACGTGGTCACCGGCTTCGCGACCAAGTCCGACGACAAGTTCCAAGGCGTGGACTGGACGGCCGGCCCCTTCGGAAGCCCGTTGCTCGCGCGCAGCAGCGCACAGATGGAAACCGAGATCCGTGAACGTCTCCAGGCCAGCACCCACACGGTCTTCATCTGCCGGGTGGTGCACGCCTCCGTCACGGACAGCGACCCCCTGGTCTACACGGCCGGTAAGTTCTTCGACGGCGGAGCGCTCCCGCCTTTGCGATGATCAGCCACAGAATGAGGAATCAAGGAGCCGGCGCAGTGACTGAAGCAACGGGCGGATCGGCCAACAGCTCCATCCAGGCCACGGTCATCGCCGAGATGCGTGGACGCATCATCAGCGGTGAGATCGAACCGGGTGGTCCACTCTCGGAGCTCGCGCTGGCCGAGGAGTTCGGCGTCAGCCGCACGCCGGTCCGCGAGGCGCTCAAGCAGTTGCAGACCGAGGGCCTGGTCGAGATCAGGCCGCGCGTGGGGACTTTCGTCACCACTCCCTCACGGCGCGAGATCACGGAACTCTTCGAGATGAAGGAACTGCTCGAAGGGGCCGCTGCCCGCCTGCTGGCCCAGCGGGGCCGGGTGCCCGAGATAGACCGCCTGCAGGAGAACCTCGAGGAAGCCGACGCGGCGGTGGCTCGCGACGACCGTGAGCACTACGCGGAACTGGTCGGGGAGTTCCACGATCTGCTGATCACCGGCGCCGACAACAACAAGCTCGAAGCGCACTACCGGATGCTGATGAACCAACTGGCCTACTCCCGGTTGGTGAAGACCTCGCTGAACCAGCCGGGCCGGCCTCTGCAGTCCGACCGGGAACACCACTTGGTCGTCGAGTTGATCGTCGAGAAGGACGGCGACAGCGCTGAACAGGTCATGCGAGAGCACGTCCGGGCCAGCCGCCGCGCCCTCATGGCCGGGCTGCCGACCCCCGGCTCCCCGCCGCCCGGCACGGCACGCGACTGACGGTCGGAGCGGGCACCGGCTGTCGCCGCGGTAGGGGAGGGGCTGTCCGGCCATCCCCTACCGCGGCGGAGCGGGCCCGGACCACCGGCGTGGTCCGGGCCCTGGATGCGGTGGCCGGTCAGCTGCCGGCCCTCCGTCTCATGGGCGGGTGCCGCGCCGCCGAACCAGCCAGACGCCGGTGGCTGCCGCCGCCATGACCGCCGCGCTCGCGCCGACCGGAACCAGCGCGTCGGCCGGCGAGTGTGCCTCCGCCGATGTGTGTGTCGCTGGGGCCGCTGCCTCCCGGGCCTTCTCCTCCCGTTGGCCGAAGCCTCCGACCAGGCCCTTCTTGTCGTATCCGGAGCCGGGTGGTTTGTCACCGTATGTGTCGTGCACCCGTGCGTGGTACGCGCGCAAGGTCATGCCCTTGGAGCCGACCGCCTTCCGCGCGTCGGGGTCGAGGGGCAGGACGCGCTTGCCGTCCTGGACGTACCAGGCGTCGATCTGCGGCTCTTCGAAGACCGTGCCGCCGGGCACCTCGGCGGCGCCCTTCGCGGCGTAGCGCGTCTCATCGTCGCCCGTCGCGATGTTGACGACCTGCCAGCCTTCCCCGGTCCGCGCCGACATGACGGAGGCTCGCTGCCCGTCAGGTGCTACAGCTTCACGCGTGTGTCGGCCGCCGCGCGGCCGAGCGGTGTGCAGGAGCTGACCCTGAGCGGTGGAAACCGCTCGGTGCATCTCATCCGGCACGCAGCGGGCCCGGGCATTGTCGGTATCGCCTGGGAGTGGGCCTGACGGGGGCCGTTCGGCCGGTTCGCTGGTGCCCCCGCATGAGAGGGGTACGGCGACCGGCACCAGGGCATGCACTCTCTGGAATTGAAGGGTTGCACTAAGTGTTCACTGGAGAGTGCATGGCACCCGGGACCCCTCCCAGGCACATCGCCTGCATCATGGCCGGCAACGGCCGCTGGGCCCGGCAGCGCGGACTGGAGCGCACGCACGGCGAACTGGCCTCCGAGAACGCCTTCAGGACGGTGGTGCGAACCGCCTGGGAGGAGGACGTCGAATGGCTGACGCTCCTGACCGGCGCCGGAAACCGGGCACGCCCGGGCGAGGACGGCGCCCCGGGGCATTTCGTCGCACAGCATCTCCTCGGTCACAACCTGGAGCGCCTGCACGACGAGGGTGTACGGGTCCGGGTCCTGGTGCCCACCGACCCTGCCCTCCCCGAGGCGACTTCGCACCGCCTGCGCGAGGCGGAGGAGCGCACTCGCGGCAACTCCCGGCGGAACCTCACCATCGCCTTCGAGCCCGGTGGCCGACAGGACATCCTGGACGCGGCACGTGCGCTGGTCTCCCGTCAGGTCCCGGCCTACAGGGTGACGGAGGCGACCTTCTCCAAGTACATGCGGTGCCCCGAGCTGCCCGACGTCGACCTGCTCCTCCGCACCGGGGGCGAGCACCGGATCTCGAACGTCCTGCTGTGGCACTGCGCCCACGCCGAACTCGTCTTCTTCGAAATCCTCTGGCCCGACTTCCGCGCCGAACACCTGCGGTACGCGCTGGACATCTACCGACGACGCCGGCGCCGCTCCGGCCAGGTCCCGGCAGACCCCGCTCCCCACCAGACCGCCGCCCTCCCCGCGGGCGAGGGGCTGCTGTCCAAGCTGCTGCATTTCCCCGGCACACTCGCCACTCACCTGGGTCTCGTCCTCATGGACGGACTCCGGGAAACCGCGGACTACGCCAACTCCCGGCCGGGGCAGACACGGACGCGGAAAAGGCTTGGCGACGCCGACCGGTGGAGCCGGTGAAGTTCGGCTACCGCCGCCGTTCCCACTCGGCCCGAGTGAGCCCGTATTCGACCTCGCCGTGTTCGGAGCCGGGAATCGCCTCCGGCCAGTCCCCCGTGAAACTCCGGAGGAAGGCGAGCCCGCACTTCTCCATCACACGCCTCGACGCCCGGTTGACCGCCATGGTGTTCGCAGTCACCCGCTCCACCGCGAGTTCTCTGAAGCCCTTGTCGATGAGCGCCCGCGCTCCTTCGGTGGCACAGCCGCGGCCCCAGGCTGCCTTGCTGAGCCGATAGCCGAGTTCGACCACCGCGGGGCTGTCGTCATCCAGCGGCCGAAACTCGAACCAGCCGACGAACACCCCGCTGTCCCTCGCTTCCGCGGCCCAGTATCCACGGGTGCCGAAGCACGGATGGTCGTGCAGCAGCCGTGGCAGGGTCCGCTCCACGATCGCCCCGCGGCTCGTGGGGCGGCCGCCGTTGATGAAGCGCATGACCTCGGGATCGTTGTCGAGCGCGAGAAGACGGTCCACGTCGTCGGGGGTGAACGGCCGCAGCGCCAGCCGGCCGGTCTCCAGGAAGGCACGCATGCCGCGATGCTGACGGCCCGGACCGTGAGGCGCTACCGGTATCCCGTCAGCCGTCGCGTCCTGCGTCCGGTGCCGGTGGCCAGGAGAACTCCTGTCCGACCAGGTCAGTCGGCATGTCCGCATCCTCCAGGTGCCCGTGGGTGATCACCGATCGGTGGCTCATGTTTCAAAAAGCAGGCACAAATTCCACACACCCCTCTCCAGACGGGCGCCGATGGTCTACATTGACCGTGCTTCACATGGTTGGACACGAGGCGACAAATAGTGATCTATGGGTCCGGCTCCTTGGGCTGCCTGCAGCCATGGTTGGGCAGGACTTGTGAATCCGTTGCCGCCTGGTGGGGTGTTCACGTACGGCTGCACAGCTGAGAAGTCATCTGCGGGGGTGGGGGCGGGGGCCTCCTGAGGGGGAACGGCGCGGCGCGGGGGGCGGAGGTCTCCCGTGGAAACAGTGTTGGGCGAACACGTCGAACCACTGGCGGCCTGGGGGGCTTTGTGCGGCAGGGGGAGTTAGTCGACCCTTTTTCGTCGGCGCGCGGGCGTGTGGCGAACGGGGGAATCAATCGGTCAGCGAGCGACTGGGAACAGCGGTACCGCCGTACCGTTATAACCAGCGATACCGTGGCCACCGCCTTTGTGGTGGGGGCGATCGGCATTCTCTTCGGGGCCAGGGACGCGGCCAACTGGCACGAGAAATGGGGAATTCTCGCATTCGGTACCGAGCTGCTGGTACTGGGAGCGCTTGCGGTGAGCCGGGCGTGGGCTCCGGCCGTGCTCGGCCAGGGAGCCGAGGAATTCCGCCGGCTCGGACGCTCACTGTTCACGGCGGCGGTCGTACTGGCGCTCAGCGGAATCGCCCTCACTTCGCGGAATATCAAGCTCTGGATTTTCGTCGCGATTCCCGCGATCGCGCTCGTCACCATGACCGGTCGGTATCTGCTGCGCCTCTCGCTGTACCGACAGCGGACGGAAGGAAGATGCCTGCGACCGGTGCTCGCCGCCGGAAGTCCGGCCACCGTGGGCGACCTGATCGCCCGAGTCCGCAAGTTCCCGCACCTCGGCTGGCGAGTCGAGGCGGTGTGCACGCCGGACGGCCTGGGGCCCGACGGTGACCACCTGGACGGGGTGCCGGTCGTCGGCCGGCTGGCCGACCTCGCGGGCCACGTCCGCAGCGACGGCTACCGTGTCGTCGCGGTCACACCGGACCCGCACTGGTCCCCGGACCAACTGCAGCGGCTGGCCTGGAACCTGGAAGGCAGCGACGCGGAGATGGTCGTTGCCCCCGTACTGATGGAGGTGGCCGGTCCCCGGCTGCATGTCGACGCGGTGCTCGGTATCCCGCTGCTGCGGGTCAGCATGCCGGCCTTCACCGGGGCCCGGCGGGCGGTCAAGGAGGTCGTCGACCGGATGGGCGCGGCGCTCCTGCTGCTGCTGTTCGCGCCGCTGATGGTGCTCGTCGGGCTCCTTGTGCTGGCCGACAGCCGGGGCGGGGCCTTCTACCGTCAGCGCAGAGTCGGCAAGGACGGCCGCGAGTTCACCATCCTCAAGTTCCGCACCATGGTCGCCGGTGCCGACAGAGCGCGTGCCGCGCTGGCCGACCGCAACGAGGGCGCCGGACTGCTGTTCAAGCTCCGCCGGGATCCGCGGGTGACCCGGGTGGGAGCGGTGCTGCGCCGGTACTCGATCGATGAACTCCCGCAGCTGTTCAACGTTCTCACCGGCTCGATGTCGCTCGTCGGTCCGCGGCCTCCACTGCCGGAGGAGTCCGCTGCCTACGGCCCGGACATCCGGCGGCGGCTGCTGGTCAAGCCCGGGCTCACCGGCCTGTGGCAGATCAGCGGACGCAGTGATCTGCCGTGGGAGGAGGCCGTCCGGCTGGACCTGCGGTACGTGGAGGACTGGTCGCTCGCCCTGGACGCGGTGATCTTGTGGAAGACCCTGCGGGCGGTGCTCCAGGGGCAGGGAGCCTACTGATGCGCGGCGACCGCCGTCCGGCGGCCGCGCGGACCGCAGGCCGGAGGGGCCTGCGTGGGGGGAGGAACGGGCTATGAGGGTCAGTGTCCTGGGTCTCGGCTACGTGGGATGTGTGTCGGCCGCGTGCCTGGCCAGTCTGGGCCATGAGGTCATCGGGGTGGACGTGAACCAGGCGAAGGTCGACCTGGTCAACGACGGCAAGGCGCCAGTGGTCGAGGAGCGGATCGGCGAGCTCATCGCCGAGGTCGTGCGGAGCGGAGCGCTACGCGCCACGGCTGACGTGCGCGAGGCGGTCACGGCCAGCGAGGTGTCGCTGGTCTGCGTGGGGACGCCGTCCGAGCCCAACGGCAGCCTGTGTACGACGTATCTGGAGCGGGTCACCGAGCAGATCGGTGCCGCGCTGGCGGACCGCGGCGGGAGCAGCGGGCGGCACACCGTCGTCTTCCGCAGCACCATGCTCCCGGGCACCTGCCTGAATCTGCTGGTGCCGATCCTGGAGAAGTACGTGGGCGGCACGGCCGGGGTGGACTTCGGGGTCGCGGTCAACCCCGAGTTCCTGCGCGAGGGCACCAGCGTGCGGGACTTCTTCGACCCGCCCAAGACCGTCATCGGCGAGTTCGACCCGGCGAGCGGCGAAGTGGTGGCGGCGCTGTACGGCGGCTTGCCCGGCGAGGTGTTCCGGGTGCCGGTCCCGACAGCCGAGGCGATCAAATACGCGGACAACGCGTTCCACGGCCTCAAGATCGGCTTCGCGAACGAGCTGGGCGCGGTGTGCCAGGCCCTCGGGGTGGACTCGCACCAGGTGATGGATGTCTTCCTGGCCGACCGCAAGCTGAACATCAGCCCCGCCTACCTGCGGCCCGGCTTCGCCTTCGGCGGGTCCTGCCTGCCCAAGGACCTGCGCAGCCTGGTCCACGCGGCGCAGCGGGCCGACGTCTCGGTGCCCATCCTCGCCCACGTGCTGCCCTCCAACTCCGACCATCTGCAGCGGGCGGTCGAGCTGGTCGAGCGCACCGGCAAGCGCCGCGCCGGCCTGTTCGGACTGTCCTTCAAACCCGGCACCGACGACCTCCGCGAGAGCCCGCTCGTCGAACTGGCCGAGCGGCTCTTCGGCAAGGGGTACGACCTGCGGATCTACGACGCCAACGTGAGCCTCTCGCGGCTGCTCGGCGCGAACCGCGAGTACATCGAGACCCGGCTGCCGCACCTGGCGCAGCTGCTCGCGGACTCCGTCGGCGAGGTGCTCGAGCACGCCGAGGTGTGCCTGGTCGGGACCAGGGACCCGGCCGTGCTGGCCGCGCTGCCCCACGGCGAAGGGCCGGTGATCGTCGACCTCGTCCGCCTCCCCGACGCCGAGGCGCGCCGGGCCGAGAAGGGGTACATGGGCCTTGCCTGGTGACGCGTCTTTCGGCGAAGCGGACGGCGGCGGCGAGCCGGGCCGGCGCGCGCTGATCCTGGTGGAGAACCTGTCGGTGCCGTTCGACCGGCGGGTGTGGCAGGAGTGCACGACGCTGCGCGACGCGGGCTGGAGGGTGCACGTCATCTGCCCCCGCGGGGAGAAGCGGGACACGGAGCCGGAGGCGGAGGTCGACGGGGTGCGGATCCACCGCTACCCGTTGCGTGCGGCCACCGGAGGGCCGGCCGGCTATCTGCGGGAGTACGGATCGGCGCTGTGGCACACGGCCCGGCTGGCCCGCAAGGTCGGTCCGGTGGACGTGGTCCACGCCTGCAACCCGCCCGACCTGCTGTTCCTGCCGGCACTGTGGCTCAAGCGGCGCGGAGCGCGGTTCGTCTTCGACCAGCACGACCTGGTGCCCGAGCTGTACCTCTCCCGGTTCGGCCGCGGCGAGGACCTGCTCTACCGCGGGGTGTGCGCGCTGGAACGGCTGACCTACCGCGCTGCGGACGTCGTGCTCGCCACGAACGAGAGCTACCGGGATGTCGCGCTGCGCCGCGGCGGCCGACGGCTGTCGGACGTCTTCGTGGTGCGCAGCGCGCCCGACATCGAGCGGTTCCACTCCGTACCGCCGGAGCCGGAGCTCAAGCGCGGCAAGCCTCATCTGCTGTGCTACCTCGGAGTCATGGGCCCGCAGGACGGCGTCGACTACGCCCTGCGGGCCCTCGCGAAACTGCGCGACGAGTACGCGCGCACCGATTGGCACGCGGTGTTCGTCGGCGCCGGCGACACCTTCGAGGCGATGGCGGAGCTGTCCCGGCGGCTCGGCCTCACGGAGCAGGTGGAGTTCACCGGGCGCGTTCCGGACGCCGACCTGGTGCGCTACCTGTCCACGGCCGACGTGTGCCTCTCACCCGACCCGCGCAATCCGCTCAACGATGTGTCGACCATGAACAAGGTCCTGGAGTACATGGTGATGGGCCGGCCGATCGTCTCGTTCGATCTGAAGGAGGCGCGCGTCTCCGCCGGGGACGCCGCCGTCTACGCGCCCGCCAACGACGAGGCCGAATTCGCCGGGCTCATCGCGCGGCTGCTGGACGATCCGGAGAAGAGGGCCCGGATGGGCAGGCTCGGCCAGGAGCGGATCAGCGGGCAGCTCTCCTGGCGGAACTCACAAGCGTCGCTGCTCGCCGCCTACGCCGCCGCCTGCCGTGACCGCACTCCGGTGGCGGCGGGCCCGGCCCCGGCAGGGAAGAGGCGGCGCCGTTGAGCGATGACACCATACGCCTGGCCACGGTCGGGCGGATTCTCCGCCGACGCCGGCGGTTCCTCGCCATCCTCGTCGTGGTGGGTGCGCTCGTCGGCTACGGCACCTCGGCGCTGATCCCACCGCGCTACACGGCGACGGCGTCGGTACTGCTGCCCGGACAGTGGGAAGAGCGCGAACTGGTGACCCAGGCGGAGATCGCGACCAGTTCGGCCGTGGTCGACCGCGCGGCCGCCACGCTCCGCTGGACGGACGTCAGCGGCGGCGAGCTGCGGGACCGAGTGAGCGCCAAGACCGCCGACGGCAACGTCATCGAGGTCTCGGCCACGGCCGGCTCGCCGGAGCGCGCGCAGCAGCTCTGCGACCGGGTGGCCCAGCAGTTCGTCACGTTCACCACGCGGATCGCAGGTGACAGCACCGACACCGAGGCGACAGCGGGAGCCGAGGAACTGCGGCAGAAGGTAGTGCAGACCAACCGCCGCATCACCGACCTGGCCGATGCGGCCGATCCGGGGCGGACCGTGGAGGGCGTGCAGGCCCGCACCGAACTCGAAAAGCTGCGTACCGCGCTGCGGGAGGCCATGAAGAAGCTGGACGAGACCTCTCCGGCGTCCAACGAGGCGGGCATGATCGTCATGGACACCGCGGCCCGGCCCACCGGCGAGGCACCGCCGACGCGGGCGCAACTCATCGCCGGTGGGGCGCTGCTGTTCTTCCTGCTCGCTGTCGTCGGCCATCTCGCCGCCGCGCGGGTGAGCCGTCGGCTGCGCGCCGGTCCTGAGATCGCCGCAGCGCTGGGCTCGACGCTGTTGGGTACCGTCGACGTGCCTGGCGAACGGCCCGCACACCGGCCCGGAGACCGTGGCCGCAAGGCTCGGATCCGTCGGCTGCTGGGCATTGACACCCCGTGGGACATACCGGACTCACGGATGGTCGGCGACGAGGACGGCAGGCGGGTCCGCTACCGGAGGATGTGCGCCCGCCTCCGGGAGGAGCTGCCTGCCCCCCGGCGGCTGCTGGTTGTCGTACCGGAAGGCGACGAGATCGCCGGCCGGGCCGCGGGGCGGCTCGTCGCCGAGGCCGAGAGCGATCCGGTGCTGATTGCGGTGGAAGTTCCGGTGTCCCGGCCGCTGGTGCCGGACCGCGGCACCGAGTGCGGTGCCCTGGTCGTGCTCAGCGCCGGCAGCTGGACGGCGGGGGAGCTCGCCACCGTCGCCGAGGCATGTACGGACGCGGGGCACGAGGTCGTCGGCGTCGTCGTCGCCTGTCCGGTCCGTGACCGTCCGACGCGCACCGCCGGCCGCCCTCCGCGGCACGCCACACCGGCGATCGCGGCCGGTGACGCCACGAGGGGTGATCCAGCATGACGGCGAGCCGGACCTCGGAGCCGTCGGCCGCCGCTCCACTGCTGGACCTGCATGCGCTGGTGGTGGCGGTGCGCAGGCGCCGCCGCCTGTGGTCCTCCATGGCGCTGCTGGGGCTGCTGGTCGGCGCCGCGGTGGCCATCCTGCTGCCGCCGCCACCGACCGCGGCGACCAAGGTGCTGGTCACACACGAGGAGGACCAGCCGAACGACACCGGAACGCTCATCCGCACCGACGTCGAGCTGCTGGGGACCACACGGATCGCCGGAAAGGCTCTCAAGGCCCTCAAGTCACCCGAGAACCCGGAGGACTTCCTCCAGGACTACCGGGGTACCGGCGTGACCAACAACCTGCTGCGGATCGACGTGACAGGTGACAGCGAGGCGGAAGCGGTGGCCCGGGCCAAGGCGCTGGCCGACGCGTTCGTCGCCGACCATGTGCGGCGGATGCGGGAGTCAGCGAAAGCCGAGGCCAAGGCCCTGCTCGAGCAGCGTGACCGCATGCGGAACGAACTCGCCGAGGTCAACAAGGCGATCGGGGGCCGCTCGCCCGAGCGCGATCCGAAATCCTCGGCGAGCCTCGAGTCGCTCTTCTCCCGCCGGGCCGAGCTCAACTCGCGCATCGCCGATTTCGACGAGCGCGCCGCCGAGGCACGCACCGGAACTCCCCGGATCACCGCAGGTACGCAGATCGTGGACGCCCCCCGCGCGGTGCCGCACTCCCTGCCCAGGGCCGCTGCCACCAACGCCGCGATCGGACTCGTCCTCGGACTCGTACTCGGACTCGCGGTGGCAGCGGTCGGCGCTGTGGTGGCGGACCGCCCCGTGCTGCGCCGCGAGATCGCGGCCGACCTGGGCGCCTCGGTCATCGCGGAGCTGCCCCGCCGGTCGGGCAGACGGTGGCAGCCGCGACGGGCCCGGGCGGCACACGAACGGCTCACCGCGACGCTGGCCCGCACCGTGCGCGGCTCCGCGGAACCGCTGTCGTTGCTGGAACTGGGCTGCGCGCGCAGCACGAGCGTGCTCGCCCTTCATCTCGCCGGGGCACTGGCGGATGACCGGCCGGTGGAGATCGTCGACGGTCTGCCGGGCCCGCAGCTCGCGAACCACCGGCAGAAGTCGGGCGGACCGGCCGTGGTGAGCGGCGAGCAGGCCGCGGCCGTGCCGCATCACCGGCGCCGGCTCGGCGTCGGCTCGGTCGCGCCGGGCACGGCGTGGTCCGATCTGACGTACCTCGGCACCCGGACCGTGCTCGTCGTGCGCGCCGGGCACGGCAGCGCCGCATGGCTGCACACCGTGGCGCGGCAGCTCGCGGAGCAGCGCATTCAGGTGATCGGCGTGGTGCTGATCGACCCCGATCCGGGCGACCGGACCGACGGAACGCTGTGGGACGGGCCGCACACCGCGCCCCGCGGCCGTGACGAGCGGCAGGCCAGGCAGAACGGGACGGTCCTGACGCAGCCGGAGCGGCACTCGGTGCGGGCCGCTCGGGTGCCGGACGACGACCAGGAGGCTCGGTAGGACATGTGTGGCATCGCAGGCGCTTACCGATGGCCGGACGGAAAGGCCGTGACCGAGCGGCTCACCGAGACCCTCGCTCATCGTGGTCCGGACGGGGCGGGCCGCTACAGCCACCCCGCAGGTGACGGCGAAGTGCACCTCGGGCACCGCCGGCTGGCCATCATCGACCTGTCCCAGGCCGGCGCGCAGCCGATGGTCTCGGGCGGCCTCGCCCTGACGTACAACGGCGAGCTGTACAACGCGCCAGAGCTGCGTGCCGAACTGGCAGCTGCCGGGGTGCGCTTCCGCGGTACCTCCGACACCGAGGTGGTGCTGGAGTCCTGGCGGCGCTGGGGGAGGGACTGCCTGCCCAGGCTGCGCGGCATGTTCGCCTTCGGGATCTTCGACGAGCGAACCGGTGAACTGGTGCTCGCCCGCGACCAGCTCGGCGTCAAGCCGCTGTTCCTGATCCGGCGCGGCGAGGGCCTGGTGTTCGCCTCCGAGCTCAAGGCGCTCGCCGCCGCCACCGGCGGATCGCTCCAGGTGGACCCCACGGCGCTGGTGGCCTCGCTGCTGTACTACTGGGTGCCCGACTCGCGGTGCGCGTTCCGCGAGGCGGAGAAGCTGCCGCCGGGGAGCTGGCTGAGGTGCCGACCCGACGGCCGGGTTGAGCGCGGCCGGTTCTGGCACCTCAAGGACGTCGCCGCAGAGGGACGGGAGCGCGCCCGCAGCGGCGAGCGGCCCGACCTGGCAGCCCTCGTCGAGGAGTCGACCCGGCGCCACCTGCTCTCCGACGTCCCGGTGGCGACGTTCCTCTCCGGCGGGCTGGACTCCAGCTACCTGACCGCGCTTGCGGCCCGCCACCAGCCCGGGATCTCCGCGTACACGATCGGGTTCCGCGCCGAGGACGCCAGGTTCGAGGCGATGCCCGACGATCTGCGCCATGCCCGGCGAGTGGCCGAGCGGTTCGGGGTCGACCTGCATGAGATCGAGATCGCGCCGAACGTGCTCGACCTGCTGCCGTGGATGACCTACCACCTGGACGAGCCGATCGGCGACCCAGCCGCGATCAACACCTTCCTGATCTGTTCCGCCGCCCGGGAGGCCGGGGTCAAGGTGCTGCTCTCGGGGATGGGCGCCGACGAGCTGTTCGCCGGGTACCGCAAGCACCTGGCCAATCTGCTCGCGCTGCGCTACCAGCGCGTCCCCCGGCCGCTGCGGCGCGGCCTGTCCCGGGCCGTGGACCGGCTGCCGGTCGCCACGGCCCGCCGGGGGTACCGGTCGGTGCGCTTCGCGAAGCGGTTCCTGTCCTTCGCGGATCTGCCCGAGGAGACCGCCTTCCGGCGCAGCTACACCATGTACGACCAGGACGAGCTGCTCGCGCTGGTCGAACCGGACCTGGCCCCGGCGGTCGAGGACGTGCTGACCGAACACGCGGACATCTATCAGGACAACGATCTCGACGACTTCGTCAACCGCATGTGCCTGGGCGACGCCCGGATGTTCCTGCCGGGCCTCAACCTCACCTACACGGACCGGTCGAGCATGGCCGCGTCGACCGAGGTGCGCGTGCCGTACGTGGACGTCGAGGTGGTCAAGGCGGCGTTCACCGTGCCCGGTGACCGCAAGATCGTCGGACGGCAGGGCAAGGCCGTCCTCAAGGAGGCGGCCGCCTCGGTCCTGCCCCGTGAGGTCGTGTACCGGCCCAAGGGCCTGTTCAGCGCCCCGCTGCGGGCCTGGATGAGCCGGGACCTGGCACCGCTGATGCGTGAGGTGGTGCACGACGGCGTGCTCGTCCGTTCCGGGTTGCTGCGCCGCGACGCGCTTCAGCGGATGGTCGCTGAGGACGCTGCCGGGCAGCGGGACCACTCCAAGCATCTGTGGCATGTGCTGACCCTCGAGTACTGGTATCGCGGCGCGACTTCTGGGGAGTTCGGGTGAAACAGGTAGTGCAGAACTACAAGAGCGGTGAACTGACGCTGCTCGACGTGCCGGTGCCGGGATGCAAGCCGGGCGGTGTGCTGGTCCGCAGCGCCTACTCGCTGATCTCCACCGGGACCGAGCTGATGAAGGTTTCCGAGGCCGGTATGTCGATGGTGGGCAAGGCCCGCTCCCGCCCTGACCAGGTGGCCAAGGTGATGCAGAGCGTGGCCACCAACGGAGTGCCCGCCACCTACCGCAAGGTGATGGGCAAGCTCGACTCCTACACGCCGCTGGGCTACTCGCTGTGCGGGGTGGTCGAGCAGGTCGGCCCCGGGATCGACGATGTGAAGGTCGGCGACTTCGTGGCCTGCGCCGGCAACGAGCACGCGTTGCACGCCGAGCTGAACTGGGTGCCGAAGAACCTCTACGCCCGGGTGCCGGACGGTCTCGCGCCGCGCCACGCGGCCTTCGGCACCGTCGGGTCGATCGCGATGCAGGGCGTGCGCCGAGGCGAGCCGCAGCTCGGAGACGTGGCGCTGGTCGTCGGCCTCGGGCTGATCGGGCAGCTGGTGGTGCAGCTGCTGGCCGCCTCGTCGGTCCGCGTCGTCGGCGTCGACACCGACCCGGCGCGCTGCGAGCTCGCCGCGCGGCTGGGCGCCGTGGCCTGCGGCGATCCCGCGTCCGCGGCCGTCGAAGCCGCCGTGGCAGAACTCACCGGCGGCCTGGGCGTGGACCAGGTGTTCCTGGTCGCCGGCGGCGACAGCAACCAGCCCGTCGAGCTGGCCGCCAAGTTGAGCCGGGACCGCGGCCGGGTCGTCGACATCGGCAAGTGCCGCCTGGACCTGCCGTGGAACGCGTACTACGAGAAGGAGCTCGACGTCCGGTTCTCCCGCTCCTACGGGCCCGGGCGCTACGACCCCGAGTACGAGCTCGAGGGCCGGGACTATCCGATCGGCTACGTGCGCTGGACCGAGCGCCGCAACCTGGCGTGCTTCCTCGACCTCCTCGCCCGGGGCAGCGTCGACGTGGAGCCGTTGATATCCCACATCGCCGACTTCGACGACGCGGTTGAGACGTACCAGAGCATGAAGGACGGCGACATGAAGGCCGTGGCCGTGCTGTTCAGGTACCCGCAACACGCGGCGGAACCGGCAGCCCCGGCGGTGGCCGTGCCCGCGGTGGATGTGAAACGGAGTCCGGCCCGGGCCACCAGGACGCCGGTGCGCCTCGCGTTCGTCGGCGCGGGAAACTACGCGACATCGATGCTGCTGCCGCACCTGGCGCAGCGCGACGGCGTCGAACTGTCGACCGTCGTCACGACGACGGCGCTGTCCGCGGCCAACGCGCGGCGCAAGTTCGGCTTCCATGAGGCGACCACCGATCTCGACGCCGTACTGGGCGACAAGTCCATCGACGCGGTGTTCGTGGTCACCCGGCACAGCTCGCACGCCCAACTGACCCGGAAGGCACTGCTGTCCGGCAAGGCCGTGTTCGTCGAGAAGCCACTGGCCCTCACCGAGGACGAACTGGCCGACGTACTCGCGGCGGTGGAGGAGTCCGGCAACGACCGGCTGCAGGTGGGCTTCAACCGCCGGTTCGCGCCGCTGCTGCGGGAGGCCAAGCAGCGGTTCGGCGTCCGGACCGGTCCGGCGAGCCTGCGCTATCTGGTCAACGCGGGCCGCCTCGACCACGGCAGCTGGTACCTCCAACAGGACTGCGAGGGTTCGCGGTTCGTGGGCGAAGGCGGGCACTTCATCGATACGGCGGGCTGGCTTCTCGGCGCCGACCCGGTGTCCGTGTGCGCGACCGCCACGCCCGGCAACGAGGACCTCCAGGTCGTGCTGCGCTATCCGGACGGGTCCACCGCCACCATCAGCTACGTCACCTCCGGCCCGGCCGGCTTCCCGAAGGAGACGCTGGACCTGATCGCGGACGACCGTGCGCTGCGGCTCGACGACTTCGTCCGTGCCTCGGTGTACGGCCGTAAGCGGTGGGTCAGTTCGCGGCTGCCCAAGGCCCGTGACAAGGGGCAGAACGCCGAACTGGCCGCGTTCGTCAAGGCGGTGCGGACCGGCGGGCCGATGCCGGTGTCGCTGCGGTCGCTGGTCGCCACCACGGCGGCCACGCTCGCCGTGCCGACCGGCCTGGCGGGCGGCGCGCCGGTGACACTGGCGGAGGCGCGATGACCATGAGCGCGGGCTGGTATCTGCGGCGGCTGTCCCGGATGGGTCCGCAGGAGGTCGCGGGCCGGGTGGGCGACACGGTGCGCAGGCGGCGGTGGCGGTCGGCGCTGCCCGACTGCCCGAGCGTGACGGGAGCGCGGTTCACCGCGGTTCTGCCCGCCGGGACGATCGCCGCCATACCCTCCGACGCCGCGAAGCGTCTGATCGCCGAGGCGGATCGGCTGATGGACGGGCACGCCGAGTACTTCGGGGTGGTACGCGACGACCTGGCAGACCCGGACTGGTCGTACGACCCGAAGACCGGGCGCCGGGCCCCGGCGGGCTACGCCTTCGACGTGCCGTACCGCAGCGAGGACGCGGTCGGGGACATCAAGCAGATCTGGGAGCCGTCCCGGCATCAGTACCTCACCCAGCTCGCCGCCGCCTACGCGATCACCGGGAACGAGCGGTACGCCGAGCGCGTGGCCGCGCATCTGCGGTCGTGGTGGGCGGCCAACCCGCCGCTGCGCGGCGTCCACTGGATCAGCGGCATCGAGCTGGGCATCCGGCTGCTGTCCTGGGTGTGGATCCGCCGGCTGCTCGACGGCTGGCCGGGCGCGGCCGCTCTGTTCGAGAGCAACCCGGTGGCGCTGGAGCAGATCTGGCACCACCAGCGCTGGCTGGCCGCCTTCCCCAGCCGCGGCTCCTCGGCGAACAACCACGTCATCGCCGAGGCCGCCGGACAGTTCGCCGCATCCTGCGCGTTCGGCTGGTTCCCCTCCTCGGCGCGCCGGCGGGCCGACGCGCTGCGGTCGCTCGACCGGCATCTGCGCGGCAACACCTTCCTCTCCGGCCTCAACCGTGAGCTCGCCACCGAGTACCACGGTCTGGTGCTGGAGCTCGGCCTGGCCGCTGTGGCCGAGGCGGACGCCGCGGGCGTATCGGTGCCCGCGACGGTCCGGCTGGTGCTGCTGCGGATGACCGACGCGCTCGCGGCCGTCGTGGACAGTCACCTGCGGCCGCCGCGCCAGGGCGACGCGGACGACGGGCACGGTCTGGTCCTGGACGGCGCCGGCACCGACCGCTGGGCCTCCCTGCTGGCCACCGGGCACGCCGTCTTCGGCCGGCTCGCCTGGTGGCCGGAGGTGACCGGCACCGATGTGCGCACCCCGCTGCTGGCCGCGCTCATCCGGCCGTACGCGGAGGAGCGGACCCCACCGGCCGTGTCCCGCCCGGCAAGCAGGCCGGCCCACTTCGCCGACGCGGGGCTCACCATCCTGCGCGGCCCGGGAGAGATCTGGTGCCGCTGCGACGGGGGCCCGCACGGGTTCCTGGCCATCGCCGCACATGCCCACGCGGACGCGCTGTCGGTGGAGGTACGGCACGACGGGGTCGATGTGCTCGCCGACCCGGGGACGTACTGCTACCACGGGCAGCCCGAGTGGCGGCGGTACTTCCGCTCGACCCTCGCCCACAACACCCTGCAGCTGGACGACGGCGACCAGTCCGTCTCGGGCGGCCCGTTCCTGTGGACCCGGCATGCCAGGAGCCGTGTGCTGGCCGTGGACATCTCCGACCCGAGTGTGGCCCGCTGGTGTGCCGAGCACGACGGCTACCAGCCCTCCGTACACCGCCGCCGGGTGGAGTTGGCCGCCGCGAGCCAGGAGCTGCGAGTGGTCGACGAGGTCCGCGGGCAGTACAGCTCGCGCAGGGCCGTGCGCCTGGCGTTCCACCTCGGCCCCGCGATCACCGCGGACCTGGTGGGGAACCGAGCGGAGCTCAGCTGGACCCGGGACGGCGAGGAGCGCTCCGCGGTGCTCGACCTGCCAGGTCAGCTGTCCTGGCGGGCGCATCGCGGCGAGACCGACCCTTCCCCATGCCCTTCGAGCAGGGAATACCCCATGCTGGGCTGGTACTCAGCCGGCTTCGGGCGCAAGGAACCAGCCACCACGCTGGTCGGTACCGGCTTCGCCGACGGCGGTGTGCAGTCGGGGGAGTTCGTCACCGTACTCGGGTTCCGCGGCTAGGGAGGACGGGTGGGGACCAAGAGGCGGAAGAGGGCGTTACCGGTCGCGGTGGCGGTGCTGGCCCTGCTGGCTGCGACCGGTTGTGTGAGCACGCCGGGCGCCCCGGCGGAGCCGACCGACGCGCCCTCCGCATCCGCGGCCAGGTCCGTGGCCCGGGTGTGCGCCAAGCCTGTCGGCGGGCCGTCGAAGGCACCGGCGGGAGCGGTCCCGGTCGATCCCGCGGTGGTCGGTGACCTGGCGGCGAGGACCCGGAGCAGCCCTGCGAACACCACCTTCTGGCTGCGGCCGGGCAAGCACAGGCTCGAACCGGAACGGCACGCCCAGGTCGTCCCCAAGAAGGGGAACAGGTACCTCGGCGCGCCAGGCGCGGTGCTCGACGGCCGGAAGACCAACCAGTACGCGTTCGGCGGCAGCGCCCGCGACGTCACCATTCGCCACCTGACGGTGCAGGGTTTCGTCGCACCGCACGACGAGGGCGTGGTCAACCACGACTCGGCCGACGGATGGGTGATCGAGCACGCCAAGATCCAGTACAACTCGGGCGCCGGACTGATGGCCGGTGCCCGCCAGCGGGTCCGCGCCAACTGTCTGCGCGGCAACGGGCAGTACGGCATGAACGCGTACCAGGCCGCCGGCCGGATCAGCGACCTGGTCGTCGAGGGCAACGAGATCGTGGCCAACAACAAGGACGACTGGGAACGGCGGCGGCCGGGCTGCGGCTGCACCGGAGGCGTCAAGTTCTGGTCCGTCGACGGCGCCGACGTGAGCGGCAACTGGGTGCACGACAACCGCGGCGCCGGGCTGTGGGCGGACACCAACAACAACGACTTCCGCATCGAGGACAACGTGCTGGAGGCCAACGACGGGGCCGCGCTGATCTACGAGACCAGCTACAACGCGGTCATCCGGAAGAACACCATCAGGCGGAACAACTGGGTCGAGGGCCGCAAGTACGCCGACCGCGACGACGGCTTCCCGTTCGCGACCGTCTACCTGTCCGAGGCCGGCGGCGAACCACGGATCAAGGCCCGCACGGACAAGATCGAGATCTACCGGAACGTGCTGGAGAACAACTGGAACGGGATCACCCTGTGGGAGAACGCCGACCGGTTCTGCAACAGCCCGGCCAACACCTCCTCCGGCGCCTGCACACTGCTGGTGAAGGACACGGACCGCTGCACGCGGCCGGCGATCGCCGCAGCACCCCTCTACACCGACTGCCGGTGGAAGACCCAGCGGGTGGACATCCACGACAACCGCTTCGTGCTGGACACCTCCGTCGTCGGGTGCACGGTCAAGTGCGACCGCATGGCGCTGCTGGCCAACTACGGCACCTACCCGGACTGGTCGCCGTACCAGGGTGAACGGGTGGCGGAGGCGATCACCCGCAAGCAGCACAACCGCTGGCACGACAACGTCTACCTCGGACCGTGGCATTTCGTCGCCCACGACCCGAGCCGGGTGCTCGACCCCGGCCAGTGGCAGAGCACGCCGTACAAGCAGGACGCGGGCAGCACCTTCCAGCCACAGGACGGTGGTTGAGATGGGCGGGGACACGCCGAAGACCGTCGGGATCGTCTGGGGGTTGCTGGTCCTCAACACGCTCGGCTCCGCCGGGGCGAAGACCATCGTCCCACTGCCCCGCTCCCTCATCCAGCTGGTCACCATGGGCGCGCTGGTCGCCGCGTTCGCGCTGGCGCTCGCGCTCAATCTCCGGCTGCGTATCCGAGCCAGCGCCTTCCTGCTGCTGCTCACCCTGCTGCTGGTGCCGAGCGTGATCTCCAGCGCGTACCTGGAGTCCGGGTTCGGCGCGCTGTTCCGCTGCGCCCGGCTGGCCCTCTTCATCGGCACACTGTGGCTGCTCAGCCGCTGGTGGGACGGCAGCACGACGTTCGTCAGGCACCACATCCGGATGTACTTCCTAGTGCTCGGGTCGGTGGCAGCGGGTGCGGTCATCTCGCCGGGCGCGGCCATGCCCGAGCTCTACGGCGGGCGGCTGGTCGGCGCGTTGTGGCCGCTCACCCCGCCGCAGATCGGACAGTACGCCGCGGTGATCACCGGGCTCACCGCGCTGCTCGTACTGGGCCGCCGGGCCGACCGGGCAGGCGCGGCGGTGATCATCGTGCCGTCACTCGTCCTGCTCGCGTTGACCCACACCCGGACGGCCACACTCGGACTGCTCATCGGGCTGACGCTGGCAATCGGCTCCCTCTTGATGACCAGTACCGCGGCGCGCCGGTTCTTCGGCTGGACCGTGCTGTGCGCCGCGGTGACCGCGGTGGTATTCGGCCCCGCGCTGCAGTCCTGGTTCCTGCGCGGACAGAGCCAGGAGAACTTCACCAGCCTCACCGGCCGCGCCAAGGTCTGGGACGCCCTGCTCGCAGCGCCCCGGACCACCGTGGAGAAGCTGTTCGGTGTGGGCCTGGGCGACAAGTCGTTCGACGGGCTGCCGATCGACAACAGCTGGCTGGCCGTCTACCACGAGCAGGGCCTGACCGGCGTCACCTTCGTGGCGGCGCTCGTCATCGTGCTGGGCGGCGTCGCGCTGCTGCGGCCACCGTCGCTGTCGAGGGCCTGCGCGATCTTCCTGATCAGCTACTGCGCGATCGCCTCGTACACCGAGGCCGGACTGGGCGACGCCTCACCGTATCTGCTGCATCTGGCCGTCGCCGCCTCGCTGCTGGCGGCACCCGCCGCGGCACCGCCCCCCTCGGCGCCGCCCGGAACCCCTCGACGACATGTCCCGCGACGGGCACAGGACCGGGAGGCGACGTGAGCATGCACGTCCTCGTGGTGCACAACCGCTACGCCTCGGCGCAGCCGAGCGGCGAGAACAAGGTCGTCGACCAGGAGGTGGGGCTGCTGCGCGCGGCCGGCCACCGGGTCGAGGTGTTCGAACGGCGCAGCGACGACATCGCAGCGCGGTCCCTGCTGAGCAAGGCCGCGGTGCCGCTGCTGGTGCCGTGGAACCCGGCGGTCCGCACCGAGCTCGCCGCCCGGCTGCGCACCTCGCGCCCTGACGTGGTGCACGTCCACAACGTCTTCCCGCTCCTGTCACCCGCGGTGCTGGCCGCCTGCGCCGACGCCGGCGTGCCCGCCGTCGCCACGCTGCACAACTACACCCAGATCTGCCCACCCGGCACCCTGCAGCGGGACGGCCACCCGTGCACCGAGTGCGTCGGCTCGGCACCACTGCCCGCCGTCCGGCACGGCTGCTACCGGAACTCCCGCCTCGCGACGGTGCCGCTCGCCGTCAGCCTGTCGGTCAACCGGCGGCGGTGGTGGTCAGGAGTGGAGCGGTTCCTGTGCATCTCCGCGGCGCAGCGCGACGTCCTGGTGCGGTCCGGCATGCCACCCGAGCGGCTGACGGTCAAGCACAACTTCGTGGCCGACCCGGACGAGCGCCGAGCGGGCGCCGGCGAGCACCTGCTCTACCTCGGCCGGCTCGCGGAGGTCAAGGGCGTGCGGCTGCTCATGGCCGCGTGGGACCGGATCGCCGCGGAAGGCGGTGTCGGCGTACCGCTCGTGATCGCCGGCGCGGGGCCACTGGAGCAGGAGGTGACGGCCTGGGCTGCGGGCCGGGACGACGTGCGGTACGCCGGACTGTACGACCCGGCCGAGTGCCGGCAGGCCATCGCGCGGTCGGTCGCCGTGGTGGCGCCCTCGACGTGGCTGGAGGCGTTCGGCCTGGTGGTCGTGGAGGCCATGGCGGCCGGGGTCCCGGCGGTCGCCGCCGGTCACGGCGCCTTCACCGAACTCGTCGAGGACGGACTGACCGGGCTGCTCCACCGCCCGGGTGAGCCCGCCTCGCTCGCGGCGTGCCTGCGCCGTGTCACGGCCGGGCCGGCCCGCAACCGGGAGATGGGCCAGGCGGCCCGGCGCCGTTACGAGCAGGGTTTCAGCCCTGCCGTCGGCCTCCAGCGCCTGGTGGAGGAGTACCGCACCGCGATCGCGGGTCGGACGGAACCAATGGGGGGAAGTAGATGACACGATGCCGACTCTGCGGCTCGGAAGCGATGGCGAGCGTCGTCGACCTCGGGGCGACGCCACCATGTGAGAGCTTTCTCGCCGCGGACCGACTGGACGAGCCGGAGCCGGCGTACCCGCTGCACCTGCGGGTGTGCACCGACTGCTGGCTGGCGCAGCTCCCGCCGCTGATCACGCCGGAGGAGACGTTCAAGGAGTACGCGTACTTCTCCTCGTACTCCACCTCCTGGGTGGAGCACGCGCGCACGTTCGTCGCCGAAGCCGTACAACGTCTGGGTCTCGACTCCGAGGACAAGGACGCCTTCGTGGTCGAGGTCGCCAGCAATGACGGGTACCTGCTCAGGCACATGGTGGACCGGGGGATCCGCTGCCTGGGCATCGAGCCGTCGGAAAACGTCGGCGCCGCGGCGCGGGAGGCGGGTGTACCCACGCTCACGCAGTTCCTGGACCCGGCCACCGGCTCGCACGTCCGCGCCGAGCACGGCCCGGCGGATCTGGTCGTGGCCAACAACGTGTACGCGCACATCCCCGACGTGGTCGGGTTCACCCGGGGACTGCGCGCCCTGGTCGCCGACGACGGCTGGGTCTCCATCGAGGTGCAGCACCTGCTGACGCTGATCGAGGAGAACCAGTACGACACGATCTACCACGAGCACTTCCAGTACTACACGGTCGCCTCAGCGAGCCGCGCGCTGGCCGGCGGCGGGCTCGCGCTCGTGGACGTCGAACTGCTGCCCACGCACGGCGGCTCCCTCCGGCTGTGGGCCCGGCCGACCGAGGCGACGGGAGAGCCGGCCAATGGGATGTCCCCTGCTCTGGGGGCACATCCCGGCCGAAGGCTGGGGGAGGAGCCGAGAGCTCGGGGAAGGGTGGCCGACGTCCTGGCCCGGGAGAAGGCTGCCGGGCTGCAGGAGCTGTCCGGGTACACCGAGTTCTCAGCGCGGGTGGCCAAGGTGCGCCGGGACCTCCTCAAGTTCCTCATCGAGGCAGCCGAGCGCGGTGAGACAGTCGTCGGTTACGGCGCCCCGGGCAAGGGCAACACCCTGCTCAACCACTGCGGCATCCGGCCCGACCTGCTCCCGTACACGGTCGACCGCAACCCCTACAAGCACGGCAGGTTCACCCCGGGCACCCGTATCCCGATCCTGCCGCCCGAGCAGTTGGCCGCCGACAGGCCGGACCACGTCCTCGTCCTCCCGTGGAACCTGCGGGCGGAGCTGGTCGAGCAGCTGTCCTTCGTGGGCGACTGGGGCGGTCGGCTGGTCTTTCCCATTCCGGAACTGAGCATCGTCGAGGTCAAGCCATGAAGGTCGTACTGTTCTGCGGCGGTTATGGGCTGCGGATGCGCAGCGGAGCCTCCGACGACATCCCCAAGCCGATGGCGATGGTCGGCCCGCGGCCGCTGATCTGGCACGTCATGCGCTACTACGCGCACTTCGGGCACACGGAGTTCATCCTGTGCCTCGGCTACGGGGCCCACCACATCAAGAACTTCTTCCTCAACTACGAGGAGACGACGTCCAACGACTTCGTGCTGCGCGCCGGGCGGACCGAGCTGCTGTCCACCGACATCTCGGACTGGACGATCACGTTCGCGCAGACCGGCATCGAGTCACCGATCGGGGAGCGGCTGCGCCGGGTGCGGCACCACCTGGACGGCGACGAGATGTTCCTCGCCAACTACGCCGACGTACTCACCGACGCCCCGCTGCCGGAGATGATCGAGCGGTTCGCCCGGCGCGACGCGGGCGCGTCGATGATGGTCGTGCCGCCGCAGTCCTCGTTCCACTGCGTGGAGCTGGGCGAGGGCGGGCTGGTGGGGGGCATCACCGCAGTGAGTGAACTGCCGCTGTGGGAGAACGGCGGCTACTTCGTACTCCGCCAGGAGGTCTTCGACCACATACCGGAGAACGGGGACCTGGTCGCCGACGGATGCGCCCGACTGGCCAAGCGCGGCCGGCTGGTGGCGTATCAGCACCGCGGCTTCTGGAAGCCGACCGACACCGTGAAGGAGCGGGCCGCGCTCGACGCCGCCTACGCCCGGGGCGAGCGACCGTGGGCCGTGTGGGAACAGGACGAAGCGGGGGTGAGCGCGTGATCCGCCTCGGGGCCGGGTCCCTGGACCGGATCGTCGCGGTGGGCGCGCACTGCGACGACATCGCCATCGGCGCCGGCGGCACACTGCTGACGCTGTGCCACGCGCGGCCGGGCATCCGCGTCGACGCGCTGGTGCTCTCCGGCGGCGGCAGCGAGCGGGAGCAGGAGGAGCAGACCGCGCTCACCGCCTTCTGCCCGGGCGCCGACCTGCGGCTGACCGTGCACAAGCTGCCGGACGGCCAACTGCCCGCACACTGGGAGGAGGCCAAGGTCGCGGTCGAGGAGCTGCGCGCACGCACCGAGCCGAATCTCGTACTGGCGCCGCGCACCGAGGACGCGCACCAGGACCACCGCGCCCTGGCGAAGCTGATACCCACCGCCTTCCGCGACCACCTCGTGCTCGGCTACGAGATCGTCAAATGGGACGGCGACCTCGGCCGTCCAACGGCGTATCAGCCGCTGTCACCTCAGCTCGCCGAAGAGAAGGTGCGGCTGCTGCAGGAGCACTACCCCTCGCAGCGGCACCGGCCCTGGTACGACCGCGAGGCATTCCTCGGTCTCGCGCGCATCCGCGGCATCGAATGCCACGAGCGCTACGCCGAGGCGTTCGCCGTCACCAAACTCACTCTCAACCTGGGGGAATGAACCTTGCGCGTGCTGCTCACCGGACACCAGGGCTACCTGGGCACCGTGATGGCCCCGGTCCTCACGGCCGCCGGACACGAGGTCGTCGGTCTCGACTCCGGCCTGTTCGCCGAGTGCGTCCTCGGCCCTTCGCCCGCCGACCCGCCGCAGGGCCATCGGGTGGACCTGCGCGACGTCTCGGCCGACCATGTGGCCGGGGTCGACGCCGTGATCCACCTGGCCGCGCTCTCCAACGATCCGCTGGGATCGCTGGCTCCGGAGCTCACCTACGACATCAACCACCATGCGTCCGTACGCCTTGCCCGGCTGGCCCGCGAGGCCGGAGTACGCCGCTTCCTCTACGCCTCGACCTGCTCGGTCTACGGCGCGGCGGGCGGCGACGACCTGGTGGGCGAGGACGCCCCGCTGCGCCCGGTGACGCCGTACGCGGAGTCCAAGGTACGGGTGGAGGACGACCTGCACGCGCTCGCCGACGGCGACTTCAGCCCGGTGTTCATGCGCAACGCCACCGCCTTCGGCTACTCGCCCCGGCTGCGCGCCGACATCGTGCTGAACAACCTGGTGGGCCACGCGCTGCTGTCAGGCGAGGTCCTGGTGCTCTCCGACGGCACGCCCTGGCGTCCTCTGGTGCACGCTGCCGATATCGCACGGGCCTTCGCGGCTGCGCTGACAGCGCCGCGGGAAGCGGTGCACGCCCGCGCCTTCAACATCGGCAGCGAGATCAACAACGTCACGGTCGCCGAGATAGCCGAGCAGGTCGCCGAGGCGGTGTCCGGCGCGAAGGTGGTGATCAGCGGCGAGACCGGCGCCGATCCGCGCTCGTACCGGGTGGACTTTTCCCGGTTCCGCACCGCGATACCCGGCTTCGGCTGCGAGTGGACGGTGAACCGGGGGGCGCTCGAACTCGCCGCCGCCTACCGCGAGTTCGGACTCACCCGGGACGACTTCGAGCAACGCTTCACCCGCCTCGCCGTGCTGCGCGCGGCGTCCGAGGCCGGTGCCGTTGACGACACCCTGCGGTGGCGCCGGTGACCGCGCCCGGCGACCGGCCGGTGACCGCGCCCGGCGACCGGCCGGTGACCGTGCCCGGCGACCGGCCGGTGACCGCGCCCGGCGAAGAGATGTACGCGCTGGTGGAGCGGATGTACCCGCTCTGCCGGAGCATCACGGGGGACGGGGTGCGCGCCACCCTGAAGATCGTCGGCGAGTACCTTCCGCTGCAGGTGCACGAGGTGCCGACCGGGACGCAGGTGCTCGACTGGACGGTTCCGCAGGAATGGAACATCCGGGACGCCTACATCGCCGACCCCGCGGGCAACCGGGTCGTCGACTTCGCCGCGTCCAGTCTGCACGTGCTGGGCTACAGCGTGCCGGTGTCGGCGACCATGCCGCTGGCCGAGCTTCGCTCGCACTTGCACACCCTGCCGGACCACCCGTCCTGGGTGCCGTACCGCACCAGCTACTACAAGCCGGACTGGGGATTCTGCCTGGCGCAGCGGACCCTGGACGCGCTGCCTGACGGCGAGTACGAGGTGCGCATCGACTCCACACTCGCCGACGGTCACCTCACCTACGCCGAGCACGTCGTCCCCGGGCAGGTCACCGACGAGGTGCTCGTCTCCTGCCACGTCTGCCACCCCTCGCTGGCCAACGACAACCTGGCCGGTATCGCGGTGGCGACCTTCCTGGCCCGGGCGCTGGCGGAGCGGACGCCGTACTACACCTACCGGTTCCTGTTCGCGCCCGGCACCATCGGCGCGATCACCTGGCTGGCCCGTAACAGGGAGCGGGTGGACCGCGTCAAGCACGGGCTCGTGCTTGCCTGCGCCGGAGACCGGGGATCGCTCACGTACAAGCGGAGCAGGCGCGGCGACGCGGAGATCGACCGTGTGCTGCCACACGTACTGGCCGCGTCCGAACGCCCGCACCGTGTCGCGGAGTTCACTCCGTACGGCTACGACGAGCGGCAGTTCTGCTCGCCCGGCTTCGACCTCGGCGTGGGCTCGCTCACCCGCACCCCGTACGCGGGCTACCCCGAATACCACACCTCGGCGGACAACCTGGACTTCGTCTCCCCGGAGGCGATGGCGGACACGCTCGCCGTGTGCCGCGAGGCGTTCGCCGTCCTCGACCGCAACCGGCGGTATCTCAACCTCAGTCCCTACGGCGAGCCACAGCTGGGCCGACGTGGACTGTACGAAGCGCTCGGCGGCCGCAGCGATGCGAAGCAGGCCCAGCTGGCCATGCTCTGGGTGCTCAGCCTCTCCGACGGCCTGCACAGTGTGCTGGACGTCGCCGATCGGTCCGGACTGCCGTTCGACACCGTCGCCGAAGCGGCCGGCGCCCTGCACGGCGCCGGGCTGATCAAGGGCTGACGCCGATGACCGCCGAGGGGGAGAATCCGCGGACAGCGGCGCCACCGATCCGATCAGCCCGGCGGGCCGTCGTCGGCCGGCTGTCCTGGGGACTGGCCGACCAGGCGGCCTCCAGCATGACCAACTTCGCCGTCGGCATCTACGTGGCACGCTCGCTCGGGGTGACCGCGTTCGGCGTGTTCAGCCTCGCGTGGGTGACGTACGGGGTGGTGCTCAACGTCTCCCGTGGCCTTGCCACCGACCCGCTGGTGGTGCGCTTCAGCGGCGTATCGGACACGTCCTGGCGCGGCGCTGTGGCCCGGTCGACGGGGACCGCACTCGGCGCGGGTGGCGTCATCGGCGCAGCGTCCGTGGCGGTCGGGCTCGGCCTCGGCGGTCGCGTGGGGCCCGCGTTCGCCGCCCTCGGCGTCATGCTGCCGGGGCTGCTGCTGCAGGACGCCTGGCGGTTCTCGTTCTTCGCCGCTGGCACCGGGCGGAAGGCGTTCGTCAATGACGTCGTGTGGGGCGTCGCGCTCGTCCCCGCCATGGTCGTGGCGGCCCGCGTGGGCACCGTGGCCGCTTTCGTCCTCGCCTGGGGCGCGTCCGCCACGGTGGCGGCGGGGTACGGCCACGTCCAGTCCGGTGTCCGGCCCCGGCTGACCGAGGCGCGCGGGTGGCTTCGCGAGCAGCGGGATCTCGGCTACCGGTACCTGGTCGAGAACGTCAGCCTCAGCGGCGCGAGTCAGCTGCGCGCTTACGGGCTCGGCGCGATGGTCGGGGTCGGCGCGGTGGGTGCGGTCCGGGGCGCCGAGCTCCTGCTCGGCCCGTTCCTCGCCGTGCTGATGGGGCTGTCGCTGGTCACCGTTCCGGAGGCGGCACGGGTGCTGCGCCGGGCCCCGCACCGCCTCGGCACGTTCTGCCTCCTGCTGGGAGGGGGGCAGGCAGCCACCGCACTGCTCTGGGGCGGGGCGCTGCTGCTGATGCCGGACCGGCTCGGCGAGCTGGTGCTCGGCGGCGTCTGGCACTCCGCCGCGCAGCTCATCGTGCCGATCACCCTCGGCGTCGCGGGCGCCGGCCTCGGCACCGGCGTGGCGGCCGGGCTGCGCGCACTCGGCGCGGCCCGGCGCAGCCTGCGCTGTCAGCTGTTCGCCTCCACCTGCTACGTCGGCGGCGGGCTCGGCGGAGCGGCTCTCGCCGGCACGGTCGGCTCGGCCTGGGGCGTCGCCGCCGCGACCGTCTGCGGCTCGGCCGTGTGGTGGCTGCACCTGCGGTACGCGCTGCGCGAGCACCACCACGACCCCATACGCGAAGTGAGGACGCCATGACCGCCCTTCCCCGGCTGAGCATCGGCCTGCCCGTGTACAACGGCGAGGAGTACCTTCCCGAGGCGCTCGAAGCACTGCTCGGCCAGACCTACGAGGACTTCGAACTCGTCATCTCCGACAACGCCTCCACCGACGGGACCCAGGGCATCTGCCGGAAGTACGCCGCGCGGGACTCACGCATCCGGTACCTCCGACTGCCCCGCAACATCGGCGCCGCGCCGAACCACAACCACGTGTTCGCCGAGTGCCGCGGCGAACTGTTCAAGTGGGCCTCGCACGACGACCTGTACGCCCGGGACCTGCTGCGGCGCTGCGTCGAGGCACTGGACGAGCGGCCGGACGTGATCCTCGCGCACACCGGCCAGGCGGTGATCGACGGCGACGGCCAGGTGAAGGTCCCGTACGCGTACACCCTCGCCACCGACTCGCCGCACGCGCCCGAGCGCTTCCGCAGCGTGCTGTTCGAGCCCGGTGGCGACGACTTCTACGGAGTGATGCGCGCCGACGTGCTGCGCCGGGTCAAGCCGCACGACAGCTACCACCACGCGGACCGCACGTTCGTCGCCGAGATCGCCCTGCACGGCCCCTTCCACCAGGTGCCGGAGCTGCTGTACTTCCGCCGCGACCACCCCACCCGCGCCGAGCGCGCGAACCCCTCCAAGCGTTCCCGGTGCGTCAACCTGGACCCGCGCCGGGCAGGCCCGCTGCACCCGACGCCCCGGCTGCTCGCCGAGTACGTCTGGGGTTTCGTCTCGGCGATCCGGCGGGCACCGTTGTCCTCGGCCGAACGCCGCGCGTGCTACGGCCATCTGGCCGCGTGGATGACCAGCCGGGCCCGGCCGGGCGCCGGCGAGCGGGTCGAGGACCGCGCCCCGGTCGACCCGGCTGTGCTCACCGTCTCCGTCGACGCGCTCGTCGCCGGGCGTGAGGGCAGTGCGGGGAGGCAGGCGTGATCGCTGCCCGCGTCGGGGTGTTCGGCCTGCTCGGCTCCGGCAACCTCGGCAACGACGGATCGCTCGAAGCCGTACTCGGATATCTCCGCGCCGAGCACCCGGAGGCGGTCGTGGACGCGCTGTGCGGCGGACCGGAGACCGTCACGGCCCGGTACGGGATACCCGCGACGCGGCTGCACTGGTACCGAGCGGAGTACCGGACCGCGTCCCGTGCGGGCGCGATCGCGGCCAAGGGACTGGGCAAGCTCGTCGACGTCTTCCGTACCGCCGCCTGGGTGCGTCGGCACGACGTCGTGATCGTGCCGGGCATGGGCGTCCTGGAGGCCACGCTGCCGCTGCGGCCGTGGGGCTTCCCGTACGCGCTGTTCCTGCTCTGCGCATCGGGCCGGTTGTTCGGCACCCGGGTCGCGCTGGTCGGCGTCGGCGCAGCCCCGATCGGTCAACGGTCGACCCGGGCACTGGTGCGCTGGTCGGCACGGCTGGCTGCGTACCGGTCGTACCGGGACGCGCTGTCCCGCGATGCCATACGGGACATGGGCGTGGACGCCGGACACGATGAGGTCTACCCGGACCTGGCGTTCGCCCTACCGATGCCGCGGTCGATCGTCTTCTCGGAACAGGCAGAGCCGACGGAGCACTCGGGCCCGCGGGGCCCGGTCTGCGTCGGCGTCATGGCCTTCCACGGCGGCAACGACGACCGTGCCCGGGCCGAGGAGATCCACCGGCGCTACCTGGACGGGACGACCCGTTTCGTACGCTCCCTGGCCTGGGACGGCAGGCCGGTCCGGCTGCTCATCGGCGACGACGTCGACCGGCCGGTGGTCGCCGCGATCCTCGACGCGGTGGACTCGCCGCTGGTCACCGCCGCCGAGGCGGCCTCGCTGGCCGACCTGATGAAGGAGACGGCGGCTGCCGAGTCCGTGGTGGCGACCCGGTACCACAACCTCGTCTGCGCGCTGAAGGCCGGCACGCCCACGCTGGCCCTGAGCTATGCGGCGAAGAGCGACGCGCTCATGGACCGGATGGGGCTGGGCGCGTACTGCCACCCCGCCCGCGAGGTCGACGCCGACCGGCTGCTGGACCAGTTCCAGGCGCTGGAGCGGCGGTCCGTCGAGCTGCGGCGGACCCTCGCCGAGCGGAACCTCGTCGCCGCACGGCAACTCCAGGACCAGTTCGCCGAGTTGACCGCAGCCCTGTTCCCGGCGACCGGCCACGGCCGGGCCCACACCCGCACCCACACCCACACCCGGCAGGAGATTCCATGAAAGCGACCGAAGTCCCGGAGATCTCCGGTGCCTACCTGTTCGAGCCGACGCCGCACGCCGACGAACGCGGCTTCTTCTGCCGCACCTTCGACGCCGACGTGATCCGCTCGGTGGGCCTCGCACCCGACACCTTCGTCCAGGACAGCCTCTCCCGCTCGGTGCGGGGCGTGCTGCGCGGCCTGCACCTGCGCTCCGGCGCGGGCGAGGCCAAACTGGTGCGGTGCTCGTACGGGAGGATCTTCGACGTCGTCGTGGACCTGCGGCCGGATTCGCCGACGTACCTGGGCCGGGCCTTCTTCGAGCTGTCCGGCGAGACACAGCTGACCGTGTACATCCCGGCGGGGTGTGCGCACGGCTTCCAGGCGCTGACCGAAACCGCTGACATCTCCTACCGGATCGACCGCCCGCACGATCCGTCCGAGGACGTGACGATCGCCTTCGACGACCCGGAGCTCGCCATTCCCTGGCCGCTTCCCGCCACATCGATGTCCCAGCGGGACCGGGAGGCGCCGAGCCTCGCCGAGGTCCTGAAGCAGAAGGAGAGGTGAGGCGGGCGTGGACACCGAAGACACCCGAAACGCCGGAGAGTTCCTCCTGCCCCGGTCCCGGGCGGCGAACGAGCGGCTGCACGCCGTGATCCCCGGGGGCGCGCACACCTACGCCAAGGGCGACGACCAGTACCCCGAGAACCTCGCCCCCGTCATCAGCCACGGCCGCGGCGCCCACGTGTGGGACGTCGACGGCAACCGCTACATCGAGTACGGCTCCGGCCTCAGGTCGGTCAGCCTCGGTCACGCCCACCCGCGCGTGACCGAGGCGGTGCGACGCGAACTCGACCGCGGCAGCAACTTCGTCCGGCCGTCCATCGTGGAGGCCGAGGCCGCGGAACGCTTCCTGGCCACGGTGCCGACCGCCGAGATGGTGAAGTTCGCGAAGAACGGCTCCGACGCCACCACCGCCGCCGTGCGCCTCGCCCGGGCCGTCACCGGGCGCCCCCGGGTGGCCGTCTGCGCCGACCATCCGTTCTTCTCCGTCGACGACTGGTTCATCGGCACCACGCCGATGTCCGCCGGCATCCCGGCCGCGACCACCGAGCTGACCGTGGCGTTCCCGTACGGGGACCTGGCCGCCACCGAGGAACTGCTCACCCGGTACGCCGGCGAGATCGCCTGCCTGATCCTCGAACCCGCCACCCACACCGAGCCTTTCCCGAGCTCCCAACCTGGTCCGAGCAGGGGAGACCCCACCACGGACTACCTCGCCGGGCTGCGCGAGCTGGCCGACCGGCACGGCTGCGTACTCGTCTTCGATGAGATGATCACCGGCTTCCGCTGGTCCGAGGCGGGCGCCCAGGGACTGTACGGCGTCGTCCCCGACCTCTCCACGTTCGGCAAGGCGCTGGGCAACGGGTTCGCCGTCTCCGCGCTGGCCGGATGCCGCGAGCTGATGGAGCGGGGCGGGCTGCGCCACTCCGGCGAGCGGGTGTTCCTGCTGTCCACCACGCACGGCGCGGAAACGCACTCCCTGGCAGCGGCAATGGCCGTGCAGACCACCTACGTCGAGGAAGGCGTCACCGCACGGCTGCACGCACTCGGCGAGCGGCTGGCCGCCGGTGTCCGCGACGCCGCGGCCGGTATGGGCGTCGGCGACCACGTCGTCGTACGCGGCCGGGCCAGCAACCTGGTCTTCGCCACCCTCGACGAGAACGGGCAGCCGTCGCAGCAGTACCGCACCCTGTTCCTGCGCCGGCTCCTCGCGGGCGGGGTGCTGGCCCCCTCGTTCGTGGTGAGCAGCGCGCTCACCGAGGCCGATATCGACCACACCGTCGAGGTGGTGTCCCAGGCATGTGCGGTGTACCGGAAGGCACTGGACGCCGCCGACCCCACCCCCTGGCTGGACGGGCGGCCGGTGAAGCCCGTGTTCCGCCGCCTGGCGTAGACGTGACGTGACGTCAGCGGTGCTGTCGCGGGCCGGCGTCGGCCACCCGGTCGACCAGCCACGCGGTGGCCGGTACCACTGCCAGCGCGGTGCACCAGCCGCCGACGGTGTCGGTCGGGTAGTGCGCGCCCAGCGCGACCTGCGCCCAGCCCATGGCGGCTCCGGCGGCCAGCGCCGCGACGAGCACGAGTGACGTGCCGGCCCCTCTGCCGAGACCGAGCCGGCCGGCCGTGAGGAGCGCCACCACGAGGGCGAGCGCGGTGAGGAAGGCGGTGTGCCCGCTCGGATAGGACAGGTTGTCGTCGCCGTGGATGGTGCGTCCCACCATGTGCTTGAGCAGCGTCGCCGTCCCCACGGTCACCCCGGTGCCCGCAACGGCGAGCACCGCGGCGCGAGGGCACCGAAGCAGCAGGCAGCCCGCCACGGTGACCACGACCAGCGCCGCCGCTCCCACGGGCTCCCCCAGGAAGTCCGTGGCCGTAGCGGCGTACCGCCACGGCTGCCCCGCACCGTCCACCGCCGCCCAGATCCGCGCGTCCACCACGCCCGGCTCGCCGTCACCGGCATACAGGACCCCGAGCACGACGACCACCAGCGCGGCGAGGACGGCAACCAGGCCGAGCCGGATGCGCAGCGACGAGGGCAGCACCGTGGGCGCCGCCCGGCCGGTCACACGCCCACCACGGACTGGACGGGCCGGACTTCCACGTCTGCTCCGGCCAGGCGATCCAACGCGAGTCCCCCTCGTGTCCGAACCATCGTCCGGCGCAACCCCGAACGCGTCGGCCTGGCCGACGCCCCGGCAGCCTAGCCAACAATCGCTCCGGGCGTGGCCGCCTCCCCGCCGCACGCCGCTCCGGGCAGCGGGCGTACCGATGCATGCCCCACGTAGCCTCTTGCCCATGCCAGCCTCCCGCCTGCATCGCGTCGCCGTCCTTGTCCTGGAGGGTGCGAAGCCGCTCGATGTCGGCATTCCCGCACAGGTGTTCACGACCCGCGCGAGCATGCCGTACGAGGTACGGGTGTGCGGCGCCGAACCTGGTCTGGTGACCGGGGGCGACGGCCTGTCGTACTCCGTCGCCCACGGCCTGGACGCGCTCGCGTGGGCCGACATCGTCTTCGTCCCCGGCTACCGGCACCCGGATAGCGAGGACCCGCCAACGGCCGTCGTCGACGCGCTGATCGCCGCTCACACGCGGGGCGCCCGGCTCGCCGCCATCTCCACGGGCGCCTTCGCGCTCGCCGCCACGGGACTGCTCAACGGCAGGCGCGCCACCACGCACTGGCATTACACGCGAGCACTCATGGCCAGGTATCCGCACATCCAGGTCGACGAGAACGTGCTGTTCGTCGACGAGGGCAGCGTGCTCACCTCGGCCGGCGCCGCCTCCGGCATCGACCTGTGCCTGCACATCCTGCGCGGCGACCTCGGCGTGGCCGCCTCCAACCACGCGGCCCGCCGCCTGGTCGCGGCGCCCTACCGCAGCGGCGGCCAGGCCCAGTACGTGCCGCGCAGCGTCCCCGAGCCGCTCGGCGAGCGCTTCGGTGCCACCCGGGAGTGGGCGCTGCACCGGCTGGGCGAGCCCCTCACCCTCGACATACTGGCGCGGCAGGCCGGGGTCTCGCCCCGCACGTTCTCCCGCCGCTTCGTCGAGGAGACCGGCTACACGCCGATGCAGTGGGTGATGCGCGCCCGCGTCGACCTGGCCCGTGAACTGCTGGAGCGCTCCGAGCGCAGCGTCGAACAGATCGCCGCCGACGTCGGGCTCGGCACCGGCGCGAACCTGCGCCTGCACTTCCAGCGCATCCTGGGCACCACCCCGATCGAGTACCGGCACACCTTCACCCGCGGTGCGTAGCCGCGACTGGTCGCAGTGTTCGCAGTGGCGAGATCCTTTCGAACCATGGCGATCCCGCCACTGTCAGCGGCGCGCACCGCGCGCGAGCCTGGTGGTGAAAGAGAAGGGAGACCACTCATGACCCGCGTCGCCATCAATGGATTCGGCCGCATCGGACGCAATGCGCTGCGCGCGCTGCTGGAGCGCGACAGCTCCCTGGAGATCGTCGCCGTGAACGACCTCACCGAGCCCGCCACGCTCGCCCGGCTGCTCGCCTACGACAGTACCGCGGGCCGCCTCGGGCGGCCGGTGACCGTCGACGGGGACACCCTCGTCGTCGACGGCCGTCGCATCAAGGTACTGGCCGAGCGCGAACCGGCGCGGCTGCCGTGGGCGGAACTCGGCGTCGACATCGTCCTGGAGGCCACCGGCCGCTTCACCTCGGCCAAGGCCGCCGGCGCCCACCTCGACGCAGGCGCGCGCAAGGTGCTTGTCAGCGCGCCGTCGGACGGCGCCGACGTCACAGTGGCGTTCGGTGTCAACACCGCCACCTACGACCCCGACCGGCACACCATCGTCTCCAACGCCTCCTGCACCACCAACGCCCTCGCCCCGCTGGCCAAGGTGCTCGACGAACTCGCCGGCATCGAGCACGGGTTCATGACGACGGTGCACGCCTATACGCAGGAGCAGAACCTGCAGGACGGTCCGCATCGCGACCCCCGCCGCGCCCGTGCGGCCGGTGTCAACATCGTGCCGACCACGACGGGCGCCGCCAAGGCGATCGGCCTGGTGCTGCCGAACCTCGACGGCAAGCTGTCGGGCGACTCGATCCGGGTACCGGTGCCGGTGGGCTCGATCGTCGAACTCAACACGACCGTCGCCCGTGACGTGACGCGCGACGACGTGCTGACGGCCTACCGCACGGCGGCAGAGGGGCCGCTCGCAGGCATCCTCGAATACTCCGACGACCCTCTCGTGTCGTCCGACATCACGGGCAATCCCGCCTCTTCGATCTTCGACTCGGCCCTCACCCGCGTCGACGGCCGCCACGTGAAGGTGGTCGCCTGGTACGACAACGAGTGGGGCTTCTCGAACCGCGTGATCGACACGCTGGAGTTCCTCGCCGCGCGGTGAACGGACGCCGTCCGGCCCGGGCCGTGGTCGGTGTGACCGGCGCCTGGCCGCGCCGGTCCGCGCCGGTCTCCGGTCCGGTCCCCTCAGCGCGAGGTGAGGCGCTCCGGGTCGGGCAGACGTGTGGCGGTGGCCGGCTCGTAGACGCCGGCGAGCGCGGTGAACAGCAGCGCCACGCCGAGGGAACCCGGGTCGGGGACGCCGATGGCGCGCTCGCCCACGTAGCTGGCGCGGCCGCGCCGGGGAGTGAGGGAGGCGGTGCTCAGGGCACCCTCGACGGCGGCCTCCGCTGCGACGGTGAAGGGGCTGTCGGCGCCGTCGCGTGCGGCAGTGGCCAAGGCATCGGCGGTGGGAGCGAGTGCGTCCACGAGGGTGCAGTCGCCGACCTCGGCACCGCCGACCCGGTGGATGGCGGCCAGGGCGGACTTCGCCGCGTCGGCGACGGACAGGGCGTCAGGCGCCCGGCCGTCGGACCAGGAGACGGTGGCCAGCTCCTGGAAGAGGAGGCCGAAGAGCGGACCGCTGGTGCCGCCGACGTCGTTGAGGAAAGCCTCGGCCAGGGCGGCCACGCCGTCGCTCCCCGACTCGTTCCGCTCGACCGCCCGGCGTACGCCGCCGGCCAGGTTGTCGCCGAAGTCGCCGTCGCCGACGAGCTGGTCGAGCGCTGTGAGGTTGTCATGAGCCTGGGAGACGATCGCCGAGTAGCGGTCGAGGATGCCCCGGCTGGCCGGAGCCTCGCTCACGCGTACGTGTGCGGCGGCCGGTTCGGCGACCACACTCGCCGCGGTGTCCGGGGCCAGGGTGCGGGCGGGAAGGGCGAGCGGCGTGTCGGTGGGTGCCGTCCACAAGTCGGCCCACTCCGGCCTCATACGGGTGAGAGTGAGGGAGAAGCCGGCCATGTCCAGGGCGGCGGTGAACGTGCCGGGCACGACGGCCAGGGGCTGGATGCCGCGCGCAGTCAGCTGGTCGTGCAGGATCGAGCCGATGGCGTGCAGTTCCAGACTGGTCGTGGCACCCAGGCCGTTGACGACGGCCAGCACCTCCTCCTGCCCTGCGGGCAGGGCCTGGAGCAGGTCGTCGGTCATCTGCGCCACAAGCTCCTCGACGGGACGGTGGTCGATGGTGCGTGTACCGCGCTCGCCGTGGATACCGACACCGTACTCGAGCGTTCCGGGGTTCAGATCGAAGGCAGGTGCCGCGGTCGAGGGTGAGGTCTGGGCCCGGGCCGCGACGGCGAGGCTGCGGGAGCGTGCGACGATGTCCGCGCCCAGAGCGGCGAGTTCCTCCAGTTTCGCGCCCTGGTCGGCGAAGGCGCCGAGCAGCTTCTCCAGGACGACGGTTGCGGCGGTGCCCCGGCGGCCGGTCGCGGTGTCGGCCTTGTCGGTGGCCAGATCGTCGTCGACCAGAACCGTCGCCACGGGAATGCCGTCGTGGCGCAGGCGTTCCGCCGCGATCTGAAAGTTGATCACGTCCCCGGTGTAGTTCTTGATGATGAGCAGCACGCCGTTGCTCTTCGCGGCGGCCGCGCCGGCTTCGTAGATCTGCCGGTTGTGCGGGGAGGCGAAGATCTCGCCGGGGCAGACGGCGTCGAGGCCGCCGGGGCCGAGGAGGCCGGTGTGCAGCGGTTCGTGGCCGGAGCCGCCTCCCGAGACCAGCGCGACCGTGCGGTCGGGGCTGCTGGTGCGGGCCCGCAGGTACAGGGGACTGGTGTTCACTTCGAGCAGGCCGGGGTTGGCCAGGGCGAGGCCGCGTGCGGCGCTGAGAACCGTGTCGGCCTGCGTGAGGAAGTACGTCATGAGGGAGGGCTCCGTCGGGAAACGAGGTGGATGGATCAGCGACCCTCAGGTCGGTGGGGTGTCGAGGTCGGACGAAGGGGCTGGCTGTGCTGCTCACCGGGGGCCGCTCGATGCCCCGTGGAGAGACGCCCTGTGCGGGTGGGACGGCCGGCTACGCCTCGGCCGCCGTATCGGCGAGCGCACGGAAGATCAGGGCCGTCGAGGTCGCCCCCGGGTCCTGGTGGCCCACGCTGCGCGCTCCCAGGTAGGAGGCGCGGCCCTTGCGTGCCTGCAGGGGAGTGGTGGCGCGCATGCCCTCCTCGGCGGCGTCGGCGGCAGCCGCTGCAGCGGCGGCGAAGTCCGTTCCCTGCCGGACCTGCTCCTCGAAGGCGGCGACGGCGGGAGCGAACGCGTCGATCATCGTCTTGTCGCCGGGAGCGGCCGTTCCCAGCTTCTGGATGCTCTCCAGAGCTGCGGCCAGTGCCCCGGCGAACGCGAGCGGGTCGGCTGCCGGAGTGTCCAGGGCCTTGCCCAGCGCGCGGAACGCGCCCCCGTACAGCGGCCCCGAGGCGCCCCCGATGGTGGAGATGAGGGTGGCGCCGGCCTTGCTGAGGACGGCTCCGACCGTGTCCGGGGCGAGGTCCGGGACGGCAACGGCAGCGGCGGTGAATCCTCGGTCCAGGTTGGTCCCGTGGTCGGCGTCACCGATCGCCGAGTCGAGCTGGGTGAGGTGATCCTTGTGCCGGCCCACGGCGACGGTGATGGCCTGCACCCACGCACGGGCGAGGTCGATGTCCATGGGGTCTCCGTTCGATGATCGGTGCGTACGGGGTCGGTGGGTGGAAGGCCGAGCGGGGCGCGGTCGGCACGGCCGCGTCTGCCGGGCCGAGCCGGGGCTGCACAGCCCCATCCCAGGGACAGCATGTCGGCATCCGCCCTGCAGGCCGTGGTGCGGACACCCGTCGTGTCCGGGCGGGCCACGGAATCGCTCACCCGTCCGCGGGCGGTGGGCGCATCCTCCGCCGCGCGTACACCTGCCACCGGACGCTTCACCTCCTCCGCGGGATTCGGGCTGTGAACGGGAGGGGAGTCGCCGGGTCCTTCTGTGCGGCAGAACCTCACGGCCCTGTGGGAACCGGACGGTCTGCACTTCCCGGCGCTGTTCATCATTGCTGAATGTTGTTCCGGAAGTTAAGCACGCGTTTCACGCCTGTCAAGAGGCCCGGGACCCGGTCGGCCGGACACGGCGTGTGGCCGAGGGGGCTCCCAGGTCGCGAGAGAGGTTGCGGGCGGTCTCCCGTACCGCCACGGCGAGTTCCTGGCGTGCCGACTCGCCCAGCAAGCGCTCCACGGGACCGACGATGCCGATGGCGCCCGCCACCTCGCCGGAGCGGTCGAAGACCGGCGAGGCGATGCCCGCCTCCCCGATGGCCGACTCCTGGTCCTCGGTCGCGTAACCGGCCTTGAGAACATCCTCCAGGTGGCCTGCCAGCGCCTTCCGGTCGGTCATGCTGGCGCCGGTGAGCACGGCCGGCTCCCCGGCGAGCAGGCGTTCCCGTACGTCCGCGCACGAGGAGGCCGCGATGGCCTTGCCCAGGGCGCAGGTGTTCCACGGGATGCTCGCGCCCACCTCGAGAATCTGCACCGCGCCCTCCGGCCGGAACGCGTGGTGGACGACCAGGACGTGGTCGCCCGTCAGGACACCCACCCACACGGCCTCTCCGCTCCGGTTGGCCAGAGCGTCCGCCCAGGTCAACGAGCGTGTGCGCAGCTCATGCGTATCCAGATAGGCGTTACCCAACGGCACGAGATTCGGCCCCAGCTGGTACTTCGAACTGTCCCGGTCCTGTCCGACCAAGCCCTCGATCTCCAGCGTGCGCAGCAGCGCGTGCACGGTGGGCTTGGCGACGCCCAGCCGCTCGGCCAGTTCGGTCACGCCCAGCCGAGGACCGCCCGAGGCGAGCTCCCGCAAGATCTGCACTGCTCGATGCACGGACTGGACCATGAGATCTCCGATTCAGTATTGCCGAACAATGTTCCGGGATTTAATGTGACCGTTCATGAGCGCAACCGTCGGCATCGTACTCGTGTCCCACAGCGCCGAGCTGGCTTCGGGCCTGCGCCTGCTGGTGGAGCAGATCGGCTCCGACACCGTTCCCGTCGTCACCGCGGCCGGGACCGACGACGGCAGGATCGGCACCAGCTATGACCTCGTGCTCAAGGCACTCCAGGACGCCGACCGGGGCGCCGGGGTACTGATCCTTCCCGACCTCGGCAGTTCCGTTCTGACCACCCGCACCGTCCTGGACGACCATCCACGCGCCGACGCCGTCATCGCCGACGCGCCCTTTGTCGAGGGGGCCGTCGCCGCAGTGGTCGCCGCCGCATCCGGCGCCGACCTGCAAGCCGTCGCCAAGTCAGCAGAAGAGGCCCGCCATGTCCGCAAGCAATGACACCACCGGCTGCGAATCCGCCGAGACCACCGGGCACGAAGCAGCCGTGCTGCTCCCCGCCAACCTCCACGCCCGGCCAGCGGGCCTCCTCGCCCGCGCGGCAGGCGAGTTCTCCAGCACCATCGAGCTGGAGCACAACGGCAAGACGGTCAACCCCGCCGGCGTTCTCGGCGTCATGGCACTGGGAGCCACGGCCGGCAGCACGGTGACCGTACGAGCCGCCGGTCCCGACGCGCACGACGCGGTCGCCGCACTGATGGAGATCCTGGCCAACGCCGAGTAGCCCGCACTGTGATGTGGCCCTCGGTCCGGAAGTGCTGTCCGTCATCGTCCCGGGGACGGTCGGCGAAGGTCAGGAGCAGCCTGCCGAGGTGGATGGCGCGTGATCGGTGCAAGCCCTGATCGGGGGAGGCCCTGAGTCGGTTACGGTGCTCCCGCAAGCATCCGTTCACGCGAGACTCTGCGGCCCACGAAGAGTCTGATACGTCCCCGCCGCGGTGAATGCGGTGGTGATCGGCGCGATGAGCGAGGCGAAGCGGCGAGTACCCGCATTGCCGATCGGTGCCCAAAGCGCGGCGCAGTGTTCGTCGGTTTCCGTCTCGATGCGCTCGCGTGCCGCACTGCCGGCACCGGTTATCACGGCGTTGGAGTCGAGCCATCCGCGTGCGACAAGGCGTGCCGTCGCCGCGGCCCACTCCTCTTCGTTCCACTGCCGTGTCGCTCGCGCGAGAGCTGCCGGGAGGCGGCCTGTTGCCGCGTGCAGAACGAGGCACTCGCAGGGGCCGAGGCCGTGATCGGCGAGCACGACGAGGTGGGCGTCGCCGCGCCACTCGCGCACCACCGTGATCTGCTGCCACAGCGCGACGAGAGGATTGGACGGAAGGGCCACCGAGGCGTTCGCGGCGGCCAGTACTTTGCCGGCGTAGTCGGCACCGGCGACCACCGGGTCGACCAGTGAGCGCGCCTCGGCGAGGTCGGCGTCCGCGAGATGCACCTTGACGCGTTGCATCGCCCGTCCCGCCGCCAGGAAGCGGGCGGTCTGCCACCGCTCGGGCGGTGCCGCGTCCCACACGCCCGCCATGGCCCGCACTGCCCGTGGGCTGAAGTTGTAGAAGGCCGCGAGCGTGACTTGCCACGGAACCGCGCCCATTGCGGCCGACCGGAGGGCCAGATACCCCCGCCCCCGGTCGGTCACTCCGAGCTCGGCCGCCTCCTGGGTGCTCTCGGGGACGAGGTAGATGAACATGTGGGCGGCACTGATGGCGCGGCTGACCTCGCGGATGGCGTCCAGATCCATCGAGTCTTCGTCGGTGCGGGTGGAGAGGGGGAGTTGTTCGCGGTACATCGTGTTCGCGTCTCCAGGGAGTTATGGGTGCTGCGGGCGGGTGTGCCCAACGGTGGCCGTCAGACGGGAGTTTCAGCAGTGGCGGTCGATACAGCGCGTCCGAGAGCGTGACCGGCCATCACGTCGGAGTAACGGTGCGAGCCGTGCCCGGACAGCGGAGCGGCGCGCCCGGTCGGCGAGCCGCAGGGGAGGGGACGCGCCGTCGTGGACAGCTCCCCTCTGTCATGAATCGACAGTAGCATCAATAATCGATTATTGCTTCGATCGTCTATACTGCTGTCATGGCTGGCGCATCTCCCCACTCCGCTTCCTCCGCGAAGCAGATGCTTTCCGAGCAGGTCTACGCCCAACTGCAGGGCGCGATCATGCGCGGGGACTACTCCCCCGGTGAGGCCCTCAAGCCACAGGACCTCGCCAGGGAACAGGGCGTAAGCCTGGCCGTTACGCGGGAGGCGCTCGTGCGGCTGGTCGGCGAGGGGCTCGCCGACCGGCTGCCCAATCGCGGATTCGCAGTCCCGCTCCTCTCCGACCACCGCTGGCAGGAGATCGCGGAAGCCCGCCGGGTCATCGAACCGGCCGTCCTGCGGATGTCCATCGAGCGCGGCGACGTCGATTGGGAGGCCCGCGTGCGGGCCGCCCACCACCGCCTGGCGCGCACTCCGGCGTATGTGCCGGAAGAAGGCGAGCACTACACCGGCGCTTGGGCTGAGGCTCACAGGGTCTTCCACCGCACGCTGCTGGACGCGTGCGGCAATCGCGCGCTGTTGGAGACCTTCGACCGGTTGTGGACCGCGAGCGAGCTGGCCCGCCGATGGTCGGCGCACCGCGACCCCGACCGGGACGGCGCCGAGGAACACCGCAGGCTGGAGGAGGCGGCGCTGGCCCGTGACGCCGACACCGCGGCAGCGGTTCTGGTTCAGCACCTCACCCTGACGGTGGCTGCTCTGACCGACGCTTCAGGCCAGGCTTCCCCATGACCTGAGTCGGAGATTCGTCGATGGTCGGAGTCGTTGGCCGGGTGTGAGTCGTCCGGGCCCGAAGATTCGGTGCGAATCGTAAGGCGAGCCCGCTAACGGGACCGCAGCGTCGACGGGGTGACATTCCTGAGGAACGGCACGGGTGTTGCGGCGGTGGCCACGGCGAATACGGCGAAGGCCAGTCGCATGCCGCCCAGTTCGGCCAGCAGGCCCACCAGGGCTGCACCCAGTGGCATGGCGCCGAAGCTGAAGAGCCGGGCTGCCGCGTTGTAGCGGCCGAGCATCTGGTCGGGGACCATGCGCTGGGTGAGGGTGCGGGTGTTGACCGTCCAGAGTGTGCCGCCCATGCCGCCCAGAAACGCGCCGGCGGTCACGGCCCAGATGTTGGTGGTCAGGGCGGGCAGCGCCACCATCGCGGTGGTGCCGATCAGGTCGGCGAGCATCGCCCGGTGAGCGCCCAGCAGCCGGTTCACCCACGTGACGGCTGCCGCGCCGGCCAGCCCGCCGATTCCCAGGGCACTGAGCACGATGCCGTACTGCTGCGGCTCCAGGTCCATGGCCTGCTTGGCGTAGAGCGGTATGAGAGCCAGCCAGGCGCCCCAGACGGCGGCGAGCACGGCGACCACCAGCGACAACGTGCGCAGCACCGGGTCGTGCCACAGGAAGCGCAGCCCCTCGGCGATCCGGGCGTTGACGGAGACGGGAGCCGCGCCCGGGGCGGGCCTGTCGGGCCGGAAGCGGCCGGACAGGCAGAGCAGCGAGAGCGCGGCGACCGCATAGGAGGCGCCGGTCAGCCCGAGTGCGAGGCCCGTTCCGGTAGCCAGCAGCAGCCCGCCGACGAAAGGCCCGGCGAACTCCTGTCCTACGGTCTCGGCTCCCGCCATCCAGGCGTTGGCGCGCTCCCGCCCCGCCGCGGGCACCGCGGCCGGGACCAGGGCTGAGGCTGAGGTCGAGGCCAGTACGTCGGCGACACCGAGGGTCACGCCGGCGGCGCAGAGTTGGCTGAGTGTGAGGCCGCCGGCCAGGTGGGAGGCGGCGAGCCAGCCCATCGCGGCCAGCCGCATCGCGTTCGCGCTCCACAGCAGCCGCCGCCGGTCGAAGTGGTCGACGAGCACGCCGATGTGCAGGGCGGTCAGCAGCCAGGGCAGGGTGAGGGTCAGCGAGACGACGGTGACCTGGGCGGGAGAGCCGGTGAGCCGGGTGGCGAGGAGCGGCAGGGCCATCTTCGTCACACCGTCGGCGAGGTTGGTGGCAGCGGTGAAGCCGACCAGAACAGCAGTGTTGCGGCGGCCAGGGGCTGCCGGGGCGCTGTTGCGCGGCGCAGTGCCCCGTCTGCTGCCGGTTTCCGTCCGCTCAGGCACCGCCGTGGCCATGGCCCTCTCCCCCAACCGTCCCACCCGATAACCGCCTAAGGCGTTAGGCGGTGAGGTTACTCTGGCACACGCTCCGGCCATCCCGCAACCGATGAAACGGTTAGCCGGTAGGATGGCGGAATCCTGGAGGAGGTGACCCGCCATGCTGGAGCCGCCGGCCCCGGCCGTCCTGGTGGAGGCATTCGCCAACACGGTCGATGTGGAAGAGGGAAGCGACGAGATCGCCACCCCGTCCGGTCTGGCCGACTGGCTGCGAGACCGCGGCCTGCTGGACGCGCCTGGTGCGATCCCCGCCCAGGTCCACGAGAGCTACCTGGCCCTTCGCGCGGGAATCCGCGAGGAACTGGGTGCCCACGTCGGCGACACCCCCGATCCGCAAATGCTCGGCGCCGCCGACCGCGTGCTGGCCGAGCACCCGGTACTGGTCACCGCTCGCGGCTCTCTGACGCCCGCCGCAGGGCTGCCCGCCGAGCGCGGCCCGCTGGCGACGCTGGCGATCGCGTGGAGTGAGCTGGTCACCACCGGGCAGGCCGCCCGCCTCAAGCGCTGTGCGGAACACACCTGCGGCTGGGTGTTCTGGGACGTGTCGAAGAACCGCAGCCGCCGCTGGTGCTCGATGAAGGTGTGCGGGAACCGCAACAAATCCCGCTCCTACGCCTCCCGGCGGCGACAGGTGGCCTAGGGTCTGTTGCGCAAGCGGATCTTCGGTGTGGAGTCGGCGGCAGCTGATCGACGGCATACGGTGGTGGACGTCCCCGCGTGAGCGGCTGTGCGTGGCGTCAGCGTGCGAATTTCTCGATGGCCACCGGGATGACGGGGATGAAGCAGTTGACGAAATTGCCGTCGGGGTCGTGGAAGAGCGGCGACCGGTTGCCCCAGGGCAGCGTGGTGGGCTTGGTGACCGAGGCCGGTCAGGCTCTGGTGAACGCGGTCCACAGCGAGACGCTATCCTGGCACTGATCCGGCTCTCCTCGGTTCTGGACCCAGCATTTCCCCGAGGAACTTCCGACAGGGCCGAAAAGCACGGACGCGGCGCGAAGTTGCCGCGCACAGCGCGCGCCCGCCTCCGATCCCGCGGGCATTCAGTATCGAAGTCATCGGTGTTCTCCTCGACGATCCAGGTGAGCCCAGCCCTGCCCGTTCGGGCCCCGTGCTGCTTGAACACGCGGCCCCGGTCCGGATCAGCTCAACGATCCCTTCATCCCAGAAAGTTGAACGACCAATGTCAACGCTGCCCCAAGTGACAACTGGACCTGAACGTCTCATGTTGGAGCACATGCTCGACCGCAACCGGCAAGCGCTCATCGACACCGCGCGAGGACTGTCCGAAGCCGAGGCACGGCGACGCCTGGTCACCTCGCTGACCACACCGATCGCGCTGATCAAACACGCTGCCTTCGCCGACCGCCGCTGGTTCCAACGTATTCTTCCCGGCTTGGACGGAGCCGATTGCGACGGCTACGTCGCCCCCGGCGAGGGCGGTTTCCTCGTCGAGGACGGGGAAACGCTGGACGGCGTGATCGCCGACTTCGAACGCACCAGTGAGCGTTCGCGTGCGATCGCCGCCGGCTTCGAGCTCGATGACACCGGGACACATCCCGTAGTCGGAGAGGTGAGCCTCCGGTTCGTGTACCTGTTCATGATCGAGGAATTCGCCCGTCACGCCGGCCACGGCGACATTCTCCGAGAACAGATCACTGCCGCACGATGAGCCCCGTTGCCGTCATGGACAACCGCCACAGGGCAACGTCCCATGACGGCGCGGCACGAGGGGAGACGCCCCGGAGTCGCGGCAGTCCGACCACGAATACGACCACCAAGAAGGACCGGTGCCGACTCTGACAGCACGCCCCAGCCGAGCGACTGGCGGCTGGCAACCGGCAACGCGGTGGTGGTCAGGGGCGAGGTGCGGGTGGGACGGTGAGGAGGTGGCGGTAGGCGCTGATATCCGAGGGCTCGCCGACCGGGCGCCCTTCCGCTTCGATCCAGGCATGGGCGGCGAAGGGCGGGGTGCGGACCCCGCTGCACCACGTCGGCCAGGTGCCACGCATACGGCACAGCAGGGCCGTGGCCAAGGAGCGCTGCAGACAGTAGGTCCCCGCGCACAGTGTGCTGGTGGCGGTCACCTCTTCCCGGGCCGTCAGCGCCTGCTCGTACGTGGCGGCGGTCGCGTGGCGACGCACGAACCGTAGGAGAACGACGATGCGCCGCGGTGAGAGCCGGGCGAGCGGACGCGCGGCGGAGACGGCCAGGTGCGCGGCGAACCGACGGCGCAGTGGTGGCCGGTGCCCCGGGGTGTCGAGGATCTGGCTCATGAGGCGGACCGCGGTTCTGCTTCCACCAGGCGGGCCTGTTCAAGTTGCTCGATCAAGGCTTGCACGTCCCTGGTGGCCTGCTCGGTGGTGACGGGTTGCCTGGTGGCGAGGCGCGCGGCGATCTGCTGCGGTGTGGCGCCGTTGAGCGAGGCGCGCAGAATGGCCGCTCCGGTGGCGTTGAGCTGCCAGTAGCGGCCGCTTCGGGCATCCAGCAGCACGAGACCGTCGTCGGTTTCGCAGGTGGTGACGTCAGTGCGCAGCCGGAGACTCACGCTGGTGCTCCTTGAGGTAGTCGGGAACAGGGCGAGCGGCCAGATCCCGCAGCCAGGACTCGACGGCGAGGGTGGCCTCGGCCGCTGGACCTTGTGAGGCTGGAAGCAGACCGGTGTTCAGCCACGCACGCCGCAGCGTCTCGGGGTGGACCAGGTCGGCGGCAGCAAGGAGAGAGGTGTCGCACCACTGGGCGAGTTGGCGCCTGTGGACCCGCATCCCCGAGTGCCATTCCGCGGTGGCGAAGTCCTTGGTGGTGCGGGCCAGGAGGGGGGACGGAACGATGCCGTCCATGGCCGCGGTCAGCAGCGGTTTGTAGGACCACGGGTCACCCGCCTCGTGCGGGAGGGTACGCAGGCACGCTGCGAGCACGGCGTCGTCGCAGAAGGGCATCTCCACCTCGAGACCGCTGGTGCGGTAGACGGCAGCGATACGTCCTGCCTGCCGCACCTGGTAGAGCCACTGGTGCCCGCAGCGAGTGCCGGCCAGAGGCCGCACGTCGGCTGCGGCCTCGGACAGCAGATCTCCCGTCATGTCGCGGGCGTGGTCAGTCGCCCAGGGCGGCATGGTCACCTCCGGCCCCCACCCCAGCATGGAGGCGGCTCCCTCCCCGCTCCGGCGTCCGCGGCGCACGGGGCGCAGGGCCTCGGCCTGTGACCGCAGCCAGGACGGGTAGGAGCGCCGGTCCGCCAGTGCTCGCGCCAAAGCCCGGTACGACCAGCGGTCCTTGACCGCATAGCCGGCCAAGCGCCGATGCGCCATCAAGGGGTGGCGGGCTGCCAACTCGTGCAGATGGTTGAGCGGCGGGAGGACGACCTGGTCCCCGCCCTGGCCGCAGATCCGCCCGCGGGCACCGTGCTCGCGCGTCGCCGCCGTCATGTGCTGCTGCTGGGCCATGTCCCGCCGATGGGTGAGGGGCTCGTCCTCCGGCTCGCCGCCCTCGGTGAAGCCGGCGTAATAGGACGGCAGCCCCACTGCCGGAAAGGTCCGGTGAACGGTCGAGGCAGGCAGTAGTGCTGCCGCCTGCCGTGCGTAGGCGGTGTCTTCCCCGGGACTGCTCCAATCCAAGGTCAGGGCCACGAGCTGAGCGCCCGCCTCTGCGGCCAGAAAGCACAATGAGGTGGAGTCCATCCCACCGGACAGGTCCGCTCCCCACACCTGTCCGGGTCGCACCCGCGCGGCCAGGGCTTCGCGGAGCGCGTCTCGCACGTCAGCGGCTGCGGCCCGCACCGGCAACTCCGGCTCGGGAGGGCGCCACCATCGGTGCAGGAGCGGGCGCCGCCCGTCAGGCTCCACCTGCACCGCGTGACCCGGAGGAACGGCCTCAACCCCCTGGAACATCGACTGCTCGTCCAGGGGGTGCGGCGGCGCGACGAGCGACGACAGGCGCACCGCGACCTGCCGCATCTCCACCTCGGCGCCGACCAGCCAGGAAAGGGTGCGGGCTCTGTCGGCAACGACCGTCAGCCCCTCCGAGGAGGCGTGGAAGAGTCGACGGTCACCCGACGCCGTACCTCGCGCGTAGACCCGGCCCGCCACGGAGGCCACGACATGGCAACTGCCGGCGCCTCCCTCCCATACGCCGTGCAAGTCGGAGACCTGGCGAGCGGCCCGGAGCCGGGCCCGCAACAGCTCCGTCGTCAAGGTGCTGATGCCGACGAGCGCCAGTCGCCGCTCGCCCGATTCGGCAGTTCGCACCTCGTCGGCAGGCCAGCATCCCACCAGCCAGGGACGCCCGGAAGCATGCCGAAGCCCCCGGCACGCAGACGGAAGAAGACGCCGACCGAGGGCGGCGGACGCCGCCTCGCAGTCCGGGAGGACCACGAACCAACGCCCGCCGCATCGCGAAGGCTTCACCACCATCCGCGCCCGTGGCCACCGAAAGTGTCCCAGTGCCACCCGTGGAAGCCGTTGGTCACCTCGGTGTAGTCACCGGACTCCACCAGCATCGGAGGCTCGTAGACCTCGCCGGCCTCGAACTCGAACGCGAACGCGAACGCGAACTCCTCACTCATCGCCAGCTCCTTCCTGTACGACCAGCACCTCATTCGGTGCCCAAGCGGTGATGCCCGGCACGCAACACCGACACGCCGCAAAACACCTGTACCGGTGAAAAGAGTGATGAATTGCTTCCGGGTCCGAGCCGAGCCTCAACGGATGGTCAGGGTGCGGCCCAGGAGAGGGAGCAGGTTGTCCCAGTGGAGCCGCAGTGCCGCGGGGCTGTATGCGTCGGTGTCGGCCATGGTGAAGCCGTGGACGGTGTCTGGGTAGATCTCCGAGGTGTAGTCCACACCCGCGGCGTCCAGGATCTGGTTGAGTTCACCAAGAGCCTCGGGCGTCAGGTCGGATTCGGCGTGCCCGAAGTGGATCTGGGCGGTGAGGTGGCGCAGGCTGTCGGACCCGGCGGCGCCCACAGGGGCGTGGAACCCGGCGACGGCGGCCACTTGACCGGGGTGGGCCGCGGCGGTGCGCACCGCCAGGAGGCCGCCTATGCAGTAGCCGGTCACCGCAACGGGCCCGGAGCCGACCTCGGGCCGGCTGGCGAGGAATCCGAGAAAGGCGTCGGCGTCGCGCAGGGTCCGCTCAACGGTATGTGCCTCGATGAGGGGCATCAGTCGGCCCATGACCGCGGTCCGGGCCTCTTCTCCGATGTGCTCGGGAAGTTCGACCACGGGTGCCGGGCCGTGCCGGTAGAAGAAATTGGGGACGAGCACGTAGTACCCGTGGTCGGCCAGTTCGCGGGCCATCTCCCGCAGCACGGGCCGCAGGCCGAAGCCGTCCGCGTACATCAGCACCCCTGGGTGCCGCTCGCCGTCGTCGGGGAAGGCGGCGAAGGCGTCGGCCTGACCGTCCGCGGTGGGAATTTGCAGCGTATTGATGGGCATGAAGTCTCCTGTCGTGGTTGATGTGTCCTGTGATCAACACGACGGAGGCGGAGCCCGCGCATCAGCGCAAGATCCTCGATCGAACGGCGGGCCCGCACTGGCCCGTACGGCGCTCAGAAGAGCACCGGGTCACCGATCCGTGTGTGGCGCGATGCCGTCCCGGTAGTCACTCCCGCAACCTAGTCCACCGAACGGAGCCGACGCCAGCCGCAGCATGCGGTGCGGCGTACGCCGCTGAGGTCGTGCGGAAGGTGGCTCTGCCGCCACACGGGAGGACCGCCGGCTCCCGTACGCTGCGCAGCCCGCCCCAGCCGGCCATCGAGGACCGAGGGGTTTCGACCCTCAGTCGCACGGTGGGCCCGGTTCACGTCCGGGAGGCCCTGCCGCACCCCTGACCCTCGGCTCCTCGCATCCGCTCGTCGATCGGCTGGCTCCGGTCGTACGGATCGATCACTGGGCCGTCCCCGTTACCGGCCGTCTGCTCATGGCCGAACTTCGGGTTGAGGTAGCCGTTGAAGAGGTCGCACCCGCCGTTGGTGGTGTCCAGCTTGTACGACACGGCGGAGAAGGTGCCTGCTTCGGTCTTCACTTTGGCGGGATCGTCCCAGCTCATCACCAGTTCCCGCCGCACGATCGTCCGCGCGACCGCGCTGCTTCCTTCTTCAGCCGCGACGACCGGATACACGTACGTGACGTCCGCGGTGACCTCGAGTGCACCACGCTCACCGGTCTCGTAGGTCACCCTGCCCCGTGTTTTCACCACGTTCCCGGCGAGCTTCACCTTTGCCGGGTCGAAGCGGCTGAACAGCAAGAGCGGATTGTTCTTCCGGCTCGGGTTGCGGAAGGCCGTCTTCAAAAGCTGCTGTACATCCTGCTGGCGGGGGTTGATCAGCGCGATTGCCTTGTCCGGATGCTTTCCACGCAGCACACCGGCGTCCAGGCTGGACGCGGACAAGAAGTCACGGGTGCGGTCCAGTGCTTGATCGACCTGCGCTTTGTCCATCCACCCTGCTGCCCGCGCCTTGGGAAAGCGGATGCCCGCCAAACCGTCCTCCCACTTCTGCGCCGGCGATCCTTTGAACGGCTCCTCCAACGTGGGTTGCTGTGCGACGGTCGTGCTCGGCGCGGTGCCGACCCCCTGACGTTCGGAGTGCGTGTCGTCGGCGCCAGGGAACCACCCGGCCACCCCGGCCGGGTTCAGTGCCACCGCCCCGAGCCCGAGCGCGGCCAACAACGCCGCCGCGTACCAGAGCTTTCTTCCACGGCGGCCGCTCCGCCGCTGCTTGTCCCGTGGTCCACTGCCCAGCTCGTACGTTCGCCAGCCCGTCGGGCGGTCAGGCTCCTCGCGCAGCCTCCTGGCCACCATCCTCGCCCGTGCCGATGGTTCCTTGGGCGCACTGTTTCCCCCGGAGGCGGCCTCCCGAAGGAACCGATCCCATTCCTCGTCCGGTATGGAGGCCCCGTCCTGTTCCCCGCCTCTGCCCACGCTGATCGTCCCGCCCCTCTTGCCGCCTCGGTCGCCACCTGTCGGGTGTTCGCGCAGATGATCGTATATCTGCCGATCCGGCCGGAGGTTCGATTGGGGTGCTTCGGCCCAGGCTCTGCTGCCGTAATCCCGATGGCTGTGTGTGACGAAGACGGGATCACGCCCTTGAGCGTCTCGCGCATGGCCTCCGGCAGCGGCGAGCCCGTACCGATCCCGATCGATGGGAATGTCCCTGAGGAGCGACAGCACTGCCGTGGCCGGGTTGCAGCGCAGGTGTGCGAAGGACTGCTCAGTACAGCGGGAAGGCCCAGCCGCCGGGGTACCAGGGTTCGCGTTCGCCGCGGAAAGCCGCCGAGGCGAGGGAGAGCGCACCAGGCCGCAGCTCCTCGACGAGGCCGGCAGCCGCGAGGGCGGTCAGCGTGGTGCCGCCGAGGAAGGCTGCGCCGAGTTCCGCCGCAGTCAGCCGTATGTCGGCTGGAGCGCTCGTACGCTCACAGAGGACGTCTCCCGGTTCCGTTTGTAGCCGGTGGCGCCCGCTGTTCCACGGGCAGAAGTCGTCCCGGACGTCGAGTACGACGTCCAGCGGAATGCTGTAACCCCGGCTGGCCAAGGCCCTGTCCACGTCGGCCAGTCGCAGCCACAGGCGGTCCACGGGCCTGGCCTGAACCGCCCGGGGCTCGACCAGCAGATGCGGCAAAGGCTCGTCCACGGCGCCCTCGTAGTCGATCCAGGCCACCAGGTCGATCCCGGCGAGGAAGCGCCACAGCGCCGCATACGCCTGACGCGAGTGCGCCGCCAGCTCCACCACCTCCACCACCCCGGCCTCGCCGCCCAGCCCGTCCGGCGCAGAGCTGTGCCGGTAGAGGGCGTAGCCGGTGGCATGCCCGTCGCGCTCTTGGTGTACAGCGCACCGGAGCGCGGTCGCGCTGCCGCGCCGGTGCGGGTAGTCGGCGAGGCGCACCGTCCAGTGGGCCGTCTGCCGATCGGGCCAGCCGACCGTGGCAGTGCGGACCTGGTCGTACATCTTCTCAAGGAGGGGGCGGGCCTCGACCGGGTGCTGCAACCGGACCGTCCCGTCGCCGAAGTCGGTGGTCGGGCGGAACCGCATGGCATGCCGGTCGCAGCGCATCCGGTTGCCGACCGTCGCGGGGCCGTAGCCGTACCGTCCGTAGATGCCGGCCTCGGAAGGGCGGAGCGCGGCGACCGGCTCGAGCTGCTGCTCGTACAGGCTGCTCAGCTGGGCCCGCATCATCGACGTGAGGATGCCGCGGCGGCGATGCGTCGGGGCAACTCCCACAGACGCTATCCCCGCCACGGGCAGGACGCCCCCGGGAACGGTCAGCTTCCGGCCGTAGACAGAGGCTCCGGCGACCGGCTCTCCCTCGTCGAAGACGGCCAGAGTGCGGTCGAGGTCCGTCGCAGCTCGCTGATCGGCGAGTTCCCCCTCCGAGCGGTCCATGCCGTAGGTGTCGGCGATCATGCGTGCCCAGGGGGCGAACTCCTGCTGGGAAACACGGCGAAGCTGGAACTGAGAACCGGTCATCGGTCATATGTACAGCACGCTGCACTGGACTGACGCCTGGCCCCCTCCGACGCATCGGTTCCGCCTGATCTCCTGTCCCTCTGGATCCGTTCCGCGGCCCCCTCAGTCTCCGTCTGCGGTCAGTGATCACCTTGCCCGGCCGGATGTCCATGACCGGCGCGTGTCACTACCGCGAGCCACAACTCGTGCTGCGGTGCCGCACGGGCACTGCAGCATGACTGCCGTGGAGCATCGACACAGGGCCGGGCCGTGGTCCGTGATGGGTGCGCGAAGAAGTCCTCCCGGCCGTGTGGAAGGACGGCAAGAGGTTGGGCGCGATCAGTACTGGTTGCGGAGCCAGACCGTCCACGTTGCCCGCAATGCCGGCCGCGTTCACCGATGAGCGGCCAGCACTGCCGCGAGGCCCTCTTGCAGATCCTTGACGAAATACTCGGGAACTTCCAGCGACGGGAAGTGTCCTCCGGTTTCAGGTGACCTCCATCGGACGATCTGCCGGAACCGCTCCTGCGCCCAGACGCGCGGGCACTTCTCGATGTCGCGGGGATACACACTGATGGCTGACGGGACGTCGACCCGCAGATCGGGGTCGAGTGAGTTGTGGCTCTCGTAGTAGATGCGGGCCGCCGACGCGCCGGTCCGCGTCAGCCAATACAGGGTGACGTCGTCAAGAATGCGGTCTCTGGAGATCGTCTCGAACGGACTGTCCTCGGTATCTGTCCACTCGGCGAACTTGTCGAGAATCCAGGCGAGCAGCCCTACTGGTGAGTCGACGAGCGAGTAGCCGATGGTCTGCGGCCGGGTCGCCTGCTGCTTCGCGTACGCCGCGTGGTTGCGCCAGAAATCCCGGGTTTCCTCGGTCCATTGGCGCTCGGCAGCCGTCAGCCCGTCCGTGGTCAAGCCGGGCGGTGCCTGTGCGGTCGTTGTGTGGATGCCGAGAACATGCGACGGGAACCTGCCGCCGAGGACCGTGGTGATCACACCTCCCCAGTCACCGCCGTGGGCTGCGAACTTGCTGTAGCCGAGCCGTCCCATCAGTTCCACCCATGCGGCCGCGATCTTTTCGATTCCCCACCCGGTGGTGGCCGGCTTGTCGCTGTAGCCAAAGCCCGGCAGCGACGGGACCACGACGTGGAACGCCGGCGCGTCCGCGTCGTTCGGATCTGCCAGTTCATCGACCACGTGGATGAACTCGGCAATGCTGCCCGGCCAGCCGTGCGTCAGGATCAGGGGAGTGGCATCCGCGCGCGCGGACCGGCGGTGCAGGAAGTGGATTCCGAGACCATCAATGGTCGTGCGGAACTGGGTGATCCGGTTGAGGCGCGCCTCGAACGACCGCCAGTCGTACTCGGTGCGCCAGTAGTCGACGAGATCGGCGAGGTCCGCGAGAGGAACGCCCTGTTCCCATCGGTCAGGGCCGGGCGCGGTGCGATGAACCGTCTCAGCCTCCGGCAGCCGCGCCGCGGCCAATCGAGCGCGCAGATCGTCGAGGTCAGCGTCCGTTGCGTGGGCTTCAAAGGCTTGCACGTCGCTGGGCATGAGATCTCCTGGTCGTCGTGGAACCGGTGTGGGCCTGTCGGTGAACCGGCTTGGTCTGGCGCGAACCGGCTAAGACGGTTCTAGCACTCCTCGATGGCAGCGGACAACCCGCTAAGGTGGTTCCATGCATGCTCGGTTCCCTGACTTCCGCCTCGGCAAGGTGCTCGCGACCAGCTTCACGGCGACCCTGACGGAGCGTTGCGGTGACGCCGTGGAACGCATCCCCACGCCGCAGCGACTTGTCGACTGGCTGGCAGTGAACGGCCTCGCGGTGGAGTCCTGCACCACCGCCCAGCTCGAACTCGCCAGGGAACTGCGGGAATCGATTCACGCCGCTTTGACCGCGGCCGCGATCCAGGACTCTCTCCCTGCGTCTGCTGTCCACGTCATCAATGACTGCAGCCTTCAGGGGCGGGCTGCGGCTGTCCTTACGCCCGAGAACACTCGGCAATGGCGACTTGGCCCGGATTCCCGCGTAGAAGACGCCCTGAGCGTTGTCGCCGCCGACGCGATCAGCATCCTCGCAGGGGAGCGAGACGGAAAATTGGCCCTGTGCGCATCGCCGACCTGCCGGGCCGCCTTCTTCGACGCGAGTCAAAGCCGTACCCGAAAATGGTGTGAAATGAACACATGTGGGAATCGTGAGAAGAAAGCACGCTTCAATGCCAACAAGCGCAAGAGTTCCAGAACAGCAAAGTAATCGCTGAGAGAGCCCGAGGTGTGCCGGCGGCACGGTCGCTGGCAGCGAGCGGCTTTCCGTGCTGCAGTGCGGCGGCGGACGGACGTTCCGCGCCGCACGCGCGCCTAGCGTTTGTCGACGGTGAGCTCGCCGTCCAGGATCACCACGCTGAGGTCCCGAAGGTTGCCGATGTCCGCAGTGGGATCAGCGTTCAGTACGAGCAGGTCGGCGCGCTTGCCGGGGGCCACCGTGCCGAGGTCGGGGCGGACACACTGCCGCGACGCGACGCTGGTGCCTGCGGTCAGCACCTGAGCGGGCGTCATCCCGGCCGCCACCATGAGTTCGGCCTCTTCGAGAGTGTTGGCTCCGAACAGGCCCCGGCCGCTGAAGGTGTCGCTGCCCAGCGCGATGTGCACGCCGGCCTCGGCGACCTTCTTGAGATTGCCACGGGCGTCCGGGTGGGCGTCGTCTATCCAGAGTGTGGGCGTGTAGGTGATGCCGTGTTCGAGCATCAGCTCGATGAGCGAGTGGTCGGTGAGGGGCTCGACGGTGACACCGTGCTCCAGGCCGTCGGCCCCGGCCTCGATCGCCTCGCGTGCCGCAGCTTGCTGGGTGGTGTGGACGGTAACCCGAAGGCCCCGCTCGTGCCCGGTCTCGATACCGGCCCGAAGGAGATCGAGGGGCAGCCGTTCCAATTCCACACCATCCGGAAAAGCAGGGTTCCGCCAGAGGTACTTGCGTCCGCCAGAGTGTGCGCACGCGCCTTCCGACAGGAGTTTGATCGCGTCCACTTTTCGGTCGGCGAGGTGGTGCACCAGGTCGCGGATCTGCTGCACGCTGTCGACCTCTCCCGTGAAGCGTTCGCGCGCCCAGGGGTTGCTGCTGAAGACCGTGGCGGCCGGGTGCCCGTCGCGTGCGGTGATTCCGCAACCGGTCGCCAACAGCCGCGGGCCCCGCAGCGTACCCGCGGCTATTCTGGCCCGGGTGTTCAGGATTCCGTCCGTCGGATCGCCCACTGACTTGATGGTGGTGATCCCGTGGTCGAGGAACTGCCCGAGCTTTCCGGGAAGGTCGTTCTCCTCGAAGGCCCGCATCGAACCGGGATCGGAGACCGCGCGCACATCGTAGAAGTGGATATGCGTGTCGATCAGGCCCGGCATCACCCATCCTTCGGCCGCATCCACCTCCTGTCTGCCGCTGAGCGGCTCGGCCGAGACGGAAGCGATCTCTCCACCGGTTATGGCGACGTCGTACAGACCGGCGAGCGCCTGGCGGCCGTCGAAGACATGGGCGCGCCTGATCACGAGGTCGTAGGTCGCAGGTCCGCGAGCCTCGGTGCTCGCGATCGGTTCGCATTCCTGGGTCACCGCTCTCACTCCTGGTGCGTTCCGTACACTAACTGCAACTAGAGTGGTTACAGTTTGCTCATGCGTCATGATGCAGGACGCGCATGCGTCACCGTCTGATCAGTGGCCCCTGGGTTCGCCGTTCTCGGAGACCAGGATCTGCCGCAGCAGGCCGGCGATCGTCGTCCTGCCGAGCTGCTCCTCCAGAGCTCGTTCCGCGCCGCGGAACTCGACGTCGAGCAGGGTGCCGATGTTGCGTCCGACCTCGCACGCCTCGCTGGGCGGATTCGTGTGCCGCGAGAAGACCTGCCCCTCCTCGACGGCGGCGTACGCGTCATAGAGCGTGATGTCCCGCGGGGCCCGCGCAAGGGACCAGCCACCGCCCCGACCCTCGGTGGCCCACACCAGGTGAGCGTCCCGCAGGCGGCCGAGGACGCGCCGTACGAGGACTGGATTGCTTTGAAGGCTGTCCGCGATCTCCGCGGACGTCAACGAGCCCCCGCGCCGGTGCGCCAGCATCGCGAGCGCGTGAATCGCAACCGCGCTCCTACTGCTGAGCCCCGCCATCTCCCGCTCCTGCCGTCGCCATCGAATGAACTGGAACCAAATTAGTTGCAGTTAGTTCGATGGTCAACCGAGCTGTCCTGGTATCTCGGTTCGCGCAGCTCAGGCGCGGGTGACGACGGCCCGGAGCATGGAGAGCATCCTCCCGGGCGACCTTCTCCAGGCCGGAGCGGACACCAAGGCCCTGGGAAGAAGTCCGAACTGACTTACAAGGCCGTGTCTCCGAACTCGGCCCCGGAGGGTTCCCGGGTTACCGGGCGCGCCGGACGCGAGCCTCGTCCCAGACCGGCTCCGAAGCCTCCCGTACGGCACCGTCCGCACCGAAGACGAGGAACCGGTCGAAGCTGCGCGCGAACCAGCGGTCGTGTGTGACCGCCAGCACCGTCCCCTCGTACACCTCCAGACCCTCTTGGAGGGCTTCCGCGGATTCCAGATCCAGGTTGTCCGTCGGCTCGTCAAGCAGCAGCGCCGTCGCCCCCGCCAGCTCCAGAAGCAGGATCTGGAAGCGCGCCTGCTGGCCGCCCGACAGCCGGCCGAAGACCGTCTCGGCCTGCCGCGTCAGCTCGTACCGCCGCAGTGCCGACATGGCCGCGCCCCGGTCCCGCGCGTGCTCCTTCCACAGGATGTCCAGCAGTGTGCGCCCCTCCAGCTCGGGGTGGGCGTGGGTCTGCGCGAAGTGGCCGGGCACCACCCGCGCGCCCAGTTTCCAGCCGCCCGTGTGTGATACGTCGTCCCCGGCCAGCAGCCGCAGGAAGTGCGACTTCCCGGAGCCGTTCGAGCCGAGGACCGCCACCCGCTCGCCGTAGAAGACCTCCAGGCTGAACGGCTTCATCAGCCCCGTCAGCTCGAGTTCTTCGCAGGTCACGGCGCGTACGCCGGTGCGGCCGCCGCGCAGTCGCATCCGGATGTCCTGCTCGCGTGGCGGCTCCAGCGGCGGACCCGCCTCCTCGAACTTCTGCAGCCGGGTGCGGGCCGCCTGGAGCCGCGAAGCCATGTCGGAGTTGAAGGCGGCCTTCTGCTTGTACATGGCCACCAGCCGCTTCAGCTTGGCGTGCTCCTCGTCCCAGCGCCGCCGCAGCTCTTCGAAGCGCGCGAACCGTTCCCTGCGTGCCTCGTGGTACGTCGCGAAACCACCGCCGTGCACCCACACATCGCTCCCGGCGGTGCCCGGCTCCACGCTGACGATCTTCTCCGCTGAGTGGGCCAGCAGCTCACGGTCGTGCGAGATGAACAGCACCGTCTTGGGCGTCTCGCGCAGCCGCTCCTCCAGCCAGCGCTTGCCCGGGACGTCCAGGAAGTTGTCCGGCTCGTCCAGGAGCAGCACCTCGTCTCCGCCGCGCAGCAGCGCCTCCAGAACCAGCCGCTTCTGCTCCCCGCCGGAGAGGGTCCGCACCTGCCGCCACTGCGCCTTCTCGTACGGGGTGCCGAGCGCGGCGACCGTACACATGTCCCACAGCGTCTCCGCCTCGTACCCGCGCACTTCGGCCCAGTCGGCGAGCGCCTGCGCGTACTGGAGCTGGGCTGTTTCGTCATCCCGCTCCATCACCGCCAGCTCCGCCTCGTCCACGGCACGCGCGGCAGTACGGATCTCCTTGCGGGAGACCGACACCAGCAGGTCCCGCACCGTACGTTCGTCCCGTACCGAGCCCACGAACTGCGGCATCACCCCGAGGCCGCCGCTGACCGTCACCGTCCCCGCGTCCGGCTTCAGCTCGCCCGCGATCAGGCGCAGCAGTGTCGTCTTGCCCGCACCGTTCGCCCCTACGAGCGCGACGGAGGAGCCCTCCCCGACCCGCAGCGAGACATCGTCCAGCAGGGCTCTGCCGTCGGGCAGAAAGAACTCCAGATGCGCGGCCTCGACGTGTCCCATGCGGGGATTGTCGGCTCCCTCGCCCTCCCAGGCCAAGCGAATATCCAACCCAGCGCCACTGCGGAGGCGGAGGCGGACGGGCAGAAGCCGACCAGCGAGTCGCAGCGGCCGTTCGGTGAGCCGGACTACCTGATCCGCGTGGTCAGTGCCGACCTGCCGTTCCACCAGCGCCTCTACGAATCGGTGCTCACCATCTGCCGGGGGTGCGGATGAACGGCCCGGCCCCGCCGCTGGACCGTGGGCGACGGGGCGTTCACATCGGTGGGGCATCCGCCACTGTGGGCGGTCGCCGGGCCTGGGTCAGACCGCCGCGTCCAGCACCCGCCGCGCCTCCGCGACCACAGCGGGGTCGGTGACGAAGTGGGTGTCCTGCTCGGCCGAGGCCCCGGAGGCACCGAGCGGTACCCAGCGGCCGCCGCGGCGTGGCGCGGCCCGGGTCTTGGCGGAGAGGTGGACGGCGGCGGCGCCCGTGGCGACCAGTTCCGGGATGGTGGAGGGGCGCACTCCGCCGCCGGCCATCACCTCCACGCCGGGGGCGGCGGCGACCATCGCGGCGAGCTGGTCGGTGCCCTCGCCCGCCGTGGCTGCGCCGCCGGAGGTGAGGACCCGGGTGAGGCCGAGTCCGGGAAGGAGCACGGCCGTTGCGACCGGGTCGGCGGCTTGGTCGACGGCGCGGTGCAGGGTGACCTCCACCGGCCGGCCCGCTGCGTGGGCGGCCTCGGTGAGCGCGGCGACCGCGCGGATGTCGAGTCCGCCGTCGGCGGTGAGTGCGCCGATCACCACCCCGGAAGCGCCGGAGACGACGGCGGACCGCACCTCGGCGGCCATCAGCGCGACCTCCTCCGCGTCGTAAACGAAGTCGCCGGGTCGGCACCTGACCAGCGCCTGCACCGGCGGCCCCACGTCGACGGCGGCCTCGATCAGGGCTGCGGACGGGGTGAGGCCGCCCAACTCCAGGCCGGTGCACAGCTCGACCCGGTCGGCTCCGTGCTCGCGGGCGGTGCGGGCGCCGACCGGCGAGGTGACGGCGATCTCCAGGGCGGGCCGAGCGCTCACTCGTCGTCCCCGGTCAGCGGCTGGTCGGAGGCCGGGATGAGGCGGGCCGTCAGGTCGGGGTCGGCCATGTCGCGGTCGAAGGGGAACATCGGGCGGCGAATGCGGCGGTGGACCAGGCGCACCAGGTCCTGGTCGACGCCGCCGGGGGTGAGCGCCATCTTCCAGCCGACCGCCATCCCGGCGAGTTCGGGCTCCAGGTAGCCGATCTTCACGATCACGATGTCGGCGCGGCGTGGGTCGAGGCCGAGGCGGGTGAAGTCGTGCTCATGGTGGTAGGGCTTGCGCAGCCGGGTGAGGATCGCGTGGACGCTGCCGACCCGGATGACGACCTCCGTCCGGGCGTCGCGGTCGCCGTGCCGGACCGCGTGCACCACGCCGGTGAGGGTGACCGGTCCGGCGTGGCGGTCGTCGACCTCGGCTCCTGCGGTGACGGTGACGGTCGCGCCGACGCCCGCCGCGACGGCGGTCTCTACCGCCTCCGGCCCCGGCACCGACGCGTAGATCACCGTCGGGCCGTCGTCCTTCTGGAACTCCGGGCGCTCCAGCAGCCGGGTCAGGCCCCAGGTGACGTCGCCGGCGCCACCGGCGGTCGGATTGTCACCGGTGTCGCTGACGAAGTAGGGGCGCTGGTCGGAGGCGAGAGCCTCGTCCAGGATGCCGTCGAAGGTGCCGGTGGGCGCGACGAAGTCGAAGTCGTGGCGGGCTTCCCAGAATCCGTGGGCGAGTCGTTCGGCGCCGGCCGCGACGGCGGCCTCGTCCTGGCCGGTGACGACGACGGCGGCACGGTTGCGGGGCTCGTCGGCCCAGGCGTAGCCGACCCAGATCGCGGCGTCGGTGACGCCCTCCGCGGCCTCGACCTCGTCGACGGCGGCGTACACGCTCCTGGCGGGTTCGACGCGCGTCGAGGTCTGCTCGCCGGCCAGCAGCACCGGCACCGGCACCCACGCCGTGACCGGGCGGGGGGCGCCGGAGGCCAGCAGGTCCACCAGATTGCGGACGGCCCGCTCCTTGGTCTCCATGTGGTCCTCGTGGGGCGCCATCCGGTAGCAGGTGATCAGGTCGCTGCGGTGGGCGAGCTCCCGGGAGACGTTGCCGTGCAGGTCCATGGAGGTGGAGACGAGCACGGCGGGGCCGATTGTGGCGCGGATACGTTCCAGCAGTACCGCCTCCGCGTCGTCGACGCCCTCGACGGTCATGGCGCCGTGGATGTCGTACCAGAGGCCGTCCAGTTCGGGCAGGGCGGTGAGCCGGTCGATCAGCTCACCGGTCAGCTCCTCCCAGGCGGCGGCCGTGACGGTCCCACCCGGCAGCGACTTGCCGACGAGGGCGCCGTGCCACTCGGCGGCCTCGCGCAGCTCCTGGCCGGGCGCGAGGAAGGGGTAGCGCTCGAGGACCTCGTTCCCGCGCGAGGGGTGGAAGGCGGGGGCCCGGGTGCGGGCGGGGGAGAAGGTGGAGGACTCGATACCGAGTCCGGCTATCGCGATCACCGGACGGTCGGCCGCCGTGCGGGGCTGTGACATGGCTGTTCTCCTACGGGGTGCGGGGGCCGGGCGCGGCGGGGGCGGGGAGACGGCCGGACGCCAGGTCGGTGCGGCCGACCTCGCGCAGCGCGTCGGCAAGGGCGCGCTGCAGCGCGAACTGCCCGGCGCCCACCAGTCCCGCGTCGGCGCTGAGGCTGACGCGCTCGATGGTGAGGTGTTCGGTGACCAGCGGGTGGCAGCTCTCGTAGAGCTGGCTGCGCACGGCGGCGACGAACGGCTCCAGGGTGGAGAGGATGCCGCCGAGGTAGACGGCGTTGGGGTTGAAGAAGTTGACGTTGGTGGCGAGCACCTGGCCCAGGTAGTCACCGGCTTTGCGGACGGCGCGGGTGGCCTCCGGGTCGCCGTGGGTGGCGAGCCGTACCACGTCCTCCAGGCTCTCGACCTGGGCGCCGCGTTCCCGCAGGATGCGGACGAGAGCGGCGCCGGAGGCCACGGTCTCCAGGCAGCCGGTGTTGCCGCAGGAGCAGGGGGTGTCGGCCCCGCCGACGACGCGGATGTGGGTGATCTCGCCGGCGGCTCCGGTGGCGCCCCTGAAGAGGTGGCCGTCGACGATGACGCCGGCACCGATCGCGGAGCCGATCTTCACCATGATCGACTGCCGGTGTTCAGCGGGCCGCACGGTGTGCTCGCCGACCGCCATGCAGTTGGCGTCGTTGTCCGCGGCGGCCGGGACACCGAAGCGCTCCTGGAGCCAGTCGGTGATCGGGAAGCGGTTCCAGCCGGGCATCCGGGACGGCATGACGACCGAACCCGATGCGACGTCGACCGGGCCCGGAAGTGAGAGCCCGACGCCGCGCAGCTTGCTGGGGCCGTGCTCTTCGGCCAGTGCCTGCAGCGTCTCGGCGAGCCGCGGCAGCGCCGCCTCGGGGCCGTCGGCGATGGCGAAGGGGACCGTCGAGACGCTGGTGAGGCCGCCGCCGGGCAGCACCACGCCGACGCGGGCGTGCCGGCCGCCGAGGTCGGCGGCGACGGCGAACCCGTCGGCACCGCCGAGCCGCAGCACCTTGCGGGGGCGCCCACCGGTGGACGCCTGGGTGCCCTCCTCCGCGATGAGCCCGCGCTCCACGAGCTGGCTCACGGCGAGGGAGACGGTGGAGGCGGCCGCGCCGAGCAGCCCGGCGAGTTCGGCACGCGAGGATGCCTGGCCTGACGCCACGAGCTCCAGGATCCGCGGGGCGAGGGCAGAAGCACCCTTCGCCGTCCTCTGACCCGTCGTACTTATTTCATTCATGGACGAAGTAACTTCCGCGATGAGTGGGTGTGATGGAAGAGTACGCCCGGCCGGCGCGTCGGGGAACGGTTCCAGGTGATCTTTCCAGCGGAACAAATGCCACAATGCCTGACAAGTGCCCACATCGAGGTGGGGGCGTGGGGTGGGCGAGACTTTTTCCAGAACCGTAGATACTTACTTGTTACGCAACTTTGTTTGTAAGTGCGGTGAGTCCGGCGTTAGCTGTCGTGAACACAGCGCCGGTCCGACGGCGCCAGCCCCGTCCACCGGGATCTTCCTACGGGGCCTACCTCCCAAGGAGAGCCATGTCCCCTGCTCACACGGCCACCGGCCGCCGCTGGGCCCTCGTCGCGGGCGCCGTCATCACCACCGGGACGCTGCTGGCCGGCTGCTCCGGCGGTGCGTCATCGTCCGGCTCCGGCGCGTCCGACACGATCAACTACGCGCTCCCGGCCAACTTCACGCCGAACTGGATTCTCCCCATCGGCACCGCCGCGCATCTGAACACCAACAACTCCTCCATATCCCAGTCCCTGTGGGAGCCGCTGATCGCCTACGACGGCTCCGCCGGCAAGGTCGGCTGGAACAAGGACAACTCGCTCGCCACCGCAGCGGACTTCGCCGACGACAGCAAGAGCGTCACCATCACCCTCGGCGACCGGCACTGGAGCGACGGCAAGCCGATCACCTCCCGCGACGTGGAGTTCTGGTTCAACCTCGTCAAGGCGAACAAGGCGGACTGGGCCAGCTACAGCCCCGGCAAGGCGCCGGACAACTGGACCTCCTTCAAAGCCGTCGACGACACCCACTTCACGATCACCTTCGACCGGGCCTACAACCAGCAATGGATGCTCGCCAACGAGCTGAGCATGATCCGCCCGATGCCGCAGCACGCCTGGGACAAGACCAGCGACTCCGGCTCCGTCTCCAACCTGGACCGCACCCCCGCCGGGGCGAAGAAGGTCTGGAAGTACCTCAACGGCGCCGCCAAGAAGATCTCCCGCTACGCCACCGACCCGCTGTGGAAGACGGTCAGCGGCCCCTACACCCTCAAGTCGTTCTCCACGGCCGGCAAGGTGCAGCTCACCGCCAACGCCAAGTACGACGGCGGCGGCAAGGCGCACATCAAGAACGTCAACCTGCTGCCGTTCACCACCTCGGAGGCGGAGAAGAACGCGCTGCGAGCCGGCACGGTCGACTACGGCTACATCAACGCCACCGACCTGAGCCAGAAGGCGTCGTTCGAGGCCAAGGGCTACAAGGTCGACCCGTGGCAGGGCTGGGCCATCACCTACATGCCCTACAACTTCAACAACCCCAAGATGGGCCCGGTCTTCAAACAGCTCTACGCCCGCCAGGCCATCCAGATGTCGGTGGACCAGAAGACGCTGTCCAAGGTCGTCTTCAACGGCACCGCGGTGCCCACCTACGGTCCCATCCCGCAGGGCCAGAAGTCTTCCTTCGTCTCCCGCAAGCAGCTGGACAACCCCTACCCGTTCTCGACAGCCAAGGCCCGGAAGCTGCTGACGGACCACGGCTGGACCGAGAAGGGCGGCACCATGGTGTGCACCAGCCCCGGCAGCGGCAAGGGCCACTGCGGCAAGGGCGTCGACAAGGGCACCAAGTTCTCCATGCAGGTGCTCTCGCAGTCCGGCTCTACCGTGACCGACAACATGATGAGTGCCCTGCAGTCGTCGTTCGCCAAGACCGGCATCGATTTCCACATCAAGACCGCGCCGGTCAATTCCGTCCTGTCGCAGTCCGGCCAGTGCAAGGCGAGCGAGTCGAGCTGCAAGTGGCAGCTGTCCTTCTTCGGTACCGCCGGCAGCTGGTACTTCCCCGCCTATCCCAGCGGTGACGCGCTCTTCGCCACCGGCGGCGGCTCCAACTTCGGCAGCTACTCCGACCCCGCCGTGGACAAGCTGATCGCCCAGACCACCACCTCCTCCTCCGACGAGGCCATGCGCAAGTACAGCGCGGCGCTCGCCGAGAAGCTCCCGGTGGTGTGGCTGCCGGAGCCCGACTACCAGGTCTCCGTGGTCAAGAAGGGGCTCGGCGGCTTCGCGCAGGACTCGCTCGCCAACTTCCACCCCGCCATGTGGAAGTGGACCAAGTAGGCCGTCCCCGCGACCGCGAGCACACCGACAGCGACCGGAACCCACATGAGCACTCCCACATATCTGATCAGGCGGGTCCTGCAGGCCGTCGCGGTCATCCTGATCGTGACAATCGTGGTCTTCGCCCTGCTGCACGCCCTGCCCGGGGGGCCCGCCCGCGGAATCCTCGGCCCGCAGGCCACCGCGCAGCAGATCGCGGCCTTCGACCACGAGCAGGGCCTCGACAAACCCCTTCCCGTGCAATACCTCTACTACCTGGGGCAGCTGGCACACGGTGACCTCGGCACCTCGTACACCCTCAACGAGCCGGTGTCGCAGCTCATCACCGAACGCCTGCCGAAGACCCTGCTGCTGACCGTCCTGTCGGCGATCGTCGGCCTGCTGCTCGCCGTGCCGCTGGGCATGTGGCAGGCCGTGCGGCGCAACAAGCCGGTCGACTACATCATCACCACGCTGAGCTTCATCGCCTACTCCACGCCTGTGTACTTCCTCGGACTGATCCTGGTGCTGGTCTTCAGCCAGGCGCTACCGTGGTTCCCCTCCCAGGCCCCGCAGGGGCACACGCTGGGGCAGGTGCTCTCCGACCCGCAGGGACTGGTGCTGCCGATCGCCGCGGGCGCCGCCTCCATGGTCGCGGTCTTCAGCCGCTACATGCGTGCCGCGACCCTGGAGAACCTCTCCGAGGACTACGTCAGGACGGCGCGGGCTGGCGGCTCCCGGTCCCGCGCCATCCTGTGGCGGCACGTGTTCCGCAATTCGCTGACCCCGGTGGTCGCCATGCTCGGCTACTACGTGCCGGTGCTGTTCGGTGGCGCCCTCGTCGTCGAACAGCTCTTCAACTACCCGGGCATGGGCCTGCTCTTCTGGACCGCCGCGCAGTCCTCCGACTACCCGGTGCTGCTCGGCTGCGTACTGATCATCTCGGTCGCCACGGTGACCGGCACGCTGATCGCCGACATCGTCCAGCGGATCATCGACCCCCGAGTGAAGGCAGGCCGGTCATGAGCACTGTCATACCGCCGGGCCGGGCCCCTGGCACGGCCACCCCCGCGAAGTCCGCCGCGGCGTCGGGCACGCGGCTCGCCGTCCGCCGGTTCCTGCGCAACCGGCTCGCGGTCGTCGGCCTCGGCGTCTTGGTCTTCTTCGTCCTGTTCTGCTTCGCGGGCCCGCTGGTGTACTCCACCGACCAGACCCACACCCTGCTCCACCAGGTCAACCTGGCCCCCAGCGGCGCACACTGGCTGGGCACCGACGCCGTCGGCCACGACGAACTCGGCCGGCTGATGTACGGCGGCAAGGTGTCACTGATCGTCGGCCTCGCCGCCGGCGTCCTGGCCACGGTCATCGGCACCCTGTGGGGCGCCGCCGCCGGCTACGCGGGCGGCTGGATCGACGCGGTCATGATGCGGGTCGTGGACGCCGGTATCGCCATTCCCGCGCTCTTCATCCTGCTGGTGGTCTCCGCCATCACCACGCCGGACCTGGGCGGCCTCGTCATCATCCTCGGCTTCGTCTCCTGGCTGGTGCCCTCGCGGCTGGTCCGCGCCGAGACACTGACCCTGAAGAACCGCGACTACATCCTGACGCTGCGCGCCATCGGCGGCACCCACGCCAGAGCCATCACCCGGCACATCCTGCCCAACTCGGTCTCCACCATCGTCGTCGCGGCCACTTTCCAGATCGCCGACGCCATCCTGCTGGTCGCCTACGTCTCCTACCTGGGCCTGGGCGTCCAGCCGCCGGCCACCGACTGGGGCGGCATGCTGTCGGCCGGCCTCACCGCCGCCTACTCCGGCTACTGGTGGCTCATCCTGCCGCCCGGCCTCGCCATCATCCTGGTGGTGTGGGCGTTCAACGCGATCGGGGACGGACTCCGCGACGCATTCGACGTGAGGGGACGCGGATGACCGCCGACCACAGCCCCGCCGCACCGGCGGCCGGGCCCATCCTCCGACTCGACGACCTCGGCGTCGTCTTCACCACCCAGTCCGGCGAGGTGCCCGCCGCCAGCGGCGTGTCCCTCTCCGTCGACCCCGGCGAGACGCTCGCCCTCGTCGGCGAGTCCGGCTCCGGCAAGTCAACCGTCGCGCTCGCCGCGATGGGCCTGCTCGCCGGCAACGCCCGCGCCACCGGAAGCGCCACCGTCGCCGGCACCGAGGTCGTCGGCGCGGGCGAGGCCGCACTGGCGGGTCTGCGCGGCCGGACCGTATCGATGGTCTTCCAGGAGCCGGCCACAGCGCTGGACCCGCTGACCCGCGTCGGGAAGCAGATCGCCGAAGTCATCCGCAACCACCGCGAGATCTCCGCCAAGGACGCGGCCGCGCAGGCCGTCGAACTCCTGGGCCGGGTCGGTATCCCCGAGCCGGACAAGCGGGCGTCCGCCTACCCCTTCCAGCTCTCCGGCGGGCAGCGCCAGCGCGTCGTCATTGCCATGGCCATCGCCAACAAGCCCGCGCTGCTGATCGCCGACGAGCCCACCACCGCGCTGGACGTCACCGTCCAGGCAGAGATCCTCGACCTGCTGCGCCGCCTCGCTGCCGAGACCGGTACCGGCGTACTGCTGGTCACCCACAACATGGGCGTTGTCGCGGACTTCGCCGACCGGGTCGCCGTGATGTACCGAGGCGAAATCGTGGAGACCGGCCCCGTCGAGGACGTACTGCTGCGCCCCTCCCACGAGTACACCCGGCGACTGCTGGCCGCGGTGCCGCGCCTCTCGGTCGCGGGGGAGGGCGTACCGGAGACGGCACGGGTCGCCACACCCGCCACACACTCGGCCCCGGCCTCAGCCCCCGCCGAGCCGGTCGTCGAACTCGACGACGTCTCCGTCGTCTTCGGGCGCGGCAGGGGCGCCGTTCGCGCCCTGGACGGTGTCTCCCTCACCGTGCGCCACGGCGAGACCCTCGGACTGGTCGGCGAGTCGGGCTCCGGCAAGTCGACCGCCTCCCGGGTCGCACTCGGTCTGATCAGGCCGACCCGGGGCACCGTCTCGCTGTTCGGCACCGACCTGGCCCGCACCCGGTCCAGGGCCCGCCGGGCGCTGCGGTCCGGTATCGGCGTGGTGCTGCAGGACCCGGTGGCTTCACTGGACGCCAGGATGACGGTCGGCGAGTGCGTCGCCGAACCCCTCAGGGTGCACCGCCGCGCGCTCTCCACCCGGGAGCGCCAGGAGCGGGTCGCCGCCGTCCTGGACCGGGTGAGGCTGCCGCGCGACGTGGCCCGGAGGGCTCCCCGGGAGCTGTCCGGCGGGCAGCGCCAGCGCGTCAGCCTCGCCCGCGCCCTGGTGCTGGAGCCCCGGCTCCTCGTCGCCGACGAACCCACCAGCGCGCTCGATGTCAGCGTGCAGGAAGCCGTCCTCGAAGTGATCTCCGAGCTCCAGGCCGAGCTGGGCTTCGCCTGCCTCTTCGTCTCCCACGACCTGGCCGTCGTCCAGCACTTCGCGCAGCGCGTCGCGGTGATGCGGGCCGGCCGTGTCGAAGAGCAGGGCGACACCGGCACGACGCTGCTGCGGCCGGAGACCGCCTACACGCGCAGACTGCTGGCCGCCGTGCCGGTACCGGACCCGGTGGTGCAGCGCAGCCGCAGAGCCGAACGCCTGACCACCCTGGCCGCGGGTCGGACGGAGGCGACGGCTTGACGTCCCACGACCGAACCCTCTTCGCGGGGGTCGACATCGGCGGCACCACCACGCAGGTGGTGCTCTGCGACGAGGACCTGACCGTCCTGGACCGGGCCGGAACGGCGACCCCGGCCGCCGACGGCGGCCGCGCCATGGTCGACAAGGCGCTCGGCGCGCTGGGCCCGCTGCTGGAGCGCACCCCCGGACAGCTCGCCGGCGTCGGCGCCGGTGCGGCCGGCGTCGTCGACTCCGAGGCCGGGCGCATCCTGGTGGCCAGCGACTCCTTCACCGGCTGGGCGGGCTTCGCGGTCGCCGACGCCGTTCACGAGGCACTTGGCGTCCCGGCCTACCTGGACAACGACGTCAACGCATTCCTGTACGGGGAGGTGTACGGCGGCGCCGTGCGCGGCGAGCCCGACGTCCTCGGCATCACTCTGGGCACCGGTGTCGGCGGGGCGCTGTGGGCCGGCGGCGCGCTGTTCGCCGGGCCGCACGGCGCAGCGGGCGAGATCGGGCACATCCCCGGCTTCGGCGACCTGCCGTGCACCTGCGGCGGCCGGGGCCACCTGGAGACGCTCGCCTCCGGGCGTTCGCTGTGCGCCCGGTACGCCGAACGCACCGGCCGCCGGCTGACGGCACGCGAGATCGCCGAGGCCGCAGGGCACGGGGACGGCGAAGCGCTCGCGGTGTACCGGGCCGCCGCAAACGGCATCGCCCGGGCCATCGTGATGACGGCGGGCGTCGTCGACGTCACCACAGTGGTGATCGGCGGCGGCGTCACCGGCTCCTGGCCGCTGCTGGAGCCACTGGTACGGGAGGCGCTCGCCGCCGAGCCGCCGGTCAGCGGCCACCCGGTCCGGGTGGTACGGGCAGCGCTGGGTGCCGACGCGATCCCGGTGGGCGCGGCGGCCAGGGCCCGCCGCGAACTGACCGCAGGCGCCCTGGTCTGAGACCTCCGAAGCGGTGGGGGAGCGGTGCTCTGTACGCGGGGCGCCATTCCCGGCGGCTCGGCCCGCCCCCGCCGGGCCTGGCACTGCCGGGTCCGCCGGGGGTTGGGAAGCGGCCGCCGAGCCGTAGGGGACCTGCCTCAGCGCTTGACGCTCCACTGGAGTGTGCCGTTCAGCAGCTTGCGCAGCCGGGGGTCGCGGACCGCGTCGGTCGGATTCGTCACGCGTACGGTCACGGTGTGCGCACGACCGTCGTCCGGGACTCCGAGGGTGCCGGGGGTGACGGAACGTTCGCCACGGACCTTGCGGGCTTCGCCGCCGTCGACCAGCCAGCGCACCCGCGCCTCGTCGGATGCCTCGATACGTATGCGCTTCGCGCCGCGCAGCTGTCGGTCGGTCGGGGTTGTGCTGGAGACGGCCGGCGCGTGCTTGTGGAAGCCCGCGATCATGGCCTCGCGCCCGGGGAGATTGAACTCCCGGCCCAGCGTGCGCATGATCGAGTTCTCCGTGGGCCGGTTGACGCCGCGGGCACAGCAGCCGCCACCCTCGTATGTGCCCACGGTGCCGCCGTCCGGTGAGGTCTGGCCGAGCCAGCGGTGCCACTTGGTCTGTCGGGCGGCCATCTCCTCGGCGCTGAGCGTGGAGAGGTTGGGCTCGCCCGGCTCCGGGCCGGTGTGTTCGTTCTCGCTGTACCAGTACTCGTCCGCCAGTTTGCCGAACGAGTGGCCCGACTCGTGTACGACGAGCTGTACGGCGTCGGCGTTGTCGGACGAGGCGGTGGCGATACCGTCGTATCCGGACGGCGAGGAGATGTCGTTGTAGCCGGCGCCGCCGTATTTGGTGGAATTGCTCAGGACGATGACGAGGTCGGGGTCGGCGGCCTTGCTCGCGTACGCCTCGACCTTGTTCTCGTCGACGCACAGCAGCCGCTCCATGCCGTCGCAGAAGAAGTACGAACCCAGGGCGGTGTCCTTACGGACATCGCTGGTCGGGTCGCCGGAGACGCCGGAGTCCTTCGAGTGCGCGTCGACGGCCCAGACATTGAAGAGGTCCTTGTACTGGGCGTACGGCTCGACCTTGGCGACCTGTGCCCAGTTGCGGCGCACGTCGGCGTGGAAGTCGTTCTGCTGGTCGGCGGTGTAGCCGTCGCCGATGAAGACGACGTCGACCTTGGCGTTGCTCGGTCCGGCTTTCTTGATCGGTACGACGTCGCCGTCATCCTTGATCTTGCTGTGCTGCTTCTTGGTGAGTGGCGCTGAGGTGGGGATGCGGGCGTGGTGGGGGTGGCTGCCGGGGCCGTTGAAGTATTCGACTTCGACGTGGTCGCTGGAAGGGGAGCCGGTGCGGTCCTTGTCGGCTCGCGCTGGTGAGGTGCTGCCGCTCCAGCTCTGGCTCGCTGCTACCGGTGCTGTGGCGGCGAGCGCCGCCGCGACGGCGATGGCGGCGGCCACGGTCAGCCGTGTTCGGGATCTGCGGGGTGTGTGTCCGGGCATGGGGGGCCTCCGTGAGCTGCGCGGGCCTGTCAGCGGTCCGCGCAGTAACTGGGGGGATAAGTGCGTTTAACGCAGCGATTAACATAGGCGTGGCCGAAGTCCGGGGCAACGGTCCGGCATAAGGTGGCTGTGCGTACGGCGAGTTCGCGCCACCCGCACTCGCGTCCTTCGCTGCGGTCGTGCGGTCGGTCTTCGAAGGACAGGGACGTTCGAAGGGCAGGAGCGTTCGACGGACGTGGACGGACGGTGACTCAAATGCCGGGGAAACCGCGGGAGGCAGAAGTGGCCGGGAACGGAACTGCCGGCGTACGGCCTGATGAGCCCACCGCCATCGGACGACGGGTTCTGCGCCTGCGGACCGAGCGCGGCCTCACCCAACGGCAGTTGGCCGAGCCCGCGTACACGCCCGCCTACATCTCCACACTGGAATCGGGCAAGGTGCGCCCCTCGGAGGCGGCCCTGCGGCATATGGCGGAACGGCTCGGCACCACCCCCGAGGAACTCGCCACGGGCCGTCCGGCGCACCTCGCGGCTGATCTGCGGCTGCGGCTGGCCGATGCGCGGCACGCCCTCGCCACCGGAGCCCCCGAGGACGCGGCCACGCTCTTTCGAGCCCTGCGGGCCGAGGCCGTCGAGCACAGGCTTCCCGCCGAGGAGGCGAGCGCTCTCCTCGGCCTGGGCGACTGCCTGCTCGAATCCGGAGACCTCGCCGAGGCGCGCGAGTGCTTCGGCGCCGCCGAGCGGTTGCTGGCCGACGAGCCGCTGACCCGCCGGGTGCCCGCCGTGCGCGGACGCGCCGCCGCCCACCGACTCAGCGGGGAACTCCGCTACGCCTGCTATCTGTTGGAGACCACCGTCGACCAGCTCAACGCTTCCGGTCTGCACGACCCCGACTCGCTGCTGCTCCTCTACACGGCGTCCATCGCGCCCTACCTGGACATGGGCGCACGGACGCGGGCCGGGCGCGCCGCCGAGCTGGCGCTCGCGCTCGCACCGCGGGTGGACGACCCGGCTCTGCTCGCCGGAATGCACCGCGGCGTGGCCCGCACGCTCATCGCTCAGGGCCGCATCACCGAGGCCGACTCCTCACTCGCCAAGGCCCAAGAGCTCTACCAGCAACTGCACATCCGCACCGACCTCGCCCACTGCCACTGGATGCGCGGCTATGTACACGCCCAGCACGGCGACCTGGAACGCGCGGAGAGCGAACTGTGCACCGCCCGCGCCATGCTCGACTCGAAGCGGGCCGCGCTCTTCACGGAACAGGTCGAGGTCGAACTGGCGGACGTGCTGCGCCGCCGTGGCAAGGTGCAGGAGGCGGAGGAACTGCTGCGGCCGCTGCTCACCGCCGGAGAGCAGGACACCGGAGCCCTGCGCCCCGGTCGCGGTGCGGTGCACGCGGGTGCCGCACACCGGCTACTCGGTCTGATCGAAGAGCAGCGCGGTGACGACCCGGCCGCCGAGGAGCACTACCGCGCGGCCCTCCCGCTGCTCGAACACGCCGATGCCGCCGGTGACGTCGCCGACCTGTGCCGGCTCCTCGGCGATCTGCTCCGCCGTACCGGACGCGTGGATGAGGCCCTGGACACCTATCGCACCGGCCTCGGCCACCGGGCCACGCCCGGCACGACCACACTGGGACCCGCACCGGCCGGCCCGCCTATGTGAGTGCCGGGGTGAGGGCTCGGGGAAGCCATGGTGGGCTTCCCCGCGGCTGTTCGACCTGGGTGGCGAGAGCCTCTCTCCGCCGGCCCCGTGACGGTCCGATGGGCGACCGTCACAGGGCAAGGACCACCGTCGAATCGGAACGCTGGGGGAGTACGGAGGTCAGGCCGTGTGCAGGGTCAGGCCGTATCGATTGAGGATTTCATTGATGGGCTGGTACCAGGTCTCGCCCCCGCTCGAGCAGTTGCCCCAGCCGCCGGAGGTGACACCCTGGGCCTGGTCGCCGCTGATGAACGAGCCGCCCGAGTCGCCGCCTTCGGCGCATACGCTCGTCTTGGTCATCTGATGGACGGCGCCCTGGCTGTAGTTGACGGTCTCGTTCTTGGCGAGCACGGTGCCGCAGTGCCAGTGGGTGGTCGAGCCCGAGCGGCAGATGGAGGCGCCGACCGGGGCCTCGGCCGAGCCGCGGACGAGTTGGTCCGAGACCGTGCCCCAGCCCAGCACGACCGGAACGGTCCACCAGCCGTTGCCGACGTCGACCCACGCGTAGTCGTTGCCCGGGAACGAGGAGCCCTGGAAGTTCCCGATGCGCGTGCGGTCCCAGCCGCTGACCGACTGACCGGCGCCGCCGCAGTGGCCAGCCGTGACGAAACCGCCGTGCACCGAGAAGCCGATGGAGCAGCGGACGTTGCCGGTGTAGTACGGGTCGCCACCGACCGTGCCGGCTGCCAGGGTCGCAGGGGTGGGGTCCGTCGTCCGCACCGTCAGCGGGCCTGCCTTGCGTGCCCGGGCGAGGAACTTCTTGACATCGTTGTCGGATTGCAGATCGGTGCGGACCTCGACGACGATCCGGTTGGTCTTCCAGTCGGCACGCCAACTGGTCACACCGGTGGGTGCGTCGAGTCGATCGATGCGCTTTTTGACGGCGTCGAGCTGCCCCGCACTGCGGTCGACCAGTTCAACGGCCGCGCCGGTTGCGCGCACGGCCGCGGCCTTCTTCCGGTCGGCCACCGCGACGGTCAGCTGCCGGTTCTTCGGGGTGAACCAGGAGCCCGCGTAGGCGGCACCGGCTGCTCGCCGGGCCTTCTTCTCGATGGCGGTCGCACGCTTCTCCGCGGCCAGCCGGGATTCGGCCTGCTGTTTGCTGATGCCGAAGTCCCGCTGCATGGCGGCGAGTACGCCGTCGGATGCGGGGGCCTTCTGCTCGGCCTTCGGTTGCGCACCTGCTGCTGTGGACGGGAGCAGACCGGCTGTCACGAGTGCGCCGCTGAGCAGCAGCGCGGACAGCAGGGCATGGGGCGTTCTGGTGCGTCTCATGGATCGGCCTTTCGTTGTTCCAGCAGTGTGGGGGTGGAACAGCAAAGCCGGGGAGCAGTCCCTGGACATGCCGCTGCGCACATTAACGGCGGAGCATTGGCAGGTCCATACCAATCACCCGGGGGAAGTGCGCACCAGCACAGCGCGGAATGGACCGAAAAGTACCTCACGACCCATGAGCCCAGGCCGGCAACCCGACCGAGCGCGGAGCCATGGGCCTCTACAACAGCGAGCTCGGCCGGCGCATCAGGCGTGCAGACCGCCGAAGTGCCGCGACCCCTGTGGTTTCAGTGGGGTAGGCCCAGCTCGCCTGCGCGCAGCCCGGCCTGGAAGCGGGAGTCGGCGTCGAGTTCGGCCATCAGCTCGGCCACACGCCGCCGGTAGGTACGCAATGAGACGCCGAGCCGTCTTGCCGCTGATTCGTCGGTCAGGCCCGAACCGAGGGCCTTGAGGATCATTCGCACGTCGGCATCGAGGTGCGGGACGTCGCTGCGCAGATAGGTTTCGAGATCGACGGCGGTGTCCCAGATCGCCCGGAACAGCGAGTGAACGCCGTCGACCAGGATCTGCGACGTCGTCACGGTGTACTCGCGGCCAGTGGGGGTCTCCTGGCCGGCAAGGATCATCACCCGGCGGTCGATGAGGATGGTTTCGTACGGCAGCGGCGAACGGCTGATCCGGACGAGAGCGCCCTTGCTCCGCACCAGCCACAGATGCGCGCGGGCCTCCTCGTCGGCGAGTGCCACCGGACTGAGCAGCTTCTGAGGGGTGAAGTCAGCGTGATCCGCAGCGCGCATCCGGTTCCGGACCGCGGCCCTGGCCTCCGGTTGCGACCAGGTCTTCAGGTCCCGGGCGGCGCACAGGAACTCGGTCCGCGCGGACTCGAAGAGATGACCTGCGCGCGCGGTCAGCTCTGCGTCTCCTCGTACTGAAAACACCTCTTCGTTCCGCATCCCGCCAGTCTGGCAGCAAGCTGCCAGGAGCTCGCTGCTCGCCGTGGCGGCGGACACCATGAGCGTCATGACGATCAAGACTTTCTCCCTCGGCGGAGAGCTGACGATCAACCGGCTCGGCTTCGGCGCCATGCGCCTGGCGATGGGCACCTTCGCCGGTCCGACGCGAGATCCCGAGACGGGCGTCGCGGTGCTCCGCAGGGCTGTGGAGCTGGGCGTGAACCACATCGACACGGCCGGCTTCTACGGCAGGGACGGGGTGTGGGCCAACGAGCTGATCCGTACGGCATTGGTCCCTTACCGTGACGACCTGGTGATCGCGACGAAGGTGGGGCCGTTGCCCGGACCGAACGGTGTGCCGAGCAGGCAGGCGACGGCTGATCAGCTGCGCGGCCTGGTCGAGACAGATCTGCGCTCTCTTGGTCTCAACCGGCTCGATCTGGTCTATCTGCGGGTCGGCGGGATGACCGGACCGGGTGGCGAGTCGATCGCCGAACGGTTCGCGGTGCTGGCCGAGCTCCGCGCGGAGGGGCTGATCCGGCACCTGGGTGTCAGTAATGTCGACGCCGCCCAACTGGCGGAGGCCCGGGGGATCGCGCCCGTCGCGGCAGTGCAGAACCGGCACACCGGTGACCCGGGGCTGCTGCCCGCGTGTGAGGAAGCGGGGATCGCGTATGCGCCGTACTTTCCGCTCGGCGGCGGCGTCGGCAGCAGCCCGCTCGACGCCGAACGGCTGGGCAAGGTCGCGGCACGCCTCGGCGCGACCACCGCGCAGGTCGCGATTGCCTGGCTGTTGGCGGAATCGCCGTCGGTGCTGGCGATTCCGGGCACCGGCTCTCTCGATCATCTGGAGGAGAACCTCGCGGCGAACGATCTCGATCTCCGTGACGAGGACTTGTCCGACCTGCGAGGCTGACTGGTCGGCTCTGGAAGCCGCCTTGGCCGCCATGCCCGTTGCCGCCGCCCGCCCGATCACCCCGACCGCCACCGGTTGCAGAAGGCAGCCCGGGGCCACAAGGCCGAGCACCGGCTTCGGGCGCCCGCAGATCGTGTTGCACCCGGCCGGGTGGGCCGCTGGCTGAACGCGGCCAACGCGCGCGACCCGGCCGTCGCGCCGGGCCCCAGGGCGGCCGACCAGCTCGGCATCCACACCGCGGGCCCGGACACCCGGGTGCGGCTGGACGAGCGGTGGTTCACCGTCGTGGGCGCTGACGGCCGGCCCGGACCAATGGCGGCATCAGGATGGCTCTCCCGAAAACCGGCAGCCACGCGTTGCTCGTGTGCCACTTCTATCGCTCAAGTGCCCACGCACAGTACGGTGTTGACCCGTTGCCTGCTGCCTGGCTCGGGGAGGCTGGGAGACAGTGATAGTGCTCGGGTACAACGGTTTCACCAGGGGCGCGGAGCTCTTCGGGCGCCTGTACGGGTCGACGGGCGTCGGGCGCAACCTCCTGGTGGGGCACGATGCCGCGGCCGCTGTGGTGATCGACGGTGAACTGGTCGCGGCTGTCGAGGAGGAGCGGCTCAGCCGGGTGAAGAAGACCTCGGACTTCCCGGCGCAGGCGATCGAGTGGTGCCTGGAGGCCGCCGGTGTCACGCTCGACCAAGTGGATGTCGTCGCCTTCCCCTGGCGCTTCTCGCCCGCCGTGGCCGAGGAGATGATCGCGGGGATATCCAGTGCCGACATGCCGGTCACCGCGAAGTTCGACGCGCTGCGCCGCGCGGGCGAGGCTTACACCGGCATGCTCAGCCGCGAAGCCGTCCACGGCGACTTCGTCGAGCGCACCGGCCATCCGCTGGATCCCAACAAGCTGGCGCTGGTGCCGCATCACCTGGCCCATCTCATGTGCGGCGCGTATCTGGCGGGCAGCACGGACGCCGCTTTCGTGGTGAGCGACGGCCGCGCCGAAACCCTGTCCTCCGTGATGGGTGAGCTGCGCGGCGGCGTCGTCCGTCTCTTCGACGAGTGCACTGTTCCCCTGTCCAGCTCGCTGGGCGTGGCCTACGGGCGGATCACCCGCTACCTGGGATTCGTGCCCAACAACGACGAGTACAAGGTGATGGGGCTCGCCGCATACGGCCCGCCGCCGCAGCACAACCCACTCCTCGAGCGCGTGGTGCGGCTGCACGAGAGCGGTTCGTACACCATCTCCATCCCCCAGGACGTCCCGGCCTACTTCGCGCTCTTCGACAGCCTCTTCGGCGGCGACAGCGAGAAGCGCGAGGAGTTCGACTTCCGGGTCGAGGTCGCCGGAATGGCACAGCACATGGTCGAGGCCGTCACCGCACACCAGCTGCGGGCCCTGACCGCTGCCTCCGGCCTGGACCACCTGCTCTTCGAGGGCGGGCTGGCGCTCAACTGCGTAGCCAACACGAAGATGCTGGAGAGGTCTTCGTTCACCGGCATGGACGTCAGCTTCGGAGCCAGCGACCCCGGTGTCGCCATCGGTGCGGCCGTGTACACCGCCGGCCTGCGAAACCGGCCCGCTGACGCCGTCACCACGCCCTACCTGGGGCCCTCATACAGCGAGAGCCAGGTGCTGGACGCCCTGGCGGAGTACGAGGACCGCGTCGAGTGGCAGCAGGAGCCCGACGCCACCGCGCTCGCCCACCGGACGGCCGAACTGCTGGCCGACCGGAACGTCGTGGGCTGGTTCCAGGGCCGCGCCGAGTTCGGACCGCGTGCCCTGGGCAACCGCAGCATCCTCGCCAACCCGGCCTTCCCCGACATCAAGGACATCATCAATCTGCGGGTGAAACACCGGGAGCCCTTCCGCCCGTTCGCTCCCGTCGTCCTGGAATCCGAGGCACCGCGTGTGTTCGAGATGGGCAAGAAGACCTCGTCGCCCTACATGACGTTCGTCTTCCCCGTGCGTCAGGAGTACCGAGAGCTGATCCCCGGCGCCTGCCACGTGGACGGCACGGCGCGAATCCAGACCATCGACGAGCGGCAGAACCCCGTGCTCGCGGAGCTGCTGCGCGTCTTCTTGGCACGGACGGACGTGCCGTGTCTGCTCAACACGTCCTTCAACGTGGCCGGCGAGCCCATCGTCTGCTCACCCCGGGACGCACTGGAGTGCTTCCTCGCCACAGAGATCGACCATCTGGTCCTCGACCGCTTCGTGGTCACCAAGAAGGGTGAGGGTGCCCTGCCGTAACAGCGCGCACCGGGCCGGTACCGTCGACAGCTCGTCCTGCCCGCACGATACGGCCTCCCATCGGCGCCGTCCGAGTGGCGGGGGCCGGGCGGGTGAAGAGGCTGCTGCACACAGGCGGTCGGGACCGGGTGCGGCCCGCCAGCTGTCGGCGCCCCTGCCGGCGCTGTTGTCGTAGGACACCCCGGCGAAGGTCAGCCCGTCCTCCTCATGTACACAGTTGACGCTCATGTCGACGTCATCGGCAATGCGGATCATGACGCCCGTGTGCTCCTCGGGCTCCTCTCCTCCCGGCACGTCGGACATCTTGTCGATCCGGACATGGCGCCCCCGGTCCCTGCCCGACGTGACGCGTCCCACCACGCCGAAACAGCGGGCGGAGCCCGCATACTTCGGACCGACCCCCTCGCCCCCCGACAGGGCCCTCTGGGTGGAGGACTGGGCCGGTGTCGAGGAAGCCCTCGAACGCGATGGCCTCACGGTCGACTGGTGCCAGGCGTGCTGATGGCCGAGGCCGGTGACGAGGCTGGCGGTGGTGGCCGTGGCCGCATGCGGCCCTCTGCCAGGTCCTGACCGGCCGCCGGCGTCGGGCATCCAGAGGTCCACGCAGCCGCCGGGGCCCCGGCCTCGCCACGCCGGGCAGGTTTACGGAGAAGACACGTGCGGCACCGGGCTCTTTGCGCCCGACCGCGGGTTTCCGTGACAGGCTTCAGTCCTCGCCCCAAGCAGTTACCACGAAGGTCACCTTCCCCGCATCCGGCGAGATGTCCTCGACTCGCAGCAACTCGACGGCGTGGTTCTGGTCGTAGGGGTGGGTCAGGCAGAACTGCTGCCCTGCCTTGAGCTCGGAGAGCGGAATGCCGGCGTTGATCTCGGGCACTTCCTGGCTCTTGACGAGGGCGTTGCAGCTGCGTCCGTCCTGCTTCCCGGAAACCTGGTATGCCGCATTGACGCTGTCGTGCGGATCGAGGAAGCTCAGCTTCGCCTGACCGCTCTTTCCCCCGCACGGAGCAACCGACAGGTCCGGGTTGGTGTATCTCAGTTCGAACCCGCCTTCCACCAGCTTCGGAGAGGTCCCGTCGAGAGACGCGTAGACGGTGCCGCAGTCACCGTCGTCCGACTCTCCGCCCATCGTGAGCGAGGCGTCCTTGTACCGCACGGGCTCTGTTGCGCTCGGCGAGCCGGAGGGTGAGCTCGTACTCGTCCTGGAAGGCGGCGCGGGCTCGGGCCTGTCGTTCTCGCTCGAGCAGGCAGTGGTGAGGGCCGTGGCCAGGAGCCCGGCCATGATCCAGGTTGTCGTTCGCATGGCCCAGAGAGTGTCACCGCGCTCGGACAGCAACAAGCGCAATGAGTGCCAACTTTCCCTGCCCTCAGTGTATTTGCATGAACTCGCCTCATCGTCGGGGGCTCAAGAGGGCCGCCGTCGCCGACTACGGACCGGAAGGCATGCCGCGCAACGCCGAGTGCCCCGGTCCGACCCGCGCTCCCGGCGCATCAGGTACGGCAGACCGAACCTCCCGGCCGATGCCGGGACGCATGCCTCCAGCAGCAGTGCTCCCTTTGCGCCGAGCGTGGCGGGAAGCCATCGGGTAACCCACTGCTGCTCACCCATCCGGAGTACCGGCAGACGCCGGGCGCGTCCACACCACCGCCCGGCACAGGGGAACGCCCAGCGGAGCGAGGTGTCCCGCTCCCCGGCCCCAGCCCGAGAAGCGGGGGCAGCGCGCTCAGCGGGGACCACCGCGTTTTGCGTCTCCTCCGACGCGTGCGCCCCCACCCGCGCGGCGTCACCGGGCCGTGCCGCAGCGGGGGTTTGCGGGTGCCGTTGAGCACCGCTCCGCGCATTCTGGCCACAGGGCGTCGTTCTGCCGCCTCCACGCCCGGCCCGGCGGTGCACCGGGATGCGGGACCGCCGGCGCCTGCGAGCAGTGCCGGCCCTGCGGAGGTACATGACCGGCGCGCGGCGCGAACACAGCATCGGACACGCCGAGCCAGGGAGACGGACGTGCGGGCAACTCTTCCACTGGGACGGATCGCCGGGGTGCGGATCGGCGTTCACTGGAGCGTCCTGCTTGTTTTCGCCCTCGTCGCATGGATCCTGGCCAGGAGCCGCTTCCCGCAGGTCGATCCCGGCCGTGCCGAGGCACTGTACTGGGTGATCGCGCTGGGCACAGCCGTACTCTTCTTCAGCTCGCTCCTCGCCCACGAACTGGCGCACGCGGTCGTTGCCCGACGCAACGACGTGCCGGTGGAGGACATCACGCTGTGGCTGCTGGGCGGTTTGGCACGGCTCAAGTCCGAAGCGTCGCAGCCCGGAGCGGAACTGCGAATCGCGGGCGTCGGCCCCCTGGTCAGTCTCCTGCTCGGAGTGGGCTTCGGGCTCTGCTCCTGGCTCGTCCACCTCCTGGGTGCTCCCCGGCTCGTGGTGGAGGCGGTGGCGTGGCTGGCGGTCATCAACGTGCTGCTCGCCCTCTTCAACGCCATTCCCGCCGCGCCGCTGGACGGTGGCCGTCTGCTGCGGGCCGTCCTGTGGTGGCGTACCGGGGACCGGCTGCGGGCGGCGATCGGGGCCACCCTGGCCGGACGTGCGTTCGGCTGGCTGCTCATCGTCGGAGGGCTGCTGCTCTTTCTGGCGACCAGGGTCTTCGACGGGCTCTGGCTGGCGCTGATCGGCTGGTTCCTGCTCTCTGCCGCGACCGCGGAAGGCCGGCAGGCGCAGCTCCGCAGCACTCTGGCGGGAGTTCCCGTACGCAGGGCCATGACGGAACAGCCCGTCACGGTATCCGCCGAGCTGACCGTCTCGGGGTTCCTCTCGGACGCCAGGTACCGCTACCGGCACTCGGCCTTCCCCGTGGTGGACCCGGTGGGCGAGGCGGTCGGTCTGATGACTCTGGAGCGGGCTCAGCATGTCCGAACGGACCAGCGGGAAACGACCGAGGTCGGGGAGGTGATGCTGCCACTGGCAGAGGCCGTCACCGTAGCCCCGGACGACTTGCTCCCGGACCTGCTGCCCCGGATGGAGTCCGGCGCGGAGCACCGGGCGATCGTGCTGGACGGCGGCCGGGTCGTCGGCATCGTCGCGCCCAGCGACATCGCCCGGACGCTGAACTGGCTGATGCCCCCACAGCCGCGCTGGGGGAGCAGGTGACGGGCCGGACGTCTGGTGATCCATCCCTCCCATTTCCCGGTGCTTCCCGGTGTCCTCAAGCGCAGGCCGATCGGGTGGCGGCACCAGCTCTCCTCATCCACTGCGCGCAGGTGACTGCGCAGCGTGACACAGGTCGCGGGGGAGCGGCCCCAGCGTGGCTCCTGCGGCGGTTCACGCCCGCGCCAGCGGCCTCGCACCGGGGGCCGGTGGCCGGCGAGCCGCCGGTCAGCGATGGGGCACGACGGCGACAGGACAGGCCGCCTGGTGCAGTGCCGTGTGGCTGACCCGGCCCAGCTGCAAGCCGAACTGGCCCTCTCGCCGCGTGGCGCCGACAACCAGCAGATCCGCCTCGGACGAGGGCCCGAGGAGAACCCGGTGGGCCGGCCCTTCCACGGACGCACGTCGCACAGGCACCGTCGGGTGCTCCGGCGTCGTCGCCTCCAGTACCTCGTCCAGGACGCCGACCGCCTGATCCCCGTATGTTCTTGCGCCGGAGTCCAGTGCGCCCAGAGAGTCCGTGGGGTGCTGAGGACTGCGCCAGGCCCGCACGGCCACCAGTTCGCACCCGCGGGCTTCGGCCTCACGCAGGGCGAAGCGCACAGCAGTGGCGCCCTCGTCCGCCTCTCCCACACCGACGACGACCCTGTGGCCCATGCCCCGGATGTTGGACTGCTCACCGCGTGTGACGACGACCGGGCAGTGGGCGCGCCCCGCGACCGCCAGGCTCACCGAGCCCAGCAAGCGCTCTTTGACTCTTCCGCGTCCTGAGGAGCCGCACACGACCGCGGACGCCTCCCGCGATTCCTCGACGAGCGCGGTGGCCGCCTCATCCGCCACGGTCACCGCACTGACCTGCAAGTCCGCGGAGAGTTGCTGGGCACGCTGCTTCGAGGAGGCGATGATGTGCTGCGCCGCGACCTCCTCAGCCGGTCGTTCAGTGGTGAACGAAGGCAGCGCGCCCTCGTAGCGCTCCCACAGCGACGCGTAGACGATGCGCAGCGGCAGCCGGCGCCGTGTCGCCTCTTCCACCGCCCAGTCCAGGGCAGTCAGGCTGCCGTCCGATCCATCGACGCCCACCACCAGCGGACCCTTCATGTCCCTCACTCTCCTCACCGGATGCCGGGCGGACACCGGCTCGCCGTCGTCCCCTCATCCACCATCCCCCGCCGTCTGCGTCTCGGCATGTCAAAGGCCGGAGGCTCCGCGCTCTCCGACAGATCCGCGAAGGCGGTCCGGCAGGTGCTTCCACCGGATATCTGCCTGCCCGCCGAAGGAAGGCAGCCGATCCGCACACCCCTTCGAGCCCTACCGGCCGCCCCCGGGCCGTACGGAGCCGGGAGCCGTTTTCTGTTATGACGGCCCCCGGCCCGAAGTCTCCTCTTGTGTCGGACAGAGAATGTCGTGACTCGGAAGGGAAGTGGACGGGCGTGGCAGCGACAGGGGAAGCCGACCGTGCGGTGGTCGAGGCGGCACAGCGCGGTGTGGTGTGGGCACAGGATGAGCTGGTCAGCTCTCATCTGCCCCTGGTGTACAACATCGTCGGCCGGGCGCTGAACGGGCATGCCGACGTCGATGACGTCGTACAGGAGACGATGCTCCGTGCGCTGCGCGGTCTCGGCTCGCTGAAGGACCCGCTCGGCTTCCGGTCCTGGCTGGTGGCCATCACGATGAACCAGGTCCGCACCTACTGGTCCGCGCAGCAAGCCGCACCGGCCGATCTCGGTCTGCACGACGCCCACGAGGTGGCCGATCCCGGCGCGGACTTCGTGGATCTGACGATCGTCCGTCTCGGACTGGAAGGCCAACGGCGAGAGGTGGCGCAGGCCACCCGCTGGCTCGACACCGACGACCGTGCGCTCCTGTCGCTGTGGTGGCTGGAGGCCGCGGGCGAGCTGAGCCGGGCGGAGGTGGCCGCCGCTCTGGAACTGTCGCCGCAGCACACGGGGGTGCGTGTGCAGCGGATGAAGGCGCAGTTGGAGACCGCCCGCCTGGTGGTGCGTGCGCTGTCCGCCGTACCGCCGTGTGCTCGCCTCGACCAGGTGACGGACAACTGGGACGGGCGCCCCTCTGCGCTGTGGCGCAAGCGCATCGCACGGCACGTCCGTGAGTGCGGCGTGTGCTCGGGATACCAGGTCGGGCTGGTACCCGCTGAAGGGCTGCTGGTGGGCCTGGGCCTGGTGCCCGTGGGTGCTGCGCTGACCGGCGCAGGGATTGTGGCCTCCCTCTACGGCGCTGCGGACCCCGTCGCGTTCTCGGCGTTCAGCGCCTCCGGCGACACGGCCACGCTCTCCGGGCACGGCGCCGGCTCCGCCGCACAGCTGGCGGTGGTCGGCACCGGCTCGCACAGTCGGCGCCGCCGCCGCGAACGAGAACGTATACGCAGGCGACGCCGGACCACCGGGCTGGCCGCCGCGATCGCCACGCTGCTCGCGAGCGGAACCATCGGGGTCATGAACGGGCTGACGCCGGACGAGGACGGGCACCGGGACACGACGCGGTCCGCGGCCGACCCCGAATCCGCGACATCCTCTTCGCCGCCGGCCTCGACCGCGCCGTCGCCGGAGAAGTCCCACTCACCCCGGCCGCGTGAGACGCACAAGAAGCCGAAGCCCAAGCCCAGGCCGACTCCGCCGAAGACGAAGAAGGCTCCGCCCCGCCCCGAGCGGACACCCACGCCGACCGTCGAACGGGCCGATACGCCCGTCGGGCAGGTCCTGGCGCTTGCCAACGCGGAGCGGGCCAAGGCGGGGTGCCGCCCCTTGAAGTCCGACGACCGCCTCACCCGTGCCGCGCAGCTGCACAGTGAGGACATGTCGGCGAACAACTACTTCGACCACACGAGCCAGGACGGCCGCAGCTTCAGCGACCGGGCCAAGGCCCAGGGATACCGGACACCCGGGGCCGAGAACATCGCCCGGGGACAGGCATCACCCGAGGACGTGATGGCAGCGTGGATGAAATCGGAGGGCCACCGTGCCAACATACTCAACTGCGACCTGACCACCATGGGTCTCGGACTGGCCGAGGGCGATCGGACCTGGACCCAGCTGTTCGGCTTCTGAGCTGTAAGGCGGCGCTCACTGTCGGCCGGCACCGGCCGCTGCACCGGCACCGGCACCGGCCCCTGGGCCGGGGCGCGCGGAGTGGTCACCACCGGAGCCGTAGCGTTCGGCGCGCAGCAGCTTGCGGTGGCGGCTGCGGCGGACGGCGGTGACGAGGACGATGACGGCGCAGACGATGACCCCGAGAACGGGGAGAGCGATGGCCAACATCAGCCAGCCCGTAAACGTGACAAGCCCTTCGGGCTCCCCGAAGGCGTAGCGGGAGAGTGCTTGGGACGAGCAGGTGACCGAGTAGTCGCCTGCTCGCGGCACATCGATGGTGTAGAGCGCCGTCCAGCTCTCGTCACGGGTGAGGAACACCTCGAGTCCCGGATCGGTGAGGCTCGGGGAGCCCGGACCGGTGATGTCGCACTCCGGGCCAGGCGACCGGCCCGGGTACTTGACCCAGATCGTCTTCTCGCTCTCCGGCTCGAGCCGCAGGGTGACGGTGTCGCCGTTGGCGAACTGGTTGTGGGTGTCCACCGCGTCGATCGCATCGTTGAACCGGTACACACCGAGGGCGGCGCCCAGAGTGATCAGTACGACGGCGATCGCGGCCGCCGTCACATACCAGTGACGGCCGGGCCGCAGTTCGTTCGCCGGTATCCGCGGTGGTGGGAAGGGCTGCATCGGCCAATCCTAGACCGCCCTCGCTGCGCGGCCGGCGCGGCCGTTGGAACCGTGCGCGGCCTTCACCGGCGACAGCCTGGGCGGCCTGGTGCGCCCACGACCTCGCCGTGCTCGCCTGCCCATGACGAAGCGCTGCCTCCAGGTGCCGGTGCGTTTGGAGCGGGGTCCGCTCGAGCCCTCTCGTGACCATGAGCCTCGGCCAGGCCCCACGCGTGGAACCTGGTCCACCCCGGTCGGCGAGGCCGCGACCTGCGAGTTCGCTTCCCTCTTCTCCGCCGCCTGCGCGGAGTCGAGCACCGCACGGGACAGGACGAGCACCCGCAAAGACGCCACCGTCGCGGCGCCACTGAATGGAGTGGGCCGCACGAATGTGGGCGCAGCTTGCACCAACCATTGACACCCCTGACCGGTGACATTAGTTTCCCTCCCATTCATCGAACATATGACCCGCTCATCGGGTCGGCATGGGGGTGGAAATGAGTGAGGAGCACCATCAGTCGGGATCCGCTGATCTGGGTCGCCGGCCGGGGACGCTCGAGCGCGGACTCGCGATCCTGGAACTCCTGGGCACCGAGCGTTCGCTGAGCGCGGCGCAGGTCGCGGAGCGGCTGGATCTCTCCCGCAGCGCCACGTACCGGATCCTCGGAACGCTGCGGCAACGCGGCTATGTGGACTGGGACGGCAACGCGGACGACATCGTGCTCGGGCAGCGCACCGTCACCCTCGGTATGGCCGCACTGAGCGGCTTCGATCCGTTCCTGGCGGCGCAGGCACACCTGCGGGATCTGTCACGGGAGTTGTCCGAGGCCGCGCTCATGGCCGTACGTGACGGCGACCAGATGGTGTACATCGCGCACGAGGACGTCACCGACCACTCCATCGCGGTCCGCAGGCTGCTGGGAGTGCGCCGTGACCTCCACAGCACCTCGCTGGGTAAGGCGTATCTGGCCGCTCTGCCGCTCGACGAGGCCGACGCTCTGGTCGACCGGATTCCCTTGCCCGCCTACACCCCGACCACGCTCACCGACCCGGCTCGGCTGCGCGCGGAGCTGGACGAGACCCGCGCCCGGGGGTTCTCGATCGACGACAGCGAGAACGAGCCCGACGTGCTGTGCTTCGGGGCGCCGATCCGTGACGAGCGCGGGTGGCCACTGTGTGCGATCAGCGTTGCCGGTCCGCGGGAGCGGATGCTCGGCAAACAGGACATGGCAGCTCAGCGCGTTGCTGAGGTGGCACTGGCGATATCCCGCCGGCTGGGCTTCGTGGGACAAGCCAATGCCGTTGATTTCGGAGGTAGTTCCTGACATGAGATCTCCACGCATATCGCTCACGGTCGCCTCCGCAGCGATCGTCCTCCTCGCCTCCTGTGCGCCCGGCAGCAGTTCGGACGGCAGCAAGACCAAGCAGGCCGACGACAAGAAGCTGACGTACCTCTACTTCACCGACGGCCCGGACGAGCAGGCGACCCGCGACCTGATCGACCAGTTCGAGAAGAAGACCGGCGCCAAGGTCAATCTGCAGATCGTCCCCTTCGACAACCTCGAACAGCGGCTGCAGGCACGGCTGTCGGGGAACAACGCGCCGGACGTGGCCCGGCTGACCGACATCACCCCCTTCCGCGCAGATCTCCTCGACCTGAACAAGTTCCAGAAAGGCGCCCTGGGCGGGAAGTTCCTCAAAGGCGCCGATGCCTACGTCACGGGGAAGGGCGGCGAACTGCTCGCCGTGCCCAGCGACCTCACGATGAACGGCCCGCTGATCAACGTCGACCAGTTCAAAAAGGCCGGCGTGCCCCTCCCGGACCCGAAGAAACCCTGGAACTGGGACGAGATGGTCAAGGACGCCAAGAAGGTACAGGCCGCGAACAAGACCCAGAACGCCATTGCCATGGACGTCTCCGGGCACCGCTTCTCGACCATGCTCAGCCAGTACGGCACCGACTTCTTCGACAAGACAGGTAAGAAGCCGGCGATGGACACGGGGAAGGCGACAGCTGCGGTGAAGCGTTTCGCCGAACTCAATGCCTCCGGGACGATGCCCAAGGACCTGTGGCTGCAGGCCGGCACGAAATACAAGGCCGCCAACGAGATCTTCCTCGCTCAGCAGACCCCGGTGTACCTCAGCGGCAACTGGCAGGTCAGCGCATTCGCCAAGGGCGCCAAGTTCAGCTGGGCCGCCGCACCGAACCCCTGCCGGAAGACGTGCGGCGGTTTCCCGGGCGGCAAGTTCATGGCCTCGTTCAAGCAGAGCAAGCACCAGAAGCTGGCCGCGGAGTTCATCGCCTTCATGAATTCCGAGAAGTCCCAGGAGAAGCTGGCCAAGGAGGCGAACTTCCTGCCCACTCGCAAGGATCTGATCTCCTCCGGAGTGAAGTATCCGGTGCGCGACGCCGACATGCAGACCTTCCTCGACGACGTGAAGCGCACCCCGCAGGCGGCCTACGGCAGCGCCTACAGCCCGGCCTTCGGTGCCACCGCCGACGCGTCCGTCAAGGAACTGGCCAAGGTGCTCGCCGGCGACAGCTCACCCAAGGAGGCGGTCGAGGCGATCCGGGCGGCAGCACAAAAGGCGCTCAAGGACGCCCAGTGACCTCGACGGCCCGTATGGCGCCCCGGCGCACGGTCGGCCCCGCCGTGCCGCAGTCGGGCCACCGCAAGTCCGTCAACCGCCGCAGGTCCGTCAAGCCGTGGAACCAGCGGGTGGCGCCCTATCTGTTCGTCCTGCCCAACATGCTGATCTTCGGTCTGTTCGTCATCTATCCGGCGATCAACAACTTCAACATCAGCATGTACGACAGCGGCAACGGGCGGGACTTCACCTACGTCGGCGGCGGCAACTACCAGGGGATGCTCAGCGAGGCCGAGTTCTGGAGCGCGGCTCGGCACACCGTGGTCTTCGCCGTGTTCTTCGTGACGCTCACCACCGTCGTGTCGATCGGACTCGCCCTGCTGCTCAACCAGAGGATCAAGGGTCGGGCCTTCTTCCGCACCGTGTTCTTCCTCCCGGTCGTGATATCGCCGGTCGTGGTGGGGCTGATCTGGGGGTGGATCTTCGAGCGGAAGAACGGGCTGCTCAACTCGCTGCTCGGCGCCGCCGGTCTGGGCCAGCCCGGCTGGCTCGTGAACAGCACCCTGGCCATGGCTGTGGTGATCTTCGTCGGCCTCTGGCTGCACGTCGGCTTCTACGTCCTCATCGTCCTGGCCGGCTTGCAGGGCATCGACTCCACCTATTACGAAGCCGCCCGGATGGACGGCGCCTCGGGCTGGCAGCAGTTGCGGCTCATCACGCTGCCGCTGCTGCGGCCGACCACGATGGTCGTGGTCATTCTCAGCCTCATCAACGGGTTCCAGGCGTTCGACTACATCTGGACGCTCACCGGCGGCGGCCCGGTCGGCGGGACCACGCTCATGGTCCAGTACATCTACGAGCACGCCTTCCAGTCTCCCGTCCAGTACGGCAGCGCGGCGGCAGCGGCCGTGGTCCTCTTCTGCGCAGTGTTCGCGCTGACGGTGATCAACTACCTCTACAACCAGCGGAAGGAGTCAGCATGAGCCTGACGGCCCTCCGCGGCTCCCGTGACACCCCTGACGCTCGCGGCACTCGTGGCACCCGACGGTGGACTTCGATCGGCGACGGTCCCACCCCGACGGCGGGGCGCGTCCTGGCCTACGCCGTGTTGATCGGCCTGTCCATCGTGGTTCTGGCGCCTGTCGTGTGGGCGGTGCTGTCGTCCTTCAAATCGCAGAGCGAACTCGCCCAGGTGCCCCCGTCGCCGCTGCCCTCCTCGCTGCGCACGGAGAACTACACCGGGGCGCTGAGCTCCTTCGACTTCGCGCTCTACCTCAAGAACAGCGTCATCGTGACGGTGGGGGCGACGCTGCTCACCGTCGTCATCAACACGATGTGCGCCTATGGCCTGGCCAAATACAACTTCCGCGGCCGGAACCTGCTGTTCCTGGTCGTCCTCGGCACGATCATGATCCCGCTTCAGCTGATCTTTATTCCGGTCTACCAGATGGCCGCGCAGCTGGGGCTGGTGAACTCGCTGTGGGGACTGATCATCCCGCCCGCCGCCACCCCGACCGGGGTGTTCCTGCTGCGCCAGTACATGCTCACCATCCCCGACGAACTCATCGCCGCGGCCCGGATCGACGGCGCCGGAGAGTTCCGCATCTTCACCCGGATCGTGGTACCGCTGAGCGGTGCGGCCATCGCCGTCGTGACGATCTTCTCGGTGATGTGGCGGTGGAACGACTTCCTCTGGCCGCTGATCATCAGCCAGGACCAGTCGAAGTACACGCTGCCCGTTGCCCTGGCCCAGTTCAACAGCCAGCTCGTCGCACCGTTCAACTACATCCTGGCCATGTCCGTGGTCAGCATGCTCCCCGTCGTGATCATCTTCCTGGTGCTGCAGCGCCACATCGTCCGCGGCATCGCCAGCACCGGCCTGAAGTAGCCCGTCGCCCAGTACTGGCAACGAAGCAGTCCGTCGCCAGTACGGCAACGCAGCCCAGCAGCCCAACAAGGAGTCCACGTATGCAGGAAGGCAACGAGACCGGTGATGCCGGAATCCGGCATCCGGCGGACGCCGGGCGCACAGTGCACGCGCTCGACGCGCGCGGCACCGTGCGGGACTGGCTGATCAGCCCCGCCTGGGGGAGACCGGCTGACGACCTGGACAAGTACCTCGCCACCGAGGGAGACCCCTGGGGGGAGCGGGGCCGGTGGCAGCTGACCAACGGGCCGGACGTCACCCCCCTGAAGGAGGAGCTCCACCGGCACCGCCCGCTGCGGAGGGAACCCGTCACCACCCCGCCCCTGGAGGGCGGCCCGGTCCGCTGCACAGGACCGGACGGCACCGAGCACACCGGGACCTGGCGGCGCGTCCACACACCGGCCGACGGCCTGGTCGACTGGAGCGAGTTCTGCTTCACCCCGGAGTACCGTACGGCCCTCGCGGCCTGTGTCCTGGAGGTCGACCAGGCCGAGTGGCGGACGCTGCGCCTGGCCGCCACCGGGCCCGTACTGCTGTTCGTGAACGGTGAGCTGGCCGGCGAGTCCGGCACGGTCACCTACATGGAACCCGCCGAGCAGTCCGTACGGGTCTGGCTGCCCTCCGGAACCTCCACGGTGGTCGTCGCCACGTGGCAGGTCGCCTTCCGGGAGTGCCGCCATGTGGTGCGGCTGCGCGTCCACGGCCTGCCGGTCCGGGTCGTGGTGCCGAGCAAGGGCGCCTGCGAGCACACCTCCGCCGTGGCGGAGCGCATCCTGGACGCCGTGGGCGTCCCGCGGTGGGGGACGACCAGCGGCGAGGTGACGATCACCGGCCCGAAAGGTGCAGCACTGCGGGTGGACGGGGCGGGGCGTACCCGTCGGGTCCGGCTGACCGCCGGGCGCGCGACCGTACGGCTCGACGGCGACCACGGCGACCACGGCGACGCCGCGGACCCCGAACGACATGACACCAGCGCTGCCGACGCCGAGAAGGATGAGAGAGGCACCGGCAGCGCGTCGATGCTGTCCACCGGGACGACCGTGCTGCGGATCGCGATGGACGACGACCGCTGCCCGGTGTACCGGGAGTTCCCCGTCGCCGTGCTGCCGAGCAGCTACCGAGCGGCCCCCGAAGGCCCCCGCGCCGAGCGGCGTGCGGAGTTCCTGCGGCACGCCGCGCGTACGGAGGGAACAGCGGGCGAGCTGGCCCGCGCGCTCGGCGACCCGTCGTACCAGGTGACAGCCTCCGGCCTGGCCAGGGCCCTGTGGATGATCGACAACCGCGCGGACTGCGCCGACTTCGAAGCCGTTGGCCTCCTCCACCTCTGGCACCGGATACCCGCCGACCGCTGGGAAGCCGGCCTGCGCGCACGCGTGCGCGCCGCCATTCTGGGATTCAAGTTCTGGATCGACCAGCCCGGCCTCGACGCCATGTGCTACTTCACCGAGAACCACCAGCTCGTCTGGCACACGGCCGAACTGCTGTGGGGCTCGGCGCTGGCCGACAGCGCCTTCGCCAACACGGGCTGGACCGGCGCGCGGCACGCCGCCCACGCCCGGAGCATGGCGGTGGCATGGATGCGCCGCAAACTCGCGGGCGGATTCAGCGAGTTCGACTCCAACGCCTACCTCGCCATCGACCTGCTCGCGCTGGTGACCCTGGTCGAATACGCCGAGGACGAGGAGGTCGTCCAGCTCGCCGCCGGGGTTGCCGACCGGGTGCTGTTCAGCCTCGCGGCCAACTCCTGGCGCGGCATCCACGGCTGCGCCCACGGCCGCTCGTACGTGTCCACCCTGCGCTCCTCCCGACTGGAGGAGACAGCCCCGATCATGTGGGTGTGCTTCGGCACGGGAGCGCTGAACGAGGCTGTGCTGCCGGCTGCCGCGGTCGCCACCGCGGTCCGCTACCGGATGCCCGACGCCATCCGGCACACCGCACACCACCTGCCCGAACGCTGGTGGGGGCGGCAGAGCTACCGGGGGGAGTACCGGCCCACCCACGACCTCCTCGCGCGCCCGTACGCCTCCGACCTCACCGTCTACAAGACTCCCGACGCGATGCTCTCCTGCGTGGGCGACTACCGTCCGGGGCTGCCCGGACTCCAGGAGCACATCTGGGGCGCCACACTGGGACCCGAGACACAGGTCTACGTCACCCACGCACCCAACGCCTCCACATCCCCCTCGGCCCGCCCCAACGCGTGGGCCGGCAACCGCCTCCTCCCCAGGGCCCGCCAGCACGAGGGGACGGTCCTGGCGCTGTACCGAATCCCCGGTGACGACGCGATGGGCTACGCGCACGCGTGGTTCCCGGTCGCCGAGTTCGACGAGTGGCTGCAATACGGCGTGTGGACGGTGGGACGCAAGGGGGACGGCTATGTGGCCCTCGCGACCGAGGACGGCGCGCTGCTGGCGGACGCGGGACCGGAAGCGCGGCAAGAGCTGCGTCCGCGCGGTCCCGGCACCGCCTGGGTGTGCACGGTTGGGCGGCGCGCCCTCCACGGCGAACTCGGCGACTTCGCGCGCGCACTCGGCACCCCCCGGTTCGGACCCGACCGGGTCGGGTTCCGCACCCTCGAGGGCACCGAGCTGGCTCTCAGCTGGGACGGGCCGTTCACCGTGGACGGACGCCCCGCCGATCTCGCCGAGGACGGAACCGTCGCCCCCGTCCCGCAGCTCGACAACCCCTGCGCACGCCTGGAGTTCACAGACGCGACGCTGACCATCGCTCCGTCGGCACCGGCGGGCGCGGCACCACACGTCATCGACCTCCAGTGGGGTCGCAAGGTGACCGGGACGGAGGACGCATGACACCGGTAACCGCCGCGCGCGGCCTCGACACCAGCCAGGCGGCACTGGCCGAAGCGCCGCTGCCGCCCGCCGCCCCCGAGGACCTGCAGCCGGCGCTGCTCGCCTCCACCGCCGCACGTATCGCCGACCGGGCCGAGACGATGGGCCTCACCCAGTGGTTCTGGGGCGAGGGCGTCGTGCTCCAGGGAATGCTGCGCCTCGCCGAAGCCACCGGAACGCCCACCCGCCCCTTCGTCGCCGCGTTCGTCGACCGGCACCTGCGCGAAGGCATCGAACCCGGCCACATCAACCACCTCGCACCCGGCGCCGCCTGCGCCGACCTGTACGGGATGACCCAGCAGCAGCGCTACGCCGACGGCTGCCGCCGGCTGCTGCACTGGCTGCGGCACGCCCCAGAGGTCACCCGGGCGCCGGGCGGTGCACTTGAGCACTGGCCCGGTGGGGTATGGGCGGACACGGTGTACATGGCGGGCACGTTCCTCATCCGCTGCGGCCTGCACACCGCTCGCCCTGAACTCGTCACCGAGGCCGGCGAACAGATCCTCGCGCACGCCGAGGTGCTGCAGCACCCGGGCACCGGCCTCTACGCGCACGGCTCCCACGAGGGCCGTACCATCTGGTGCTTCTGGGGAAGGGCCAACGCCTGGACGGCGCTCGCGGCCGCCGAGTACCTCGAAGCGGCGCCCCGTGCCGGTGCCGACCCGGAGATGACCGACCGGGTCCGCGTCCTGCTGAGCCGTCAACTCCTCGCGCTGGCCGACCATCAGCCCGCGCACGGCGTGTGGGACGTTCTGGTCGACGGGCAGCCGGAGAACCGCGGCATCCTCGAGACCTCCGGCACGGCAGGCATCACGGCCGCGATGTTCCGCGCCGCGGCACTCGGCATCGAACCGGAGCGCCTGCGAGCATCGGCCTGGCGCGCGCTCGCCGGACTGCACGCGTACGTTGCCGAGGACGGCACGCTCACCCGCACGAGCGCGGGCACAGTCCTCCAACTCGTCCCCTTCGGCTACTCCGTGATCCGCGACGACACCATCCAGCCCTGGGGCCAGGGCCTCGCCCTGCACGCGTACGCCGCCGCGCTCACCGACCTGGCGCGGCACCGTCCCTGACGACACAACGGAGGTCATCCATGGAGGTCAGGCACACCACAGGCCCTGATCAGGTCCCAGGTATGGACACGGAGGAGCTGCGCTCGCGCTTCCTCGTCCAGGACCTGTTCGGCACCGACGAGGTCCGCACGGTCTACAGCCACGAGGACCGGATGGTCATCGGCGGCGTCCGGCCGTCCGGCGCGACGGTACCGCTGCTCACGGCGGATCCGCTGCGCGCCGACCAATTCCTCGCTCGCCGGGAACTCGGCGTCGTCAACGTGGGAAGCGGCCCCGGCACCGTCACGGCCGACGGCACGGAACACCAACTGGGCACCAAGGAGGTGCTCTACGTCGGCCGGGGCACGCGAGAGGTCGCCTTCACCGGTGACGGCTCAGCGGCCTTCTACTTGGTCTCCACCCCCGCGCACGCCACCCACCCCACCCGCAAGGGCGGCCTGCAGGACGCGACCCCCGTGCACCTGGGCGAACAGCGCACGTCCAACGAGCGCACCATCTACAAGTTCATCCATGCCGACGGCATCCAGAGCTGCCAGCTCGTCCTCGGGATCACCGAACTGGCCGAGGGAAGCATGTGGAACACGATGCCTGCCCACACACACGACCGGCGCACCGAGATGTATCTGTATTTCGGCTTGGATCCCGACCAGCGCGTCGTCCACCTCATGGGCCGCCCGGACCAGACCCGCAATCTGATCGTCGCCGGTGAACAGGCCGTGATCTCGCCTTCCTGGTCCGTCCACTGCGGGTTCGGCACCGGCTCCTACGCCTTCGTGTGGGCCATGGGCGGCGAGAACACCGACTACACCGACGTCGAGGCGTATCCGATCACGGAGCTGCGATGACCCCCCTGCTCAGCCCGCCGTCCAACCCAGAGCCCAACCCCCTGTTCGACCTGCGCGGCCGTACAGCCCTGGTGACCGGTTCCCGCACCGGCATCGGCAGCGCGATCGCGGTCGGCCTGGCCCAGGCCGGGGCCGACCTGGTCCTCCATGGCCACCACGACGACCTGGACGATACGGCGCGGCAGGTCGAGGCCGCCGGCCGGAGCGCCCGACGGTGGATCCGCGATCTGTCCTCCACCGAGCACCTTGCCGAGGAGGCCGGCGAGGTGCTGGACGAGACACCGGTGGACATTCTCGTCAACAACGCGGGCATCATCCGCCGGTCCCCGGCCACCGAGATGGCGGACGAGGACTGGGAGGCCGTCCTGACCACCAACCTCGACGCGGTGTTCACCCTCACCCGGGCCGCGGGCACGCGGATGCTGGCACGCGGCTCTGGGAAAGTCGTCAACATCGCCTCGCTGCTGTCCTTCCAGGGAGGCATCAACGTCGCCGGATACACTGCGAGCAAGCACGCGGTCACGGGCCTGACCCGCGCCCTGGCCAACGAATGGGCCGGCAGAGGCGTCCAGGTCAACGCCATCGCCCCCGGCTACATCGCCACCAACAACACCCAGGCCCTGCGCTCCGACCCGGCGCGCGAACCGGAGATCAGATCCCGCATCCCCGCGGGCCGCTGGGGCACCCCCGAGGACCTGATCGGAGCCGCGGTGTTCCTGGCCGCCCCGGCCTCGGACTACGTCTGCGGTCACGTCCTCACCGTCGACGGCGGGTGGCTCGCCCGCTGAGCCCCGTGGGAGTTGCTGTGTCCCCGGCCGTCTCGGCGGTCCGGTGAACCGGCTGTCGCGGGCGTGGGGACGCGGGCCAGGGAGGCACTCGCGGTCGGCTTGTGGCCTCCAGGCCCCCATACCCGAATCTCTATCCTCTCCAGACCTGCCCCTGCACGGTCCGGAGCCTCCGCTGAGATGTGGTGCTCCAGGTGGTGATGGCGGCGAGGGTGGCCAGGGCGAGACTGATGGCCATCACCGCGGCCATGGGGGCGGGACTGTGCGTGCCGAACAGGCCGACCAGCGGGGAGGCGGCTGCGCCGAGGAGGAACTGGCCGCCTCCCAGCAGCGCAGAGATGGCTCCTGGTAGGGCTCGTCCGCGGCGTTGCGCGATGGTGACCACGGCGGGGAAGAACACGCCGAACGCGGTGACGGCCAGCAGCAGGCACAGCCACGTGATCGGCATGGCCCAACCGCAGATCGGCGGCGCCGTCGCGCTGGCCGCCCTCGCCGCGACACTGCCACCCTGGCCCATTGGTAAGCGAAAGCGTTCCACTCTGAGGAGGGCCGCACTGGCCCGGCCCTGCGCAGCTCGCCGAGCAGTCGCCTGATCACCACCGGGTTGGTGTTCGCGCTGGTCGCGATCTGCTCAGAGGTGGCGACCTCATGGCTTGGCGCTGGTAGGGACCGATCCAGGCCAGCGCGTGCGCGGCAAGGGGGCGAAGGCCGTCGCATTCCAGTCCGACCAGGCGGACACGATCCGGGCGCCGGCGCTGATCGACGGCGTGGTCGCGCACTTCGGCGGCCTGGACATCCTCGCCAACAACGCGGCGATCTCGGTGGAGCAGGGCCGCAAGGCCGACCATGGCCAGCAGACCATGGTCCCCATCCTTCCGCCGTCAAGGCGAAAGTCGCCGAGGATCTCGACAGCAACACCTCGCTGACGTCGACATGCATCATTCCGTCAGCCGTGCGGTCGGAACCCGGGCGAAACGCGTAGCGCGGCTCGCTGTGACGGTTGTTCGGCACCCGACGGGTGCTCGGGCATCCTGGCCTGCCCAGGCACGGGTCGATGCCCAGTGCCGTGCCCGGCTTGTTCGTACTGGCGGGCCAAGTGGCCCTCCCGGGGCGGCCTGACGGCCACTGGCCCCTCGGGCCGCGCGAGCCGAGGCTGGGACAAGAGACGGCCGCTGGCCGGCAGCGTTCCGGAACAGGAGTGGGAAATGGGTGGCTCAGTGATCGTCGGGGTGGACGGTTCCGCCTCCAGCCTTGACGCGGTCGACGTCGCGGCCCGCGAGGCGCGCCTGCGCGGGGTGCCTCTGCGGCTCGTGCACGCCTTCGGCCACGCGCCCGGGCACCTGCCAGGCGACGCACCGGCGTGGAGCCCGGCCGACCACGGTTTGGAGCCGATGGTGCACGGAGTAGTGGCACGCGCCGAGGAGCGGGCGCACGCGGCTGCGCCGGACATCGAGATCACTCGTTCGGTCGTGGCCGGTGAGGCGCTGGACGTACTGGAGATCGAGTCGCGGTCGGCGGCGCTGGCGGTGGTCGGCAGTCGGGGCCTGTCCGGCTTCGCTGGGCTGCTGCTGGGTTCGACAGCGGTGCACCTGGCAGCACACGGCCGCTGCCCGCTCATGGTCGTGCGCGGCCGCCCTGATCCGGCCGGTCCGGTTGTGGTGGCCGTGGACGGCTCGAAGGCCGGGCAGGCGGCGGTGCGGTTCGCGTTCGCCGAGGCCGCGTTGCGCGAGGCACCCCTGGTGGCGCTGCACGTGTGGAACTCCTGGAGCGAAGGCGCCTACGAAGGCCCCGGCGACCCTCTGACCTCTGTCGTGGCCGATGCCGACCGTCTCCGCGAGGCCGAGCAGCGCCTGCTGGATGAGACTGTGGCCCGCCTGCGGGAAGACTTTCCCCGGATTGCGGTCGAGCGACGCCTGGTGCGCTCCCGGATCCGTCCCGCCCTCATCGACGCGAGCCGCTCGGCGCAGCTGGTAGTGACCGGGGCGAGGGGGCGCGGTGGCTTCACCGGGCTGCTGCTCGGCTCGGTCAGCCAGGCTCTGCTCCACCACGCCCACTGCGCCGTCACCGTCGTCCGCGGCGAGGAGTGACCATGTCTCCGCAGCCCTCCACCAGTGCGATCCCGGAGGTGCGACCCGGACGGAAGCGGTGACGGAGTCAGCCGGCCCTGCCGCCGCTCAGGGAGGCCCTGCGGCCGCGAGTGGCTCCGGTCCCCAAGGCTGTGCAACGGGTGTCAGACGCCGGTGTACTGGGCGGCGTACTCCTCGCTGGGCGGGACGACGGTGATGACGTCAATCAGCACCCCGTCCGGGGCGGCGACGATGAAGTGGCGTTGGCCGAACTCTTCCGTGCGCAGTGGCAGTACTTCGGGCAGGCCGGCCTCGGCCACGAGCCGCTGGTGCTCTGAGTCGACGTCGTCCACCTCGAAGTTCAACAGCAAGCCTCCCTGGAGAGCGGCCCGGTGCCCTTCGGGGACGGTCGGGTGGGTGTGGTCGAGGAGGGCCAGCTCGTACTGCGGGGCGTCAGGGCGGCGCAGGCTGACGTACCAATCCGCTTCGAAGGTGACTTCGAACCTGAAGTGGCGGGTGTAGAAGTCGCGGGAGGCCGCCACGTCCCGGCTGGCGAGCACCGGGTAGAAGCCGCCGAGCTTGATCCTGGGCGTGGTCGTGAGTTCGTTCGTCATGACAGAGGTCCTCCAGCTTCATTTCACATACCCACGGTATGTGAATCGGAACGTTAGCATACCCTCAGTACGCGAAAGGGGAAGGGCGGTGGGCTCGATGGCGGTCAGCCGAGCGGAGCAGCGGGCGGCCACGCGGCAAGCGCTGCTGGCCGAAGGGCGGCGGCGGTTCGCCGCCGACGGGTACCACCACGTGGTGCTGGCGGAGGTGGCGCGGGCCGCCGGCGTCACCAAGGGAGCCGCCTATCACCACTTCGACAGCAAGGCCGGGCTCTTCCGGGCCGTCGTCTGCGAGGTGCAGCAGGAACTGGGCGAGCGGGTCGCGACCGAAGCCGAACGGCACGAGGACCTCTGGGAGCAACTCCGGGCCGGCTGCCGGGCCTTCCTGGCCGCGGGAACCGACCCGGCGGTCCGACAGATCCTCCTGGTCGACGCGCCGACCGTGTTGGGCTGGGACGAGTGGCGCGCCCTGGACGAGGAATCCTCCGCCCGGCATCTCGCGGACGCCCTGACGGCGCTGGCCGAAGCGGGGATCATCGCCGATCAACCGGTGGAGCCACTGGCCCGGTTGCTCTCGGGGGCGATGAACGAGGCCGCGCTCTGGATCGCGCGGGGCGGGGACCCGCAGGCTGGGGAGCAGGCGCTCGACCGGCTCCTGGCGGGGCTGCGCACCTGACCCGGACCGGCACCGCATCGATTCCCCGTAGTGGCGGCCGCTGAGGCACGGCTTGTTCACCTGCCCGGCACGCACGGCCGCCGGAAACCTCGCCCCTCGCCGCCGCCTGGCCGCCGGCGTAGGCGACGGCCAGGAACAGCGCCGAGGTGGAAGGGACATGTTTCAGACTGGTGGAGACCTACAGCGAGAGGGTCTCACCCGGGCCGATGGGGATCCCGAGGAGTACCCAAGCCACGAAGAGGAGCATCCAGCCGACGTAGAAGGCAACGGTGAAGGGCTGGCACCGGGCGGTGTCAGCCCCCTCGCTGCTGGGTTCGGTCAGTGCGCCGGCCGCCGCGGTGGCGGAACCTTCGGCAACAGTTCCCACAGCGGCCAGGAACCCGCTGCCCATCTGGCGAGCATGTGGCGGTCGACCAAGTGCATCTGCTGGTCCCCGGCGAAGGGGACCGCGTCCCGGGTGAAGCGTCCGTTGGTGAGCATCACGACCACGTCCGCCTTGTGCACCGGCCGTGCCGTCCCGTTGAGCCGCTGCAGGTCCGGGGTGCCGATGGCCGCGCCGGCCAGCCCGTCACGGCGGTGCTTGCACTGGATCACCCACCGCCGCCCCGCAGGGTCCGTTGCGATGACATCCGCGCCCTTGTCCCCCCGGCCCCCGGTGCGTAGCGCGTCCCGGCAGCCGTCCCGGAGCAGCAAGTCGCGGACCGCGTGCTCGAACTCCGCGTGGCCCAGCATGTCCAGCTGCGCCACCTGGAAGCGCAGGCCCTGAGCCCGTGCTGCCTCCCACCGCCGCCGCTGCGCCTGCTGCTGCCACCACAGGGTCCCGGCGCCCCCGGCCAGTACCCCGGCCAGGATCAGCACCCACCAGTGAACGAGGAGCCACTGCATCAGCGCGACGACCAGGCTCACGCCGATCACGACGACCACCCCGGCTGCCATCAGCTTCTCCTGCTCCTTGCCGCGCCGCCTGCGCTGACGACGGACCGGAGCCCTCCGCGTAGCCTTCCGTGCCGAAGTCCTCCGTTCCGGCCGCCGCCCGCTCACCGGCCGCTCCCGGGCTGTGGCGGCTCTCCGGTGGGGAGCGTGATCCGGAGTATCGGCGTCTCCACCCTGTGGGGCGCCGCAGGAGCTTTCGGCCCGTCCCGCTGCTCTCGGGAGGCGGCACCGCCGCCTCCTCCACCGTGCCCTCCGATGGTTATGAACAGCAGCGCGATGGCAGCAGCCGCCGCCAGAGCCGACACCGGCCCTCCCGCGACGGTCCCGGCCACGACCGGGGCTGCCCTGGTGTGCGCTCGTACCGGAGTCCCATCCCTGCGCGTGTACGCACGGACGTCAACCACATGCCCTCCCTGAAGAGTTCAGCGAATCCCCGCTCACCCACCAGTGCAGCACGGACCACTGACAGCCAGTCATGGAGCGATCATGGAAAGTGACCAATTGGGGATGCCGTCGCGAGGGGGCACAGGCCCTCGCGCGCCAGTCCGCGCTGTTATGGGTGTCGCTGCGGGCGGGCTGTCCCGAGCTGACGCATCAAGCCGGTCACTCGGCACGTGCGCAAGAGAGTGGCGGGCTGGCGATCGCAGACAGCCAGCACGATGAGTTCCTGGTACGCAGGCGGTCGGTAGGGACAAGCATGAAGTCGAGACCGAGCACTCTGGCAATGTGCTCGCCCCGTCCACTCCGTCACAGCAGGAGGACCCGATCGTGTCCCGTTCCGTGCTCTACATGTCCATGTCGCTCGACGGCTTCATCGCCGGTCCCGATGACGGCCCCGGGAACGGCCTCGGCACCGGTGGCGAGCAGTTGCACGCGTGGCTGTTCGACGGCGACCAAGAGGCCCGTGGCGGAGCTGCCCTACCGGTCATCCGGACCGACGCGGCCAGCCTTACGGTCGTCAACGAGATGCTGGCCACCGGGGCCGTACTGACGGGTCGGCGCACCTTCGACGCGGCCGGCGGCTGGGGCGGCGACCACCACGACGGCGTCCACATCGAGGTGTTCACCCGCTCCGCGGCTGATGACGACGCCGTCCCGGGCTCCAACGTCCGCTTCGCCACCGACGGCATCGAGGCCGCGATGGCGCGGGCCAAGGAGGCCGCAGGGGAGCGGAACGTGCTGGTCCACGGGGCGACGACGGCACAGTTGGCACTGCAGGCCGGAGTCCTGGACGAACTCGAGATCCATCAAGTCCCCGTACTGCTCGGTGTCGGCCGCTCGCTGTTCGGCACGCTGGGGACGCCCCACCAGCTCGACCTCGTGCGCGTCATCGACGCTCCCGGGGTCACGCATCTGCGATACCGCGTGAGCACCTGAGCACCTGAGCGCCGCCGCCGACCCGAGCCGCGATCCGTCAAGCGCCGACGAGATCGCTCATACCGTCCGGCGCCGAGGGCGCCCTCGGCATGACGGGCGTATCCAGGTACGGCGGCACCAGGCCAGGACCCCAGCGCCTGGTCCTCAATGCCGCCGTACGCCGGACGGCCCGCTACCTGGACGACGCCGTCGAGGAGCTGCGGGCACTGCCTGCGGAGGGGCGCGAGCATGATGTCGTGGCGGAGGGACGCCTTCCGCCCCTCGCCCCCGGCTCGTGGTCTGTTCCCCGGCGGGCTGACGGATCAAGCGGGACAAGAGCTGCTGGGAAGTACCAGGGCCGAGTGCGTGTGGAGCGTGATCCGTACCGGTGTGAAGGTGGTGGTGTCCACCGGCGACTCCCCGTTGCCGGGATTACGGGCGTAGCGCGGATGGGCGCCTCCGCTGATCTGCCAGCGTATGCGGTGGCCGGCCTGGAAGCGGTGGGCGGTGGAGCTCATCGGCACGGTGACCTGTGAGGGCGCCTGTTGGGCCGTCCGGAGTCGGACGAATCCGTCGCAGATGTTGACGGAGCGGCCCTGTGGGTCCACGTCGCACAGACGGGTGAAGACATCGGCGTGCCCGGTATCCGTGGAGACGCTCAGCCGTGCGGAGACGTGGCCCAGGATGTCCATGGGCTCGGTCAGTGGTGGACCGGTGAATGTCAGGACGTCGTTTCGGGCCTCCAGAGTGGCGTTGTTCCGGGGACCGGCGGTACGGGAGAGCAGTGGGCCGCCCAGGGAGGGGGTGGGGTCGGCCGGGTCGTAGAGGAACGCCGCCACGGATGCGGATTCCGTGGGGGCCTGCTGGGTGAGATGCCCACCGGGGATGGGGTACCACGAGGTGGCAGCCGCGGTCGGCGGCCATTCGTCGAGGTCCCGCCAGATGTCTTCGCCGCCGATGTGCACACGCACGGCGGTGGGACGCAGGCCGGAGGGATCGGCGTACAGATGGGCGCGCAGCCACGCGAGGCTCTCTGCGAACACCTTGGACCAACCTTGCTGCAGGGCCGAAGTGTGGGTCCAGGGCCCGACGAGCAGAGCGGTCTCGCATCCGGCCTGGCGCAGCCGGTCGTACTGCTCGAAGGTCTGGTCGGCCAGTGTGTCGTGCCATCCGGTGATCAGAGCCGTGGGAACGCGGAGCCGCTCCGCCGGCTCCGCCAACGACGCGCCGCGCCAGTAGGCGTCCTTGGTATCGGAGTGTGTCATCACGTCGTCCAGCCAAGACGGCTTGCTCCCCAGCGCTGCCATGTACGCCTCACGCAGGGGCTGCGCGGCGCTGATGTGGCGAAGGCGCCGCTGCAGGCGCAGTGTCGCTTTGAGGAACGGTCCCAAGCCCTGGTGCTGGTAGTTCATGCCCACACCCACGGCAAGGGCGTTCTCCAGACGCAGCGCACCGTCTGCGTGGAACAGAGCGTAGGGATCGTGCAGTCCTACTTGCACCACCATTGCCTTCAGTTCTGGCGGTGGGTCCGCAGCGAGGGCCCATTGCACGTAGCCCAGGTAACTGGGGCCGACTGTCCCCAGCGTTCCGTTGAACCAGGGGCGCTCGCGCAGCCAGGCCACCGTTGCCTGGCCGTCGGCGGCCTCGTTGCGCCACAGATCGAACTCGCCGCCCGAACCGCCGGTGCCGCGGCAGCTCTGCAGGACCACATGGAAGCCCTGTTCGGCGAAGAGCAGGCCGTACTGGGGCGACCACGGCAGGCCCCGGCCATAAGGAGAGCGGACCAGGAGGGTGGGGAAGTCGCCGGGGGCACGCGGAAAGTAGTGGTCGGTGAGCAACGGGCTGCCGTCGGCGGCCGGCACCACCAGTCCCGGCTCCCACCCGGCCTCGTGCTGTTTCGGCGGCAGACCTCGCCAGGTCGACCTCATCATGCGTGCGGAAAGCGGTGGCTTTCCGGTGGGTGGTACCCAGGCAGGTCTGGCTACGGCGTCGGGCGTGCGCGAGGGCATCGTTCTCTCCTTTATTCTCGTACGTCGTACGAGAATAAAGGATGCTTGGATGACCTTGGCAAGAGTCGCCTCAACAACCAGGGGAAGGAGTGCGAGCCGTGCCCGGTAATGGAAAGCCCGGTGCCGAGAGCATCGATCCCGAGCGGCTCTGGCTGCGTCCCACCGAGCCACGCAGGGGCCGCAGGCCGTCCTTCAGCCGGGAGGCGATCACCGCGGCAGCCGTCACCCTGGCGGATGCGGAAGGACTCGACGCGGTCACCATGCGGCGGGTGGCCGCCGAGGTCGGAGCGGGCGTCATGTCGCTCTACAGCTACGCCCCCGACAAGGAGACGCTGCTGGAGCTGATGGTCGACCACGTCAGCGGCGAACTCACGGTCACCGGCCCGCCCAGCGGCGACTGGCGTGCCGATCTGAAGACCGTGGCCCGCCTGCAGCGTGCCAACATGCTGCGCCACCCTTGGCTGCCCGTCGCTTTGTCCACCCGCCGTGTTCCGGGCCCCAACACGCTGGCCTTCCTGGAACACGTGCTTGCCGTCCTGCGGCCCACCGGGCTGGACGGGGCGGCGAAGCTGGAGGTCTTCGCCCAGATCACCGCGTTCGTGGCCGGGCACGTCGCTCACGAGATCGCGCAGGCCGCAGTCTCACGATCACCGGACCGGGCCGCAGCCGAGGGCCGATACCTCGCCGCTGTCGCCGCCGACGGTCGCCACCCGGAACTCGCCGAAGCCCTTTCCGCCCCTGGGCGCCCCCTCGCTCCCGACGCTACCTTCAGCCGGTTCCTCAACCGTCTGATCGACGGCCTCGATACTGACTGATGCCTCATAACTGTTGCCTCCTGCCGAACCTGGCGGGGGACATGGAGACCAGAAGGCTTCCGCTTGCCGGAATCCGGGCCCGGGATCGCGGTACGCCCGCGCACACTCGGACCAGAACGTATGTGTATTCGTCCAGGAGGACTGCTTGATGATTGACCGACCCTTGACGCTCATGGCGGTGCACGCCCATCCCGACGACGAGGCCACGGGAACCGGAGGGGTTCTGGCGCGGTACGCGGCGGAGGGTATCCGCACGGTTCTTGTGACGTGTACCGACGGTGGTTGTGGTGACGGGCCGGGGGGTGTCAAGCCGGGTGATCCGGGGCACGATCCGGGGGCCGTCGCGTTGATGCGCCGTCAAGAGCTCAAGGCGAGCTGTGAAGCCTTGAAGATCAGCGATCTGGAGATGCTGGACTACGCCGACTCGGGAATGATGGGCTGGCCGAGCAACGACGCTCCCGGATCGTTCTGGCAGACCCCTGTGGCGGAAGGTGCCGCCCGACTCGTGGAACTCATGCGGCACTACCGGCCTGATGTGGTCGTCACCTATGACGAGAACGGCTTCTACGGCCACCCCGATCACATCCAGGCGCACCGCATCACGATGGCGGCGCTGGAGATGACCGATCTGGCACCGAAGGTGTACTGGACGACGATGCCCCGCTCGGGGATGCAGCGGTTCGGCGAGATCATGCGCGAGTTCGGTGAGGACATGCCGGAGCCGGATCCTGCCGAGGCCGCCGCGCTGGCCGAGATCGGTCTCCCCGACGACGAGATCACCACGTGGGTGGACACCACCGCATTCAGCGGTCAGAAGTTCGACGCGCTGGCTGCGCACGCCAGTCAGGGCGAGAACATTTTCTTCCTCAAGATGGGCAAGGAGCGGTTCGGTGAGTTGATGGGCATGGAGACGTTCGTACGTGTCAAGGACGCCACGGGCGCAGCCGTGCCCGAGAACGATCTCTTCGCCGGGCTGCGCTGATCCACCCGTCCGACCGGATCCTGGGAAACCCCCCCGTCCGAGCCGCGCAATCAAGCGCGTCACATACCCGGAGCATGCTCCGCAAGTTCTGCCTGGGCAGCCCAGGTCGCAGGCTCGGCGCTCTGGCTCTCAGCCGCGTCAGCAGCGCATCGAGTCCTGAGGCCGCTGTTGCGCTCCCGCAGCCCCTCGCGGCAGCCGCAGCGATCCGGTCGGATGCTTCCCTGTCCATTGGTGTCGGACTCATACGACGTCACTTCCTCGCCGCCCGAGGGGTGAGGACCAGCCGCTCAAATGTAGGTGTAGGCGCCGGAAAGCGTGGCGGTGCCGCCGGCGGTGATGACAGTGACGTCGACCGGGCCTGGACGGGCACCGGCGGGGATGACGACGGCAGCGGTCGTGTCGGAGCCGATACTGAAGCGGGCTGTGACGCCGCCGACGCTGACGTGCTGCGTCGTTGCCAGGTAACTGCCGGTCACCGCGATGGTGTTACCGCCGAATACCGGGCCGCTCGTGCGGGTCAGGCCGCTGAGGACCGGTGGTACGACGTAGGTGTAGGCGCGCTCCCCATCGGCAAGTCCGCCCGCGGTCCAGACAGCGACGGGCACGACACCGGCGCCGGTGCTGGAGGGTGGGACGGAGACAGAGAGTGCGGAATCGGAGACGACCGTGGGGATCGCCGGCACGGTCCCGAAGTAGACGCGGCTGGCGGTGCCCAGGCTTTCACCGCGAATCGTGATGCTGTTGCGGCCTGCCACCGGCCCGGCATCGGGGTCGATCGCGTCGACGAAGCCGTTGGGGTAGTAGAAGAACGGCTTGGGGTTGCTGGTTCCGCCGACTGTGGTGACAGTGACCTGGGCGGTGCCGGATCCGGGTGGGGAGGCCACCAGGATCTGGTTGCTGGTGTTGGCCAGAATGGTGGCCGGTGTCTCATTGAAGCGGATCATCTGTGCGCTGCCGAGGTTGGTGCCGGTGATGGTCACCAGCGTGCCGCCGGTCATGGGGCCGCGGTTGGGGCCCATGGCGTTGAGGGTCTGGATGATGCTGACGGTGTCGGCACCGCTGTTGGTGACGTACGCGGACAGGCCGTTGGGGGTGATGGCAACCGCCGATGGCTGATGACCGACGGGGATGGTGGCGGTCACGGTGAGGGTGTCGGTGTCGATGATGCTCACTGTGTCCGAGGCGCTGTTCGCGACGTAGACCAGACGGCCGTCAGGGCTGATCGACACTCCTCTGGGACCGCTGCCGACCGGGATCGTGCCGGTGATCTGGCGGGTTCCGGTGTCGATGACGCTGACCGTGTCCGAGCCCCGGTTGGTGACGTACAGCCGCCTGCCGTCCGGACTGATCGTCACGCCGACGGGGGCGGAGAGCCCGTCGATGGTGGCGGTCACGGTCGCGGTGGAAGTGTCGATGACGCTCAGGCTGTTGCCGGCGTTGTTGGCCGCGTACACCTCCAAAGCATCGGGCGCCACGACGACCCCCGTGGGGCCGCGTCCGACAGGGATGGTGGCGATGACCGCGTTGGTGGTGGTGTCGATCATGCTGACCGTGTCCGAGCCCCGGTTGGTGACGTACCCCCGTACACCGCCGGGCGACACCCGCAGAGTGAAGGGGTTTTTGCCCACGCGGATCTCGCGCACAACCGAGAAACTGTCACGGTTGATGACACTGACCGAGTCCGAAGCGCTGTTGGCGACGTAGACATGGGTGTTGTCGGGGGTGACCTGGACCCCGATGGGGCTGTTGACCGGGCCGAACGACGTGGTCAGCGTATGCGTTCCGCTGTCGATCACGCTGACGGTCCCCGAGCCGTTGTTGGCCACATGCACGCGTAGACCGAACGGCCCCACAGCCACCCCGTCGGGCTTGCTGCCCACCGGAAGAGTCAGCACCGCGAACGGCCCTGCCACCTCCACAGCCTGCGCGGTCGCGCCCGCCACAGCCGGAACACCTGCCTTGCTCATCTCGCACCTCACCAGTAGCGGAAGGGGTCACATTCCCGGCAGGCGTACCGAAATGAAGACACACAACCTTCGCCCTCGCCGGGGAAGGCACACGTGAGGTCACAAAGAAAACGACCAGCACACCGCTGCCCTGCCAACACCCGGCAACAATGGGCAGCCCGCCGGTCGTACACAAGTGATCCACACACGCAAGCCGACTCGCAAGACCGAGGGACACAACCTCACCCGAACAGACCAACGCTGTTGGGCACGACCTTGGAGCGATCGATGTTGATACACCGGCCCGGACAGCCGCAGGACCTGCCTGACCCGGAAGAGATGTGGGCGCGCTGGGCCCTCGCGGCGGTGCTGTGCGCGACCAGCGAGCGGGAGGGACAGCGATCCGGTCTGTCGGGATGGTGGCTGGACGCTGTCCGTGGCGGACTGCGCATGGACGATCGCGGCTGCACCTGGTGGGCGCTTTGGAGGTGGGGCGAGGGGCGCTTCGTGCTGTGCGGCTGGGACGAGTCGGGTGAGCTCATCGAGTTCGAGCCACCCGTCGACATGTTCGCCGGTGCGCCCCGGTGGCTGTCGCCGTCGAGGCTGGAGGAGCTTGTCGACCCGTTCCAGTTCGGCTGCGTCTACTGGTACGAGCACGGGCGCTGGAGTCGCGCCCCGTACCCGGACACGCTGTGGGACGACGGTCTCGACATCGGCCTCAACAGCGCTCTGGACCTGGAGGCGGCGGCCGATCTGCGGCGGATCGACGTGGCGCGGCTGAGAGCTGACATCGAGGAGTTGAACCGCGCCGCGATGCACCACCGGGTGACGGAGCGGCAGCTGCGCGCGTTCGCGGACCGGGCCGTGGCCTCGGGCGCCTCGTCACTGGATGTTCCCGCCATGCTGCGGGCACTGGACGCCTCCGGGATCCGGAACCCGGGGCCCGGGACCTGATGGCTACAGAGCAGCGGACGTCGCTCTCCGTCGGCACGTTGTAGTCGAAGGCATCAACAACTGCCGTGTCGCGTCGGCTACCCCTGAGAGCCCGCAGGGAAGCGGACGAAGCCGGTGATGCGGGGCGAGAACGTCGGTGGGCACTGTTCTCCAAGAGCTGAGCGGAGGCTCGCAGCCACGTCGTCGTCCGGTTCGCCGAACACCTCGAAGTGCTCCACCCGGCAGTGCTCCATCACTTCCTGGATATACGGGTCGGCCAGTTTCCAGTGCAGGCGCACCGCGTCGGAGTCCCGGTAGACCTGGAAGCTGTGCGCGAGCAGTTGCTCTTCGTCGACGAAGGTCTCGACCATCATCTGCGGCCCGTGCTGCCGTGCGAAGTCCACCGCTCGGACGATGGCGTCGCGGAAGCTCTCCAAGTGGCCGTCGGTGATGCGCATGGTGTTGCGGAAGAGGAGGAGCGCGTCGTCGTATGCGGTCATGACGTCATCCTGAAACTTGAACCGCACTGTAAGTCAAGCTCTTGGCGGCCGAGAGTCCTCTGGCCGGTTGCCGCCGGATCAGCCGTCCCGGTCGAGCCGGCATCCCGTCGCAGGAAGCCGATGGTGTACTGCGGCCGAGCCGGAACCCGCGCCCGAACCCGGGCCGCGCTCTCCGGCTCCGCCCCGACGCATCGCCATGCTGAAGGCCGTCGCCTCATGGTCTGCCTGCCGCCTGCCGCCTGCCGCCTGCCGCCTCACCGTCAGGTTTCCCTTGCACATCTCTTGACGCACCAGCCCCGCCCGCACTTTACTCCCGTTCACAAGAACAGACTGTGTTCACATTCATGGATGGGCGGAAGGCTGACGGCATGGCGCTTCGACAACACCTGGCGAACTCTCTGAGCGGGCTGCTCGGCTTTCCCGTCACGCCGTTCCGGCGCGACGATGGCGAGTTGGATCTCCCGCGCTTCGAGCAGCACCTTGCCGAGATGCTCAAGGCCGGGCCGAGCGCTCTGTTCGTCGCCTGCGGCACCGGCGAGTTCCCCTCGCTGACCGTTGCCGAGCACCACGAGTTGGTGCGCACCGCGGTCTCACATGTGTCCGGACAGGTGCCGGTCTTCGCCGGCGCCGGTGGCGGCACTCGGATCGCCGTCGAGTTCGTCGGCTCCGCCGAGCGTGCCGGAGCCGACGGAGTGCTGATCCTGCCCCCGTATGTACAGGTCGGCCCGCCCGCCGGACTCGTCGCGCACTACCGGGAGATCGTCGCGGTCACCGGGCTCCCACTCATCCCGTACCAGCGCTCCACTGCCGTGTTCACCCCGGAGGCGGTGGCGGAACTGGCTGCTCTGGAGCAGGTGGTGGCATTCAAGGACGGGCACGGAGACCTCGAACTGCTGCAGGGCATCCGTACCGCCACTGGCGGCGAGCTGACGCTCCTCAACGGCATGCCCACGGCAGAGACCTTCGCCGCCGCCTACGCGGCTGCCGGGGCCCGCGCCTACTCCTCGGCCGTTCTCGCTTTCGCCCCGGCAATCGCCCGGGCCTTCTACGACGCCTTCGCACGCGGCGACGACGCCGTCCAGCAGATCCTGCTGCGCGAGTTCTACGTGCCGCTGACGGAGTTGCGGCACACGACGAACGGCTACGCGGTAGCGCTGGTGAAGGCCGGGCTCGAGGTCCAGGGCCGGTCGGCGGGGCCGGTGCGGCCGCCGCTCGCGGACGTGACACCGGAGCACCGGGCCGAGCTCGCCGCGCTGATCGAGCGCGGCCACGCGGCGCTGGACGGCTTCGGGAGCTGAAGGTCCCCCACCGCACGGATATCCCCACGAACGTCATCGGGGAGCCCCCTCGCAACCCCGCCGCAAACGGTCCCACCCCCGCAGCGGGACCCGGCGGCGGGCCCACGTACCGGCACAAGCACCGCCCCTGGGCGCGACTGCCGCGACCAAGGAGGAACGAGGAACAATGACGTCCCCTCTCCACCCACCCGTGTCCACCGGCCCGCCGGGCCGGCGTGCCGCCGCGCTCGCCGTCGTGGTGCTGCTGACGGGCGGGTGCACCGTTGCCAACTCCGGGGCGGCCGCCGACGCCGGCACCGTCCAGATCGTGCTGCCCGAGGAGCCGCCCACCCTGGAGCCGTGCGACGCCTCGCTGACGGCCACGGGGCGCGTCGTACGCTCCAACATCACCGAGCCGCTGGCCGAACGAGTGCCGGAGACCGGCGAGCTGGAGCCGAAGCTCGCCACCGGGTGGAAGCGGACCTCGCCGACCACTTGGCGCTTCACTCTCCGCAAGGGCGTCACATTCCACGACGGAACGGCGTTCACCGCGAAGGACGCGGCCTTCTCCATCGACCGGACGCTCGACTCCGGCATCGAGTGCAACGTCGACGGCTACGTCTTCGGCGACAGCAGGATCACCGCGTCCGCCGTCGACGCCACCACTGTGGAGGTCACCTCCAAGGAGCCGGACCCGATCCTGCCGCTGCGGCTGTCGTTCGTGGAGATGGTCCCGACGAGCACGGACGCCGACTCCCGGGTGCGTGAGCCGGTCGGCACCGGGCCGTACCGCATCGAGAAGTGGAACCAGGGCATCAATCTGCGGCTCGCCCAGTACGGCTCCTACTGGGGGAAGGCCCCCGACTACAAGACGGCGCTGTACACCTGGCGTGCCGAGGGCAGCGTCCGGGCCGCGATGGTCAGCAGTGGGGAGGCGGATGTCGCGGTGGGCCTGGCCCCGGCGGACGGAGCGGGTGACCACGCAGTCGAGTATCCGAACAACGAGACCTCGTATCTGCGGATGGACGCGGACAAGCCACCGCTCGACGACATCCGGGTACGCAAGGCCATCAACTACGCCATCGACAAGAAGGGCCTGGTCGCCTCCGTCTTCGCCGGGCTCGGCAAGCCGGCCGGGCAACTCGTGCCCGACGGCGTCACCGGCTACAACCCGGACATCAAGAGCTGGCCCCACGACATGAAACGGGCGAAGTCGCTGATCGCCGCGGCTCGCGCCGACGGCGTCCCCGTCGATACCAAGATCACGATCATCGGCCGCAACGGAATCTATCCCAAGGCCGCGGAGACCATGGAGGTGGTGCAGAACGAGCTCCGGGAGGCCGGGCTCGATGTGAAGGTGAAGATGCTGGATGTGAACGCCTGGACGGAGTATCTGCTCCGGCCGTTCCCCAAGGACGCGGGACCGACCCTGCTCCAGGCACAGCACGGCAACCAGGCCGGCGACGCCGCGTTCACCATGGAGCAGATCTACGGCAGCAAGGGCGCGCAGAGCAGCTACGGCACACCCGGCCTCGACCGGAGAATCCAGCGGGCCGAGCACGCCGCGGGCCGCGAGCGGCAGGCCCGCTTCGCCGAAGCGCTCGCCTACCAGAGCAAGAAGGTCGTACGCGACGCCGTGCTGGCCCACATGAAGAGCATCATCGCGCTGGCCCCGGACGTTTCGTACAAGCCGGACTCGGCGAGCGGCGACGAGATGCACCTGGCCGAGATCCACCCGGCGGGCTGAGAGAGACGATGCTGACATATCTGAGACGCCGGATCCTCTCCAGCGCGATTCCGCTGCTGGTCGTGGTCCTGGGCGTATTCTTCCTGGCCCGCCTCACCGGCGATCCGGCCAACCTCTATCTGCCACTCAGCGCCACGCAGAAGATGCGCGAGGCGTTCTCCGCGCAGCACGGATTCGACGATCCGCTGCTGGTGCAGTTCGGCGACTATCTCGCGCAGTTGGCCCATCTCGACTTCGGCGAGTCGCTGCGGACCGCGCAGCCCGCTGCCGAGGCCGTGCTGCGCGCCTTCCCGGCTACGCTGCAACTGGCGGGAGTCACCCTGCTGTTGGCGGTTGCGGGAGCGGTTGTCGTGGGCAGCCTGGCCGCGTACCGGCCGAACTCGCCGGCCGACCGGATCGCGAGTTTCCTGTCCTCGACGGCCGCCAGTACGCCCGACTTCTGGTTCGCGATCATGGGTGTGCTGGTCTTCGCGGTCACCTTGGACTGGTTGCCGACCTCCGGAACGGTCGGCTCGGCGGCCTGGGTACTGCCCGTGGCGACGCTGCTCATCCGGCCGTTCGGCGTCCTGGTGCAGGTGGTGCGCGGCGCCATGGTCACCGCGCTGTCCGAGCCGTACATAAAGGTGGCGCGCAGCAAGGGAGCCGGCGAGCGTCGGGTGATCTTCAAACACGCGCTGCGCAACGCCGGGGCGCCGACGCTGACCGTTGCCGGAGATCTGGCGGTGGGTCTGATCAACGGCGCGGTCGTGGTGGAGACCATCTTCGGCTGGCCGGGCATCGGCAAGCTGATGATCGACTCCATCCTCCAGCGGGACTTCGCGGTGCTGCAGGCGGCGGTACTGCTGACAGCGCTGACGATTTTCGCGCTGAACCTGCTGATCGACGTCTGCTATGTGCTGCTGGACCCGCGAGTCAGACAGGGGGCGATGGCGTGAGTACGCACGAGAAGGAGGCCGGGGCAACCGGCCGCGCGGGGCTGTTGCGCCTGCTGGCCGCCGACCGGATGGCGACAGCGGCCTGCGCGGTGCTGCTGCTGGTCGGCCTGTGCGCGGTGCTCGGGCCACCATTGCTCGGTGATCTCGCACGCGAGCAGAACCTCCGCGCTGTGAAGCTGCGGCCGTTCTCCACCGGTGAGGGCTGGGAGTTCGTGCTGGGCAGCGACTCCCTCGGGCGCAGCGTCCTGGCGCGGCTGGTCGTCGCGGCGGGGACGACGCTGTCGGTCGCGGTCCCCGCCGTTGTGCTGTCGCTTCTGATCGGCTCGGTGTGGGGGATGTGGGCGGGCTTCCACCGAGGCTGGCGCGAGAACGTGTCGATGCGGATCGCCGATGTGATCCTCAGCTTCCCCTCGCTGCTGCTCGCGGTCGTGGTGCTGTACGTGTTCGACCCCAGCATCGCCAACCTCGTCGCGGTACTGGCGATCGCCCGGATCCCCGTCTATCTGCGCACCGCGCGCGCCGAGTCGGCGGAGTTGCGCGGCAGGCTGTTCGCCGACGCCGCCCGCACCTTCGGCAGCGGCAACTGGGCGATCGTCCGGCGCCATGTCGCGCCGATCGTGCTGCCCACGCTGCTCACCGTGGCGGCCGTCGATTTCTGCTTCGTGATGCTCACCGAGTCCTCGCTGAGTTTCCTCGGCATCGGCATCCAGCCACCGGACGTGTCCTGGGGGCTGATGGTGGCGCAGGGCCGTGCTGAACTGCGGAACGCCTGGTGGACTGTGGTGTTCCCGGGCCTGGCGATCATCGTCACGACGGTGGCGATGACCGTGCTCGCCAACTGGGCCAGGATCGCGGGCGATCCCGCCCAGCGCTGGCGGCTGACGACGCCCAAGCGCGGACGCACCCCGAGGGGGCGCGGGAGTGTGCCTGATAGTGCGGCTCCGCCGCCTGGGCGCCCCCAGCCACAGCAGACCGGCAGCCGCGAGCGCACCGCCAAGGGCACATCCCACGGCGAAGCACCGAGACAGGAGCAGCCTTGAACGGGCAAGCAACGCCAGGCACCGCCGCAGGCAACGGCACCGCACTGGAGGTACGCGACCTCTCCGTCGAGCTGAGCACCCCGCAGGGGCCCGTACGGGTCGTACGGGACGTCGGGTTCGAGGTCCGCTCCGGACAGACCCTCGCCCTTCTGGGTGAATCCGGCTGCGGCAAGAGCATGACGGCACAGGCCGTGGCCGGTCTCCTCGACCCGGTGGCCGAGGTCACCGACGGACAGGTACGCCTGCAAGGACGCGACATACTGCGGCTGCGCCGCAGTGACCGGCGCAGCCTTGCCGGGCCGGAGCTGGCCATGGTCTTCCAGGACGCACTCACCGCACTCAATCCGGTGTACACAGTGGGCTCGCAGCTCGCCGAGCCGTTCCGTATCCACGAGCGGGCCTCCCGGCGCGCCGCGAAGGAGAAGGCCGTCGAGCTGATGGAACGGGTCGGCATCCCGGAGCCGCGGCTGCGAGCCAAGGCGTTCCCGCACCAGTTCTCCGGAGGTATGCGGCAACGGCTGCTCATCGCGATGGCGGTGGCGCTGCGGCCCTCGGTGCTGCTCGCCGACGAGCCGACCACCGCCCTCGACGTCACCGTGCAGGCCCAGATCATGGAGTTGCTGGCCGAGCTGCGGCGGGAGACGCGGATGGCGCTGGTGCTCATCACCCATGACCTCGCGGTGGTCGCCGAGCAGGCCGACCAGGTGGCGGTGATGTACTCCGGGACCATTGTGGAGTCCGGCCCCGTGGCCGAGGTCTTCGCAGCCCCGCGGCATCCCTACACCCGGGGACTGCTCGATTCGGTGCCCGCCGGACACCCCCGTGGCAGCGTCCTGCCGTCGATCCAGGGCAGCCCCCCACGGCCCGCGGCGGTGCCGGCCGGCTGCGCGTTCCGTGCCCGCTGTCCGCTGGCGCGCGACCGGTGCGCCACGGACGAACCGCCACTCACCGACACCGGGCCGGGACGCGCGTCGGCCTGCCACTACTGGAAGGAGCTGGCCGATGCCTGACACCGCCGACACCGCGGGCACCGCCCAGACCGCGGGCACCGCCGACACCGTCGGCACCGCGGACCGTGCCGGTACGGCCACCGGGGGACCGCTGCTTCAGGCGCGCGGCCTGACCAAGACGTTCCGGGTGCCGCGCAGCGCGTCCGGCAGCACCCGGCTGCACGCCCTGGACGGGGTGGACCTCACCGTACGGCGGGGCGAGACGCTGGGCCTGGTGGGGGAGTCCGGGTGCGGCAAGTCCACGCTGGCCCGGGTGCTGCTGATGCTGGAGCGCCCGGACGCGGGGACGCTCCGCTACGACGGCGTGGACCCCTTCGCGCTGCGCGGCAGGTCGCTGCTGGCCTGGCGGCGCCGGGTGCAGATGGTCTTCCAGGATCCGTTCGCCTCGCTGAACCCGAGAATGAGCGCCGGGGAGCTGATCGCCGAGCCCTGGCGCTCGCACCCCGATCTGGTGCCACGCGCCGAGCGCGAGCGGCGGGTGCACGAGCTGCTGGAGAAGGTGGGGCTGCGTGCGGCCGATGCGCGCCGCCATCCGCAGGAGTTCTCCGGCGGCCAGCGGCAGCGCATCGGCATCGCCCGCGCGCTGGCCCTCGACCCCGAAGTGATCGTCTGTGACGAACCGGTGTCGGCGCTGGACCTGTCGGTGCAGGCCCAGGTCCTCAACGTCCTCACCGAACTGCAGGCCGAGCTCGGTGTGGCATACGTGTTCATCTCGCACGACCTGCCGGTGGTGCGTCACATGGCCGACCGAGTGGCGGTGATGTACCTCGGCAGGGTGGTCGAGTCGGGACCGGCCGAGGAGGTCTTCACCGCACCCCGGCACCCGTACACCGCTTCGCTGCTGTCCGCCGCGCCCCGTCCGCCGACGGCACAGGACGACGGCCCGAGCCGGCGCATCGTGCTCTTCGGGGAGGTCCCCTCGCCGACCGACCCGCCGTCGGGCTGCCGCTTCCGCACCCGGTGCTGGAAGGCCGAGCAGGTATGCGCCACCGCTGTACCCGCCGACGAACCCGCACCGGACGGGCCGCAGCACCTGGCGGCATGCCACCTGCCGATCCAGCCGTCGGACCGGGGAGGCTCTCGTGCCGCCGCCCACGAGTAGCGATGCCCGTGTCGGCCGCCCCCGGCTCCGATCGACTCGTCGGGACGGAGGGCGCTGGTCAAGGTAGAAGCCGGCCAGGCCACCACCGTTGGTTCAAGAAGGAGCTGCATGCGTGATGGCCGGGTAGAGGCAGTTCGGCATGGGCGTCGCGCTCGACGCGGATGACGCGGACGACTGCGATCGGGGTGCCATCGGGATCGGCTACGGGCCAGTCCAGGTAGCGGCGGCCGGGCACGAGGGGGCAGGCGTCGCCGCAGCCCATGGCGATGACGATGTCCGCCGGAGCGCCGACGCGCTGACACGCTTCCCCGGCCGACAGCGACCCGCCCCGCGCCGCCATGCAGGCCGACGGCGCCGCAGCGGTGGCCCGCGGCCCGGCTCGCGCAAACGTCGTCCTGTGGGGCACACGGCCTTCGGACTCCGGCCATGGACAGTGCTCCCCCTCATATATCGTCTGCCGATATCGGAGACCGAAAAGTACGCGGCCTTGTGTCGCTGAGGGGTGTGCCCATGAGCAAGCCATCGACCGCCGGCAGCCTCCCGGAGGAGTTGCGGCGGACGTTGGGCGTGCCAGACGCCGTCGTGATCGGGCTGGGGTCGATGATCGGCGCCGGTATCTTCGCCGCGCTGGCCCCAGCTGCGCGAGCCGCCGGCTCCGGGCTGCTGATCGGTCTGGCGCTGGCGGCCGTGGTCGCGTACTGCAACGCCACTTCCTCCGCGCGGCTCGCGGCCCGGTACCCGGCGTCGGGCGGCACGTACGTCTACGGCCGCGAGCGCCTCGGGGACTTCTGGGGCTATCTGGCGGGGTGGGCGTTCGTGGTCGGCAAGATGGCCTCCTGTGCGGCGATGGCGCTCACGGTCGGCTCGTATGTGTGGCCGGGACAGGCGCACGCGGTCGCGGTCGCCGCGGTGGTGGCGCTGACCGCGGTGAACTACGCCGGAGTGCGGAAGTCCGCGCTGCTGACCCGCGTCATCGTGGCAGTGGTCCTGGCGGTTCTCGCTGCCGTGGTGGTCACCGCCCTCACCTCCGACGGGGCGGACACCGCCCGGCTGGACGTCGGCTCCGACGCCACTGTCGACGGGGTGCTCCAGGCGGCGGGGCTGCTGTTCTTCGCCTTCGCCGGGTATGCGCGTATCGCCACCCTGGGCGAGGAGGTCCGCGACCCGGCCCGTACGATCCCGCGGGCGATCCCGATCGCGCTGGGCATCACCCTCGTCGTCTACACGGTCGTCGCCGTATCCGTCCTGATGGTGCTGGGCCCGGCCGGCCTGGCGGAGGCGGCCGCGCCGCTTTCGGACGCGGCGCGGGCCGCGGGCGCCGACTGGCTGATGCCCGTCGTGCGCGTCGGTGCGGCCGTCGCCGCGCTCGGCTCCCTGCTCGCCCTGATCCTCGGCGTCTCGCGCACCACCCTGGCCATGGCCCGCGACCGGCACCTGCCCCACGTCCTGGCCATCGTCCACCCGAAGTTCCAGGTCCCGCACCGTGCCGAGCTTCTCGTCGGCGCCGTCGTGGCCGTGGCCGCCGCGACCGGGGACCTGCGCGGGGCGATCGGGTTCTCCTCCTTCGGCGTCCTGGTCTACTACGCCGTCGCCAACGCCTCCGCATGGACGCTCACCCCCGACGAGGGCCGCACGAACCGCCTGATCCCCGCCGTCGGTCTGGCCGGCTGCCTCGTACTGGCGTTCGCCCTGCCCGTCTCCTCGGTCATCTCCGGAGCCGCGGTCATCGCGCTGGGCGCCGCCGTCTACGCCGTACGCCGCGCCCTCACCGCGCGGGGCTGACCCCCGCCAGGGCACCGGCCGGTTCGACAAGGCCGGCATCCCCGCACCTGGCTTCCTCGCGTCCCAGGACGGTGTCTTCGAGATCGTGTGTGGCCTGCCGATCCTGTGGGGCGACGCCCCGCTGTTCGAGGGGAAGTCCGGCTGGTCCCACGAATCGCGCACCGACTTCCCGCAGCTGTGTGGCAGCCTGTTCCTGCTCCTCGTCGGCGCCGGGGCCTTGCTCCCTCGACGCCCGCTCACCTGCGTCCACCGCCCCTCGCGGCCAAGGCGGCAGTGCCACAAGGACGATCAGGGCGCGTCGTCGCCCAGGACCTCGCGGGCCAGCTCCGCCAGAGCCTTCCGGTCTTCCGCCAGGGCCTTCCTGCCGGCCTCGGTGGCCTTGTAGACGCGCCGGGTGCGGCCGTCGACGACTCGCTGCTCGGAGGTCAGCAACCCGTCGGCCTCCAGCCGGTGCAGCGTTGGATACAGCGTTCCGGGGCTGATCTGGTAGCCGTGGGAGGCCAGCTCCTCGGTCATCCACGCGCCGTGGATTTCCTCCTCGGCCGCGTGGTGCAGGATGTGCAGCCGCACCGCGCCCCGCTGGAACTCCCGCACCCGGGCCCACCTCCGGCAGTGACGAAACCGATATCGGCTCCCGATCCTAGCCGTTCCCACGCACGGAACCCGCTTCTGCTTGGGCGGGACCGTCCGGCTCTTGGGCGACCATGGAGGCAGAGGGAAACATCAGGGTTGTGAGGAGGTCGCCATGTCAGCCGAACCCTTCTCCACTCCGCCGGGCCCGGTCATGGAGGTCTCTGTGCCGGTCGGCCGCCCGGCCGAGCTGCTCCTGGCCGGAGAGATCGGGGCCGAAGCCCTGCGCGAGCTGGAGGAACGTCTCAGTGCCCCGCCGCTGCGGGAGGCCCAGGAGTGGCTCGTGGACATGAGCCGGGTCACCCGCATCGACCTGGCGTGCGCCTACGCGCTGCTGCGGGCAGCCACGCTGCGGCCGGTGCCCGCGACACTCACGATCCGTGGCGCCCGCCGCGCAGTCCAGCGCACGCTGCACCACGCCGGGCTCGACACGGTCGCCGTGACCGAGGAGCGCTGACAGCGCTCTCAGCTGACAGCGGGACCACGGCGCTCGACCAGGACGACGTCGCGTCAGACGCCCTGCAGACGCGCCCGGTCCGCTCCCGGAGGTCGCCTGTTAGTCCGGGGGTGCAAGGAATCCGTCGACCACGGAGCGAACCTTTGAGACCGCGTCACTTTCCCCCAGGCGCAATGCGGTGTTTGCGGCGTTGAGCACGGCGTCGATCTGAAAGCTCGTGAGGTCCACGTCCAGTTGGGCGATCTCGCCGGTGTTCACGGCGCAGCCGAGTTCGCCGGCGAGAAGAGCGAGCCAGGTGCGGCGGTGGAGCAGCAGGGTGTCGCGGACCTTCCCCGGCCGGCTGTCGAAGTCGGGGAGGCAGGCCGCCCAGAAGCAGCCTCCGGCGAACAACGGGGCCTCGATGTAGGAGATCCAGCGTTCCGTCAGTGCGCGGAGCCGGGCGGTGCCCGGCGGAGCGGTCTGTGCGGGCCTGATGACCGCTTCGGTGAACTCTTCGCGCGCCAACTCCGCGACAGCGAGCTGCAGGTTCTCCTTGGTCTTGAAGAGCGTCTGGATGCCGCTCTTGCTCAGCCCGAGGTCGGTGGCCAGACGGCCGATGCTGAGCCCGTTGAGCCCTTCCAGGGAGGCGACGTCGACACCGTGGCGCGTGATCTTGCGCCGGGACCGGGCACCGCGGACGAGGCGCTGGTCCGCCACGGTCGCGCCTGCTGCTTCCGTTGAAGACACGGCCACTTGTCGCCCTCGGCTCCCTGGGTGCTCGTTCATCGGCTCCATCCTGTCATGCGCTTGCCCAAAACATACGACCGATCGTACGTTTACTTTGCAGGCACGTTGAAGGAGTCGCCTATGCATGAGCAACGCAGACTCGAACTGGCGCACGCGCTCGCCGTCGCCAAGAGTCGACAGGACGTTCCAGCCGCCCTGCGGCTCTTCCACCCCGACATGGTCCTCGAGACCCCGGCCTTCGGTACGACGTCTCGGGGCCTGGCCGAGAACGAGAAGGCGTTGCGGCGGTTCTTCGCCTCGTTCCCCGACTACGACGTCGTCCTGCACGGCCACGCGAACAACGGCGACACGCTCGTGTGCTGGGGTACAGCGCGGCTGACCATGACGGGCGACCGGTTCGGTGCTGTTCCCAACGGCGAGCGTGCCGAGATACCGGTGTTCATCCAGTTCACCTTCAAAGACGACCTGATCGCAGGGGAGCGCTTCTTCTTCGACCTGGCGACGCTGTGCGCCCAGTCGGGAGTCTCGACGGACACGGTCCGACAGAGGCTGTTCCCCACGCTCGCGGGAGGCGACGCGGCATGACGGCAGACCCGCGTGTGAAGGATGTCGGCGAGATCCGGACAGCGCACCTCTTCGACATGGTCGTCGACCTGAACCCCCGCCTGCCCATCGGCAGCGGCCCATTCGGCCGGCGCGTCCTCTTCGGTGCGGCAGGCGGCACGTTCCACGGCCCCAGGCTGAACGGCCACGTCCTCCCCGGCGGGGGAGACTGGGCGCTGTTCGCCCCCGACGGAGCGATGTCCCTGGACGTACGCCTGACGCTGCGCACCCACGACGGCGCCCTCCTGCACATGACCTACGGCGGCCGCTGGGTCACCCCGCCCGAGGTGCGCGACGCCCTGGCCGACCCCGACGAGCGGTACCGGGTCGACCCAGCCCACTACTACTTCCGGACCAACCCGCTTTTCGAGACGGGGGCAGAGCCTTACGCATGGCTCAACGGCACAGTCTGCGTCGGGTCGGGATACCTCGTCGAAGACGGCATCGCCTACAAGGTCTCCGAGGTCCTGTGACGCGACGTCATGGCGGGGATGGCCGGGGCGCTTTGCAGACCTTCCTCGCCATGGCCCTGTTCAACCGGCCAGCATCACGAAGCCATGCAAATCCTGCTCAGGCTACTCGCCACCACCAGCGAAGACCCTCACGTGCGCCAGTACCGGCCGGCCATCGAAACGTACACCCAAGACCTCGACGCCACCGTCTGAGCCGCACGGCTCTGCCACGCCCTCATGAAGCGCTCCGGGATCGTGAGCGACGACTTCGAGCGCGCGTAATCGCCCGACTGCCCGATGTCCACCTGCGCCCCCCTGCGGGCTCCCCGTGTCGCACCGGCAAGCGCAAAGTGGCCATCCAGTACCACACCGCACGCTTCCGCCTCGTACCCCAACTCGCCAAGGGGCTCAGCGTACCGACCTCCGCGTACGCAAGCCGGGAGCGGCGTGGAACGCGCTGCCCCCGGCCCGTGAGCGTCGGCACCGAGCTGGTCGGGCATGCCCGCCTCGGCTACGCCCGGGCCTCGACCTCCCGGCAGTCCCTCGAGGCGCAACTGGACTCCCTCGTCGAGGCCGGGGTCACCCGCGTCTTCTCCGAGCCACGGCGGAAAACAGCCGCAACCGCACCGGGGCACCGAGCGCCTGGTGCCACCGCGCGGCCATCTCGCCCTTCTCGGCGGTCATCGGGCGCTCGGTCAGCGCGGTTAGCGCGGGAGGTCCGTCACCACCGGCGCGCCAGGTGGGCGGCCAGACGCCGGGCAATACGCTCCGCGTCCCGGCCCACCCCGCGCAGCGAGTTCGACGACAGGCTGCGCTGCCATTCCAACCCGACGAACGCCAGCCCCGGCACGTTGGTCGCCAGACCCTCGCGGTGCTGCGGGTTCCCCTCGACGTCCAGGGCGCCGTCGAGGTCGTTGAGGTAGGGCAGGTCGGGGCGGTAGCCGGTGGCGAGCACGATCGCGTCGACCTCCTCCCGCTGTCCGTCCGGCCACAGGAGTTCGGCTCCGTCGGCGCCGGTGAACAGCGATCGCGGCTTCGGCCGATCTGCGGCCAGGGCGGCCCGGTAGCGGCCGTCGTCGAGGACCGGCTGCGCCGGCGGGCGCGCAAGGAACCGGCCGAGGGGTGCGGTGTCCAGGCCGGTGCGGGCCGTCCAGAAGTGCAGGTCGCGGCCGAGGATGCGCTGGGCCGCGAACTTCACCGGCCTGCGGGTGGCGAGCGTGACACGCGCGGTGGCGGCGAGCTCGGCGGCGATCTGCACCGCGGAGTTGCCCGCCCCGACCACGACCACCCGGCCGCCGGTGAACGGGGCCGGGCTGCGGTATTCGGCGGTGTGCAGTACCTGGCCGGTGAACTCCTCCAGGCCCGGCAGTACCGGCCGGTGCGGGTGCCCGAACGTCCCCGAGGCCGCGACGACGGCCCGCGCGGACAGCCGGCCGCCGCCCTCCAGTTCCACCTCGAAGCCGCCGCCCGTGCGGCTGACCGCGCTGACACGGCAACCCGTGCGGATCTCGGCGTCCAGGCGGTCGGCGTAGGCGGCGAGGTAGGCGACGACCTCGTCACGGTGCGGGTAGCGGTCACGGTCGGCGCCGGGGAACGGCATGCCCGGCAGGGAGCTGTACCGGGCGGGCGAGAACAGCGTGAGGCTGTCGTAGTAATGCGGCCACGACCCGGCCGCGCGGTCGCTCGCCTGCAGTACGACCGGCCTCAGCTCGTGCCGTAGCAGCGCATGGGCGGTGGCGAGGCCGGACTGGCCGCCGCCGATCACGGCGACGTCGATGTGCTCCATCAGCAATCCCCTGGTTTCGATGAATGTCTATGTTGACGTCCATCAATACAGGTGCCATGCTGGACCGCGCAAGCCATCGACAGATGTCGAAACACGCAAGGAGTCGCCGTGAACGCGCCCGCCACCACCGAGCTGCCCGTCGTCGTGATCGGGGCCGGACCCACCGGTCTGGCCGCCGCCGCCCACCTCATCGACCAGGGCATCGAGCCCCTGGTCCTGGAAGCCGGGCCCACTGCCGGGGCCGCGGTGCGCCAGTGGGCGCACGTGCGCCTGTTCTCCACCTGGGGCGAGCTCGTCGACCTCGCCGCCGAAAAGCTCCTCGCTCCCACCGGCTGGACACGGCCCGACCCGGCCACCTACCCCTCCGGCGGCGGCTGGGCCGAGCTGTACCTGCAGCCGCTCGCCGACGTCCTCGGCGACCGCGTCCGCACCGGCACCACCGTCACCGGCGTCTCCCGGACGGGCCGGGACCGGATCGTGGATGCCGACCGCGAGCAGCAGCCGTTCGTCGTGCACGTCGCCTACGCCGACGGCCGAGAGGAGCGCCTCTTCGCCCGCGCCGTCATCGACGCCTCCGGCACCTGGGCCACTCCCAGCCCGGCCGGCGGCAGCGGACTGCCCGCGCTCGGCGAGACCGCCGCCGCCGACCGGATCACCTATCGCGTCCCGGACTTGAAGGTCCCCGCTGTCCGGGCCCGGTACGCGGGCAAGCGCATCGCCGTGATCGGCTCCGGCGCCTCGGCTTTCACCGCTCTCGCCTACCTCGCCGACCTCGCCAAGTCCGAGGACGGAGCGGGAACGAAGGGCGTATGGATCCTGCGCCGGGGCATCTCCGGCTCCACCTTCGGCGGAGGCGAAGCCGACCAGCTCCCCGCGCGCGGCGCGCTGGGTCTGGCGGCGAAGGCCGCCGTCGACGAGGGCAACGCCGACGCGGTCACCGGCTTCCGCACCGTGGCGATCGAGCGGACGGACGACGGGCGCCTGATCCTGGCCGGTGAGGACGGCCGCCGCCTGGACCCGATCGACGAGGTCATCGTGCTGACCGGCTTCCGCCCCGACCTGTCCTTCCTCGACGAACTGCGCCTCGGCCTCGACGAGCGCCTCCAGGCGCCCGTCGCACTGGCGCCGCTGATCGACCCCAACCAGCACTCCTGCGGCACCGTCTACCCCCACGGCCACCGCGAACTCTCCCACCCCGAACAGGGTGTGTACCTGGTCGGCATGAAGTCCTACGGCCGCGCCCCGACCTTCCTCGCGATGACCGGCTACGAGCAGGTCCGCTCCGTCGCCGCCGCGATCGCCGGCGACCTCGACTCCGCCGACCGCGTGGAACTCACCCTGCCCGAGACCGGAGTCTGCGGCGGCGCCGGCCTCTTCGACACTCCCGACGCCGCTGAGGCCGACGGTGGCGGCTGCTGCGCGCCCGCGCCGCAGCTCGTGCAGCTCGGCGCCCCCGCCCCGGTCGCGGCTGCCGCAGCGGAGGCTCCGGCGGGCGGCTGCTGCGGATCGTGACCGACCTCGATGCCCGCGGCAGCGGGGCCGCGACCGGAACCGGGGGCCGGCCGCGGCCCCGCTGCCGCCCTACCCGCCCTCCGCGCCACGCGGATCGTGAGCCGGGGCATCGTCCCCTACGCCTTCCCCATCCCCAACCCCCGGGTCACCGCGGCCCGCGCACCGTCATGACCACCGGCTCTGTGGTCGGCGTGGTCGGCCTGCTGATCGTGGCTGCCGCCCCCAACCTCTCAGTTTTCAGCGCTGGTTGGTCGCTCGCCGGGCTTGCGACGGCGGCCACCTTCTGCCAGCCGGCGGTTGCCGCAGCGTGCTGATTTGCCAACTGCGCTGCGCCGTCACGGTTGCTGGGGTCATGGCGGCCCAAGTGGCCGTGGCGCGCCGACGGTGTGAGCGCGATGTGCGGGACACGTGATCCGTACGAAACCGCAGGTGGGGCGTGTTAGCCTCCCCAGCGGCATGCTGGGCAACGCACTTCCCGAGCAGCGCTGCTGGGAGGGGGCGGGGAGAAAGGAAACGGGGGAGTGGAACGTTGTCGGGTGGCTACGAGGTCAAGTCCAAGTCGGGCATGACCGGCAAGGCCGGTGAACTCGACCGGTCGGGCGACGACACGGGCAGGGTGCGCAAGGCGGTCGACCCAGCGATGTGCTACATGCCGGTCGCGCTCGGCGGCAACGAGGCCGCGGCTCGTGGACGAGCAGCACAGGCTGCACGAAGCAGGCGACGGCGGCGACAACTGGGGCGGCACGAGCCTTGAGGGGCAGGAGCACATCGCCGACTCCACCATCGGCGGTGCCACCGGCGACGATTACGAGCGCCGCGACCTGGGCAGTGCCGACGACCGCAGGGCGGTCCTCACCACGGTGGAGAAGTCGGTTGCAGAGGGGAAGCCGGTTCCGGTCGATGTCAAGGGCGAGGATGGTGCCCACGCGATGGTGATCATCGGGCAGGAGGGCGGAATGCTGCAGGTCTACAACCCCTGGGGCACGACCACCTGGGTCAGTGAGAACGACTTCATCAACGGCCATCTGGACAAGGCCGCAAGCAAGGGGCTCAATGATGCGTACAGTGTCTACCTCCCGGACTAGTCCGGCCGTTGCGGGTGCAGGTGCCCGTGCCGGAACCGGCGCCGGCACGGGTGGCGTCGCCGTCGCCGTATCCGCTGCCCTCGTGCTCGTCGCCGGCTGCGGGTCGGGCGCTGACAAGCCGACCCGTCACCCCACCAGGGACACCAGCATCACCGCCGAGGTCGGGGAGCGCTTCACGCTCACCGTCAATGAGAACGCCTCCACCCGGGAGCACTGGTTCCTGGCCGACCCCAAGCCCGACAGCGCGGTCATCCGCAGCCGTGGGCGGCACATCGAGTCGGACTCCGGCGACGAGCCGGTTCCCGGTTCCAGCAGCGACCTCACCTTCACCTTCGAGGCCACCGGGAAGGGCCGCACCCGCATCGTGCTGACGCACTGCCTGGCCACCACCACGTGCCCCCCTGACGGCCGCACCCAGGGCCCGACGGCACAGCCCTTGCCCGCACCCGAGCGCGTCACCTACACCGTAACCGTCAGCTGACTTCGGCGGACTCGACAGGGGACAAGACAGCAGAGGCCGATGATGAACCCGACCCCGCACCCCCCGGCCCGGACCGACGACGAACTGGCCCGGCTCGATATCTCCCTCCTGCTGCGCTACGGCCTCACCACCACCGCTCCCGGCCCCCGGCGCACGGCCCTCTTCGGCGACTGCGTCGCGGGTGCCGCGGTGATCCTCGACCGCCTCGGCACCCATCCGCGTTCGGTGGCCTTCCTCGCCGGCACCGTCCGCGCCGGCGGCCTGGCCCGCTCCGCCGGACTGCCCGAACCCCTTCCGCGCCCCCAGGCCGCGGACGCCGTACGTGACTGGCTGCGCGCCGCGGCCGACCTCGCGGGCGGCATCGTCGTCGACGACCTCGCCGCACGCTGGCTGCACGCCGTCGCCACCGTCATCGAGGTCCGCCGGGTGACGCGGGCCCGCGGCTGATCTGGAGAGATCCTGCCTCGCCGTCGGTGACGAACCGCGTCAGGGATTGCTCCAGCAGTTCCAGGAACTGCCGCAGGTCATCGGCTACCTTGTCGAGTTCGGGTCCGTCCAGCGACGCCGTCCGCGTCCGGTGAACCGACCCATCGGGGCTCGCGACGTAGCACAGGCCGCCGCCGTTCGAGCCGATGACCAGACCAGGGCCCTTCCGGTCCGCACCGACGTCGACAGCACCGTACTCCTGGAGTCGCAGAAGGACGTCACTTGCCGGATCGAGGAAGTAGCCGTTGCCTACGTCCGACCACGTGACGTCACCGATGCTGTCGTAGAAGGTGGCCAGATCAGCCGGTATGAGAGCCGCTTGGGCAAGCGCGCGAGCCGCGGCTTGAGCGTCGCGGTCGGCCGGCCGGACCTCGTTGGTGCCAGGGGGAAAGCCGTACCGCCGCTCGAACTCGCCTGTCATTGCCGTAAGGGCCACGGAGACCCTGCCTGCCCACGAAGCCAGCCAGGCGGTTGAAAGCGAACGGTCACTCATGAGACCGGATCATGGCATGAGCCCCGCACGTCCAGGGGGCGACCAGCGACTCGTACCCCAACGTCAGTGCAGCGGCGAGGAGGTCGGCGTGGTGGCCCTCCTCGACACGGCACCGCCCGACGCCCAGGCGCCCGAAGAGGGCGAACCCGCCCACGGCTGCCGACTGGCGTCCCTACGTGAGGGGTACCGTGACCGTCCACTCGATCGCCTGCGAGCACCAGCACATGACGCGGCCTGGCCCGCTGACCCGGATCGGCCAGGCCCTGAAGGGCCTTCTTGACCAGGGGACAACCCCGTGCGGAAGGGCTGTCCCCGATTCAGCGCGGTACGCAGTCGCGTTGGCCGAACTCCGCCTCGGCGGGGCGGGCCCACGCTCCGGGCTGTGGCGTGCCGACAGCCGTCATCCGCGCAGTGGCCCGCTCCCGGCCGGATCACGGACCTCCCCCAGGTCGATCCCGGATCCGGCCGACATCCGTGCGTTCGACCGGGACGCGGCTGGACCGCTCTCCCCGGAGGGTCGGCGCGCCTCCGGACGCTGTGTGATCATGGCGCGAATTCGCCGAGGGCCGGAGACGCGTGAAGCACACGATCCACGCCAGGGCACCCGGTCATCACACAGGCAGTGGAGCCGTGCGAGGTGACCCCCCTCCCACGAAAGCCGAACGCCAATTCCGGCCAACTTGCCGCTGCACAAGGGGAGTTCGGCACCCGTCATGCATATGCTCCCGTCTGGTTCGAACAGGACCACGCATTTCGTCGACGTCCAGCCGACGTCGGGGAGCCACTGAACGGGAGGAGTCTCATGAGCACCAACCTTCTGCTGGAAGACACCACTACCGACCTCGCCGAGTTGGACCTCGACATCCAGATCTCGGAGACCGAGGGCGAGGGCCCCGCGTTCGCGTCCGGTGGCTACACCTCGCCCAGCACGTACGGGTCGCCCTGCAACCTCTGCTGCGCGTAAGCGTCCCATCGCGCCCGCGTGGGGCGGGGCCGGCGCCCCGTCCCACGCGGGTCGTGCCACTTCTCGGGTTCGAGGGGGAGCCAGAACACGTGCGGGATGATCACTACACACCGCGGGAGTGCCTGTTCGTACGCGTCACGGCGATCCCCCGCACCGGACCAGGTGGCCGTTCCCTTGGCGACTCGGCCGCGCAGGTGCGCGAAGCCGCTGCCGACCCGCTGCTCCGCGAGGCGTTGCACGTCGCCAGCGGCAGCCTCGGCGACTCCCTCGACCGGCTCGACGCGGGGGCCGACCTCGGGACCAAGCGGCTGCGCCGTACGGCGCTCGCCCTCTCCCGGTACGCACTGCGAGCCGAGACCAGGCCGACGCCCTTCGGGCTCTTCGCCGGTGTCGCACCGGCGCGGGCGGCGGACACCACACGGGTGAGAGTGTCCGGTCCGGGCGGCAAGAAGGTCCGACTGGACGCCGCCTGGCTGACCCGGCGCGTCACCGAATGGCTCGAACTGCCCGAGGTACGGCGCGGTGTCGACGTCGTGCTGAGCGACCTGTGCCGAATGCGGGGCGAGCGGCTCGTCGTCCCCCACAACGGCAGCGAGGTCTCCATCCGCAACACGGCCCTGGTGACCTGGGTGTGCGAGCGGGCGACCCAGCCGGTCGGCTACGCCGCGCTCCTTGAGCAAGCCTCGGCCTCCTTCCCCCGCCTCACCCCCGGCCAGGTGGACGCCGCCCTGTCACAACTCGTCCGGTACGGCGTTCTGCTGACCTCCATCACGCCGCAGGACCTGGACGACGCGCTGTACGACCGCATCGCGGCGGCGATCGCCCCCGTGCCGGGGGCAGCGGCGGAACTCCGCGCCCTACGCGCGGCGTTGCACGACTACGCCGCGACAGCGCCCGGCGAGGGCCGCACGGCGTGGCGCAGGCTCATGCGGCTGACCGACCCGGAGGGCACCGCAGCCAGACCGCCCGTCCACGTCGACCTGCGCATGGACGCCGACCTGCGAATCTCGCGGGTGGTGACCGAAGAGGCCGCCCGCTATGCCTCTGCCATGTGGGAGCTCTCCGGGGACTGGCAGACCCACGCCCACATGCGGACGTACCTGAACCGGTTCCTGGAGGCGTATGGCACCGGCGGCGTGATCCCACTGGGCCAACTCGTCGACCGGCATCGGGGCATCGGTTTCCCGGCCGGATACGGCGAGCGCGCCGACGGAGGGTCCACAGGGCACCGGGAACCGGAGCAGCTGCCCAAGGAACGCCGTCTCCTTACACACGACCTGGTGCAAGAGGCACTGCTGAGCGGCGACGACCAGGTCAGGCTCACCCCGGACCTCGTCGACCGGCTGGCCGCCGGCCGGACGGCCGACGCGGCCGTACCCCCGCCGAGGTCGCTGGAACTGTGCTTCCATCTGCTGGCCCAGAGCGAACAGGCCATCGACCGAGGTGACTTCACGCTGCTGTCCCCGGCGTACCCGGGTTCCTGGGTCGCCGGGGCGACCGTCGGACGGTTCGCCGAACTCGTCGGGATGGAAGGTGAACTGGCGTCGCTTCTGGCCGGTCTGGGCGATGCCGGGACAGTGCCGGCGCAGGTGGTGTACCGGCCGCACACGGTGCGCGGGCTCAACATGGCCCAGGTTCCGCGCCTGCTGCCGCGCTCGATACCGGTGGGCGTGTACGCGGACCGGAACGCGCCCGGCACATTGGACTGGCGGCAACTCCTCGTCACGCCGGGGCCTTTCGGGCTACGGCTCATACTGCCGGACGACGGGCGCAAGGTCCTGCCCGTCGTGCCGCACATGCTGGCTCTCGACCGGGAGGCGCCGCCGGTCGCCCGGCTGCTGGTGGAACTCGCCACCGGCAGGGCCAGAACGTGGACGGGCTGGAACTGGTGCGGGCTGGAGGGACTGCCCTTCCTCCCCCGTATCACCTACGGCCGCGTCACGATCTTCCCCCGGCGCTGGCTGCCCGACCGGCACCTGCGCGCGGCGGCGGAGGACTCGTCCGGGTGGGAGGAAGCGGTCGCGGCCTGGCGGGAGCGCTACCGCGTACCTGACGAGGTGAACCTCGCCAGATGGGACCGTATGTACCGGGTGAACCTCACGGACCCCTGGCGCCGGGAGGTGTTCCGCCAGGAAGTCCGCGGCGGCGGCTCGCTGGCGATCATGGAGGACCTCACAGACGGCGGACGCGAACTGGGCTGGTCCGGCGGGCACAGCGCCGAAGTCGTCATTCCGCTGGCCCGGTCCGCCACGCCGGGTGAGCACCAGGAGGCCGCCCGCCGACCGCGCCGCCCGGTGACCGCGTACCGGCCCACGGACCACACCGTTCAGCATCTGCCGGGTGAGGAGTGGCTCTACGCCAAGTTCTACGCAGCTGAGGACACGCACGACGAGTTGCTGCACACCGGCCTTCCCACGCTCGTGCGCGAGGTCGGAGACCACCTGCACAGCTGGCACTACATCCGGTACCGCGATCCTGAGCCCCATATCCGTCTCCGTCTGCACGGCGAGGCCGAAACCCTGCGGACCACGACACTGCCCCGGCTCGCCGCGGTGAGCCGGCACTGGCAGGAGACAGGGTTGATCAAGGGCACGGTCCTCGACACCTACCGGCCCGAAACCGACCGCTACGGCGGGCCCGATGCCCTCGCCCACGCGGAGCGCATGTTCTGTGTGGACAGCCAGTCGGCACTGGCCCAGCTCGGAATGCGGGCGCGGGGCGCGCCGGCCCTGCCGGCGCCCGTGCTCGCGGCCGTCAACCACGCGCTGCTGCTGGAGTCGCTCGGAGACTGGGACTGGTCGGCCTGGATCAGCCGCGCTCTGCCCAAGGGGCCCGCCCACGCCGCCTACCGGAAGTACCAGGAGCAGGCCACCTCGCTGATCGTCCCCGGACGTACTGCCCAGAGCGCGGCCCCCGTACTGGGCGCCCCCCTCGCGGCCCTGTGGAGCACCACGCCGGAGACCGGAAAGTACGGCGCGCTGCTGCTGTCCGACGGGGGGCGGGGGCCCGGTACCGAACAGCACGCCGAAGCCGTCATGGCGCTCCTGCACATGCAGCACAACCGCCTGCTCGGCATCGATCGAACCGGCGAGGACACCGGCTACGCCGTGCTGCGCGGTGTCGCCCGTGACCACCAGGGCCGCCTGGCCCACGCCCGGGAGGGGAAGGTGACCGGATGACAGCCCCGTGCCACGCGGACGAGGCCCGGGACGTCGCCGCGCAGGTCTTCGACCGGCTCGCCGACCCGGACGCCACCGCTGCCGACACCCGCATCCCCGGCGACGCCTCGCACATCACCCTGCGCGAGCCCCTCTGGCAGGACCTGGCTCTCTCCAGCGGCTACCCCGGAGTGTCCCTCGCGTTCACCGGACGCGGCACCCCCGGCCCCGATGACGCCGCGCGAGCGCACGCCTACCTCGTCCGGGCGATGCGGGCCACGGCCGCCTCCGCCCACGCCCCGGGAGGCATCTACACCGGTCCGGGCGCCGTCGCCTTCGCCGTTCTCGTCGCCCACCGTGCCACGGGCGGCTACCGCTCCGCTCTCGGTCGGCTCGACGAACATCAGCGCCGCCTGGTCCACCGTGCGCTCCCCGAAGTCCGTGACACCCCGGCGACGACCAACGGCGAGTTCGAGGTGGTCCGCGGATGGAGCGGCATCGGCCGCTACCTGCTGGCGCGCCGGGAGCAGTGCGAGGAGGAGCTGAGGCTCGTCCTCACCTACCTGACACACATGGCGCACGGCGAGATCACCCACCGGGGCCATCAGGTACCCCGCTGGTGGACATGGGCGGCGCCCAAGCTGGGGCAGGAGGTCGAGATGCCCGACGGGCACTTGAACCTCGGGCTCTCGCACGGCGTGGCCGGGCCGCTCGCCCTGCTCTCGCTGGCCTGGCAGCAGGGTGCGGTCGTCGACGGGCAGTGCGAGGCCATCGAGCGACTCGTGGCCCTCCTCCAGCAGTGGGCGTACGAGAGCGAGGGCGGACTGTTCTGGCTTCCGCATCTGACCCTCGAACGCTGGGTGGCCGGTCCGGACATCCCGCCGCCGCGCCACCGGCCGTCCTGGTGTTACGGCGCCCCGGGGGTCTCCCGCGCGGTACAGCTCGCGGGGCTCGCACTCGACCGCGCCGAGTGGCTCGGACTGGCCCACCGCTCCCTGCTGCCGTTCCTCGCAACCGATCCGGAGGACTGGGGCATCGACGACCCCAACGTGTGCCACGGGTGGAGCGGGATGATGCACTTGCTCGCCGTGCTGAACGAGTCCATCGGCGACAAGCGTCTGACCGACCTCGTCGACGGCATGGCGGCCCGCACTCTCGCCCGGTTCCGTCCCGAGTACCGATTCGGGTTCCGGGCCGGCCTCACGAGCGCTCCGCAGGGCACCGACGTCCCCGCGTTCCTGGAAGGCGCCGCGGGCACGGCCCTCGCCCTCGACGCCTACGCGGACGGCCGCACCACGACCGACTGGGACATGGCCCTGCTGCTGGCCTAGACGAGTGAGTCCGATGTCGTGGGCCGGTGGCCGGGCACGAAGCCCGAGTCGCTGGTGAGCCGCCCCGGGCGCACACCGGCCTGGCATGAACCGGAAGACTCCGTCTGCCTTGCCCACCCAGCGGGTGCTGAGCTGCCGGTGTGGGGGCAGGAAACTGGGATCGGGTCCGGGTTATACAGGGATGGTGGTGCGTCCAGGAGAACGTGATTGGGCTGAGGGCCGGCCGTGGCAGCCACGCTGGGTGCTACTGGCGCTGCCGCTCGGGCTGATCGCCGTCGTCACAGTGGTGGACATCCTGGCGCCGCCCCACGTCCACCTCGGCCCTTTGCTGGTCGCGGCGCCGGCGGTCACCGCCGCCATCGGCGGGCCTCGACTCGTGGTGCTGGTCGGAGCCGTCGCCACAGCAGCGCAGCTCGCGATCGGAGTGACTCGGCGCGGATGGCTGACCGTCAACCATCAGATGCAGCTTCTGGCGCTGGTCGTTGTCACGGCGGTCATCGCGGTGTTCGTCACCCTGCGTGAGCGGCAGCAGCGGGAGATGACCCAGGTACGTTCGGTCTCCGAGGCCGTCCAGCGCGTACTGCTTCGACCGCTGCCCCCAAGTTTGGGGCCGTTGCGCGTTGCCTCGGTCTACCTGGCGGCCGACGCGGAGGCGCAGGTCGGCGGTGATCTGTTCGCGGCCGCACGCACTGGTGGGCAAACCCGGGTGATCATCGGTGATGTGCGGGGGAAGGGACTCAGCTCGGTCAGTGATGCGGCCCTGCTGCTGGGCGCCTTCCGGGAAGCGGCACACCAGCACGCCGAGCTGTCTCCGCTCACCCGGTACCTGGAGCGGAGCGTCAGTCGGGACCTGGCCGAACTCGCCGAGGCCGACCGCGCCAGCGAGGAGGACTTCATCACCGCCGCTGTCGTCGAGATCCCCGACGACCGGGCTGTGGTCCGGCTGGTCAACTGCGGTCACCCACCGCCGCTGCTGGTGCGGGGCCGAGACGTCACGCCGCTCCGTACCGACCAGCCGGAGACCCCGCTGGGACTGGGCGATCTCGCCCCCTCTGACTACCGGACCGACACCTTCCCCCTCGGGGACAACGACCTGCTTCTGCTGTATACGGACGGTGTCGTCGAGGCGCGGGACGCAGCAGGGGTTTTCTATCCGCTGGTCGAGCGGCTTACCGCATGGGCGGGGGACGACGCCGAGACGCTGGTGCGGCGGCTGAAGCACGACCTGCTCGCGCACAGCGGTGGCAGTCTGGGCGACGACGCGGCCATCGTCGCCCTCCAGCGCACACCCCGACAAGGTCGGAACCCCGCAACCTGACCCGCCGCCACGTCTCCCTGGGCAAAGCCGTCAAGACCGTGCGCGACACCGGCGTCGCCGACGTGGAGGGCAGGTACAGGGAGACCGCGCGCGGCGGGCTCGCGGTGTACGTCGACGAGTGCTGAGCGCACCACCCGGTACGGGGGCCGCCCCGCAGGGCGTGTTGGCTCAACACGCGCCGGCCCGATTGCCGGGAGCGTCAGGGGCTCGCGCCGCACCGGGGGCCGGCGTCGCGGTGGCGGTCGGTGCTGCGCCGAGCGCGCCCGTTCTGCGCAGCTTCTGCCAGCGCAGCCGTCCGCCCGTCAGCGCCGTGATCCAGGACTGGAGCAGCACCACGTACATCAACTGCCGGTAGAGCACCTGCTGTAGCGGCAGCGAGATCAGCGGGGTCATCCTCTCCCGGTCCAGTCGGAACGCATACGCCGCACACATGGCCTGCACCGCCAGCATCCCGCCCCACGCGAGCAGCGTCTTCCCCGTCGGCCCGAACACCAGCCCATACAGCAGGAAGATGTCGATCAGCGGGGCCAGCAGCGGCGCGAGGACCATGAACAGCGAGACGAGCGGCAGCCCGACGCGTCCGAAGCGGCCGGAGGGGCCACGTTCGATGAGCGCACTCCGGTGCTTCCAGATGGCCTGCATCGTCCCGTACGACCAGCGATAGCGCTGCGACCAGAGCTGCTGAAGGCTCTGCGGCGTCTCGGTCCACGCGCGCGCGTTCTCCGCGTAGACGACCTTCCAGCCGGCCCTGTGCAGCGCCATTGTGACGTCGGTGTCCTCGGCGAGCGTCTCGTCGCTCATACCGCCGGCCTGCCACAGCGCGGTGCGCCGGAAGGCACCGACGGCCCCAGGAATGGTCGGCATACAGCCGAGTACGTCGTACATCCGGCGGTCGAGATTGAAGCCCATCACATACTCGATGTGCTGCCACGCGCCGATCAGCGAGTCGCGGTTGCCCACCTTGGCGTTCCCGGCGACGGCCCCGACGCGCGGGTCAGCGAAGGGCCGCACCAGCTCCCGGACCGTCGAGGGCTCGAAGACGGTGTCGCCGTCCATCATCACGATCAATTCGTACGACGCGTGCCGCACTCCCTTGTTGAGCGCGGCGGCCTTGCCCGCGTTCGCTTGACGCACCACCCGCACGCCCGGCAGCCGCAGCGCCTCCACGATGTCGGCGGTGCCATCGCTCGAACCGTCGTCCACGACGATGACCTCGACAGGGTGGTCGCTCGCGACCAGGGACCGGAGGGTGTTCTCGATGCACTCGCGCTCGTTGTAAGCGGGCACCAGCACGCTGACCGGCTCCGTGACCGGACAGCGGCCCCAGGCGAAGCTCCGCTTGCGGACCTTGCGCGCGTGCGACGCGGACAGCAGCAGCATCAGTCCGAAGCGCGCGACGACCAGCGAGCCCACGACCACGAGCGCGAGGGAGAGAACGCCCATCGCCCTCTCCGACCCGCCCACCGCGAGAATCCACGCCTCGCCCTTCCAGCGTTCGAAGCCGCTGACGGGCGCGTGCGCGCCGGGCACCTTCAGGGCCTCGGTCAGGTTGGTGAACTTATAGCCCTTCTCCGCCATGTCCGGCAGGAACCGGTCCAACGCCCGCACGGTCTGCGATCGGTCGCCGCCCGAGTCATGCATGAGGACCACGGCGCCGTTGTCGCCCTTCGGCGTCGCGCGCCGGATGATCTCCTCGACGCCGGGCCGCTTCCAGTCCTGGCTGTCGGTGTCGAAGAAGGCGGTGATGTAGCCGCGCTTGCCGATGTACCGGGTGATGGGCCACGTCCTGTTGTCGAGTGCTCCGGCGCTGGAAGAGTAGGGCGGCCGGAACAGCGACGTACGGATCCCGGCTGCGCCCTGCAGCGCGAGCTGGTTCTGCGCCAGCTCCCAGTCGATGCGCCTCTTCGACTGGTAGGAGAGATCCGGGTGGTTGAAGGTGTGCAGGCCGACCTCGTGCCCCTCGTCCACCATCCGCTTGACCAGGTCCGGATAGCGCGAGGCCATGGTGCCCGTGACGAAGAAGACGCCGTGCGCCCTGTGCTCCTTCAGCTTGTCGAGGACCTTGGGCGTCCACTCCGGGTCGGGCCCGTCGTCGAAGGTCAGCACCAGCGTCTTGTCGGGCATCCGGTGACTGATCGGCTGCCCGCCGCGCAAGTCGAGGACGGGGCCGCCCGTCAGGATCCTCCCGGGCACCTTGTCGACCGGAGCGGGGGGCCGGACGCGATGGTCGGCGAGGAATTCGCTGTGCGCATAGCCGCGCAGCAGCAGCATCGCCACAATGGCGATGAGCAGTTGCGTCGGCAGTAGATAGCGCAGCGGAAGACGCGTACGACGCGTACGGCGGGTGCCCCGGTTCGCCCGGCCGCCCTGTCGCGGGCGGGGTCGTGCGTGCTGGGCGTGTGGTGTGCGCGGCATCAGCGGGCCGTTCCTCCAGTTTGTGCTGCGCCTCCGGGCTGGTCGGGGTCCTTGGAGGAATCGGGCTGTTCGGACAACGTCTTTCCGCGTCCGGGCGTGAGCAGGCCGGGCGCGTCCGCATCCCGGCCCGCCAGGCTGACACCGAGCACCACGGCGTAGCCGAGGCCGGCCACGACCAGCATCCAGCCGAGTGTGCGCAGCACACGGCCGCGCCCGCCACTGCTGTCCACGAACACCGGCTGCCCTCCCGGGCCGTCGTCGGGCGGCGCACCGGTGAGGGCGGTTGGCAACGTGACCGTCATGTCATGGTCATTGGTGAGGTGGCCTGGTGGGCCACCGTGATCTGTACGCATGGTTCGCGCGCTCCCCGCGTTGAAGTACGTGCCCTCTCCTGCTGAGCGGGCAAGCTAAGAAGTCCTGTTCTGGTCCCGGAGCGTGGCCAGAGCCGCCGCGATCGTGGTCGCGTACGCCCGGCCGCCGGCCGGCGCGGGGTGAACGCCGTCGGGCGCCAGCATGCCGTCCCGGTCGGTGGCGGTCCTGTGCCAGTCGCGTCCAGGCTCAGGCCGCTGGCGGAGCTCTCGAGGCGTTCGTCGGTGGTGAACTCGACACCTCCGAGTGCGTCAACCAGCTCCTCGAAGCCTGCGAAGTCGATGTCGATGGCGTGATCGACGCGGACCTTCCCGAGCCGTTCGACCGTGCGCACGGCGCAGGGCAGACCGCCCACCGCGTAGGCCGTGTTGAACATCGCTGCGCTGCGGGCCGGAGCTGTGCCTCCGGCCCGCAGTGGGCAGGAGGGCCGGTCGATCAGTGTGTCCCGCGGAATGCTGATGACCACGGCCCTCTCGCGCCCTCGGGCCAGGTGCACGAGCATCGCGACATCCGAGCGTCCGCCCCGCCCGCGCCCCGGGCGTCCGAGCCGAGCAGGAGGACGTTGAGCGCCCCGGGCACGGTGCGGCGCGGCCGGTCCGAGCCGAGGACGGCGTCGATATCGGTGGATGCGTGCGTACCTGAGAGCGGCGAACAGAACAGCCAGCCGACGGCTCCGACGGCCAGGACGACGGTGACGGCCGACCAGGCCACGAAGCGGATGCCGTACCGGCGCTCCGTCGGGCAACGGCTGTTCCGCACGCGGGCAGTACCCATGGTGAGGCCCTTTGACGGTTCGGAGGTGCGAGTGACTCGCGAGGACTCCGCCATGATCGGGAGCCGATTTCTCCGTCAGGCTGCGCTGCCGCATCGCTGAGCGCGCGCTTGTGTTGCGGCGCTGTATCAGTCCTGTGCCGGCAGGACGAGCGTTGCCTGCGCACCGCCGCCGGGTGCGTTGTCCAACACCAGGTCCGCGCCGATCAGCTGGGCCTGTGCCTTTGCGATGGTCAGTCCCAGGCCCTGGCCCCGGCCCCGCTCGGGGGCACCCGTCCGGAACCGCTGTGGTCCCTCGGCCAGCAGTGACTTGGGGAAGCCCGGACCGTGGTCGCGTACGGTCACCCGGACCTGGTCCACGGTCACGGTCACCGGGGGCCGCCCGTGCCGGTACGCGTTGCTCACCAGGTTGGTGAGGATGCGCTCAACCCTTCGCGGGTCGGTGCGGACGGTCGCGTCCCGGGTCACGCACACCGTTGCGCGGTGCTCCGTGTGTGCCACACACGCGGGGATCAGCTCCCCCAGCGGACAAGGGGCGAGATCGGCCTGTTCGGCGCCGGCGTCCAGCCGCGCGACCTCCAGCAGGTCTTCGACGAGGACATGCAGCGCTCGGACCCGGTCTTGGACGAAGCCGGTGGGCTTTCCCGGCGGCAGTAGTTCGGCGGAGGTGACCAGGCCCGTCAGAGGGGTGCGCAGTTCGTGCGCGACATCCGCGGTGAAGCGCTGCTCGCTGTGCAGCCGCTGCTGGAGCGCCGCCGCCATGGAGTCGACAGCGGCGGAGATATCCGCGATCTCGTCGCCCGGGCGCGGGGCGGCGTTGATCCGGGCGTCCAGGTCACCGTCCGCGATGGTCAGGGCGGTGTCCGCGGCCGAACGGAGCCGCCGGGCCAGCCGCTCCGCGCTCACGGCCCCCAGCGGTACGACCAGGGCCACCCCCAGCAGCCCGGCCACGGCCATGGTGATGTCGAGTTCCCGCAGGCTGCGGATCTCCTCGCGCAATCCGAGATGGACGCAGAGCATCCGGTCGCCCACGGGCCGGGCGGCCCACATGCCGGGACCGTCCGGCCCGCTGCCGAAGTCGGTTCCCTGTCGGCCGCGGCGAGTCAGTTCCCGCAGCTCGGCGGGCACGCGGGGCGAGTCGAGACAGGCGCCGCGGACGAGGGTGCCGTTGCGGGCATACGTGCGGGCCGCGTCCGCCAGCTGCCTCTGCGCTGCGGCGCGTGCGTCGGACACCTCGCGGGAGTAGGTGATCTGGTGGACGACCACACCGACAGTGACCGTCACGGCGCAGACCGCGACCGCCACGAGCAGGGCGATCCGCCATCGTAGGGAGCGCCACGACACCCGCACGGTCAGCGCCGCAGCTTGTAGCCGAAGCCGCGAACGGTCTCGATGCGGTCCGCGCCGATCTTGGCGCGCAGACGCTGCACATGGATGTCGACGACGCGCCGGTCACCGTCCCACTCGTAGTCCCACACCTTGCGCATCAGCGTCTGCCGCTCCAGCACGATGCCCGGATTGGCGGCGAACTCGGTCAGCAGCCGCAACTCGGTCGGGGTGAGCGCCACCAGCCGCCCGGCGCGCCGCACCGCAACGACGGAGGGACCGGCACACTGCCGCCCACCCGTCCACCGGGGCTTGTCGGTGGGCACGCCGCGCACTTGTCCGCCGCATGCGAGGCGGCCCCCGGCCGAGGGTGGTCCGGGAGCCGCTGCCAGGGCCGGGCGGTCAGCCGCGGTGATCCGGAGCCTGGGGGAAGTTGATGGTCTTCACCTTCTTGCCGTCGTGCTTATAGATGATCTTGGGTGTGGCATCGGCCTGCGCCGCGGGCTTCGGGAAGGTGAGCGTGTATGTCCCGTTCGGGTCCATCTGGCTCTGCACCGGGCCGGGCTTTTCGCGGTACATCACGCCCGCGACGCCGTGCTCGGGATCCTCGACGCCGACCGTTGTGGTGTTGCCGTCCAGTACGAGGGTGTCGCCGTTGCCCACCTTCACCTCCTTGACGTAGTCCGTGGGCATGGCGACCGCTGTGCCGGCCGGGAGGGCGAGGGCGGCGCCTGCCACACCGGTCGCCGCGACGGCAAGGGCGATGCGCCGCCCGGTGCGCCGAGAGCGCCCGGCGTGAGAGTTGGCCTGCGTGGACATGACTTCTCCTTGTGCAGAGCGTTGTTTCACGGATCGTTTCGAGTCCGGAACTGGTCGGACCCGGTCCGGACGCTGAAAAGCACCCTTGCCCGCACGCTAAGCCGCTCCTGTCTCACCCACCCCGAGGCCATGTATCAGCCACATCTCGGTCCTCGCTCGGGGCGGTTACACGGGTTCGCCGGCGGGGACCGCAGTTATGCGGAAGGCCGTGCACAAGCGGCTGACGCGGCACTGCTGAGGAGTCTGAGTGTCCGCTGGTGCGGCGACGGCCTGCCGGTGGAGCACACACCCGGACTGACGGCGGGCCGGGGCGACGGCGAACCGGCGCGAGCGCGCGGATGCAGCGGGGGTGGTGGGCTGGTGCCGAGCATCAGGGAACGTTCGCCCTGGCGGTCTGCGACGATGGCTCAATGGACGAGGAAGTCATCCCCATTCTTCGCGTGGAGGACGCTACGGCGGCGGTCGCGTGGTACGAGCGGCTGGGCTTCGCCCAGCAGTGGGAACACCGCTTCGAACCGGGCCTTCCCGCGTTCGTCGAGATCGCCCGGGGCGGGGTGCGGCTGTTCTTGTCGGAGCACAAGGGCGACGCCTCCCCTGACACGTTGATCTACCTCCGCATGCGCGATGTGGAGGCCGTCGCCTCCGAGTTCGGAATGCAGGTGAGGGACGCTCCGTGGGCCCGTGAGCTTGAGCTGCGCGACCCTGACGGCAACCGGCTTCGGATCGGCACGCCGACGGAATGACACTCGCCGGGGCGAGCGGCAGCAAAGCTGTGCTGGTGGCTGAGCGAGTACGCGTCCGTGAGACCGGTGACAACGAGGGGCAGCGCCTGCCGCGGATCATCCACCGGGGCGGCGGGTCGGTGGTGACGTGGCGGCGAGGGTGAAGCGCGGATCGGCCGGGGGCGGGCCGTCTTCCGGCGCACATCCGGCCTGCCATGGGGGCCCGGAAGGGGCAGTGCGACCTCAGGAACTCGAACAACCGAGACAGCCCCCACTCCCGGCCATGGTGGTGCGCCTTGTGTGCACGGCCGTATGCGTCGGTTCCTCTGATCGGGGACCGCCGTGTACGGTCGTCGCTCGGTCGGCGTCAAGTGGGGGATGACAGTGAGCAGGAGGACCATGGCCGCGGCGGGTGCAGTGATCGCCTCGCTGCTGCTCGGTGCGTGCACCGCCGACAGCGGGGAACCCACCGACGGCGGGGGGCCGTCGGCGGCTGCGTCGCCGTCGATGCCCCCGAAACCGGCCGGGACCCCAGGCGACCTGCGGCGCGGACCCGACCGGCCCCCCGCCGGGTCCTCCGCGGACCGGCCCCGGACCGGTGACTTCAACGGCGACGGCCGCGATGATCTGGCCGTGGCGACTGGCACCCACATCGCTGTGGTGTACGGCTCCGCCGCGGGGCCCGACCCGCGTACCCGCGCCACGGTGCGCATGCCCGAGGAGGTGGAAGTCGGCCCGTCGCCTGCCAAGCGGCTGCACCGGTCCGATCTCGACCAGGACGGATTCGTCGATCTGCTGGCCACGCTCGCCGACGGACGTCAGTACGCGCTGTGGGGCGGGGCGCGTGGCGTCACCGGCCCTCGACTGCTGGCCACGGGATACGCCGCCGACCCCGCGCCGCCTTCCGTGGGCTGGGGGCCGGGTGCGGCAGGGGACTTCGACGGGGACGGTAGCGGTGACGTCCTCTGGCTCGGCACGGGGACGGGGCCGGTGGGGGTCATTCACTATGGCCCGTTCAGCCGGGCCGGTGAGCCCACCCGCACACAGACCCTCGACGCCGAATACGCCGACAACAGCGAGCCGTACAAGGCGACCGCCGGTGACTGGAACGGCGACGGCCGCAGCGACTTCACGGTGTGGTTCCGCTGGACGGACCCGGAGGACGAGGGCGACGACGAGACCCGGATCGACGACGTGCTGCACTTCCGTGGTACCGGGAAAGGCGCGGACCTCTTGCGCGAGTATCCCGACCACCGCGCGCTGAAAGGCTTCGCCTGCGATGTGGAGGACGACGGCACGGATGAGACATGCCATGTCGGCTTCGACTCCTCCCGGCAGGAACTGACGGTGAGCATCACCGGCAGTTCCGGCGAGGGCCCCGGCACGGGTGCCTCCATGAGTGTCACCTTCCGCGATGTGCCCGGGCTCGATGCGCCCAAGGGCTTCAACGGCGGCGATGTGGTCGGCGAGGCGGTAGGAGACGTGACCGGCGACGGAAGACCCGACCTCGTGCTGGGCCTGAGCGGCGCCAACAAGGCCCACGGCGCGGTGGTGCTGCTCCCCGATGTGGCGCACGCCGACCGCGACTCCCGGCTGCAGTCCGTCGACCTGGAATCTGCCGGTGTCCCGGGTGAGAACAAGCCACATGCGCGCCCACGCTTTCGTCCGCGGCCCCCGCTACTCGATGTGGACGGCGACGGGGCTCTCGACGTCCTGGCCACCGCCAAGCAGGACCCCAGGCACTTTTGGCTGCTCCCTGGTTCGGCCAAGGGCCTGAACACCGAGACCACCCGGCGGCTCTTGCGATCGGACCTGGGCATCCCGCGCTGAGCGCCGCGCGAGGACAGAGCGAGCGGTCACGAACTCGACAGCCCGGCAGGGTCGGGCAGCCGTCCGCGACGGGCCCCTGGTGTCAGGGAAGCATGGTGCGGCGGTACCCAGCCGGTCCAGAGGGACAAGGCCCACCGTGGCGCCTGAGCACAAGAACGGGCACGACAGTCGGCGGGCAGCGCCGCCTGGAACGGTGTGCCCTGGACGCGCCCGCCCCTTCTACGACTGCGCGCAAGCGACCGCTGAGCATCGAGTGGCACAGGTCGCCTCGCCGCTCTCGACGTGCGCCCGCGCATCGACATGCAGATCCTGCGGCACGGCAAGATCGCCATCACGATGCAGGTCTACACGCGCGCACCGTCCGAGGAGACACGCAAGGCGCTGCGGAAGCTCGGCAAGCACCTTGGCGGCCCGGTCGACGATACCCGGCTGCCGGGCTCGGCTTCGGGCTCAGTTCACTGCCGACCGTCCGCCCGGATCCGGCCGGGCTACCGCTGCGATCTTTCCGCCCGCCACACCGGCGGCGGCTGGAGCCGTGGCAGCCGGCGCGCTCCTCCTCGACCGGGCCTGCCATGCCCGGTCGAGGAGGATGAGGGGCACCGCGGCGGCGGCCAGGCCGGCCCCGATCAAGCAGACCGAGGTGAGCGCGGCCCCCTGTGTGAGTGCGGCGGCTGCCAGGACGGGGGTGATGCTGATGCCCAGTTGGAACGCTGACACGTTGGTGGAGCCGGCGAGGCTCGGCGCGTCGGCTGCGAGGGCGAAGACACGTCCGTAGAGGGCCGGGTTCAGCACGAAAGCGGCGACACCGATCAGGAACACCATGGGCACCACTGCCCAGACCTGATGGATGGCGACCACCATTCCGGCGGAGAGGACCACGATCGCCGATGCGCCGGTGAGGAGGGCGACGTGCGGGTGCTTGTCGGAGACCCGGCCGCCGATGGACAGACCGATGAACGCACCGACCCCGAAGAGGGCGAGGATCGCCGGGATACGGATCTCGGGGACGGCGGTGATGTCTGCCAGCATGGCTGCCAGATAGTTGTAAGTGATCATGTACGCCGCAGTGGTCAGAATCGTGATCGCGTAGATTGCCCAGAGCTTCGGGTTCCGCATCGTAGCCAGTTCGCGCGACACGCTCGGGGCGGTGGGCCGGTCGCCATCCGCATCGGCCGCGGGGAGTCCGAGGAGGCAACCAACGATCCCGGCGACCGTCAGCGCCACCACGGCCCAGAAGCCGACGCGCCATTGGGTGAAGTGACTGAGCAGCGTTCCTGCCGGGCCGCCCGCGACCATGGCCACACTGAGCCCAGCGACCACGACGCCGGAAGCGCGCGCGTTCCGGTCCGGTGTCACCAGGCCGATCGCGGTCACCGATGCGACAGCGAAGAAGCCCGCGTAGGCCACGCCCGAGATCACCCTGGTCACCAGCAGGACCTGGTAGTTGCCCAGCAGTCCGACCACGATGCCGGCGGCGAAGGCACCCTGGGTCACCACCAGCGCGGTGCGCCGGGGCCAGTGCAGGCTGAGCACGGCACATGGTGGCCCTCCGAGTACGACCCCCAGCGCGAAGGCAGTGATCAGAAATCCGGCCGAGGAGAGCGTGACGTCGAAGTCAGCTGCCACCCTCGGCAGTACGCCCGCCAGCAGGAACTCCGCAGTCCCCATAGCGAACAAGCTGAACCCGAGCAGGTACACGCCGACAGGCAACCTGCCGGCGGCACTGTTCCGGGAGGTTCTGGTGGGGGTGGCGGTCATCGGCGCACACCCCCGATGTCACCTCGGCCGCCTGCGGCGGCAGCGGCTACGACCACCGGCCCGTCCGCCCGGCCCCCGGCGATGACGGTGCCCCACGGCGCCGGTGCCGCCGATCCGCTCACTGCATGCTTTGTCGCGTCCATTTGGACCACCTCCACCGAGAGGATCGGGACGGTCGCCCGCTTCCGGCAAAGACCGTTGCCGTTTCCGGGACACAATTGGTTGACTGACGACCAGTCACGCGGCGTCCTGGAGAACACGACCGACGCTCGTGGAAGAAGGTTCGAGATCATTGACCTCCCCGAACCCGACCCCACCCGGCTCGGCCGCCGCGGGGAGGACTTCCTCGGCTCCTACGCCAACTACTACATCGCCAACGACGCCGTCCTCATCCCCCGCTTCGGCGACCGCAAAGCCGACCAGCAGGCCGCCGCCGTCATCGGCGACCTCTACCCCGACCGCGAGGTCGTCCAGCTGGAGATCCACACCGTCGCCGAAGGCGGCGGCGGCATCCACTGCGCCACCCAACAGCAGCCCAGGGCCTGAAGAGAGCAACAGCTCGTTAGGTGTTGCCCGCTTCCCGTGAGGTTGAGGCACAGCCGCAGACCCCCCGGCGACTACTGCTTCCTGGTGAACCGGCCGATGTCGACCCTGCTGGGGATGTCGATCTCGACCAGCGATACTCCGGCAGGGCGGCCGGAAAGCCGGCCGGCGAGACCGGTGACGGTCTTCCGTGTGATCGCGAGGTGTTCGAGGTGGGGTTCGGCCTCCCGAAGCCGGGCCTGCGGTTCGCCGACTCGGTTTCGTTCACCCACACGTGAGGCGCCACAAGATCAGGGACTGTGTCCATCACCTTGTGTGCGTAGTCGCCGCACCCCTCCAGTGCGCGGCTTGTCAGGGCGGAGGAGGCCGGCGTCGCAGTGGACCGGCTGATGACGGTACCTGCGACACAGAAGACCCCGCTGCCGGTAGGGCTCTGCCGCAGTGAATCCGGCTTCAGTGAGGCTGGCTCGGCGGACGGGCGGCAACGACGCGGCGGAAGAGGGCCTGGACGGCTCCGGTGATGTCGGTGCCGGTCTGGGTGTGGTGGCAGGGGCCGGTGTAGGCGTGGGTGAGGAAGTCCGCGGTGAGTTGGGGGTCGGGTACGTCGAACTCGCCCGCCGTGTGGCCTTCCGTGAGGAGGGTGACGAGCAGGTCGCGGGCGACGGTGGCGGGTTCCTCGCCGGTGGCGCCGCCGGGTTCGTGGAAGAGCTGGTGGTAGAGCTCGTGGTGATCCTGTTCGGCAGCGATCCAGGCGGCGACGAGTCCGTCGAGACGTTCGGTCCAGGTCAGGCCGGGCTGTTCCAGGAGGGCGGCGGGCTGCTGGAGCATGCGGTCCCACATTTCGGCCTGGAGGGCGGCCAGGAGTTCGTGTTTGGAGTCGAAGTAGAGGTAGACCGTGCCCTTGGCGACCCCGGCGCGGGCGGCGACCTTGCTGACGGTCAGGGCCTCGTAGCCGTCGGCCAGGAGGAGGGCGGCCGTGGCGTCGAGGATCTGGCGGCGGCGGACGTCCGGGGGCTGGAAGCGGCCGGTGGGCTGGGCAGGGGCGGACTGGTCCGCGGGCACGGTCCCTCCTTCGTTGTCGGGTGACTGACTGACCGGTGGTCGGTCAGTCGGCGGACTCCAGGGTGTCATGCGGCTTGCGTGCGATGACGATGACCGCGTGGTCCTCGCTGGGGTGCTGGATGCGCGGTACGACTTTCCGTTCGGCGCGCACGATGTCCAGGCCGAGTGCGGTGAAGGCTTCGGTCAGCTCGGCGAGAGTGGCGAGGTCACCGGGTGCACCCCAGTCGCAGGCTTCCTCGTCCCATTCACCCAGGGCCAGGATCCCGCCGGGGGCGAGTGCGCTGGCCAGGACCGCGAGGGTCGCGGTACGAGCGGGTCCGCGGGGCGGAAGCGCGTAGGAGCTGAGGGCGAAGTCTTAGGTGGTCTCGGGCTGTCAGGTGGGGCTGTCGGCGACGGCGAGATCCACCCGGCCGTCCAGGTCGCGGGCGCAGGCGCTGGCGCGGGTGGAGGCGATGGCGCGGGACGCGAGGTCCACGCCGGTGACGCGCCAGCCGCGTTCGGCGAGCGCGAGGGCGTTGCCGCCGGCGCCGCAGCCCAGGTCGAGGGCCCTGCCTGGGGGGAGGTCGTCGGCGGGGGCGAGGAGCGCCAGGTCGGGGTCGGCGGTGTCGCTGCCGTCGCCGGTATAGAAGTCGTCCCACGCGAAGTCCGGGTACGAGGCGGCCCCGGGCCCGTGGGTGTGGGAGCTGTCGTGCGCGTGGCAAGCGTGGCCGGTGGTGTGGGTCACATTTCCTCCAGTGGGAATGAGATCGATCGAATGACCATTGGTCAGTAGTATGACCGATGGTCATTCGATTTCGTCAAGTCCCTTCGGAGGCATCTCATGGACACCACCGCCCAGTACGACACCGTGATCATCGGTGGCGGGCCCGCCGGCCTGACGGCCGCGCAGGCCCTGACCCGCTACCGATGCCGCTCCCTGGTGATCGAGTCCCCCGCCCCGCCCCGCAACGCCGCTTCCCGCGGTGTGCACGGCCTGATCGGCCTGGAGGGCGCCACCCCCGACGAACTGCGCTCCCGCGCCTGGGAGGAGCTGGACCGCTACGGCCTGGCCCGGCGGCTCGACGCCACGGTCAGCGAGATCACCCCGCTGCCCGGCGACGGCCTCACCGTTCGCACGGACGACGGGACCACCGCCTGGGCCCGGAACGTCATCCTGGCCACCGGCGTCATCGACCAGCACCCCGACGGCGTGGACGGCTTCGCCGCATGCTGGGGCCGCACGGTGATCCACTGCCCCTTCTGCATCGGCGAGGAGAACGCCGAGCGCACCTGGGCCCTGGTCGCCGACGACGCCCGCTACCTCGGCATGGCCGCCACCGCCTTCCGCGCCTGGACCGGCGACACCATCGCCATCGCCCCGCCCGCACTGCCCGGCGCCGACGACCTGCGCCGGAATCTGCGCGAGCAGGGCAGTGACCTCGTCCAGGGCGAGATCACCCGCCTGCACCACACCGACGGCGACCTGCACGCCGTGGAGCTGGCCGACGGCACCCTCCTGGAACGCCAGACCCTGCTGTGGCCCCAGCCGCAGCGCCAGGTCCCGCTCGTCGAGCGCCTGGCCGCGGAGCACGGCCTGGCCCTGAGCGACGGCTACGTCACAGTGGACGACGGCCGCCAGACCAGCATCCCCGGCCTCTACGCCGCCGGCGACCTGACCGGCCAGACCTGGCAGCAGGGAGTCGTCCCCGCCGTCACCGCTGGAAGCGCCGCAGCCGACGCCATCCACTTCGCCCACCTGGCCTGAGGGCCCCGACACCCCACCGGAGCCCGCCGTGCCCGAGCAGGACTTCACCGACTACATCGACCGCATCGGCGGCCACGTCGGTGACCGCACCCCCCTCTACCAGGCCGTCGCCGCACACACCGGAGCCCGCCGCGTCCTTTACCCCGGCAGCTACCTCGACCTCGCCCCCTCCTACCACTGGCCCGATGTCACCTACCTCGACGCCGACGCCCGCGCCCGCGCGGCCTTCCAGGGCCCCGACGCCACCACCCTCGCCACCCGGCACAAGCAGTACCCGGAACAACCCCGCATCGCGTTCGTCCCCGGCGACTACACCCGCACCCTCGCGGAACTGCCCGCGGCCGAGTGGGATCTGGTGATCTCCCTGTATGCGGGTCCCGTCTCCGAACACGCCACCCGCTGCCTGCGCCCAGGGGGCTGGCTCCTGGCCAACAACAGCCACGCCGACGCCGGCCTCGCCCACCTCGACCCCCGCTACCGGCTCGCCGCCGTCCTCCACCACCGCTCCGGCCACTACCGCCTCACCACCGACGACCTCGACCGCTACCTGCAGCCCCAACGCCCGCCCCACCCCACCCGCGAACAACTCCACGCCACAGGCAGAGGCACCGCCTACACCCACCCGGCCACCGCCTACCTCTTCCGCCTCCACCCCCGCACGCGCGAAACGTAGACCCGGCCGGGTTCTGCGGCACGTGCCACAGTGGTCAGCGCCTCCGAGCAGAATGTGCGCCATGGCGGACACAGCAGCACTGTACGGGCTGATCGGGGCAGTCGGTGGGGCCGTCGTTGGTGCAGGCGGCGCAGTGTTTGGACCATTGCTCCTGCACCGTCGGCAGGCGGCAGAGCGGCAGGAGACGCTGCTGCAGCAGGAGGAGTGGGAACGTGCGCAGCAGCGTCGTGAGGAGGATCTCCAGCGGCGTCAACAGCAGTTCGAGTTCCGAATGGCCGAAGAGGACAGGCGGGCAGCTGCGGAGCGAGAGCGGGCTGCCGAGATACGCGCCCGACAATTGGCTGTGACGGAACGCTTGATGCGCATGCGTTCGACCACGCGCGCATGGCATCTTCTCCTTCTGGATACTTTCGGCGAGTTGAGGCGCGGCCGGTCTGTTGACGCTGAGGCGTTCTCCGAGGCATGGCACGCTGCCAGGGATGCAGTCAACGAGGCTTTCGACGAAGCACTCCACGACGGCCTCTGGTTCGCACACGCTCGCTCTGCCCGAACGCTGATAGGTCGCGGCTCGATGGGCCGTGCCGTGTCACCAACCGATCACGGGATCGACGTGACTACCCTCGGGGCGGCCCTGTCGTCTGCGACCTACACCATTATTGATTGCGTGGAGGCCGGGTGCCCGTTACCCGAGGACCTGGCCGCACAGGCGGAGACCATGCTGCTCCACCTCAAAGCCGCCCGGGAGTCACTCGGCGCGTACATCGTCGGCCGACTGGCCGCGCTCGGCGTGGAGGTAGAGCACCGCCAGGAGGGGAACGAAGGGGATGGCTGAGCGGGGCCTTCAGCGGAGCGGCCTGACTTCGCCGTACGCCTGGCTCGGCCGGGATCGGCCGTTCTTCCGCTCCACCCGGCCCAGCACTCCACGCACGTACTCTCGCATCCGCCACCGCAGATCCGCCCGCGAGAGCCGGCCCGCATGTTGGGCTGGGCATGGAGGGGGTTAGTGAAGCCGGTGTGTGCTGCGGAGTTGGAGGCGGCGTTCGCGCGCAGGCGGCAAAGGCGAACTGAGTACCGTGCCGGAGATCTGGCCACCGTGAGAATGGGACTGCGAGGCGCGCATCGCCACCGAACACCCGACAGAGGCGGAGGTCCGCGCCTGCCGGCTCGCGTTGCGGTTCGACCGAGCCGACCCGGCACTGAGGGTCCACCGCGGGGGCAGGGCACTGAAGTCAGTCCTGCCGCCGTCCGAGCCGACCCGGGCTACCAGGAGCTTCGCGAGCACCAGAAGCAGCTGCGGGACCAGGCCCGCCGGATAGGGTCGCCAAGGGCCCGTCGACGTGACGCACCGTGGATCGCCGCCATCGGCCGTATGCGAGGGGGCGGTCGGTCCAGCACGGCCGAGCGGTCAGCGGTCTTCCGGCTTCTCTCCCCAGCCTTCGGGAAGTGCTGACGGATCGCCGAGATCCGGTACGATCCGTGCCGTCATCTCTGCGAGCCGCCTGCAGGTTTCCTCGATTTTCCGTTGGGTTTCGTTACGTTCGCTGATGGCTGCGGCGAGCAGCAGCGCGGTCATCGCAGCGGCGCCGTTGAACGCCTGCAGCACGATCATGTTGGTCAGCAGGGTGTGGCCGGTGAACGGACCTGAGCCGCGGGTGGCGGCGAGGATCGCGCTGGTGGACACGGCCAGCGCGCATGGTGCGGCGGCGGCAAGCTGGAAGCGGAAGGCTGCCCAGATCAGCAGCGGGAAGGCCAGGAAGATCAGCGGTACCCGATTGGTTTCCAGGACGCCGACGCCGATGGTGGTCGCAACAAGCAGCGCTCCCTCTCCCCACCGGGAGGGTGGCGCGTGCTTCGGCCAGTGCGCCGAGCGGAGGACGAGCAACAGGGGGACGACCACCAGGACGCCCATCGCATCACCGGTCCACCAGACCCACCACGTGGGCCAGAAACCGTCGGCGGGCAAGGCGTGAGCGAGGCGCAGGGTGCCACTGCCCACAGTCGCGCTGATGAGCATCCCGGCGAACCCGCCGAGGAATACCAGTGCGAGCGCGTCTCGGAAGCGGCTGATCCGGGTGCGGAACCCGACGCGGTGTAGGAGCGCGTAGGAGCAGAGAGGCGCCAATGTGTTGCCCGTGGTGATCGCGAGGGCGGCGGGGACCGATGGCCCGGGTGAGAAATTGATCAGGAAGGCGCCCAGTGCGATGCCTGGCCAGATCCGCGGGCCGATCAGGAGCAGGCCCGCCAGCGCGATGCCGGTCGGTGGCCACAAAGGGGTGACCTGGCCGCGCACGAGCTGCTGGAGCAGTCCCAGCCTGCCCGAGGCGTAATACAGCGCGGCGACGGCGCCGATCTGCAGGACCGTGATGCCACCGCGCCGGAGCCTGTCACGGTGAGTGGCGTTCATGGGCACGTCTTCCGGCCGACTCTGCCAGGGCGTTCCTCCACTGCGCCCGCCGAGTCCACCACACTGACGCTCATCTGTGTGACCTTTCGAGATGTGCCTGCCGGGTTGCTTCAGGTGACCGGCTCGGGAGCGGTGTCGCGCCCTGACGGTTCCTCTTCAGCCGGGTGGCTGCGGGCTGTCCGATACATCAGTGCGGGGTGCGCAGGGCGAGGATGGCCATGTCGTCGTGCCCGTCGCTGGGGTGATGGTCGGCGAGCGTCTGCACGAAGTCCTTCAAGGGCAGGGCCGCGTGCGTGGTGGCGAGTTCGGCCAGTTCGTTCAGGCTCTCGTCGATGGAGTGGTCCGGGTGTTCGACGAGACCGTCGGTGAAGAAGACCACGGTGGCGTCCGGGGGCAGGGGGCGGGTGTGGTCGGGGCGGTGTTGCTCGCTGTTGACGCTCAGCGGCAGTCCGGGGTCGGCGGAAAGGTATTCCGCTCGGCGGTCGGGAGTGATCAGCAGAGGCGGGATGTGGCCCGCGGTGCTCCAGTGCAGCCTCCATGCGGGCCCGGCGGGTTCGATACGCGCCAGCAGGGCGGTGGTGACGGGGCTGTCCGTGATGGCCTGCAGCACACGGTCGAGCTGGGCGAGGACCGCGCTGGGCGGAGTGCGCAGGGTGAACAGCAAGGCGCGCAGCATGTTGCGGGTGGAAGCCATGGCGGCTGCGACGTTGAGGTCGTGTCCGACCACGTCGCCGATGACGATTGCCACCGCGCCGTCGGGCAACGGGACGGCGTCATACCAGTCGCCGCCCAGGTGGTGGGGTGCTGCGGCGGGCTGGTAGACGGCGGCTGCGTCGAAGGGCCGCACGTCGGGCAGCGTCGGCAGCAAACGCCGCTGGAACTGTTCGGAGCCGGTACGCACCTGTTCAAGGAGACGGACGTTCTCGATCGCGATGCCGGCGGCGGTGGCGAGGGCAGCGACGATGTTCTCGTCGTGGACGTCGAAGGGTTGTCCGTCGTGCCGCTCGGAGAGATAGAGGTCGCCGTAGATTTCGCCGCGGACGCTGACGGCTACCCCGAGCAGGGTGCGCAGGTGCGGGTGACCGGGCGGGAACCCGGCGGAGGCCGGGTGGGAGGGGATGTCATCGATCCGCAGGGGTTCTGGGTGGTGGATCAGGTGACCGAGCACGCCCAGGCCACGGGGAAACGCCACCTGGGAGAGGGCCGCGTGTTCCTGCTCGGACAGGCCGACGGCGATGAACTGCTTCAGGTCCTCGCCGGACTCGTCGAGAACGCCCAGTGCCCCATAGCGGGCGCCGACCAGATCCATGGCCGTGGACACGATGCGGTGCAGCACCGCAGGCAGCTCCAGCTCCCGGGTGATGGCCACCACCGCGTTCAGCAGGCTCTCGACCCGGTCCTTGGCAGCGGCCAAGGCGCGCAGCTGCTCGTCGACCCGGAGCAGTTCGGCGTCCAGACGGGCCAGTAGCTCGGGACGGCGTGGCTGGTTCACACCTTTGTCCTCCTCGTCGCCCGCCATCACGACCGCCCGGCCGCCCGGCACTCGACAGCCTTGCGGGCCTTGCTGGCCACCGGACCGGTGGTGGCGGAGCCGATCCTCGCTGCAGTGGCCGTGCCCACCATCACAGCAGCGGCACCTGCCGGTGCGAGAGCCGTGCCTCGATCCGCATAGGGGGCGCAGCGGGTCGGCATGGGACGGCAGACGATCGCACAGCACCCACCGCCGACCCACACCCCGTTCGGCCCCGGCTTCACCCGCACCGTCGCATCGAAGAAACGGGCAGGCACCGAGTAGCAGCGCTCCCGGACAGTAACCCTGCGGTCGCAGCGCACCGTCGGCATCAGATCGACCCCGATGTCCTGCTCATCCGCGCGCAGCAGTAGCCCCGCCATCGCCTCCCGCAGGCCCCGCTTGCGCACATAGTTCCGGACCGCGGAGTACGAGGCACGTACGGGCCGTACTCGGCCACCGGCCGCTGCGGCAGCACCCACTCGGCGGTGTGCCGCAGCTTCCTCCGCACCGGGGCCTCGCGTAGCGTCGCCTCCAGGGAGCCCTTCAACGGCTGCAGCGCGCACTCCCGCAGCGCGAGCTTCGCTGTCCGCTTCACCGGCACCGGAGGCCCGATCCCTCTGGTCACCGTGTTCCGCGGCACCCGGCGTTCCTCGGCCACGGCCCACCCGGGTTCCGCGGGCTCTGCCGCTCGTTCCGGCGGATCCCCTCATGCAGCCACTCACACGATCTGTGCACCCACACTCTCCTGATACGCCCCGGATCAACTCGCACAGGGTACGGCGGCCCAACAGCCCAGCCGGCCCATTACATCGAAAGCGGCACGTCACCACCATCGTGCAGGGTGGCCTCGACTCGTTGCTGGTGCGATGGCTGCCGTGCCTCCCGCCCCGCCCCGCGTCACAGGCAGTCAGCTCAGACAGTCGGCCTCCCACCGGCCACTCACCACACGGCCCGGCCGGAGAGAACGAGTCGGCAGGACAACCGTGCGGCGACCATCTGCGGTGCCTCCACCGGATCCCGGACACGACCCGGACTACCCGGACTACGCAGACCCGGCCCGGTGCGCGGATATCTCACCGGTCACCCTCTGCTCACACGGCGAGAGCACCGTCTCATCCGTCTCGGACAGGCGCCGCCCTGCCGCTCGGGGAGGATGGCCGACCCGAAACCGCTGTCGGTTCCCCGGGCACGCTGACCTCGACGGGGCCGGCAAGCGGGGACCGGACTTGGGGCAGCGGGACCTCAGCCGGTCTCTGTTACCAAGTCGCTGCGGGCTCCATCGTCACTCCGCTCGGGGGCTCCGCGGCAGGCGCTGTCCAGGCATCTGCTCGCCGGAGTCAGTGATGGTGGTGACCGGTGCGGTGGTGAGGGAGTCCTCGGCATCGGGTGTCTCCTGGGAGGGCGAGGCGGGGGAGTGCGGGTGGGTGAGCGAGGCGATGTGGGCGGGTTGAGGTCGGCGAGTACGCCGCGGACCTCCCGCAGTTCGGTGCGAAGCTGAGTGACGACGTCCTGGACGGTGGTGTTGAGTGCCTCTCCGTTGGAGTTCAGCCTGTTGTAGACCTCGCGGAAGTTCGTGCGCATCCGGTTGAGCTCGTCGACGACCTCCTTGGCCGTCTTGTCGTGGGCAGCCCGGTTGGCCGACTCCAGTTTCTCGACGCTTTTGTCGAGTGCGTCCCGGAAGTTCTTGTCCGTGTGCACGACGGCGGTGTGGAGCATCGTCAGGGCGTTGGTGAGGTCCGGGTTGGGCTGGCGGGCCATTTTCCTCCCACTCGTTGCGTTCGGTAGTCGACCGAGTTCGTTGCGTATGCTGCTTCGGGGGGTGGGGCTTCCCGCGCGGGAAGTTCGGTCAACCGGCCTGAGAGCGGCGGTTGTTCGGATGGAACCGGCCAGTTCGGGGTGTCCTACTGGCATGCGCCTGCCCGACCGGTGTTGTCCCTTTCCGTGCTTCGCCTGCGGCTCAGTCACGGCGCAGACGAGGATGAGCAGACAGCGGCAAAGGGGGGATCGTGACGCAGAAGGAGAGCTGGGGCATTGGCGGCCCTCACGTTCTGCCCATTCGGCGTCGTTCCAGGCGCGGTGCTGATCGACCAGGTCGGTTGCGATGGAACCGCCGTCGGCCCGGGCTGCCAGTGGTGCCACAGAGCAGCGTGCTGCTCCTGGGGCCCCCTGGCTCGCTTGGTGACGGGCTCGCTCGGTGCCGGGCTCTATCGCGTGGGCCAGGGCGCGGCTGATCTGGGCGGCCGCGTGCTGGAGGACGGTCAGAACCACCCTCCGTGAGGTGCGGGGCTACGTACGGTGGGCCGGAGCTCATCCGGCGTCGAGTTCGGCTTCTGGGCGGTGGTTCTTCCCGAGCAGGGTGGCTATGAGGACAGCGCCGAGAGCGAGGAGGGCGGCAGCGACGGTGAGCGCGAGTGAGAAGCCTTCCGTCGCGGCGCGCAGGGGGGCGCCCTGCGCGGCCAGGGCGTCGCTGCGGTGCGTGGCCAGAGCGACAAGCACCGCCACCCCCACTGCGCCGCCGACTTGTTGAACGGAATTCAGGACGGCCGAGCCGAGCCCGGCGTTCTCCTCGGTGGTGCCCGTGAGCGCGGCGACGGTCAGGGCGGGCAGACCCAGTCCGCATCCCAGGCTCGTGACGAGCATGCCGGGCAGCACTCCGGAGGCGTAGCCGTCGCTCGGCGCCACTCCGGAAAGCAGCAGCAGCCCGGCCACGCTGATCAGGAACGACATGACGAGGGCCGGGCGCAAGCCGAGCCTGACCACCGCCCGGGAGGAGAGCCACATACCCGTAAGAATGCCGGCACCGTAGGGCAGGTAGGCGAGGCCGGCCGTGAGCGGGCGGTAGCCCAGCACGGTCTGCAGGTGCACCATCAGCAGGAAGGCCATCGCGTACATGGCGGCGGAGAACAGCAGGGTCGCCCCATTGGCGACGGCGCGGATGCGGAAGGACAGGAACGAGACCGGCACCAGTGGCTCGGCGGTGCGTGCCTCGACCGCGACGAAGGCGACGGCCAGGAACACGGCCAGAACCAGGGGCCCGACAGCCGCCGTGTCGCCCCAGCCTGATTCCCCGGTCCGGAGCAGTCCGTAGACCAGGGACACCACAGCGCCGGTGCCGAGTACCGCGCCTGGTGCATCGAGACGTGCCGCGCGCACGGCCCGGCTCTCGGGGACAAGGCGCGGGAGCAGCGCAACGGCCGCAAGGGCCACCGGCACATTGATCAGGAAGATCCAGCGCCAGGACGCGAGGCCGGTCAGCACGCCGGAGATCACCAGCCCCAGCGTGCCGCCCAGAGCCGCGACACCTCCCCAGATGCCGAACGCCTTGGCACGCTCCTCGGTGCCGGGAAACAGGAGTGTGATCAGTGCCAGCGCGGCCGGGCTGGCCATGGCCGCTCCCGCGCCCTGGACGAACCGCCCGGCCACGAGCTGCCAGGGCTCCTGCGCGGTCCCGCAGATGAGGCTCGCCGCACCGAACAGCGCCACCCCGGTCAGGAAGACGCGTCTGCGGCCCAGCAGGTCGGCCATGCGGCCGAACAGCAGCAACAGCCCGCCGAAGGCGAGGAAATAGGCGTTGACGACCCAGGCCAGGCCCGTGGGGCTGAAGCCGAGCTCATTGCGCATGCTGGGGAGCGCGACGCTCACCACGTTGTCGTCGAGGACGAGCATGAACTGCACGAGGCACAGCACTGCCAGGGCCGGCCTGCGGTGCCCAACGGCTTTGGCAGTGGCCGTGGTTGATACCGACATCATGCCAAGCGTCCTGTCCTCGTGAGCGTCCTGTGGGAACGCCTGTGGGAACGGTGGCAGCGCCCGTGGCGCGGATGACTGATCGGCATGGGACGACGCTATGCACCGGCCGTGTTGACCGCGATGCGCTACGAGGCCACGTCGTAGCGCATTGGGGACATAGGCTTGGGAGCATGACCGATGCCGTCGTTGGGGCTGTCCCGGCCGGGGTGGGCGCAATCATCGTCGGAACCTTTCCGTTGGCGCCCGGGCAGTGGTTCATCCCGCACAGCCACCCGCAGCACCAGTTGGCCTGGGCGCGGCGCGGAGTGCTCGGCGTCGCTGTCGACGACGCCTACTGGGTTCTGCCGCCCACACGGGCGCTGTGGCTGCCTGCGGGGGTCGTCCACCGGACCGGCGCGACCCGCGAAGCGGTGCTGTGCAGCCTCTACTTCGAACCGGATAGATGCGACCAGGACTGGACAGAACCCACACCGGTTGGCATCGACGGGCTGCTGGCCCACCTGATCGCCTACCTCAGCCGCGAGAACCTTCCCGATGACGCGCGGCTACGGGCCGAGGCGGTTGTGCTGGATCTGCTGCGCCCGCTGCCGGCCACGCCCATCGATGTGCCGGACCCCGCCGACGACCGCGTACGCGCAGTGGCCGACGCGCTGCTCACCAACCCCGCGGACCCGCGGAGCCTTGCGGCACACGCACGGTCCGTCGGGGTGAGCCGACGCACCCTGACCCGGCTGTTCGTCCATGACACCGGCATGAACTTCGACCGCTGGCGGACCCATGCGCGGCTGCGTGCCGCCCTTCCCCTCCTCGCTGAGGGCCGATCCGTTTCCCGGGTTGCACATACCGTGGGATACGCGACACCGAGTGCCTTCCTCGCGGCGTTCCGGCGAACCGTCGGCACTTCCCCGGGACGCTACCTCAACGGCGACGCTTCGTTCGAGGCGTCCACTCCGAGCGTCGCCGATGAGTGATCACCGCGGGATGCGGACCTGAGGGAACGGGGGAGCCCTGCACCCCGTCGGTCACCTCCGGCGCGAGAGCACCTCTGGATGGCCGGTGGGACCAGTCGAGCCGAGGACGTCACCGCTGTACCCCGCCCGGCATCCCCGCAGACGGTCCGTGCACCCAGGTGATCGTAGTCCCAGGCTCGGGAAAGACCCCATCGCCTACGAGGTCGCCCGCCGCCCGAAGTCACCGGGAACGGGCGTCGGCCGGGGCGTTCGGGCAGCGATTGGTCGGCTTCCGCCTGGCCATCGTGGACGAGGATCACCGTACTGCCCGTCTCGCATCGAAGCCGTGGGCGATCGTCCACGACAGGCCCGCGCCTCCCCCCGGGGGGCCTACCAGTGCCTGTACACGACCGCCACACCTCAAAGCTGCGAAGATGAGGCCACCTTCGGCAAGCTGGCCTTCGTCCACCCCCCAAGGGGCAGGTCATCGAGGAGGATACGCTTGCCCCCTCGTGACTCCGGCGATCCCCAGCGCGGCGGCGTCGGCCAGGTCCACGCCCTCGGGGACGGTGCCGAGCGAGGCAGGGCTGACTGCCACCCGCTCCGCCCACGCGTGCGGAGCCATTCCCACTGCGACGCGCGTACCTTCGGGCGGCCCGGAGCCATCGGATGCGGCGCGCACCACGACGCCGGCCGCGTCGCGACCGTGCACAGCGCCGGCCGGCCACTGGTGCACGTAATTCAGCTCTCCGAAGTTGAGACCGATGTGCCGTATCTCAACCAACGTCTCACCGGCGGACGGTACGGGCTCATCGACGTCGGCGAACCGGACGGGTCCGGCCTCACTGTGATCCACCACAAGGGCGCGCATAGGGGTGTGCTTCCTTCTCTCCTGGACGTCCTGAACAACACTCGGCGCGGCAACAGATCGAGTGCACAAATGCCGCCGTGCCGTCTTCTTGGAACCCTATGCAGGACCGGGGCAGCGACCAGACCAGTGAGAATCAATCAGTCGACGATCTGTGTCGGTTCGACTCGTGGCGCGTCGAGCCCTGCACGCGTCTGGTGGGTGACGCTGTGACGGGCACAGACATGCTCGGGAATGTAATGATCTTGAGGTGTCAGCGCTTCCGTCGGGCGGCGGCGTCGGCGCCCAGGTCCTCGGCTTCCTCTACGGCCAGGGCAAGGATGGCAAGAGCGTGCTCCTGGACGTCATCGTCAAACTCATGGGCGACTATGCGGATGCGGCCCCCGCCCGGCTTCCTGATGGACAAGCCCAAGGGCGCGCAGAGCGTCTGCTGAACCCTCGCCCGACAGTGAGGCTGTGTGTCCGGTCCATACCGGCGCCGGCCCGCTGGGCACTCGACTCTGCCCAGCGGCGGGCCCGGCTCTGCCTTCGGGTAGAAGAGTGCTCCACCTCAGGTAGCAGGAAAGCGGAGGCGGGGCAGCCGATAATCGACGTCATGGTGTCCAGCGCTCCGTCATCCGCCGAGAGCCGTCCCCACCAGAGCGTCTTCGCGGGGCCCGGGGGCCGGGGGGACGGCATCTGTGCCGGGCAGCGGTCGAGGCGATTGCGGCTGGAGTGCTCGTCTCGTTCCTCTGCAAGGCTGAGGCAGAGCTCGACCCCGGCTCGGCGGCCGGCGGGGTGACTGCGCTGTGCCTGGGAGCAGGCGGCGTCGGGCTGGTGCTGGTGCGGCGCCGGTACCCGTCGGTCAGTGTGGTCGGCCTGGCCGTGCTGATGGTGCGCTGCTGCCCGCTGCGGCGTTGTTGGCGGCGGTGTCCGCCTACACTGCGGCGGTGGCGATCGCGGTCACCGGCACTCCCGTGTTGGACGGTGGCCCCGGTCAGGGCCGTCGAGCGGCAACGCTGGTGCCGGAGCGCCGCCTGTGCATGTTGCGAGCCGACCAGGTGGTTGCCTCGCTGCCGGAGGCGCTGTCCTGGCTGGACCCGCAGCGGCCACTGACTTTCGTCTCCGGCCCCTCGGTAACCAGCGACATCGAACTTGAACGGGTGGCGGGCGTGCACGGCCCCCGCACGCTGGAGGTGCTTGTCCTTCGCTGAGTCAACAGCTGCCGCGGAGCCCACGAGCGGGGTGACGATGGAACCCGCAGCGACTCGGCAGCAGAGACCGGCTGAGCGCCCCGCCGCCTCAAGTCCGGGCCCGCTTGCCGGCCCCGTCGAGGTCAGCGTGCCCCCGGAGACCGACGGCAGCTTCGGGCCGGCCATCGAACCCGAGCGGCAGGGCGGCGCCTGTCCGAGACGGATGAGACGGTGCTCTCGCCGTCCGAGCAGAGGCTGAGCGGTGAGATATCCGCGCACCGGGCCGAGGTCCCCGTGGTCCGGGTCGTGGCCGGGATCCCGTGGAGGCACCGCAGATGGTCGCCGCACGGTTGTGCTACTGACTCGCTCTCCCAGGCCGGGCCGTGTGGTGGAGCGGCCGTGGGAGGCCGACCGTCTGAACTGACTGCCTGAAGTTCCTGGTAGCCCGGGTCTCAGCTTGGCGCCTTTGTTCGCGGATTCGCGCAACGCCAGGTAGCGGTCGAGGACCGTCTCGTCCGCCGCCAGGGGCAACAGCCCGAACGCAGCGATGCCCTGTAGTGCGCTGTGTTTGACGCGTTTGAGCACCTGGGCGCGGCTCCAGCCCAATGGCGGCGGAGACCAGTTCGTTCGGTTCGAGTTCCAGCAGGCGCCGGGCGGCGTCGGCGCCGGCTTCCTCCACCGCGGTGAGGATGGCGGTCCGGTCCTGGCGTGCAACGTCGCCGATCGGCATCGCCCGGATCAGGCGCCACAACGGCGCGGCACGCCCACCTCAACATCGATCACGCTGCCACGGTAGCCTGCCATTCGGCCGCCGCGGCGACGGCCTCGGGCATGGACCAGCCCTTCAACGTGCGCCCTCTACGTGCCACGAACGCGGAAGGCGAGGTGCGGTTCCTGCCAGGTGCTCCGGAGTCGCTGGTCGGTGGTGGCGTGTTCGGGTGCCGGGTCGGAGACTGGATGGCCGCGCTCACAATGGCCGGAGCAATCCCCGAAGGGCCCGCACCACAGCGTGTCCCAGGCGGCTCCCCTGGCCCTCCGGCCCCCAGATACCCGCCTCGGGCGCACAATGCTCGGTTGCGGGGGAGGAGAGGAGAGCTCGTGCCCGGCCCATCCATCGGATGCGGAGTCGTCGTCACTGTCACTGACGGCCCTTTCATGACACTGCAGGCAGTGATCACAGAGCCGATCGGTTCCACGCAGGCCAAGGCCCTGGTTGAGCTGTTCGGCCGCCGCGTTCCGGTGGACCTGTACCTCTCCGGGTCAGCGGAGCGTCTCCAGGTGACGGCGGTGCCTGACCGTTCCGAGATCATCGCGAAGCATGCGGGCGCCACTCGCTGTTTCGGCGTGGTGGGACGCATTGCGTCCGGCAGGGACCGGGGCCGCCATGTCCGGATCGACAGGATGTCCGACCTGCCGGGAGGGGAGGAGTCCGAGGAGCCCACAGGTGTCGTGATCCGTATCGCCGACGACACTGACATGAGCGTCAACTGCGTGAATGAGTGGGTAGAGGACTGGGCGTCGGCCCAGCACTGACACCGATCCCGATCCATGCCGGGTGGTGACTGCGGCGATGGCGCATGGGAGACGGCGCGCCTTGTAGGGGCAAGCGGATCCTGGCCGCCTCACAGCGAGATCGTCCGGGCCGGTGCCCCTCAGCCCGCCAAGGCCGGGCAGATCGCCTCACTGAGAGTGTCACCGCGCCCTGCAGCCAGAGCATGAAGTCAACGTAACGGGTGGACACTCCTGTTGGCTGCGCGCGTGGTGTCGCGTGGTGTGACAGCCTCTCACCTTTCTGAGCTCACTGGGGCGGAGGCGGCGCCGTGCTCTTCCTGACGATCAGGCTGGTGGCCAGTTCCAGTCTGGTGGTCACTGGTTCCTGTGCGCGCAGGCGCAGCAGCATATGGACGGCCTCCTCGGCCATCTGCCGCAGCGGCTGGTGCACGGTCGTGAGCGCTGGGCTGGACCACCGGGCGACGGGGACGTCGTCGTAGCCGACCACGGATAGATCGTGCGGGACGCGCAGGCCGCGGACCCGTGCGGCCTCCAGGGTGCCCAGCGCCTGAAGATCGCTGCCTGCGAAGACGGCGGTCGGCCGCTCGGGGAGGGCGAGCAGCTTCATGGCCTGGTCGTAGCCGCCCTCGACATGGAAGTCCCCGTACCGGACGAGGGCCGGGTCGGTCTCCAGTCCCGCCATGCTCATCGCCGAGCGGTATCCGTCGAGGCGGGCCAGGGAGCAGAGCATGTCGTCGGGGCCGGTGATGATGCCGATGCGGCGGTGCCCGGATTCGATGAGGTGCCGTGTCGCCGCGACCCCTCCGCTCCAGTTCGCGGAGCCGACCGAGGGCACGTCGGGGTCGGGGTCCCCGGCCGGATCGATGATGACGAACGGGATGGCACGAGAGTGCAACTGCTGCTTGACCTCGGCCGGAAGCGCGGAGAAGACGAGCACCACGCCGAGCGGCCTGCGTTGCAGCACCCCCTCGATCCACTCGGGGCCGGGAGCGTGCCGGGTGCCGCTCTCGGTGAGGACCACGCTGGCTTGGTGGGCCTTGGCGGCGTTCTCCACGCCGCGGATCAGCTCCATGGCCCAGATGCTGTCGAGTTCGTGGAAGACGAGTTCGATGAGAGGTGCCTCCCGGGCCGCACGTGTGGTGCGCCGATAGGCATGGGTCTCCAGCAGACGCTCCACCTTGACCCGTGTAGGGGTGGCGACGTCCTGTCGCCCGTTGAGCACCTTCGAAACTGTCGAAATGGAGACACCGGCCTTCTCGGCCACCTGGGCCAGGGTGATGCGGCCCAACTCCTCGTCATCGCGCATGGGGAGGAGCATAAGCCACGCTCATCTCCCGCCGCAGCATAACGAGTTGGTAACTGAGTGAGTGGGGGTTGACCCTCTGCGAGCCGCACTCTAGCGTCCCGACGCAATAAGTTTCGATGATAGCGTCGAAATATTTTCGAGAGGCGATGCGATGAGGCGACGCGCACGGTTCCCGAGGTCCTCTGCCGGTGGCGCAGCTCTGGCCCTGATGCTTTCCCTGTCCGCGTGCGGGGGAGGCACCGGATCGGCGGGCGGGGATGACGGCAAGATCCACGTCCTGGTCTACGGCGATGCCACGAACAAGGTGGAGAAGCAGCTCATCGCCGACTTCAACAAGACCTCGGACGTCAAGGCGGTGCTGGACACCATCCCGGGCGCCGACTACCAGGCCAAGCTTCAGACGATCATCAACAGCAAGCAGGCACCCGACATCTTCTTCAACTGGGGCGGCGGCAGCATCAAACCGTTCGTCGAGGCGGGGCTGCTGCTGCCGCTGGACGACTTCATCGCCAAGGACCCCGGCCTGAAGAAGAAGTTCCTGCCCTCGGTGTTCAACAGCGCCGTGGTGGACGGCAAGGCGTACGGCATCCCCATGCGCGGCACCCAGCCCGTGCTGCTCTTCAGTAACAAGAAGGTACTCAAGGACGCCGGCGTCCGGCAGCCGGAGACCTGGGAGGACCTGCTGGCCGCCGTCAGAAAACTGAAGGCCGAAGGTGTCACACCGATCGCCCTGGGCGGTGGGGACAAGTGGCCCACCCTCATGTGGTTCGAGTACCTCTACGACCGAGTGGCAGGACCGGGGCTGTTCCGGAAAGCCCTCGACGGGGACAAGGACGCCTGGACCGGCGCCGGGAGCAGGAAGGCCCTCGGCATGCTCCGGGACCTGGTCGACGCCGGAGCCTTCGGCACGAACTACGACTCGGTGAAGTTCACCGACCAGGGCTCGCCCACTCTCCTGGCCAACGGCAAGGCGGCATTCGAACTGATGGGTTCCTGGGAGTACGCCACCCAGCAGGACTCACATCCGGAATTCGCCGAGAAGAACCTCGGCTACAGCGCCTTCCCCACCGTCGAAGGCGGTAAGGGCGACCCCCGGAACCTCGTCGGGAACACCAACAACTTCTATTCCGTCCTGAAGAAGACGAAGCACCCCGAGGCCGTCGCGGAGTTCCTGAAGCTCCAGTACTCGGACAAGTTCGTCAAGGCACAGCTGGGTGTCGGCAACCTGCCCACCACAACGAACACCGAGAAGTTCCTGGACACCGCCGCCAGCCCCCACTTCGCGCACTTCCAGTACGACCTGGTCAAGAAGGCCCCGGCCTTCCAGCTCTCCTGGGACCAGGCGTACCCGCAGAAGGCGACGACATCCATGTACCAGGCCCTACAGCGGTTCCTCAACGGAGGGCTCGACGAGGACGGCTTCATCAAGGCGATGCAGGCCCTGCCCACCTTCTGACCGCGCGTCGGCCCCCTGACTTGGATCACGCCATGACGACCACCAGCCTCACCCCACCAGCCACGCAACGCCGCCAGGCAGCATCGGGCGGACGGCCACCAGGCCGCTCCGGCACCGGCACCGGGGCAAGCCGCCCGGGTTCCGCCTGGGCGGCACCCGCCGCCGTCTTCTTCGCTCTGTTCGCGCTCGTCCCGCTCGTCCTGGTCGCCGCGCTCTCCCTCAGCAGCTGGGACGGGCTGAGCGAACCGGAGTTCGTCGGACTCGACAACTGGAAGAAGCTGCTCGACGACCCCGTCATGCTCAAGAGCCTCTGGCTCAGCGTTCTGCTCACGGTGCTCGGGGTCGCCATCCAGACCCCGCTCAGCATCCTGCTCGGCGTCTGGGCCGCAGGCCACCAGCGCAACAGGGCCGTCCTGTCGGCGATCTACTTCGTGCCGCTGCTGCTGTCAGCCACTGCCGTCTCGGTACTGTGGCGCGCCGTACTCGACCCAAACTTCGGGGTGCCGGCGCAGGCGGCCTGGCTGTTCGGCGACGGCAACCTGTTCGGCGTGCAAAGCAGCGCCATCGGCGTCCTCGTCTTCGTCAGTGCCTGGCAGTTCACCCCGCTGCACACGCTCATCTACCAGGGCGCGGCGCGCGCCGTGCCGCAGGTGCTCTACCAGGCGGCGCGGATCGACGGCGCGGGCACGGTGCGGCAGTTCTTCCACATCACGCTGCCTCAACTGCGCAACAGCATCATCACCTCGATGATCCTTATGGTGGTGGGCGGCCTGACGACCTTCGAGACCGTTCTCATCCTCACCCAGGGCGGCCCGGGTACCGACACCACGATCAGCGCCTTCTACATGTACCAGCAGGCATTCAAGAGCTTCGACTACGGAACCGCCTCGGCGATCGGTGTGCTGCTGGTCCTCGTCGCCACGTTCATCTCGCTGATCATGGTGCGCCTGTCGGGCTACGGCAAGATGCGCAGCACGATGGAGGGCCTGTGATCAAGCGCCGTCCCAACTACCTCGCCGGCTTCGGGTCCCTGGTGTGGCTCTTCCTGGTCGGGCTGCCGCTGTACGTGATGCTGACCGCCACATTCCAGTCGCGCTCCGGCTACGCCGAGAACGGTCCACTGGCGCTGCCGGACAGCTTCACGCTCGACAACTACCTCAAGAACCTCGACAACACCGAGAGCGGCTTCGGGCAGTACTTCCTGAACACTCTGATCGTCACCGTGTGCGTAGTGGGCATCGTCCTGCTCCTGGTGCCCCCGCTCTCCTACGCCATCGTCCGCAGCCGCAGCCGGCTGACGAACACCGTCTTCCGGATCTTCCTGCTCGGCCTCGCCATCCCGTCGCAGGCCGTGATCGTGCCCATGTTCTACGTCATCAGCAAGGCGGGGCTCTACGACAACCTCGTCGGCGTCATCCTGCCGACCGCCGCCTTCGCCATGCCCGTGTGCGCGCTGGTCCTCACCGGGACGATGCGCGACATCACCCCTGATCTGTACGAGGCGATGACCGTGGACGGCGCCTCACCCCGCCGGATCTTCTTCCGTCTGGTGCTGCCACTGTCCCGCGGCGGCATGTCGACGATCGTCGTCTTCTCCGCGCTCCAGGCGTGGAACGGATTCCTCTTTCCCTTGGTGCTCACCCAGTCGGCGGAGACGAAGGTGATCACGCTGGGGCTCTACGACTTCCAGACCGAACACGGAGTAGACACCCCGGGGCTGTTCGCCGCGGTCGTCCTGTCCATGCTTCCCATCCTGCTCGTCTATCTGTTCGCCCGCCGTGCCCTGGTCCAAGGGCTGATGGGCGTCGGAGGAAAGTGACCGGCCACGTGACAGTAGAGACCGCACGCCCCGAGGAGTCCCATGTCCCGCTGTGGAGGGACAAGGGCCGCACTCCGCAGGAGCGGGCCGACGCCCTGCTCGCCGAGATGACACTGGAGGAGAAAACCGCCCAGCTCGTCGGGGTGTGGGTCGGCACCACCGACGAAGGGTCCGAAGTCGCCCCGCACCAGCACGACATGGAAGACCCCGTCCAGCTCGATGACCTGCTGCCATACGGGCTGGGACAGCTGACCCGGCCCTTCGGGACAGCCCCCGTCGACGCCGCGCTGGGCGCCCTCGCGCTGCTACGGGCCCAGCGCAGGATCGCCGACGCGAACCGGTTCGGCATACCGGCCCTGGCTCACGAGGAATGCCTCGCCGGCTTCGTCACCTGGGGCGCGACCGCCTACCCCGTACCGCTCTCCTGGGGCGCCACCTTCGACCCCGCGCTGATCCAGGACATGGCCGCGGCGATCGGCCGTGACCTGCGTGCGGTCGGCGTCCACCAGGGTCTCGCCCCGGTCCTCGACGTTGTGCGCGACGCCCGCTGGGGCCGCGTCGAGGAGACCATCGGCGAGGACCCCTACCTCGTCGGCACCATCGGCACCTCCTACGTGCGCGGACTGGAGTCCGCGGGCATCGTCGCCACCCTCAAACACTTCGCCGGATACTCCGCCTCCCGCGCGGGGCGCAACCTCGCGCCCGTCGCCATGGGGCCCCGCGAGCGCGCCGACGTCATCCTGCCACCGTTCGAGATGGCCGTACGCGAGAGCGGTGCACGGTCGGTGATGCACGCCTACACCGACACCGACGGCATCCCCTCGGCGGCCGACGAACGTCTGTTGACCGGGCTGCTGCGCGAAACCTGGGGGTTCGACGGGACCGTCGTCGCCGACTACTTCGGGATCGCATTCCTCAGGACGCTGCACGGCGTCGCGGGCAGCCTCGGCGAAGCCGCAGCGCGGGCACTCACGGCCGGGGTCGATGTGGAACTCCCCACTGTGAAGGCATTCGGTGAGCCGCTGCGCCGCGCTGTCCGGGACGGCGTCGTGCCCGAAGCCCTCGTGGACAGAGCCGTGCGCCGGGTCCTGACTCAGAAAGCCCAGCTGGGCCTCCTCGACGCGGACTGGGACCCGGTGCCGTCCGCGCTCGCCGGGACGGCCGCAGCCGCCGAAGCGAACTCGGACAGGCCGGACGCGGGCACGGACGACGCGGACCCGCGTGGCACCGTGGACCTCGACACCCCCGCCAACCGCGCGCTGGCACGCCGCGTCGCAGAGCGTGCCGTCGTCCTGCTCCACAACGACGGCACACTGCCCCTCACGGCGGATGCCGCGCCGGCCCGCATCGCGCTCATCGGACCCAACGCCGACGTGCCGACAGCGGTGCTCGGCTGCTACTCCTTCCCCGTCCACGTCGGCACCCAGCACCCGCACAAACCGCTCGGCATCGACCTGCCGACCGTGCGCGAGGCCCTGGCGGCCGAGTTCACCGGCAGCGAGATCGTCAGCGCGCCGGGCACGAGTGTCGACTGCCGCGACACGGACGGCTTCGCTGATGCCGCACAGCTGGCTCGCGGAGCCGACCTGGTGATCGCCGCGTTGGGGGACCGGGCGGGACTCTTCGGCCGGGGCACCAGCGGCGAGGGCTGCGACGCCGGTTCCCTGGCCTTGCCCGGGGCCCAGCAAGAACTGCTCGACACACTCCTGGACACAGGAAAACCGGTCATCGTCACACTCCTGGCCGGCCGACCCTATGCCCTGGGCAGCGCGGCTGCACGGGCCGCCGCCGTCGTACAGACCTTCTTCCCCGGCGAGGAGGGAACGCGGGCACTTGCCTCCGTCCTCAGCGGACGGGTCGCCCCCTCGGGACGGCTGCCCATCAGCGTGCCGAAGCTGCCCGACGCGCAGCCCGCCACCTATCTCGCAGCCCGGCTCGGCCACACCAGCGACGTCTCCAGCATCGACCCGGCACCGGCCTTCGGCTTCGGACACGGACTGACCTACACCACCTTCGCCTGGTCACAGCTCGACGTGCCAGCGGAAGAGGCCGGTACGGACGGTGAGTTCGCGCTGGCCTGCACCGTACGCAACACCGGCACACGCACCGGCACCGAGATCGTCCAGCTCTATCTGCACGATCCCGTCGCCTCGGTCGTCCAGCCAGAGCAGCGCCTCGTCGGCTACGTACGTCTCGAGCTGGCGCCCGGTGCGGCGGCGCGGGTGCGGGTGACCGTACCGGCCGACCTCGCGTCGTTCACGGGCCGCGACGGACATCGCGTCGTCGAACCGGGCGAACTGCACCTGCGGCTCAGCGCCTCCAGCACCGACCCGCGACTGACGGCCAGGCTTCGGCTCACCGGTGAGACGCGCACGGTGGACCACAGGCGGCGGCTGCACCCGGAGTTCCGAGTGGAGCACCAGCCCCTGCCATGACCGTTCCCATGACCCGCTTCTTGGCAGCTCGGCTGCCACACCGCTGGCCGGGTGGTATCCGTGCGGCGCCACACCGGCTCCACCACCTCGCCCCGTCCCGGCGGACCTCGCTCCGCTCGCCCCGACGACCGCCGTCGTCCTCCCCGCGACGCTACTGGCGCTGGCGACGCTCGACCTCCTAGGGCGAGCAGCTCGCCGAGGGTCATGGTCTGCACGTCGGAGGCGGTCAGGTGGTGACGTGCGGTGAACTCCCAGCAAGAAGTAGGTTTCCAGGCGGAAGTCGGGCAGGCGGGTCATGGGGTGTGGTCCTTCGTGCTGGATGCTCGGAGTTCGGCCAGCAGGCTGTAGAGGGTGGAGCGGGAGACGCGCAGGGCGGCGGCGACGACGGGGTTGGCGCGGCGCACGGCGAAGATCTTGGCCTCGTCCAGGCGGGCCAGGACGGCCAGGCGGTCGACGCGGGTCAGCCGCTCGACGGGGCGGCCGCACTCGCGCACGTACGCGCCGACGATGTGCTGAACGCGCTCGTTCCAGTCCTGCTCGAACAACGGCTCCGGCCGGGGCACCGTGGGGGCACCGAACGCGGACAGCACAGCTGCGGCCTGTTCCAGCGGCGTGCGGTCGAGGTTGACGCACAGCACCGCGGCGGCCTTCCCGTCCGGCTCGCGCAGGACCGCGCTGACCGACGACAGCCGCCGGCCGTCCGCGAGCAGCTTCCCGTACGGGCCGAACACATCCCGCGCCGACGGGTCCAGTCCGTCCAGCTCGCCCAGCAGCGAGGGATCCCCCGGACTTCGGGAGCCCATCGGATTCCAGATCGCAAGGATCCGGTCGGTCTCCGGGTCGTGCAGCACCACCTCGGCATACGGGCCGAGCAGGAGCGCGACGGCCTGCCCCACGGGCGCCCACAGCCGGACCCGGTGATCTGTGCTCTCTTCGGCGTCCTCCACGACTGGACCATACGTCCACATTGGACGAACAGTCCAGAGCGGCTCTCGCAAACGACCCTTTGCGCGAGCAAGATCATTCACGGGCCGCCAGACCCCCGCCGCACCCGGACTCGTTCGCAGAACCCGTTCTCACGCAAAAGTGGGACGGCCCCCTTTCTGAGGCTTGCATTGGGTGACCGGGATCGACCCTGACGTGCGGTCGGTGGAGCCCGGCGAGACGCCGCGGGGCGGCACGCCTCTCACCAACGGCTTCGGCTCCAGCGGCTGGGGGGCCCGCAGCCGCCCGCGGGGGATGAGGCGCACCGGCTGCTTCTTCCGGCTGTACGCGCTGCCCGACCCCGTACGGGTCCCCGACAACGCCTCAGCCGAGGACGTGCACCGTGCGGCGCACGGCGCGGCGCTGGCGAGCGGCAACATCGTCGGCCTCTACCAGCGCTGAGGCCCCATGGGCCGACGCCCTTTGCCAGCCGGCTCAGGTCACTGACCCTGCCCTCCAGTGCCGGTGAGCACCTCGGCCAACTGCATGCACATCCAGTCGAGTTCACCGGCGTCGACGGTGAGGGGTGGGGCGAGCCGGATGGTGGAGCCGTGGGTGTCCTTGGCGAGGACGGACCGGGCCAGAAGTCCTTCGCATGCCTGGCGCCCGGTCATGCGGGCGGGGTCGATGTCGATCCCGGCCCACAGCCCGCGGGACCGGACGGCGACGACGCCATGTCCGATCAGGGCTTCGAGCCGTTCGCGCAGCTGCTTGCCCTGCTCGGCCGCGCGCGCCTGGTACTCGCCGCTGCGCAGCAGTTCGACGACGGCGTGCCCGACTGCGGCGGCCAAGGGGTTGCCGCCGAAGGTGGAGCCGTGGCTGCCGGGGCGGATCACACTGAGGACGTCTTCCCGGGAGACGACGGCGGAGACGGGCACGATTCCGCCACCGAGAGCCTTGCCGAGCACGTAGATGTCGGGGGTGACGTCCTCTGCCTCGCAGGCGAACGTGGTGCCGGTCCGGCCCAGTCCCGACTGGATCTCGTCGGCGATGAAGAGCACGTTCGCGCGACCGCATATGTCCCGGACCCGCTGGAGGTAGCCCGGCGGGGGGATGAGTACTCCGGCTTCGCCCTGAATGGGTTCGAGCAGCACGGCCACGGTGGTCTCGTCGACGGCGCTTTCCAGGGCCGCGGCATCGCCGTAGGGGACCGTGCGGAAGCCGGGCGTGAAGGGGCCGAATCCGTCGCGGGCGACGGGGTCGGAGGAGAAGCTGACGATCGTGGTGGTGCGTCCGTGGAAGTTGCCGTCGGCGACGATGATGGTGGCGCGGTCCGGGGCGACGCCCTTGCGTTCGCCACCCCATTTGCGGGCGACCTTGATGGCGGTTTCGACGGCCTCGGCGCCTGTGTTCATTGGCAGGACCGTGTCCATGCCCGCGAGGTCGGCCAGGTCCCGGCAGAAGGGGCCGAGCCGGTCGTTGTGGAAGGCCCTGCTGGTCAGGGTGAGGCGTTCCAGCTGCTCGCGGGCCGCGGCCAGCAGCCCGGGGTGGCCGTGGCCGAAGTTGAGAGCCGAGTATCCGGCGAGGCAGTCCAGGTAGCGGCGGCCTTCGACATCGCTGACCCACGCGCCCTCGCCGGAAGCCAGCACTACCGGAAGGGGGTGGTAGTTGTGGGCGATGGCCGTCTCGGCCAGGGACAGGTGATGCCCGGTGGTGTCGCCGGGCGCGGGGTGGATGTGCGGGCGGGGGTGTGTACCGGTGGTGGCCATGACGGAGTCCTTGTCCTGAATGAGGGGTCGGGGAGGGGTCAAACGGTCACTTCGGCCGCGGCAAGGTAGCCGGCGAGCAGGGCGCGGCCGACGTCCCGTATCCGCGCGTCGGCGGGCAGGAAGGTGGGTGAGTGCAGCTGTTCGGCGCCCCCGTGCGTCCCCACGAACAACATCAGCGAGGGCAGGCGTTCACAGAAGAAGGAGAAGTCGTCCGAGCCGGCGGACCGCAGGCTGTCGGCGGCACGCAGACCGAGGCTGCCGAGCACGGGCAGGGCCGCGGCTGCCAGCTCCTCGTCGTTGTGGAGTACGGGCTCTCCGTGGTCGATGGTCACCTCCGCGGTGCAACCCTGGGTCTGCGCCACCAACTCCGCGGTCCGGGCCAGCCGTCGGTGCAGGGTCTCGCGGTCGCCGCCGTCCAGCGCCCGCAGCGTGCCGCGGGCTTCGGCGGTGCCGGGAATGACGTTGGCGGCGGTACCGGCTGCGAGGGTCCCGACACTGAGCACGGCGTGTGACATGGGGTCGGTGCCCCGGCTGACCAGGCTCTGCAGGGCGACGACGATGTGGGCCAGGGCGACGACGGGGTCGCGGGTGAGGTGCGGATAGGCGGCGTGGCCGCCGCGGCCCCGCACTTCGATGGTGAACTCGTCGGCCGAGGCGTTGACGCCCCCGGGAGTGCAGGCGACGGCGCCGGCCGACAGCAGCGGCTGGACGTGTGCCCCGATCACGGCCCGGCAGTGCTCGCGGTCGAGGACACCGTCTTCGACGATGCTCTGGGCGCCGGAAGGGTAGGTCTCCTCCCTCGGTTGCAGTACCGCCAGCAGCGGGGCCGGGCCACCGACGCGCTCGACGGCGCGGGCGAGAGCGGTGAGCGCGGCCAGGTGCACGTCGTGCCCGCAGGCGTGCATGATGCCCGGGTGTTCGGACGTCCAGAGTGCACCCGTTGACTCCTGCACGGCGAGCGCGTCGAGCTCCCCGCGTACGGCGACGGCCGGGCCAGGACCGCCGACCCGGACGACGGCCCCGGTATCGGCGACCTTGGTGGTGGAGCCTGCGGGCAGTGCCGCGAGCACGAGATCGCGGGTGGGAGCTTCGGCACCGGACAGGCAGGGGCGTGCGTGGATGCGGTGACGCAACTCCACAGCGGCCGGCAGTTCCTCCTCCAGCGCGGCGGACAGCGCGGCGAGGTGGTGTTCGTTCATTCCGGGGTCTCCAGCCCGTAGACGCGACAGGCGTTGTCGTGGCCGATCATGCGCACCACCCTGCGGGCGTCCGCCACGTCCCATTCCCCGCTGTCGGTCCACCTGGTGAGGGCTCTGCCCATGCCGCGGCGCCACAACAGGGCTCCGAGGTAGTGCAGTTCCGGCGGGCCCCAGGCGTCCGAGGAGAAGAGGATCTTGGCGAAGGGGGCGAGTTCCAGGGACTCGGCGATGACGGCGTCGGACCGCGCCCCGGTGTAGTTGACGCCGAGGCCGACATCGAAGTAGACGTGCGGGAAGACCTGGGCGAGATAGCCCGCGTTGCGCTGGAAGGGATAGCAGTGCAGCAGCAAGAGGTCGGTGCCGTGCGGTTCCACGTTCTTGATGAAGCGGGTGAGCAGCAGCGGGTCGCACCGATGGAGCTCGACGTCCGGGTCACCGTACCCGGCGTGCAGCTGGATCGGCAGACCGCGGTCGACACCGCACCACAGGATGAAGCGCAGCAGGACCGGATCGTCGACGCGGATGGTGCCGGTGTCCTCGCACGCGGCGAACCAGGTGTCCGCGGCGGCGGCCACCTCGACGTCATGAGGGCGTCCGGGATCGAAGTCGAAGCCGTATCGGTAGGCGATGATGCTCTTGAGACCGACAGCGGTGGCCGTGCGCGCGGCCAGAGTCTCGCGGAACCGGTCGGGGAGCGCTGCGGCTGTGACGCCGGCCCGCACCACGTCTTCCAGCACGGTCTCCAGGCGCACCACCTCATCGACGCGACGGCCGGAGACGGTGGCCATGCCGGGGACGTCGAGGATGTCCTCCCCCTTGTAGCCGGTCTCCAGCAGGTAGCGGCCGACGCCGGAGGCCCGCAGCAGCCTGCGGTTGACCTCGTCCGTGCCGAGTTCGCGGCGCCGGGCCAGATAGGCCCCGGGATCGGCGTGCGGTGCGAGGCCGAGAACGGGAGCGCACCAGCGGCGGACTGCGAAGCCGAGCTGCGAGTCGAACTGCGTCATCCACGTGGGGACCGGACGGTCGGACTCGGTGAGCAGCTGCTCCAGTGCGGCACGGTCGACTTCGTCACGCAGGGCGCCGTGTACGTGATGGTCGACGAGAGGAAGCTGTTCGATCTCGTCGATGAGCAGGTCAGTAGACATTCCGTACTCTCTGGATGCGCTCCGCGTCGTCCAGGCCGTCGAGCTGGGCGAGTTCGGACCGTTTGACGGACAGGTGGGTGGCCAGGAGCTGGGGGTCGAACCAGGAGCGGACGGTCTGATCCTTCTCCAGCTCGTCCAGGGCCTCGTCGAGGCTCGCGGGCAGGGGCGGGAGGTGGGCGAGCTCGGATTCGTCGGTCTCCTCCGACCACACGGTGGGCTCGTCGTAGGTGCCGGTGAGGCCCGCCAGACCGGCGCGGATCAGGGCTCCCAGAGCGAGCCAGGGGTTGGCGGTGGCGTCGGCAGCCCGGTATTCGAGGTTGAACTGGGCGCCGGGGTCGGAGCCGCCCAGTGCGGTGGTGGGGCAGATGCGCAGCAGCGCCTCGCGGTTGTGCTCGGCCAGGTACACGCCGCCGACGCTCCAGCGGTGCGGCGTCAGGCGCAGGAACGACACCGGACTGGGTGCGGTCAGTCCCACGAGGGCGGGGGCGTGGGCCAGTACCCCGGCGCTGAACCGGGCACCGGTGGTGGAGAGCCGTCCGGGGCGCTGCGGGTCGTAGAGGGCGGGGCGCCCGGAAGCGTCGCGCAGACTCAGATGGATGTGCACCCCGTTTCCGACCCCGTCCCCGGCGAGGAGGGGGGCGAAGGTGACGGGCAGCCCTCTGCGCCGGGCCAGGTCACGGACGAGCTCCTTGAGAAGGACGGCGCGGTCGGCCGCGACCAGCGCTTCGGCGGGACGCAGAGTGAGCTCGAACTGGCCGTCGCCGTACTCCGGAATCCAGGTCTCCGGCTCCAGCCCCACGTGTTCCAGCAGCCGCACCAGATCCGTGCCGAAGGGCTCGGCGTCCCGGAAGCGGCGCAGCGAGAACGGGGCGCTCTCGGGCAGTGCGCCGAGGACGAATTCGTGCTCGAAGGCCGCGACGACCTCAAGCCCGGTGCGTTCGCGCAGCTCTGTCAGGGCGTCGCGCAGGAAGGTGCGCGGACAGCACGCCCAGGGCTGCCCGTCCGGCAGGGTCTGGTCGGCGAGGTAGAGCTGCATACCGGGGTCGGCGCCATCGGCCGGTATGCCGACCGCCGTGGCGGCGTCGGGGACAAGTCGGAGGTCACCCCGGGAGCCGAAGACGTTGTCGGGGGCGATCGGCCCGAACGAGGAGATCGCGAGGTTCGCGGGGACCCAGCCGGTGCCGCTGCGCAGGACCGCGTCGTGCGCGGCAGAGGGTACTGATCGGCCCCGTACCAGCCCGGCCAGGTCGCAGGTGGCGACGAAGACCGTGGTGGAGCCGTCGGCGAGGGAGGTCATGAAGTCACCTTTGTGTTGTCAGCGATCGGCTCAGGGCCGTGTCCCTCTTCTTTCCCTTCGGCGCCGGCGGTCCCGTTCAGCTCACTCGTGAGGCGGGTGCCGATGCGCCGTGCGAGCGAGGGCGCGAGCAGGATGATGGCGACACCGGTCAGGCACCAGGCGCCGGCGACCCAGGGGAAGTAGGTGTAGGGCGCGCTCTGCCCCACGACCTGCTTGTAGAGGACGAAGCAGAGATACCCCAAGCCGATGAGGGGGATGGGCAGTTCGCGTTTGGGGATGCTGCCGCGGCCGGAGAGGGTGAAGACCATCACGCCGATTCCGGCGAGGGCGTAGACCACCAGGACGCACAGCACGCCGATGGTCGCGTACCAGTAGTAGGTGTCGAACGCGGAGGTGCCCAGGCCGTACATGACCACGGTCGATACCCCTCCCACGGCGCCGCACAGCCACAGGGCCCTGGTGGGTGCGCCGGTGGCGGGGTCGGTCCTGGCCAGCGCCGCCGGTCCGAAACCGTCGCGGGCCAGGGCGAGGACCATGCGGGAGGCTGCGGCGGACGAGGACAGCGCGGCGGCGAAGGCGGAGGCCACGGCGGTGAAGGCGACAACGAGCGAGAACCAGGTCCCTATGTAGCTTCCGGAGAGCGTCACCAGCGCCGATTCCGCCTCGGCGAAGGCGCTTACGCCGTTGTCGTCGGTGCCGAAGCCGATGGTCTGGACGAACATCATCAGCACGTACAGGGCACCGGTGAGCAGCACGCTGCCCGCCAGGGCACGGGGGATGTTGCGCCGGGGGTTGTCGGTCTCCTCGCCCAGGGACGCGCATGCCTCGAATCCGGCCCAGGACAAGAAGGCGAAGACGGTCGCGGTCATCACGGCGCCGTAGCTGGCCGCGCCGGGTGTGAACACCGACAGGTCGATCGACTGGTGGCGCGGGGCCGACCCGGTGCCGGTGCGCCCGAGCACGACGGCTGCGAGCAGCAGCATGGCCACGATGCCGATGCCCTCGACGATCAGCAGGGTGCGGGCGGTGATCCGGGTGTCACGTGAGTTGAGCACGGTGACACCGACGCCGGCGATGAGCGCCACGGCGATCCAGGGGCCGGTGGACGTCACACCGAGGGCGTGCAGGAACGAGTGGGCGAACACTCCCGTCGCTGCGAGGGTGCACACGAGGAAGGCGAGGTAGGTACCCAGCAGGGCGAAGCCGCCGAAGAATCCGGCCCGGGGGCCGATGGTGGCCCCGGCCAGTGCGTAGACGGATCCGGCGTGGTGGAAGTTCTGGGTCAGTCGCCAGAAGCCGTAGCCGACGACGGCGACACCGAGGAGGCCGAGCAGGAAGACGAGCGGCACCGCTTTGCCCACTGTGGCCGCGACGCCTGCGCCGTTGATACCCATGGCCAGGGTGGGGCCCATGAGGCCGACGGAGAGGGCCAACGCCTCCCACAAGCGGAGTTTGCGAGGAGTGTGAGGGTGATCGGGCACGAGGTACTCCCGAGCAGAGGGGGCCGCGGGATGCGGCCCGGGGACACCCTCATGAAATATTCATTGCACGATCGACGTCAATGGGGGTGATGAAACAAATTTTTCATCCGGTCGATCACCGTCCCCCGCCCCGCCATGTATTCTCAGCCTCCCGCAGCCGCTCTTCGGCTGCCTGGCCCAGGCGCGCGTGCACAGCAGCGACCACGGTCTCGACCAGCGCCAACGGCGCCACGATGCTGTCGAACGGACTGGGCGCCTCGACCCGCGCGGGGAGCACCACATCGGCGAACTCGGCTGCGGGCGACAGCCACGGATCCGTGAAGAGCACGATCTTCGCCCCCCGCTCACAGGCGTGCCGGGCCAGCTCCACGGTGTCGTCCTGATAGCGGCGGAAGTCGAAGACCACACACACGTCCCGCCGACCCACATCGACCCGGAACCCCGCATCCCGCCCCGGTGAGGGGGTGTGCACGACAGTTCCGGGGCGCAGCAACCGCAGGTGCAGATCGAGGTACTCGGCCAGGAGCTGGGAGAACCGGCCGCCGAAGCATGCGATCCTCTTGCCCGGGTCACAGATCAGACCCACCGCGCGGTCGAATTCCTGCTCGGGCAGCGCTGTGAACGTCTGCCCCAGCGCGGCGCTGCCCACCCGCCGGGCCGCTTCCACGAGCTCGGAGGTCGGTGAGTCGGCGCCGATCACCGGCGCGAGGGTCAGTGGCGACGCCTGGCGCGCCTGCACCTCCTCACGCAACGACTGCTGGAACTGCCGGTAGCCGTCGAACCCGAGGCGTGCGACGAAGCGCACAACGGTAGGTGCGCTGACTCCCGCCTGGGAGGCCAGCCCTGACGCGGAGTCCAGCCCGGCCGCCGGGTAGTTGGCCGTCAGCTCCCGGGCGATCTTCACCTCGGCCCGGGACAGACTCCCCTGAACGCGGCGCAGCCGCTCGGCCACGGTGACTCCCAGACCGGCAGACCCCTCCGTACTGCTCACCGGCTGCGCGCCCCCGGCGCTGTTCGCGTCATCGCTGTGGTCTTCGGCCCGGCCGACCATGGCTTCCCCTCTCCGCGCTGTGCAACGCGACGATCGTTCCACACGCCGGGACGGACCCCGGGCCTTGAACCCGTTGTCACCGGACGACGAACGGCATCTCACCCCCGCTGCCCGGCCCTGTGAAACCTCTCAGGACCCGGTGCCGTGAGGGTGTCCCAGGCCGCGACGGAGGCGTCCACGACGGCGAGCAGTTCGCCGCGCGGGACGCCGTCCTTCGCCTGGACGGAGAGGTCGAAGAGGACGGTCGCGTGGCAGGCGGCCAGCGTGCCGCTGTCGGTGCCGGCCGGTACGTCGCCCTCCGCGATGCCCCGCTCCACGCGCTCCCGGAACCTCCGCTCCGTCGCCCGGCGGTCCTCGGCGAGCAGGGTGCGGACGCCCTCGTTCTCCGGGGTGCAGTTGGTGGCCGCGAGGACGATCATGCAGCCGCGCGGCTTGGCCGGGTCCGTGTAGCCCATGACGTTGCAGCGCAGCGCCCCGTGCACACCCTCGCGGGCCGTGGGTGCCTCGGCCAGCGCCTCGCGGCTGACCGTGCCGTCGGTCCGGCCGGTACAGCTCGACCGCCTCGCGGAACAGGCCCTCCTTCGAGCCGAAGGCGGCGTACAGGCTCGGCGGCCGGATGCCCATGGCCTCGGTGAGCTCGGCCATCGTCGTCGCCTCGTATCCGCGCTCCCAGAAGACGTGCATCGCCCGTTCGCGCGCCGCGTCCCGGTCGAAGGCGCGGGGCCGTCCGCGTGCCGCCATTGCCGACCCCTTGCTGCTGCCGAGATCGGATTTAAATAGCGTTCGCTACTGAAAGCTCTTGACTGCTGAGAATACTCCCTGCGTTAGTTATTGGGCGTTCGCTGATAGAAAAGCGATGCGGCTCCTCACCCCTGCGGTCCCGCATGCGACACGGTGCCGCAGTAGCGGAGTCCGCTCTCGGGGCGCGTAGGTGCGGCGGATCTGAAGGGAATGGAAAGACGCCTGGTTCGTCGAGGAAGACGATCCAGGCACGTGTGTCCCCGGCCCCTTTGATGCGCGGCCACTCGTGCGCGATCCAGCGGGCGATCTCCGGCTCGTCCCGCTCGACCGCCCGCCGCCCGGGCCGTTGCAGGCTCCACCCGAGCCGGCCGGTCAGCAGCCGCCCTCGACAACTCCACCCCCGTGGCCCGGGTGACGACCGCGCCGACTCGTTCCAGGGTCCACAGGTCGGCCTCGAAACCATGAGCCTGGGGCACCTTGCTGTCCGGTTGTCGTTGCCTGCCCGGTAGGGGTGGGAACCGAATACGCAGGAAAGGGGCCGCCGCCGGAACCGGCTACGTGCTCCGGGTTGGGAGCCAGGTGTCGATGACCTCGGCGACAAGGGCGGCACCGCGGCTGTTCTGATGGACGTGGTCGGTCGTGAGCACGAGACCCCGGCGCCGCGAGATCGTGTCGAGGCTGCGGCGCAGCAAGGCATGCCGGGCGAGGACGCTGACGCTCGCGGCGGGCGTCGGGTCCCGGTAGGGGATCGGCGGCGGGTCCGCCTGGCGTAGTTCCTCGGTCTGGCGTTCGTGGAGCGGGAGGTAGGTCGCGTCGTTGGTGGCGGCGACCTCGGCGATCATGCGGCTGTACGCCTGTGATGCCCGCGCCGCGGCTCCGTCGAGTTGTTGGCCGAGGACCGGCAGGGACAGGAGAGCGATCGTCGCGTCGGTCTGCGTTCGCAGCCGTTCGACCACGGCTCCCAGGCACTGCTGGAACCAGCCGGCCGACGGACGCTGGGGGAGTTGTTTGCGCTTCATGGCCCGCTCGACGGGGTAGCCGGCGAGGCTCGCTCGGGCGTCGTTGGTCCCGATCAGCACGGTGATCACGTCGGGTGAATCCGCGACGACGGCATCAAGGCGCCGTGAGAGGTTGTGGGCGAAGTCGCCGTTGACGCCGAAGCGGGTGAGCCGTACGTCGCCGGGGGGTCGGCGTCGTTCGAGAAGGTCCAGGTAGTCGACGCTGAGTTGTGCGCGGGTGAGGCTGTCGCCGAGGCACGCGACACGGGTCGTCACGGCGTTGGCGGGCCGGACGTGCCGACGTGCTCGGTCGGGCGGGCCCCGGTCCGGGGACGGTGGTCGGTGCCGAGGCCAGCGGTGATGGTCAGGATGGACGCCGGTCCCGCCATGTCGACCGCGTGCCATGTCCCGGCCGGGTTGACAGTGGCCTCACCTGGCCCGAGCACAACCCGGTCGGGCACTCTGTCCACATCGCGGGTGACCGTCACCGACCCGCTGAGGCAGACGACCAGTTCGTCGCCGGCGGGGTGGCGCTCCCAATGGTCGCCGAGGCCGTCGCCGTCGAAGATCGTCACCATCCGGCCCTCGGCGCCGTCCGCCGCGACTGCGGCGCTGTAGGCATGGAGCACCTCCGGGTCCCAGGCGAAGCCCTCGACGGGTTTCGCTCTCGACCCCAGCCCGAGGTGCACTGGGGTGGTCCGCAGGTCAATGGCGTTGGGTTCGTGATTGACGAGTCTCATGCCGACGATGGTCACAGGACAGCAATAGGGTGGTCTTGAAGGAAAGGGAACAGAGCCGACGCGATGGACGGCCGGTCGGCGACTACCCGGTCCCGAGCAGGACTTCGCCGCGACGCCATGCTGTCGGTGATCGGCCCGTGAACTCGCTCCAGTCCCGGACGAGATGGGCCTGGTCGGCGTAGCCGGAGACGGTCGCCACATCAGCCCACGGAAGCGGGTCGTGCATGGTGGCCAGTTCGTGCGCGTGCTCGAAGCGCAAAACCCGGGCGAAGGTCTTCGGTGACAGGCCCACCTCACCGCGAAACCGCTCGGTGAGGTACCGACGGCTCCAGCCGAGTTCCGCGGCGACCGCACCAACCTGGACGCAACCTCGCGCGGCGACGAGGCGGCGCCATGCCTCCGCTACCTCGGGGCGCACCCAGCGCACATGGTCGCCGCAGGCGCCACGGCCGACAGCTCGGAGGAGCAATTCGTCCAGCGCGGTGAACCGCGCCGCCCATGTTGTCGCCGATCGGAGCCGGTCGACCAGCTCGACGGCCAGCGCTCCGAGAAGCTCGTCAAGCGGGACCAGTCGGTGGGCGAGCTCGGCGGCGGGCATGCCGTAGATGGCCCGGGCTCCGAGCGGTGTCAGTGACACCTGAACACCTTGCTGGCGTCCGTCGTGGTGAATCGCGACGGACCGGCACATCAGACCGCCGGCCACGCTGCCGAATCGGGTGACCGGTGACCCGTCGTCAACGCCCGCCGCCACCTCCAAAGGATCTGACAGGCTGATCACCGCAGTGAGCGCGCGGCTCGGCGGGCCGCAGTGCACCCCCCTCGGGAACCCGCGGAGGTCGAAGCCGACATACGAGTCGACGTACTCCCGCAAGGCGGGCGCCGGACGTGCATAGACCCTGGTGGCCGCATGGTCTTCCACCCTCGCAGTGTACGAACCGGCGGTACTGGTGGGCTCGCGTATTCCAATGTCACCAGTTTTCCGCGGGGTCCAACCTGGTGGTGACCGCCAGTGGTCCCCAGAGGCGTATCGGCTCCAGCAGCCTCCGGCTTCGGAGGCCAGCTTGGCCGTGGTGACCCGGTGATAGCTCAGAGCCTCCGCGACGACCGGGGCGACCATTTCCAGCACGTGCTGCCGGATCGCGGAGGTGCGACCGGCGGTGGTGGGGGTGCCGATGTCGTTCAGGTGCGCTGCCAAGGAGTTCCGCGAGCGGTTCGGGAACGGGGGACGGCGGCTCGCCGAGCCGGGAGAGGGTCTGCTGATCGGTGTGGGCGACTTCGTCGAGGGTGAGGCGGACGACGCGGCTGAGCGGCTGGGCGTAAAGCAGGACGATGCTCCCAGCCACCCGGAGTCGCAGAGGCAGGCTCGGGTCGGTGAGAAGGCGGCCGATCAGCTTCAGGCAGGTGAGCTCGCGCTGGAGGTCGCGTTGGAGTTCGCCGGCGGCGGCGAGGGTCTGCACCATGAACTTCACGGTGGACAGCAACTCGCCGGTGCGCGGGTGGTGGGCGGTGAGGTTTGGATTCGCGCCACCCTGGACTCCGGATTGCACGGGGTCATTGGACGCGTCGCCCGCCTGTCGTCAAACGATCATTTGATGACAGACTAAGGGAGGCGGGCAGGTCTCCAGGGGAACGAGCGCGCGCTGTCTGGGCAGCCGTTTGAGTTCCGCCGCTGTGCGGGAGTAGCGAGGAAACGCTGAGCTACAGCAGTTGAGGCAGAGGCTGGGACCGATTCCGGGGTGTCATCGATCTCCTCAAAGACACGACCGAAGCAGCGCACGCCTGCTGAGATCGATGCCATGAACACGATCCAGCCCAACTGGGATCATTGCGGCACCGGAGCCGACGAGGCGGACCCCGTCGGATGCCGGGGCAGGTGATCGTCCCGCACCGCAAACGCCCCGGACGCCCCCTGCTGAAGGGCGAAAAGGAGGAGAACGCGCAGCATCGCAAGGTCCGCGTCCGCGTCGAGCACACCTTCTCCCGCATGAAGAACTACAAGATCCTCCGCGACTGTCGACAGCACGGCGACGGCCTCCACCACGCCGTCCAGGCCGTCGCCCGCATGCACAACCTCGCCCTTGCCGCGTGAACACACAGGCCATCCGACCACCGAAGGCCGCCTGTTCACGGCCTTCTGCAACACCCTTTAGATTTTTCCCTTGCGGCGCGTGTCCTGTCGCCCCCCCAGCGACCGGACGAGGCTTTCGTGAGTCTCCACATCATCTGACGATGGAGACACCCGCCGTGCCCTCAGACCTAACGCAGGGGAGTTGACTGATGGTCGAGACCGGCGGAGCGGTCAGGGGTTGCGCTTTTCCACCGCGACGTTGGTGACGCGATCGTCGGAGAAAGTACAGCTGGCCTGGCTGACGTCACGCCCCGGCGCCGCCCAAGGGCCGTAATGCGTCTGTGTGCTCCCAAAAACCGTCAGGCATGTCACTTTGACACGGAAGGCACCGGTACCGGTCGTGCAGTACGCCTGGTCATACCATGAAAACGCCTGGGTCGAGCAGCCTTGCGGCCATGCCTGGGCGGCACCGGCGCCCGCCAGAAGAAACCCGCTCGCCGCTGTGGCTGTTAGCGCGACGCATGCCAGCAACCGACGCATCGTCGTCCCCCATAGAGGGCGCGCCCTGCTACCCTCGCGGCATCGGCGGCGGCACCCACTGTGTCCCTTTGCCTTCCGCTTCCCCGAACGGGAGGAGATTTACGGCCAGCACCGGACGCAAGTCCCGGACGGCGAGGGCGGGTTGGGGCCTTGGGGCCTCACCGCCCCTCCTGGCCTTGATCGACATGTGCCCGGCAGACAGTGGAGCCCACTGAGACCGTCCACTCCGCGTCGTCTCATCCGCGTCGGCGGTGGCCAGCACACCTTCGATCAACTGACCAGCCCACCAAAGAGACGCGGTTCGCCGCTGTTGCCGGTAGGCGCACTCCCGGCGTCTGTGCCTCATCCCTTCGTGCCCGACGTCGCCCCGGCATCGACGGCGCCGGGGCCTCGGCGGTTCACCATTCGGTGGTCATCTTTCGTCGATGGGAGTGTGACCGGCGCGGGTAGCGGTCGTGGCCGGTTCCCCGGGTGCGACTTTCCCGGCGCATGTGGGGAGCCCTGTCTTCTCCAACCGATCGCAGGACGTCGCCCCCGGAACGCCGGCATCACAGCGCCCCTTGGTCGTCGGCGAGGACGCGTCCTGGCCGGGACCGGCGAGAGCCTGGCCGCATCGAGTTCAGGGCGAGCAACATGGCTGAACGGGAAGAAAAGAAGGGTGTGTTCTGGGACGTGCAAGCCGGGCGGCTCCCACCGCCGCCCGCTGCCGTGACTCTTGGCTGGGAGCTGATCGACGTCGACACGGACGCCTGCACGGCTTGCCCCGGTCCACGGGGCTCGGGCCTGTGTGTTCGCCCCTTTTTCACCCTCATGTGGGCGGAGTCGAGGGCGATGCGGGAGACGTCGGTCAGGTCGGCGTCATCCAGGCGGCGCAGGCTCTCCTCGTGCAGCCGATCCCATACTCCGGCCCGCGGCCAGATGAGGAACCGGCGATGACTTCGAAATGCCGAGCACGGTGGTAACGCAAGCCAGGCGCAGCCGCTGACCAGGACGTAGGTGATCGCGGCGAACACCGCCTCGTCAGGCGTGTCCTTCCTTCCGCCGCCCTGCGGTCGCACCTTCGAGGAGGGAGCAGCGGCTTCGCGATCTCCCACAGCCCGTCCGGAACGATCCAACTCCCCGTACCCCGCCCCATGCCCAGCTCGACAACGCCTCACCACGTGGACACGGTCTCAGGCCCTCCCTGCCTCGCCCACCACTGCAACCGCATCAGCGTGCTGTTCGCCGTGCTCCGCGACGGCACCTTCTACCAGCCCAGAACCCCACACCTTGCTTGACGAGAGGCATAAGTACACCCCCTACCAAGTACAAGGCTATCGATTTTCGATAGGCTTCGATCGTAAGTCGATAGACTAAGGAGTATCGGTGACGCACCTACTCGCGCGCTCCCTGCGCGCCGCCCTCGTCGTAGCGTTCGCCCTCACCCTCGGCGTCCAACTGATGATGTTGTTCATCGCCAACACGCAACCCGTCCAAGGCGACATCGCCGTCTCCCGTGACGGAACTGCCGTGACGAACGACAGCTTCGTCGACGAAGTCATACAAGACCGTGGCGGCGAGGTCGCCCTCTGCGCCATCCCCGCCCTCATCCTGCTGCAGGCCGTCATGGTCTGCATCTGGCGTCTGACCACCCTCGCCCAAAACGGCAAGGCATTCACCCCGGCATCTCTTCCCTACCTCACCACCACTATCCGCGCACTCGCCGGGATGACCCTCCTTCTGGCCATCCTCGCCGTCCGTCTCAGCAGCGACCACACCCTCCCCCTCGGCTTCACCCTCTACCCCTACGGGGCCGTCCTGGCCTCCGCTACCGGCGCTCTGGTCATGCTCCTGCTGCGCGCCCTGCTGGACCAGGCCATAAACCGCGACGACGAAGCCACCCGCATGCGCAGTGAACTCGACCAGGTGATCTGATGCCGATCGTCATCGACATCAACGTCATGATGGCCAAACGCAAACTCACCGTCGGCCGTCTCGCCGCCCGCGTAGGCATCACTCCCGCCAACCTCGCCGTGCTCAAGAACGGCCGTGCCAAAGCCATCCGCTTCACCACCCTCGAAGCCCTGTGCGATGCCCTCGACTGCCAGCCAGGCGACCTGCTGCGCTACACCCCCGACACCGACGACCCCGAACCTGACGAACAGGAAAGCCCAGATGAGTGAAACGCTGTCCAACTCGTTCGCGCAGGGCACCGGGACCGAGCTTGACGTTTGATCTCGCCTGTCACTCGACCTGCTGATCTGCTGCCGATACGACAGGCGAAAAGGCCACCAGCATCATCGGCCATCGGTTCGAATACGTTTATGCCAACGGCTGGCGCTATGAGATGTACATCAAGAACGCCACGACCATCGACTACCGCATCCACCGCGGCATGGCCGGTGGCCGTTGGGTCAAGGACCAGAACATCGACCTCGCTATGCGCACGGTCGCCTCCTCGCTGTTGGAGCCGCTGCTGCTCGCGTAACTCCGAACGATGCTCCGCCCACTCGGCGGAAACCAACTCGTCCAGCACGTCCGGCGCGTGGTGGGTCATGGCCTCCACGACGGCGTGGACTGTCTCGGTCACCAGCTTCAGGCCGAGGACGTACTTGAAGTGGATGCGGCAGCGCACTGCGGCGTAACCGGCTCCCAGCGGTCGAGGCCGCCCGCGCCAGTCGACCGTTTATATAAACTGTGAATATAAAACTGTTATGCTTTGACCATGAGTCGTCAAGACACCGCTCCTGGCGCGTCCGCCGCTATCGGGGCAGCCCTCTACGGCCTGGCCACCAGGGCCGCGAGACGCCTGCCCAGGGACATGAGCCTGACGTCCGCCGCCACCCTGGCGACCCTGGCCCGGACCGGCCCGCGGCGCATCACCGACCTGGCCGCGGTCGAGGGCGTCACCCAGCCCGCGATGACTGCCCTGGTCCGGGTGATGGAGGAGTCCGGCCTGGTCGAGCGACGGGGGGACGCGTCCGACAAGCGGATCACGCTGGTGTGCCTGACCGAGGCCGGTGCCTCCTATGTCCGGAAGAGGCGCCAGGCGGGCGTCCACGCGTTCGAGCGGTTGATCGGTGAGCTCACCGGCGACGAGGTCGAGGCGCTGGTGGCGGCCCTTCCGGCGCTGCAGCATCTGGCAGAGCTCGAAAGCCAGGACCGCGAAGGGCCGGAGCAGTGACCGGGCAGCCGGCCGGCGGGGTCGCGGTGAAGGCGTTCCCGGTGGCACGTTCCGAGGCGCGGCTGCTGGTCCCTGCCCTGATGTTCATCGCTCTGGTCGTGGCGGCGGTCGGCAGCCTCGGGGCGCCACTGGTCACCAGCGTGGCGACCTCGTTCCACGTCTCGCTCGGCAGCGCGCAGTGGACGCTGACCGTCGCGCTGCTCAGCGGCGCCGTCGCCACGCCGATCCTGGGGCGGCTCGGAGCCGGTCCGCACCGGCGGGTCACGATACTCGCCACGCTGGCGGTCGTCGTCGCCGGCAGCGCGCTCACCGTGCTGCCGCTGCCGTTCGCGTGGCTGCTGGCCGGCCGGGCGGCCCAGGGCATCGGGCTCGGGCTGACGGCGCTGATGATGGGCGTGGCCCGGGACCACCTCCCCGAGGAGCGCAGCGCGGCCGTGATCGCTTTGATCTCGGTGGTCTCGATCATCGGGGCCGGCGTCGGCTACCCGCTGGCCGCACTGCTCGCCGAGCTCGGCGGCCTGCGGGCCGCCTACGGCCTCGGCCTGGTCGTCACCGCCGCCGCCCTTCTGACCGCATGGCGCTCCGTGCCCGAAGCGCCCGAAGGCCGCTCCGGCCACGTGGACGTGGCAGGCGCGGTCGTCCTGGCCGCTGCGCTGCTCCTGGTGCTGTTCCTCGCCGGTGAACGGAACCTGTGGAGCCGGCACCTCGCCGTGGCGGCGGGCATCGCCGTCTTGGCGGTGGTGCTGCTCTGCGTCTGGGCCGTCATCGAGCTGCGCAGCACGACGCCCCTGGTCGATGTGCGGGCGGTACGGCACCCGGCGGTCGCCGGGGCGAACCTCGCCATGTTCGTCGGCGGGATCGGCATGTACCTCCTGCTCACGCTCATCACCCGGTACGCGCAGACGCCGGACGGCTCCGGCTACGGCTTCGGGCTGACGACCTTCGTCGCCGGGCTGGTCCTCATCCCGTTCTCGGTGCTGGGGTTCGTCGCCGGCAAGCTCACGCCGCGGGTCCGGACGCGGATCGCCGACCCCCTGCTCCTGGCCGGCAGCGCCGTCGTGGTCGGCGGCGGGTTCGCCCTGTTCGCGGCGGCCCGGTCAAACCTGGCCGAACTGTTCGCGGCGATGGGCGTGCTCGGCTTCGGCGTCGGCGGCTTCTCGGCCGCGATGCCCGGCGTCATCCTGGCCGTCACCCCCAAAAGCGAGACGTCGAGCGCCATGAGCTTCAACTACGTCGTCCGCAGCGTCGGGTACTCCCTGGGCAGCGCCATCGGCGGCCTGATCCTCGCCGTGGGCACCGGCCCCGGCCACCTCTTCCCCGACGACAGCGCCTACACCACTGCGGCGCTGGTCGGTATCGGCGCCATGGCGATCACGACGCTGACAAGCCTCGCTCTGGCCCGCCGACGCTCGTCCGAGACCAACCCGTAAGAGCTCGCGCAAATATCCGGAGTGGGGAGCCTGGGCAGCAAGGTGCGCACCGGTCCCGATGAACATGGAGTCGCGACGCTCTGTGACCACTGGAGAGACTGTGCCCGTCCTGCCGTCACGGCCGTCAGTCTGCTGCCGCCTTGGGCCGCCAACCGGAGGCCCAGTCATCGAGCGGGGCGAGAGATTCTTGAAGGGTCCTGCCCTGTTCAGTGAGCAGGTACCCCTCGCCGGTGTTTTCGACGAGGTCGGCCTGCCCCAGCTCACGAAGCCTGTCTGCAAGGACGCTTGACGAGACGCCGCCGCATCGTTGCTGGAGCTGGCGGAAGGTCGGGGATGAGCCGTCCCGTAGCTCCCACAGGACCCGCAGCGCCCAGCGTCGACCCAAGAGGTCCAGGAGCGCCATGATCGGGCGCCCCGTATGCGAGCCGCGAACCCGGCGGCCCGGGAGTGGTGTTGGTCGTGTCATCTGCTTTCCTTTCCAAAGCGCCAATGTTAACGTCCCGCTATGCCTCTGAAATCGAAGCAGCCGCGCATCGAACCTCTCTCGCCGCCCTATGACGAGGGAGCCGGCGAGGCCCTTGAGCTCCTGGGGCATTCACCCATCCAGCTGTTCCGGGTGTGGGCCCGGCGGCCCGAGCTCGCCCGCTCCATCGCGGGCTGGGGAAGCTACTACCTCTCTCGGCGCTCCGCTCTCACTCTGCGCCAGCGCGAGCTGGTCATCGACCGGACCACCGCGCTGCTTGGCGCCGACTACGAGTGGGCCGTGCACGTCGCGGGCTTCGCCGAGAAGGCGGGACTCGACGCGGCGCAACTCGCGTCCCTCGCGGATGGAAGGCCGACGGACGACTGCTGGCACACCACCGATCGTGCCGTGCTCGAAGCGGTCGACGAGCTCCATGCGACCTCCGACCTGTCCGACGACACCTGGGCGAACCTGGTCGCTGTCGCCAATGAAGATGCCGCACTCGATCTGGTCTTGGTCTGCGGTTGGTATCACGCCATTTCGTTCGCCGTCAGGGTGCTCCGCCTACCCCTTGAGCCTGGCACCGAGCCGATCTCCGCGCACTGATCTCAGCCAGATCCACTCATCCCAACACTGGAGGTTCCATGCCCAAGGGCTACTGGGTCAGCGTCTATCGCACCATTTCAGACCCTGCGAAGCTGGCTGCTTACAACAAGCTGGCCCGCCTGGCCGTCCAGCCCTGGGGCGGCCGGACCCTCGTCCGTGGCGGTCGGGTCGTGGCGTACGACGCCGGAATCGCCGAGCGTACCGTCCTGGTCGAGTTCGACAGCTTCGAGCGGGCGGTCGCGGCACGCGAGAGTGCTGCCTACCAGGAGGCGCTGGTCGCCCTCTCCGACGGCGTCGAGCGCGACTTCCGCATCGTCGAAGGCATCGACTGACCGAGGTCCAGCCGGATCTTCACTGAAGTGCTCGAGCTCCTCGTGCTGGCCAGCTGGTACCGCACCATGAGCTACCCGGCCACGGACTCCTCTTGGAAGAGGAACTCCGGGGCACCCGCTTGCCGGGTCGGTGACCCATCCACGGGTTCGGCCGCGGCACCCGTCACCCGGTAGAACATGGCCATCGAGCCACCTGTCATCTGCATGCACCACTGCCGCAGTTCCTCGAAGGTGACGAAGTCGCGGAAGTCGAGGTCCCGCTGCATCGCCGTGAACATCCTGCGCGAGCTGAACGACGGCGGCGGCACGCAGCGCGCCGACTTCCACTTCCTTGCCGTCACCGACGCCGGACCCGGCTCAGTCCTCGTCGATTTCCGCCGCCACCCGCTCCAAGACCGGTCCTCGGTGCACCCGGTGCCGTGCACCGGTGGGACGACATCGCAGAGGTGGCAGGGCACCTCGTGCTGTTCGTGCCGACCGCGCCGGTCACCCACGCCAGCCGAGAACTCGTCGCCTCCCCTGACCCGGCCGCGCACTGGAGCACCCCCGACGCCGACTGGCCCTTCGCCGACACGGTGCGCAGCCAGCTCCTTCTCGAAGCATCCGCCCCACCCAGTGGCTCCCGGACGGAGCTGCCCGAGAAATCCTGCTCTCCGCGCTCATCACCCGGCTGCACCCACCGCACGCCGAAGCACGGCTCACCCCTCCGGTGTTCCGGTTGTTCCGCTCCAGCGTCGAAGCGCACTTCGGGCAGCACCACGACGCCGGCTACTACGCCCGTGCGCTGGCTCGTCTCCACGGGCAACCCGTACCTACGCGGCCCTGTGCGGGGGTCCTGTGAGCGAATGGAATCTGCCGACTTTCTACGGCCCGCGCAGGCTCCCAGGCGGTCCTGACGCGCTGCGGGCGGCGTGATCCATGGCGTGATCACTTCGAACGCCCGGCTGCACCGCTCAGACCCTCTCCCTCGCACGGTGCGACGGCCCTAATGTCATTGCCGTCAACACACAGTGCCGGTGCTACTACGTTATGGAGTCGACATGATCGCTCGCATCGTTCGCAGGACGCTGACAGCCGTCGCCGTGACCGCCCTCGCCAGCACCGTCTTCGCCGCCGCGCCCGCGTCCGCCGACTCGTCCCAGCGGGCGGTGCCCACGGGCGAGTTCACCGCAGTCAGCCAAGTGACCGGCAACTACATGCTCCCGGACGACACCAAGGGAAACCCGGGCACCTACCTTCAGGTCTATCCCAGCACCGCTCCCTCCGGATGGAAGACCACCTGGCGCTTCGACCGGGTCGCCACCTCCAACGGGCGGCCGGTGTACCAGCTGAAGAGCTCCGCCGGGGCCTGCGCCACCAATGAGAACGGTGAGAACAGCATCGTCTACCTTCGCGACTGTTCCACCCGGAACAAGGATCAGTGGTGGCTCCTGGAGGCTGTCCGCGGCACCGACCCCCAGGACCCCGACTACGGCATCGTCTCCTACCGCGACGAGGATCTGGCCCTGACCGCCCGCGGTGAGGGCGACACCTACATCGACCTCAAGCGGATGTGGGGCGGCCACCCCTCGCAGCGCCAGGGCTGGCACTTCTACTCCGCCTGAAACCCGCTCCCGGGGGAAGGGGCAGGCCGCTCCCTTCCCCCGGGCCAGGAGATGGAACAGGGCCGCAGCATACATTCCGGGGGATAGCCGACGCCCCGCAGAATGAGAGGCCGCGGCCTGCGCCTGTGCGTTCCAGCCGAGCCGCCCGGGCCCAGTCGTGGTGCAGGGGCGCTTCGTACGAGGGGCAGCCCCTCCTCGGCAGGACGCTTTGCCGCATCCATCGCCGCTCTGAACGTAAGACCGAGAACTTGCTCGCCCCCGCCCAGATCGCGGCCACCCTGATCTGCTACCGCCGACTCGGCAACCTGTCTTCCGTCGTGATCAGGTGGTGGGGCGGAAGCTTAGGAGCCGACGCCGGCTTCACGATGGCCGACGGCCGCCGTGTCCCGGGACTGCGCCGGAAGGAGCTCGCACAGCTGAACTCTCCGTCGACTACGTCCTGCGCCTGGAACAAGGACGCGCGACAAACTCCTCGGCCCAGGTCGTCGGCGCCCTCGCCCGGGCCCTTCAGCTCTCCCGCACAGAGCGCGACCAGGTGTACCGAAGCGCCGAGCTCCTTCCACCCCAGGAGGGAAGGCCAGCAGCCATGTGCCCCGAGGCATTCAACGGCTCGCCGCGCGCCTGGGCGACATACCGATCTGGGTGTTCACCGCCGACTGGACCCTGGTGTGGTGGAACACCACGTGGAGCGCCCTGCACGACGACCCGGTCACCATCCCGACCGCCGAACGGAACCTCGCCCGCGCACCTTTCGGCAACGGCGCCGCGCATGCCTCGATGCTTCCTGTCCAATCCGAGCGAGGACCGGACGCCTTCGCGGAGTCGATCGTCGCCGACCTCAAGGACGCCGTTTCCCGCCATCCCAGGGACGCCTGGCTCGGTCGTCTCGTGCAGGAACTGCGGAAAGTCTCCGATGCCTTCGCCCGTCACTGGGCCACACAGACGGCCGCCGCCCAGCACACGACGGACCGCAAGACGATCCGGCATCCGCAGATCGGCGACACCCTGCTCGACTGCGACGTCCTCATCCTCCCCGGCGCAGACCTGCGCACGGTCACCTTGGCTTCGTTGATGTCTATGGACAGCACTTGTTGATGGGTTTGGGCGGCACTTCCCGATCTTGAAAACGCTGAGATGTCGATGAGTTTTGACGGCGCCTCAAGCTTGCAGACGGTGGCTGTGTCGGCGCCGCCACGCTCCGGTCCGGTTTCAGCCGGTAGCGATCTGTGCGTCGGGGCGCTGTCGCCGGAGCCCGCGCTTCGTCAGGGTGGACCCATGACTGTGGGATTCAGTGGCGACGTTGCCGAGTACTACGCGAAGTTCCGGCGTGGCTACCCGCCTCAAGCTCTCGACGCGCTGCAGACGGCCTTCTCACTGACCACGGACGACATCGTGCTCGACCTCGGGTGCGGGACCGGCCAGCTGGCCATCCCGCTCACCTCGCGGGTCGGCTCAGTCATCGGCATGGACCCGGAGCCGGACATGCTCCGGTTTGCCAGGGACACAGCCGCGAGCTGCGATGTGCACAATGCGACATGGGTCCTCGGTGCCGATAGCGACGTCCCTGTGCTCAGCGAGCTGATGGGCCAGCGGTCGCTGGCGATGGCGGTCATGGGACAGGCACTCCACTGGATGGACCATCAGGAGCTCTTCCGTGCGCTGTTCCCGCTAATCCGTCCTGGAGGAGGCATCGCGGTGATCGCCAACGGAACGCCACTGTGGCTGCAGGACACCGAGTGGTCACGAGTGCTACGGACCTGCCTGGAAGGCTATTTCGGCACGAAGCTGAAGGCGTCCTGCGGCACCGGCGCATCCGACCGGGACCGCTATGCGCAGGCACTGGAGGCCGCCGGCTTCGAGGGTGTGCACGAGAGCGTGATCACATACAGCGATGAGCTGAGCTTCGACCAGCTCATCGGCGGGGTCTACTCGGCGATCCCCGCCGATGAGCTGCCCGGGCCGGACGCTCGGCCGGCGTTCGCGGAGCGGATTCGTCAGTCGCTTCCGCCGGACGAGAACTTCACGGAGGACGTCACGGTCTCCGTGCTCGTGGGCCGAATGAGGTAGTCAACTGACGTTGGCCTCCGATGTTCGTGCGCGGGTGGTGGCGAGGCGGTAGGAGTCGGTGCCTGTTTCGATGATGGTGCCGTTGAAGGCGAGGCGGTCGACGATGGCCGCGCAGAGTCGGGGGTCGGTGAAGGTCTTGGTCCAGCCGCCGAAGGACTCGTTGGAGGCGGTGGCGACGCTGTTCTTCTCCTCGCGTTCGGTCAGGACCTGGAAGAGGAATTCGACGCCGTGGCCGTCGAGTTCCGTGTAGCCGAGTCAGTCGATGCAGAGCAGGTCGACGCGGCCGTAGCGGGCGATGGTCTTGTTCAGCTGCTTCTCGTCGGCGGCCTCGACCAGCTCGTTCACCAGTTTCGTGGCGAGGGTGTAGCGCACCCGGTAGCCCTTCATGGCGGCTTCGGTGCCCAGCGCGATGAGCATGTGAGACTTGCCGGTGCCGGAGTCACCGATCAGGCAGAGGGGCTGGCCCTTCTTGATCCAGTCGCAACTGGCGAGGGTGTGGACGGTGGCCGGGTCGATGTTGGGGTCGGCGTCGAAGTTGAAGGCGCGCAGGGACTTCTCTCTGGGGAAGTTGGCGGCCTTGATCTGCCGTTCCGAGCGGCGTCGGTCGCGGTCGTCGCACTCGGCCATCAGGAGTTCGGCGAGGAACCCGCGATAGGTCATCCGGTCTTTGACCGCCTGGTCGGCGATCTCGGAGAACACGCCGCGGATCGAGGGTAGCCGCAGCATGCGGCAGGGGTGTCGATGGCGGCGTCGGCGGCCTGCTCGGTCAAGCCTCGCTGGCGGGGCAGGGTCACTGGGCTTCTCCCTCACGGTGGTCATCGCCGCTGGTGCGGCGATGGTGAAGCAACTGGTCGTAGGCGGTCACCGAGGGCAGGGGCCTGGTGTCCGGGGGAAGATGCGCCAGGCGCCACTCATGCAGGGAGGTCACGGTCGCCGCCGGCTGGCCTGCGTGGGTGTGCATCGGGGGTGTCGTGGCGGGTTCGTTCTCTGCCTGGGCGGCTTCGCGGGCTTCCAGTGCGACGGCGTCCGCGGTCAGTGCGTCGGCACGCAGTGCGGCGGCCAGGCCCGCGACGATGTGTTCGTGGGGCAGGTGGCGGCCCAGCAGCAGCACCTCGATCAGGGCTCGGGTGCCGTCTCGCTCGCCGTGGACCTTGCGGGCCTGGGCCCACCAGGCGTCGTGTATCGGGGTAAATCTTCCCGCTGAGCGGGCTTGCTCCAGCGCGGTCGCGGGGAACGCGCCGGGTTTGCGGACCAGGGCTTCGAGGTAGTGGTCCAGCTCCAGGTGGCAGCCGCCTTTGGCGATGAGCCGTTCGTGTCGGGCCACTTCGACGTTTTGGTCGTAGACCACCAGGTGAGAGGCGTGGAGGACTACACGTACTCGTCGGCCGATTAGGCGGACGGGGACCGAGTAGCGGTTGGCCCATACCGGGATCTGGCTGTAGCGGTCGACCCGCGGGGTGAAGATCCGGCACGTCTCGAAGGGCTCTTCGGGCAGCGGCATCAGCAACGGTCGCTCGTCCACGAAGTACTCGCCCACGGTCGTGGGCCGGGCGTCGATGCGGCGGGCGTCGTCTTGCCGGTCCCACTGCTCGACCAGCTCGTTCAGCTCGGCGAGCGAGTCGACCTCGGGGACGGGGACGAAATGGTTGCGGCGGAAGTAGCCGATCTGGCCCTCGACCCCGCCCTTCTCGTGGGCGCCCTCGATGCCGGGCCGGCAGTAGAAGCTTTCGATGCCCAAGTGTGACTTGAAGGCGATCCAGCGATCCGATTCCACCCGGGCCCGCTTCAGCCCCAGCACCTGGGCGACGGCCGCTTTGAGGTTGTCGTAGCGCACCTTGCTGCGGGGGACGCCGCCCAGTGTCCGCAGCGCGTGCACGTGTCCTTCGAAGAAGGCTTCCTGACCGCAGGAGGCGAACACTCGGTGGACGGCCTTGCCGGAATACGACAGCCGGAGGGAGAAGAGGTAGCAGATGACCAGCTCGCCGGCCAGCCGCACCGTCACGTCGCCGAAGTCGACCTCGGCCTCCATGCCCGGCGGGTGGGTCTGCGGGATGAACGCCTCCAGCGGCGCCTCCCCCGATTCGACCAGGATCTGTGGCTTCCGGACGGCGACGTAGCGGCGGACCATGCCGTAGGAGACATCTGCAGCGTGCTCCTCGATCAGCCGGTGGAAGATCCGGGTGACGGTGTGCCGCTGCTTGCGCGGAGCGTCCAGATCCGCCCGCAAGATCGCGTCGATCACCGGCTTGAACGGGTCCAAGGAGGTCTCCCGGGGTGGGAGCTTCTTCCGCGGCTCCGGCCAGGCCGCGTCCAACGCCTTCCGCACCGTCCGCCACGTCACACAGTGCGTACGCTCCAGCTGCCGCATCGACATGCCGCCACGGTGGTCACGCCGGATCGCCGCATACAGCTCGACCTTCGACATCGGCGGCGTGACCAGGACGTTTCACCGGGAGCATCTCGATGCTGCCCCGGCAAGCACCCAGGTGCCTCCCAAACTCGTGAACATTACCCGACCGTGGACCAGGACGCCTCCCAAACCCGTCAACAACCGACTTCACAACTCGCGAACAAAGCCAGTCACCTACTCGGCAGCGAGTGGAAGCATCGATGCGGGGAAACTGGAGCTGCTTCGTGTCACAGGCAGCCGTACTGCCACCCCGCTCCCTTGACCGGGGCTACCGGGCGGGCTCGCCGCGCCGTTCGGGCGAACCTCACCGCTGGCCCCGACCACCCGGTGAGGGGATGCCCGGCGAGGCGGCTCATCGGTGGCGCCTCCCGTGACCGTCACCGGCCGCACCAGCGTCGACCACCTGCCGCAACGACGGGCCGAGGTCGGTCACCGGCGGGTCGCCACGACATCGGCCAGGGGGCCCACGGCCGGTGGCCGACAGCTGGGCAGAGTCGGAGAAGAGCGGTAGCGACTGAGGGTGAGTCGAGTCGTGCCTGAGCCGCGGCCGATCGGGCGCCGCCCGTCACCGCCGTACGGGCCACTCCGAGGCGGCGGACTGAACCGAACGGTGACCGCGGCCGTTGCTGGGGACGGTGCCGACAGCTGCTATCGGTCCGAACGATCGACGGACTGATCACGCCCTCCAGGGTTCCCAGGACGGACGACAGGCACCCCCAGCACCCTACCCGCGAGGTGACCATGCTCGGATCGGACAGAAGACAGGATCTCGACCCCTCCAGCGGCCAACGCCGTCGCGGCCTGTTCGCTGTCGTAAGCGCGTTGTGCGCGGCAGCCGTGGCCGCGGCCCTGCTCACGGTCAACACATCCGGCGGCAGCAGCGACCGGCCGGAACTGGCCTCGGCCGCGAGATCGTCGGCCACGGACAAGACGGTTGGGTATTTCACCAACTGGGGTGTCTACCAGCGCAATTACCACGTCAAGAACATCGAGACCTCGGGCTCTGCCGACAAACTCACCCACATCAACTACGCCTTCGGCAACGTCCAGGGCGGCAAGTGCACCGTCGGCGACAGCTACGCCGACTACGAGAAGACCTACACCGCAGCGCAGAGCGTCGACGGCAAGGCCGACACCTGGGACCAGCCGCTGCGCGGCAACTTCAACCAGCTGCTCAAGCTCAAGCAGAAGCACCCGGACCTGAAGGTGCTCTGGTCGTTCGGCGGCTGGACCTGGTCCGGCGGCTTCGGTGAGGCCGCCAAGAATCCCGAGGCTTTCGCCGAGTCCTGCTACAACCTGCTCAACGACCCCCGCTGGAAGGGGCTCTTCGACGGCATCGACATCGACTGGGAGTACCCGAACGCCTGCGGCCTCAGCTGCGACACCAGCGGCCGGAACGCCTTCACGAAGGTGATGAAGGCGCTGCGTGGCAAGTTCGGCGACAAGCTGGTGACAGCGGCCATCTCCGCCGACGCCACCAAGGGCGGCAAGATGGATGCCTCCGACTACTACAAGTCGGCCGCACAGTATGTCGACTGGTACCTGCCGATGACGTACGACTACTTCGGCGCTTTCGACAAGCAGGGACCGACAGCGCCGCACTCACCGCTGGAAGACTACGACGGGATCCCCAAGAAACTGTTCGACACCAAATCGTCCATCGCGGCGCTCATATGGAACGGAGTCCCTCCTGAGAAGATCCTGATGGGGCTCGGCTTCTACGGCCGTGGCTGGACGGGTGTGACGCAGAAGGAACCCGGCGGAACGGCGACCGGACCGGCTCCGGGCAAATACGAGCAGGGCATCGAGGACTACAAGGTCCTCAAGACCCGCTGCCCTGCCAACGGCACGGTCGGCGGTACCGCCTATGCACACTGCGGCAACGAGTGGTGGAGCTACGACACTCCACAGACCATCGGAGGAAAGGCCGACTGGGCCAAGAAGCAGAAGCTGGGCGGCACGTTCCTGTGGGAGTTGAGCGGTGATACCCGGGACGGAGAGCTGATCAAGTCCATCCGGTAGGGCGGAAACCGCCCGACGCGTCCCATGTGAGGCCCTGCGGGTTTGTACCGCGGGGCCTCTCGTCCGCCCCTCAGCCGCGCCCGCACCGGTTGAGCACAACCGACAGGGCCCTCACAGCACCGAGGACGTGATCACGGTGGTACCCCGGTGCCGCTCCGAATAGGCCCCGGCCTACAGCAGCGCGATGGGCAGCGCCGTCCCCCGTAGGAGGTGGTAGCAGCGCAGTTGGCCGACAGCGAAGCCGAGCGACAGCAGGCTGAGGCAGACGAGCGTGCCCCCGCCGGCGCCCGGCGAGCGAAAGGCACTGCAGGACGGCTGCCACGCCCGCAAGGCATGACTCTGTCGACTGGTCAGGCGCCAACCGGCAGCGGCGCAATGACTGTTACGTCGCCGGAGCGGGGCGCCACCGTATGGGGGTGGCGCCCCGCCTCATCGCTCTGCTGTTCGCCCGGAGAGGTCACCTCGCCTGCAGAGCACCTTCCTCTGCAAGCATCTCCACGTCATTTCACCGACCCGCCATCACGCCTGGAACGAAGTGCCGCTGGAAGGCGAAGAAGATCGCCACTGGCAGGGTCAGGGAGAGGAAGGCTCCGGGTGCCAGTACGGCGATGCTGTTGCCGAACTGTCGCATCTCCGATCGCAGGGCCACAGTCAATGGCTGCGACTGGCTGTCGGCGAAGATCAGGGCCACCAGCATGTCGTTCCACACCCACAGGAACTGGAAGCTCGCCAGGGATGCGATCGCCGGTCGTCCCAGCGGGAGGACCAGCCGGAGGAAGATCCGCCACTCGCTGCCGACCGTCCATCCGAGCGGCCTCCAACCTTTCGCGGGGGATTTCCGCGAAGTGGTTCCGCAGCAGGAAGACGGCGAACGGCAGCCCGTACGCGACGTGGAAGAGGACCACTCCGGGAATCGCGCCGAAGAGCCCGCCCGCGCCGAACATCGTGGCCACCGGCAGCAGGCCGACCTGGATGGGCACCACGAGCATGCCCGCCACGATCACGAAGATCCAGTCGCGGCCGGGGAACTCCAGCCAGGCGAAGGCGTATCCGGCCAGGGCCGCGACCACCACGACGGTCACCGTGATGGGCACCGAGATCAGCACCGTGTTCCAGAAGGCATCGACGATGCCCGAGTTGTCCAGCAGGGCCGAGTAGCCGTCCAAGGACAGACTACCGGGGTTGGTGAGGGCGTTCCACGAATCCCGGCAGTGGCGAGGACCAGGAAACAGCGCCTCGCCACGGCGCGCCCGCAGACGGTCGGCCGGAGGTGAGCGCGGCCTACTCAGGGGCCGAGACCAAGGCGCTGGTGCCCGGCCAGACGGACACGATCACGCTCCGCGGCCTCGGTATGCCCCGGGATCCCTACCCCCTCACCGTCGCTGACGGACGCGGCCCCCTACAGGTCCCACGAGGCGGTCGCTGGTCAGGGACTGCTCGATCTGCTGGACGTGGTCGGCGACTGGGTGCGGGTCACGGTCGGCGGCAACCCTTAGGAGCTGCATATAGTCGGGCGCAGCATCGAGCCGGAGGACTACGGCCGGGTGATCTCGACGACGCTCGACACACTGAGCGAGGGCGGCATCGCCCCGCGCTCCGGCTTCTATCACCTCGTGCTGGACGAGGATTCCGACCCCGCTGCCGTCGCCGCCGGGCTCTCCTCGGCAATTGAAGGGCGGGGCGGACGTACGGGAGATCCCCAACCCGGTACGCGAACTGTCCGCCGTGCACGGAGCGCTGGGCGGGCTGACCACCGTGCTGGCACTGATCGCGCTGGCCGAGCTGTCGACGACGATCGCGGGCGTATGGGACCGCCGCCGGGATCTGCTCGCCCTCAGAGCCATCGGACTGACGCCACGGCAGATCATGGCGGTGATCGTGGCCGGGACCGGCTTCACCGCCCTGGCCGACGCTCTCGTCGAAACAGCGGTCGGCACCCTCATATCGCCGCGGCTGATCGACTTGCAGGGCCGGTCCAGCGGTATCGGCGCCGGTGTCGCCCAGCAGCCGCCGCTCGCGGCGCTGCTTGTCCTGGCCGCCGCCGTGGTGGGCGCGGTCGCCGTTTCCATGCTCCCGGCCTCGCGCGCGGTACGGCAGCGGCTCGCGGACACACTCGGAGACTCGCTCTGAACCCTGCGGTTTGCGGTGATCATCGGGCGGCCGGGCCCGTGGGGGCGCGCCGGCTGGCGACCCCGAGAACACGCCGCCGAACGTGGCTCTCCGGGTAGAGCGGGCCCGTGCGCTGCAGGGCGACGCCATGTGAAACGCCGACGTCTGGGAGGGCCAACCGGCCGCGCCGGGAACAGCAGGTCCGGTCGGTGCTGTTGCATCTGCCGAGGCACCGGCGCCGCACGGGCGGGGGACATGGAGACCACAAGGTTGTCCGCTTGCCGGAATCCGGACCCCGGGATCGCGGTACGCCCGCGCACACTCGGACCAGAACGTATGTGTATTTGTCCAGGAGGACTGCTTGATGATTGACCGGCCCTTGACGCTCATGGCAGTGCACGCCCACCCCGACGACGAGGCCACCGGAACCGGAGGGGTCCTCGCGCGGTACGCGGCGGAGGGCATCCGCACGGTTCTCGTGACGTGTACCGACGGTGGTTGCGGTGACGGACCGGGGGGTGTCAAGCCGGGCGATCCGGGGCACGATCCGGCAGCCGTCGCGTTGATGCGCCGTCAAGAACTCAAGGCGAGCTGTGACGCCCTGAAGATCAGCGATCTGGAGATGCTGGACTACGCCGACTCCGGAATGATGGGCTGGCCGAGCAACGACGCCCCCGGATCGTTCTGGCAGACCCCTGTGGCGGAAGGTGCCGCCCGACTCGTGGAACTCATGCGGCATTACCGGCCTGATGTGGTCGTCACCTATGACGAGAACGGCTTCTATGGCCACCCCGATCACATCCAGGCGCACCGCATCACGATGGCGGCGCTGGAGATGACCGATCTGGCACCGAAGGTGTACTGGACGACGATGCCCCGCTCGGGGATGCAGCGGTTCGGCGAGATCATGCGCGAGTTCGGTGAGGACATGCCGGAGCCGGATCCTGCCGAGGCCGCCGCGCTGGCTGAGATCGGTCTCCCCGACGACGAGATCACCACGTGGGTGGACACCACCGCATTCAGCGGTCAGAAGTTCGACGCGCTGGCTGCGCACGCCAGTCAGGGCGAGAACATTTTCTTCCTCAAGATGGGCAAGGAGCGGTTCGGTGAGTTGATGGGCATGGAGACGTTCGTACGTGTCAAGGACGCCACGGGCGCAGCCGTGCCCGAGAACGATCTCTTCGCCGGGCTGCGCTGATCCACCCGTCCGACCGGATCCTGGGAAACTCCCCGTCCGAGCCGCGCAATCAAGCGCGTCACATACCCGGAGGATGCTCCGCAAGTTCTGCCTGGGCAGCCCACGACCAGATCCACGCCGGCGACGTCGCCCTGTGCCCGCGCACGCCCAGCGCCCAGAAGTTGTGGCGCCAGGCGCAGCTGCTGCGGCTGCGAACGGTCCTCGTCCGGTTCGAGTGACTGTGTGAGCACCAGGTCGGCGATGTCGCGCGGCTGCGCGAGCTCGGCGTGGAGCTGGTCGGGGGCGGTGATCGGATAGCACCGGGGGCTCTTCCTGGGCCGGTGCGGAGCGCCGCTGCGGGCCCGGAGCCGGGATCGTGGGCCCGTTCCGCTCGGTTCGCGGCTGCTCGGCGCTGTGGGGCAGGCCCGGTCCGGAGCGCCGACTCCACGGAGAAGTGGTGACCCGTCACGGTCCCCCGCCAGGGACTACGGAGGCGTCCGTGCGGGCACCGCACCCAACGTGACCGCTCTGGCCCCGCGGCTGCGGGACATCGTCTTCCTGCTGCGCCGCGAGGACATTGCTCCGGACTACGGACTACGTGCTGCTGGCCGAGCAGCTCCACACCTGGCAGCAGGGCGGCGGAGCCGACACCGTCCGCCGGAACGGGGCTCGCTCCTTCCACGCCCGGCACTTGCCCGCCCCCGGCGAGAACACCACCGCCGCTGCACCGGACACCGGTGGCTTTGTCGCTGAGACCCGGCTCTGGTCCACCCCGTGTGGAGCGGTGACGTTCGGTCAGGCCAATGGGACTCGCTTGCGAGGGAGTTCGGCCCCGCGCGGCCGAACATCTGGCGGGTTGGAGCTGCTCTGTGAAACCACCGGCACCCGTGGGCCGCCTCCACTAGCCTGACTTGTTGCTCGCGCGCCGTGTGGCGCCGGTGGCGAAGGAGGCTGTGCTGCTGTGCTGGCGCTGCGGGATCACGATCCGGAACGGATTGCGAGCTACCGGTTGCTCGGTCGGCTCGGAGAGGGCGGGATGGGCGTGGTGTACCTCGCCCGGTCGTCGAGGGGGCGGATGGTGGCCGTGAAGTCGATTCGCGCCGAGCTGGCGGCAGTCCCGGACTTCCGGACCCGGTTCGCCAACGAGATCACCGTGGCCCAGCAGGTCGGCGGGGAGTGGACGGCCGCCGTGCTGGACGCCGACCCGCACGCTGAGCGGCCCTGGGTCGCCACCGCCTACATTCCCGGGCCCACCCTCACCGATGTGGTGAACCGGCACGGCCCGCTACCGGAAAGGGCGGTGCGCGGCCTGGCATCCGGACTGTGTGAGGCCCTGGCCGACATCCACGCTGCCGGGCTCGCCCACCGTGATCTGAAGCCCTCGAACATCATGATCACCATCGACGGACCGAAGGTGATCGACTTCGGCATCGTGCGCGCGCTGGACGACCCGACCCGCGGCGGACTGACCTCCACCGGACTGATCGTGGGCACGCCCGGGTTCATGGCCCCCGAGCAGATCCGCGGCGAGCGTCTCACCCAGGCCAGTGACGTCTTCTCGTTGGGCGCTGTGCTCGCCTTTGCCGCCTGCGGGAACTTGGCCTTCGAGACGCCCGGGGGACAGGCGCACGCCATCATGTACCGGGTGGTGCACGAGGAACCGGACCTCACCGGCGTCCCGAACCCACTCCTTCCCCTCATCCGGGACTGTCTGGCCAAGGACCCGGCCGCCCGGCCGACCCTCGACGCGCTCCGGGCCCGAGAAGAGACGCGATACCGCCCCCTCGGGCCGTGGCTGCCGGCCGCCGTCCTGGCCCGGCTGGGGCAGGAGGCGGCACAACTACTCGAACGCGAAGACCCGCACACCCGGGCGACACCCGATGCCGCCCCGGCCCTGACGCCCCCACTGCCACAGGTGACCGTGACTGAGCCGACCAGCCCCGTCACCGCGCCAATCACCGTCCCCGACACGCCGCAGCGCCCGGCCCATCCCTCACGCGAGGACGAGCAGCCGCGGCGCACGCTGGCAGAGGAACGCAACGGGAGAAGGGCGCCGGGGCCCTCCCCCATCGCTGTGTACGTAGCACTCGCCCTGTACACCGCCGTGGCCGTGGGCACAGCCGCCGTAATCATGATCGGCCGAAGCGAGAACTTTCGGGGCTGGGGCACCGCGAACACCGCCGCCACATGGGGGTCACTTCAGGTCGTCTCCGGACTCGGTCTCATCGTGTGCTGGCTGATCTGGTTCGCCCAGGCGCGCGCCATCGCCGAGCACCTCGCCCCTGGACGGCTGCGATACCGCCCCTCCACGGCCGTCCTCGCCTGGTTCATCCCAGTCGGCAACCTCTACCTGCCCAAGCAGATCGCCAACGACATCTGGCACGCCTCCAGCCCACCTACCCGTCCCGGCGCAATGGCCCCGGGCGCCCGGCTTCACCTCTGGTGGGGTTTCTGGCTCGCCACCTTGCTGACTTGGCCGGTGTTCTGGGGGACGCTCAGATGGGATGAGATCGGCCTGGAGCCCATCTACGACCGATCGATGCAAGCACTGGATATCTATCCTGTGGAAGTAGTTGGGTATGATTTGGGGCTCATGGGGTATATGTCTGTAATTCTCCGCCTCTTTGTCGTTCCCGCCGCCGTAATGGCTGCCCGCTACATCCACGAGCTGACGGTAATGCAGCGAGCACGACTCATCGCCTCGGCCGCAATTGCCCCCGCTCCTCGCCGTCAGCCTGCTTGGCTGATCGCCGGGGAGGCGATCGTGGCCGCTGGTGCGCTCTGGTGCATTGGCTACCTTTGGAGTAAGACATGGTGATGCCGAGCCAGGAGAACCCGCAGCTGCGGCCGTATCGCTGGCTCTGTATCTAGGTGTCGGCTCTGGCTCATTTCTTGTGGTTCCGTACGCAAGATGACTGTTGATCTTCGTGTGACGTCGATTGAGGTCGCCCGAAAGTCGCCCGGCTGGAATGCGGTGTGGTCGGCAGTCCTTCGTCGTGAACGAAGTACTGCCGCAGCTGGACGAATTGCTGTTCCCCTCGATCGACGGTGTCACCGTGCAATCGGTCGAGGTGACCGACCGCAGCCGTCCGGATCGAGGCCTGTGCGACTTCCAGCCGGGCGGCCTGCCCGGGATACGGATGCTGGTCACGTCGAATACACGGCTCCTACCCGCGCCCTTAAGGTCCGCATACGAGTTCCGACGCTGATGCCGCAGAGCGGCTGACTGCGGCTTGGGACCGGGTCGAGGACCTGGCTTCGGGCGTACGCGCCGGCCTCTGCCGCGCTGCTGCGTCCTGCGGCAACTGCAGCCGACATTACGGCGGCTGAGGCGGTCATGGGCGTGGAGTTTCCGGCGTCGGCGGCGGCCTGGTACCGGATTCATGACGGTGTCCGCACGCACGTCCGCCAGCCGGGCGCGTGTTGCGGACCACCCCCGCTCGCGCGGGCAGCGTCTTCTGCAGGGAAGAGGAGATAACCGATGCCACAGGATTGGCAACACGGATGCCCCCATCCTGGCCGCTCCTACTGGGACCTGGTGGGCGGGCCGTTGGACGGGGCTGCTTTGCTCCTGGACGTGGCAGCCTGGCCGGCACCGAACGCGGTGGAATGGCCCGCGCCGTCCGCCAGCCCGGTCGCTTCGAGGTGCAGATCGGCCGGACCCTCCGCGAGGATGACCAGCGCCGCACCGCATGAGTCATGGCTGCAGCAGGCAGCAGGCAGCAGGACGCCTGACCAGCGGGTGTCTGTGAGGAGGCTGACCCGGGTCTTGCCCAGTGATGGGCACCCCCGGAGCCCTCTGCAAAGTCTTGGCCTCACATACCAGCCCCAGCGTCTACAACCTCATGACCCGCAACAGCTAGTCTCCGGCTTGACCCAATTGGCGTACTCGGCAGAGCAGGCGGGTGTTCATGACGACGAGGCAAGCCGGTGACGTGATCGGCGGGCGCTACCGGCTTGCCGCCGAGCTGGGGGCTGGAGGGTTCGGGCGAGTCTGGCGCGCCCACGACGAGACCCTGGACGTCGATGTGGCGATCAAGGAACTGCGACTGGTGCCGGGGATGTCCGAGGCCGACCACGCGGACCGACTCGCGCGTACCACACGCGAGGCCCGCAACGCTGCCCGGCTGCGCAGACATGAGGGCATCGTCACGATCCACGACGTGCTCGTGGAGGACGATCTGCCCTGGATCATCATGGAGTTGATTGACGGCCGCTCCCTGGGCGAGCACATCGAGGAGATCGGCCCGCTGTCGGTGGACAGGGCCGCCGACGTCGCCGTCTCGCTGCTGACGGCAATCGGCGCTGCACATGAGGAAGGCGTCGTGCACCGCGACATCAAGCCGGGCAACGTCATGCTCGCCGGAGACGGGAAGACGCTGCTCACCGATTTCGGCATCGCGGTCCACGACACGGACACCGTGCTGACCGCCACGGGGATGCTCGTCGGCTCGGCGGAGTACACAGCCCCCGAGCGCCTGCGCGGCGCGGACGGGCTCCCCGCCAGTGATCTGTTCTCCCTAGGAGCAACGCTCTACCAGGCCGTCGAGGGAGTCTCGCCATTTCGCCGCGCCACCCGCGATGCAACACTGGCGGCGGTATTGCTGGAGGAGGCCCCGGTGCCACAACGGGCCGGGCGACTCACCCAGCTCATCACCCGACTGTTGGACAAGGACCCGGACGCGCGGCCGACGGTCGCCGAGGCGCTGGCCATCGTCCGTGGGGAGCAGCCCACTCGGGTCCGGATCCGGCCGCGGGTCCACGTACAGCACGACACCAGGAGCCTTCCCGCGCCGATACCCACAACAAGCTGGGAGTACCGGACAATTGCGGTCATCATGGCACTGATCACCGCACTCGGTGTCCCGGGCCTCCCGGATGCCGGCCCCACATGGGAACGAGTCGAGCACGACAGCCGGGTAGTCATTGCCGTGTTCGACGTCCTCGCCAGCGGGCTGCTGTGCGCGAGCCTGGCCCAGTTGCTGCCGACGGCTGTCGGCAGGGCTGTCACCTTGCTCGCACAGGCCGCCGGCTTCGGCTTCGGCTGCTTCGCCGCCGGCTTCGCCGTCCACGGCGCCGCGAAGACGCTCCAAGCGGCGGATGTGATCGCACAGCAAGACGACGCCGCGACGGCCTCGCTGACCGCGCTCACCGTCGCCGTCCTCGTCGCGGCCGCACTGACCTGGCAGGGTAGGAGGCAGCGACGCCACGAGCCGCGCTAGCCCCGCATTGGCGGTGTGGACCAGACGGCTGTCAGCGGCTGGCTAGCACGCTGGCGGGTGGCAAAGGGGGCCGGGAGAGCGGTGCGCCGAACGTGCCGCAAGCCTGCGCCTCCCTCGGCCTCGCTGGCGGGTTACGACTGCTCCGTCGGAGTCCCCTCCGCGAAGAACGCGGCCCGCTTCAAGGACGGGTTGATGACCTCGAACGTGAGCGGCTCTAGGTGAGGTCGTTCATCTTGGCCAGATCGGTGGCGACCTCTCTGGAAGAGGTTGCGATTCCCCGGGTTGCGGGACTCGGGCTGGAAGGGGGTGGGCCGGCCCTGTGCAGGGGACTGGCCGACCCGGGTGCCGGGTGTCAGTAGCGTCCCAGCCACAGTGCGAGTAGGAGCAGGGTGCCTGTGCAGGTGGCCTTGATGGCTATGCGGGTCAGCTCATCTGCTGCGCTCCCCATCAGGCGGCGGGCCAGGAGGCGGGTAGTGCTGGGGCGTGTCTCCTGTTGAATGCCGAGTGGCGGTCCGGCGAGGTGGGTGTCGGTGTTCGGGTGACAATGGGAGCGCTTAG
>NZ_JAFFZN010000040.1 GCF_017676385.1 Streptomyces spirodelae
TTCGTTGGTCCTATTCGCCTTGTTGTGGGCTGGGGTGGGTGCATGTCCCCTCCGGGGCCACGCACAGGCGGGCTACAGAGAGAGGTATGAGTGCCCGCTCCCATGCTCCTGTATGCACAACAGGGTTGGTTTTGGTTCCAGAACCAACCCCCTGCACCCTCCAGAGGCGATCCCCTGACCTCACATCAAGTATGAACAATGGGGCAGGAATTAGGACGACAGCACACCACCCTGCATCCCAGCATCGCACAGCCTGGAGTTATAAACGCCCTATCAATAGGGCTTGCCAAAGTCATCAGTAAAACCGTGAGAACGCCAAAATTGTATCCGAGCAGCAACAACACCCGCTGACGCCCTTGCAGCCAGCCACTAAGAGTCAGTTGGTCGCGCCGTTGCTGACTGCGGGATCAACTGGGGACCCGCGTACGAGAGGTGGGGCGATGAGCGGCCGTCGGCTGACGGAGAGTGGGCTGAGGGGTGCTGCGGAGGTTGAGGTGGTGGGGTGGCGTGTCGTCGGTGAGATGCATGGGGGGAGAGCCTCGGTGCGGCCTTCGCGCGCGCGTGCGTCTAGAGGAAAAGAGGGCCCGTGCGCGGAACCCGCTTTGACCAGGGGTTTTTTGGGAGGGCATGTGTTGGCGCTGACACATTGACCTGCGGAAATGTGTCAGCGGTGCCACAGCGGCACCGGTATTCGACAAGCTAGCTTGTACAATTGGCGATCGTTGCTGGTCAGGCCAGGTTTTTGGGACCCAGGCCCGGAGGTGAGTGTGTCGGTGCCGACACCAAAGCGCCACGCCAGGATGTACAAATCTGCCAACTGGAGTTGGCGAACTGTTAGGGTCCGTGGCGACCCCCGAGATCGAGGACAGGACCGTCGAGACATGGCCCGCCAGCCCAAGCGCCCCGCCTCCGGCCGCAGCAAGGGCCGGATCGCCGCTGTGCCGCCCGGCGGTGACAGCGCCTTCCGGGAGACTTTGTCGTCCCGGCTGGGGCAGGACATCAAGCCGCCGACCCGTAAGCGGCCGGTGCAGCAGATGGACGTCAGCGTCCGCTACACCTACCGCGCGCCCCACGAGGTATACGGCCGGTCCGGCTTCTCTGTGGTCAGCAACGACTTCCTCGCCGACGTCCTGGCCGTGCTGATCGCCCAGCACGGCATGTCACCGATCCAGTCGGCCGTGCTGGTGTGGTGCATCGGCCGGCAGCGCGAGGGTTGGCTGCGCGCCACCCACAAGAAGATCGCGGACAAGCTGGGCGTGGAGCGGTCGAACGTGACCCGGGCGATCGGGCGGCTGGAGGAGTGGCACATGCTCCAGCGCGTCGAGAGCGGTCTGATCTTCGTGAACCCACTGATCGGCTTCGAGGGCAACGGCGACCAGCAGCGGGAGATCCTGGAGGAATTGCGCCGCAACGCCCCGGAGAACGCCTTCCCGGAGCTGCGTGCCCCGCGGCCTCCGCGCAGCGTGCAGCTGGAGCTGGGGGCGGAAGACGGGGATGATGACGGTGTCGACAAGGAGGGGCGGGCATCCTGATGATGCTGATTCAGGCGAGCGCCGGTTTCGGAATGCTGTACCGGCTGGATCTCACCAAGGGCGCTCAGGACCTGCTGAGCGCTCTCATCGAGCGTCAGGCGCCCGGCGGTGAGGTGAACGCCTCCCAGGCCGAGCTCGGGGCCCGTGTGGGCCTCTCACGCAACTCCGCGAACACCGCGATGGCACTGTTGGAGAGCCGGGGCCTTGTGCTGCGCCCAGAGGGGCGGAAGTACCGCACGTACTACCTTCATCCCTACATCGCTTCCTACGCCTCCCAGGAAGAGCTGGAAGAGGCCGTCCACGACGCGGCCGAGCGTATCGAGGACGGCGAACTGCCCGAGATCGCGGTCCCGATGTACGAGACCGCACCGCCCAAACGCTCCTCCACACCCCTACGCGCCGTCCGAGCCGCCGGGTAGCCGACCTCAAACTGGGCCTGGTCTCGGCCAGCCTGGTGCGCTTCCCCTCACTGGAGAAGATGCGGGAAGCCATCGAGGAGCTGCGCGTCAGCAGAGGGCCGAGGAACGGGCCCGCCGCCGCCTGGAGCGGGCACAGCAGAAGCTCTTCAGTTCACCGGTGGTGCATGAGCGGGGGAGGAAAGGGGGGATCAGGTGGCTTTGGAATGGGGGGTGGGGGCCGTGGTGTTGGTTTGTAATGGGCTCTAGTGGGCTCTTGGTGTTCCGGTGGCTTTCCGGGCGTCAGGTCTTGGAATATCTGTAGCCGGAGGGGGCCTTTATCGCGTTGAATTCTTCTGCGGCCCCGCACAATCCGCGTTTCACCCCCTCCGAACCGTCTCAGCGGGCGAGCAGTCCGATCTCGAGGGCTTGGCGGGTCTGGTCGGGGGTGAGCTTGTGCTGTCTGTGGTGGGTGCGGGTGTTGCTGCGGAAGACGCCCAGGCGGATGTGGTGCTGGTTGCCTTCGGTGTCGGTGACGGTCTCGGTGTGAGGGCGTGGCACCCGCAGGTGTCCTTCGCGGGCCTTGAACTGGCGGGCGGCGGCCAGGTTGATCTCCCATCTCGACGCCCCGGCCGGGACGGCAGGTGTGGTGACGTGCTCCTTGGTTGATGGTCGGATTCCCAGCTCGGCCAGGCGCTTTTGCTGGCATTCGGTGAGGGTGTGCCAGGTGGCGGGCTGTTCGGTGAGCCAGGAGCCGATGTCGTCGCCGCCGAGGCTCACTCCGGGCTGGAGCTCGGCGAGGGTGGCGCCTTGGTCCAGCAGCCAGCGGGCTTTTGCATAGTGGCGTTGCCAGGCCAGGGGCCAGTCCGGGTTCCAGTCCGGGTCGATGGCCTCCAGCCGGCGGCGGCGTGAGGCGGTGCGCTCCGGTTTTGTGCCGAGGCCGCCGGGTTTGCGGGCCTGGTGCAGTCGTTCTCCGATTGCTACGCCTGCGAGGGCTGCGTGGCGTGGGGCTGCGAGGGTGTGGTGTTCGGCGAAGTAGCGGGCGCAGGCGTCCAGGAAGCGGGTGAATGCGTGGTCGCGGGGGTCGAAGACGAATCCGGTCTCGGTGAGCAGTTCGGTGCGCCAGTCGGGCAGGTCGCCCGCACGCCAGGCGCGGCGCTGCTCGGCTGCCCACTGGCCGACGGGGAAGTCGGTGTGAGCTTCGCCGAGGTGGACTGTGGCGGTGTAGGGGATGTTGGCGTGTCCGTGTTCGGTGGCGTAGGTGCGGACGGCTTCGAGGCCGGTGAGCCAGGCGGTCGATTCTGGACGCAGGACGCGGGTGCGTACCAGTCGGGCGATCTCTTCTGCGTCGCGGCCGCGGCGGGAGAAGTGCAGCAGTGCGGGCTCGGCGCCTTGTGTTGGTGTTTTCCCTGCTGTACGCGGGTCGGTTGAGGGGGTGTTCTCCGGTGTGCCTCGGCGGCGGCCTGCCGGGCGCAGCGTGAGGCGTTCGATGAGGTGGGCGTCGAATGCGCGCAGGGCTCGTAGTACTGCCACCAGCGGTTCGAAGGCGGCTGCGGTCGCCATGTCCCGTCCTTCGTCTTCGGGGCCGAGGAGGATGGGGACGACCAGGCGGGCGACTTTGTCTTGGTGTGGTTTTTGGCGCAGGGCGCGGCCGGCGGCTTGGATGATGTCGACGGGTGAGCTGCGTACGTCGGCGAACAGGACGCCGTCCAGTCCGCGGCGTCCGGTGATGTCGATGCCTTCGCCCAGCAGGCGGCATGTCGACAGGATGCGGAACTCTGTCTTGCGGCCTTGGGCGTTGAGGCCGTCGGCGAATTGGGTGAGGATCGCGCGCTGGTGTGCTGCGGGGTGGAGGCCGCACAGCCATTCGCCCCATACCTGGCCGGGGAAGCGGCCTGTGGCGCGCAGTTGGTCGGCCGCGTCGGGCAGGCCGCGGGCGAAGGAGAGTGCTTCCTGGGTGCGGGAGTGGAAGGCGAGGAGGCTGACGATGCCGGCGGTTTCCATGTGGGCGAGGGTGGCGGCGCGGATGGCGCCGAGGCGGGCGCCGCGGCGTTTGTCCGGTGTGGTGTCCGTGCTGGGGGGTGCGGGGTCGCGGATTTCCAGGACGTCGATTTCGAAGGAGGCGAGGATGCCTTCTTCGATGGCCTGTCCGAGGGGGTAGGTGTGGACGGGTTTGCCGTAGGTGGCTTCGTCGTCCATGGAGGCGACCAGCATGTCGCCGCCGGTGGTGTCGGTGTCGTAGACGCGTGGGGTGGCGGTCATGTAGAGGCGCCGGTGGGCGGGGATTCGGGTGTTGTCGTGGACGATGGCCCATGGTTTCGTTGTCAGTCCTGCGGTGCGGTGGGCCTCGTCCACGATGGCCAGTCCGAAGCCGTCGAGTTGCTGGCCGTACGCTCCTGTCAGGGCGCGTTCGAGGACGCCGGCGACTGCTCGTTCTTCGGCGGCCTCGGCTTCCTCGGCTTGGGGGTTCTCGTCGGTGTCGGTGTCGGCTGTGGGGTGGCGGCCGGGGTTTCCGACCAGGGAGGCGTAGGTCGCGAAGACGGTGACGGGGCCGCTGCCGGCCCACAGTGCCAGCCGGATCGGGTTGGTGGTGCACCGGACACCCAGTTCGTCGGCGAGGTGGGTGCGTACTTCTGGGTCGCGGTCGAGTGAGCAGACGGCGATCGCGCGGCCGCGCATGCCGTACTGGCGCCATTTCTCCACTGTCTGGGTGAGCAGGTTGAGTGTGGGTACCAGCACCAGCACTCGTCCTCGTGGCTCGAGGCGGCGGGCGGTCTCGTAGGCGATGAGGGTCTTGCCTGATCCGGGCGCGGCGATGACTTGGGCGCGCAGGCCGGTTGCGGGGATGCCGCCGGGTGGTGTCTCCAGTGCGAGGACGGCCGCTTCGACGGCTTCTTCCTGGCGGGGTCGCAGTGTCGTGGGCTCGGCCACCGCTTCCTCCTCGATGCTGTGCGCCCTTGTTGGGTTCGCCGGGTTGTCAGGCGGAGAAGCCGACGGAGGTGGCGTACTCGTATTGGCCCCACTGGCTGCCCAGGTCGGTGAGCTGGTCGTCCCAGGCGTCTGCGAGGGCCTCGCTGTCCTGGGCGGCCCAGGCGTCGATGATGCGGTCCCAGTTGCGGATCCGCAGTCGGCGGAAGCCGGCTGCGTCGGTGGAGATGATTCGTCTGCGGGGTTCGGTGACCTGGGACTGGTCCAGTGGCTGGATTTCCACGCGGGTGCCGCCGCGGGCGTTGAGCCGCTGGAGGAGGTGGCGGGCGACGTTGCGGCGCCGGTAGGCGCGGTAGGCCGCGTCGATCCGGGCGAGGTTGTCCCGTGAGGGCGTCTGTTTGTGCTGCAGCCAGCGGCGCAGTGTGCCTCGGGTGACGGAGATTCCGGCGTCTTTCATGGCTTGGTATCCGGCGGGGGAGTTGGTGAGGTAGTTCAGGCGGGCGCCGAGGCCGCGGCGGGTGGTGACCGGGGAGCGGATGCCCCCTTCCAGGGCGAGGCGGTCGAGTACGTCGGCGGCCAGTTGGGCGCTTTTGCGGCCCTGGGCGCCGTAGAGGCCGAAGTTGAGTGTTCTGTCCGGCACTATGCGGCCTCTCGTTCCCGGTAGCTGCCCTCGGCCACTTTCTCGAGCCGGTAGGTCTGCTTGGGTTTGACCTCGGTGACCTCACGTCCCTGGGGGAACAGTGGTGTGTCCTTCCCGGCGGCCCGTGCGGCTTGCCAGTCGCCGGCCAGGTGGAGTTCGTCGGTGCCCATCATTCGTACGACGGTGAGTCCGGCCTGGTGGGCTTGCCAGGCTTTGTGCCACAGGTTGGCGAATGCCTGGCTGCGGATGATGTGCATCCAGTCCTGCCGGTAGAGGTCGCGGTTGTAGTTGGATTCGCCCATTGTCGAGACCAGTTTGGAGTACATGGCCTTGACGTATTCGTACGCTGTTTCGCCTTCTGCGGAGTCGGATGCGAGGGCGTTGGTGCGGGCCTGGACCAGGGCGCGGCGCAGGGATTCCAGCAGTTGCTCGGTCGAGCCCGACGTCCATGATTCGTGGATCAGTGGCCGTTCGCACAGCCCGTACTTGGGGCCGGAGAGGCGCAGGAGGAGGCGGAGGGTGGATTCGGTGATCCAGATGCGGCCGGGTTCTTCCCGGTCGCCGATCGGGTTGGGCAGGTGCGGGTGTTCCCATTCGGGTGGGGTGATCAGGTGGACGCCGGAGCGTTTGGTGTCGTGTGCGGGGCCGCCTTCGTCGGGGCCGAGGTGGTGTTCCAGTTGGCCGATGGGCAGGTGGGCCTTGAGTGCGCTGAGGTAGGCGCCGTTGATGTCGAGTCCGGTGATCATCTGGTCGCCGAGTTGGTCGAGGACTTGGGGTGGTGCTGTCCAGCGGGGGCGGGCTTCCCAGATGGCGTCGGCGTCCTGGCGGCCGCGTTTGTGCAGGATGTCGGGCAGGTCGGGGTAGTTGCGGAAGTCGTAGCGTCCGCCGGCCCGGCTCTGTTCGAGGAGGTCCATCACGTCGGGGATGGCGGTTTTCTGCAACTGGGCGATGGCCGTCTGGACTTCCCCTCCGGTCTCGGTGAGTACGGCTCGGACTCTGTTCTCGATCCGCTCGACCAGTTCTGTCACTGTCCCGGTGGACTTCGCCACTGTGGCCGGTGTCTTGCCTGCGGTGCGTGGTGCGGCGGGCTGTGTCCGGCCGGCCGGTGGGGTGGGGCGGCGCGCTGGGGCGGGGACGACCGTTTCGCCTGCGGGGTCCGGGGCGGTAGCTGCGGGGTCGGGTGGGGGGGCTGTGGTTGAGGCGGGTGTGGGGGCGGGCTGGTCGAGCAGGCGCAGGTGTGTCATGTCCAACGCCACCTCGGCGGTGGCGAGTGTCCCCAGGTCCCGGGCTGTGACCGTGATGCGGGCCCTCGTGCCGTCGTCGGGGCGCGTGAGGCGGAAGACCCGGTCGGCTTGCAGCTGAGCCACCAGGTGGGGCTCGTCGGTGTCCAGCAGGATCATTACTGCTGTCTGCTTGTCGGCGGCCAGGCGGGTCAGTGTCTTCACCGCGGCCGGCAGGGTGCGGCCGGAGAGCGGGGTGCCCTCCGTGCGGGTGTGCTGGAGCCGGTCGACCACCACCAGCCCCAGGTCTTCGATGCGGGAGGCATCCTCGGCGATCGCCTGCGCGGTGGGTTCGGGCCGGGTGAACGACAGCGGCGCCCCCCGCAGGCGCCCCTCGGCGCCGGTCACGGCCTGCCGCTGCTCGTCGGAGAGGGTGCCGGCGGCGAACTGGGCGTAAGGCACGGGTGCTTCGGCCGCGATGAGGCGGCGGGCGGCCACTTGGAGGGGCACGCCGGAGAGGGCGTAGAGGACCGGGACGGGCTGCTCGGGCGCGAAGGCGGCCGCGCGTGCTGCCTGGAGGGCGAGGAGACTGCCGCCCGCGTGTGGCGGGGCGGCCACGAGCGTGACACTGCCCCGTGGCAGGCCGCCGGAGATGCGGTCCAGTGCTGTGAGACCTGTCGAGAGTCCTGCCGTCTGCGGGGCTGTCTCCAGCAGGCCGTCCAGTACGTCGCCGAGTCCGGTGGTCCCGCACGCCTGGGCCGTGTTCTGCCGGGGTCGGGCGGGGGGAGGGGCGGTGTGCCGGGAGACGGTGGCGGCGGGGTGGCCTCCTACGGTGAGGAGCTGCGGCTCGTTCTGGGCGGCAGCGACCAGGTTGCCCAGTTCCTGCCGGGCTTGCGTGCTCGACCAGACACGGCCGGGTGGTTCCGGCTCCTGGAGGTGCCGCATCACAGCGGCCTGTCGGCTCTTGGAGTTGACCAGGACGACGTCCTCACCCTGCTGGAGGTGCTCGACCACCTCGCTCCACTGCTCACGGGCCTGGGTGAGCGTGACTTCCCTCAAGGCCGCCTCCTCGTCCGGTTCGGCCACCCTATCGCGGTAGGTGCATTGCAGGTGCAGTGCATGCAGGGAAGTGTTTCCGGCCAGTTGTCTGCGTCCGGGGTGGGGGTGCGAACGGGCAGCTCGGCTCGCAGAAGCCGTCCCGCTGCCCGGGCGCGCGTCCGGGACGTATGCGTCGGAGGAGCGCCCGGCACGGCACAGCCGCACACGTGGGAGGCCACCGTGGCGGGCGGTTCCCCTGACGTGGCAGCGATCGGTTCTTCTGACGTGCCAGTGGGCTACGGGGTGTCTATGGCTGCCGCATCCGCCGTGTTGGCGTTGATCAGCAGCTTGGTGAGTGCGACTCGGTCCTGTCGCGTCATCCTGCGCGTCAGCAGATCACACAGTGCTCCCGGGTCGTCCCAAGGGACTTCCTCCCGCGTCTGGGCGCTGGTGGGGCGCTGGTTCTCCGTCGTTCCGGGGCGCTGATTCTCCGTGGTGCCCGGACGCTGGTCCGGCAGCGGCAGTTCGGGGTCGTGGGACGCCCGGTCGTTCTTTACCGCGGTAAAACTGTCGGAGTCGGGAGCCGGTTCGTCGACGGGGGTGTCTTTTACCGCGGTAAAGCTCCGCGACTCCTGTGCGCCGTCACCGGCCGTGCCGGCTGCCCCGCTGCGGTGCTTCCCGCGGCGTGGCTTCGGCTGGGCCTTCTCCTCGTCACGCTTGGCGGACCGTGCTTCCCAGGCGGCCAGCTGCTCGTCGGCCGGCAGCTTCACCAGGGCGCGGGTCTCGCGCACCGGCAGGTCGCCGGAGCTGACCAGCTCCTGGAGGCGGGGGGTCAGGTTCAGCAAGTACATCTGCTGGGTGACCCAGCCGGCCGACTTCCCGTAGTACTCCGCGACCTTGGCCTTGCCGCCCAGTTCATCGACCATCGTGCGGAGGCCGAGCGCCCGCTCGATCGGGTCGAGGTCCTCCCGGTCGTTGTTCTCCGAGAGGATCGCGTGCAGGAAGTCGCCGCGGGAGTGGGCCACCTCGTCGTCGACGACGACCTCGAGAGTGGGCAGGCCGACGGCGAGGCTGGCCCGGTAGCGCCGCTCTCCGTTGGCGATGACGTAGGCCGCTTCGCCCACCGCGTCGGTCTCACCGGGCCACAGCTCCAGGTATGCCTCGCGATTGACGGCGACCGCCGGCTGCAGTTGCTTGGCCTTGAGGCGCTGCCCGAACTCGCGCAGCTCGTCGTCCGACCCGAAGTTGCGGCGGGGGTTGAACCGGGTGGGAACCAGTTGTGTGAGCGGAAGCGTCCGCAAGCGGCTGTCGGGGGCTCCGGTCGTGGGCGCGCCGGTCGTCGCCGCGACGGCCTGGCGGCGGGCGCTGACGCCGCCGCGTGTCCGGCCGAACGAGGAACCCGTTCCGAGCTGGTCGGCTACTCGGCTCATGAGATCTCCCTCGCCAGCGCGCGCATCGTGCAGGCCTGCTCGCCGCGCGGGGCGAACGACAGCAGCGGCTGCTTGAGACGGACCGCCTTGCGCTGGTCCGTCAGATCACCGATGACGGCGACCACCTTCGGGTCCTTGATGTCTATCCACGCTTCCAGTGAGGAGGTGGCGATGAAACCGCGGCGCGGGTCGTAGAGGTTCACGACGATGCCGAGGTAGTCGATCTCGACTCCCATGTCGCTGCGGAGGTCCTCGATCTGGGTGACGAGGAGGTCGTAGGCGTCCGCGCTGCTGTCCTCGGCCTGCACCACGATGAGCGGTCCGGAGCTTCCGGCGGGCTCGTCCTCACGGCGCCGGCCGTAGTAGATGGCCGTGTCCATGCTGAGGCCGAGGCTTGGTGGGCAGTCGACGATGATTTCGTCGTACGACGCCTCAAGCGGCGCCAGGGCACGCTCGAGTGCCGCCTCCCGGAAGCGGACCTTGGAGAGGGCGACATCGAGGAGGAAGCCGTCCTGGCAGCCGGGAAGCAGGTCCAGGCGGCCGCCGTAGCGGTCATCGTCGATGGGCACGATCAGGTCCCGGATGTCGCCCTTGGCCTCGCCGGTCATGTGCTTGCTGAGGCTGTCGAGGGAGGAATCCATGGGGATCTCTTCCTGGCCCAGCTGAGTGGTCAGGTGCCGCTGGGGGTCGAAGTCGACGAGCAGCGTGCGGCGGCCCAGACCGGGGAGGTCCTCCACCTCCAGCAGATCGTCCGGGGGTTCGGCTCGCAGCCGTGTGGCGAAGTGCCGGGAGATGCGCACGGGGTGCAGAGCGTGGGGTTCTTCCGCCAGTGCCGCCCCGAGGCCGGCGGTGACGGCTGTCTTGCCCACGCCGCCCTTCTGGTTGCACACGATACGGCGGCGTGGGTACTTCGCCGGCGGGACGGTGGGTGCGGGGTTCTTCTCGAGCCACAGCTGGACGGACTGCGCGAGGCCTTGGATCAGGGAGACCTTCCGGTCTCCCGCCGCCTGGCGGAAGCGGTCCCATTGGCCGGCGGGCAGAAAGGTGGAGAAGGAGTCAGCGCCTACGGTCTCGACGGGGCTGGGTGTGGCGGCCAGAGCCAACCACGCCTCGATGCCCTGCTCGACGGCGGTCTGGATCTCAACCCCGTGCTGGGCCGCTCTGACTTTGAGGTCCTGCCGGAGCCATCCCGGCAGCTTGGAGACGACCTTCTCACGGTCGCCGGAGGAGGCTGGAGAACTCATGGGGGTACCTTACTAACGCGGCAGATCATCGAGAACAGCAACACGTTAGAAAGACCTACGAATGAGTGGCGCGGGGGGCTTTACCGCGGTAAAGCCCGGGGAGCGGGGGAGCAGGAGAACGGAGAGCAGGAGAGCCTGGGAGTCACGCAGGCATGCCGGAGCAACTCGCCGTCCAGCCAGTGCGTGCGGGCTCGGCGGGCTTCTTCGCCGGAAGCGCCCGCGACGTGCGAAGGGAAGATCCACCAGGCAGGCATGAGCGGCAAGTTCGCCGGTGAGAGACTGCCTTCCGGAACAGGCAGGGGGCTTCAGGATGTGGAGCACGGGGGGTACGCACAAGGGCGCGGAGAGGCTGCGGCGACTCCTGGTCGCCGTGGTGGTGGCCGGTGCCATGGTGATCGCGGCGATCGGTTTCGCCGGCTCGTATGCGGCGGTCCGTGAGCTGGCCGAGCGGAAAGGTTTCGGCGCTTTCGCTCCGTTCTTCCCGATCGGGGTGGACGCGGGCATCGTCGTGCTGCTGGCGCTGGATCTGCTGCTGACGTGGATCCGGATTCCGTTTCCGCTGCTGCGGCAGACCGCCTGGCTGCTGACGGCCGCCACCATCGCCTTCAACGGCGCCGCCGCCTGGCCCGACCCGCTGGGGGTGGGGATGCACGCGGTGATCCCGGTGCTGTTCGTGGTCACCGTGGAGGCCGCCCGGCACGCGACCGGACGCGTGGCCGCCATCACCGCCGACAAGCACATGGAGGGCGTACGCCTCTCCCGCTGGCTGCTGGCCTTCCCCTCCACCTTCCGCCTGTGGCGGCGGATGAAACTGTGGGAGCTGCGCAACTACGACGAGGTCATCCGCATGGAACAGGACCGCCTCGTCTACGAGACCCGACTGCGCGCCCGCTACGGCCGCTCCTGGCGCCGCAAAGCCCCCGTCGAAGCCCTCATGCCCCTCAAACTCACCCGCTACGGCATACCGCTCTCCACGACCGCCGCCTCAGCAGAACTGTCCGCAGGTGCACCCCCGAAGTGGGGCGAGGAACCCCGCTCCGAGCCCTCAGCACAGCGGGAGCCGCGCTCTGCGGGTACCGGTGCCACGCGGTCCCGGCAGGCAGCCGCCGACGGCCGTCCCTCCGGGAATCCGCCGGTACCCCGTGCCCCGGGCCGGGGCGCTCCGGCGGGGGAGGAGGACGGCACACCTTCCGTTCCCGGTAGTGAGACGCCAGGACGAGATCAGGGCCGTACTCCCCGAGCTCCGGTCGCCGCCGCGGAGGGCCTTTTGCGGGAACGGCGAGCAGCACCCGACGAGTCCAGCTTGCGGGGCGATTCGGTACCCGCGCAGCCGTCCGGGGACGGGAAGGCGGGGCTGGAGGAGGGGCAGGAGGAGCGTCGTCGCGAGGAAGCGGCCCCGGCCCCTACCGAGCCCAGGGACGGCTCGGTGGTCGTGGCGCGGGAGCAGGACGTCGTCGGTGGCAGGCAGCGGGAAGCGCACGGGGCGACGCAGTACGAGAAAGCCTCGGTCGTGGGGGAGGGGGGCCCGACTCTCGTCGACCGCTACTACCAGGCATGGGCCGAACTCACGGAGAAACTGGGGACCGAACCCGCCATCCAGGACTTGTCCGACCACCTGTGGGTGAGGGGCATGTCAGGCCGGGGCGGTGGCCGGATAAGCCCCAGCACACTGCGCCGGTACCGGATGGGCTGGCGCATCTACCGCGTGTGGGCGCAGTACCTCGACGCCAACGGCGGCGCCGAACCGTCACTCACCGAGCTGGAAGAGCTGTGTGCCGAGCACGCCATACGGTCCAAGGGCGGACGAGGTGACCGGCTCGAGCAGCGGGACCTGGCGGGCTACCTCACCGACTTCCGGCGCCGCTACACCGCGCTCGCCGGGCGGTGAACCCTCCAGTCGATGACCACGGGTCCCCGGGGAGGGGCAGCGGCCGCTCCCCGGGGACCCATCCGGCATCCGGTTCGGAGACCGCCCGCCACTGCCGTCGCGCAGGTCGCTCGAGGCCCGTCGCCGAATGGCGTCGGCCTCATCGACCCTCTGGCCCGTACGCGCTCGGCAGGTAGCTGACACTGGCGCCACCACGGGGGGAGTCGCCCTCGGCCGACCGGGCCGCCAGTTCGATGACGCGCGGGCCGACCCGGTAGAAGGTGACCCGGCCCATGCGGTAGGAGACCTCCAGCCAACCGTCCTCGACCAGCCGGCGAACGCTCTTGCCGGTGTTGGGCGGGCTGAGCTGGACGGCTCGCGAGATCTCCTTGGCGGTCTTGCGCACTGTCTCGCCCAGCGGTACCGCCGTCGCGTAGTAACTCAGCACGCGGAAATCGGCCCCGGGAGCCTCGGCGGTTCCCAGAAGCAGTGCGTGCATCAGCTCGGGTGTGAAGGGCAGTTCGGCCCGCCGCGTCACGGGAAACGTCATGAGACCTCCTTCTTCCGGGACCCCGGTACAGCCTTCGGCGCGGGGACCACCGGGTAGCGGGCGTCCTGAACGGCTCTCGCCTGCTCGGATGCCGAACCGTCGAAGGCAGCCCGCGGGTTGATCCGATAAAACTTCATCCGGCCCACCTTCTCGGCCTCCAGCAACAGCCCGCCGGCATGGAGCCTGCCCACCGACCGCGCCACCGTATCCGGCCGGATACCGAGGGTCTGGGCGATCTCCTTGAAGGTCATCCGCAAGGGTTCGGCGCGCTCGGGCGAGTGCGCCACGTAGAACCCGAAGATGTCGCGGTCGTTCTGGCGGTATCCGCTGTCCTTGTGCCAGACCTTCCTCATCAAGGTCTTGGCGACGTTCACATGGCGGCCCGGGTGGGGTTGCCAGTCGTACCTGGCTACCGGCAGCACCGGCCTGTCCTGGGCGCCCTCCTGCTGGAACGAGTCCGTCCCCAGCAGCTCGAGCTGCACCATCTCCCCCGTCCCGCGATCCACCGCAGGCATCCGCCGGGCCACGCTCCGCTGCGTCATATCCCTCCTCTCACCTGGGATGTTGCCCATAGGCAATACGAATACGGGGATCGTACACAGATGTTGCCTATGGGCACGTCACCATCGCGTCACAACCCCTTCCGTAAACTCGAACAACCATCGAACACGAGTTGCCTATAAGCAATCGCAACTTCCAAAAACGTAATTGGAAACACGGATGGAGGCTATTCGGAAACGCTGTGACCTGCGGAAACGCAAACCGCCTCTAAATACAAGAGAGAGGCCGTGGGCGACCTGCGGGTGGGGGCCCCGCGTACGGAGGCGGGCCAGGTGCGGGTTGGCACCACTGCCGGTCGCAGGCGGCTTCGCCGCGCACGCCCGCAACAGCAAGGCGTGCACCTGGCACCCCGGTGGGTCCCCCGCTCGATGGCGGCTTCGCCGCGACTGGAAAAACCCTGCTCAACTCTCTTGGCCCAACGAGTCGGCGACCGGTCGTCGTGGCGTTCCGTCAAACAGGGCCAGCTGGGCAGGTGCCTGCGGTCGCCGGTTGCCTGACGGGTTCGTCGGGCGGGCTGTGAGGGCGTGTGAGTGGGTACGGAGGACCTGCTGGTCCGGGGAGGCCGGGATGAGGGCATCGAGGGCTCTGAGGGGCCCCTGAGGGCCTTGGGGTCACCGTTACGACTCGCCAAGTGCCCCCGGGCGCACGGATGTCACTCGGCAACGTACGCACAACCCGTCACCCCCGACCGCGCCCCGCCCTACCGGGCAGCCTGAACCGTCAGTACCGGGGCACCGGTGGGAGGGCGGGGTGGCTCGTGACCGTGATCCAGGCGCGGGCCGGTGGCCCCGGCGATCGGCGTTTGCAGACAGACCAGCTCGAATTCCGGCGCCGTCTTCGCTTCCGCTCCGTGCCGTGCGGGCGCGCCGGGCCTCCTCGAGCGCGGCCAGCCGCCCGGCCAATGCCTGGCCTGCTGCCGAGGCCCCGGCCTCGGCAGCGTCCGAGCGGGCTCGTGCGACCGCCGCTTCCACCTCAGCGCGGACCCCCGCCGCCGAGGCTCCGGGCACCGCCGCCCGCTCCTGGACGGCCGCGTCGATGAGTCCGGCGGTCTCCTCGAGGACCGCCACCGCCTTCCGTGTGCACTCCGCGCACGACCCGTCTGCGTCCAGCGCGGTGCCGCAGTGCGTACATGGCCGAGGAGCGGCAGCCTCCTGCGGGGGCCGAACGGCGCCCTCCTGCGGGGGCCGTGGACGCTGGGCCCGGCCGGCACGCCGGTCCTGTTCCCGCTCCGTACAGGCTCTGCAGACCGCCCCGTCCTCCAGCCGGCCGTCCTCGCATCGGGGGTCCGGGCACGGCCCCGCCTTCACCATGGCCACCGCCGCCCCCACCGGCCTCTTGAGCGCCCCCTCCGCCAGCAGCCGGGCGTACCCGTGTGAAACCCACCGACGGCGCACCCGCTCGGCCAGCCGGTGTACGTGCACGGTGGGCAACTCCCGTTCGACGGCGGCGACCAGGGCCCGGGGGCGGTCCGTGTGCGCCGCGGCCCGCAGCGCTTCCCGGAGGCTGTCGGGGAACGCCAGGAGGACTTCGTGCACCTGGTCGCTCACGAGGAACGGCTTGTCGGCCGCCGCGTTCCGGCGCTTCCCCGTCCCGGTGCCCCCGGTGCCCCCGGTGCCCCCGGTGCCCCCGGCTCCCCCGGCTCCCCCGGTCGAGGAGCGGTCCTCCTCGCTTCCTCGTGCGCCACTGCCCGCAGACGGCTCGCAGCCCTCGGCGTCCGGTGCCGAGCCGGTGGCCGCACCCGCGAGGAAGTACCTGTCCCGGTCCGGCGCGCCACTGGCTCGTCCCGGCCGAGCGCGCACCAGGTAGCCGAACCTCTCCAGCTCCCGCAGGGCAGCCCTGACCGACGGAGCGCTGTCCGGTGAACGCTCCATGAGGAGCTCCGCGGTGACACCTGATCCGGTCTCGTGTACGGAGATCAGCCCGAAGAGACCCTTCGCCCTGAGGCTCAACCTCTCGTCCCCGAACAGGACCGTGCACATGCGCAGGAACGCGTCAGCGTTCACATTCACCGGACCCTGACGGGCGGGCGTGCCCGCTGCGTCCGGCCTGGCGTGGGGGGCTACGGCTGCTTCCCGGGCAGCGGGCGAAGCGGAGGCCATGGCACGTGCTCCTCTGTGCTGAACCGCAGCCCGGACGGCCGACGCTGTGGCAGTGCCCCCGTGCCGGAAGGAGGCCACCGAGAGCGCGGGAGGCCCCATACCCGCAGATGCCGGAAGGGGCCACAGCCAGGGCTACGTAACACCAGTTTCTCCAGCCTCATCTGACCACATGCGTCAAGCAGAGGACCGGGCGGGCGGGGGCGGGCGGGGATGCGCGGGGACGGGGGATCCGGCACCGCCCCCCACCCGCACAAGTACGCACGTGGCTGCCGGATTACGGTTGGTGCCGCGTCATACCTGTGACGTTCTGGCCAGTTGATCCGAGGGGGACACAACATGGTGCGGGGGAGAGCGGACAGCAAGCGCACGCACTGCGTCAGCGTGCGGCTGAACGCCGAGGAACTGGCGCGCTGGCAAGGAGCCCGCCAGAAGACCGAGCGCAAGGAACTCGGCGCCTGGGTGAGGGCAGTCGTCGAAGAGTCCCTCAACGGGCACCCCGGAGTCCCCGGCGACGTGCCACGGGTGCCCGCGGTCAACGACAACGCCTACGCGCAACTCGTCCAGGCCGCAGAAGACCTGCGGGACCTGGTACGCCTTCTCCAGGAACAGGGCACCCTGCCCGCCGGCACCGACGCCACGCTCGCCCAGCTCGGCAACGCGGCGCTCCACGTACGCGGTCTGCCCGTGGCGCCCGAGAGCTCCCCCCGGCAGTCACGGTGATCGCCAAAATCACCAAGGGCCGCCGCGCCGACCGCGCCCTGCGCTACGACTTCGGCCCCGGCCGCGACGAGGAACATGTCAATCCCCGAGTGGTGACGGGCAACGTCCCCGGCACCGTCGACCAGCTGGCGCACCTCATCGACGCCCACACAGCCCGCCGGGCCGACATCGCCCGCCCCATCTGGCGCTGCGCCCTGCGCACGGCGCCCGACGATCCGATCCTCCCGGACACGACCTGGGCCCGTATCGCCGAGCGCTACGTCACCCGCATGGGATACGGCAACTGCCCCTGGGTCGCCGTGCGGCACGGCGAGGACCACATCCACCTCACCATCAGCCGCGTGGACTGGACCGGCTGGCTGGTACGGGACGCCTTCGACTACCACCGCTCCTGGCCCGTCGTCCGCGACATCGAGCGCGTATGGAAGCTCGTCAACGCCGAGGAACGCAGCAACCGCATCGCTCCCCAGGTGACCCGCCCCGAGAGAGCCGCAAGCCAAAGCAGGGGAGCGCCCCGCCCCGAAAGGGAGGAACTGCGCACCCGGATACGGGCGGCCCGCGACGCCACCCGCGGCCTCGGCAGGAGCGCCTTCGAACACGCCCTGACCGAGGCCGGTGTCGAGTGGCGCGCCCACCCCTCCGCTTCCGGGGGCATACGGGGTTACTCCTTCAGCCTTCCCACGTGGCGGGACCACGGCGGCGGCCAGATCTGGGTTGCCGCCTCCAAGGTCGCCAAAGACCTGCGCTGGCCTCAGCTGCGCGCCGAACTGGCGGCGAGGCCCACCCCGGGCCCGCCGCCGGACGCCCGGAGCTGAGAGGACACCCCGGGCTGAGAGGACGCCCAGGCCCGCTGTCAGTGGGGCGCGAGACACTGGAACAGGCCCCTGCCCTGCGGGCCTGCCGTCACGCCGCGCGAACTTGTCCAGCGTCCAGCGTCCAGCGGAGGGAAGCACCGTGAGCCAGAACCGCGCCGACTTCGGACCCGTGCAGCTCGCCCGCTGGCTGGGCATCGAGGAGTCGCAGCTGCGCCGCGCCCAGAACCGGGGGCTGGTCCCCCCTCCCGACATCGATGACAAGCGCTGGTCCTACACCCTCGCGAAAACCCTCCCGGACCGCATCGACGACATCGTGGCCGCCCTTGAGCCGAAGCAGGAGCCCGCAGCTCCAGGGACATCCGACGTCGGCCGGCCGGCCGCTCCCCGGGCGCGCGGAGCACAGCGGCGTGAGACGTTCGGCCCGGTGCAGCTGAGCCGCTACCTGGGCCTGAAGACCTGGCAGTTGCAGCGCGCCCGGGAGCGCGGCCTGGTCCCGGAGCCCGACACCGAACAGAAGCGCTGGTCGAAAGAGCTGGTCAAAACCCTCCCCGACCGGGTCGAGGAGATCCTCGCCGCCGTCGGAGACCACCCCGGCCTCGGCTCCGAGAAGGCCGCGGAGCACCTGGCACAGCGCACGGGCCTGGAGGTGGAGCGGGCCGACGTGCAGCTGCTGGCCGAGCGGGGCCTGCTGCGTCCGGTCGGTGACTTCCGCGGCTGGCCGCTGTACGCCATCGAGGACCTGGACGGCCTCGCCCCGGCGGACGTCACAGCCGCCATATCCGACCGGCACGCCTGGGTCGCGGCGAGCCTGAGCAGCGAGGAGGCCGCCGGGCTGCTGGGCTGGCCCGTCGGCAAGTTCGAGGTCACCGCCGAACGCGAGGGGCTGACCCCGGGGCGCTTCGGCCGCTACGCCCGCAGCGCGGTGGAAGGCTTGTCCGTGCCGTAACGCACCCCGGAGAGCGAAGGGGCGAGGGAGCCAGATGCTTCCCTCGCCCCTTCGTCGTTGCGGCAGTGCTTCGCCTTTTCGGACGCGGGGGTGTGGTGAGGGTGGGACAGGAGAGAGGGGAGGGGAGCCAGATGCTTCCCTCGCCCCTTCGTCGTTGCGGCAGTGCTTCGCCTTTTCGGACGCGGGGGTGTGGTGAGGGTGGGACAGGAGAGAGGGGAGGGGAGCGAGCTATGCAATAGGGCTTCGGTTACGGAGTGGTGGGGGAGGGCTGGCGGGCACGTGGTGCCCTGGGGGTGGACCGGTTCGGGGTGGTGCGGTGTGGGTGGTGGGCGGAGGTACGGGGGTGGGGGCCCGGTTCGGGTTGGTGGCTGTCCGTCGGTGTTTGTCGGTGGGTCCCTGAGCGGCTGCCCCTTGCTGGGGGCTTCCTCCGAAGTGGTGGTCTCTTCCTTGTGCGGAAGGTGGGTGTGCCGCAGGCGTCGGAGAGTGCCCTCCTCGCAGACGCGGGGCGTGGTGGCGAACGGGGCTGATCGGGGTCGATCCGTCTCTGGCTCCCCGGCTCTGTGACGTCTGTGCGGCTTCGATGGTCGCGGCATCAGCCGGGTGGATACGCAGCGGGTTCCCGGCGGAATCGCTGTCATGGCTGAGCGTTTTCTTCCTGCTTGGCTGATCTCGATCTCGTCTTGTCTTGCGCTGTCGCCTGCCGTTGTCCGGAGACGGGGCGTTGCTTACGTGTCGTGGAGAGTCCCGGGGACGGATGGAGACCGCAGTGCGCGGTGGTGACTGTGCAGGGGGGAGCGACGGAGGGGACTTGCGGGGGAGGCGTTGGCTGTTCCGGGCGGGGGGCGACCGCGAGAGCCGGTGTTGTGCGCGAGAGCCGGTGCGGTGGGCCGGTGGGGCTCGTCGCGCGCCAGGTCTTGACCTGGCCGAGGGACTCCTCGGCGCCCGGTGGCATCCCCGGAACACCGCTGCGGGTCGGCGGGGCGCGGGCGTACGCCAGGTCCTGTGATCTGGTTCGGGCTATACCCGTGGGCTGCACCCCCGGTGCTCCCAAGCGCCCCCCCGGGCGCACACACCCCGAGACATCCCCTGCCTCCGCGTCCCCAGGGCCAACCTGGTCTCCCTGGGCCCAAGTCGGCCCCCGCTGCATTCAGGAAGGCACTCGGGGGCGGAGGCGTCCGGCCAGGTCCTTTCCGGCACTTGAGCCTGGCAGACCACCTGGGTGGGCGCAAGGAAGAGCACCTTGCGCCCACCCAGGTGGCCCGCCGGGCGGCTCGTGCCGGAAAGGACCCGGCTGGACGCCTCCTCGTGCCCCTCGCGGGCGCGCCGCGCTGCGGCGCAGAGGAGGAGGTGTTCACGTCGGCTCTCTTCCGAGGTGGAGGGAGCCGGCTTGCTCTTCTGCCCCAGGTCGGGGCGGGAGTCAGCGGAAGGAGCACGCAGTGCAGGCAACTGAGCAGGCGAGGCCCGAGCGGAAGTCGCTCGTCCTGGGCGTGGAGGAGCTGACCGTCGTCCAGGACCGGTACGACAGCCTCCGCTCCGACAACCAGGGCAGCTCCGGCGACGCCCCCTGGCCGGGCGGTGACGGCAACCTGAGCGACCACTGACGGTCCGGCAGCGGCGGGGGTCGGCGCGATTCGTCGCGTCGGCCCCCGTCGGCCTTTCCGCACTACATCAGCGCACTCAGCAGGAGGAAGAAGTGACACATCAGTTGGTGAACGCCATCGAGACGGCGCTCGGCTGGAGCGGTCCGGACCAGCTCGGCAGGGGGTTCGCGCGGGGGAACGTCGGTGACCCCGAGGTTCTCTCCCGGATCCTGACGCCGAACAAGCTGCTGGACATCGCGATGCGCAGGAGCCTCTACCGTCCGCAGTTCCGGCTCTTCCAGGACGGCAAGGAGGTGCACCCGGGGGAGTACTTCACCGACACGGTCAGCCCGCGGGGCCAGAGCATTCCGATGGTGAACATGCAGCGCCTCGGTGGGCTGCTGCGGGAGGGTGCGACGCTGATTATGGATCAGCTCAACACCTTCGACCCCACGATGGAGGTCGCCTGCCGGGCTCTGCAGTGGTGGTCTCACGAGCGGGTGCAGGTGAACGTGTACCTGACGACGAACGAGGCGTCGGGCTTCCCGCTGCACTGGGACGACCACGACGTGGTGATCGTGCAGCTCGCCGGTGAGAAGGAGTGGGAGGTGCGCAACACCTCCCGGCCGGCTCCGATGTACCGGGACGCCGACCCGAACACCACTCCCAGCGAGGAGGGTGTCTGGTCGGGGGTCATGAAGCCGGGCGACGTCATGCACATCCCGCGGGGCTTCTGGCACCAGGCGACGCGTAACGGCAGCGGCTCCGGCTACAGCCTGCACGCGACGTTCGGCTTCACCAAGCGGACCGGGGCGAGCTGGTTCACGTGGATGTCGGACTGGTGCCGGCGGGAGGAGATCTTCCGGCACGACCTGGACCGGAGCCCCGGGGCCGACACGGTGGCGCTGCAGGAGGCGGCTGCGGAGTTCGTCCGGAAGGTGTCCCCGGCGGACTACCTGGCCGCGTACGAGCAGCAGCCGTTCCCGACGCGCGACGTGCCGTTCGTGGACATCTTCGGGCCGCTGGAGGGGGTGGTGTGCACGACCCACTTCCGGCCGGAGATCGAGCTGGAGGGTTCGGTGGTGCGTGTGACCGCCGCGGGGCGGAAGATCCTCTTCTCCGGGGAGGCTCTGCCGGCTCTGGAGCTGCTGCTGGGAGGTGGCCCCGCCGACCTGCGGGCCGTGGAGGCGGCCGTGGGATTCGAGGTGACCGAGATCGCCGAGACTCTGGTGAAGGAGGGACTGTGCGCGCCGCTCACCCCCGAGTTGTTCTCGGGCTACACCGGTCTCGTCACGAGCCGGCTGTTCTGAGGGAGGCGCTCGATCTGGGGGTTGGGGCTCTCGACACGAGCTCCAACTACCTGGGTTTCCGTTCGCATGAGACGTTGGCGCGGGTCGCTGGTGACCTGCTGCCGCGGTTCAGGGTGTCGACGAAGGTCGGGTACTTTCCGGTGCCCGGCCGGGCGTCGGAGCACTCCCTGGAGCCGGAGCGTCTGCGTGCGGCGGTGGAGCGTGCGGCTCGGGACCTGGGTCGGGAGCCGGATGTGGTGTTCCTGCACAATCCGGAGCACAGTCTGTCCGCGGGTCCTGAGGCGGTGCGCCGTGAGCGGCTGGCGGCAGCCTGCCGCGTTCTGGAGGATGCCGCCTCGAGCGGTCAGTGCGGGTCCTGGGGCATCTCGTCCTGGGACCCGCGCCCTCTGGGCGCGCTCGTGGTCGGGCTGCCTCGTCCCGATGTCCTGATGGTCCGTTCCGGCCTGCTGGTCAGGAACGAGGTCCTCGAAGCTGCGGAGTTGCTCGCCGCAGGGCTGCGTCCGTCGCAGTTGTGGGGGATGAGCCCCTTCGGTGGCGGTGCGGCGGATTCCGTGTGGGAGCGGTTCGATCCTCGGGTGTTCCTGCTCGAGGCGGAGCGTGGCACGGCGATGCAGGCGGCGTTCCGTGCTGCTTGCCGCCTCCCTGCGGTGGACGCGGTGGCGGTCGGTACGGACAACCCTGTTCATCTGAGGGAGTTGGTGGGTTCGCTGGCTCTCGGGGTGGATGAGGAGGTCGTCGTCAGCTATCGCCGCCTTCTGCGGGAGGTGGCAGGCAGGAGTGAAGCCCGGCGGTGAGCCGGGCTGCGGGCCCGCCGCGTGCGCGGCGGGCCCGTGACTCCGAAGGGGGGAGAGCCACCCGGTAGTGGCCGGACTTGGACTTGGTATCGGGTCCGGCCACTGCCGGTCGGATGGAAGGCCGGGGCCGGTGCGCTGAGGTGTTCGTCGGGTCTCGGCCTGCCGGTTGGCGGGGGCCGGGGGCCTGTGGGTCTGTCGGAGGGGTGGACGCTGGGAGGGGCGGGCCTGGGCGTGCGTTGGCCGGTCGGCGGTGCCTCTGCTGGTGCGGCTGGGTGCCCGGCAGGTGGTCCTGTACGTGGCTGCTGTTCCTCGTGTGGGGGGAGTCCGGGACGCGGCCGGCGGCGTGTACGAGTCGGGGGCCGCTGAGGTCGCCCGTCTGTTGGTGCCACGTGTGGGATCCCGGCCTGGTGAGGTGGGTCGGGGCCCGTGTGGGCTTGCGCGCCGTGGTGTTCTTCCGGTCTCCGGTGGTGAGGGTGGCCACTGCTGTGGTGCGGGGCTCTGTGGTCCCCTTCCCGGTGCCTGAGCCTGCACCGCACCGGAACGGGGGGTCAACCGGGCAAAAGGCGCGCCCGGTTGACCCCCCGCCCCGGTGCGGCGCTGTCGGCCGATCACCGGGAAGGGGACCACAGAGCCCCGGGCCGCAGCAGCGGCCGTCCTCCCGGTCACCACACAGGAGGAACCGTGGGAGAGATCGAGATCACCGTCGAGCAGGCGCTGCAGGTCCTGGCCCAGAAGCTCCCCTACTTCGCCACGGCGACCGGGCACGTGGAGCGGACGTCCGTGAACCAGCAGGGTGACTGGGCCAAGCTCACCCTCCGCGTGACGAACCGTAACGAGAACACCCGGCGGGAGGACGACTTCGTCTCCTTCGTCACCACGGACCGCCGGTGGGTCGATGCCATCACGTCGCTGGAGAAGGGTGACTTCGTGAGCGCCCTCAGCCTCGAGTACAAGCACGGGTCCAAGAAGCGCGACGGGTCCTACAGCAGCGACCAGCTGGTGCTCAGCGAGTTCGTCGTCCGCCGGAAGGCGGAGAAGCAGGCGGCCACGCCGCAGTTCCTGCAGGGCCTGGTGAAGTAGCCGTCCCCCGGGAGGGGGCGGCGGCCCGCCGCTCCCTCCCGCTCCGCAAGGGCGGTCCCTCAGCCGAGGGGCCGCCCTTCGTTGTGTCCGGCCCGCCGCGGCGCGGGCTTTCCCTTCCGGGCGGGCCGCCTCCGGCCCGTCCTCGGCAGTGAGAGGAGAGTCAAGTGAGTACGGATGTGGTGTTTCCGAGTGGGGTGCGTCCTTTCGCCGTGCGGTCGTCGGTCGCGTGGGACGGGTGGGCGCGGCATGGTTTCGCTCCGCTGGATGTGGTGGTGGAGGTCGTTTTGGGGAGTGGTCAGCTGGTGCGGCTGGCTGGTCCCGGTCGGTGCAGTTGGCTCGCGGGTTGTGGCCGCTGGGTGCCGATGGGTTCGGGGGCGGTCATGAGCGTGACTGCCCGGGCGGCGCGTTCCGGGCAGTCCGTCAGTCCTCGGGTGCTTCTGGTGGTGCGGGACTACCCGGGGTATGTCGTCGCGGAGCTGGCGTGGGCGTCGGGCAGGGAGCTGGAGGAGGTGCTGGCGTGGTTGGGCTGGCCCAGGGCGCGGGAGGCCGGGGAGCTGGTGAGCGTCCGGGAGCGGCTGCAGGCGCGCAGTAATGACTACTGGCTGCTGGAGGCGGCTATGGCGGCGCTGGAGTTGCCGGAGGCCGGGCGTGGTCTTCCGGTGCTTCCCGGTGTCAGCGTTGTCGTCTCTGCGCGTGGTGCGCAGAGTGTGCTGGCGGGGACGGTCGGAAGCGTCGTTGAGGCTGCCGAGGGGCTGCCGGGGCGGACGGCGTGGGAGTGCGTCGTCGTGGACGACCTGAGCGAGACGCCGCTGCGGCTGCCCGCCGGGCTGCCGCCGCAGGTGCGGCTGGTGCGGGCTGCCGAGCGGGTCTACCGCGGTGGTGCGAGGAATCTGGGCCAGGGGCTGTCCCGCCAGCCGGTGACGGTGTTCATCGACGACGATCTGCAGATGGCGCCGAACTATCTGCGGGAGCACGTGGTTCGGCATCTGCTGTCGCCGTGTCTGGTCACGGTCTCCGGCCGGATGGAGTATCTGGAGCCCGCTGTGCCGAGGCCGGGGCGGCTGCCGTGCGGCAGGCAGGGCTCTGCTGATGCGTTCCGTCGGCTGGGTGCCGGGGGCATGGTGGGGCCGCGTGAGGTGTACAGGCTGGTCGGGCGTGGCGACCTTGTGGCGTCGCGGCCGCTGGCGGAGGTGGGTTTCCCGCCCGACTATGTGGCGTACGGCCCGGAGGATGAGACGTTCGTGGCGAAGGCGCTGTCCCGGGGCGCGTTCGTGGTGCCGGTCGCGGGAACCGGGGTCTTCCGTTGCGGCTACCGGCGCACCGGGGACCTGGTGTCGCAGGACATGGCGCGGGTGGATGCCTTCCTGGAGAACATGGGCCGCCAGGAGGTTCATTTGGACGCTCCGGCCGACGGTGGCTGGGCCGCTGCTCGGTGACGGGCGGTGGCCCGGGTGTTTCCGGCCCCTTCCGGGGCCGGGAGCACCCGGCAGCCCTGCGCCTTCCTGGCCCGGCACGTCGGGTTCCGGCTCTGCTTGGGGAGGAGAGCCGACCCTGGCTGAGCGGGGCTGTTGAAGGCCCTGGCGTCGCCACTGGCGCGGCGGCGCCAGGGCCTTCAGCCGTGTGTGGTGCCGGGCCCGTCTCGGGGTGTTTCTGGGGGCCGGGGGAGGGCCCGTACGTTGTGCGGCGGGCGCGAGGCGGCTGATCCGGGGCGTGTTCCGGTGCGCGGGTGGCTCGTGACGGTGGTCCACACGGGTGGAGGCACAGCCGTCGGGGATGTGACGCGTGGCCAGTGGGCCGTGCGGATGGGCCGGGTTGTGCTCCCGCTGGCGTTCGCTGGCGTATCCGGTGCGGACCGGGCTGGTTCCGGGGCGTTCACGACGTGTGGGCCACCGGGTCTCGGCCTCCGAGCGGCCGGGACGGTCCGCGTGCGTGGCGGCGCTCTGCTGGAGGCAGAGCTGTGGCCTGTGGTTGCCCTGGGAGCCTGTGCCCTTCCCGGTGCCTGAGCCTGCACCACACCGGAACAGCGGGTCAACCGGGCCAAAGGCGCGCCCGGTTGACCCCCCGCCCCGGCGCGGCGCTGTCGGCCGATCACCGGGAAGGGCACAGACGCCCAGGGCAGCCCGCGAGGGCCGCTCCCCGGCTGTCTTCAGCAGAGGAGCTGTTATGTCGCGCGTAGCGTTGGACCGTTCGTACTGGCGCATGGGGTTCGATGGTGTGCTGGTGAGGGTCGCGTCCGTGGGCAACCCGGGCGAGGGCAAGGGAACCGTCCTCCTGGAGGTGGAGGTCCCCCGGGAGGGGCGGCGGCCGTGGGAGCGGGCGTCGGACTCGTGGATCGTCGAGGTCCCGGCCGGGCAGCTGAAAGCGGCTCAGGCCATCTACCCGCCGGGCGGGGAGAGCGAGTCGGGTGAGCTGGGCAAGTCCCTGAGGGCCGTGGAGTTCCGCTGCGTCTCCGTCGAGTTCGGCCCCGGCTACCTGAAGAAGTCGCGGCTCGCTTGGCTGCGCCGTCTCTTCCGGCAGCCGCTGGAGCTGGGCGACGTCAGGACGGTGAAGTTCGGCCCCCTGTACAAGGACGAGTACGGCGGGGACGCGGCGTAGGGCGAGAGCCCGGCACGCTGCCGGCCCCGGCCCCCACTCCGGTGGGGGCCGGGGCCTTTCGTGTGTGATCGGCCCTCTTGGGGCGCCGAAGCGGGAGCGCCCTGAAGCTTCCGCTGCCTGGCGACGGTTGCACCGCGCCGGTACGGCGGACAGCGTTTCCGTGCCCGCCTCTTCGTCGCTCGGTGTACCGGTGGTGGCTGTTCGCGACGGGCCGTGGTCGGCCCTGCCCGGCGCCCGCAGTCTGCGGCGGGGGCGGGGTGGCCGCAAGCCCGAGGTGCGTGGGCTTGCCCCCACCCGCACCCCCGCCGCTGACCGGCTGTGCCGGGCAGGGCCGACCACGGCCCACCTCCCTCCACGGGGGGCCACTGCCCGGCACAACCGAAGGAGCAGCCATGAAGAAGGAGCAGGGCAGCAAGGACACCGGCGGTCGGTCCGACGACCTCCCCATCCGGACCCCGTCTCGGCCGCGTGGTGGCGGGTCCGGTTCCGGCGGCAGCTGAGCCCGGGCCCGGCTGAGTAGTTGGCCCCGGTGCCGCCTGTCGCGGCGGCACCGGGGCCTTCGGCGTGAGGGGGCAAGAACGCCCGTCCACACCCCGTGGCCGAGCGTGATGGGGGGGCGGTTGGCGGCCGAGGCGAACTGGGCGGCCTGGCGCCGGCGGGGCCCGGTCTCTCGCCGGCGCCGGGCTGCGTCTTCTCCGCGTCGACGCGCTGTCCTCGTGGTCCCGTAGCCCGGTAGCGCTGTAGCGCCGTTGGCTGCCGCTTCTGCCGTACGGGCTGCGCGCTTTCCTCTCCCCGCGTCGAGAGGTCCGCTCTCGGGCGGTCCGTGGTGGCCCCTGCCCGCCGCTTGCAGCCTGCCCCAGGGGTGGGGCGGCCGCAAACGGAAAGCGCGTTTGCCCCCACCCCACCCCTGGGGCTGATCGGCTGCGTCGGGCAGGGGCCACCACGGGCCGCAGAGTGCGGACCTCCCCTCTCCGGCGGAGAGGAAGAGTCATGGCAGACACCGAGAAGTCCACCCAGTCCCAGGAGACGTCCGCCCAGCAGTCCCAGGCGGCGCCCCCGTGCCCGAACAGGCCCTCGGGCGCGCCCTGCGCGTACCTCCAGGGCTCCAGCCCCAGCCCGTGCCTCTGCGGGTGCGGTAGCACGGGCGGGTGCAGCAACTCGGGCTGAACCGGGCCGGCGCGCTCCGGCGCCCGCCGCACCGAGCGGCGGGCGCCGGGCCAAGGTTGCCCGCCCTCTGGGGCGGGCAACCCGCCGTCTACCACGGAGGGGTGTTCATGTCACTGACAGGTTCTCGGCGCGCCCGGCGTGCGTCCCGGCGGCGGCCTTACGTGCGTGACCGTTCCAGGCTCGGCGACTTCTTCGCCCGGATCTGGAACACCGTCACCGATCTCGTCTGAGCGGTTGCGGCGCGGGCTCCGGCCCGCGCCGCAGCCGTCACCCGTCGTCGCTGACCGGCGGCGTCGGGCAGGCCGACCACGGCCTACTCCATCCCGCTGGAGGCCGCCGCCTCCGGCAGACCCGCAGAGGAAGGACCGCGCCATGGCGGATACGTGCAGTACGTGCAACGGCTGGGGCAGGATGGTGATCGTCGACGATGACGGGAACTGGGTCGGGTTCCTGCCCTGCGGAGCCTGCTGACGCACCGGGCCGTGACCGTCCCCCGGGCGGTCACGGCCCGGTGAGGTGGCAGGCTCTGGCGCCGTCGGATGAGCACTCGGCAAGTGCTCCGACTGAGGTGCCACGGCTTCATGCCGCGACTGTCCCTTTGACACGGCCGTGCCACCACGTGCGGGTGGTGGTGGTTCCCTGTCCGCCGCTTTGAGCCTGCGCCACGCCGAGACGGGAGGCAACCGGGCTCGTTCCTCCCCCGGTTGCCTCCCGCCCCAGCGCAGCGCGGTCGGCACGCATCGGACAGGGAACCACCACGCGCCGCAGAGAGCGGCGAGTTCCCTGCCAGAGGAGGAACCCATGGGTAAGAAAGTGGCGGTGGGCATCCTGGTGGTACTCGCCCTTCTCTTCGTGCTCGTGCAGTGCCAGGCCGACAGCCGCAGCTGCAGTGACGACAGTCGCGGTGCCACGACGGCGGTGGCCGCGGCGGCGTTCTCCCCGGCGGAGTCCGGAGGAACGTACCTCAGCAAGCCGTCGAAGCCGGTCAAGCCGCCGAAGTCCGATGGTGGCCGCGGCGGCTTCTTCGGCATCTTCTTCTTCGGCGACAACGACTGCGACTGAAGTCCCGTCCGGGTCGGCCGCTCAGCTGCACGACGATGTGTGGCTGAGCGGCCGGAACCCCTGGTGCCTGCCGGTCCTCTGGCAGGCACCGGGCCTTATTCGTGTGCCGGCTCCTGGCCTCTGTGCGGATCAGCGCGGGGCTAGATGTGTGGCTGAGTGGCCGGGCAGGGACGTCCAGCAGCTGGGTCGTGTCCGGCCCTGCCCGCCGCTTGCAGCCTGCGCCAGGGGCGGGGTGGCCGCAAGCCCGGAAGGCGCGGGCTTGCCCCCACCCCGCCCCTGGCGCTGATCGGCTGCGTCGGGCAGGGCCGACCACGGCCCACCTTCTCTCTCGACGGAGGCACCGCCCGGCACAGCCGAGAAGGAGCACACCATGTCGAACGAAACCCAGCAGACCTGCAGCAAGTGCAACGGAGAGAACGGTCAGCACGGGGTGATCATGGAGATCACCAGCGATGAGCATGGCAACCCCGTGATGAAGCTGGTGACCTGCACGGGCTGAGCTGAGGAGCCAGGCTCCGGCCTCCGCGCCGGCAGGGGCGGCCTGGGGCCTCCCTGCCCGCGCGTGGATGTGCCGCTTCCTGTGGTGTGCGGTGGCTGGTTCGTTCCCAGTGGGTCGTGTCCGGCCCTGCCCGCCGCTTGCAGCCTGCCCCGGGGGTGGGGCGGCCGCAAACGGAAAGCGCGTTTGCCCCCACCCCGCCCCCGGGGCGGATCGGTCGCGTCGGGCAGGGCCCACCACGGACCCCCTCCCTCACGACGGAGGCCACCGCCCGGCATATCTGAGAAGGAGAGCACTGTGTCGGACGAAACCCCGCGCGAGGCCCCTCGGATCTGCAACCGGTGCATGGGGCAGAACGGCAATCACGGCACGATCACCGTCGTCACCGGTGACGGCACCAAGCAGGAGCCTTGCCCGAACGGCTGAGCTGAGGAGCCAGGCCCTGACGCCGTCGGATCACGACGGCGTCAGAGCCCTGTCACGCGTGTCCCTTTGACGCGGCCGGGCCGAGCTGTCGGCCTCGGTACCGCCGAGTGCGGCGGTACCGAGGCATCTGGCGTGCCAGAGGCGCGTTGCCGCCAGCACTCCGTCGGCGGGGCAGCGCCGCGCCGTATCGCCGTATCCGTTCGTTCATCCGCGGCGCGACGCGTCGCCGACGTGCCGCGCGGATCCGCCGGTTGAAGTCCCGGCCGAGCCAGTCGCGCCACGTCGCCGTTGCGGTGTGCCGTGTACGCCGCCGCGAGCTCGCCGTTGCCTCCGCTGTCTCGACCGCAGGGCCGGGCTTTCCACCTCGCCGTGCTCCTTCTTCGACGGTGCATCGGTGCCATCAGCGTCGTGAGGGAGGGGGGCCGTGGAGGTCCCTGCCCGCCGCTTGCAGCCTGCCCCGGGGGTGGGGCGGCCGCAAACGAAAAGCGCGTTTGCCCCCACCCCGCCCCCGGGGCGGATCGGCTACGCCGGGCAGGGCCCACCACGGACCCCCTCCCTCACGACGGAGGCACCGCCCGGCACCGTCGAGAAGGAGCACACCATGTCGGAAGACATGAGTCCGGAAAAGCTGAAGGAGTTCCTGGCTTCCCAGAGGGAGTCGACGAACCTGGATCGAGAGGCCGATCAGCTCTCCAGCGAGGCGCAGCAGCGCGGTCCCAAGGATGAGCTCCAGGGCCGCAACCGGTAAGCCGCGACGAGGACGTCGGGCTTGTGACCCAAGCCGGCCCCGGCGCCGCCACCACGGCGGCGCCGGGGCCTTCGTCGTGTTCTGGTGGCCGGCAGGGATTCCGGCTGTGTTCAGAGCGGGTTCGGGGTCTGCGCCGGTACGGCGGCGGAGGGGTGGCCGGCTGCGGTTTCCGGACTTGTGTCCCCCGGGTTTTCCTGCCGCGTGGCCGTCGGGTTTCCGCCCGCCGGGGCATCCGCGTCTGCGGCTGCGTATCCGGCCGCACCGGTGCCTGTGATACCGGCCGCATCGGCCGTACCGGATGCGTCGGTGACCGCGCCCGCGTCCGTCGCCGTGCTCGCGCTGCCGCCGCCGTCTTCTTCCCGCTCCGTGTGCTCGTTCCAGGTGTTGAGGTAGTCCCGCACCTCGGCTGCGGTCAGGCCGAGGGCGGCGGCGGCGTCGCGTCGGCCGCCGAAGGCGGCGACTGCTTCGGCGACTGCTCCAGCCACGTCGCGCCGGGCGTCTTCGAGCTTGGCTATGCGCTGGTCGAAGGTGGTGATCGAGGCGAGCTGGGCGGCCTGGCGCCGTTTGGCCTCCTCCAGCTCCCGCTTGTGCTGTTCCCGCAGTGCCTGGCGCCGTGCCTGGAGGCGTTCGTTGTGTCGTGACGTCATGCCTGCACATGCTTCACGCTCATGGCTCCCGTCACAAGGGACTTCTGATCTTCCGTGTGAGGAGCGGGCGAGGAGAGCGGCTGTGGCGGGTGCGGGGCTCAACTTCCGAACGGGCTGAGCCGAGAGGCCGGGGAGGCTGGGGAGGCCGGGGGAGCCGTGAGGCCGACGGGCTTTCAGCGTGCCCAGGCCGGCGGCCGTCTTCTCTCAGTTCCCTCATGCTCCAGTGCCGCACTTCGCCCAGCGACGGGACGGGGGTGCAGGGCCCCGATGCCCCGCCGAAAACATCCCGGCACAGGAGCTTGACGGATGCCGGAGGCACCGCGGCTTGCTCCGCGGCGCCCCGGCACCTCCGGCACCCGTCCGGGCACCCCTGCCGGGACGTTCCCGGCGGGGCATCGGGACCCGTGTCTGTGGTCCCGAGCCTCCTATGAAGCTGGGAGGTGTCGTGGCCGTGTCTACTTGGAACGGCTTGGCCCTGAGGTGGTCGCTCACAAGGCATTTCAGCCCGCTGACGTGGGTGCTCGCCTCGACGTTCACCGGGGTCATGGGCACGTGGGTGCTGACCCTGACGATGCCCTGGTTCGTCTTCGCGACGACGGGCAGTACGAGTCACGCCGGGATGGTTGTCTTCGCGGAGCTGGCGCCCGCCGTTGTGGCGCGGTTCCTGGCCGGTCCGGTGCTGGACCGGGTGGGGCTGCGGCGGATGTCGGTGGTCACGTCCGTGGTCGAGACGGTGTGCGTCACGGTGATCGCTGTGCTTGTCACCATGGACAGGCTGCCGTTTCCGCTGCTGCTCGCGCTGCTGGCACTGATGGGTGCCGCGGGTGGTGCGGGCACTCTGGCGAAGAGCTTTCTGGCTCCGTCGGCGGCGCGCTACGTCGGTTTCCCCGAGGGCCGTGGTATCAGTCTGAGTTCGGCGATGATGACCGCCGGGCAGGTCTTCGGTCCTTCGCTCGGTGCGTTTCTGGCGCCGGAGCCGGTGGCCGGTCTGATCGTGGTGGCCGCGCTGTTCACCGCGAGCGCGCTGATCATCGGTCTGGCGCTGCCGCACGGCATGGAGCCGGAGCACGTGCAGCTGGACCCGACTACGGAGAGGCTCGGCTACTGGCGGAGTCTCGGTGAAGGCATCAGGTACTTCCGCAAGGACGGGCTGCTCGTCAGGCTGTACGTGATGCTGGCCCTCATGGGCTTCCTGGTGGCGCCGATGAACGGTGTGTTCCTGCCGCTGTGGGCCCAGGAGGCGGACACCGGTCCGGGGACGATCGGAGCGCTCGTCAGCATGGCGGCGCTTGCGGGCTTCGTCGGGAGCCTCGTTGCCGTCCCGGTGATCGAGCGGGTCCGGCCCGTGGTGATTCTGGCGGCCGGGTATCTGCTGATCGTTCCTCAGTTGCTCGTGCTGGCGCTGGGTGCACCGACGTGGGTCGTGATGGCGGCCTGGGTCGCGGCCGGGTTCGCCGGGGCGTTCCCGTATGCGGTGGTAGGGAAGATCACCTACCGCTGGCCGCCGGCGGAGCTGCGGAGCCGTACGTCGTCCCTGGGCGGTTCGATCTCCAAACTGGGGGCTGCTCTCGGTGGTCTCGCCGCTGGGTTCGTCGTGGATCACTTCGGGCTGATGGTGCCGCTGCTCGCGGGTGCGGTGCTGTACTTCGTGGTGACTCAGGGCACGGTGTTCCGGAAGGACATGCGGGGGCTCACCCCGAAGATCCGGGAGGACCGGCCGAAGGAGGTTGCGGAGGTGCCCGTGATGGAGGAGCCCGTCCGGTGAGTGTCGGGCCGGTGCCGCCTTCGGTGAGCATCGGCTGACTGGTTGGTGTTCGGGCCTCGGCGGTGTGCCGGGGCTCTTGTTCTGTGTGCGGCGCGCGCGGTGACCCCGCCCTCGGGGTCGTCCCGCGTGGCGCCGACCGGCGGCCGACGCGGCCGCCGGTGGCCGCCGATGCGGCGCCTGCTTCCAGCGTCGTCTCGCCCACGTCCCGCTGAAGCACGGCCAGCACCCAGCACTCAGCACCCAACTCCCGGCCCACCTGCTTCACGCACCCAGCACTCGCCAGAGAGGCCAGTTCCCTGACCACCTGTGTGACCGTCACAGACATGGACAACGCCCTTGATGGCGTCGGCTCAGCTCTTTCGCGAGCTGAGCCGACGCCATCAAGGGCGTTCAAAAGTGAGTCACACCTCTTGCTATTAGATCGACGATGCTGTGAACTGCTGTTATGCACAAGCTGGTTGCCTCCTCGACGCCGCCGCGGGATGCGTGTGCGGTGCGGCCAGGGGGGCGCCGGTGATCACGTTGCATCCGATATCGGCGGGGTCCGGTATCGACTACCTGATGCGCACTGTTTCCGGCGACGATGTGAAGGCCGGGCAGAAGGAGATGACCGCCCGGTGGGCCGAGGGCGGCGACACTCCGGGTGAGTGGATGGGGGCCGAGGCGGCGGCACTCGGTCTGTCGGGGGCGGTCACTCAGGAGGCTGCCGACGCGGTCTTCAAGGACGCCGTCGACCCTGTCAGTGGCAGCCGGATGGGCAGGGCCTGGCCGCGTTACACGCCTGCCGACGAGCTGTATGCGAAGTATCTCGAGGCCGAGCCGCAGGCGTCCGAAGCTCGCCGCCAGCAGCTGCAGGCCAAGGCCGAGAAGGAGGGGAACCGTACGGCGCGGGCGGGCTGGGAGATGGTCTTCTCTCCGGTCAAAAGTTTCTCCGTGCTGTGGGCCACGGCCGATGACGAGCAGCGCGCACGGCTGGAGGCGGCAGAGCGTGCGGCGTTCGAGAAGGTCTTCGCGCGCATCGAGAAGGAGGTGTGCTGGACCCGGGTGGGGCCGACTGCGGCAGCTCAGGTTCAGGTGCCCGGGCGGGGGTTCATCGCCGCGGTTTTCACCCACCGCAGTTCCCGTGCCGGTGACCCGGATTTCCACCGGCATCTGGAGATCAGCTCGAAGGTGCGGACCGAGGACGGGCGCTGGCTGGCGCTCGACGCACGGCCGTTACACGCCCGTCTGGTGGAGTTCTCCGAGCAGTACACCGCCGAGCTGGAGCGGGAGGTGGCGGCCGAGTTCGGGGTTCTCGCGCAGTCCCGGCAGAACTCGTTGCGGCCGGCTCGCAGGCCGGTTCGGGAGTTCCTCGGAGTGGGTGACGAGGTGGTTGTGGGCTTCTCGCAGCGCCGTCGTACCACTGAGGGTGCGCTGGTCTCCTTGACCCGTGATTTCCGCGCACGGGAGGGGCGTGAGCCCACTCGTGCGGAGGAGTACAAGCTGGCTCAGGCCGCCGCGCTGACGGCCCGTCCGGACAAGCAGTCGACCACCGTCGAGGAGGAGCGCGGCAGGTGGATTGCGCAGGCTCGGCAGATGGGCATCGCGCACCCTGAAGCGCTGCTGCAGCGCGCTGCGGAGACCTCCCGGGAGCGTGCGGAAAGTGCCGTGGAGGCGGATGTTCCGCTGTCGGAGATACCCGTGCGGGCGCTGCGTGTTCTGGAGGGGCAGCGTGCGCAGTGGACGCGTTCCAACGCGGCTTGTGAGGTCTACCGGCAGCTTGTGGAGACGGGCTGGCATGTGCGGCTGGACGATGCCGCGTTCGCGGAGACGGTGGAGCGGGCCACGGACGCGCTGCTCGATCCGGAGCTGTGCGAGCGGCTGGATGCGCCGGATGCGGTGGCGCTTCCGGAGCGTTTCCGCCGGGCCGACGGGGCCTCTGTTTTCGAGCCGGTCGCCACCGGCAGGATCTACACCTCGCACGGGATTCTGGCCGCTGAGAGGGAGCTGGTGGAGGCGGCGACGCGGCCGGCTCCGGTGCGGATTCTGAGCACCGGGCAGGTCGATGCGGCGCTCGCTGCGGGGGATGCGGAGCGCGGTTTCACGCCCAGCACGGAGCAGCGTCAGGTGGTGCGGAACCTGCTGGGGTCGGACACGCGGGTGGGCGCGGTCATCGGTCCTGCGGGCACCGGGAAGACGACCATCATGCGGCTGGTGAGGGAGGCCGCGGACGCGCACGGGCTCCCTGTGCTGGGTCTGGCGGGTGGCCAGGTGCAGGCCGACAATCTCGCGGAGGAAGCCGGGATCCGGGCGGAGAACATCGCCCGCTGGCGCTACATGAGCGAGCGCGGCGGCGGTCCGCAGTGGTCTTTGCGGTCCGGGCAGATCGTCATCGTCGACGAGGCGGGTCAGGCTTCCACACCTGATCTGCGGGCGCTGGCGGACCAGGTGGAGGCTGTCGGCGGGCGGCTGCTGCTGGTGGGTGATCCCCGCCAGCTGGGCTCCCCGGGTGTGGGGGGCGCGCTGGCGTTGATCGAGGCCGACGCGGGTGCGCAGTATCTGTCCGAGGTGCGCCGGTTCCGGGACGCGGACAAGACCATCCGCCGCTGGGAGGTCGAGGCCGCGGCGGCGGTCTCCGGCGGCGATGCGGACGCCTCTTTCGACGCGTACGAGCGGCGCGGCCGGATCCGGCACGGCAGTGCCGACGCCATGCTGGACGCGGTCTACTCCGCGTGGCAGCGGGACACCGCTGACGGCCTCAACTCGGTCATGATCGCCTCCAGTAACGCGCTCGTTGCGCAGCTGAACGAGCGTGCGCGCAGCGATCTGGCAGCGCGGGGCGAGGTCGACACCGGCATCGAATCCGCGCTCGGTGACGGCAACCGGGCGGGCGCGGGGGACCGGATCGTCACCCGTGCGAACGACCGGCGGCTGCGCACGCACGACGGGCGGCAGTGGGTGCGCAACGGGGACACCTGGACGGTGGAGGCCGTCGAGGACGAGGGCGGTCTCACCGCTGTGCACGACCGCACCGGGCGCCGCGTCACACTCCCGGCTTCCTATGTTTCCCAGGCGGTGGAGCTGGGTTACGCCGTCACCAAGGACCGCGCCCAGGGGCTGACCGTCGATACCGGCCATGCCCTGTTCGACAGCTCCATGGACCGCAACGGCGCCTACCCGGCGCTGACCCGTGGCCGCCTGGCCAACTACGCCTATCTGGTCACCGTCAAGCCTTCCGACCCGGAGACCGGTGCGCCCGGGGAGCGGCTCACCTCCCGCCAGGTCTGGCAGTCCGTGCTGCGCCGTGACGGCACTCAGCAGTCGGCGACCATGACCGCCCGCCGCAGCGAGGAAGCGGCCCGCTCGGTACGTGGGCACACTGCCCGGCTGGCTTTCGTCCTCGACCAGATCGCCGACGACCGGGCCCGGCACGCCGTGAGCGGTCTGCTGGGGGAGCGGGCCGCGCGGCAGCTGACGTCGGCGCCTGCCTGGCCCGCGCTGCGCGCCCAGCTGGAGCAGCTGGCCGATGACGGGTTCGACACCGACCGGCTGCTGAAGGCGACCTGGCACCAGCGGGACTTCCTCGACGGCGACGGCAGGCCGGTGCGGGACATCGCGGCCGTCATGCACGCGCGCAACGCCCGTGCCGTCGACCCGGACGAGGGCTCCCCCGAGACGTTCCGGCGTGCGCAGGACGCGCCCCGCCCGGCCACGGCACCGCAGTTGCTGACCTCTGTTCCCGAGCCGAGCGACGACCCGCTGACGGCGCTGGGTCTGCTGCTGCCGGACGCCGCACCCGGCGACGATCCGCAGACCCTCCAGGCCGCCCGGGAGCTGGCAGCCGCCGCCCGGGAGCGGGCCGCACGGCTGGGCGAGGCCGCACAGCTGGACGCCGAGGCGGGCCAGGGATGGGCGGCCGCCTACGGTTCCCGGCCCGCCGATGCGCGGGACGCGGCGGACTGGCGCAGGCGGCTCACCGCGGCGGCCGTCTACCGCGATCTGGCCGGCCACGACGGGCCCGCACCCACCGGCCCCGCTCCCTCGGCCGAAGGGATGGACGCGGCTTTGCGCGGCGTGTGGCGCTCCGCGCAGCCTCCGGGCGACCCGGCCGGGACGGTCGAGGAGCTGGCTGCCGAGGCGCCCGCCTGGCTGGCTGTTCTGGGGCCCCGCCCGGGTGCGGACGAGGCGGCGCGCACGCTGTGGGACCGGGCGGCGCTGGCGGCGTTCACCTACCGCGGACTGTGGGAGTTCGGCCACGAGAGCGTCGCGTTGGGGCAGCGGCCCGCCGATCCGGTGGCTGCCGCCGACTACGACGCGGCCAGTGCCGCGATCGCCGCTTGGCGGGCCGGTGCGGGCGGTGGGCCGTCGGGTGCGCGGCCGGCCGATATGGAGGACGACGCGCTGCGCCGGGCGGACTGGCGGGGGCGCGCCAGCGCCGACCGCGTCCAGCGGGTGGAGGAGGCCCTCGCCGCTTTGCACCGTGCGCAGACGGCCAGGGACGCCGCCCGGCAGGCGGCGCGGGATGCCGTCAACCGCGCCCAGGCGCTGCGGAACGCGGGCACGCCGGAGCGTGTGGAACGCGCCCGGCAGCTGGACGGGGAGGCCGCCGAGGCGCAGGAGAGGGCCGCCGCACAGGACCGGCTGATCGCCGAGGCCCGGGAGACGCTCACCGAGCTCGCTCCTGGCCTGCTGGAGGACCGTGAGCGGTCCCGGCGCGGTTCGGATGCGCGGCGGGAGACGGCCCGCCGGACCCTGCGGGGGACGCCGGAGAAGGAGCGGGCCGCTGCGGACTCGCAGGCGCCGCCGTGGCGGGAAAGGCCCCATGGCGGGCTCACCGATGCCCAGTTGCAGGAGGCGCACCGGCGGGCGCTGGAGGCCGCGCGGGCTGCCGACAGCGCTGCCGGCGAACAGGAGGGGCGCGCTCAGCGGCTGACCGCCGAGGCGGGGCCCGGGGGCAGGATCGAGCAGCGGATCGCGGCGCAGGCGGCGCGGGTCGAGGCCGTCCACCAGTGGCGTACCGCTCGGCAGCAGGCCGAGACGGTGCGGCGGCAGGCCGGGGAGAACGCCGCTCGCCGCCGGGAGTCGGCCGCCCGGCTGGCGGCGACCAACCGTACGGGCCTGTCCGCGGTGCGCGGAGCGGAGCGGCGCGCCCTGGAGGAGCACCTGCGCCGTCTGGAGGAGCAGGCCGTGCGGCTCGCGGAGGAGCTAGCCCAGGCCGAGCGGCACCGTGATCAGGCCGCTGTCACCGCCGGGGACCCCGCCCGGCACGAGCAGCTCCTGGCCGACTGGCAGGAGGCCGGCGGCGACGTCGAGGCGGCCCTGGCCCGGGCGCGGACCAGCGCAGGGGAGGACACCGAGGCCGCCACCGTCGAGGCCCGGCGTATGCGCGAGCGCTCACGCCGGCTCCGCGAGACGGCTGCCGCGATCCGCCGCGAGGTGAGCGTGCGCGCCACTCTTCCCGGCGACAGGCGCGCCGCCGAGGAGGCTGCCCGGGCGCAGCAGTCCCGTCCGCCGCAGCAGCGGCCCGCTCCGCCTGCGACACCGCAGCAGCGTCCGGATACCCCACGACGGGACGGGCCGAGCCGTGCGCGATGACCCTCCCTTGGCGACGGTCCGGCCGGGATGCCGGTGCAGTCTCCCGTGTTGCCGATGCCGCCCCGCCGCCCCGCCCCCCGCCCCCCGCGCTCCGCGCTCCGCCCGCGCCCGCGCCCGTGGCGGGCCGGGGCGCCGGAGCGCGCGCGGGACGGGGCGCTGTGACGAAGTTGGGGCCGAACTGCCGCTGTACGGCGGCCTGTTCGCTGATCCGGTACCGGCACGTAATTACTAGGCTGAGCCCGCCGGAACCAACACCGGCTCAGCACGGAGGAGTGGCGTGACTGCGATATCTGACTCACTACTCGACGAGATCCGGCCGGGTGCCTGGGACGAGCTGACGGCGGGTGCCTTCGACACCCTCCTGGCGTCGATGGACCGGGCCCAGGAGGTCTGTGCCGCCCGCATGGCACAGGCGGCCTCCCCGACCGGCGCGGGGAAGAGGGAACACGACCGCTGGCTGGGCGTCAGCCGCCGTATCAGCGGCTGGCGTGAGGCGATCCGGCCCGACAACCACGAGGCCGTCGAGGCGGCGCGTGCCTACTGCGCCCAGATCGTCGACGACTACGCCACGGTGCGCCCCCTGCACGAGGCCGTGGCCGACGGCAGGGCCCTGGCACTGACCCCGGACGGTGCGGCGATCTCGTTCGAAGGCCGCTGGTGGGTGGCCAGGGACGACCGTTACCTCCCGCTCGATCCCGAGGACGCCGAGCAGGCCGCCCTGGTGGGCGTGTTGGAGCGGCACGCGGCCGAGCTGGACCGGCTGGCGCAGGTGCGGACCGAGGCGGAAGAGGTCGCGCCGGTGCGGCCGGGTGACAGCGGGAACGGGGAGCGATAGTGGCAGGCGAAGACAGCGGGCGGGCCGGGAACTTCATCGCCCTCGAGGACCAGACCCATGTGCTGGCACACCTGTGGCGGCACCCGGAAAGGGTGCCCGAGGTCCTGGGGGTCCTCACCCCCGACCACTTCACCGCCCCCGGCTACGAGGAATTCTTCCGGGCTTTGACGGAGACCCACTCCGGCCCTGTCCCCGATGACGGCCCGGAGAGGGGCGCCTGGAGGTGGCAGCGCTGGGAGCAGGTGAACGAGGAGCTGCTAGGGGCCGACATAGGCGGATCCGACCTGGACGATGTGGATAACGTCCGGAACCTGCGCCCGCTCGAAACCTGCGTCCAGGGACTCGTCGCACAGGGCGAGGTGCGCTCGGCCGTCGGGGAGCACAATGCGCCCACCGGGCCGGGCCCGTCCCTGGAGAGGGCGGGAGACGCCGTCGACCGGGCGCTGCCGCCGCGGCCCTCGTACCCCCCGCCGCCCGCCGAACCGCCCGAGCAGCCGGTCGTGGTCGTCGTCGCCGGGGCCGAGGGCACCGGCACCGGCGCGCTCACCGCTGACATCACCAGGCAGCTGACCCGTCGCGGTGCCGTCGTCGAGCTCGGCGGCGGGTACCCGCCGTCCCACCCCGCCTACGAGGCTGTCGAGGAGGTCGGGCTCAGGCCGGAGGCGCGGCACCTGGCGGCAGCCCAGTACGCCATCGACCAGCGGGCCAACACCGTCCTGCGCACGGATGCCCGCGATCCGCAGGCGCTGGCAGAGGACATGATGCGCTTCCAGCAGGCCGGCTACCGGGTCGAGTTCGCGGCGGTGACCACCCCGGAGCCCCTCCGCCGGCTCAACGCCCTCGAGAACCATCTGAGCGACCGTCACACCGCGCGGCTGCCTTTCACCCCTACACCGGACCGGCTGGCGGAGAGCGCCAACCGCGCCGCGGCGATGGGCGCGAGGGTGAAGGTCTTCCGGCCGGACGGCACGCCGGTGGACTCGCCCGGGCTCGCAGCCGGCAGGCAGACGCCGGGGCAGGTGATCGAGGCCGAGCGCGAGCGCGGCCTGACCGGGGAGATGTCGCTGCGGGCCGCGGCGAAGGCCGCCCGGATCGCTGCCAGGACCACCGACTGGGCCCACCAGGCAGCCGCCCAGGAGGCCGGCCGGGCCGGCGGCCAGAACTGGGAGTGGGCCATCAACGCCGCTGTCGGCCTCCCCGTCCAGCCCCAGGGGCCGCGCTGGGGCGCGGGCCGCCGGGCCCGCGCCGCCGGGCCGCTGGCCGCCCGCACCGACACCGAGCTGGGAGAGCTGCTGGAGAGCACCATGCACCGCTACCGCAACGCGGACCAGAAGGCGCTCCACGACTACGCCCGAGGCAAGGAGCTCCAGGACCAGGGCAAGCCGGGGGCTCAGGCATTCTTCGACAGCTCTCAGGCCGCCAGGGAAACCGCCAACCACTACCGGGACACCGTGGTCGGCATCCTGGGCGAGGAACGCCGCCGCTCCACCCTCTCCCCCCGCCAGCGCCAGGCCGAACTCCAGGCGGTCCAGCAGCGTATGGCGCGGGTGAGACCGCCGGCGGAGCCTCCGCGTACCGCCATCGGGTTCGCGCAGCCCGGGCGCCCCCGCGTGGCCGCCCGGCGGTGAACCGGGTGCCGGATGCGGGCGCCGCCCGCATCCGGCACCGCCGTCACGCTCTGGCGGACGCCCTGCGTGCCGTGGGCTGCGGCTGCGTCCGCACGGGCGGCTGCGCTTGGGCCTGGGCTCGCCGGGCGGACTGCTCGGTCACGGCGGCCCGGTTCTTCGCCGGGTCGTTCGGAAGGAGCGACGCGGGAATCTTGGCCATCTGCGCGGCGTGGCTCATCGCGCCGTTCGCCACCGCTTTGAGCTTGGCCTTGTCCGCCGCCGAGAAGGAGCCATCGGCCTCGGCCTTCTCCCAGAGCGCCTGCGCGGCCCTGCCGAACGCCGCCGTCTTCTCGGCGGCCTTCCACCGGTCGTAGGTCCCCGTCTTTCTGTCCTTCTCGGTGGGAGGGTCCGGGAGGTTCCGCCAGGCGTCGCGCAGAGCCTTGACGTGCTTGTCCTGGCTGGTGAGCAGTGTCTGGCCCATGTCGCTCTTCTGCCAGGCGAGGAGTTGACCGGCCAGCCTCAGGGTTCCGTCCTGTGCCTCTTTGACGGAGTTGTAGGCGCGGGCGTTGGGGTCGACCCCTGCCGGCGCGGTGTTGGCGAGCCGCTTCATGTGGCGGAAGCCGGTGTCGATCACCGCGTCCAGAACAGCGATGTCCTTTGCGGAGTAGCGGCCCAGGTTGCCCTTGCGGATCTCCTCCCTGACCTCGTGAGTGTGCCTCACGAGTTCGCCGAACCGTATCGCCGCTTCCCGGGGGCCCTCTCGCAGGTCGTCGGAGGGCAGGTTCGCCCACGCCTTCCGCATGCGGATGAGCGCCGGGGTTTTCATCTTTCCGAGACGCCGGCCCAGCGAGGACCGGTCTGCCCACATCTTGAGCCCTTGGCGGATGTCGCGGGATGCCTGGGAGGCCCGCTCCCGTCCCGCTTCGCCCAGGCCGTATCCGAGGTCGGGGCGGCGCATCCCGCGCATCTCCCGTTCCACCGCGGACGCCTCGGGGGCCGGCAGGTTCTTGCGGGACAGCCGCCCCAGCTCGGCGCTGCGCTCGGCCGCGGTCCGGCTCAGCTCCCGCAGCGCGGCGACGGCGCCCCGCGTCTCCCGGTGGCCCTCACGCTCGAGCTGGCCGGCGAGCTCACCGGCCAGGCGGGCGTAGGCGCGGGTGGATTCCTGCGCGATGTCCGTCCACAGCCGCTTCCAGTGCGCGTTCGGTACGACGTGCTTGCGCCAGACCCGCTCTCCGGCGACGGCCCAGACCGACCGCCGCATTCTGGCTGTGGCCTTGCGCGTGTCCTGCAGCTGCTCCCACAGCGGGTTGCCGGTCGCGGCCAGGACCGCGGCGTGCCCGTCGAGGGCACGCAAGGCGGCCGTAACAGTGTTCCCGCTGGAGGCCCCCGCAGGAGCGGGGGGCGCGGGCACCGCGTCGGCACGTTGCCATGTGTTCCGCAGTGTCTGGTACGTCTTGCGCAGTTCTTCGTTGTGCCGACGCAGGGGGTGCGGGAGGCTGTTGAGGGCCAGCCGCAAGGTGTCGTTGCGCTCCGGGACGGCTGCCACTGTCTGCTCCGTCATTCACGTTCTCCTCGATGGGTGCGGTGACGGGCGGCTAGATGTCGGTGGCCTGCCGCAGCGCCTCCGCCTCCGCGGGGTGCGCGGAGTCGGCGGTGCCGAACTCGGACGCGGTCAGATAGTCCTCGAACTCCTCATCGGCTTCCGGGCGCGGAGCCGGGCGCGGCGGCGCCTCGTGGTGGGTGCCGTTGGCGCAGCTGGCCACCTGCAGACGCGGCAGGAAACCGTGCAGGGTCGACAGCCACTCGGCCTCGGCCAGGTCCCGGCCGGGCGCCGGCTGGCAGTAGGTGCGCACCCAGCCCGCGTACAGCGCGGTCAGATGCTCGCGCACCGGAGGGTGCCGGTACCAGCACTGGGGGATCTGGTTGTGCAGCTCGAAGGTGGTGCGCAGCCACTGCACCCACTCGGCCAGCTCCCGCATCTTGGCGCGGCGCTCGGCGGGCGTCATCGCCGCCCACACCCAGCCGTAGGCGGCGGACTCCTCTTCCAGCTCCGGCAGCTCCGGCCACAGCGAGCCCGGGTCCTCCAAGTCGCCCTCCATACCTTCCAGCGTGTACTCAGACATCAGCGGCCTCCATTGGGGTCGTGCCGATCGGTGGGTTCTTCTCCAGGCGGATCCCGGCCGGCCCGGGGGCGGCCAGGAGCTTTTTCAGGTCCTTGTCGCGGAACGTCAGCCGCATCCGCACCTTGACCGGCGGCAGATTGGTGTACTGCGCGATCGCGGTGAACTCCGGCAGCTGCTGCAGTGCGTGGACGGGGGCCAGGTCGGTCTCCACGACCGACACCTGCGTCGAGTGGTCGCCGCCGCGCCCCCGCGTGGTCGACTCCCGCCGCACCTCGGTGCGCCCGTACAGGCCGGAGAAGTACCGCAGGGTCTCCAGGTCGCCGCAGCCGGGCAGCAGCATCCGCATCCCCGAAGCGGACAGCACCGTGTTGGCCTTCTGCTGCCCGAGCCGGTCGCGCAGCTGGGACAGGTCGTGCCACACCGTCAGCAGGCTGATGCCCATGCCGCGTCCGGTGGTGAGGATGTTCGGCAGCCGCGGGTAGCGCAGCATGTTGCCCGCCTCGTCGACCATCACACCCAGCGCCGGATCGAGGGGGACGCCCGTGGTGTTGTAGCGCATCTCCGCGCCGTGGATGATCGAGGCGACCAGCGAGGTCAGCAGCGGGGCGAAGCGTTCAGCGTCGGCCTCGGACGCGATCAGGCACACGGTGCCGTTGCGGTCCAGCAGCTCCTCGACGGTGAAGTCGGTCCCGGAGCTGGTCTCGCGCACCTCCTCGTCCGCGTAGACGCGGGCGAGGACGTTGAGGGTGAACTGGATGGAGCCGATGCCGTCCTCGTGCAGCCGCAGCCACGGCGAGGCGTAGTCGTCGGCGGTCTCCTGGTAGTCGTGTGCCAGCAGGACGGCCCGTACGTGGTCGACGGCGTCCTTGCCCAGGGAGAGCCAGCGGCGCATGTCGTTGACGCCGCCGCCGTTCAGATGCGCGGCCAGCAGCACACCCTTGAGGACGTTGCGTGCCTGGTCGACCCAGGGGGCCGCGCGCTTGTCGTCCCCGGACGCCGAAGCCTCCGCCATCCAGGCGGCCATCCGCTCGGCGCTCTTCGCGTCGGTGCAGTAGTCCACCGGCGACCAGCGGTGCGTCGCCCGGCCCGGGATACCGGCGGGCGCGATCACCCACACCGGGCCCAGTGCGCTGCGCCGGGCGTAGATGACATCCAGGTCAGCCGCCTTGGTGGTCGTCACGACGAGCGGTCCCTGCCACTCGGCCGCGTTGGGCAGCACCAGCCCGGTCGTCTTGCTGCTGCCGGGGACGCCGAAGACGGTGGCGGAGATGTTCGGCTGGGTGGCCAGGATCTTCTTCGTCTGCATCCCCCGGCCGGCGCTCAGGCGGCCCGCCCGCTGCTGGGGAGCCGGCGGGGCCGCCAGCTTCCGCTCGGTCTTCGCCCCGCCCCACTGCGCCCCTCCGGTGCGGCCGCCGAACCGTACCGTGGCGGCGACCTTGACCGCCGCGGTCACCAGCGCGGCCATCAGCACCGCGAACAACGCGTAGAACAGCCAGGCCGGCGGTGCCGGGCGGAACGCGGAACCGGGCCCGTGCACCAGGGCGTTCAGCACCGTGGTGGGAACACCAGAAGTGTTCTTGGGCCATCCCCGCCCGGACAGCCCACCGGCGAGCAGGCCCGCGAGCAGCGTCGACACCCCCACCATGGCGGCCAGCCCCGCCGCGTAGGCGGCCAGGACGGTGCCGTCCGACACCCCGCCCGCGGCCTGCGAGCCACCGCGCTGCGCCATCACATCACCATCCGCTCGTCGGTCTCGAAGAGCTTCTCCTCGATGTGGGAGAGCATCAGCTGCACCGCGTGCCCGCTGCCGCGGCCCACCTTCCACAGCGCGCGGCCCCGCTGCCCCGCGCCCCAGGAGGCGATCAGGTCGCACTCCGCGTCGGTCAGGCCGATCGCCTCGCGGGTGAGGTTGAGAGGGGCGGTGTCCTGGGCGAGCTGGATGCGGGTCTCGCAGCTGGCGATCAGGTCCTTGGCGATGGCCACCGCTTCCGAGCCGGCAGCGCCCACCGCCTCGAAGTCGGAGAGCCGGTGGGTGGCCAGCACCTGGATGGTGCCGCTCGCCCGGCTCAGCCGCAGATCGGCGTCGATCTTGCGGACCATCGCCGCGCCGCCGCTGCGCATCTGACGCCACAGCTCGTCGCGGACCACCAGCCACGGCCGGTTGCCGGGGCGGTCGATCGCGCTCTGCGCCCAGGAGGAGACGCAGGTGAGCACCATGGCGATGGTGTCGTCCCCGTACGACTCCAGCGCCGAGACGTCGACGGACTGGATCGGCGCCTCCCAGTCCAGCCCGATGGAGGTCTCCTTGTCGAAGAGCCCCGCCAGATGACCGGTGATCATCCCGCCGAGCGCTGCGCGCAGCGAGGCCATCTGCTCGCGGGCGAGCTGGACGTCGCCTCCCCGTACCCGCATCTCGCGGGCCATCTCCGTGGTGGGGTCCTTGAGCTTGTCGTAGACCAGGGGAAGGGTCGGTATGCGCAGGCGTTCCTGCCCGTACAGTTCGCCCGTCACCTCCCTCACGGCGACATCCAGGCACTCCTCTTCCTGAGGGGCCAGGTTCCGTCTCAGCTGGAGCTCCAGGAGGGCCTGCAGCAGGGTCAGGCGCCGCCGGTGGATCTCCTGGAGGCGGGCGGTCAGCTCCTCACGGTTCGCGCTGTTGCCCAGCTCGTATCCGAGCGGCCCCGCGTCCAGCGGATTGAGCCGGCCGGGCATGCCGGGCCCGAGCCTCACGGGTTCGACCCCCAGGTGCCGGCACAGCGCCGCGTACTCGCCCTTGACGTCACCCGCGATCAGCGTGCGGTGCCCGAGCGCCATCATGCGGAAGGCGAGCGCCTTGATGTGGGCGCTCTTTCCCGACCCCGGGATTCCGGTGATCATCACGTTGGGGTTGGTGCACAGCCCCTCGCTGACCCAGGCGGTCGGATGGGCGCTGAACGCCTGCTGGGTGAGGGTGTTCCAGCCCATGTACACCCCGATGGACGGGAGCGAGGAGCCGTGCAGGAACGGGTAGATCCCGCTGGCCCGCGCGGTGTCGGAACGGAAGACCTCGGCCTTGTTGAGCGAGGCGGCCCGCCCCGCGAAGGGCTGGCTCCACCCTTTGCGGGGGGCCACCCGCATCGCGGTGCCGGGGTCCTCCAGCAGCCGGGAGCGGCGCTGTTCGCGGGCGCTGGGCTGCCGGGGCAGGTCGGTGGCCGCCTCGCCGGGGCCGAAGAGGTCGGCCAGCGGCGCGGACTTCAGCCGGCTGTCGTCGTCCCCGTGGCGGCGGGAGAAGGGAAGCCGCATCAGATGCCCACCCGCCTGTCGGGGAGCCCCTGGGCGAGCGGCAGCGCGGAGGCGGCGAAGGCGTCGTCCTGCGCGCCCCACACCCGCCGCAGTTCCAGCCCCGCGGCAGAGGCGTCCGCCTGGAGATCGGCGCACGCGATCTCGAGCTGCTCCAGATCGGTGACGGTGACGGCGACCAGCGCGGTGAGCCGCACCACGCCGTGGCCGGCCGCGCGGGCCATGTCCTGTGCCCGCGCAGTCATCGCCTCCCGCCTCTCGTCCTCGCTCTCGGAGCGGCCCGTCTTGGCGCGCAGCCCGCGGGCCGCGTCCCGTTTGGTCTTCTCCCGCGCCAGTTCCTTGCGTGCCTTGGCCGGGCCGATCGGCTCGTATACGAGCGAGAGCGAACGCCGCGCGTTGGACCGGGGCTTGAGCAGCGGCTGCAGGAACGTCGCGTACACCTCGCCCTGCGGGAAGCCGCGGACCTGGTAGCTGACGGTCCAGGCGCCGTCGTGCCGGTAGACGCCCCACTGGGTCTCTGCTGCGGCGGGTCCGGCCAGCGCGGGGTCGACACCGGCCGGGGTTCCCCGCCAGGCGGGGTCGTTGGCGGCGGCGTTGTTGCGCTCGGCGAGCGCGATGTGCGCTTCGGGGTCGTAGGCGGTGCGGATGGCCTGGGCGACGCCGCGCGGGGAGAGCCACTCGACGACCTGCAGTCCGGCGCTGGCCAGCGCCGGCTGCATCGCGTTGAGCTCCCGCACCAGGACGGCGGCGGCACCCCGCTGTCCGCCCCCGGAGCCCTTGATGGAGAGTCGGGCACGGGAGGTGGACAGGGTGACGGCCAGGTACGTCTCGCGGATGGTGGCGGCCGGCCCGGCGCCTGCCATGAGCTGGTCCAGGGCTTCGACCGCGACGGCGGGGGCGTCATCGGAGATGTGCCGCTCCGTCCAGGAGCGCAGCGCGGCCCCGTCGTCCGGCAGGGAGCGCTGGTGCACGGCGATACGGGTGATCGCGCCGTCCTCCTTGCACTGGCCCCGCAGCACCGCCGCCCACGCCTGCACCCGGGAGTTCTGCTTCTCCGTGTCCACCAGCGCCAGCCCGGGATGGGCGATGCGGCACACGGCGGTGTAGGTGCCCTCGACGGGGTTGTGCATGAGGCCCAGGTGGCCGCCCAGACCGTCGGGAGCCTCCAGCAGGTGCAGCCGGGCCAGGGTCCCGGGCAGGTCCATGGGCTGCTGCCCGTCCTTGGTGCGGGGGGCGAAGAAGCCGGAGAAGAACAGATTTCTGCTGGTAGCCACGGCGATCTGGTGCCTTACTGCGAGGGTGATCCACTGGTCCGCCGACAGGCCCAGCACCCGCCCGTAGGCGAGCAGCAGCAGCACGGCGGAGACGGGCAGGGCGACGAAAGCGGCCGACAGCGACCGGGTGTACAGCGGGATCAGGGCGATGACCGAGGCGGCCGCCACCAGAGCGAACCCCGGACCGCTGAGGTTTCCGATGAACCCGCTGCGTTCGGACTGCCAGCCGCTGTAGGTGACAGGCTCGGCACTCGACACGGGTCAGTTCCCTTCGGGGGGTTGCGTGGGCGCAGGCGGCGCAGGCGGCGCAGGCGGCGCGGGCGGCATGGGCGGGGGCTGGGTTTCGGGGACGTCCGGCTGCCCGGGCGGCGCCGGGGCGGAACCCCCGCCGCCTCCGCCGCTGCCCCCGCTGCCACTGCCCCCACCGCTGTCGCCGCCGTCGTCGCCGCCGCCTCCGCGGCGCGGCACCACGACATGGCGCCCGCCCTGGTTGGCGTGGTCGAGACCGGCGTGCGCGGCCATGTTGCCCGCCGTGCTCTCCAGCATGTCCTTGCCTGCCGCCGCAGCTTGGAGGCCCATACCGACCGTCCCACCGACCTTCGACATGAAGCTGCCGGACTTGCGGCCCATCATCGCCTTGGACCAGAAGCCCCGGCCCCCACCGCCGCCGGAGGCCCCTCCGCCGTCCCCGCCCCCGCCGGCGTTGTCGGCTTCCAGCGCCCGAGTGAATCCGCTGCCTCCGCCGGCCATGCCCGCGCCGCCGAGCGCCGGGTTGTAGCCGCCGAAAGCGCTCGATACCGACGAGCCGATGCTGCTGAGCATGCCGGAGGCCGTGCTCGACCCGGCTCCCGCGGTCGTGAACGTCATGAACTTGGCCAGCGCCGGCCAGGCGAAGGAGGCCAGGATGAACACGATCAGCCCGACGAAGACGTTGCGGACGCCCTTCGCGTTGCCCATCGCGGAGGCGCCGATGCTGAAGCACAGGACGATCACCGGCTTCACGAGAATCAGCGAGATCAAAGCATTGCGGGCCTTGGGCCACCACTCGCTCGTCGCGTCGCTCATCTGCCCCGCCAGCGCGATGGGCATCACGGTCACCAGGATCATGATGGCCGCCTGCCTCACCAGCATCTCCAGCCACAGGGCGCCCACGGCGACGATGGCCAGGATGCTGATGACGATCACGAAACCGGTGGCGGCGGGAGCGACACCGCTGCCCGTGATCAGCGCCGCTCCCGCGGTGGCTGCCCCGCTCCCGCCGGCCAGACCGGCGAACATCGTGCCCAGCTGCTGCTTCATGGCCTCGGTTGCGGTGGCGGTGTCGGCCAGCTCGGCCCCGCTGACCGATTGGCCGCCCTCACCGGTCAGCGTGTAGTTGATCATCGCGGTGCTCAACGTGTCCGACCAGTCCAGCGCCGTCTGCGTCGCGGTGACGTAGACGGCCAGGATCACGCCCCACTTGGCCAGACCGGTGATCGCCGTCACCAGCGGCGCGCCCTTCTGGGAGATCCCCAGCTTCGCGAACTGGATCAGCAGGAGGAACGTGGCCACCAGGATGGATATCCCGGTCATGATGCCCATCACCGGGCCGATCCCGGTATCCGCCAGCTTGATGGTGGAGATGCTGTTGAAAGCCCCGGCGAACTGTTCGATCAGCCATACGACGGAGGTCCCCAGCGCGCCCGCCGCCTTCTCCAAGGCGCCGCCCGCCCAGTCCTCGACCTTGTCCCCCAGCCAGTCGAGAGGCGTGTACGCGTCACCCGGCCACTTCCAGCCGGCTTCCTGACTGCACTGCTGAAAGGGCTTCTTGTCCTTCTTCACGCAGTTTGTGACATATTTCTTGATCTTCGGGAAATTGGGGGCGTTTGTATCAGCCTTCTCCAGCCACCTCTCGAGCTGGGTTTCCTCGTACTTGCGTGCTTCCTCGGGGTCCGTGGAGCCCTCGCCGATGCAGACCGTGCCGGGCAGCTCGCAGTCGCGGGGAGGGCGGCAGTTGATGTCCGTGTCGTAGGCGCAGTACTCGCCGGTCTTCGTATTGATGCCGACGGGCAGTCCCACGAGGTCCTCGGGGATGGGGTCCGGCGGCTTGGCCCCGGCGAAGGCCGGCTGGCTCACCGTCAGAAGGCCGAACACGACGGTGGCGAGCAGCACGCCGCACCGGGCGAGGAACCTAGCCATCGGCCACCTCCCGCCAGCCGTCCTGGAACGCGTAAGGGCTGTCCGGGGCATAGGCGCGCGGCCCCGCCGTCCGGCGCACCCAGTGCGGCTGTGCCGTCACTTTCCAGTCGCCCTTCTTCCAGGTCAGGATCAGGTTGTCCGTCTGGTCCTTGAGCGGGTTGTCGTCGGTGCTCTCCTCGGCGCTGGTGGCGTAGCGGTCGAAGACCATCCACACCTGGACGACATCGCCCTTGCGGTCGAGGCTCCGCAGTCTCACGGCCTTGACGTCGGTCGTGACGGTCATCCCGTTCGGAGGGCCTCCGGAGGGGGGCAGCCCCACCCCTTCCCGCAGCTTGCGCACTTCGGAAACCTTTTTGCGCACGACGGGGTCCGAGGGGCCGGCGGCGATGGTCCGCAACTGCCGCTCGGCGGCCTGGTCGTCGACGAAGCTCAGGTCCTGCCAGTACGAGACGGCTGCCGACCTGGCACCGACGGCCGTATGGGGGAAGCCCGTACCGATGCCGTTCTTCGAGGACTTGGGCTTGAGCACCGGCACCCGCGGGGCAGTGGCCGGGGTGAGCCTCTTCCCCTTCCCGCCCGGAGCCAGGGAGGCGGACCTGGACCCCTCCTGAGAACGGGAGGGACCGGCGTGCGGGGAGCGGGACTTGCCCCCCTCCACGCTGCCGAAGGCCAGGACACCGCCCGTGACCAGCAGCGCCACCACGGCCGTACCCAGCACAGACAGGCGCAGCCGGGCGCGCCGTGCCTTGCTCCGGTAGTCCATGCCGGTCTCAGCCCTGCGTCATGTTGTAGAAGGCCATCACCAGACCGGAGGTCACCCCGATGCCCATACCGGAGACCAGGCTCCAGACGATCGCCTGCTTGCCCCGGGCCGCCAGTCCGCCGCGTTCGCTGTTGTGGCCGATCGCCACGCACGCCCAGCCGGAGAGGCCCCCCAGGACGGCCATCGCCAGTCCGATGCCGGCCGTCCAGCCGAGCACCTTTCCCGTCGGGGTCTTGAGGGTCTTGGGCACGGTCGGCGTGTAGTCCGGGATCGGGCCGGCGGCCAGAGAGTTGAACGCTTCGAGCATGTGACTCATGCGGGCACCTTTTCGGAAGCGACGCGGGCGTCGGAGGACAACGGGGCGGGCGTACGAGCCGCGGGGAGCGGATGGCCCCACACCTGATGAGCGGAGGCCACAACAGCCCCCGCGAGGTCATATCCGGCCGCGAGGGTCTTCGGCCTGATGCGGTGCGAGTCGCTCATCCCGTACGTACGGATGTGCGGGTCATAGGGAACGTTGATCACGGAGAAGACATGCGACCGGAGCATCGCCGCGGCGGCCCGTACGGGAGACGGCTGGCGGCCCTCGCTGGTCGCGGTGAGCGCGACGACGGCGCGCTGCAGCGGCAGTCCTTCGGCCACCGCCGCTTTGACGGCGATCTGGAGGGCCTGCACGCCCGGGCCGGTGGCGGCCGCGCTCAGGACGGGCACGGAGAAGGGAAGCGAGCACCAGGAAGCGGTCTGCCCGGTCCGTCCGGCGCATCGGGCGGAGATGACGTCCTGGGCCACCGCATGGGGGGTGTCGGCGACGACGGCCTGCCAGCCGCCGGCAGCGGCGAGCTGGTACCAGGCCGCCGGGTCCTCGGGCAGGGAAAGGGGCGCGCTGCTCCAGCTTTGATGGTCGGTCAGCGCCTGCCAGGTGCGGCCTTCGGGCGTGCGGCAGTTGGAGGCGGCCTCCTGAATGGCCTTCCGGGTGGCGGGCCGGTCGGGCGGTATGGACGCCAGCCCTTCACCGGGCGCCGCGCACCAGTAGGGCCACGGTGAGGCCAGTCGCGGAGTGGTGTCCAGAACAACCGAAGGGCCGGCGCAGGAGAATGCCGCGGCCAGCAGGCCCGCAATGGTGGAACGGCCGCTTCCGCCTGCGGGCCCGAGCACAGGTATGAGAAGGCGAGCGTGCGCCGGGAGTGCACCCAGCGCTGGCGATCTCTTGGACAACTTGCCCCCGGAATTGCAAACGCAACCACTACGAGTCGGAACCCTGATGGGTCATCAAGGGCCGTGGCCCTGCGCGTGTTCACCGCATTCTATGGTCACCCCCGCAGGGCCGAACGGTCCACCTGCCTTTGTATCTCGTCCGAGAATAAGAAAGCGGACATAGCAAGACTTGTCATGTCTTTCCAGGTCAACAAAGAGTCACCTTTCTGTGACAGAAACAGCCTGAGAGGTGTAAGAGGTCGATGTGACAATGACGGCCCGAGTCGGCCCGCAGCCCTGGCCCTCCCCGCAGAAGGGCACGAACACGCGGCGCCAGGGAACCGCTCACCGCGTAGGGGGATGGCCATTTGGGCACCATTCGCATGCTGCAAATAGTTGGCGGCGCCATAGTGGCAGTCATCTCCGCCATGGCGCTCGGAGTCGTGCTCCTGCTGGTGATCTCCGACAGCGCCGAAGGAGGAGAAGGCGGCGGAGAACTGACGGCAGGCTCTTTGAAGGTCGGCAAGGACGGCGTGCCGGCCGAATACGCGGGACTGATCCAAAAGGCCGCCGACGACTGCAAAGCCGGGCTCCCCGCAGGAGTCCTGGCCGCCCAGCTGAAACAGGAATCAGGCTTCCGGGCCGACCCCGGCAAGAGCAGCGCCGGCGCCCTGGGCATAGCCCAGTTCATGCCGGCCACGTGGAAGACCGCCGGAGTGGACGGCAACAACGACGGCCGGAAGGACCCCCTCGATCCGGAGGACGCCATTCCCGCGCAAGGCAAGATGATGTGCAAGCTGCTGGCGTCGGCGAAGAAGCACCCCGACTACAGCGGCAGCCCCATCGAACTGGCCCTGGCCGGCTACAACGCCGGCTGGCACCGGGTGGAGCAGTACCGCGGAGTACCCCCCGAGTCATTCGCCAAAGGGGAGACCTACAACTACGTGAAGATCATCATGTCCAACGTCGCCTCGCTGACCGGCCCTGACGGCAACCTGACAACCGGATGGACCAAACCCGTCAACGGCCCCCTCGGCACCCCCTACCACCAGCGTGGTGGTGCCTGGTCCAGCGGCGTACACACCGGCATCGACTTCACCGTCCCCACCGGCACCACCGTCAAAGCCGCCGGAGCCGGCACAGTGAAAACCGCAGGAAAAGGCGGAGCCTACGGCAACCAAGTCGTCATCAAACACTCGGACGGCACCTACAGCCAGTACGCACACCTCTCCAAGATCTCCGTCTCCACCGGACAACGCCTCAAAGCAGGCCAGAAGATCGGCCTCTCCGGCGCCACAGGCAACGTCTCCGGACCCCACCTGCACTTCGAGATCCGCACCGGCCCCGAGTACGGCTCCGACATCGACCCCGTCGCCTTCCTGCGCAAGCACGGGGTGAAGCTGTGACCCAAGAACCGCACTACGCCCCCTGGGGAATCGTTTCCCCACAGTTCTGGGCCGACGAGAGCACCACCACCCCCACCGCCGCAGAGCCGGGTGAACAGCCCCACGCCTACCCCGTACTCACCCCTCCACAAGCCGCCACCGGCCCGGAAACAGCACTGCCACCGCCACCGCCCGAGGAATACCGCGAGCGCGTCGCCGCCATCACCGCGACCTTCGCCGCACCACACGACCCCCAACGCCTGCAATGGGCTGCCATCCAAGCCGAACGCCTGGACCAGGAAGCCACCACCACCTACGGCCACGCACACACCCACACCATCAGCATCCGGGAACTGCGCGGCTGGATCGCCCGCCTGCAAGGCGACCCGGAAACAGCAACCCACTGGGACCTGCACGTCATCCAACTCCAAGCAACAGCCTGGGGCATGCACCACAGCATCACCCGCGCCAGCGCCCAGCGCGCCGTACGGCACTGGACCGAGATCACCGACCCCGCCACCCGCCTCGGCCTCGGCAAGCAACTCCTGGGCATGCTCATCGCAGTCACCGGCGAAAACAGCCGCCTCACCCGCCACGTACGAAAACTGCTCCGCAGGGCCCAGGACGCCACCACCCCCTGAGCGCACACCGCAGAGACCCGGCCCGGCACCGGCCCACAGCTGTTACGCACCTGTGCCCCCCTCCTCGCAACCCCGGCAAGCCCTCTTGGCACACTCTCCCCACTAGCCACATGAACCTTCAACTACCCTCGTTGCAAGATCAGTTGGGCTAGCTGGAGCACCCCGGCCGGCACGCAGCAAACAGCGAAGCGACGCGGCTGAAGACTCCGCCGAACGGGAGCGCAGCGCGCCCGCACACGGCAGCGACGTTCCGCGCGCCTCCATGCCACCACGCCATCGCACACCAGCAGGAGAAAGAACGACGATGACGTCCTTTCGCCACCTGACACGGGCAGACCTCGACCAGCTCACCCGCGCGGAACTCACCCCACTGGTCGCCCAGGAAAGTGCCCACTGGAAGCGACGCACCGAGAAGGAGATGAACGAGCAGGACGCGCTCGCCTATCTGGAATTCCTGCAAATCGTAGCCGCAGTCCACGACGCCCGCGGCATGGCCACCCACCTCAGCAACCTCATCAACGGCCACGACGACGGCTACATGGACCAGACCCCAGGCCGCAGCCGCAGCCTGTCGGAACCCCAGTGACACACCACGGAACAACGCAGAAGACCTGCCCGGCCCGGCGAAGCGGGCGGGGCAGGGCGGTCACTCCCTCAGGAGCCGTCAGCGCAACCCAGAACGCGACATCGACTGACCAATACGGCGTGGCCAACAGAAAAACAGCCACGTAAAATATCAGTCATGGCTGACGACTTCTGCGAAGTCATGCTCCTCCCCTCCACCCAGTGCGACCACTGCCGCTCAGCCCAGTCGAAACTCCCGCAAAGGGTGTACGTCACCAGGGGCGGCAGCGTTTATCACCGCACACCACACTGCGAAGGGCTCAAAGACGGGCAGCGGTACGCCCGATGGAAAGGCCACGATGTTCACGACATCGAGTCCGTTCCACGCAGCGACGTCCGGGCCAGGCTCGGAGCCTGCGAGATCTGCCGCCCCGACACCCCACCACCCCCCGCCACCGGCCGGCCCTTCTGAAGAGGGGCCGGAAGGCGACCCTTCATCCGGGACCGCCCCGGCCTCCGAGAGGGGAGGGGGAGGCCGGGGCGGCGGTGGTGGGGCAGGGGTCAAGGGACGGCCTGCGGAAGCCGGCCCAGGTGCTCCACCGGCCGCAGCCGCGCCGTGTGCCCGGGACAGCCCGTCACGCCGGGAAGTTCGTCCAACTGCCCGGCGAGCTGGTAGTCGTCGCACGGTTCCTGCTCGGTGTACTGCCCGCAAGGACAGGGCGCCAGCAGTTTCAGCAGACCTCCGCTGGTGGGCAGGAGCTCGAAGTACAGCCACACACCCTCGCCCAGGTAGGCGGCCGCACACGGCAGCGAGACAGGTCCGGACCGCCTGTGCAGGGCGGGGTAGCCGGTCCACGCGTCCTGAGCGACGACGCGGGCGAGGGTCGCGGGAAAGACAGCCTGCAGATGCTCGTGCGCTTCGCTGCAGACGGTCTCCCGCTCGAGCTGCTCCTGCTCGGCCCTCTGCTGCGCGCGCTCGACCTCGATCTCCGCCCGGGTCGTCGCTGCCAGTTTCCGCAGCACCGTGAGGCGTACTTCCGCATCAGGTGTGCCTCCAGCAGCTGTGGAGGGTCGGGCGAGGTCGGTGAATGTGTCGGTCATGAGTACTCCTTGAGCCGGGCGGGTCGACGAAGAGGAGGTCGACGACCTCGTGCGGGTGGGCCGGGGCTGCGGGGGAATGGCTGGGTGGTCGGCGAAGGTGAGCGCGGAGGCTGGCGCGCCGGTGGCGGCTGTCGCGGGTGGCCGCGGCAGACGGACCAGGGCGTGGTTGCCGCAGCGGTGCACAGCAGGGCATGCCGGGTCCGGGAACGGGCGAGGGCACAGCCCCCCGGCGGAAGGGGGCGTGCCGCGCCGTGCCGGACAGGGAATGGTGGTCATCGAAGGCTCCTCAGCGCCGGGGATGCGAGGGCGGAGCTGACAGCGCGCGGCCTGCCCGGGCCAGAGGCGGGCAGCCGTGCTGGGCGCCTGGTACAGGTGTTGACCTGGTGGGGGACTGTTCTTCTCAACTGTCGGTGTTCGGCGCGCTGCCCGGAGCGTGGTCATCAGGAGGAACGAGTGCTCTGCCAGCCGAGGCCACCGGCGGCGGCCTCGAGGCATGTCCCCGTGCGGTCGCCGATGTACACGGCGGCTTCGTGCAAGGCACAGGACGTCTCTGCCTCGTCGTCGGGTTCAAGGGGTTCGGCTACATGAGCGGCCGTGGTGAGCAGCTGCCGGAGGGCGCCGAAAATCCCCTCCCTGGGGGCGGTTTCGCAGTGGAACTCACGCAGCACGTGCGCGAGCTCCCCGGCTTCGATGTCGTCGGTGAGGTCGCCCTCGATCTGTCGTACGGCGAGGCGCACGATCTCGGCTGCCGCGCTGACACGTGCTGTGCGGGCCGTCACCGGTAGCTGCCCGTACTGGCCGTCAACCATGTGGTCACCGGGCCGGCGCCGACACCGAGGGCCCTTTGCCGTGCCTGGTTGAGCGCGAAAAGGGCCGCAGGGCGGGCGGTGGCAGTGGTGTTGTGCCACGCTCGCCATTCTTCCGGCAGAGGGACAGTCATATGAGGCTCCTTGGCTGTAGGGTCGGACGGGTCTCGTCCTGGCGCGGGCGCTGAGGCGGTCCGGGGCGCAGGATCTGGATCATCGGTCGGCTCAGTGACGCGCGTGTCCTCGCCTCGAACCCTGGGGAACTCCGCTGGTTGCCGCCTTCGCTGCAGCACCGGAAGTCGAGGGAGCACCGGAAAGCTCGACGCGGTTTCCGCCTACGGCTGTCAGTATCGGGATGGGCACGGCGGTTGGCCGCCGGAGGAGGCCGCCGCGGGTGTCGGCGTGCTGGGGCAGGCGAGGACTTTCATTCCTTCATCGGCCGGATGCGGTCTTGCCATGAGCGGGTCAGTGAACTGGCACTCTGCTTGACGAAGTCGCCGTTCCGCACCAGCGGTGGCGCCCCCCGCGCATATGCCGATGGCGCGTCCCGCCGGAAGCCCATCGTGTGGTTTGCTCTCCAACCCACTTCGTGCGCACGTCCCGCGGCGTTACCAATACGACGTGCTCTCCTTTCCCAGCCGACTGCCGACCGCCGCCGAAGTGACGGTGTCCGCGCCTCTTCCCAGGGCAAGTACGGGTTGCTCTGGCGGGTGGCGGACCTCGGCATGGGTCTCCGTACCGGTCCTGATGCCCCGATCCGAGAGCGGCTGTTGCCACCAGTGGGTCGATATGGAGAAGACCATGGACGAGACCTGTAGCGCACTGG
>NZ_JAFFZN010000041.1 GCF_017676385.1 Streptomyces spirodelae
GCTAGCGCGCCCCGCACGATGTGTTGTCCAGCCGTCGTGCGGGCTGAGTTACCGGAGCGGCGGCGGGCAGGGTAGCGTCGGGGGGGCCATGGAGACCCTTGCCTTTATTCCCAGTCCCTCGGCCGGTGAGATTCACCTCGGGCCGCTCCCGCTGCGCGGCTACGCGCTCTGCATCATCCTCGGCGTCTTCGTCGCGGTCTGGCTCGGCGGGCGCCGGTGGGTCGCTCGGGGCGGGCAGCCGGGGACGGTCGCCGACATCGCCGTATGGGCAGTCCCCTTCGGTCTGGTCGGCGGCAGGCTCTACCACGTCATCACCGACTACCAGCTCTACTTCGGCGAGGGCCGCAACCCCGTCGACGCCTTCCGGATCTGGGACGGCGGGCTCGGTATCTGGGGCGCGATCGCGCTGGGCGCGCTCGGCGCCTGGATCGGCTGCCGCCGCCGCGGCATCGCGCTGCCCGCCTACGCGGACGCCGTGGCGCCGGGCATCGTGCTGGCGCAGGCGCTGGGCCGCTGGGGCAACTGGTTCAACCAGGAGTTGTACGGGCGGCCCACCGATCTGCCGTGGGCGCTCAAGATCGACCCGGAGCACCGGCCGGTCGACACCCCCGACGTGGCCACGTACCACCCGACGTTCCTGTACGAGTCGCTGTGGTGCGTCGCCGTCGCGCTGCTGGTGATCTGGGCGGACAGGCGGTTCAAGCTGGGGCACGGCAGGGCGTTCGCGGTCTATGTGGCCGGCTACACGGCGGGGCGCTTCTGGACCGAGTACCTGCGGGTGGACGACGCACACCACGTGCTCGGCATGCGGCTGAACAACTGGACGGCGCTGATCGTCTTCCTCGCCGCGGTGGCCTACATCGTCGTCTCCGCGAAGAAGCGGCCGGGCCGCGAGGAGGTCGTCGAGCCGGAGCCGGGGCCGGATGCCGTCGGCCCGGACGCCGCCTCCGAGGAGGAGGGGACCTCCGAGGAGAAGGCCGAGTCGCTGTCGAAGCCGGAGCCGGAGCCGGCCCGGAAGACAGCCGAAGGACCGGCTTCCTAGCTCCGTAACGGGCGCGGGACAGGCCGCCTGTCCGAATTGCATGGTTATGTATGCAATTCTCGGTGAGTGCTGTGGTTGATCGTCGTCCACTTCGCGGCCGCGTGCTGTGCCGGGCCCCTGGTGCGGTGGCTCGGGCCGCGCGCGTTCCTGCCGCTCGCGCTGGCCCCCGCCGGCGCGGCGGCATGGGCGGCGGCACACTACGGCCACATCGCGGACGGCGGCACGCTCAGTGAGCACACCACCTGGATTCCGGCGCTCGGCGTCGGCATCGCGCTGCGGTGTGACGCGCTCGCGCTGCTGATGGTGCTGATCGCCGGGGGCATCGGCGCCCTGGTGATGATCTACTGCGCGGCCTACTTCGACCGCGGCACCCCACAGCTCGGGAGCTTCGCCGGATCGCTGACCGCGTTCGCCGGGGCGATGCTCGGCCTGGTACTCGCCGACGATCTGATCGTGCTGTACGTGCTGTGGGAGCTCACTTCCGTCTTCTCCTTCCTGCTCATCGGGCACAGCTCGGCGCACCGGACCAACCGCCGGGCCGCGCTCCAGGCGCTGCTGGTCACCACGCTCGGCGGGCTGGTGATGTTCGTCGGCTTCCTGATGCTGGGGCAGGCCGCGGGCACCTACCGCCTCTCCCGGCTGCTCGCCGACCCACCGGGCGGGGGAGCGCTGGTGGCGGGCGCGCTGGTGCTGATTCTCGTGGGGGCGCTGTCCAAGTCCGCCATCTGGCCGTTCAGCTTCTGGCTGCCCGGAGCCATGGCCGCCGCCACGCCGGTCTCCGCCTATCTGCACGCCGCGGCCATGGTCAAGGCCGGGGTCTATCTGATCGCGCGGCTCGCACCCGGCTTCGCCGACGTGGTGCCCTGGCGGGCGCTGGTGCTCGTACTGGGCAGCGTCACCATGCTGCTGGGCGGCTGGCGTGCGCTGCGCGAGACGGATCTGAAGCGGCTGCTGGCCTTCGGAACCGTCAGCCAACTCGGCTTCATCACCGTGCTGGTGGGCGACGGCACCCGGAACGCCGCGCTGGCCGGGGCCGATGTGATCCTGGCGCACGCGCTGTTCAAGGCGCCGCTCTTCCTGGTCGTCGGCGCCATCGACCACCTCACCGGCACCCGCGACCTCGACCGGCTCTCCGGCGTCGGCCGGTCGCTGCCGGGGCTGTGCGCCGTCGCCGTACTCGCCGGACTCTCCATGGCGGGGCTGCCGCCGCTGCTCGGGTTCGTCGGCAAGGAGGCCGCCGTCTCCGCGCTGCCGCAGGTCGGCACGGCCGAGACCTGGGCGCTGGCGGCCGTCGTCGCAGGTGCTGTCCTCACCACCGCCTACACGCTGCGCTTCCTGTGGGGTGCCTTCGCCCGCAAGGAATGCGGAGTGCCACCCCTGGAGCCGGTGACCGTGCCCCCAGGGGCCCGCACCGGAGGGCTGCTGCTGGGGCCGCCGCTGGTGTGCGTCCTGGCCGGGCTCGCGCTGGGCCCCGGCGTGCGGTGGCTCGACCCGCTGCTGAGCCGGTACGCCGACCTCTTCCCCGCCGAGGGCGCCCCTTACCACCTCGCGCTGTGGCACGGCTGGGGCGCCGCGCTGGGCCTCTCGGCCCTCTCCTGGGTGCTGGGTGTTGCCGTCTTCCTCGCCGGGCGGCCGCTGGCGGCGCTCGGCGACCGGCTCGCACGCCTCGACGGCGACCAGGTGTTCGCCCGGGCGCTGTGGGCGCTGGAGCGGATCTCGCTCCAGATCACCGGCCTCGTGCAGCGCGGCTCGCTGCCCGTGTACCTGGGCACGGCCCTCCTCGTGCTGTTCGGCTTCCAGACCGCGCAGCTGGTGGCCGGACAGCCGTGGCCCGACCTCGCCCCGGTGCGCTGGTACGACTCGGTCCCGCAGCTTGTCGTCGCCGCCGGGGTCGCGGGGGTGTCGGTGCTGTGCGTGGCGGCACGGCAGCGGCTGACGGCTGCCGTACTCGCCGGCATCACCGGGTACGGCGCCGGGCTCCTGTACGTCCTGCACGGTGCGCCCGACCTGGCACTGACGCAGTTCGCCGTCGAGACCGTCTCGCTCACCGTCTTCGTCCTGGTGCTGCGCAGGATGCCCGCGCGCTTCCCGGACGGCAGCCGGATGTGGCGGACCCGGCGCGGTACGCAGCTCGTCTTCTCCGTCGCAGCCGGAGGGCTGATCGCCGGGCTCGTCCACCTCGCGCTGGCGGCCCGTACCGGCCCGCCCTCCGGCCCCGAACTGCTCGACGCGACGGCGCACGAGGGTGTCCGCAACGTGGTGGCCACCACCCTGGTGGACCTGCGCGCCTGGGACACCATGGGCGAATCGGGCGTACTCGCCGTCGCCGCCATCGGCGTGACCAGCCTCGTCTATCTGCGGCGCCGTGCCCGGGTGCCCGTCGCACACCCCCTGCCAGGAGCCGAGGAGCCCGGCGCCGGGCAGCCGGGCGGGCCGCCGGTCGCCGGTCCCGGCGCACCGCCCGGAGCCGGGGCCCCCGGCTCGGCGAGCGTCACCCTGGACCGCTCCGCGGGCGCCGGCGCCGGGCCGTCGGACACCGGGCCGGCCGGTGCCGGGCCGGGCCGCACCGGGCCGTCGGACACCGGTTCCCACCGCCCTCCGGGCGGGCGCCTGGACGCCTGGAAGCAGCCCGTACGGCCCGGTGCGCGCGCACCGCACGGTTCGCCCGTCGCCCCCCGCCGCACCTGGCTGACGGCCAGCTCCTCGCTCGCCCCCGAGGGCCGCTCGGTGATGTTCGAGGTGATGGCCCGGCTGGTCTTCCACCCCATTCTGGTGCTCTCCCTCTACCTGCTCTTCTCCGCCGAGAACCAGCCCGGTGGCGGCTTCACAGCGGGGCTGGTCGCCGGGCTCGCGCTGGCGGTGCGCTATCTGGCGGGCGGGCGCCTGGAACTGGCGGCGGCGGCGCCCGTGGACCCCGGCTTCCTGCTCGGTCTGGGCCTGCTGACCATCACGGGTACCGGTCTTGCCGGTCTGTGGCTGGGCGGCAGCGTGCTGGCCTCCGGGAAGGTGACCGGCGAGATGTGGCTGGTCGGCCCGTGGCACGCGGCCAGCCCCGTGCTCTTCGACACCGGTGTCTATCTGCTCGTCCTCGGCGTCGTCCTCGATGTGCTGCGCAGCCTCGGCTCGGAGATCGACCGCCGGCTGGAGCGCGAGCGCGCCCGCGGCGTGGACGCCTCCGGCAGCACGGGCGGCGAGGGCGGTACGGCGGAGGGGCGGCCATGACGACGGGAACGGTCGCACTGGTGGGCTGCGGCGGCGTGCTGTTCGCCTGCGGTACCGCGCTGCTGCTGGCCCGGCCGCTGACCCGCATCCTGCTGGGCGCCGTCCTCATCGGCAACGGCGTCAACCTCCTGGTGCTCGCCACCTCGGGGCCCGACGGCAATGCCGCGCTGCTCTACCCCGGCACGGAGCGGAAGACGATCGCCGACCCGCTGCCACAGGCGTTCATCCTCACCGCCATCGTCATCACCCTGGCGCTGACCGCCTTCCTGGCGACCATGGCCTACCGCGCCTGGCAGCACTCCGGCAACGACGACGTGCCCGACGACATCGAGGACATCCGCGTCGTACGCCGCGCCACCTACGCCGAGGAGCGCGAACGGCTGCGCGCCGCCTACCGCAAGCAGCGCCACGCCTACCGAGCCCTGGCACACGACGAGGAGGAGCGCGAAGCACAGGAGCACACCGTCTACGAGCGGCTCGGCACGGCGCGCGACCGGTACCGCGGGCTGCGTCGGCGCGCCCGCGCCGACGCGCGCGCCTTCCGCGCCCGGCAGGCGCGCGCCGAGGAGACGGCGGAGGACATCGTAGGGGAGGACGACCCGTGGCAGACCATCCTGGGCGCCGACCGATGAGGCCGCGCACTGTCTTTCCGGCGCGCATCTTCTTCCCGCCGCAGCGGCGCGCACCGCATACGCCGTCCGGCGGTCCGCCCGGACGGCGTCCGGGGCAGGCGTCGTCCCGGCCGGCAGCGGCAGTTCGGCACCGCCGGTCCGCGCCGTCGGGCCGCTCGCCGTCGCGGCGGGCAGAGGCGGAGGCCCGGCCATGAGCGCGGCTGCGACGCTGGTGCCGCTGCCCGTGATCCTGCCCCTGTGCGCGGCAGGGCTGAAACTGGCCATCGGAGCGAGGCTCGAACGCGTGCAGCGGTTCATCAGCGCTGCCGTGCTGCTCGCCGTCCTGGTCGTCTCGTTGCTGCTGCTGATCGCCGCCGACCGGCACGGCCCGCAGGTGATGGACGCGGGTGGCTGGGCGCCCCCGGTGGGGATCGTGCTGGTCGCCGACCGGCTCTCCGCGCTGATGCTGGTGATCTCCTCCTCCGTGACGCTGAGCGTGCTCGTCTATTCCGTGGGCCAGGGCATGGCCGACAACGACGACACCACCCCGCTGTCCGTCTTCCACCCCTCCTACCTGGTGCTGGTCGCCGGGGTCTCGGACACCTTCCTGGCCGGGGACCTGTTCAACCTCTACGTCGGCTTCGAGCTGATGCTGACGGCCAGCTATGTGCTGATGACCATCGGCGGAACGCTGGCGCGCATCCGCGCGGGCGCCACGTACGCGATCGTCTCGCTGCTGTCGTCCATGCTGTTCCTGGCGGCCGTGGCCATGGTGTACGCGGCGGCTGGGACCGTCACCATGGCCCAGCTGCCCGCCCGGCTGGACGCGCTGCCGCAGAGCGTGGGCATGGTCATCCAGATCGCGCTGCTCGGCGTCTTCGCGATCAAGGCGGCCGTCTTCCCGCTGGCCGCCTGGCTGCCCGACTCCTACCCCACGGCCCCGGCGCCGGTGACCGCCGTCTTCGCCGGACTGCTGACCAAGGTCGGCATCTACGCCATGCTGCGCACCCAGACGCTGCTCTTCCCCGGGCAGCGCATCGATGCCGTGCTGATGGTCCTGGCGCTGCTGTCGCTGCTCGTCGGCATCCTGGGCGCCGTCGCGCAGACCGACCTGAAGCGGCTGCTGTCCTTCACCCTGGTCAGCCACATGGGGTACATGGTCTTCGGTATCGGCCTCGGCACCCTGGGCGGTATCTCGGGCGCGATGTTCTACGTCGCCCACCACATCACCGTCCAGACCACCCTCTTCCTCGTCGCCGGACTGGTCGAACGCCGCAGCGGAACCACGGACCTGCAGAGCCTGGGCGGTCTGGCGCGCCTCTCCCCGCTGCTGGCGGTGCTGTTCTTCGTACCGGCCCTGAACCTCGCCGGTATCCCGCCGCTCTCCGGCTTCCTGGGCAAGTTCGGGCTGCTGCGGGCCGGGGTGGACGACGGCGGGGTGCTCGCCTACGTACTGGTGGCGGGCGGCACCGTCACCAGCCTGCTCACCCTGTACGCCCTGGCCAAGGCGTGGAACCTGGCGTTCTGGCGCGCCGCCACGCCCGAGATGTGCGCGGCGGGCACGGTGCTGGAGTCGACGGAGGAGGACAGCGTCCAGGAGCCGCCCGGGGCGGGTGCCCAGGGCGCCGCCGCGGCCCGGGGAACGCCGCAGCCGGACGTCGGTGACTGGCCCGCCGGAGGGCTCAGGGTGCTGGTGCCGCGCCGGGTGACGGCCACCTTCGGCGGCCAGGAGATCACCACCACCAGCTCGCTCCCCGTCAGCATGACCGGCGCCACCGCGGCCCTGGTGCTCTTCGGACTGGCCTTCACCGTGCTGGCGGGGCCCCTGTTCGGACTGACCGACCGCGCGGCCGGCGAAATGCTGGCGCGCACCCCCTACGTGGAGGCGGTGATGGACAGATGACAGCCCCTCAGCGGCTCCCCGAGGCCAGCCGGCTGCGGGCCACCCAGTGGCCCATGGTGCTGGGCCTGACCCTGCTGTGGCTGCTGCTGTGGGGCACGCCCACCCCGGCCAACGTCGTGACGGGGGTGCTGGTCGCGCTGCTGGTGGTGCTCGTCTTCCCGCTGCCGCCCATCGAGAAGCAGGCCCGCCTCCACCCGCTGGGCATCATTCGGTTCATCGGCACCTTCGGGCTGGACATGGTCGTCTCCAGCTGGCGGATCGCCCGCTCCATCCTGGCGCCCGGCCGCCCGCGCTGCGCCGTGCTCGCGGTGGAGATGCGCTGTCCCGGCGATCTGATGCTGACCGTCACGGCCGTGGCCGTCACCGCCGTACCAGGCAGCACTGTCCTGGAGGTCGACCGCCGGTCGGGAACCCTCTATCTGCATGTGCTCGGCGGCGACCGGGAGGAGGACCTGGCGCGGGCCCGGCGGGACGCACTGCGACTGGAGACGCGGGTGGTGGAGGCGTTCGGCACCGCGGCCGACGTCACCGCGATCCGCGCTTCCGAGGCGGCCGAGGAGGTGTTCGGCCGGTGGCGGTGACGGCTGCGTCCCACGCGTCGGCCTTCGAGGTGGCCGCGGCCAGGGCGCCGGACTACGAGGTGGCCGCGGTCCAGGGGCCGGCCTTCGAGGTGGCCGCGGCGGTGATCGCGGGGCTGCTGCTCGCCGCCGGGCTGATGGTGACCCTCCGGCTGGTGCGGGGCCCCTCGACGCTGGACCGCGCCGTCGCTCTCGACGCGCTGGTCGCCGTGGTGATGGCCGGGATCGGCCTGCAGTCCGCGGTCCGCAGCAACCCCTTCTACCTGCCCGTTCTCCTCGTCCTCTCCTTCCTCGGCTTCACCGGTTCGGTCGGTGTCGCCCGCTTCATGGCGCTGCGCGACGAGGCCGGGACCGAGAACGTGGACGAGGACGAGGGCACCGGAGAGCCTGGCACGCCCCCCGAGGAGCCGCGATGAGCTGGAGCGGAGTGGCCGATGTGGCAGGAGCCGGCTGCATGCTGGTGGGCGCCGTGCTCTGTCTGCTCGCGGGGATCGGACTGCTGCGGCTGCCGGACGTCCTCAGCCGGATGCACGCCGCGACCAAGCCCCAGTCCTTCGGCCTGCTGCTCGTACTGTTCGGCGCGGGGCTGTGGCTGCGCAGCCCCATCGACCTGTGCACCCTGCTGCTCGTCGCCCTCTTCCAATTGCTGACCTCTCCGGTGGCAGCGCACATGGTGGGCCGCGCCGCCTACCGGACCGGCCGGCTCGACCGGGAGGGGCTGGTCCGCGACGAGCTGGCGGACGTGCTGGGGGCGGCGTCCTCCGGGCGGGGAGCCGAGGGCGGGCAAGGGCCGGGGGAGGGCCCGGAAGGAAACCCCAGGTCAGCGGGGTAAGTACGGCCTTCCTTGCTGGCAGTGCAGCCGCCTTGGTGCCTACGCTTCGAACAGCGGGAGCGTCCCGCGCCTGCAGTTCGAAGCGAAGGAGCCGTACCGGCCATGTCCCCAGCCGGAGTCACCGACCCGACCCACGTCGCACACCGCGACAACCACACCCACCGCGACGTCAACGGCGGTTGGCTGCGGCCCGCCGTCTTCGGTGCGATGGACGGGCTGGTCTCCAATCTCGGTCTGATGACCGGCGTGGCAGGCAGTTCCGCCTCCTCGCAGACCATCGTCATCGCCGGTCTCGCCGGGCTGGCGGCGGGCGCCTTCTCGATGGCGGCGGGCGAGTACACCTCCGTCGCCTCGCAGCGGGAACTCGTGCAGGCCGAACTGGAGATCGAACGGCGGGAGCTGCGGCGCAGCCCCGGCGAGGAGGTCGAGGAACTGGCGGCGCTCTACGAGTCCCGCGGGGTGGACCCCCGCCTGGCCAGGCAGGTCTCCGAGCAGCTGCACCGCGACCCCGAACAGGCGCTGGAGATACACGCCAGGGAGGAGCTGGGCGTCGACCCCGCCGAGCTTCCCTCGCCCACCGTCGCGGCCGTCTCCTCGTTCCTGTCCTTCGCGCTGGGCGCCGTACTGCCCGTGCTGCCCTACCTCTTCGGCGCCACCGCGCTGTGGCCCGCCGTGCTGCTGGCGCTGCTGGGGCTGTTCGTGTGCGGAGCGGTCGTCGCGCGGGTCACCGCACGCTCCTGGTGGTTCAGCGGAACGCGCCAGCTGCTCCTCGGCGCGGCCGCGGCCGCCGTCACCTACGGGCTGGGCGCGCTGTTCGGGGTCGCGGTGGGATAGCCGGGGACCGCTGGGAAACGTTCGGGTGGCCGTCGGCGGCGTGAATCCAGGGGCGGGGGTGCCGATCGTGGCGAAGGTGCCTAGGCTGGGCGGGCGCGAGTGACAGCCAACTGCCGCCACCCCCAGGGGAGTTGTGACCGTGACCAGTCAGCCCCAGCCCGCCGCGGCGGCCGGGTGCCCGGCCCATCCGGGCAGCAGCCGGACCGCTCCAGGTGCCGTGCCGCTCATGGGCCCCCGGTTCCACACCGACCTGGAGGCGGTCTACCGCGACATGCGCCGTGACCACGGCCCCGTCGTCCCGGTGACCCTCCCCGGCGACGTACCCGCCTGGCTGGTCATCGGCTACCACGAACTCTGCCGGGTCACCGCCGACCCGGTGCTCTTCCCCCGCGACCAGGGCCTGTGGAACCAGTGGGAGACCCTCCCCGAGGACTGGCCGCTGCGCCCCATGATCGGCACCCGGCAGCCCTCGGTGTACTTCACCGTGGGCGAGGAGCACCGCCGCCACCTGGCCATGGTCCAGCACGCGCTGGAGAGCGTCGACCACGTCGGGCTGCGCCGTACCACCGAGGAGATAGCCGACCGCCTCATCGACAGCTTCTGCTCCACCGGCGAGTCGGAGATCGTCTCCGCGTACGCCAAACCGCTGCCGCTCCTCACCCTCGCGCGTCTTCTGGGCTTCCCCGACTCCGACGGGCCCGAGCTGATCCGCTCCCTGACCGACATGGCCGACGGCGGCCCCGACGCGCTGGCCGGGTTCGAGCACGCGCTGGCCCTGATGTCGCGGCTGGTCGCCCGCAAACGCGCGGCCCCGAGCGTCGACATGGTCTCCGCCATGCTGGCACACCCCGACGAGTTCACCGACGAGGCATACGTCCTCAACCTGATGGCCGTCACCTCCGCCGGCTTCCTGCCCACGGCCGACTGGATAGGCAACTCGGTGCGCCTCATGCTCACCGACGAGCGGTTCGCCGCCTCGCTGACCGGAGGCCGCCACACCGTTCCCGAGGCCATGAACGAGGTGCTGTGGGAGGACACCCCCACCCAGATACTCGCCGGCCGCTGGGCTGCTCGCGACACCCGGCTGGGCGGCCATGCGATCGCCCGGGGCGACATGCTGCTGCTCGGCCTCGCCGGCGCCAACAGGGACCCGGCAGCGCACGCCACGCGCGGCCCGGACGGCCCGCACCACAGCAACTTCGCGCACTTCGCCTTCAGCCACGGCGAGTACCAGTGCCCCTTCCCGGCGCAGGAGATCGCCGAGGTCATCGCCAGGACCGGCATCGAGGTGCTGCTGGACCGGCTGCCCGACCTCGAACTGGCCGTGGCACCCCGCACGCTCGCCCGCCGTCCCTCGCCGTTTCTGCGCGGTATGACGGTGCTCCCCGTCCGTTTCGCCACCACACCCCCGTACGGAGGACACTGATGACCGGGAACGGCCCCAGCACGGAGAGTGGACCCTGCACGGACAGTGGGCCCGGCACGGAGAGTGTCCCCAGGAGGGTGGGCGGCCCCGGCAGCATGGGCAGCGGCCCCTGCGCCGGCAGCGCGTCCGCGGCGCCCGGCTCCGGGGAATGCCCGATCGTCATCGATCCGCTGGTCGGGGGCCTCGCCGAGGAGACCGAAGCGCTGCGGACCGCCGGCCCGCTGGCCAGGATCGACCTCATGGGCGCCCCGGCCTGGACGGTCACCACGCACGCCGAGGCCCGCAAGCTGCTCACCGACACCCGGCTGGTGAAGGACATCAGCCGCTGGAACCTGTGGCGCAGCGGCGAGATCGACGAGAGCTGGCCGCTGATCGGCATGGTCGACGCGGGCCGCTCCATGTTCACCGTCGACGGCGTCGAGCACCGGCGGCTGCGCGTCAAGACCGCACAGGCCCTCACCCCGCGCAGGCTGGCGGGGATACGGCCCGACATCGAACGGATCACCGGCCGGCTGCTGGACGCGATCGAGGCACGCGCCGCCGAGGCGCCCGAAGAGCCCGTCGACCTGAAATCCGCCTTCGCGCAGCCGCTGCCGATGTCGGTCGTCTGCTCCCTGATGGGCGTCGATCCCGCGCTCGAGCCCCGGCTGCACCGCCTCTACGAGGCGTTCTTCTCGATGCTGACGCCGCAGGACGAGCGGCTCGCCGTCATCCAGGAGCTGGACGAGCTCTACGCGGAGATGGTCCGGGAGAAATCCCTGTCCCCCGGCGACGACCTCACCAGCGCCCTCATCCTCGCCGACGAGGGCGGCGAGCCGCTGACCGCCGAGGAGGTACGGGGAAACCTGGAAGCCATGGTCGCCGCGGGGCACGAGACCACGGTGACCCTGATCCTGTGCGCGGTACGGGCGCTGCTCACCCACCCGGAGCAGCTGCGCCTCGTCCTCGACGGCGAGGTCGGCTGGGAGGCCGTCATCGAGGAGACGCTGCGCTGGGAGTCGCCCTCCACCCACCTGCTGATGCGGTTCGCGACCTCGGACATCGAGGTCGCGGGCGCTGTGGTGCGGGAAGGCGAGGGCGTAGTGATGTCCTACCGGGCCATCGGGCGGGACCGGGCGCAGCACGGTCAGGACGCGGACCGCTTCGATGTACGGCGCCCCGTGCCCGTCCGGCACCTCGCCTTCGGGCACGGCCCGCACATCTGCCCTGGCGCCGGGCTGTCCCGGCTGGAGGCATCGGTCGCCCTCCCGGCGCTGTTCGAGCGGTTTCCCGGGCTCTCGCTGGCCGTCCCGGTCACGGAGATCCGCAACCGTCCGGTGCTCACGCAGAACGAGCTGGAGTCGCTGCCGGTGCGGGTGCGGTAGTGCCGATGAGGGGCTGCCCCTGGCTGTCGTTTGCGGGCTGTGGCTGTGACCTGGGTAATGGCGCACGCGAAGCGCAGGTCGCATGATCGTTGTGTTACCCGGCGGTTTCAGCTCGGGTCGCGCTGGGCAGTAGTCCGTAACGCCGCCGGCAACGACGCCTGCGTGCAGGAGAAAGCCGCTCGTTCACCCGGGGCCACCCACCCCGAACCCTCTGTGCAGGTCCCTTCCGGTCCCATAAGGACCACACCCGCGTCGGCGCGTTGACACAGCCGCGCCCGCGTTCGCATGGTGAGATGAGTCTTCCACTTTCCGGGAAGTCCGCCACCATGTAACCTGCACGAAAATTTCTGCACCACCTTCTTGCCATGTGAGGGCCAACGTCGTCCCTCGGTGCGTACCACTGCCACGAGACGACGGGAGAGCCGATGCGTGCTGTGCCGACAGCGGATTGGGCCGCCCACCGCCCTGCCAAGCAGGGCATGTACGACCCCCGATATGAGCACGACGCCTGTGGTGTCGGCTTCGTGGCGACCCTGACCGGTGAGCCCAGCCACGAGCTGGTCGAAAAGGCGCTGACCGTGCTCCGCAACCTCGAGCACCGGGGCGCCACCGGCTCCGACCCGGACACCGGCGACGGCGCCGGCATCCTGCTGCAGGTCCCCGACGCCTTCCTCCGCGAGAGCGTCCCGTTCGCGCTGCCCGAGCAGGGCTCCTACGCGGTGGGCATCGCCTTCCTGCCCAACGAGGACGAGGACGCCGAGGCCACCTCGGCGGCCGTCTCGCACATCGAGACGCTGGCGTCCGAGGAGGAGCTGACGGTACTCGGCTGGCGCGAGGTGCCCGTCGCGCCCGAGCTGCTTGGCCCCGGCGCCCGCGCCACCATGCCCACCTTCCGGCAGCTGTTCGTCGCCGACCGGGAGGGCAAGCGCAGCGACGTCGCCCTCGACCGGCTGGCGTTCGTCCTGCGCAAGCGCGCCGAGCGCGAGGCCGGCGTGTACTTCCCCTCCCTCTCGTCCCGCACCCTGGTCTACAAGGGCATGCTGACCACCGGGCAGCTGGAGCCGTTCTTCCCGGACCTGTCGGACCGCCGCTTCGCCACCGCCATCGCGCTGGTCCACTCGCGCTTCTCCACCAACACCTTCCCGAGCTGGCCGCTGGCCCACCCGTACCGGTTCGTGGCGCACAACGGTGAGATCAACACCGTGCAGGGCAACCGCAACTGGATGCGGGCCCGCGAGTCGCAGCTGAACTCCAAGCTGTTCGGGGACCACGAGACGCTGGAGCGGATCTTCCCCGTCTGCACCGAGGGCGCCTCCGACTCGGCGACGTTCGACGAGGTCCTGGAGCTGCTGCACCTCGGCGGGCGTTCGCTGCCGCACTCGGTGCTGATGATGGTGCCCGAAGCCTGGGAGAGCGCCGAGTCGCAGGACTCCATGGACCCCGCGCGGCGCGCCTTCTACCAGTACCACTCCAACATGATGGAGCCCTGGGACGGACCCGCCTGCGTCACCTTCACCGACGGCACCCAGGTCGGCGCCGTTCTCGACCGCAACGGACTGCGCCCGGGCCGGTACTGGGTCACCGACGACGGGCTCGTCGTCCTCGCCTCCGAGGTCGGCGTGCTCGACATCGACCCGGCCAAGGTCGTGCGCAAGGGCCGTCTGCAGCCCGGCCGGATGTTCCTGGTGGACACCGCCGAGAAGCGGATCATCGAGGACGACGAGATCAAGTCCCAGCTCGCCGCCGAGCACCCCTACCAGGACTGGCTGGACGCCGGGCTGATCGAGCTGGCCGACCTGCCCGAGCGCGAGCACATCGTGCACACCCACGCCTCGGTCACCCGCCGTCAGCAGACCTTCGGCTACACCGAGGAGGAGCTGCGCGTCCTGCTCGCCCCGATGGCCCGCAGCGGCGCCGAGCCGATCGGCTCGATGGGTACCGACTCGCCCATCGCGGCGCTCTCCGAGCGGCCCCGGCTGATCTTCGACTACTTCACCCAGCTGTTCGCGCAGGTCACCAACCCGCCGCTGGACGCGATCCGCGAGGAACTGGTCACCTCGCTGCACTCGCCGCTGGGCCCGCAGGGCAACCTGCTGGAGCCGACGGCCGCCTCCTGCCGCAGCGTCACCCTGCCGTTCCCCGTCATCGACAACGACGAGCTGGCCAAGCTCATCCACATCAACGCCGACGGCGACCTGCCGGGCTTCAAGTCCGCCACGCTCTCCGGGCTCTACCGCGTCGCCGAAGGAGGGGACGGCCTCGCGGCCCGTATCGAGCAGATCTGTGCGGAGGCCGACACGGCGATCGAGTCGGGGGCCCGGCTCATCGTCCTGTCCGACCGCCACTCGGACGCCGAGCACGCACCGATCCCGTCGCTGCTGCTCACCTCCGCTGTGCACCACCACCTCATCCGCACCAAGCAGCGCACCCAGGTCGGGCTGCTGGTGGAGGCCGGCGACGTCCGCGAGGTGCACCACGTCGCGCTGCTCATCGGCTACGGCGCCGCAGCGGTCAACCCCTACCTGGCCATGGAGTCCGTCGAGGACCTGGTGCGCGCCGGCACCTTCCTGCCCGGTGCCGAGGAGCTGCCGCCCGAGCAGGCCATCCGCAACCTGATCTACGCACTCGGCAAGGGCGTGCTGAAGGTGATGTCCAAGATGGGCATCTCCACCGTCGCCTCCTACCGCGGCGCGCAGGTCTTCGAGGCCGTCGGCCTGGACGAGGAGTTCGTCGACCGCTACTTCCACGGCACCACCACCAAGATCGGCGGCGCCGGCCTCGACGTCGTCGCCGAGGAGGTCGCAGCGCGGCACGCCAAGGCGTACCCGTCCTCCGGCATCGCGCCCGCGCACCGGCTGCTCGACATCGGCGGCGAGTACCAGTGGCGCCGCGAGGGCGAGCCGCACCTGTTCGACCCCGAGACGGTCTTCCGCCTCCAGCACTCCACCCGGCAGCGCCGCTACGACATCTTCAAGCAGTACACCCAGCGGGTGGACGAGCAGTCCGAGCGGCTGATGACACTGCGCGGCCTGTTCTCCCTCAAGAACGAGCGGCCCTCGATCCCGGTCGAGGAGGTCGAGCCCGCGAGCGAGATCGTCAAGCGGTTCTCCACCGGCGCCATGTCCTACGGGTCCATCTCGCAAGAGGCGCACGAGACGCTGGCGATCGCCATGAACCAGCTCGGCGGCAAGTCCAACACCGGCGAGGGCGGCGAGGACCCCGAGCGGCTCTACGACCCGGCCCGGCGCTCCGCGATCAAGCAGGTCGCCTCAGGGCGGTTCGGCGTCACCTCCGAGTACCTCGTCAACGCCGACGACATCCAGATCAAGATGGCGCAGGGCGCCAAGCCCGGCGAGGGCGGCCAGCTCCCGGGCCACAAGGTCTACCCGTGGGTGGCGAAGACCCGGCACTCCACCCCCGGCGTCGGCCTCATCTCGCCGCCGCCGCACCACGACATCTACTCCATCGAGGACCTCGCCCAGCTCATCCACGACCTGAAGAACGCCAACCCGAAGGCCCGCGTCCATGTGAAGCTGGTCTCCGAGGTCGGCGTCGGCACGGTCGCGGCGGGTGTCTCCAAGGCCCACGCGGACGTCGTCCTCATCTCCGGGCACGACGGCGGCACCGGCGCCTCGCCGCTCACCTCGCTCAAGCACGCGGGCGGCCCCTGGGAGCTGGGCCTGGCCGAGACCCAGCAGACGCTGCTGCTCAACGGGCTGCGCGACCGGATCGTCGTACAGACCGACGGCCAGCTCAAGACCGGCCGTGACGTGGTCATCGCAGCCCTGCTCGGCGCCGAGGAGTTCGGCTTCGCCACCGCGCCGCTGGTCGTCTCCGGCTGCGTCATGATGCGCGTCTGCCACCTGGACACCTGCCCGGTCGGTATCGCCACCCAGAACCCGACGCTGCGCGAGCGCTACAGCGGCAAGGCCGAGTACGTCGTCAACTTCTTCGAGTTCATCGCCGAAGAGGTCCGCGAACTCCTCGCCGAGCTGGGCTTCCGCACCCTGGACGAGGCCATCGGGCACGCCGAACTGCTCGACACCTCCCGGGCCGTGAACCACTGGAAGGCCCAGGGCTTCGACCTGGCGCCGCTGCTGCACGTACCCGAACTGCCCGACGGTGCGGTGCTGCACCAGGCGATCCCGCAGGACCACGGCCTGGAGAAGGCGCTCGACAACCAGCTCGTCAAGCTGGCCGCCGACGCGCTGCAGGCCGACACCGCCGAGCAGGCCGAACCCGTCCGCGCCCAGGTCGCGATCCGCAACGTCAACCGGACCGTCGGCACGATGCTCGGACACGAGGTCACCAAGAAGTTCGGCGGCGCCGGACTGCCCGACGACACCATCGACATCACCTTCACCGGCTCCGCCGGCCAGTCGTTCGGCGCCTTCGTGCCGCGGGGCATCACGCTGCGGCTGGAGGGCGACGCCAACGACTACGTCGGCAAGGGCCTCTCCGGCGGCCGGATCGTCGTCCGCCCCGACCGGGGCGCCGACCACCTCGCCGAGTACTCCACCATCGCGGGCAACACCCTCGCCTACGGCGCCACCGGCGGCGAGATCTTCCTGCGCGGCCGGGTCGGGGAACGCTTCTGCGTCCGCAACTCCGGAGCCCTGGTCGTCTCCGAAGGCGTGGGCGACCACGGCTGCGAGTACATGACCGGCGGCACGGCCGTCGTCCTCGGCGGTACGGGGCGCAACTTCGGCGCCGGGATGTCCGGCGGCACCGCCTACGTCATCGACCTGGACCTGGCCAACGTCAACGCCGGGCTGCGCGGCGCCGTCGAAGAGCTGACCGATGACGACAAGGCGTGGCTGCACGAGGCCGTGCGACGCCACCAGGAGGAGACCGGCTCCACCGTGGCCGCCAAGCTCCTCGCCGACTGGGACGGGCCGAACGGAGCGCTCAGCCGCTTCAGCAAGGTCCTGCCCGCCACGTACAAGGCTGTGCTCGCCGCCAAGGACGCCGCCGAGCGAGCGGGGCTCAGTGAGTCCGAGACCCACGAGAAGATGATGGAGGCGGCGACCAATGGCTGACCCCAAGGGCTTCCTGAACACCGACCGCGAGGTCGCCAAGACCCGTCCCGTCCAGGAGCGGGTCAAGGACTGGAACGAGGTCTACGTACCCGGCTCCCTGCTGCCCATCATCAGCAAGCAGGCCGGGCGCTGCATGGACTGCGGCATCCCCTTCTGCCACAACGGCTGCCCGCTGGGGAACCTCATTCCCGAGTGGAACGACTACGCCTATCGCGAGGACTGGGAGGCGGCGTCGGAACGCCTCCACGCCACGAACAACTTCCCGGAGTTCACCGGGCGGCTGTGCCCGGCCCCGTGCGAGTCGGCGTGCGTGCTCGGCATCAACCAGCCGGCCGTCACCATCAAGAACGTCGAGGTCTCCATCATCGACAAGGCGTGGGAGACCGGGAACGTCACCCCGCAGCCCCCGGAGCGGCTGAGCGGCAAGACCGTCGCCGTCATCGGCTCAGGCCCCGCCGGGCTGGCCGCGGCCCAGCAGCTCACCCGCGCGGGCCACACGGTCGCCGTCTACGAACGCGCCGACCGCATCGGCGGGCTGCTGCGCTACGGCATCCCCGAGTTCAAGATGGAGAAGCGGCACATCAACCGCCGTATCGAGCAGATGCGCGCGGAGGGCACCAAGTTCCGCACCGGCGTGGAGATCGGCCGTGACATCGACGCGCGGAAGCTGCGCAAGCGGTACGACGCGGTCGTCATCGCGGCGGGCGCGACCACGGCTCGCGACCTGCCCGTCCCGGGCCGCGAGCTGAACGGCATCCACCAGGCGATGGAGTACCTGCCGCTGTCCAACAAGGTGCAGGAGGGCGACTACGTCGAGCCGCCCATCACCGCCAAGGACAAGCATGTCGTCGTCATCGGCGGCGGCGACACCGGGGCCGACTGCGTCGGCACCGCACACCGGCAGGGCGCGGCTTCCGTCACCCAGCTGGAGATCATGCCCAGGCCGGGCGAGGAGCGGGACCAGGCCCGCCAGCCGTGGCCCACCTTCCCCATGCTCTACAAGGTGACCTCCGCGCACGAGGAGGGCGGCGAGAGGGTCTACTCCGTCAACACCACCCACTTCGAGGGCGATGAGGACGGCAACGTCCAGTGGCTCCACCTGGTCGAGGTGGAGATGGTGGACGGCAAGCTGGAGCCCAAGCCGGGTACGGAGCGGAAGATCCCCGCCCAGTTGGTCACCCTCGCCATGGGCTTCACAGGCGTCGACCGGGAGAACGGCCTGGTCGAGCAGTTCGGCGTCGAGCTCGATGCGCGGGGCAACGTCGCGCGGGACGGCGACTACGCCACGAACGTCGCCGGCGTCTACGTCGCCGGCGACGCCGGCCGGGGCCAGTCGCTGATCGTCTGGGCCATCGCCGAGGGCCGCTCCGCGGCCAAGGCCGTCGACCGCTACCTCACCGGCGAGGCCAGCACCCTCCCCGCGCCGATCCGCCCCACGGACCGTGCGCTGACGGTGTAAGCCCCTTCAACTTCCGTACAAGGGCGTACGGACGACGCGGCGCCTGCCAGTCCCCGACCGGGTCACGGCAGGCGCCGCACGCATGGGCGCGGTTCTGCGCCCGCCTGGATGCCTCCCCGAGCCAGGTCCGGTCCGCTGCGCGCCGGGCCTCGCCCGCGCCGATGTTCCACGCCGACCGTAGTGCAGGCACCACGTCATGACGGCAGCTCAGGCAGGCTCATACGTCATGCAGTCCACCTCGTTCTCGACGTAGCCCACGGTGATCCCGGGCGCACGACACTCGAACTGCTGGTTGTGTCGGCAGTTGGACACCTTGCAGGCGCCAACACGTCCGGTCGTCGCCGGGTCTCCACCCTTCGTGGAGGCAGTGAAGAAGGTGTCGCAGCGCGCGCGGCGGACATCCCCCACCGTAATGGCCAGCGCATGGCAGGCGTGATCCCTATTGTACGCGCAGTCCTCTACCGCACATTCCCGCACGACAGGCATCTCCACTGGGAGCCCTCCTCAAGTCCCTCGCCGTATTTGCCCCGTCAGAAGTGCTCGGCTCGGGGCGCGATTACGCAATGACACTTGCACGCGGCGCCTCCGCTCATCTGCTCACACGGCGAGTCCACAACCAAATGGAGCAACCCTGACCACACCGCCGGCCGAACTCCCGGTACGTTCCCGTGCCAGTCCCGAGCGCGCTCTGCCCTGAAGCAGCAGGAATCAGACAGCCGCAAAGTACTCGCTGTAGCGATGAATGAGTTCTCGAGAACGTATGGCCGGTCACACGTGAATCGGTTCGGCGGGAACCCGGCCTTACTGAGAGCACCCGGCGCTGGTCAGCACAAGAGGGGCTGTCGGCTTACCGGCAGCCCCTCATTTCGATGCTCGGACCAGCTCAGTCGCGGACGATGGACTGGATCTCCTTCACGGTGAGGTTCCTGGTGGTGCTGAAGGTGCCGGAAGGCAGGTCACCACCGGTCCCATCGGAGCCCTTCCAGGAGATGTCCCAGGTGAGCGTCGCCTTCAGCGGGTAGGAGCCGTTCTGGCCGCTGGCCCGCAGATACCTGACGCCGCAGGGCGGGGTGCTGTCCTTCTTCCCCGCCGAATACTCCTCACCCAGCTGGCCGTTCTTGACCACGCACTTTCCGGAGCCGGGATACATCTTGGCATCGTCCGTTCCCGGTTCCAGGGTGAGCGAGGTGGGCTTCGCCGTGGTGGTCGCCGAGAGGTGGGTGCCGTCTTCCAGGTCCAGGGACGCGGTCACGTCCACCGGCTTGAACTTGTCCTTGTCCAGCCATACCCAGGTGTCGAGGTTGACCGTCTGCTTGTCCTCCGGGTTCAGCGAAATGTCGGTTCCCGGAATGGGCAGTTCCTCGTACGCGTACTCCGCGAGGATCTTCGGGCTGACCGCGAGGGGCATGTCCTTGGGCGGCTTGCCCTCCGGCACCCAGATGGCATGCTGGCTGCACTTGTCCGACGCGGGGTCGTCCGCCTTGTTGGGGTTGCGCACCCCCTCCCAGAACATGCCCTTGCCCTGCTGGTCGAGGTTGTAGTTGTCGTACTTGTCGGTCTGGTAGTAGTTGTCGAGGACGTTCTTGGCCTGGCCGAGGAGAGCGTTGGAGAGATCCGTGGCATCGGTTCCGGGATCGAGGATTGGTTTCTCCTCCTTTTCCTCCTTCTTCGGCTTCTTCGGCTTCAGTTCGTCCATCCTCTCCTTGAGCTCCTTGGGAGTCGTCTTGGGCTCGTACCAGCACGCAGGAGCTTCCCAGTCGGGGTCCTTGGGGTTCAGCTTGACGGTGTTCTTGGTCTTGCCACCGCCGCCGGTTATCCGGACGTGGGAGACCTCGGCGTTGACGGAGTTGTTCTTGGCTCCCCCTTGGGTGTCAGTACCGTTGAACCCACCCTTTCCTTTGCCTTCCTCGGCGTAGGCGACTGACGGCTCGGCGAGCAGGAGCATCGCTACCAGCACACCAACTGAGCCTCGGCGGACTATTTCATGCATTGCTTGGCTCCCCGTTGAGAAGTTCCGGAGACGGCCTGCCATACGCCGTCGCTGTTCCGCTTCACATGGAACGACGCGGCGACGTAGTTCTGATCACCCGCGTCGTTCGGCTCAAGCTTCCCGGTTTTGATGACCTTGTTCCGTGCTTTGTGCTCATCGGCACAGAAGGTCACTCGCGCATCATTCTTACCGGTGAACTCGACCTTCTGGTCGTAGTAGCGAGTGACTCCCGCCCAGCTCTTTCCGTTCTTGGAGAAATCCAACATGTATTGGTTCGACGCGAGCAGAGATTTTCCGGTGGCGTAAACTTCCACCTGGTCGACGTCTTTGCCCGTGGTGATTACCCGGTCAACAGCGTTGATCCGCGCCTGGTTGTCCGCCAGGACCTCATCCTTTTTCGGGTCGCCCGTCTTGGCGGCCTCGAACACGTTCTTCGCGTCCTTCGCCAGCTTGATCTCGTCCGGCGCCTTGCGGTCGGAGGCGCTCGAACTGGCCGACGGCGAGGAGGACTTGGCGCTCGGCTTGCCCCCGTCCTTGGCGCCGTCGATCTTGTCGTCCGAGTCGCCGTCGCCCCCGCACGCGCCCAGGAGGAGGGACGCGGCCAGGGCTGCTGCGGTCCACATCGCTGTGCTGGCCTGCTTTTTCATGCGCAAGTTCTCTCAGCTCTCTGTCCGTGGGCGACGGCGGTACGAATCACCCGCAGTTTTGATCACTCAAAGTTACTACAGTGAAAGGAGGGTCGACAGTCCCTCACTCCGGTTCTCCCACTTGAGTCAATCGGTGATCGTTCAACCGTCGTTGAACGTCCTGAAGAAGGACACGCAGCAAGTCGGCGAGCTGGTTCTGCTGTTCCGCAGTGAGACCCGTCAGCAGGTCGGCTTCGCGGGTGAGGACCTGGTCGACGGTGGATTCGACCAGTTCGTGTCCGGCCTTGGTCAGTTCGACCACGACCGAGCGGCGGCGGCTCTCTCCCCCGGACGTGGTCCGGGAGGCACTCCCGGGGCTGCGCGTGACCAGGCCCTCGCGTTCGGCGCGGGCCACCCGCTGGGAGATGGCGCCCGCTGTGATCATCGTGCGTGCCGTCAGCTCGCGGGTGGTGAGCGCATACGGCTCACCCGCGCGCCGCAGCACGCTGAGCAGGTCGAGGGTGGCGGCGTCCACACCCGCGCGGGAGAGCACGCGGCGGCGGTCGTCGCCGAACAGCTTCGCCAGCCGCCACAGCGGGGTGACGATGCCGATCGAGGAGACGGGTGTGCCGGGGCGCTCGCGCTGCCATGCGGCGGCGATGTCCGCCACGGGGTAGTCGGTCGCGCTGTCCAGCGGGTACTGATCGCTTGCCATGACCCCTTCTTTCAGTGTTATGTTTAGGTCTAAATTTAGGTCTGAACGAACACGGAGGACACTGTATGGCACGCGGCATCCTGGTCACCGGCGGTGCGACAGGCATCGGGCTGGCCGTGGCGCGGCACTTCGCGGAACAGGGGGACACAGTCGTCATCACAGGGCGGCGACAGGGCACGCTGGAGACGGCGGCCAAGGAGATCGGCGGACGAGCAGTCGTCTGCGACCACACCGACCCGCAGGCGGTGGAGCGGCTGCTGCCGCAACTGCCCGACCGGCTCGATGTGCTGGTCAACAACGCGGGCGGCAACACCGACTGGGACGTGACCGAGGACGACGAGCTCACCGCGCTGGAGGCGTTCGCGTACCGGTTCCGCGCAAACCTGGACGCCAATCTGCTCAGCGCCGCGTTGACCACCAAGGCGGTGGAGGACCGGCTGGCCGGGGGAGGCGCCGTGATCAGCATCGGTTCCATCGCGGCCGACAAGGGCTCCGGCGCCTACGGCGCGGCAAAAGCGGGCCTCGCCTCATGGAACCTGGGCCTGGCGGGGGAGCTGGGGCCGCGCGACATCACGGCGAACGTCGTCGCACCGGGCTATGTCGCCGACACCGAGTTCTTCCGCGACCAGCTCACGCCCGAACGGCGCGACCACCTCATCGCCTCCACCGCGCTGGGCCGCGCCGGTGCTCCGGAGGACATCGCGGGCGCCGTCGCCTTCCTGGCGTCTCCGGCGGCGCGTGACATCACGGCGCAGGTGCTCAATGTCAACGGCGGGGAACACGGGACCCGCTGACCGGCCGTCCGCCTGTCCGGTGCGCCCTGTCCGCCCCCAACCGCCCCCGGACGCCCGTCCGCGCAGGGAGCGCCGCTCCCTGCGCGGAGCGCCGCCCCGGGCCGGAGCACTGCTCTCGCTGCGGAGTGCCGCTCTGGTTGCGGAGCGCCGTCTCCGGTGAGGAGCGCCGTCTCTGCTTCTCGGAGCGGTGCTCTCGCTGCGGAGCACCGCGCTGGGACACCCGGCCGGCACCCGCTCGGCCGGGTCGGGCCACGGCGGGCCTGGGCGGGGAGCCCTCCTCGGTCGGACAGTTTCCGTGCGCCGAACGTCGCGAACGCGCCCGCATGCGAAGCGAGAAAGCCATCCGCTGTGGCGGACGCCCCCTCAAGGCTGCAGCCTGACGCCACACCCTGCGTGTCAGTTGAGGATCTCGGCCGCCTTGGTCATCGGCCCTCCTGCGTCACCGGTGTTGATCGTCCCCGCCGGTTCGAGCAACAGGATCGCGGTCTCCTCGTCTGCCACGGGGCAGTGCTCGACCCCGCGGGGAACCACGTACAACTCGCCAGGCTCCAGCACCACATCGGCATCCCTGAGCTGGATCGTGAGCCGCCCGCTGATGACCAGGAACAGTTCATCGGTGTCCTCGTGAGTGTGCCAGACGAACTCTCCTTTCAGTTTGGCCAGCTTGACCTCGTAGTCGTTGAGCACAGCCACTTTCTTCTGCGACCACAGCTCGCTGAACTGCGACAGCTTGTCGGCGATGTTGACAGGAACAACGGACTTGGACATACGGCATCCTTCCTCAAGGCGGTCAACTCAGGGCCCTCCGGCCGTGTCACAAACCTGCCGCGCTCGGACTCCGCTGGTCTTGTACGTTCCTGGCATGACCGGAGACCGACCCCGCACGTCCATCAACGCCTGGAGGCCGTCAGTCCCAGGGATCGCCGAGGTCTTCCACGCACACTTCACCGATCACGCGTACCCGGCCCACACCCACGACACGTGGGACCTGATGATCCTCGACGACGGCTCGGTCGACTTCGCACTCGACCGCCACCGCCATGGGGCGACCGGCACCGCCAGCGTCCTCCTGCTGCCACCCGGCGTCCCCCACGACGGTCGGACCGTCACGGCATCAGGCTTCCGCAAGCGCAACCTCTACCTCGACGACTCCGTACTCCCGCAGCGTTGGGCCGGTCGTGCGGCGGACGCTCCAGTCGTCAACGACGGGCTGCTGCGCCATCGGATCCACCAACTGCACGCCACTCTCGCCCATGCTGGAGACGGATTCGAAGCCGAATCCCGCCTCTCGTTCATCCGTGAATGGCTCCACTCCCACCTCGACGCGCTCCAGCCCCGCACACCGGGGCAAGAGGCAAACCGGCTCGCCGCCGAGCTGCGGGAACTACTGGACTCACGGATACACGCTGGCATATCCCTGCGCGAGGCCGCCGCCACCCTGCATGCCCACCCCACACACCTGATCCGCTGCTTCAAGCAGACATATGGCCTGCCGCCACACAGCTACCTCACCGGCAAGCGCATCGATCAGGCACGGCGACTTCTACTCGACGGCCACCGGCCCGCCGAGGTCGCGGCAACCGTGGGATTCCACGACCAAGCCCATCTGAACCGACACTTCACACGCCACGTGGGCACCACACCCGCGCGTTACAGGCGCACTCGCAGCGGCTCTGCCGCAACTTCTCCTTGACCCTGCCTCGGATGCTCACATCCAATCGCCTCTGTAGCCCCCGCCACGCCAACCAACCCGGTGCAGCAACCTGGTGAACCAACCCGGTCAGAGCACTAGATAGGCGATGGCGTGCTTCCGAGTGGCTGACGGAGTGGCGCCCGTGCGCGAAACTGATCCTGCCCGGGCACCTCCGCTCGCGTGCAGGAGAGGCAGCAGTGCTCGAAGCGGGGAGGCGTAGCAGTGCAGGACCAGCTACTAGCGGGCCGTTACCGGTTGGTGCGGGAGCTCGCCGAGGGCGGGATGGGGGAGGTGTGGGAGGCGCAGGACGAGACGCTGGGACGCCCAGTCGCCGTCAAGCTGATCTTCCAGCTCGCCGGCGGCGGAAGTCGCGGCAATCAGGAACGTGTCAGATTCCTGCGTGAGGCTCGGATCACTGCCCAGTTGCAGCATCCCAACATCGTGACCGTCCACGATCTCGGCGAGACCGGCGCGGGGAATGACCGTGTCCCGTTCCTGGTGATGGAGATGGTCCGCGGCGAGGGCCTGGATGCGGTGCTGAGCCGGGGGGCCGCCCCTCTACCGGACGTGGCCCGGTGGGGCGTGCAGATCTGTGAGGCGCTTGACGACGCGCACAGAGCCGGAATCATGCACCGGGACATCAAACCGTCCAACATCTTCGTCACACCGTCCGGCGTCGTGAAGGTCCTCGATTTCGGCATCGCCAAGGCAGCCGATCCCATCGCGACCCGGGTCACGCGGACGGGCTTCATCATGGGCAGTCCCGCGTACATGGCCCCTGAACAGGCGCGCGGCTACCCGGAACCCAGCAGCGACCTGTACGCCCTGGGCTGCCTTCTCTTCGAGCTGATCACGGGCCGGCCGCCGTTTCAGGCCCCCGATGCCATGGGTTACATCACCGCGCACGCCACCCAGCAGCCGCCCACGCCCAGCTCGGTTTCCGAGGATGTCCCGCCCGACTGGGACGACCTCGTGCTGACCTTGCTCGACAAGGACCCCGCCCAGCGGTACTCAGATGCCGCCGCCCTCGGGCGGGCGCTGCGACGGCTCAGCAGTGGCCCGTTGGGTCCGTTCCATATCTGGACGTTCGCCGGCAGATGCCTGGACGTCTGGTATTCCAGCACCGAGGACGGTACGAGGATCGTCCAGCACAGTTGCCACGGTGGGCCGAACCAGCAGTTCACCCTCCACCCGGTCGGTGACGGGCTGTACGAGATCAGGACGTTCGCCGGCAAGTGTCTGGACGTCTGGGGCGCCAGCGCCGAGGACTTCACTCAGATCGTCCAGCACCGCCACCACGGTGGGCCGAACCAGCAGTTCACCCTCCACCCGGTCGGCCAGGGCCTGTTCGAGATCGGGACGTTCGCCGGCAAGCGGCTGGACGTCCATGAGTGCCGCACCGACGACCACACGCCGATCGTCCAGTACGCCGGCCACGGTGGGATCAACCAGCTATTCCGCTTCGTGCTGGTTGGCTCGGAGAACCTGCCTGAGTGACAAGTTCCCTTCGCTGTAGACGTGTTCAAATAGCATCTCGCTTGGCTCGGGCATCGCCCGCACCCTCATCTGCTACCGCAGACTCACCAAACGAGATGACTCCTTATTGCGGAGCGCCGTCCCGGCCATGAAGCGCTGCTTAAGAGTCGCCCTCACGGCAATTAAATGGCGCACCGGTCCGCCGCACCGCACACTCCGGCCATGCCGATCACCACAGGGCCGTTGGGCCGTATCGCAGCAGCCATGGTCACCCCGTTCGACGCCGCCGGGGAGCTCGATGTCGAGGGCGCCCGGCGGCTGGCCGTGCACCTGGTGGACGAGGGCGGGTGTGACGCCCTCGTCCTCAGTGGGACGACGGGCGAGTCGCCGACCACCTCGGACGACGAGAAGAGAGCGCTGGTGCGTGCCGTGGTGGCGGAGGTGGGGGACCGGGCGCGCGTGGTGGCGGGTGTCGGCTCCAGCGACACCCGCCACACCGTCGCGCTGGCCCGGGACGCCGAAGCGGCCGGCGCGGACGGGCTGCTGGTGGTGACGCCGTACTATTCGCGCCCCACCCAGGAGGCGGTGACTCATCATCTGCGTACGGTGGCCGACGCGACCGGGCTCCCGGTGCTGGTCTACGACATCCCGGGCCGTACCGGAACCGCGCTGAGCACTGAGACGCTGTTGCGGCTGGCCGGGCACCCGCGGATCGCGGGCGTCAAGGACTGTGCGTACGACCTGCTCAAGTCCTCCCAGATGATGGCTCGGACGGGGCTGGCGTACTACGCGGGCTGTGACGAGTTCGCACTACCGCTGCGGGCGATCGGCGGGGCCGGGTGTATCAGCACTGTGGCCAATGTCGCGGCACGGCAGGTGTGCGGGGTACTCGACGCGTACGACGCGGGGGAGGGCGACCTGGCGGCGCGTCGCCATCTCGCGCTCGCCCCGCTGACCGAGGCCGTGATGACCGGCCAGCCCGGAACCGTCGCCGCGAAGGCCCTGCTCAACGCGCGCGGTCTGCCGGCGGGCCCGGTGCGCGGACCGCTCCTGGACGCGGACCCCGCGCTGACGGAGCGGCTGCTGAAGCTGCTGGCCGAGGTCGAGGTCGAGGTCGAGGTCGAGGTCGACGCCGAGGCCGGGGCCGAAGTTGGGGTGAGGGGTTAGTGTCGATGCCCGTGATACCTCCTGTTGCTGAAGTGGCCGAGGCGCAACGGGTCCTCCGGGGCGTACTCGCCGAGGTGGACGACGAGCAGGTGCGGGCGCCGTCCCTGCTGCCCGGCTGGTCCCGGGGGCATGTTCTGGCCCATCTGACCGACAACGCCCGGATGTTCGCTCGTCTCGCCGAGCACGCGCTGTGCGGGGAGCGGGTGCCCACCTACGACGGCGGTCAGGCGGAGCGCGACGCGATCATCGAGGACACGGCAGGACGGACGGCTGCCGAACACCGGGCCGCGCTGGCGGAGCACACCGAGGCGCTGATGTCCGTATGGTCCGGGGCCACGGCCGAGGACTGGCAACGGCCCGTCTCCTTCCGGAACGCGGACATCGCCGCGACCGTCTTCGCCCGCTGGCGCGAGGTGTGGATTCACCTGGTCGATCTGGACCTGGGGGTACGCCCTGCTGCCTGGCCCGAGGGGCTGGCCGGCCATGCCCTGGACTTCCTGCTGAGCAGGCTCCCGGACGGCACCTGCCTGGTCGCCACCGACCTCGACCGGCGCTGGCCGACCGGAACGGCGGCCTCAGCGCCGGTCCGCGAGGTGCGCGGAGAGGTACGGGACCTGGCGGCATGGCTGGCCGGCCGCACCCCTGGCACCCCGCCCACCCCGTCGGACGGCCTGCCCGAGCTGGGCCCATGGCCGCCACATCCGCCACACCCACCACAACCCACACGTCCATCACAGCCCACAGGCCCACCGCACCCACCGCATCCGTCCCGGCGACCGGGCTCGGGCGGGTAGCTCTGCCGAGAGCGTTCAGGTCAGTTCCCGCTCCACGAAAGCGCGGAAGCCGCGCGGCGGGCGGCCGGTGACCTGCTGAACGGTGCCGGTGGTGCGGTCCTCGGCGCCACCGGCGATGTCCCGGTCGAGCCCGGCCAGCAGCGCGGCGAACTCGGCGGGCATGGCGGTGGCCAGCCGGTCGCGCAGCTGCTCGTAGGTCAGCCGCCGATGGGTCACCGCGCGGCCCGTCACCTGGCTGAGGACGGCCGCGACGTCGTCGTAGCTCAGTGCCTGGGGGCCGGTGAGGACGAGGTCCGTGTTCGGGGCCCGGGTGCCGGTCAGTGCGTGCGCGGCCACGGCGGCGATGTCGTCGGCGTCCACGAAGGCGACTCGGCCCTCGTCCGTCGCGGTCGGAATGGTCCCGTTCTCCCGGATGCTCCGGGCGTGCGGGTGCTCGCCGGTGAAGTTCTGCATGAACCAGGAGGGACGCAGCACGGCCCACTCCTCGAACAGGCCGGGCAGCGCCTGGTGCACACGCCCCGTGGCCGGGCCGCCTGCCGAGACGGCCGAAGAGCTGAGCAGTACCGCGCGGCGCACTCCCGCACCACCGGCCTCTTCGAGGAAGGGCAGCATGACGTCGGCCGGGTCCGGGTGGCCGATCGGCGGGACCAGATAGACGCGGTCCGTATCGCGCAGCGCCTCGCCATGGCTTGTGGAGTCGTGCCAGTCGAAGCGGACGGGCTCGGTCTCCGGGACGGGGGCGCAGTTCCGGGAGGCGGCTTTGACGCGGTGACCGCCGGCGGCGAGCCGGGCGGCGACGCGGCTGCCGGTGGTGCCGGTCGCCCCGACGACAAGGGTGGTGCCGGTCGTGGTCATCGGCTGCTCCGGGTCATGGGCGTGGGCATGGGTACTCCTGTCCCGTACGATGCGGACCCTGGGTCCGTTTCATGGCGGGACGATACGGACCCCGGGTCCGTTTCGCAATCAGGAGTGGCACGGGAGTGACCGCATGCCCGAGCGCAGACCGCGCAAGGACGCAGCCCGCAACAGGGCGGCCGTCCTCGCGGCAGCCGACGAGCTCTTCGCCCGCTGCGAGAGCCCGGAGGACATCACCATGGCCGATGTCGCGGCGGCGGCAGGCGTAGGCAAAGCGACGCTGTTCCGTGCCTTCGGTGACCGCACCGGGCTGATCCACGCGCTCTACGAAGCGCGCCTGGCACCGCTCAGGGCCGCCACCGAGCAGGGCGAACCGCCGCTGAGTCCGGCTGGCCCGCCGCTGGAACGCGTACCGGCGCTGCTGGACGCCGTACTCTGCTTCAAGTTCGACAACCGCCACCTCGCCCTGGCCCTGGAGGGGACCGGCAGCGGCAGCCCTTACCAGGGGGCGCACTACGAGAGCTTCCACCGCACCCTCACGGGTCTGTTGGGGCAGATCCCCGGATTCGGCGGCGCTGACACCGACTTCATCGCGCACGCACTGCTCGCGGCCACCCGCGCCGATCTCGTGGAACACCTCGTACGCCACGAGGGGGCGGACCGAGAGCAGGCGAGGGCCCGGCTGGCGGACTTCGTTGCCAGGGTGCTGGGCCAGGGCTGAGCGGCCGGCGGCCGTCCTGCCGAGGCTGGCGAGGACGTCCCACCGGGTGTCAGAGGCGCCCTGCCGGGTGTCGGAGTCGCCCCGCCGGATTCCGGAGGAGCGCCCTGCCGGGGATGTCTCAGGGGCGGAGCAGGCCGCGGGCGACGGCGGCCTGTTTGACCTCCTCGTACAGCGCCGTAAGCGTCGGGCTGGCGCTCACCCTGGGGAGCTGGAGGCGGTCGAGTGCCGCGGTGTCGGCGTCCACGTCTGACCAGCCCTGGCCGGTGAGCAGTCGCATCAGCGCCGGGTTGAGGCGGTCCACGCCGCGTACCAGCCGGGCCTCGGGGGTGGCGCCCTCCTCGTACTCCCGCCACAGCGCGAGGAGTTCGGGGCCGAGCGGTTCGGGCAGCGCTCCGAACCGCTCGCGTGCCACTGCGTCCTCCGCGCGGGCCTTCGCGCGAGCCGCAGCGCGGGTCTTCGCGCGGGTCTTCGCGGTGGCGGCGTCGGCGCCGGCCGTCTGCCAGGCCGACGGGTCGCCCGCGTCGATCTCCACCACGTCGTGCATCAGGCACAGCTTCAGCATCCGGCCCAGATCGAGCCGCAGCCCGCTCTCCCGTTCGAACTCCGCGTGCAGCACCCAGCACACCATCGCCAGGTGCCAGGAGTGCTCGGCCACCGATTCGGGCCGGGTGGGGGTGGCGTGGTTGTGCCGTTCCACCTCGCGGAGACGGGCGGTGTAGGAGATGAAGTCGAACAGGGCGCGAGTGTCCGGCATGGCTGCTCTCGTCTCTCGTCTCTCGTCTCGAGTCCTTGTCGGGCCGTAATTGCTTGGACCCCGGCGGCGGGGCCCGTTACAGTGCCCGCATGTCCAGCCCCGAGGCATCCAGACTCTAGCCACCGGCTGCCCGGTGGCTGTTTCGCGCTCACTGCCCCTTCCGGGGACTCCTTCCCGTCTGCGCCGATCGCCATCGGAGCGCCGTGCCACGGGCCGTTCGCGGTAGTGCTGCCGCGTGCCCGGCTGGACGGATTCTCCGCCTGACACCTGCCCCCGCATCCCCCCGTGGGGCCTCTCGGGCCTGCCCTGTCGCCGGGCGCTGCTCGCGCGCCTGCCGCTGTCCTTTCCGAGTAGGATTGCGGAGTTTTTCATGCCATTTGTGCTGTACGTCCTCGCGCTGGCGGTGTTCGCGCAGGGGACGTCGGAGTTCATGCTGTCCGGGCTCGTTCCGGACCTCGCCGCGGAGCTGGCGGTGTCCGTCTCGGCAGCCGGGTCGCTGACCTCGGCGTTCGCCGTAGGGATGATCGTGGGAGCGCCGCTGATGGCGGTGCTGAGCAGGCGCTGGAACAGACGGCGGGCGCTGCTGGGGTTCCTGTGCGCGTTTGTGCTGGTGCACGCGGTGGGCGCGGTGACCACGAGTTTCACGGTGCTGCTCGCCACGCGCGTGGCGGGCGCGCTGGCCAACGCCGGGTTCCTCGCCGTCGCGCTGACCGCAGCCGCCGGAATGGTGCCGCCCGACGCCAAGGGGCGGGCCACCTCCGTGCTGTTGGGCGGGGTCACCCTCGCCTGTGTGGCCGGGGTTCCCGCCGGGGCCCTGCTGGGACAGGCGTGGGGCTGGCGCTCGGCGTTCTGGGCGGTGGCGCTGGTGTCGCTGCCGGCCCTCTTCGCCCTCCTCCGGTCGCTGCCCGGCCCGCAGGACGCTCGGGCGCAGGCGCAGGCGCAGGCGCAGGCGCAGGAACAGGAACAGGAACAGCGACAGCACACGCGGGAGCAGGCGCAGGCGCGGCACACCGGGCCGGAACCGGGCAGCGTCCGCGGCGAGTTGCGGGCGCTGCGCGCCCCCCGGCTGCTGGTGACGCTCCTGCTGGGCGCCCTGGTCAACGGCGCCACCTTCTGCACGTTCACCTACCTCGCCCCGCTGATCACGGACGTCGCGGGCTTCCCCGACGGCTGGGTGCCGGTGCTGCTGGCGCTGTTCGGCCTCGGCTCCTTCCTCGGCGTGACGGCGGCGGGCCGGGTGGCGGACACCCACCCGCTGCGGCTGCTGGCCGCGGGCGGCAGCGCGCTGCTCGGCGGCTGGGTGCTCTTCGCGCTGACGGCGGGCCACCAGATCGCGGCCATCCTGTTGGTCCTCGTGCAGGGCACCCTGTCCTTCGCCGTCGGGTCGACACTGATCTCCCAGGCCCTGTACGCGGCGACCAGCGCGCCGACCCTGTCCGGCGGATACGCGACGGCCGCACTCAACGTCGGTGCCGCGCTGGGGCCGTGGGCCGGGGGCGTCGCCCTCAGTGCGGGGCTCGGCTACCGTGCCCCGCTGTGGGTGAGCGCGCTGCTGGTGGCACTCGCCCTGACGGTGGGCGGCGCCGCGTGGGCCGTCGCCACCCGGCGCACACCTGTCGGCGCACCCGCCGCCTCCGCGGCTACGGCTGGAACACCTCCCGCCACCGGTGCGCCACCTTCGCGTCCCCGGTGAGCTTCAGTTCCGTCAGCGGCATCCGGTTCCACAGCACGAGGTAGAGGTCGCCGGCCGCTCCCTCGTACTCGCAGTCAGGGGCGGTCGGCGGCTGGGCGGCGCGCTCGGCCCGTGCCGGCTCCCCGAGGAAGACGCTCCAGGCCGCGCCGGGCACGTCCGTGGCCCGGATGTGCACCGTGCGCGGCTCGGCGGCGAAGCCCTCCGGGGTGCCTCTGCGCGGATAGAAGCCGCACAGCACTTCGTCGACTCCATCGGCGGCGAACTCGGGGTTCAACGGGGAGACCTGCGCGCCCAGCGCCATCTCGGCGTCCACCCGGTGCACAGCCGTCTCGTGCGCCTGCCGCCGTGCCCAGAAGGCGAGCGGGGAGGGCGCGGGTATGAACGTCCAGGCCGACAGGTCCTCCGGCGCCGACTCCAGCGCCTCGACCAGCAGCCCGTGTCCCTCCCGCAGCCAGGGCCCGAGCTCCTTGTCGGGCAGCTGTGCCACCCCGGGGCGCTCAGGGGGCCTCACCGGCTCCTCGCGGGCCTCCCGCACGAACTCGGCCGCCCAGCGGTGCACCGTACCGAGGTGGGTGGCCAGGTCGCGTACGGTCCAGTCGGGGCAGGAGGGCACGGGGGCTGCGGCATCAGCCCGTTCGACGGCGTCCGCGAAGAGGCCGCCTTCACGGCGCAGGGTGTCGATGAACTCGGAGATCTCCATGACACGGAGCCTACGGTTCAGGTGACGCCGCTCCCAGCGCGATTCGGCGGCCACCCGGCGAGGTTCGGACATTCCCATCGGACACCCTTCGTGGGTCTGTTCGATGCCGCCTCCTGCCCGCGGGCAAGCCCTGCCACCGGTGCCGGCACGACAACGCCGGAGGCACACTCGCCGTGGACCGGAAGCGTGCGCGGTACGCGACACCACGGCCCGGCGGCGCCGGAGGGCGGAGTCAGAGGGTGAAGCCGTGCGGGAACGGGTCCCGGGGATCGAGCAGATAGGTTGCCATGCCGGTGATCCAGGCGCGCCCGGAGAACTCGGGCACCACCGCCGGCAACCCGCCCACCTCGCTGGCCTCCAGCAGTCGGCCCGTGAACCGGGTACCGATGAACGACTCGTTGACGAACTCCGTACGCAGCGGCAGTTCGCCGCGCGCGTGCAGCTGAGCCATCCGGGCACAGGTGCCGGTGCCGCAGGGCGAGCGGTCGAACCAGCCGGGGTGGATCGCCATGGCGTTGCGCGAGTGCTGCCCGTCCGAGCCCGGCGCCAGGAACTGCACATGCTTGCAGCCTCCGATGGCCGGGTCGGCCGGGTGGACGGGCCGGTTCCGCTCGTTGACGGCATCCATGATCGCGAGTCCGGCGCCGAGGATGTCGTCCTTCCGTGACCGGTCGAACGGCAGCCCCAGCTGGTCCAGTTCGACGATCGCGTAGAAGTTGCCGCCGTACGCCATGTCGTAGCCGACCTTGCCCAGGCCCGGGACCTCGACGGTGGCGCCGAGCTCCAGCGCGAACGCGTCCACGTTCCGCAGCGTTACTTTTTCGGCCATACCGTCCCGTACGGTGACCCGGGCCTCCACCAGGCCCGCCGGGGTGTCCAGCCGTACCGTGGTCTCCGGCTCGGTCACCTCCACCATGCCTGTCTCCACCAGCACGGTCGCCACCCCGACAGTGCCGTGCCCGCACATCGGCAGGAACCCGCTCACCTCGATGTAGAGCACACCCCAGTCGGCGTCCGGGCGGGTCGGCGGCTGCAGGAGGGCCCCACTCATCGCCGGATGCCCGCGCGGCTCGTCCACCAGGAACCTGCGCAGCTCGTCCAGGTGCTCGACGGCGTGGCGGCGGCGCTCGGCCATCGTCTCGCCGGGGATCGGCGGCACGCCCCCGGTGACCACCCGGGTCGGCATGCCCTCGGTGTGCGAGTCGACGGCGCTGAGCGAGCGGACCGAGCGCATCAGGCGGCCCCCCGCTCCGCGAGGGCGGAGATCGCCCGCGCCATATCGGCCTCTACCTGCTTCCGCATCGCCGGAGTCAGCGGCCCGCGTGGCGGTCGGCAGGGGCCGCCGAACCGGCCGACCTGCTCCATACCGAGCTTGATCGCCTGTACGAACTCGGTACGCGAGTCCCAGCGGAAGGCCGCCACCAGCGGTTCGTACAGCGCCCGCGCCTCGGTCGTCTTCCCCGCGGTCGCCAGCTCGAACAAACGTGCCGACTCGGCGGGGAAGACGTTGGGGAACCCGGCGAACCAGCCGGTCGCGCCCATCAGCAGACTCTCCAGCACCACGTCGTCGGCGCCGCTGATGACCTCCAGGCCGCTTCCGGCGGTCCGCTCCTTGATCTCCAGCACCCGGCGCACATCGCCGGAGAACTCCTTGACGGCCACGACATTGTCGATCTGCGCGATCTCCGCGAGCAGGTCCGGCGTCAGATCGACCTTGGTGTCCAGCGGGTTGTTGTAGACCATCACCGGAAGACCGACGGAGGCGACGGCGGTGAAGTGCGCCAGTATCTCGCCCCTGTTGGCGCGGTACATCGTCGGCGGCAGACACAGCACCCCGTCCGCGCCGTCCTCGGCCGCCGCCTCGGCCCAGTGCCGAGCCTGGTGCGAGCCGACCCCGTGCACGCCGACGACGACCGTGCCCGCGTCACCCACCGCCTCGATCGCCGTACGGGCCACGGCGCGGCGCTCGTCGTCCGTCAGCGACGAGTACTCGCCCAGCGAGCCGTTGGGTCCCACCCCGTCGCAGCCGCTGTCCACCAGCCAGCGGCAGTGCTCGGCGTAGCGGTCGTAGTCCACGGCCAGACCCGCGGGCGCGGAGGGGTCCTCGCGGTACGGGAGCGCTGTCGCCACCACCACGCCGCCGAGGCCGGGGGCGGCCTGATTGCTCTCGCTCATGAATCGCTCTCCTGTTCGCTGTCGGGGTGGGATTGTTCGCCTTCGATGTGGGTCGGTTCGCCTCGGCTGCGAGTCTGTTCGTCTTCGGTGCGGGTCTGGTCGCTGGCGCTGGGCCTCTGTTTGCTGTCGCTGGGGATCTGGTCGCTGGCGTCGCCGAGCTGTTCGCCTTCGGGCAGGTGCTGTTCGTCGTCGATGAGGGCCGCGGCGGGGGACGCCAGTTCGCCCAGCCGGATCGGCTGGGCGATCGGCCTGCGGTGCGGGGTGGCGGCGGGCAGGCCATCTGCGGGCCGCTCGGCCGGTCCGTCTGCGGCCCGCCCCGCGAACCGGTCGCGGAGTTCGGTGACGGTCGGGCCGCAGATCCGGGCCTGGCACGGCCCGAGCCCGGCCCGGGTGCCGAGCTTGGCGACGCGCGGCGCCGACTCGGCCGCGCTGGTGAACGCCTCGCACAGCGCCCGGTAATCGGTCTCCTCGCAGCGGCAGACGACCGTGTCCAGGCGCAGCCAGCCCGGCCATCCAGCGCCGACGGGGTGCGCTCGGGCGAGCCGCCGCGCGAAGGCACGCCCCTGGTCCCGGCTGCGCCGCAGTACCCGCAGTGGCTGTACGGAAGGGGCGCCTCCGGCAGCGGTCCAACCGGCGACCGCTCCCTCGGCGCACGCGGCCGGAGCCCCGGCGATCCCGGTGATCTCCCCGGCGGCGAAGACGCAGGGCACGCTGGTGCGCTGTTCGTCGTCGACGGCCACGAACTCCCCGGTTCCCCCGCGGCCGGGCTGTTCGCCGCGCAGCGCGCACCCCGCCGCCACCGGGAGCTCAAGCTGAGGACTGAAGCCGTGGCCGACGCACAGCGCGTCCACCGTGACCGTGCGCTCCGTCCCCGGTACCACCGACCAGTCCGGGCGCAGCCGCGCGGTGACGATCTCCTCCACCCGGCCCGCACCCCGCGCCTCGACGACGGCGCGGCCCAGCCGGTACGGCACCCGGTGGCGCGCCAACGCGGCGGCGCAGTCCTTGAGTTCGGCCGCCTTGCCCAGTTGCGAGGCCAGCTCCCACGGGCGGCCGCTCCAGCCACGGGCCACGGTGCCGGGAGTGCCGGCCTCCAGCACCTCCCGTACCCGGGAACCCGCCTCCAGCAGCGAGGCAGCCACGGGCAGCAGGAACGGACCACTGCCCGCCACCACCACGCGGTCACCGACGACCACCCGCTCGCCCTTCGCCAGCGCCTGAGCGGCTCCCGCGGAGTAGACGCCCGGCAACTGCCAGCCGGGGAAGGGGAGCACCCGGTCGTGCGCCCCGGTTGCCAGCACCAGCGCGTCCGCGTCCAGCGTGCGCCGCGTACGGCCGGAGCCGTCCACCGGTCCGCCGCACAGCAGATGCAGCCGCGGCGGTGCGCCGACGGACCGCTTTCGGGCCTGGTCGGGACGCTCCTGGAGCCGACCGGGGCGTTCGGTGCCTTCCCCGTCCTGGTCGGGGCGCTCCAGGGCCCAGACGGAGGTCTCCGGGAGCCAGGTGCAGCGCGGGTGTGCCAGCACTTGACGGCGGCGGCGCTCGAACGCGGACCAGCCGTGCTGGAGTTCACCGGGGCGCTCGGCGGCGTACGCCTCGGGCAGCGTGCGGTGGTACTGGCCCCCGGGCTGCTCGGCGGAGTCGATCAGCGTCACCCGGGCGCCCGCCGCGAGCGCCGCGTGCGCGGCGGCCAGCCCGGCAGGTCCCGCGCCGACGACGGCGACATGGCGGGCGGCGGTCATTTCTCCCCCTCGGCCCGGGCTCCGGACCGGGAGTCGTGGCCGGGGCCGGAACCGTGGCCATAGCCGTGATCGGGGTCGTGGCCGTGATCGGGGCCGGGGTCGGGGCCGGGTTGGGGGCCCGGGCGGGGGTCGGTCCTACCGGGGTGTGCGCGTGACTGGGAGCGGACCACGTCGCCGTCCACCGCTCGTCGCCGGCAGGCCCGTACGTCGCGGTCCTCATTGACGGTCACCAGGCAGTCGAAGCACACGCCGATACCGCAGAACACCCCCCGTCCGGCGCCGGACGGGCCGGTGCGCCAGGCTGTCCGGCCGGAGGCGAGCAGCACGCCGGCCAGCGTCTGCCCCTCGATACCGTCGGCAGGTTCGCCGTCGACGGTGATCCGCAGTGGCCGGTCCCGGCGGCCTGTGGAGTCGCTTCCGGCGGGTACGAGTCTCGGGCTCATGTCCCCTCCTGGTTCTGCTCCGGCTCCTGCTCCTCGCCCCGGTGCTGCTGCTCCTGGGGCCCGGTGTCCTGCTGCAGGGGTCCGGTGTCCCGCTGTCGGGGTTCCGCCGTGGGGCTGGGGGCCCAGCCGTGCTCCGAGCCGGGTCCGAGCACGGCTGGGCGGTCCACCCGGAACGGATGGGTGTCGATTTCGGGCGGCTCCTCCAGCACGAGATTCCGCAGCAGCCGTCCGGTGCCGACCGACAGCCCGATTCCGGCCCCTTCATGACCGCTCGCGTGCCACAGCCCGGCCAGCCGGGGGTCCGGCCCTATGACCGGCAGATGGTCGGGCACGTACGGCCGGAATCCGCCGTACGCCCGCATCACCGGCACACCGGCCAGGGAAGGGAAGAGCCGCAGCGCCTTGGCGGCGACGGCCGACAGGACCTCAGGGCGCAGCCGGTCGTCGAAGCCGACCCGGCGCCGCGAGGAGCCGATCAGCACGCTGCCCGCCCGGGTGGACTCGACCACGGCGGAGGTCTGCAGCTCCTCCTCACTACTGCCGACGGCGCCGACATAGTCCGCGTCGTAGACCTTGTGGAAGACCGTCGGCGGGAGCGGCGTCGTCACCAGGACGTCGCCTCGGCGGGGTTCGACGGCGACGGGCGCCCCGAGCCGGGCGGCGAGCGCCCCGGACCAGGGGCCGGCCGCGTTGACGAACAGGTCGGCCTCCAGCAGTCCGAGGGGCGTGCGGACACCGGTCAGCCGGCCGCTCCGGGCGACCCCGGCCAGCACCTCCTCGCCGGTGCGCAGTACGGCGCCGGCCGCCAGCGCGTCGGTCAGCAGGGCGGCGGCCGCACCGGCGGGCTGCACCTGGGCGTCCTCGGGGTAGTGGACGGCCGCGGTGTGCGCGGGGGTGACGAAGGGCTCCGCCGCGCGGAGGGCGTCCGCCGTCAGGGCCTCGGCCCGCACCTGCACCTCACGCTGGGCGGCGGCGAACTCTGTGAGCCCGTGCGCGCCCTCCTCCGTGGTGGCGACGACGATGCCGCCCTTGGCGTGCCACTCGACGGCTTCGACGCGCCGCGCGGCGGTGGGGGAGCGGTCGGCGATCGCGGACAGCACCTCGGGCCAAAGGCGCCGGGACAGCTGGGCGAGCCGGAGTTCGGGCCCGGGGGCCTTGTCGGAGACCAGGACGTTGCCTTCGCCGTGCGAGGTGGTGGCCGCACCCGGGCCGCCGCGGTCGAGAACGGTCACCTCCAGCCCCGCCAGGGCCAGTTCGCGAGCGCAGGCCGCTCCGACGATACCGGCGCCGAGTACGACGACCCGTGTTCCGTTCATCGAACTCCCCTCGCCGTCATTCGTTCGGTGAAGCGAACGTTGGGGACGTTATGCGAGGGCTTGGGGAGTGTCAATGGTTCCGCGCGGCCGGTGGTGGCGGGTGGCCGACGGTTCCGGGCGGTCGGCGGCTCCGGGTGGTCGGCGGCTCCGGGTGGTCGGCGGCTCCGGGTGGTCGGCGATACGGGCGGGTGGCTGTTCCGGGCGGCTGCCGGTTCCGGGCTGTCGGCCGGTTCCGGGCGGTCGGCGCCGTGAGCCGGTCATGCACCGCAGGGAGCGCCCTCGCCGGGGATCTGGTGCGGAGAACCGGCGTCCAGCCGCTGGTCGGACCGGTACTGGAGGAGCAGGACCGAGCGTACGGTTCCCTCCGGGGCGGCATAGCTGTGCGGCAGCGTGGCGTCGAAACCCACGTAGTCCCCGGCCTCCAACTCCACCTCGTGGCCGTCCACCGTCACTGTCAGCCGCCCGGCCTGCACTACGGTGTGCTCGATGCCCACATGACCCAGTGAGTCGCGCCGTTCACCGGCCCTGACCTGCTGGTCGTACACCTCGAAGACCGCCTGACCCGACTCGATCCGGCGCAGCGGGCGCAGGTCGATGCCCTCGCCGCTGAGCACCTCGACGTCTCGGGCCCGCACCACACGAAGACCCGTCGGCTGCTGGGCGTCCAGCAGGTCGGAGATCGGCACTTCCAGGACGCGCGAGAGGCTGAAGACCGTCTCGATGGTGGGGTTCCCCGCACCGGACTCCAACTGGGACAGCGTCGCCTTGCCGATCTTCGAGCGACGGGACAGCTCGGAGATCGACAGCCCGCGCCGGGACCGCACCCGCTTCAGATTGAGCGCCAGCATCCCCCGGATCGACCCCTCAGGACCGCTCACGGTCCCTCCCTTCCCCTCGCGACGTCTTGTTCCGTCTCGTTCGTTATAGCGAACGAAGTGATGGCGTGCTGGCTCATTATCCCGAACGGCGTAAGAGACGCGGTTGATCATCTCTCCACGAGGGTGATCTCCGTGGCCTTGACGCTGGTGAACACCTCGGCGCCGTCCGTCAGCCCGAGCTCGGCGGCGGCCTCCGTGGTGATCTCGGCGACCAGGTCCGGCCCCTTCCCGTCCAGGGAGGTGACGAGTACCCGCAGCCGACTGCCGACAGCCGCGATCTCCCGCACCGTCCCCGGCCACACATTGCGCGGACTGCCGTGCGGGCGTTCGCGGTGGACGGCGACCGCCTCCGGAGCGATGACCGCCAGCACGGCGGTCCCCTCCGCCACCGGGTCGGCGACCACCAGACTGCCCCCGTCGTCGAGGACGAGCACGCCGCTCCCCGTCGTCCCCGTCCCCTTCCCCTTCCCTGCCCCCGTCGCCGTGCCCGCGAGCGCGTTGCGCCCGAGCATCCGCGCAACCCATGCGGAGCGGGGGTGCCGGGTGACCTCGGCGGGCGGAGCGTCCTGCAGCGCCCGGCCGTCCTCCAGCACCAGAACCCGGTCGGCCAGCGAAACCGCCTCCACCGGGTCGTGCGTGACCAGCAGACACGCACCGCCGAACCCGGAAAGATGGCCGCGCAGCGTGTGCCGTACCTGCGCGCGGGTCGTCTGGTCGAGCGCCGCCAGCGGCTCGTCGAGCAGCAGTAGCCGGGGCCGCGCCGCCAGCGCCCGCGCCAGTGCCACTCGCCCGGCCTGGCCGCCGGAGAGCTGCCCCGGTCTGCGGTGGGCCAGGTGCCCGACTCCCAGCCGGGCCAGCCACTCCCCGGCCTGCCGGCGCGCCTCGGTACGGCCCACGCCCTGTGCGCGCAGCCCGTAGGCCGTGTTCGCCAGGGCGCTCAGATGGGGAAAGAGGGCGCCGTCCTGAGGGACCCACGCGACACCGCGCCGGTGCGGCGGAAGCGAGCCGACCTCCTCGTCTCCGAGCAGCACTTCGGCGCGAGCGCGTGGGGTGAGGTCTAGGAGGGCGCGCAGCAGAGTCGTCTTACCCGCCCCGTTGGGGCCAACGACAGCCACCGTGGTGCCGGGCGCGACATCCAAGGTGAGTTCGGTGGCCCCGGTGACACGGGCATGCAGCGGCCATTTGTCGCCGGGGGCGGGGGCAGGGGTGGTGAAGGAATCGGCGATGTCCGTTCCACGGGCGTCGGCTCCATGGGCGTCGACGGAAGCTTTCGCGGGCACTTTCACCGGAGCGGGTGGGGTGGGTAGGGCGAGTGGGGCAGCTGGAGCGGTGGGAGCAACCGCGGCGGTCGGAGTCACAGGCGTGGTCGGGGCCACCAGGGTGGTCGGGGCCACCGGGGTGGTCGGGGCGGTCGGAGCGGCGGCTCCGGCGGCTTCTGCCGGTGGGATCGGCTCAGCGGCGCCGACAGCCGGGGCCGCCCGGTCCCGGGTGCGCCCGCTGCCCGTCCACCGGCCGCGCAGCCCGACCAGCACCGCCATGGCGATGACGAGCAGCAGCAGCGAGACCGATGTCGCCGCCTCCGGCTGGTCCTGGAGCAGCAGATACACCTGGAGCGGCAAGGTCTGGGTGGTGCCAGGCAGGTTGCCCGCAAAGGTGATCGTCGCCCCGAACTCACCCAGCGCCCGGGCCCAGGTGAGCGCCGCGCCCGCCGCCAACCCGGGCGCGACCAGCGGCAACGTCACCGTCCAGAACACCCGCAGCGGTCCGGCGCCGAGCGAGGCCGCCGTCTCCTCATAGGCGGGCCGCAGCCCGGCCAGCGTTCCCTCGAGGCTGATCACCAGGAACGGCATCGCCACGAACGTTGCCGCGACCACCGCGCCCGAGGTGTGGAACGGCAGCACGATGCCGAAGGCGCCCTCCAGCCATGGCCCCAGCAGGCCACGCCGCCCGAAGCCCAGCAGCAGCGCCACGCCCCCCACGGTGGGCGGCAGCACCATCGGCAACAGCACCAGGGAGCGCACCACCGCCTTGCCTGGAAAGCTCACCCTCGCCAGCAGCCAGGCCAGCGGCACGCCGAGGACCAGCGACAGCGCGAGTGCGCCGAAGGACACCAGCAGCGAGAGCTTCACCGCCTCGGTGACACCCTCACTGCCCAGATGCGCGCCCAGCTCCCCCCACTCCGTACGCACCAGGACACCGAGCAATGGCAGCAGCAGAAACGCGATCGCGAGCAGAGCCGGCATCGCCAGCGCGAGTGGTGTGCCGAGCCGGGTGCGGGCCCTCACGGCGCGGTACCGACGCGTCATGGGCGCTGGAAACCGGCCTTGCGCAGCAGCTTCTCCGCCTTCGGACTGCTGAGCCACTTCACGAACGAGGCTGCCCCCTGCTGATGCTCGGACCGTTTCAGGACGGCGGCCGGATATGAGGCGATGGCGTTCTCATCGTCCGGGATCTTCACAGCGTCAACCTTGTCGGGCGCCGTGGCGGCGTCGGTCTTGTAGACGAGACCCGCGTCCGCCTCGCCCAGCTCCACCTTGCTGAGCACCGCCCGTACGTTCGGCTCCTGCGAGACCGGCTTGACCTCCAGTTTCTGGGCGTCCAGCACCTGCTTGCCGTAGCGCCCGACCGGTACCTGGGGAGCTGCCAGCACCACCTTGAGCCCGCTGTCGGTCAGGTCGTCCAGCCCGTCGACATGCTTCGGGTTGCTCTTGCCGACGGCGATCACCAGCCGGTTCTTGGCTATGACGGCCGGCCTTCCCGTCTCAGCCTTGAGGCTGTCCATGGTCGTGGTGTCCGCCGTGGCGACCACGTCAGCAGGCACCCCCTGTTTCACCTGTGCGGCCACCGTCTGCGACCCGGCGAAGGAGAACTTCACCTTCGTGTCCGGGTGCTCCTTCTCGTACGCCTTGCCCGCCGCCTGGAAAACATCGGTGAGGGAAGCGGCGCCGAGTACGGTCAGCTCGGTCTTTCCCCCCTTGCCCGCACTGTCCCCGCCGTCACTTCCACAGGCGGCCAGCGGCACGAGAACGGCAACGGTCGCAAGCGCGGCAAGCCCCCGGCGAGCGGTCAGAAGGTGCGTTGGCATGGGGCGGAACTCCTGAGCAGGGACGAGGGACAGGGCGGAACATGGGCGGCGCGGAACGAGCCCGGGCCGGGATGAGCGAGACGGGACGGAAGGTGGCGGACTCGGACCCGGGCCGGGCCGGAGTCCGGTCAAAGGCTCATGTTCGATCGATATGGACATTTGTCGACTTCACTCGGGCTGTGGCCTGCATTCCGACCTCCAGCCCCAGCTCCTCCACGGCCTCCCGGGTCAACAGCGAGACCAGCCGGTGCGGCCCCGCCTGGATCTCCACCTGCGCTGCCACATCGCCGAGCTTGACCGCCGTGACGATGCCGGGGAACGCGTTGCGCGCCGAGGTGTAGGAGGTCTCCTCGTCGTCGGCGGCGTGCTGACCGATCTCGACCGAGAAGGCGGCCAGAGCCCGCCCGTCGATCAGTCGGCGCCCGCTCTCATCGCGGTGGGTGGCGACCCGGCCGGCGTCGGCCCAACGCCTGGCCGTGTCCGGACTGACGCCGAGCAGCCGCGCGGCCTGCCCGATGGTGTACGACTGCATGTGCGACAACGTATGAGGTATGGCCTCGCATCTGCAATGCTCTACCGCTCTCTCTATAGCATCTGCCAGGACGGGCTGGAGGAAGCGCCAAGCTGCCTGTCTCCCCCACGCGGGGTCGTACGCGGCGCTGCACTGCCTGAGCACCGACCACGCCGCCTAAACTCGGCCCACAGTTCCTGGGCGCGGCTTCGAGTGGAGAGGGCACCAATGTGAGCGAGCGCAGCGATCCCCCAGGGGAGACGCCCCCGGTCGCCCACGTCGCACACAACGCCAGGGTGTGGAACTACTGGCTCGGCGGCAAGGACTACTACGACATCGACCAGCAGGTCGGCGACCACGTCACCAGCATGTTCCCCAGCATTCGCGAGGTCGCCCGCGCGGATCGCACATTCCTCGGCCACGCGGTGCGGTTCCTGGCGGGCGAGGCCGGAGTCCGGCAGTTCCTCGACATCGGCACCGGCTTGCCCACCGTCGAGAACACCCACCAGGTGGCCCAGCGGGTGGCCCCCACCTCGCGGATCGTCTACGTCGACAACGACCCCACCGTCCTGGCCCATGCCCGAGCCCTCCTCGCCGGCTCCCCGGAGGGGGAGACGGACTACATCGACGCAGACGCCCACCAGCCCCAAGCCATCCTCGACGCCGCCGCCGACACCCTCGACTTCACCGAGCCCGTCGCCGTCATACTGCTGGGGATCCTCAACTTCATCGCCGATACGAGGGAGGCGACCGAGATCGTGGAAACCCTGATGGCGGCCGCGCCCTCCGGCAGCTACCTGGTACTCACCCACCCCACTCTCGAACTCGGCGGCGACGGCAACGTCGAGGCAATGCGCTTCTGGAACGAGAACGCCGCCCCGCCCATCACCGCCCGCACCGGCGCCGAGGTTGCCCGCTTCTTCCAAGGGCTGGAGCTGCTGGAGCCCGGCATCGTCTCCTGCGCCCGCTGGCGGCCGGGGTACGAGGCGGAGGACGAGAAGACCGTGGCCCAGTTCGGCGCCGTGGCCCGCAAGCCCTGACCCCTTCTCACCCTTACTCTCCTTCCCGCTCCGCATTCTGTCCTCATGAACCCTCCCCTCGCAGGTACGTCAGCACGGCGACCACCCGGCGGTTGACGTCCGGGTTGTCAGCCGGCAGGTCCAGCTTGAGCAGGATCCCCGCGATGTGCTTGGCGACGGCCGCCTCCGTCACCACCAGACGCCGGGCGATGGCGGAGTTCGAATGCCCCTCCGCCATCAACGCCAGCACCTCCCGTTCCCGGGGAGTGAGCCGTTCCAGCGGCCCGCGGCGACGGGCGAGGAGCTGGCCTACCACATGCGGGTCCACCACCGTGGTGCCTCTGGCGACGCGATCGAGGGCATCCATGAACTCCCCGACATCACCCACCCGTTCCTTGAGCAGATACCCCATGCCCGCCCGCTTCCCGCCGTGCTCCATCAACTCCTCGGCGAAGGTCTGCTCGACATACTGACTCAGTACCAGCACTGCGAGCTCTGGCTGCTCCGCCTGCAGGGAACGCGCCGCACGCAGGCCCTCGTCGGTGAAGTCCGGCGGCATCCGCACATCCGCCACCACCAGTTCGGGCCGGTGCACCCGTACCGCCGCGAGCAGCGAGTCCCCGTCGCCCACCGCCGCCGCCACGGAGTGACCGAAACGCTGGAGCAGTTGAACCATCCCCTCGCGCAGCAGCACCCCGTCCTCAGCGATCACGATCCGGAGAGGACGCTCGGTGTGCATGGGATCTCCGCTCTCACCCGAGTGGGTCCACCCTGTGGGCTGGACAGGAACATTCTTCCGTCGGCCGCGGCGACCCGGTCGACCAGCCCGGTGAGGCCCGAGCCCGCCTCGGTATCGGCACCGCCGACGCCGTCGTCCATCACCTCCATATGCAACACCCCTTCCTTCACTCGCGCCCTCACCCGGCAGTGCTCCGCCCCGCTGTGCTTCGCCGCGTTGGTCAGCGCCTCGGACGTCACGAAGAACGCGGTGGTCTCGGCTGTCTCCGACAGACGGCCCGGCAGTTCGATGTCCAGGTCGACAGGTATGGGTGAGCGGCCCGCTATGTCGCGTACCGCCGCGTGCAGGCCCCGTTCGCTGAGGACCTGGGGGTGCACGTTGTGGATCAACTCCCGCAACTCGGCCAGAGCCTCCTTCGCCAGTGCATGCGCCTCGCCGACCTCCTTGGCCGCGACGGTACCCGCCGGCACTTCCAAGGCGGCCAGCCCCAGCCGCACGTTGAGCGCCACCAGCCGCTGCTGTGCCCCGTCGTGCAGGTCGCGTTCGATGCGGCGGCGCTCGGTCTCGAAAGCGTCCACCAGCCGGGCCCGGGAGCGGACGACCTCACGCAGCTCCCCCTCCACGGGCGCCAGCACCGAGCGGGTGACCGCGCCACGGACGCCCGCCCAGGCGCCTATCGGATAAGTCGCGACGATAAGCAGCGCCGCCCCGGCTATCGGACCGGTGACCTTCTCCCAGCCCGTCGCCGTCGGCTGGAGTGGAGAGAGGAGCAGCACTCCGGGAATACCGAGCGAGACCAGCGCCACTGCCAGATCGGCCCACGCCACTGCCAGAACCGAGACGGCGCCGTACCCGTACGATCTACGGCCCGCAGGCGGGAGCGGAGAATCGGGCTCCACCAGGCCGAGACGCCACCGCTCCAGCGGGCCGGCCAGCGCGGCACCGAAGGCTATGGCCAGCACCGAGCACAGCACGCCCGCCACTCTTCCGAACGGCGCGGCCAGCGCGGCCGCGACGGTCAGATACACCACGGCCGCCAGCCCGCCGCCGGACAGCAGATAGGCCAGCGAACGCCATGGCCAGGCAGTGAGTGGAAACCGCAACGGCGCATGGCCGAGAGATTCCAGGACGGTTCGAGAGATCACGGAACGACCGTAGCCGGGCGGCATGGGCCCGAGCAGTAGTGCCAGGTGTAGTCCTGATACTCGTCCAGGCACTGCTGCGGGGGAGGCCGCCCGCGGCGTTCCCTTGAGCCATGACCACGGAACAGACCACATCGCCGGCCACCGGCTCGGCGGACCGGGCACAGGCCGGACGCACTGTATCGCCGACGCCGGTAGAACTGCGCGCGGTGGAGAAGCGGTACGGAGAAGGAGAAAGGTCCGTCACCGCCCTGCGCGGCGTGACCCTCAGCTTCGAGAGCGGCACGATGACCGCTGTCATGGGCCCTTCCGGCTCGGGCAAGTCCACGTTGCTGCACTGCGCGGCCGGTATAGAGAGGCCGACCCGGGGTAACGTGCTGATCGACGGCGTGGAGCTGGGCGCCTTGGACGAGCATGCGTTGACGGTGCTCCGCCGCGAGCGAATCGGCTTCGTCTTCCAGTCCTTCAACCTCGTCTCCGCGCTGACAGCTGCCCAGAACGTCGAGCTGCCCTTGCGGCTGGCCGGTCGTCGTGCCGGGCCGGGAGAAGTGGCCGCCGCTCTGAGACGGTTCGGCCTCGGCGACCGGGCGGGACACCGGCCCGGTGAGCTGTCGGGCGGTCAGCAGCAACGGGTCGCGCTGGCCCGGGCGGTCATCACCCAACCAGCAGTGCTGTTCGCCGATGAACCGACCGGCGCGCTGGACACCCACACCTCACAAGGCGTCCTTCGACTGCTGCGCCAACTGGTCGATGAGCACGGACAATCGATCATCATGGTCACCCACGATCCAGCGGCCGCCTCGTACGCGGACCGGGTGGTGCTGCTCGCTGATGGCAGGCCCGTCAGCGAACTTCACGGTCACGAGGGGCCGGAGGCGATAGCGGCACGCATGGCCGCGCTGGAGACGTCCGCGACCGGGAGCGCCACACCTCCCCAACCCGCATCCGGGCCGATTGACGAGGGGCGAGAGGCGGTGCGGTCGTGATCAGCCTTGCGAGCGTGCGCAGCCGCTGGCCGGCGTTCCTCGGATCGTTCGTCGCCGTTGCGCTCGGCGTCGCCGTCGTGACGATGAGCGCACTGATGCTGATGTCCGGTGGCACCGGCGTACCCGAACGGCTGGCCGGAGCCCCGGTGGTGGTGCGGGCGCCGACGGGGGAACAGGTGGGTGGCCAGTTCGCGGAACCGCCACCCTGGGCGCCGGGACGCGCCGCGGAACTGAGAGAGCAGTTGGCGCGGCTTCCCGGGGTGCGCGCTGCCGTCGCCGACCGCTCCTTCTACGCGCAACTGTCCGGTACCGAGCAGAAGAAAGGAGAACGACAAGGTCACGGCTGGTCCTCGGTGGCCCTCGGCTCATACGGTCTGCACGAGGGGCAGGCGCCCACAAGACACGACGAACTCGCTCTCGACCGTGCCTATGGGCACCGGCCCGGAGACCGGGTCACCGTGCTCACGGCCGACGGTCCTCACCGTTTCACCGTCTCCGGCACACTGGACGGGCCCGGTTTCTACACCACCGATGAGCGTGCGGCAGAACTCGTCGGCGGGATACGCGTCATCGGACTCAGCCTTGAGCGGGGCTCCTCCGTCGGCCAGGTGGCGTCCGCCGCTGAGCGGGCGGTGACGGGCACGGGCGGTGGAGGCGAGGTCCTCACCGGAGCGGCCCGTGATTCCATGGCTCTGCAGCAAGACGAGATGACGCGGTGGATCGGCGCGCAGGTGCTCACCGCCATGGCTGCGCTCTCGGCCTTTGTGACCGTCTTCATCGTCTCGTCCACGTTCGCGTTCACCGTGGCGCAGCGGCGGCGTGAGTTCGGGCTGCTGCGGACCATCGGCGCCACACCGAAACAGGTGCGTCGCACGGTGTGTGCCGAGGCGGTGACCGTGGGGGCGTTCGGTGCCACCCTGGGGGCGGTGCTGGGGCTGGCGCTTGCCCCCTCGGTGGCCGGGGTGCTGGTGGACGCGGGTCTGCAGCCGGAGGGCTTCGTGGTACGGCCCCGCTGGTGGGTACCGTGCGCCGCGCTCGCCCTGGGCACCGCTGTCGCCCTGGCGGGGGCGTGGACGGCCGCGCGACGCGCGGCGCGGGTGGCGCCGCTTGAGGCGATGCGGGAGGCGGCGGTCGATGAGCGGCCCATGACCCGTCGGCGCTGGGCGGCCGGGCTGGTGGTGACCGCGGTCGGACTGGGCTGCGCTGTCGGCACGGCCTTTGCCGACAGCGACACCATGGTGCTGCTCGGGCTGGGCACGGCCACAGGACTGACGGCTGGGCTCACGCTGCTCATACCGGCGCTGGTGCGGCCTGTCGTCGGAGCGCTCACCCGTCCACTGGTCCGCCGTCCGGGAGCCACGCCGCTGCTCGTACGCGAGAACATGCGGACAGCGGTGCGCCGCACCTCCGCCACGGTCGCCCCGGTGCTGGCCACCGTTGCCTTCGCCGTGCTCATCACCAGCACGGTGCAGACGACGCAGACCGCGGATACCGACCGCCAGGCGGCCACCGTGCAGGCGCGGTCCGCACTGGCGCCGGCGGACACTCCCGGCCTCAGTAGCGCCGCGACGGAGAGAGCCGGTCTGACACGGAACGCGATGCTGTCCACCACGGTCTACGAGGGGCGCGGGAAGTCGGCGTTGAGAGCGGTGGGGGTCGGTGCGGGCTTCGCACGGCTGTACAGCCACCCTGCGCCACGGGCGGGCAGTGTGATGGTGACGCAGTCGGTCGCCGCTGCGCATGGGTGGCGGCCGGGGCGGAGCGCGACGGTGATCTTCGAGGACGGTCGCAAGGAGCGGCTGCGGGTGACGGCGGTGCTGGGCGATGAGGAGGTGCCGTATCAACTGGTTCTCCCACGTGCGGTGGTTCGGGCGCACGATCCGTCGGCTCTCGCAGATGTCGCCTACCGAACGGACGGGGAGGAGTTGCCTCAGCTCGGCAGCGTGCTGGGGGCGCGGGAGGTTTCGGTGGCGAGCTATGTCTCGTCGGCCGACGACGAGGAGGACCGGCTGGTATGGATCTTCACGCTGATGCTGGTGGCCATGACGGCTGGGTACACCGCAATAGCCGTGGCCTCCACCCTGCTGACGGCCACTGCTGACCGGGCCCGGGATTTGCGGATTCTGCGGCTCTCAGGGGCCACGTGCCGTCAGGCGGTGCGGGTGGTTGCGGGGGAGACGGTCTGTGCGGTCGCTCTGGGGGCCGCGATGGGGATGGTAGTAGTCATGCCGGCGCTGCTGGGGATGGTCCATGGGCTGAGGGAAAGCCTGGGCGTACCGGTGGAGGCCGCCGTCGCCTGGCCGTGGGTGGCGGGTGCCGTGGGCGGCTGCCTGGTCCTGGGACTGGTGGCCAGCGTCGTTCCGGTCTACACCCTGTTGCGGGGGCCGGCCGGGAGACCGGAGGCGCGCGTGGCATAGCTCCCTGTCGTCTCCCCTCCCCCGACGGATCGCCTGCCACGGGACGTCCGCCCTGGCCGGGAGCGTGCCGGAGGGGGACCCCCCCGAGGTGGGAGGCCGGGCTGGGGGCAGACGGGACAGGCGGTGCGGGCTGGGCAGGCGGGCTGGGCCGGGGCTGCGGAGCAGCCGGAAGATGCAGGAAGCGGGGCGAGGGCGAATGGGGGAGAGGCAACGGCGGAGGGGCAGAGGAGAGCGGTGAGAGTGCGGGTCGCGCGTGGGTGTGGAAGAGCGCGGGTGGTTTTGGGGCGGGTTAGGTTGGGTGGGTGAGTGAGACGAGAGGGCGGGGGAGTGCGGAGCGGCTGCGGGCCGACTGTGGGAATTGTGCGGGGCTGTGCTGTGTGGCGTTGCCGTTCACAGCGTCCGCGGACTTCCCCGTCGACAAGCCGGCTGGGAAGCGGTGCGGGAATCTGACCCCCGACAATCGGTGCTCGATCCACGCGAGGCTGCGGGAGAGCGGCTACACAGGATGCTCGGTCTTCGACTGCTTCGGGGCCGGTCAGCGGGTGACAGCGAGGGACGGGTTGACGCCGGGGCCGGAGATGTTCGCTGTCTTCCAGGTGACCAGACAACTGCACGAGCTGCTGTGGCTGCTGGCGGAGGCCGACGCCACCGGACACGGCGGGGAGGCCCGTGCCCTGAGTGGGCGGATCGACGCGCTGGTCGCCGGCGATGCCGATGTGCTGCGCGGTGTGGATGTGGCCGAGTGGCGGGCGCGGGTGGGGCCCGTGTTGGAGGGAGTCAGTGAGCGGGTGCGGCGGGGCCTTGGTGGGCGCGATCTGCGGCGTGCCGATCTGATGGGCGCAGGGCTGCGCGGGGAGCGGCTGCGGGGCGCCTCGTTGCGGGGAGCGTTGCTGATCGCGGCCGATCTGCGGGGTGCCGATCTGCGCCAGGCGGATCTGCTCGGAGCGGATCTGCGGGATGCGGATCTGCGGGGAGCCGACCTGTCGGGCTCGCTCTTTGTGACCCAGCCGCAGCTGAACGCCGCTCATGGTGATGCGACCACCACTGTTCCCGACACGCTGAGCCGCCCCGCTCACTGGCTGACCGGGGCCTCGTCCGGGCAGCATGAGGCGGCGCGGCAGGCGCGGGGTGAGCCGCGTGGGAAGGCCACCCCGGTCGGCGGTGGCGGCGTCGGCGGGAGGAGCGGCAATGAGCAGCGCACCGGGCGTGGAGGACGCGGCAAACGGAACGGAGGCGGCGCGGGTGCCCGCAAGGACACCGGCCGACGGGGGCGCCGCAGCAGTCCATGAGACGGCCTCCGGCGGCGGTGCCGCGTCGAGCCGAGGGGCGGCGATCAGGGACGCGCGAGGTGCGGGACGTCGGCGGCAGGATCGGCACGGGCTGGAGATGAGCGGGCTCGGCGGCGACGAGGGGGGTGCGGAGGCGGCGGCGTGGTATGAGAGTGCGGTCGACTCGATGCTCTTCTTCCGGTGCGATGTGGCCGAGTCGTTGGGTGCGATGCGGCGGGTGGCGCCGGGTGCGCCGCTGGGGCAGGCGTTCGCGGTGTATCTGGGTCTGCTGGGTACCGAGCGGGCTCAGGCGGTGGCGGCCGGCGAGGAGTTCGCGCGTTTCCGGGCAGATGCGGATTACACCGCATTCACCGAGCGCGAGCGGGCCCATCTGTGTGCCGCGTCCGTCTGGCTGGGCGGGGACATCGAGCGGGCCGGTGCGCTGCTGCGCGAGGTCAATGTCGGCTGGCCCCATGACACGCTGGCGCTGGCCGTCGGGCACCAGATCGACTTCTTCACGGGGAACGCCGACTCGCTGCGCGACCGGATCGCCGGGGCATTGACGGCCTGGGACGAGGACGATGCGCATTACGGGCCGCTGCTGGGCATGTTCGGCTTCGGCTTGGAGGAAACGGGCCACTATGCGCGGGCCGAAGAGGTCGCCAGGGCAGCGGTTGAGCGGCAGCCGTGCGATGTGTGGGGCATTCACGCGGTGGTGCACACCCTGGAGATGCGGGGCAGGTTCGCGGACGGCATCCGCTACCTCGACGCGCGCACCCGGGACTGGGGCGCCAACAACATGATGGCGGTGCACAACTGGTGGCACTACGGCCTCTACGCGCTGGAGGCCGGGGAGACGGGCCGGGTGCTGGAGATCTACGACGCGACGCTCGATCCCGCTTCGTCCTCCGGCCTGGCCCTCGAACTGCTGGACGCGGCCGCACTGCTGTGGCGGCTGTATCTGGACGGTGATGAGGCACTGCGGGCGGTCGGGGACCGCTGGGGACCGCTCGCCGATGCCTGGGCGGCGCGTGACGACGGCCCGCACTACGCGTTCAACGACACGCACGCCGTGATGGCCTACCTCGGTGCCGGACGGGTGCGCGAGGCGGAGGCGTTGGTGGCCGACCGCGCGGAGTGGGCGGCGCGCCCGCACCCCGGCGTCACCAACCACGTCATGACGGCGGAGATCGGGCTGCCCGTCTGCCGGGCGCTGATCGCTTTCGCTCAGGGGCGGTACGGGGAGACGGTCGATCTGCTGCTGCCGTTGCGCGGGCGGCTGCAGACCTTCGGTGGCAGCCATGCGCAGCGCGACGCGGTGCAGCGCACGCTGGTGGAGGCGGCGCTGCGCGCTCGACGGTTCGATTTGGCCCGTACGTTGCTGAGTGAGCGGCTGAGCCTGCGCCCCACCAGTCCGTACAACTGGCTCGCGCACGCTCGCCTCGCCGGCGAGTTGGGACAGGCGGCTCTTGCCGCCACCGCTCGCGAGAAGGCCACAGCGCTCGCCGCCCCCGGTAAGAGCGCACTGGACGGCGCCCGCGCCCCCTTGTGAACCCGGCAGCCGCCTGGTAAATACCATCCCGGGTGAGATTCCTGCCCACTTCCCCCGCCACGTGCACTCGGCGAAGTCCTGAAGGCCGCGAAATCGGTCAAGCCGGCGACCTCATGCAGCCCCGTCGATTCATGAACCACTGGCGGCTCGTAAACCTTGCCGGTTCCCTGCCGTTCGGTGGCTGCTGCCCGGGCGCTCGGGGTGCGTCCGACTGTGCACCGGCGCACAACTGCCGGTTGTATGAAGAGTCCAGGGCGGTTGTTGGGCGATCGAATGACGGGCAAGCCCTCTTCATGGCGTGATTGCGGGCAGCGTAATCACCGGCGAAAGGGGCGTGAATTGCCCGAGGGTTGGTATTTGCTGCGCCCGCCCTATGCCCGGTCCGCCGTCGCGGAGCGGTTGCGGGAGATGCGGTCGCGTGGCCGGGCGGCCCTGGTGGCGGGCGTCACTGCGGGACTCGCCGCCGCGCGGGATGCACGGGCGGAGACGCCCTGGGCCCAGGTCAATCTGGTGGTGGAGCAGGAGGAGCGGGCGCGCGCGGGCTTCTGCGCAGAACTGGGCGTCGTGGCCCGGGAATTCCTCGGTGCCGACCGGGCACGGAATTTCTTCTTCATGAACAAGAGCCCCGGAATGCGGGTGCGCTTTGAGGCGTCCGCCCCGGACGGTGACACCGAGCTGCGCGCCGAGTTGCTGCGGCGGTTCGCGCGGTGCGAGGGGGCGCGGATGCGGCCGGTGTGCGTGGTGTACGAGCCCGAGCACTACCTCTTCGGTGGTCCGGCGTCGATGCCGTACGTGCACGACCTGTTCACCCTCGATTCCTTCGCCTGGCTGGACCACCATGTGCACCACCCGGGCCGTGATGGCCAATTTCTGGGGTGGCGCTTCTCGCTGTTGTTGCTGCGGGAACTGTTCGTCGGGCTGGGCATCGTCGGCTGGGAGCACCGCGGGGTGTGGCACGCCATGCGCAGGGAGGCCGGACGGGGCCTCAGGGGCGCGGCGGCGAAGATCGACCCGGCGGCACGGGAACAGGCGACCGCGGGCATCATCGCGTACTGGCGTACACCTCGCGAAGAGGCCCTGCGCGCCTTTCCCGAGGAGCGCCGCACCGCCCTGACCCGGCACGCCGAGGCGGTCCACCAGGCGGCCGTCCGCTGGCGGCAGGGGTATTTCGAGGCGGGAGAGGCGACCGTCGGCCCGCGCACGGCCGCCGCCTTCTTCACCGTCTTCCACTGGAACCGGGGGCGGCTGTCCTGGGCACGCCAGAGCCTGCTGACCGACGCGCTGGCAGCCGAGGGAGGTGTCCCGCATGCGGCCACCACGCCACCTCGAGGCTGAGACCGTCCCCAGGCGCGAGCGCGAGCGGGAGCGCGGCCGTGGTCGCGGCCCGATGTCCGGGGGCCCGCCTGAAGCCCCGCGCTCGGGGGGAACCATCGTGCTGTCGCCGACCTCACCGTGCTGCCCGCTCCCGACGCGCCGCAGCCCGTCGCGTCGGACGGGCAGCCAGGCGCGGCGGCCCAGCTGCTGCGCCTGTCCTGTGACCGTTCGGCCGAGGAGAGCTGGCAGAACGCGCGTACGCCGCCTGGTGCGGCACCCACAGCCTCTCCGCACCGTGCCGGACGGGTGGCGCGGCGCCGTGGCGGCTGCCACAACGGCAGTGAAAAGAACGAGAAGAAAGAACGAAGCGAGAAGAAGGAAAAGGGAAGGAAGGGAGCCATGCCCGCCACGACCGAAGCCGTTGAAACCATCCGGACCACCGACGCCGTCGAAGCGGTCGCCCTCGACCTCGACACTCTCATCGCCGAGCTCGACACCCGGGTCAGCACCCACGAGCTGCCCGAGGGCCGGATGCACACGGAAGCGTGCAGCGGCCTCTGCACCGTAGCGATCTGCAACA
>NZ_JAFFZN010000042.1 GCF_017676385.1 Streptomyces spirodelae
CGCCCTTGACGGCCGACACGAACGCCGACCAGCCGTCCGCCGCGAACGTCAGCACCGGCCCGTGCGGGGTCTTGCTGTCACGGACGGGGACGACAGCGGGGAGGTCGTCCGCGACCTCGACGCATGCGCCACCGTCTGGGTTGCTATAGGAGCTCTTGCGCCAGGTAACGGCGCTCAGATCGAGGGATCGCACGGCACTTCCTCCAACATGCGCAGGACGAACTTCCGCGACTCAGCCGGGGACAGCGCCAAGTCGCGCAACGCATCGTACGCACGCTGCAAACGCTCAACCGACGCGTTTTCCTCGATGAGGTCGCCACGGTAGGTGCTTTCGCTGTACGCCACGGTACGTGCGTCCGTGAATCGGAGGAACCACATGTCTGTTCCTACCAAGCCGTGCAAGCCAGCGTCGAACGGCAGCACATGCAAGGTGACGTTGCTTCGCTGTGTCACGTCCCTGATGTACGCCAACTGCTGCTGCCACTCTCCGACGTCCCGCAGCGGCGTCCGCAACACTGCTTCCGACACGATGGTCCGGAACGGCGGTGCGTCGTCGCCTTCCAGCAGAGAGCGTCGTCCCATTCGAGCCTGTACTTGTTGCTCAAGCTCCGGGCCCTTCAGCCCACCAGCGGAGAGAACCTCCCTTGCGTACTCAGGGGTCTGCAACAAACCCGGAACGACGCTCACCGCGAAGTGCCACAGGCTCGTCGCCTTCGCCTCCAGATCCATGTAGCGGCGGTAGCGCTCGCGGAACTGGGTCTGGTCGTTGATGGCCAGCTCCCACAGGGCGAGTAGCAGCCCTGGGGTGCCGTAGTGCTGGTCCAGGGCCTCGACCACCTCGGGTCCGCCCAGGGTCTCGCCGCTCTCCATCTTTCCGAACAGGGACCAGTCCCAGCCCAGGCGATCGCCGAGCTGGCGGAGACTCTCCCCGCGCTGCGCCCGCAGGTGTCGCAGTTCCTCCGCGAACCGGGCGCGTGGTTCGCGGCTGCGGCCGGTGACCGCTCGCCTCGTCGGCATGGTGTGCTCCGTGGAAGGTGTGGAACATGCGCTGGTCTGCCGGGGAAGCACAACCGGTCTGCGGTGTGCGCAGCTCAGCGAGGCCGCATTCTCGTAGTGCGCCCATTACGCACGGTAGTCCAGACGGTGCACTCCGGGTGGCGAAATATCAGAACAAACAATGAAAAGTTCAGGAGCACCCCCTATGACGAGCCCGCAGCGAGCCGACCGGGACGAGACCGCACACGAGAACGAGCTCCGGGGCTGGACGGAGGGCCGGACACCGGCCGGGGCCGCCAAGATTCGGGAGGCGGTGGAGGCGCGTGACGCGCTCGCCCGTGCGCTGACCCGGGCGGGAATCCAACTCCCGGCCATGGACGTACGGACGCCGTGGCGCGACGTGGTGGCGGGCGACGGCAGCGGCGAGGACGACCCGGACTGCGCGCGGGCCGCCCGGTACGCGCTCGTACACCTCGGCGTGTGTTCGTCCTCCGTCGCTCTCGCGCTGGCCGCCGTGATCGCGCGCGGTGCGGACCGGTGACGGACGGCCGGCCTCAGCCGCAGGCGCCCACCATGGCCACGCCCGTTGAGCCGGTTATCGGTTCGACCGTACGGGACCTCACCAACGCCCGGGTCGGGGTCGTGAGGGGGCGGGAGGGCGCCCGCCTCCGGCTCCGGCCGCTCAGCGGGGGACGGGAGTGGGACGCGGACCCCGACCGCGTCCGGCTCCTGACCCATGCCGAAGTGCTGAGCGCCCGGGTCGCGGAGCTGAACGCGCGCAGCAGACGGACCCTCGACATCAGCGGGCTGAGCACTCCCTGACGCGTCCGGGAGGGCCATCGGCGACAGCCGCATGGCGCCCGGCCCGCCCGCACGCGCCCAGGTACGCCCGTCCACGCCTGTGCACGCCCGTGCACAGGCGCCGCGTATCCCCCGACCCCCGCCTCGATGTGACTGCGTTTCACCACCCTGCTCTCTCAGCGGACTTATGTGTCGGAGAATGGTCCCGGTACCGGGATGAAGACCCGCACAGAAGACGATCCGTAGACCCGTCGATACGGCGGATGGCACGGCCACGGCCCCCAGCGTGCCCGGAGCCGGAAGGAGAGCGAGAGCCTCGATGGCCCAGGACCAGCAGTCGCAGGCGCCCCTGCTTCGCGATGTCATCGACATCAAGGAGTCCATTTCCACCTCGGACTTCGTGCTGCAGTTGTCCGAGGCGACGACGCCGCAAGGGGCCGAGCACGCGCTGCGGGACTATGTGGTCACGGAGCGGCTGCTGGAGAACTTCGACGAGGCGCTGGGCCTGATCAAGTCGGCGCTGGACGGGCACGCGTCCAAGGCGGCGTATCTGCACGGCTCGTTCGGTTCCGGTAAGTCGCACTTCATGGCGGTGCTGCACGCGCTGCTGAGCGGCAGTCCGGCAGCGCGCAGCCGGGGCGACTTCGATCCGGTGCTGACCAAGCACGAGTGGCTGGGCACGGACGGGAAGAAGTTCCTGCTGGTGCCGTACCACATGCTCGGGGCGAAGGCCATGGAGCAGCGGGTGCTCGGCGGGTACGTGAGCCACGTCAAGCGGCTGCACCCGGAGGCGCCGACGCCGCAGGTGTACCGGACGGACGCGCTGTTCGACGACATCCGGGCCATGCGGGCGCGGATGGGGGACGCGGCGGTCATCAACGGCCTCACCTCCCCGGAGGGGTCCGGCGGGGACGAGGACGACGAGTGGGGTGAGTCGTTCGCCTGGCAGCCGGCGCTGCTGGACACCGCGCTGGCCGCCGAGGAGGTGCACGAGTCGGGGCAGGCGCTGAACCTGGTGAGCCCGTCGACCCCGGCGGAGCTGCGGGCCCGGCTGGTGGAGGACGCTAGTACGTATCTGCTGCCGGGGTTCGCCAAGAACGCCACGGAGGACGAGCACGGGTTCGTCTCGCTGGACGCGGGGCTCGGCATCGTCGCCGAGCATGCCAAATCGCTGGGCTACGACGGCCTGATCCTCTTCCTGGACGAGCTGATCCTGTGGCTGGCGACCCTCATCCACGACCAGAAGTGGGTGGCCCGCGAGGCCGGGAAGATCACCAACTTCGTGGAGGGCGGCGACGCGCGCCGCGCCATCCCGGTCGTCTCCTTCATAGCCCGGCAGAGGGATCTGCGGGAGCTGGTGGGTGAGGAGGTGTCGGGTGCCGCCGAGTCGTCCATCCAGGACACGCTCAATCTGGCCTCGGGCCGGTTCGACAAGATCACCCTGGAGGACCGGAACCTGCCCCAGGTCGCGCACGCACGGCTGCTGAAGCCGAAGAACGCCGAGGCCGGGGCGCGCATCGAGGCGCAGTTCGAGAAGACGCGCAAGGTCCGCCAGGAAGTGTGGGACACCCTGCTCGGCTCGGACCGGGGTGCGGACGGGGTGGGGGCCGACGAGGACAGCTTCCGGCTCACTTATCCCTTCTCCCCCGCGTTCATGGACACGCTCGTCCATGTGTCCTCGGCGCTGCAGCGCAACCGGACCGGTATGAAGCTGATGGGGCAACTGCTCGCCGACCACCGCGACGAGCTGCGGCTCGGGGATCTCATCCCGGTCGGCGATCTGTACCCGCTGATCGCGGACGGGGGCGACAAGCCGTTCACCGACAGCCTGAAGGTCGTCTTCGAGGCGGCGGACAAGCTGTACAAGACCAAGCTGCGGCCGTATCTGCTCGGCACGTACAACGTGACCGAGGAGGACGTCGAGCAGTACGCGCACCGCGGGCCGGACAGCATCAAGGACCCGGAGCTGCGCGGGCGGATCAAGACGTTCGTGGGCGACAACAGGATCGTCGGCACCCTGCTGCTGTCGGCGCTGGCGCCCAGCGTCCCGGCGCTGGCGGACCTGACGATCCGCAGGCTCTCCGCGCTGAACTACGGCTCCGTCGTCGCGCCGATACCGGGGCGCGAGTACGGCATCCTGAAGAACAAGGTGGCCGAATGGGCGGGCCGCTTCCCCGAGATCAAGGAGACCGGCACCGAGGCGAACCCGGGGGTGCGGCTCGAACTCTCCGGTGTGGACGTCGACTCCGTGATCGCCAACGCCAAGGTCAACGACAACCCGGGCAACCGGCAGGCGCTGGCCAAGCGGCTGCTGTCCGAGGAGCTGGGCGTGGCGCACGGGCAGTTGGCCAGCAGGGTCGACTTCGTGTGGCGGGGTACGGAGCGCGCCGCCGAGGTCGTCTTCGGGAACGTCGCGGACGAGGACGAGCTGGCAGACCACGATCTGATGCCGCAGGAGGACGGCCTGTGGCGGATCGTCGTCGACCTCCCCTTCGACGAGGGCGAGTTCGGCCCCCGGGACGACGTCAACCGGATGCAGCGGCTGCGCGAGAGGCAGCAGAGCGAACGGTCCCGTACGGTCGCCTGGCTGCCCACCCATCTGTCGGCGCAGCGGTACGCGGACTTCTGCCGCCTGGTCGTCATCGACAAGGCGCTCGCCGACGAGCAGCGCTTCGAGTCCCAGTACGCGGGCCATCTGAACGCCGACAACCGGGCGCGGGCCAAGGGGCTGCTGGAGACCCAGCGCGAGTCGCTGTTGAAGAACGTGAAGGCGGCCTTCAAGCAGGCGTACGGGCTGGCGGACAAGAAGGCCACCGATGTCGAGCTGGGCTTCGGCGAGCACCTCCAGTCGCTGCGGGAGGTCGACGGGCTGACGCTCTCCTTCGGCCAGTCGCTGCGTGACGGGCTGCGCCATGTCGTGGGCAGGCTGCTGGCGGCGCAGTACCCGGACCACCCGGACCTCGACCCCGACAACACCGGCACACCGGTGAAGTCGTCCGACGTCCGCAAGGTGTTCGCCCATGTTCGGGCGGCTGCGGAGGCGCGCGACCAGCGTACGGAGGTTCCGGCCGCCGACCGCAAGGCGATGCAGCGCATCGCCGGGCCGCTGCGGCTCGGGCAGCAGAAGGAGGCGTACTTCGAGCTCTCGCTGTACTGGGCCGACCACTTCCGGCGGCTGGCGCGCGAGCAGGGCCACACCGGTGACCTCAGCCTGATCACCCTCACCGACTGGACGGACCTGCCGCAGCCTCGCGGGCTGCCCGGGTATCTGGCGCGGCTCGTGGTCGCGGCTTTCGCCGAGATGGACGACCGGGTGTGGGTGCGTGGCGGAATGCCGCTGGACCCGGCGCCGGAGATGGCACAGCTCAAGGAGCACGACGCGCTGCGCAGCCAGCCGCTGCCCGGTGAGGAGGACTGGGAGTGCGCGCGGCAGCGGTTCGCCACGATCTTCGGAAAGACCGCGCCGACGCTGCGGCGCGGCCGGATCGTCAACCAGTTCGCCCGCCAGATCGCGGAGGAGGCCCGCACCCACCAGGAGCAGGCGGCCGGGCTGGTGCGGCAACTGGAGGAGCACTCGGCGTTCCTGGAGCTGGACGACACGGACGAGAGCGGGCGGCTGGCGCTGGGCCGCCGCTGCGTCGAACTGCTGAAGGCGCTGACCCAGGGCATGGGGCAGGGCGCCGCCGGAGCCAAGAAGACGGTGGAGGCGCTCGCCGCCTTCGACCTCGGAGAGGTCTCCGCCCACCGCTACGGCACCTCGATCACCCAGGCCGGAGCCGTGGCCCGCGCGCTGGACGCCGCGTCCTGGACCACCCTCGACCTCGCCTCCAGCGAGGGGCCGGAGGGCCGGGCGCTGCTGGAGTCGCTGCGCAACGTGGCGCGCAGCGACCAGCGGACGAGCGACCTGTGCGCCGCGCTGGAGCGCACCCAGCGCGAGGTGCTGGCCCTGGTGAAGCGCAACCGGGCGGCGGCAGCGCCGCAGCCCGATGCCGAGCCCACCCGGCCGCCCGGCCCCGGCGACGTTCCGCTGCACACGGACAGCAGCCACCCGCCCGTCCCGGAGCAACTGTCGCCCGGGGCAGGAGGGCGCGCGGGGCAGGTGAAGCGCTCCGGCGGCAGCCGGACCACCGCCGCACGCGCCGCGGCCGAGCTGCGGGAGGAGCTGACCGCACTGGCGGCAGCCGAGCCCGATGCCACGGTCGAGGTCACCTGGCGGGTCGTCGAGTCATGAGCGCCCCGGTCACCGACACCCCAGGAGCCGCCGCGCCCGCGGTCTCGGCGGCGGCGCGGCTGAACGTCGCCACCGTCACCCAGTACCTGTCCTCGCAGACCTCGCTCGCCGACGCGCTCACCGGCAACGACAAACGGCGTGCGGTGCTGCTGCGTTCCGTGCCCGAGTGGCACGGTCCGCCGCGGCCCACGTGGGGGGAGGGCTGCACCGCCCGGGTAGCCGTCGCGCTCTCTCCGCTCGCCGTCCACGAGCTCGTCCTGAACCACCTCGCCGAATCGTCCGACGGCGGGGACGGACCCGCCGTGCTGGTCGTGCTGACCGACCGCGAGCAGGGCGAACTGGACGCGTCGATCGTGGCCCGTACGCACAAGAAGCGCGTCAACACCGTCGACGGCTGGGACGTGGTGCGTGAGGCGTTCGGCGCCGAGCAGTTGGAGACGCGTCTCAAGGACGCGAGCTGGGCTGCAGAGGCGCTGCTGGACGCCACTCCGCCGGGCGGCTGGCCCCCGCACCCGGGCAGCGTGCTGTCGCGGCGTACGGCGCTGTCCACGCTGGCACTGCGGCGGCTGCGGCTGGGGCGCTACGACAGCGAGGCCGGACGGGCGCACCGCGCTCCGGTGAGCGACACCCTGGACATCCACACCTTGCTCGGCTGGTCCCTGGACCCTGGCGGCCCTGAACGGCTGCTGGAACTGCGCGCTCCCGAACGCAAGGGACTGACGGAGTTCCTCGGTGAAGAGGGGCAGGCAGGTCCGGCCGGGCAGGCGCTGCTGGCACTGGTGGAGGCCGAGCACGGGCCGGACGCGGTGGCCTTCGGCCTGGTGTGCGGCGCGCTGTGGCTGCACGCCCCCGCCGACGCCGACACCTACCGGGCACGGGGACGCGCCGAGCGCTGGTTCGGGGAACAGCCGCCGGCGGTCGGCGAGGCTCTGGACGTGCTGGCCGCCGCGTTCGGGCGGGCCTGCGAGGAGTACGTCAGTGTGCTGCTCACCACCGCTTCCAGGGAGCAGGAGAGTGCCGCACTGGAGGCGCGCGCGGCCCGCCGGACCGCCGACACCGTGCTCGATCGGGCCACCGCTCTGAGCCGCCAGTTCGGTGCCGAGCACGCCGCCCGGGCCAGCCCTCTGCTGCTGCCGGGGCTGGAAGCCCGCTTCGCGGCGGTCGGGCACGCGCTGGCCCTGCCGGACAGCGGCCCCGAGCCCGTGAGAGCCGCCCTGGAGGTTCTGGACGACCACAAGCGGGCCGCAGAGCCCCAGGCGCGGGTACGCGTCCAGCGGGCGCACATGGCACAGCGGCTGGCCCAGTGGCTCGCCGGTGGCCCTGATACCGCATGCCGTTCGGCGGCCGATGGCATCGAGCGCCACATCCTGGAGACCGGCTGGGTGGACCAGGCACTCGAACACATCGAGGCGGGTGGCGATCCCGACCCGGTGCTCAAGTCCGCGTACGACAAACTCGCCCTACGGGTGCGCGAAGCCCGGCACGAGATCGACCGGGACTTCGCCCGCGCGCTCGCCACCTGGACGGCCGCGGGCACGCCGCCGGGCTCCATGCTGACGGTGGAGTCCTTCCTCGACAGGGTGGTCAAGCCGATCGTCCAAGGTGGGGAAGGTCGGCGGGTGCTGCTCGTCGTCCTGGACGGGATGAGCGCGGCCATCGCCACGGAACTGGGCGAGGAGATCCGCTCCTCCTGGGCCGAGTTCGACCCGGTGGCGGACGGTTCGCCGCACCGCCGCGCCATGGCCGCCGCGCTGCCGACCGTGACGGCGGTTTCCCGTACGTCGCTGTTCGCGGGCCGGCTGGTGAAGGGGGCGCAGGCGGACGAGAAGCGACTCTTCCCCCAGCAGAAGCTGTGGGGCGGGGCTCCGGCTGCCGTCTTCCACAAGGACGACCTGCGCGCGGAGACCGCCGGGGAGGTCTTCGGTCCGCAGCTCACCGAAGCGCTGGGCGACGGCCGTACGCATGTGGCGGTCGTTCTCAACGCCATCGACGACCGGCTCGGCAAGGAGCAGAAGCTCGGCGACGGCGCCTGGCAGGTCCAGCACATCCCAGGGCTGGCGGAGTTGCTGCGCGTGGCGGCGGTGGAGGGCATGGCCGTGGTGCTGACCAGCGACCACGGGCACGTGGTGGACCGGCACGGTGCGAAGGTCGAGGCAGGAGCACCGGAGTCGGCGCGCCATCGGGTGGCCGGCGAGGCCGAGGAGCCTGCTGCTGCAGCCGAAGTGGCGCTGTCCGGGCCACGGGTGGTGTGGCCCGAGCCGGGCTCATCCGTCGTCGCCCTGTGGGACGCCGACTCCCGCTTCACCGGGCTCAAGGCGGGCTACCACGGCGGGGCCTCCCTCGCAGAGGTGGCCATCCCCGTTCTCGCGTTCCTGCCGTTCGGCGCCGCACCGCCCCGGGGGTGGCGGGAGCTGGGTGAGCAGCAGCCTCCGTGGTGGAAGACCGACGAGAAGGACGCCCGGCTGCTCGGCGACCCGCCTTCGGGCGCTGCGACGAAGGACGCGGGACCAGGCGAGAAGCAGCCGTCCCGGCACAAGCCGTCGAGAGCGCAGGCGGAACTTGCCGCCACCCACGATTCGTTGTTCGATGTGGCCCCGGCGCCCGTGCCCGAGCCCGTCGAACCTGCGGAGCGGCCGGAGCAGCCCGAGCCGGTCGCACCGGAGGAGGCGATCGTGGCGGAGCTCTTCGCTTCGGAGACGTTCCGGGACCAGTTGGAGCTCCTGGCCCGTAAGCCGCGCGAACGGGAACTCGAAAAGTTCCGCCACGCGGTGCTCGCCCTTCTCGAAGCAGGCGGCACCCTGCCCGTGACGGCGCTGGCGCAGCGGGTCGGCTTCCCCGCCACCCGCGCCGACGGCTTCGCCGCCGTACTGCGCCAGCTCCTCAACTACGACGGTGTGCAGGTCCTGGAGACCATGCCGGACGGGCGGACGCTGCGGCTGCACGCCGACGCGCTGCGCGCGCAGTTCGGGCTGGCGTGAGGGGCGCGGGGCGGCGCTGGGGGAATGCGAGACTGGGAAGGTGACCGCTCCACGTGCCTCCAGCGTCTCCGCCGTTCGGCGGCGTGCCGTCATCGACGCCCTGCGGCGCGGCGCCGTACCCGACAGCGGACTGGATCTGCTCGCGACCGGCCTGGACCGGTTCGAGGACGCTCTCGACGCCGAGTTGAACGCGGTCGCCTCCGGTGCGGCCGTGTTCAAAGCGGTCCGTGGCGAGTACGGGTCCGGGAAGACGTTCTTCACCCGGTGGCTGGGCGAGCGCGCCAAGCGGCTCGGCTACGCGGTTGCCGAGATCCAGGTGTCGGAGACCGAGACTCCGCTGCACCGGCTGGAGACCGTGTACCGGCGGCTGACCGAGCGGCTCGCCACCTCCAGCTTCCCGCCGAGCGCGCTGCGACCGGTGGTCGACGCCTGGTTCTACGCGCTGGAGGAGGACGCCCTCGCGGCCGGAGCCGATGAGGAGGAACTGACCGAGGAGGTCGAGCGGCTGCTCACCGCGCGGCTGGCCGAGGTCTCCCGTCATGCCCCGTCGTTCGCGACGGCGCTGCGCGGGTACCGGACGGCGCTCGTCCGAGGAGACGAGGCAACAGCGGCGGCCGTGCTGGCGTGGCTGGGTGGTCAGCCGCATGTGGCTGCCGCGGCCCGGCGCTCCGCCGGGGTCCGGGGCGACCTCGACCACTTCGGCGCGTTCGGCTTCCTGCAGGGTCTGCTGACGGTGCTGCGCGACTCGGGGCACCGCGGGCTGTTCGTCGTCCTCGACGAGGTGGAGACGCTTCAGCGGGTGCGGTCGGACGCCCGGGACAAGGCGCTCAACGCACTTCGGCAGCTCATCGACGAGGTGCACTCGGGACGGTTCCCGGGTCTGTATCTGGTGATCACCGGAACGCCCGCCTTCTACGACGGCCAGCAGGGCGTGCAGCGACTCGCACCGCTCGCCCAGCGGCTGGCCACCGACTTCACCACCGATCCGCGCTTCGACAATCCGCGTGCGGTGCAGATGCGGCTGCCGGGCTTCACCCAGGAGTCGCTGATCGACCTCGGCACCACGATCCGCGACCTGTACGCGGACGGAGCGTCCGCGCCGGACCGGATACGGCAGCTCGCGGACGACGCGTACGTCGCCGACCTCGCCACAGCCGTCGGTGGTGCGCTGGGCGGCAAGGTGGGGGTGGCACCGCGGCTGTTCCTGAAGAAGCTCGTCGGCGATGTGCTGGACAGGATCGACCAGTTCGCGGACTTCGATCCCCGGCAGCACTACCGGCTGACGGTCTCGCCCAGCGAACTGACCGAGGTGGAGCGGAACCTGGCAGCCGCCGCGTCGGACAGCGCGGCCTCGGCCGACGACGTCGAACTGAACGTGTGATGTCGCCCGACCCGGTCGACCGGCTCGACCCCGTCGTCCTGCACCACGTGGTCAACACGCTCGGCTGGCCCGATCTGCGGTCCCTGCAGCGTGCGGCGATCGATCCCCTGATGGACGGCGAGGACGCGATCCTCCTCGCCCCCACGGCCGGCGGCAAGACGGAGGCGGCCTGTCTGCCGGTCCTCTCCGCGATGTCCGCACAGGGCTGGTCCGACACCTCGGTGCTGTATCTGTGTCCGCTGAAGGCGCTGCTGAACAACCTCGTCACTCGCGTGGACGCGTATGCGCAGTGGCTCGGTCGCCGCGCACAACTGTGGCACGGCGACACCACGGAGTCGCAGCGGCAGCGCATCCGCACCGATCCACCGGACATCCTGCTCACCACGCCGGAGTCGCTGGAGGCGATGCTCATCGGAGTGAAGACCGATCACGCCACCGTACTGGGCCATGTCCGCACGGTCGTCGTGGACGAGGTGCACGCCTTCGCCGACGACGACCGGGGCTGGCATCTGCTGGCCGTGCTGGAACGCCTGCAGCAGGTCACCGGGCGGCCCTTGCAGCGTATCGGCCTGTCGGCGACCGTCGGCAACCCGCGGCAACTGCTCACCTGGCTGCAGGGCTCGGGTGCCGGGGAACGGCCCGGCCGGGTGATCGCACCGGTCACCCCGGCGCCCGCACCGAGCGCGGCCGGTGAACACCCCCCGGGCGAAGTCGAGCTGGACTACGTCGGCTCGCTCGACAACGCCGCCAAGCTCATCGCCGCGCTGCACCGGGGCGAGAAGCGCCTGGTGTTCTGCGACTCCAGGAGGCAGGTGGAGCAGTTGGGCGCCGCGCTGCGCGAGCGTGAGGTGACGGTCTTCCTGTCGCACGCCTCGCTGTCGGCGCAGGAGCGCACCAGATCGGAGCAGGCGTTCGCCGAGGCGCGCGACTGTGTCATCGTCTCCACGTCCACCCTGGAGCTCGGCATCGACGTCGGCGACCTGGACCGCGTCATCCAAATCGACTCCCCCACCACTGTCGCCGCGTTCCTGCAACGCATCGGCCGCACCGGGCGCCGTCCGGGATCGATCCGCAACTGCCTGTTCCTCGCAACCCGCAAGGACGCCCTGCTCCAGGCGGCGGCGTTGCTCGTGCTCTGGGGGCGAGGCTGGGTCGAGCCGGTGACCGCACCGCCCGAGCCACGCCACCTGGTGGCGCAGCAGCTCCTGGCTCTCGTCCTCCAGCAGCACAGGATCGGCAGCCGGTTGTGGCCGGAGCAGTGGAGCGGCCTGGCGCCCTTTGACCGTTCAGCACAACCCATCCTGCGCCACTTGGTGGCCGAGGGGTTCCTCGATCAGGACGGCGAACTGCTCTTCATCGGCCCGGAGGCGGAGCGGCGCTTCGGGCGTCGCCACTTCATCGAACTCACGGCCTCGTTCACCGCTCCCCCGCAGTTCACCGTGGTCTCCGGTCGCACGGAGATCGGGCAGACCGACCCCTCGGTGCTGACCGAGGAACGCCCCGGGCCGCGTCGGCTGCTGCTCGGTGGCCGAAGCTGGCAGGTGACCTTCATCGACTGGGGCCGCAAGCGCGTCTTCGTCGAACCGGCGGACGGCGGTGGCGTCGCCAAGTGGACGAACGGCTCGCTCGCAGGACTGTCGCACGCGCTCACCCGTGCGATGCGCGACGTGCTCCTGGGCGCTGATCCGCCTGTCTCCCGCACCCGGCGAGCCGAAGCGTGTCTGGCCGAGTGGCGCCAGGAGGACGCTCCGGGACTGGTCCACCCTGGCGGCACGCTGGTGACCCGGTGCGGCACCGACGTGCGGTGGTGGACCTGGGCCGGCTACCGCGCCAATGCCACGCTCGCCGCCACACTGCCCTCGGTGGCCGATCCCGTCCAGCGGCCGACCGACTGCTTCGTCCGGTTGCGCGAGGACCTGACACCCCAGATGTGGCGCACCGCCCATGAAGGCGCCGATGGCGGGACCGCGCTGGTCCTGCCGGACGTGGACCCGCGTGCGGTGCGCGGGCTGAAGTTCTCCGCCGCCCTGCCCGAGCGGCTGGCGGTCGCGACGGTCGCGGCCCGGCTCGCCGACTTCGACGGCGCTGCGGCGGCACTGCGGGAGCCGGTGCGCTTCCACGTAACGCCGTAGTAAGCAGGGCCGCTGTCGGCGGCACCCGTTCTCAGCTGTCCCCCAGCCTTTTCACAGCGTTCTCTCAGGTTCGGCGTGCAGGGTGCGGCACATGGACGAGAAGACGGTGTCCGCTGCGCGTGCCGGGGCGCTGGGGCAGGAGCCGTTGCGGCGGCCGAACGGCAGGGCGGTGCGCATCCTGGTGGTCGATGACGAGCCGTCGCTGACGGAGTTGCTGTCGATGGCTCTGCGGTACGAGGGGTGGCAGGTGCGGGCCGAGGGCGGCGGGGATGCGGCGGTCCGTGCCGCGCGGGAGTGGCGGCCGGATGCCGTGGTGCTCGATGTGATGCTGCCCGATGTGGATGGGCTCACGGTGCTCAGGCGGCTGCACGCGGGGACGCCGGGGATCCCGGTGCTGTTCCTGACCGCGCGGGACGCGGTCGAGGACCGGATCGCCGGGCTGACGGCGGGAGGGGACGACTATGTGACCAAGCCGTTCAGCCTGGAAGAGGTGATCGCGCGGCTCCGGGGGCTGCTGCGGCGGGCCGGTGCGACCGCCGCAGGGCAGCCGTCGTCGCTCCTGGTGGTCGGCGATCTGACCCTGGACGAGGACACCCACGAGGTGACGCGGGGCGGAACCGAGATCCAGTTGACCGCCACCGAGTTCGAGCTGCTGCGCTATCTGATGCGCAACCCGCGCCGGGTGCTGAGCAAGGCGCAGATCCTCGACCGGGTGTGGTCCTACGACTTCGGCGGCCAGGGCAACGTCGTGGAGCTCTACATCTCGTATCTGCGGCGGAAGATCGACGCCGGGCGGTCCCCGATGATCCACACACGGCGCGGGGCCGGCTATCTGCTCAAGCCCGCCGCGGAGTGAGGGAAGAGCAAGGGAGCACGGACATGTCCCGGTTCTTCGGCCGGCTGCGAGCCCGGTTGCGGATGCGCCGCTCCCTACGGGCCCGGCTGGTGTTCTCGGCGGTGGCGATGATCGCTGTGGTGGCCGCTGTGATCGGAGCGGTGACGACGATCGCCCTGCACACGTATCTGTACCAGCAGCTCGACAACCAGCTCGCAGATGTCTCCTTCCGCGCCGCCGGACCGGGGCCCCCGGGCCATCCGCGGCCACCGGGGCTGGAGAAGCTGCGCTTTCTGGAAGTCGGCGGGCAGCCGGTGGGCACCATCGGAGCCTTTGCCGAGGAGTCCGACAAGGGCACCTCCGGCCGCGCATCCGACCGCGCGTTCGCCTCCGCGGCGCGCAGCGTGCAGCAGAAGCCGGCCGACGGCAGGCCCGGCGTCGGTATCCGGCCGTTGAGCAGCGAGCAGTCAGCGGCGCTCGCCTCGGTGCCGCGGGACGGCCGACCGCACACGGCCGGCGTGCCGAAGCTGGGCAGCTACCGGGTGACCTCCGTACACGTGGCGGACGGCACGCTGCTGGTGGGCCTGCCGACCGACAGCGTCGACGACACGATCAGCACCCTCGTGCTGGTCGAGGTGTGCGTGGCCGGTGCCGGGCTGCTGGGCGCCGGGCTCGCGGGCGCGGCGTCGGTACGGGTCGCACTGCGGCCGCTGCGGCGGATGGCGCACACCGCGACGCGGGTCTCCGAACTGCCGCTGCACAGCGGCGAGGTGCGGCTGCGCGAGCGGGTACCGGTGCGGGACACCGACCCGGAGACGGAAGTCGGGCAGGTCGGCGCAGCCCTCAACCGGATGCTCGGGCACGTGGGATCGGCCCTCGCGGCACGGCACGACAGCGAGCAGCGGCTGCGCCGGTTCATCGCCGACGCCAGCCACGAGTTGCGTACCCCACTGGCGTCGATCCGCGGGTACGCGGAGCTGTCACGCCGGCAACGGGGCGACCCGCCTCCCGGCTCGGGTTCCCACGCGGGGGCGGGCACCGAATACGCCCTGCAACGGATCGAGTCCGAGGCCGTGCGCATGACGGGGCTGGTGGAGGATCTGCTGCTGCTGGCGCGGCTCGACGCGGGCCGCCCGTTGGAGCGCCGCCCGGTGGACGTCTCGGCGCTGGTGGTCGACGCGGTAAGCGACGCGCGGGTGGCCGGGCCCGAGCATGTGTGGCGGCTGGAAGTGCCCTCGTCGCCGCTGTCGGTGACGGGTGACGAGGGGCGGCTGCGGCAGGTGCTGGCCAATCTGCTGGCCAACGCCCGTACCCACACTCCACCGGGGACGACCGTGAGGGCCCGACTCGCGCTCGACGGCGAGCAGGTCGAGGTGCGGGTCGTGGACGACGGTCCCGGTATCCCCGAGGGCATCCAGGAGCGGGTCTTCGAACGGTTCGCACGGGGTGATGCCTCGCGCTCCCGCAACCATGGCAGCACCGGACTCGGACTGGCGATCGTGGCCGCCGTGGTGGCAGCGCACCAGGGCGACGTCCGGGTCGTCAGCCGACCGGGGCGCACCGTGTTCACGGTACGCCTGCCCGCGAGTTGCGCCGGCTCCGGCAGCTCACAGGCGCCTCACAGCCTGGCCACACCGGGCTGACAGGCCCGCCCGCGACGGTCGGTCACATGAGCGTTCAAACCGATCTCACCGCGGGCGGTGCCCTTCCGGCCCGCCGCCATCTGCCGTCCCGGACGCCCGCCACCGTGCTGGACGTGGTGGTGCCCGTCTACAACGAGGAGGCGTCCCTGGGGCCCTGCGTCCGGCGGCTGCACTCCTTCCTGACCCGCCACTTCCCCTACGGCTTCCGTATCACCGTCGCGGACAACGCCAGCCGGGACCGCACCCAGGAGGTGGCCCGCGAGCTGGTGGAGGAGTTCGACTCGGTCTCGCTGGTGCGTCTGGAGGAGAAGGGGCGAGGGCGCGCCCTGCGCACTGTGTGGGCCGCCTCCGACGCTCCGGTGCGCGCCTATATGGACGTCGATCTGTCCACCGACCTCAACGCGGTGCTTCCGCTGGTCGCACCGCTCATCTCCGGGCACTCCGATGTCGCCACAGGCAGCCGGCTGGCCTCCGGTTCGCGTGTCGTACGCGGCCCGAAACGCGAGGTTCTCTCGCGCGGATACAACCTGCTGCTGCGCGGTTCGCTGGCTGCCCGGTTCTCGGACGCACAGTGTGGCTTCAAGGCCGTACGCGGCGAGGTGGCGGACCGGCTGCTGCCCCTGGTGCAGGACAACGGCTGGTTCTTCGACACCGAGTTGCTGGTACTGGCCGAGCGTGCCGGACTGCGCATCTACGAGGTGCCGGTCGACTGGGTGGACGACCCGGACTCGCGCGTCGACATCCTGCGCACCGTGACCGACGACCTCAAGGGCGTCTGGCGGGTCGGACGGGCACTCGCGAGCGGCGCGCTGCCGCTCGACCGGCTGCGCCGCCCCTTCGGCGACGACCCGCGCGACCGTCACCTCGCCGACGTGCCCGGCGGGCTGCCGCGGCAGCTCATCGGCTTCTGCCTCGTCGGCGCGCTGAGCACGCTGCTGTATCTGGCGCTCTACTCACTGCTCCGGCAGGGCATGGGCGCCCAGGCTGCCAATGCGCTCGCCCTGCTGCTGTCGGCGCTCGGGAACACCACAGCGAACCGGCGGCTCACCTTCGGCGTACGCGGCCGCGAACGCGCCGTGCGCCATCAGGCCCAGGGGCTGCTCGTGTTCGGCGTCGGTCTGGCACTGACCAGTGGCTCGCTCGCCGCGCTGGACACTGCCGCGGCCGGTGCTCCGCACAGCGCCGAGTTGGCCGTCCTCGTCTGCGCCAACCTCGCCGCCACGGTGCTGCGGTTTCTCCTCTTCCGTGCCTGGGTCTTCACCCGCACGTGAGTGCGCCTTCTCAGAGAGGAATGCGTCCCGAAGGGGCGCGGGGAACTGCGCGCCCAGCCACCGCCCTACCGGCAGTCGGCCGGACGCTCCCCCGCGCCCCTACGGCGAGCCCCGCCGAACCGGGGAGTTCCATCGCGGTCAGGCTGCCTTGTCAGCGCCCTTCAGGCCAAAAATATCGACGGCGTGATAGTAGGTCCACGCCGTCGAGTTGCAGGCGGCTTTCGTCGCCCCGGAGTACCGGTTGCACACTCTCTTGAGGTCTTCGTAGAACGCCGAGTCGATACGCGACTTGTTCGCGGAGAAGGCGCCGATCGCCTTGTAGTTGCGGTAGCCGAAGTCATGGCGGGCGCAGGCGTTCTGGAAGGGGAAGCCGAACGGGTTGTCGGGGGATGAACTGCAGTAGTCCGTCGACCAGTCGAACCCGTACGCCGCCCAGTCGCCCTGATTCTGCCGGGCGGCGTACCAGGCGTTGTAGCTCGACGCGCTGGTCTGCGTCCACGAGCTGAGGACCTGCAGTTTGTCGGCGGGGGCTGCCGAAGCGGAGCCGGCCGGGACGAGTACGGCGGGAAGCGCCAGAGCGGCGGCGGTGAGCGGGACAGCGAAGCGGCGGCACATTCTCATGGAACCTCCGAGGGGGACGAGCCCGATGCCCCGGCCAGGTGGGGTTCGCCGGGGACATGCCAAGCTTGCCAGTCCCGCACGCCCGTGAACAGATTCGTTCAACTGTCAATTGAGCGGGGTTCGTTGACCTCTCCAGGCGCGGCCGCACCGAAGCGTACGGCGGCCAGGTGCTCGGTGTGCGCCGAGCGCGGGGCCGGCCACGGCAGGGGCGGCGCCGTCTCCGTCGCCAGGCCGCTGACGACGGCGCGGACGACGCGTTCGGCACCCTCGTCTGCAACCGCGGCCAGCGCGACGAGTTGCGCCGCAAGGGCGCCGGCTACCTCGACATGTTCAGGGGCCTCGGCCCGCACATCGCGGCGCAGCTGGAGGGTGTCGAATTCGTCGACCCGCGCGCGGGGGACGTACCGGCCGATGAGGCGGCGGCAGCACTGGAGAAGGACGTACGGGCCCGCTGGGCCACCTGGGAGAACCCCGAGTGGATCAGCTTCGCCGTCCGCGCCTTCTACCAAGAAGGCCACCAGGCCGGGCGCCAGCCCTGACGCACCCGGACGACGGCAGGCAGACGCAGATCACATTCAGCCCCGCCACAGGCGGCCGGGCCACGTGAGCAGCGCCGAGGAGTTCTGAGCCACGCCTACGGTCGGGGCGTGAATGGATCAGCTGCCCTTCTCAGCCGGCTCCAGGATCGCCACGCACTCCATGTGCTGCGTCATCGGGAAGAGGTCGAAGGCGCGGAGGAAGCGGGGGCGGTAACCCGCGGTGGAGAAGTACGAGAGGTCGCGGGCGAGGGCGGCCGGGTCACAGGCGACATAGGCGATGCGGCGGGGGCCCAGCCCTGCGATGCGGTCCACGAGGTGCTTGCCGGCGCCCGTGCGGGGCGGGTCGAGGACGACCAGGTCGGCCTCGGTGATGCCGGTGCGGGGCAGGACCTTTTCGACCTTGCCGTGTTCGACGCGTACGCGCGGGAAGTCGGCGAGGTTCTTACGGGCGTCGGCCACCGCGCGCTTGCCCGCCTCGATGCCGAGCACCGCGCCCTTCTCGCCGATGCGGTCGGCCAGCGCTCCGGCGAACAGGCCGACGCCGCAGTACAGGTCGAGCGCTGTCTCGCCCTTGCGCGGGGTCAGGCCGCGCATCACGGCGTCGACGAGCAGGTCGGCGGCCTGCGGGTGCACCTGCCAGAAGCCGCCCTCGCCCACGCGCCAGGTGCGTCCGTCGGCACGCTCGCGTACGAAGTCGCGGCCGTGCACGCGGTGTACGGCACGGTCCTTCTCACCGACGCGGAGCACGGAGACCTCACGGTTCAGCTCCACGATGGGGAGCCGGCCCCCGGGGCGCGGGGTGAGGACGACCTGCCGGTCGGCCGAGCCGGTGGCGGCGATGGCGTCGACGGTGGCGATCTGCGGCCACTCGCGCTCCTCGATGCCCAACTCTTCCACGGCCGGCGCGGCGATCAGACAGTGGTCGATGCGCTGGACCTCGTGCGAGCGGTGCTTGAGCAGCCCGGCGTGGCCCTCGCCGTCGATGGTGTAGCGCATCCGGGTGCGCCAGGCCGGCACCTCGCCAGGGGCGACCTTGTCACCGGGTGCGGGCTCGACGGTACCGTCCCAGGAGACGTCCTCGGGGGTCATACCGGCCAGCCGCTGCAGCTGTTCGGTCAGCACGTCGGCCTTCAGGCGGCGCTGCGCTCCGGGCTTGACGTGCTGCCAGTCGCAGCCGCCGCAGCGCCCGGGGCCCGAAAAGGGGCAGGGAGCCTCGACACGGTCCTTGGATGCCTCCAGCACCCGCACGGCGTCGGCCCGCAGGAAACGGGAGTCGGCACGGCCCTCGGTCACCCGCGCGACGACCCGCTCGCCGGGCAGCGCGTGCCGGACGAAGAGCACCTGGCCGCTCTCCGTGCGGGCGACGCAGTGGCCGCCGTGCGCCACCGGGCCGACCTCGACCTCGTACTCCTCCCCCACCAGGGAGGGAGCGAGCTGGTCTGAGTCGCTGGCGGACGCGCTGGCTTCGGGCATCGGTGAGTGGCTCCAAGAAAAGAGGTGCGGAGAGGGAGGGGCGTGAGGGGGGCGGCCCGCTGACGTGGCCGCAGCCGTCCAGTCTACTTCCCGCGCTGCCGGGTCAGACTGCCCGTCGGTCCCGGTCCGTTTCCGGGGCCTTTGCCGCCCTTCCCCTGCTTGCCCTTGCCGTCCATGCCGTCCTTGCCGTCCCGCTGCGACTTGCCGTCCTTCTGGGATTTGCGCGGCTGGATGACGGGACCGCGGCGGACAGAGCCCGGTGCGTTCCACTGTTCGCGCCGCCTGGCCCGTTTCTTGGCCACCTCGGAGGATTCGAGCTGGTAGGGGACAGAGGTGACCATGACGCCGGGCGTGAACAGCAGCCGGCCCTTGAGCCGCAGCGCACTCTGGTTGTGCAGCAGGTGCTCGTACCAGTGGCCGACCACGTACTCCGGGATGAAGACGCTCACCACATCGCGGGGCTGCTCCTGGCGGAGCCGCTTCACGTAATCGATGACGGGTCGGGAGATCTCCCGGTAGGGCGAGTCGAGGATGGTGAGCGGGATGTCGATGCCGCTCTCGTCCCACTCTCTGCGCAGCTGCTCGGTCTCCGCCTGGTCCATGTTGACGGTGACGGCCTCGAGGGTGTCCGAACGCAGCAGCTTGGCGTAGCGCAGCGCCCGCAGCGTCGGCTTGTGGATCTTGGATACGAGCACGAACGAGTGCACCCGCGAGGGGCGCACCTTCGCCTCGCCCGGGTCCTCCGCCGCGAGCTCCTCGGCGACCCCGTCGTAGTGCCGGCGGATGCCGGTCATCAGGGCGTAGAACAGCGCCATGCCCACCAGGGAGACCCAGGCCCCGTGGGAGAACTTGGTCACCAGCACCACCACGAGCACCAGCCCGGTGAAGAAGGCACCAAAGGTGTTGATGGCCCGCGAGCGGTACATGTGGCGGCGGCGGGCGCGGTCGGTTTCGGTGGTCAGCAGCCGGTTCCAGTGCCGGACCATGCCGGTCTGGCTGAGCGTGAAGGAGACGAACACGCCCACGATGTACAGCTGGATCAGCCGGGTGGAATCGGCTCCGTAGACCACCACGAGTATCGTCGCCGCGCCCGCCAGCAGCACGATGCCGTTGGAGAAGGCCAGTCGGTCGCCGCGGGTGTGCAGCTGACGCGGCAGATAGCGGTCCTGCGCCAGGATCGAGCCGAGCAGCGGGAAGCCGTTGTAGGCGGTGTTGGCGGCCAGGAACAGCACCAGCGCGGTGGCCGCCGCCAGGTAGACGAACGGGAACGTCCCGTCACCGAACACGGCCGCCGCCACTTGCGAGATGACCGGGTTCTGGGTGTAGTCGGCGCCCGCCGGGTGGCCGTCGATCAGCAGGTCCTTGGCCGGGTTCTCGGCCATCCGGACATGGGTGGCGAGCGCCAGCGCGATCACGCCGCAGAACATGGTGACCGCGATCAGCCCCATCATGGCCAGCGTGGTCGCCGCGTTCTTCGGCTTGGGCTTGCGGAAGGCGGGCACACCGTTGCTGATCGCCTCGACGCCGGTCAGCGCCGCACAGCCGGAGGAGAAGGCGCGCAGCAGCAGGAAGGCCAGCGCGAAGCCCGCGATGCCCGACTGCTCGGTGTGGATCTCGTAGTCGGCGGTGGGGGCGCGCATCTCGTCGCCCAGGATGACCCCGCGCACCACCCCCCAGACCAGCAGTCCGAAGACGCCGACGACGAAGCAGTAGGTCGGTACGGCGAACAGCTTGCCCGACTCCCGTACGCCCCGCAGGTTCATCAGCGTCAGCAGCACGATCACCACGACCGCGCAGAGCGTCTTGTGCTCGACGACGAAGGGGATGGCCGAACCCAGGTTCTCCACTCCGGAGGAGATCGAGACGGCCACGGTCAGCACATAGTCGACCAGCAGCGCGCTGGCGACGGTGAGACCCGCCCGCCGGCCGAGGTTGGTCGTCGCGACCTCGTAGTCGCCTCCGCCGCTCGGATAGGCCCGGACATTCTGCCGGTAGGAGGCCACCACGGTGAACATCAGCACGACGACCGCGACGGCGATCCACGGGCTGAAGCTGTAGGCGGAGACCCCCGCCACCGAGAGGACCAGCAGTACCTCGCCCGGCGCGTATGCGACCGAGGACAGCGGGTCCGAGGCGAAGACGGGGAGAGCGAGACGCTTGGGCAGGAGCGTCTCGCCGAGCCTGTCGCTGCGGAGCGCCCTCCCGAGGAGAAGTCGTTTCGGTACGTCGGTCATCCTGGACACGCAGAGGATCGTATGCGGTCAGTCGTGCGATGCTGAGACGGCCCGCTGTACGGGACGAAGGGACGGGCGTTGCACATTGTGATCATGGGCTGCGGACGAGTAGGAGCGGAGCTCGCGCAGACCCTGGAGCGACAGGGCCACACGGTCGCGGTCATCGACCGTGACCCCACCGCATTCCGGCGCCTTGGCTCGGGCTTCGGCGGCCGCCGGGTCACAGGCATCGGCTTCGATCAGGACACCCTGCGCGAGGCCGGGATAGAGGAAGCGGGAGCGTTCGCCGCGGTCAGCAGCGGCGACAACTCCAACATCATCGCGGCCCGGGTGGCACGTGAGATGTTCGGCACAACGCACGTGGCCGCGCGGATCTACGACCCGCGGCGCGCCGAGGTCTACCAGCGGCTGGGCATCCCCACGGTGGCGACCGTCCGCTGGACCGCCGACCAGATGCTGCGCAGGCTGCTGCCGTCCGGCTCCGAGCCGCTGTGGCGCGACCCGAGCGGCACGGTGCAGCTCGCTGAGGTGCACACCTCCACCGCGTGGGTCGGCGAGCGCGTCAGCAGGCTCCAGGAGGAGGCGGGTGTGCGCATCGCCTTCCTCACCCGGCTGGGCGAGGCCATACTGCCCACGTCCCAAACAGTCCTCCAGGAAGGCGACCTGGTGCATGTGATGATGCGCTGCGACGAGGTCGCACGGGTCGAGGAAGTTTTCACTGGGGGGCCGGAGTCGTGAGGGTCGCTATTGCCGGAGCGGGCGCCGTGGGTCGCTCCATCGCGGGCGAACTGCTGGAGAACGGGCACGAGGTGCTGCTCATCGACAAGGCGCCGACGGCCATCTCGGTCGAGCGGGTGCCGCAGGCGGAGTGGCTGCTGGCGGACGCGTGCGAGATCACCTCGCTCGACGAGGCGGCGCTGGAGCGCTGCCATGTGGTGATCGCCGCGACGGGTGACGACAAGGTCAACCTGGTGGTCTCCCTGCTGGCCAAGACGGAGTACGGGGTGCCGCGGGTCGTGGCCCGGGTCAACAACCCGAAGAACGAGTGGCTGTTCAACGAGTCGTGGGGCGTGGATGTCGCCGTCTCGACGCCGCGCCTGATGTCGGCGCTGGTCGAGGAGGCGGTCAGCGTCGGCGACCTGGTGCGGCTGCTGCGCTTCTCGCAGGGTGACGCGAACCTCGTCGAGTTGACGCTGCCTCCGGAGTCACCCCTGGCCGGCACCCGGGTGGGCGATGTGAGCTGGCCGGAGGACACCTCGCTGGTGACGATCATCCGGGGCTCCCGGGTGCTGACACCGGACACGGACGACGTCCTTGAGGCGGGCGACGAACTGCTGTTCGTCGCAGCACCCGCACGCGAGGAACAGTTGGAGGAACTGCTCTCGGCACGCTGACAGCCTGCCCCTCCTCTCCCTCCCGGCTTCAGCCCTTCCGCTCCACCAGCGCGATCCACACCTGGCCGCGCGCGAAGCGCAGGCGGCGTCCTCCTTCCGCCTCGGTGAAGGTGGTGCCGCCGTTCGCCGAGGGCCGGGACCAGCGCGCCTCGTACTCCTTGCCGTCCCGCAGCACCAGCGCGTCGCCCGAGCCCACCGTCTCGGTGTACGGGGTGACGCTGCCGGAGCTGTCGTGGAAGCGGGAGGAGCGCACGGTCACGTACTGGATCACTACGGTGGCGGGCGCGAGCCGTCCTTCGCCGCGCGAGCGTGCCGGGGCGCCGTCCATCGCCACCAGCCAGCGGCGGCGGTCGGCGGACCAGGTGAAGGTGGTGCGGGCCGCGGGGTAGCGGACGGTCTCCTGGTCCGTGGCCCTGCCGCCCTTGGGCGCGGCGCCGAACCGGAAGCCGATGTCGCGGGGCGCGGAGGCGTCGTCGGCGGCCCGCTCGGCACGGCGGGCCTTGAGGTAGAGGTTGTGCGGGGCGCGGCGGCCGGGGTCGCGCTCGTAGCCGTCGCTCAGCTCGCCGGGTGACAGCAGGAGCACCGGTGCCGCCTCCAGGGTGGGCAGGAGCTTCCCCTGTACGCCGGAGAAGGCCAGCGCGGGCCGGTCGAACTGACGCAGCAGTTCGATGTCGGACTCGCGGGCGCTGCGGACGGGCCCGACTGTGGCAGGGATGTCGGAGGCGAAGACGGCGACTATGCGGCTGAGGCCCGCCTCGACCTGCTCGGTGTAGACGATGTCGGCGTGCTGGAGCCCGGTCTGCGGGCGCGCCGCGGCCACGTTGTCGACCTTCACGGCCAGTACGTGCTCGCCCGTGCGCCGCTCACCGGTGAACGGGGACGCGTCGTCGTCGCCACCGGGCCCGCAGGCGGCGGCGAGGAAGCCGCCGGTGCCGGCCGCCAGCGCGGTGCGTAGTACGGCTCTGCGGGGCACTCGGTGGGCGGGCTGCTCGGATCGGGTGGACTCTTCCATGCCGCATCGCCTCCGTCCCGCCGAGGGTAGCGGCCGCGGCCGGTGCGGAACCGGCGGACACACTCGCCGCGCCGCAAGCGCTCTTAGCGCAAGCGCTCAGCCCGCCCTCGCGGTCCACCCGTCCGGAGCCGTCTCAGGAATTGGTGGCCTTCGCTGCCGCCTTCTCAGCCTTGGCGGCCTCTTCCTCGGCTTCCATCTCCGCGATGACGTTGATCGGCGGCGGCGCCTTGGCCAGGAAGATCCAGGTGAGGTAGACCGCCAGCAGGAACGGCGGGATCTTCAGGATGACCGTCACCCAGCCGAACTGTGTGGTGTCGCCCCAGAAGTACAGCGGAAAGAGCACGGCGGACTTGCCGAGCAGGATGAACCCCCAGGCGTAACTCGCCTTGGTGTACGCCTTCTTACGGCCGGGGTTGCGCTTGCGCCAGGACAGGTTCTCCTTGAACACCGGGCCGAGCACCAGCCCGAGCAGGGGAACGCCTGCCAGCGAGGTGACGATGTAGGCGAGCGCCAGCCCGAGCGTGTAGAGCATGCCGGGCAGATAGAAGTCCTTGGCGTTCCCGGTCATCATCGCGAAGAGCACACCGAAGCCGACGCCGAAGATCCCGCTGAACGCGTGCTTGACGGTGTCCTTGCGCAGCAGCCGGACGACGACCATCACACCGGAGATCACCAGCGCGGTGATGGCGGCGAGGTGGATGTCCTTGTTCACCGTGTACATCGCGATGAACAGCAGACCGGGCACGGTCGTCTCGACCAGGCCCCGCACGCCGCCGAACGCCTCGAACAGCGCGGCTTCCGTCACCGCGTGCGATCCGGTCTCACCGGCCGGCCGACCGGCCGGCTCATCCGCTTCGGTCGTCCGCTTGTCGGGAGAGGTCACCCGCTACTCCTGTCCGAGGGGTCGCAGCTCGTATTTGGGGTTGAACAACACAGGACGGCCGTGGTTGACGGTGATCCGCCCCCAGGCGATCAGCTTGCGGCCCGGCTCGATCCCCGCGATGGAGCGGCGGCCCAGCCAGACGACATCCAGCGAGGCCGAGCCGTCGAACAGTTCGGCCTCCAGGGTGGGCACTCCGGCGCGTGGCCGCAGGGTCACGGTGCGCAGCGTACCCGTTACCCGCACCATCTCGCGGTCGGTGCATTCGGAGATGCGGGCACAGCCCGTGTCCTCGGATTCCTCACGCAGCTCGGCCGAGCGCAGGTCCTCCTCCGAGGAGGAGAGCCGTTCCAGGAACCTCCGGAACCGCCCCCTTCCCGTGCCCCGCTGCTCTCGGGTGGCGCCAGTCATAACCGCCAGGGTACCGCCGGACGGCGGGCAGTCTCCCCTGCAGGTGCCCCACTCGTCCGGGGCAATCCGGCCACCGGAACCCCCGCCATCCTCACCTCTCGAACCGATACCCCATCCCCGCCTCCGTCACGCTGCATCCCCCGGGGGGACAACCCCCGGACCCCCGGCCGGAACCCCACCATCCTCACCTCTCGAACCGATACCCCATCCCCGCCTCCGTAACGAAGTGCCGGGGGTGTGCGGGGTCGGCTTCCAGTTTGCGGCGGAGCTGGGCCATGTAGACGCGCAGATAGTTGGTCTCGGTGCCGTACGAGGGCCCCCAGACCTCCTTCAGGAGCTGCTTCTGGCTCACCAGCCGTCCGGGGTTGCGCACCAGGACCTCCAGCAGGTGCCACTCGGTGGGGGTCAGCCGTACGTCGCCGCCGTCGCGGTGGACCTTCTTCGCCGCCAGGTCGACGGTGAAGGAGTCGGTCTCGATGACGCCCGCACCGTCCGGCATCCCCGCCGGGGGCTCGGCGCGCCGGACAGCCGCGCGCAGCCGCGCGAGCAGTTCGTCCATGCCGAACGGCTTGGTGACGTAGTCGTCGGCCCCCGCGTCCAGCGCCTCGACCTTCTCGTCCGAGGTCTGCCGCGCGGAGAGCACCAGGATCGGTATCCGGGTCCAGCCGCGGATGCCGCGGATGACGTCCACGCCGTCCATGTCGGGCAGGCCGAGGTCCAGGACGATGGCGTCGGGGTGCCGGTCGGCGGCGAGGCGCAGCGCGGTCGCGCCGTCGTGCGCGGCCTCCACCTCGTACTTGCGTGCCTTGAGGTTGATCACGAGGGCGCGGACGATCTGCGGTTCGTCGTCGACCACGAGCACCCGGTGCATGCTGGTTTCCTCTCGATTCCGTTGTGGCCGCTCAGGCGCCGGAGCGCTGCGGCTGGGGACGCGGCACGGGCCGGGGCGGGCCCGACTGCGGGGAGCCCGGCTGCGGCGGGGCCTGTGCGCCGGTCCGTGCGGACGGGCGGGCGCGTACGGGCCCGCGGCCGTGCGCCGCGCACAGGGTGAGCACCATGGTCATCCCGCCGCCCGGGGTGTCCTCGGCCTCCAGGGTGCCGCCCATCGCCTCGGCGAAGCCGCGGGCGACGGCGAGGCCGAGCCCGACGCCGGCGCCACCGGGGGCGTCGCCGTAGCGCTGGAAGGGCTCGAAGATGCGGTCCTTGTCGCTGTCGGGCACACCGGGACCGCGGTCGGTGACGCGGACCTCGACCCGGTCGGCCAGCGCGCTCGCCCGCACCAGCACCTTCTTGCCCTCCGGGCTGTACTTGACCGCGTTCTCCACCAGGTTGGCGACGGTCCGCTCCAGCAGCCCGGGGTCGACGGCGATCAGCGGCAGCGCCTCGGCGACGGCCAGCCGCACACTGCCGTCGGGCACTCCACCCAGCGCCTTGGGCACGACCTCTTCCAGGCTGATGTCCTTGATGTGCGGCTTGACGGTGCCGGTCTGCAGCCTGGACATGTCCAGCAGGTTGCCCACGAGGTTGTCCAGCTTGTCCGCGCCCTCCTCGATGGCCCGCAGCAGCTCCGCCTCGTCCTCCGCCGACCACTCGACATCGCCCGAGCGCAGCGAGGAGACGGACGCCTTGATGGCGGCCAGCGGGGTGCGCAGATCGTGCGAGACCGCGGCCAGCAGCGCGGTGCGGATGCGGTTGCCCTCGGCCAGCTCGCGGGCCTGTTCGGCCTCGCCCAGCAGGCGCTGCCGGTCCAGCGCTCCGACGGCCTGCGCGGCGAAGGCGGCGAGCACCCGGCGGTCCTCGGCGGGCAGTACCCGCCCGGAGAGCACCAGCATCATGTTGTCGCCGACGGGCATGTCGGTGTCGCCGTCCTCGGGGGTGGCCGGCCGCCTGCCGGACGCGGTGGTGCCGACGCTGCCGGCGCAGGTCCAGGCGGACCGCTCGTCGGCCCGCTCCAGCAGCGCCACACAGTCCATGGCGAAGGTCTCGCGCACCCGCTCCAGCAGCGCGTCCAGGCTGGGCCAGGCGCCGGGAGTGCCGGTGCCATGGCGGCTCTCGCCACGCAGCACGCTGCCGGCCAGGGTGGAGAGGATCTCCGATTCGGCGCGCAACCTGGCCGCCTGCTGAGTGCGGCGGGCCGCCAGGTCGACGACCGATGCGACAGCGACGGCCACGGCGAAGAAGACGGCGAGCGAGACGATGTTGCGGCCGTCGCTGATGGTCCAGGTGCGGACGGGTTCGGTGAAGTAGTAGTTCATCAGCGCCGAGCACACGGCGGCCGAGGCCAGCGCGGGCAGCAGCCCGCCCACCAGTCCGGCGGCCACGGTCAGCACCAGGAAGAGCAGGACGTCGTTGGTGAAGCCGATGCCGGGGTCACCGGCCAGCATCAGGAACGTCAGCAGCGAGGGGGCCGCGAAGGCGGTCAGCCAGCCGGCGCCGACGCGTCCCGTACCCAGCCGGGCGGTGCGCGCCCCGGGCAGGCCGCGGCCCTTGGCGACCTCCTCATGGGTGACGATGTGCACGTCCAGGTCCGGGCCCGAGTCCCGGGCCACGGTGGCGCCGACCCCGGGGCCGAAGATGTACTGCCACGTCTTGCGGCGCGAGGAGCCGAGCACGATCTGCGTGGCGTTGACGCCGCGCGCGAACTCCAGCAGCGCCTGGGGAACGTCGTCCCCGATGACGTGGTGGTAGGTGCCGCCCAGGTCCTCGACGAGGGTGCGCTGGCCGGCGAGTTCCTTCGGGGAGGCCGAGGTGAGGCCGTCGGCCCGGGAGATGTGGACGGCCAGGAGCTCGCTGCCCGAGCCCTTGGCCGCCATCCGGGAGGCGCGGCGGATGAGGGTGCGCCCTTCGGGCCCGCCGGTGAGGCCGACGACGATCCGCTCGCGGGCCTGCCAGGTGGAACGTATGCGGTGCTCGGAGCGGTACTGCTGGAGGTATTCGTCGACCCGGTCGGCCGTCCACAGCAGTGCGAGCTCGCGCAGGGCCGTCAGGTTGCCGGGGCGGAAGTAGTTGGAGAGCGCGGCGTCGACCTTGTCCGGCGCGTAGATGTTGCCGTGCGCCATCCGGCGGCGCAGCGACTGCGGCGACATGTCGACCAGCTCGATCTGGTCGGCTCGCCGCACCACCTCGTCCGGCACGGTCTCGCGCTGCCGTACGCCGGTGATCGACTCGACCACGTCACCGAGCGACTCCAGATGCTGGATGTTGACGGTGGAGACGACGTCGATCCCGGCCGCCAGCAGCTCCTCCACGTCCTGCCAGCGCTTGGCGTTCCGCGAGCCGGGCACATTGGTGTGGGCCAGCTCGTCCACGACGGCCACGGCGGGGCGGCGTGCGAGCACCGCGTCGGAGTCCATCTCGGTGAGCACGGCACCGCGGTAGGTGATCTCCCGGCGCGGGATCTGTTCGAGCCCGTGCAGCAGCACCTCGGTACGCGGCCGGTCGTGGTGCTCGACGAACCCGACCACCACGTCGGTGCCCCGCTCCACCCGGCGGTGCGCCTCGGACAGTACGGCGTACGTCTTGCCGACGCCGGGCGCAGCGCCGAGGAAGACCCGCAGTCGGCCCCGCCGCGGTTGTGCTCCAGACGACATGCCTCCCATTGTCACCGCTCCCGGGGCGCGACCGGCCGCCGAAGGGCAGCGGGGACGTCAGAGTTCCGTATGGATCTCGGACGGCGGCGGTCCGACCAGGCCGGAGGCGGAGCAGGAGCGCGACGGCGGCCGGGCCCGTGACAGGACCCGGCCGCCGATGGTCTGTGCGCCGCAGCGGGTGCGCAGCGCGCTACCGGACCTCGGAGATCTCCGGTCCGCGCTGGAGCTTGTCCAGGCCGCCCGCGAACCGGGAGCCCTCCTCGACCGTCTCCTGCTGCACACCGTCCGGCACCATCTGCGCGTCCTCCGGCAGCTTGAGGACGATGGGGTCACGCGGAGCCATCGGCCCGTCGCCGCGCACCACGACCGTGTCCCGGAAGATCTGCTCCAGCACCCCCGCGGCCTGCGGCTGCACCGCGCCCTGGCCCGAGATCACACCCCGCAGGAACCACCGCGGGCCGTCCACGCCGACGAACCGTACGACCTGGACGCCGCCGGTGCCGTCGGGCAGCTGCACCGGCACCTGGGCCCGCAGCTCCCAGCCGAGGGGGCCCTCGACCTCGTCGATGACGCCGCCCTGCTGGGTGATGCCGGAGGCGATCTCCTCGCGCACCTCGTCCCAGATGCCCTCGCGCTTGGGCGCGGCGAAGCCCTGGAGCTGGACGGCGCTGTCCTGGAGCACGACGGTCGCCGCGACGATCGCGTCGCCCGCGACCTCGACCCGCAGCTCCATTCCCTCGACGCCGGGGATGAACAGGCCGCCCAGATCGACCCGTCCGGAGGCGGGCTCGGTGACCTCTTCGATGTCCCAGGGGCCGTCCGGCCGGGGCGCCGGAGGCAGCTTGACGCGGGTCTCGCCGGTCTCGGCCATGTCACCGGAGTCGGCTTCCACACTGTCCTGCGGCTCGTCCTGGCCGTCCTGTTCCGTCTCGAACTCGTCCGAGGTGCCCTTCTGGGGCGTTTCGCTCTTCTTGCGACGACGTCCGAACACGTCACTGTCCTCTCAGGTCGGAAGCTCGATCGGCACCGACCGCAACGTAATCCTTCTGCTGTGCGGCTGTCTGCCGGGTGGCGCCCGGCTCGTCGGCGGAGGCTGTCCGCTGGGCCGGGCCGGCTGCCGCGTGACCGCCCGTGGAGCCGAATCCACCCGTGTCCCGTGCCGAGCCGGGCAGCTCCTCAACCTCGCGGAAACGCACCTTCTCCACCTGCTGGACGACAAGTTGGGCGATACGGTCGAACCGCTCGAACCGCACAGCCTCGCGCGGATCCAGATTGGCCACGATCACCTTGATCTCACCACGGTACCCGGCATCCACCGTTCCCGGTGCATTCACCAGCGAGACGCCGCAGCGGGCCGCGAGACCGGAACGCGGGTGAACGAACGCGGCGTAGCCGTCCGGGAGGGCGATGGAGACCCCGGTCGGCAGCACGGCCCGCTCCCCCGGTGCCAGCTGTGCGCTCCGGGTGGTCACCAGATCACAGCCGGCGTCGCCGGGGTGCTGGTAGGAGGGCACCGGCACCTCGGGGTCGACGCGGCGCAGCAGTACCTCGACGCTCTCGTTCACGGGTTCACCTCGAAGGCACGTGCGCGCCTGATCTGGTCGGGGTCGTCCATGGCCGCGCGGATCTCCTCCTCACGGCCGTTCTCGATGAAGTGCTCGACCTTCACCTCGATGAAGAGGGCGTCGGCACGCACGGCAACCGGCCCGTCGGGACCGCCGATCCTGCCGGTGGCCGTGGAGTAGATCTTGCGCCCGTGCACCGCGGTGACATGCGCCTCGATGTGCAGCAGCGTGTCCAGCGGGACGGGTTGCAGGAAGTCGGTCTCCAGCCGGCCCGTCACGGCGATCACATGCATCAGCCAGCCCAGCGAGCCCAACGTCTCGTCCAGCGCGGTGGTCAGCACCCCGCCGTGCGCGAGCCCGGGAGCACCCTGGTGGGCGGGCTGCACGGTGAACTCCGCTGTGACGCTGACGCCTTCACCGGCCCGCGCCGCCAAGTGCAGACCGTGCGGCTGTCCCCCGCCGCAGCCGAAGCACATCTCGTAGTGGGCGCCCAGCGGCTCGCCGGGCGCGGGAGCCTCGGGATGGCGGACCGGAGGGACGGCGTCGGGCGGCGGCACCAGCGAGGACTTCGGGGGACCGGGGGGATTGACTGCACTCACGGGTGCAGACCTTACCGCCGTGCGGGCTGCGAAGCGGCGCCGTGCCAAGCTGGACGCATGGTTTCCGCGCCCCCGCCCTACGACGAACGCCTGACCGCTCCCCGGTCCTGGTGGCTGATCGCCGCCGGTCTCGGTGTGGCGTGCGCACTGGTGCTGTTCCCCTTCGGCCCGCTGCCGCTGCTGTGCGGGCTGGTGGGCGGTACCGCGCTGGCGGCGGTGTGTGTGAGCGCGTACGGCGGCGTCCGGGTGCGTGTGGTGGCGGGCTCGCTGGTCGCGGGTGAGGCGCGTATCCCCGTCTCGGCGCTGGGCGAGGCCGAGCCGCTGGACGCTCAGGAGGCGCGCGCGTGGCGTACGTACAAGGCGGACACCCGCGCGCACATGGTGCTGCGCGGCTACGTCCCGACGGCGGTGCGGATACCGGTGACCGACCCCGGTGACCCGACACCGTACGTCTACGTCTCCACCCGGCACCCGGAGCGGCTGGCCGCGGCGCTGCGCGCCGCCCGTGAGGCTTCCGCGTCCTAGCCCTGGGGCCGTCCCGGGGGCCTAGGGTCCTGGAGGCGGGCCGGTCCGCAGGTCGGCGCGGATGCGTTCGGCGAGCTTCGCGGTCTCCCGGTGATTGGCGAAGGCGCCGACGGCGGCTCCTATCAGGAACGGCGTGAGGTTCGGCAGATTGCGCAGCGTGCGCTTGGTGATCTGCTGCCGCAGACGGTTGCGGAGCTCCCCGCCCATCGCCACGCTCACAGTGGCGGGCCGGGTGAGCTCGATGCCCCGCTCGGAGGCCCAGGACCCCAGGTAGGCGGTGGCACGCTCGCGGGCGTTGCCGGGCGCGCGGCGGCCGTAGACCTCGTGGAGCTCGGCGATCAGCTTGAGCTCGACGCCGGCGACGCCGACGATCTCGGCGGCCAGCTCGGCCGGCATGGCGGGCGGCACCGGCAGCATGGCGGCGGCGCCGACTCCGGCGCCCACGGTCGCGGAGCCTTTGGTGGCTCCCGCGACCAGTTTGTCGGCCAGCTCCTCGGTGCCAAGCCCCGGGAACTGCGTGTGGAGTGTCTCCAGATCCCGCACCGGCACACGCGGCGCGGTCTCGATGATGCGCTCGGCGACGACGTGCAGAAAGACCCGGGCACGGCGCCCCCCGGCACGCCACAGGCCCACCCTGCCGCGCCGGTCTTCGCCCCCGCTCCCGTTCCGGTCGCCTCCGGGCAGCGTGGTCAGTGCTGTGCCGCCCGTGTGCGGCTCGGGGCCGCCCTGGTACGGCACGAGCGAGGCCGACCGGTCATGAGGACCTCGCTCGTCGTCACGTGCGCCTTCGACCGCCACGAGCAGTCGGTCCGCTCGTCAGGCCGCGCAGTCGCGGCAGATCGGCTGACCGTCCTTCTCCGCGGCGAGCTGCGAGCGGTGGTGCACCAGGAAGCAGCTCATGCAGGTGAACTCGTCCGCCTGGCGGGGCAGCACCCTCACCGACAGCTCCTCGTTGGAGAGGTCGGCACCGGGCAGCTCAAGACCCTCGGCCTGCTCGAACTCGTCCACGTCGACATTGGACGCGGACTTGTCGTTCCGCCGGGCCTTCAGCTCCTCGATGCTGTCTTCGTTGACGTCTTCGTCGGTCTTGCGTGGAGTGTCGTAATCCGTAGCCATTGTCGCTCTCCCCCTCTGGGTGTCTGTGGTGTCTCCAGCGCACGTAACGCGTGAGAGGCCGGACTTGTGCCCGGCCTGAGGCGGAGATTTTGCCTCACATCAAGGTCTGTTACTCAATCGACACCCAACCGCACCCCTGAAGAGGTGATCATGTCGGTTGTCGAGGAGGACCATAAACGGTCCCCGGTTGTGCTCCACACACGCCATCCGGGGTACTGCCCACGATCTCCACCTGCGGAAACCTGGACTTTCCGGGATTTGTTCCCGTCCTGTGGCCACAGTGCGTACCCCTTGGAAAATTCGTATGTGTGATCGATCACAGCTCGGCCGTAGGCGGTGCGAAGCCGTGAATTCCGCATATAGCGAACGACATTCTGGCTACGTCGAGCTGTTCTCAGTCACTCTTCGTCACCTCCATGTCTCTCGCCCTCGCTCACTCCTGCCACGGCCTCACCGAGCGCCGCGGTCCCGCACGGCTTCCGCGCCCTCTCACAGCGGCAACGTCACCCGCATAACCAGACCGCCGTCCTCGCGCGGCACGGCCGAGACCGCGCCGCCGTGCGCCCGCGCCACCGAGCGCACGATCGACAACCCGAGCCCGACGCCCTTGTCGCTGCCCGTCCGCTCCGTGCGAAGACGCCGGAACGGCTCGAAGAGGTTGTCCACCTCATAGGCCGGTACCACCGGCCCGGTGTTCTCGACGACCAGCACCGCCTGCCCCGGCTGGGCCTCGGTACTGACCGACACCCAGCCGCCTTCCCGCACGTTGTAGCGCACGGCATTCTGCACCAGATTCAGTGCGACGCGCTCCAGGAGTACCCCGTTGCCCTGGACATATGTGGGCTGCCGCACTCCGCGCAACTCGACACCCCTGCTTTCGGCCTCCCCACGCGCCTGTTCGACCGCCTGCGAGGCCACCTCTGCCAGGTCCACCGGCTTGCGGTCCACCAGCTCGTTCTCGCTCCGCGCCAGCAGCAGCAGGCCCTCCACGAGCTGCTCACTGCGCTCGTTGGTGGCCAGCAGCGTCTTGGCCAGTTGCTGCAGCTCAGGCGAGGCGTCCGGGTCGGCGAGCTGCACCTCCAGCAGCGTGCGGTTGATCGCCAGCGGGGTGCGCAGCTCGTGCGAGGCGTTGCCGACGAAACGCTGCTGGGCGGTGAAGGCGCGCTCCAGGCGGTCCAGCATCTCGTCGAAGGTGTCCGCCAGCTCCTTGAGCTCGTCGTCCGGACCCTCCAGCTCGATCCGCTTGTGCAGATCGGAGCCGGCCACCTGTCGAGCCGTACGAGTGATACGGCCCAGCGGTGAGAGCACCCGGCCGGCCATCACATAGCCGAAGGCGAAAGCGGCCACGGCCAGCCCGAGCAGGGCCAGCAGCGAGCGGCGCAGCAGCCCGTCGAGCGCCATCCTGCGCTGCGCCTCCGCGCACGCCGACAGACGCTGCATGAACACATCGCTGGGCAGCGTCCCCGTCAGCCCCGGACAGCGGTCCGAGGTCGGCTGCGCGTTTCCGTTGAGGATGCGGAACGGAAGCTGGCTGGCGTCGTCCAGAGCCTGTGCCGCCAGCAGATAGATGATCGTCAGCAGCAGCATGCCCGCGATCAGGAACATACCGCCGTACAGCAGCGTGAGCCTTATCCGGATGGTGGGCCGCAGCCAGGGCGAGGAGCGCGGTGTCTCGCGCGGGTCCCAGCTCGGCTTGGGCGGGGCCGACGGCATCTGACCGTGGCCCGGGCCGCCGCTGCCGCCCGCGCCCGGGCCGGCCCCCGTGGGGGAGGATGAGGAAGCCATCGGCGTCAGATCCGGTACCCAGCGCCGGGCACGGTCACGATCACCGGCGGCTCACCGAGCTTGCGGCGCAGCGTCATCACCGTCACGCGCACCACATTGGTGAACGGGTCGGTGTTCTCGTCCCACGCCTTCTCCAGCAGCTGCTCCGCGGAGACGACGGTTCCCTCCCCGCGCATCAGCACCTCCAGTACGGCGAACTCCTTGGGCGCCAGCTGGATCTCCCGGCCGTCCCTGAAGACCTCACGGCGGCCGGGGTCGAGCCGGATACCGGCCCGCTCCAGCACCGGCGGCAGCGCCGTGGTGGTGCGCCGTCCCAGCGCGCGCACCCGGGCCGTCAGTTCCGAGAAGGCGAAGGGCTTGGGCAGGTAGTCGTCGGCGCCCAGCTCCAGGCCCTCCACCCGGTCGCTGACGTCCCCCGAGGCGGTGAGCATCAGCACCCGGGTGGGCAGACCGAGCTGGACGATCCGCCGGCAGACGTCGTCACCGTGGACGACCGGCAAGTCGCGGTCGAGTACGACCACGTCGTAGTCGTTGACGTCGATGCGCTCCTGCGCTGCCGCGCCGTCGTAGACCACATCGACGGCCATGGCCTCCCTGCGGAGGCCCGTCGCCACGGCATCGGCGAGCAGCTGCTCGTCCTCGACGACGAGTACGCGCACGGCGCTTTTCCTTCCCTGGGTACGGATGGACTCCCCTGGACACGCAAGGGGGATCGTTGCTCTCCATCGTGCCTCGACCCCCGGTAAATCGGCGGTAAGAGCCGAGGTGAGAGGGTGGGGAGGGACTCCGGCACGGGACCGTGGCACTTTTTCAGGGCGCTTGAGGTTTCTCTGAGGTTCCCGTTGGGGAGGACCTGAGCACCACCCACGATCACGCCCTGTGCGCAGCGTGCCACGACGTATCGCTGACGCGAGTCCGGGGACCACGCCGTGATCGGGGAAGCACCACAATCCCTCGGCACACCCCGTGCCACCGACCCGCGACGAGGGGGCACACCATGGACGCATTCACCGCAGGCATCCTGCAGCGTATACGGACCACCGAGTCCGACCTGCACCGCGCACGTGAATCGGGCGACGACTTCCTCGTGGACGTCGAGCAGTCGGAACTGGAAGACCTCCGCCGTCTCGCCGCCGAACACGGCGTACAGGTCGCCTGACGGCGCGCTTCGCACAACCGACGGTGCGGCCCCCGACCCGGGGGCCGCACCTTTTTGTACCCCGTCAGGGGCGCGTTCTTGCCTCCAGAGGCGCGCCCTACTAGTCGTGCCAGGCGCCCAGCCGTTCCAGCAGCGGCTGGAGGGCGTCGAAGACGCCGGGCGAGGCGGCGATGGTGAGGTCACCGTCGGCGGGCGTACCGGGCCGGCCGCCTGTGACGGCGCCCGCCTCCCGTGCGATGAGCTCCCCCGCGGCGAGGTCCCAGGGGTTGAGGCCGCGCTCGTAGAAGCCGTCGAGTCGTCCGGTGGCCACATCGCACAGGTCGATGGCGGCCGAGCCGCCCCGGCGGATGTCCCGCACCCTGGGAACGAGCTCCTGGGCAACGGCTGCCTGCGCGACCCGCCGCTCGGTGACGTATCCGAAGCCGGTGCCGATCAGCGCCTGCTCCAGCGGCGGCGAGGGGCGGCACCGCAGCCGGTGCCCGTCCAGGAAGGCGCCCTGCCCGCTGACCGCGTGCCAGGTCTCCCCGCGCACCGGGGCCGCCACGACGCCGACAACGCGCTCGCCGTGGAACTCGGCGGCGATGGAGACGGCCCAGTCGGGGCGTCCATACAGGTAGTTGACGGTGCCGTCGACCGGGTCGATCACCCAGCGGACTCCGGAGCTGCCGGTACTGGAGGCGCCCTCCTCGCCGAGGAAGCCGTCGTGCGGGCGGTGCTCGGTGAGGAAGCCGGTGATCAGCTTCTCGGAGGCCAGGTCCATCTCGGTGACCACGTCGATGGGGCTGGTCTTGGTCGCGGCGACGCCCAGGTCGGCGGGGCGGCCGTCCCGCAGCAGGGCGCCCGCGCGGGTCGCGGCCTCCTGGGCGAGGGTGAGCAGTTCGGCCTTGAGCGCGTCGTCGGCGGGCTCGGACGCGGACTGCGAGGTGTCGGACCGCGAGGTGTCAGTCACTTTTGTCGCTGCTCCAGTCGGTACGTGTGTGCGGGTGTATGTGTGTGTCGTTGGACGGTGCACGGCCTCCCAGGGCCAGAGCGTCCTCACAGGCCCCGAGCGTCCTCACAGGGCCGGAGCGTCGGCGCCGGCCGCCGCCGGCTTGGGTGTCCGCGCCGGACAGCAGCCGACGGGGCACACATCGTGGCTCGGGCCCAGTGCGCCCAGCGCGCACCGTGCGGGCTGCTCGCCCCGCTCACTCGCGGCTCTCTCCAGCACCAGGTCCCGAACCGCCGCTGCGAATCGGGGGTCGGCGCCGACGGTGGGCGAACGGCGCGCCGGCAGCCCCAGCTCGGCGGCCTTGGCCATGGCTTCGGTGTCCAGGTCGTAGCGGACCTCCATATGGTCGGAGACGAACCCGATCGGCACCATGACCACGCCCGGCACCCCCTGCCCGTGCAGCTCCTCCAGGTGGTCGCAGATGTCCGGCTCCAGCCACGGGACCGACGGCGAGCCGCTGCGCGACTGGTAGACGAGGCTGAAGGGGTGCTGCCTTCCGGTGCGCTCCCGGACGGCCTCGGTGATCAGCGCTGCCACGTCGCGGTGTTGTGCCACATAGGCGCCGCCTTCGCCGTGTGCCTCGACCGGGCCCGAGGTGTCGGCCGCGGCGACGGGGATGGAGTGGGTGGTGAAGGCGAGGTGGGCCCCCTCGCGCACCTGCGCCGGGAGGTCCTCCAGACAGGCGAGTACGCCGTCCACGACGGGCTCGATGAAGCCCGGGTGGTTGAAGTAGTGCCGCAGTTTGTCCACCCGTGGCGGACGCAGCCCCTCGTCCCGGAGGGCGGCCAGCGACTCGGCCAGGTTCTCGCGGTACTGGCGGCAGCCCGAGTAGGACGCGTACGCGCTCGTGGCCAGTACGAGGACCCGCTGGTGTCCGTCACGCGCCATCTCGCGCAGCGCGTCGGTGAGATACGGAGTCCAGTTGCGGTTGCCCCAGTAGACCGGCAGGTCGAGGCCGTGCTCGGCGAAGTCGTCGCGGAGCGCAGTCAGCAGCGTCCGGTTCTGCTCGTTGATGGGGCTGATTCCGTCGAAGAGGTAGTAGTGCTGCCCCACCTCTTCGAGCCGCTCGGTGGGGATGCCTCGTCCCCGGGTGACGTTCTGCAGGAACGGGACGACGTCCTCGCGTCCTTCGGGACCGCCGAAGGACAGCAGCAGGAGTGCGTCGTAGGGCGCCGGAGAGGCGTCCGGCTCGGAGCCGGAAGATTCGGTGGGGAGCGCATCGGACATGTCTCGATCCTGCCATCCGGTGCGCAGCGGAAGCCGTCGCCCTCGGCTCCTGGGCGCCGGTGTCCGACCGGGCGACCGGAGGAGACCCGTGAGTAAGATCCCTCTCCAACTGGTGGGGGCCCGTCGGAGCGGGGGCGTCGGCGGTTGTGGCGCGGCCCTCGGCCACCGCCGGCCGAACCCCGGCCGGTGCCGCGGCGAGAAGGGACGGTCACAGATGAGCGCGCGATCGGGCATACGGGCGGCGGGCGGCCGGGCGGCGGACGACCGGGCAACGACATGGCGGAACTGGGCGGGCAATGTGACGGCCGCGCCGCAGCGGACGGTCTCGCCCTCCACCACAGAGGCGCTTGCCGAGGTGGTGCGGCGCGCCGCCGCCGACGGACTGCGGGTCAAGGCCGCGGGCACCGGTCACTCGTTCACGGCCGCCGCCGTCACGGACGGGGTGCTGATACGTCCCGAACGGCTGAGGGGGATACGGGCCGTGGACCGGGCGGCGGGAGAGGTCACCGTCGCAGCGGGCACCCCGCTGAAGGACCTGAACGCCGCGCTGGCGGCGCGGGGTCTGTCGCTGACGAACATGGGCGACATCATGGAGCAGACGGTCTCCGGTGCCGTCAGCACCGGCACCCACGGAACCGGCCGGGACTCGGCCTCGACAGCGGCCCAGATCAAGGGCCTGGAGCTGGTGCTGGCCGACGGTTCGGTGGTGCGCTGCTCGCCGGAGGGGACGCCGCAGGAGCGGGAGCTGTTCGAAGCGGCCCGGGTGGGGCTCGGGGCGCTGGGTGTCGTCAGCGAGATCACCTTCGGGGTCGAGCCGGAGTTTCTGCTCACGGCCCGCGAGGAGCCGATGCCGTTCGACCGGGTCGTCGATGAGTTCGAGCAACTGGTCGCAGAGAACGAACACTTCGAGTTCTACTGGTTCCCGCACACCGATCGCTGCAACACCAAGCGCAACAACCGCAGCGCGGGCCCCGCGGCCCCGCTCCCCCGGGTGCGCGGCTGGGTGGACGACGAGCTGCTCTCCAACGGGGTCTTCCGGGCGGCCTGCGCCCTGGGCAAGGCGGTGCCCGCGACCGTTCCCGGTGTCGCCCGCGTCTCCAGCCGCGCCTTGTCAGCACGCAGCTACACCGACATCCCTTACAAGGTCTTCACCAGCCCGCGCAGGGTGCGCTTCGTGGAGATGGAGTACGCGATTCCGCGTGCCGCGCTGGTGGAGGCGCTGCGGGAGCTGAAGGCGCTGGTGGAGCGGTCGGACTTCCGGGTGAGCTTTCCCGTCGAGGTGCGTACGGCGCCGGCGGACGACATCCCGCTGTCGACGGCGAGCGGGCGCGAGACGGCGTACGTGGCGGTCCACCTGTACCGGGGCACGCCCCACCAGGGTTACTTCAGCGCGGTCGAACGGATCATGACGGCACACGCCGGCCGCCCCCACTGGGGAAAGCTGCACAGCAGGGACGCCGAGTACCTCGCGCGGGTGTATCCCAGGTTCGGGGAGTTCACGGCCCTGCGCGACCGCCTGGACCCGGACAGGGTCTTCGGCAACGACTATCTGCGGCGCGTGCTGGGCGACTGACCTCGTACGCCCGGGGCCGCCCCCGGGCGTACGAGGGCGGCCCCGGGCGTACGGAACGGGCCGCACCACCGTCTGTGCAGACGTGCGGCGCGGCCCGTGTGCGGCGCGCGGAAGCGGACTAGCCCTGCGAGGAGAGTCCGGGCTGCTGTCCCTGGGGGAGCTGGGAGCCGCTGCCTGTTCCGTCGCTCTGTCCGGAACCCGTTCCGTCGCCGTCCTGCCCGCTGTCCGAGCCGCTGGTGTCGCCGGAGCCGGGGTCGCTGCTCGAGCCGTCCCCCGAGCTCTCCGTCCCGTCCGACGGGGAGTGGGACGGGTCCGGCGTCGGGCTGGATGTGCCGTCGGTGTCCGTGGAGCCGGTCTTCCCGCTCTCGCCGCTGTCGCGGTCGCCCTGCTCTGGGGACTGCTGGGAGCTCTCCGGAGTGGGGCTCGGGCTCTCGCTGTTCCCCGCCCCGTCCTGATCCGTACCGGCCCCAGGAGCCTTGGGGGTGTCGCCGGTGGAGGAGCCGTGGTCCGGCCGGAACACATCGCTGAGGGAGGTGCCCTTCCCGCCGGAGACGCTGTGGCCGGATACCGCCTCGTACAGCGTGATGCCACCGATCGCGATCACGAACACCACGGCGGCGGGCAGCAGCGTACGCCGCCAGCCGCGCCACTTGGTGCCGTGCGTGGTGGCCTCGGTGAACTCCCCGTCACCGGGAACCTCCTCGCCGTCCACCGCGCCCGCACCGTCCGCCGGGCGCCTGACGGTGCCCAGCACCCGCGTGGCGTCGTCGTGGCGCGGTATCCGCGTGGCGTCCACGCTGCGCAGCACCTGGGTCGCGTCCGTGCTCTCCCCCGCCTGGGCCGTCTGCGCGCCGCGCAGCAGCCGGGTGGCGTCCGCGTCCTCGGCCGCCCCTCCCGCGGTGGGGAGCAGTTGGGTGGCCGCGGCTCCGGTGTCGTGCAGCGCCTCCGCGTTGTGGAGGGCCTGGCGGGTGTGGTGGCCTTCGTCCTCCTTCCAGCCCGCGGCGGGGTCCCGCACCGGGGCCTGCCGCGCCTTGGGCGGGACGGTGACTTCCTTGATCTGCTCGCCGGTCCTGCGGAAGAAGTGCTGGAAGACCGGGCCGCCGCTGGTGGCGACGAGACTCATCACGCCGGCGCCCAGGAAGGTGCCGTACACCCCCAGTTGCCCCGCCGCGAACGCGGCGATCACTGCGGCGACGGCGCTGCCCAGCACCTGGGCCACGCTCAGATCCAGCTTGCCGGCACTCTTGCTCTCTTCCTGTTGAGGGGTTTCCTTGGGGGACGCAGGTCGTTTGTCACTCTTGTCCATTTACCGCCCTTGATCGCACACTCCAAGAACTGTGCACGATTAGGGGACTTTCGAGCGAAGGGGAAGGTTCCATTTCGGGTGGTTCTGTGACGCTTCCCACCCCCGTATCCAGGCCAAATGGACTCTTGGGGCGTCAACTCCCTTACTCCGGAGCAACTTCGGTGGCGCGCCGGTCCACCCGGGTGGCCCTAATGGAGTAGTGTGACGAGCCCTGGTCTCGGTTCTGACCCGGCGCTGGCTGCACACAGTGACCACCTCGTTCACTGTGCGTTGTGAGGAGGTAACCGTGCCGTAGCGGCGGTTCTGGGCAGTTCCCAACGATTCGAACAACGATCTGGACACAGCCTCGGACCCCGAGGAAGTCGGCAAGGTTGTGGCAGGCTGCACCCGGGCAGGCCACACTCGTCTAGCGGGAGCAGCGACGCACGTGACGTCGGCAGGCACCACCCGGGAGGTCCCCATGCCCGAACTGCGTGTCGTGGCCGTCAGCAACGACGGCACACGACTGGTGCTCAAAGCTGCCGACAGCACGGAATACACGCTTCCGATCGACGAGCGGCTGCGCGCCGCCGTCCGGAACGACCGGGCGCGGCTGGGCCAGATCGAGATCGAGGTGGAGAGCCACCTGCGGCCTCGCGACATCCAGGCCCGGATACGAGCCGGTGCCTCCGCTGAGGAGGTCGCGTCCCTCGCGGGTATCCCCGTCGACCGCGTACGCCGCTTCGAGGGCCCCGTGCTCGCCGAGCGCGCGTTCATGGCCGAGCGCGCCCGCAAGACCCCCGTGCGCCGCCCCGGCGAGAACGTCGGGCCGCAGCTCGGCGAGGCCGTCGCCGAGCGGCTGCTGCTGCGCGGCGCCGACAAGGACTCCGTGCACTGGGACTCCTGGCGGCGCGACGACGGCACCTGGGAGGTGCTGCTCGCCTACCGCGTCGCGGCCCAGCCCCACTCGGCGACCTGGACCTACGACCCGCCGCGCCGACTGGTGCAGGCAGTGGACGACGAGGCCAGGGCGCTCATCGGGGAGACCGACGACACACCGGAGCCCAGCTTCCCGTTCGTGCCCCGGATCGCCCGGCTGCCCCGGGAGCGTACGGACCGCGGCGAGCGCTCCGGCAGCGGCCGCCACGAGCTGGAGCCCGCGTCCCTGGCGCCAGCGCCCGGCGACGAGGACGAGCAGCTGCCGCCCGGCGTCGAGGACGGCAGCGGCACCCCGGACTCGCTGACCAGCCTCCTGGAGGCGGTGCCCAGCTTCCGGGGCGACCTGGTGGTCCCCGAGCCGAGGCCCGCCGGTGCGGACGAGGACGGCGAGGCCGCCGCCTCCGCCGAGACGGTCGAGGGCACCGACAGCGAGGGCGAGGAGGAGCAGGAGCCGGAGGCCGTGGAGCCCCCGGCGCCCGCCGCGAGCGCCGGGTCCGCGTACGCGGATGTGCTGATGCCGCGCTCGGTGGGTGCCCACCGGGACCGCCTCAAGGGCAACACCGACCGGCAGGCGGAGGCCGACGGCGTCCGACCGGGCCGCCGGGCGGCCGTGCCGAGCTGGGACGAGATCGTCTTCGGTACCCGCCGCAAGAAGGAATGAAGCCGGGCGGCGGGGCTGAGGCCATCGCCCCGAGTTGCTGCGGACGTGTACGAGCGGACGTGTACGAGGGGGCGCTGCGCCTTTGGCGGTGCAGCGCCCCCTCATGCTCCCCTGGCGGGTTGGAACTTCTCAGCCCCGTTCGGGGCCCGTGGCCACCGGACGGCGGCTGTCCGCCACCCACTCGCTCCAGGAGCCGACGTAGAGGGCCGCTTCGATGCCGGCCAGGTGGAGCGCCAGGACCTCCTGCGCCGCTGAGACGCCGGAGCCGCAGTAGACCCCCACCTCCGTGCCGGAACCGGCGCCCAGGGCCTCGAACCGCTCGGCGAGGGCTGTCGCCGAGCGGAACGTACCGGCGTCGGTGAGGTTCTCCGTGGTGGGTGCGGAGACGGCCCCGGGGATGTGTCCGGCGACGGGGTCGATCGGCTCGACCTCCCCGCGGTAGCGCTCCGCGGCGCGCGCGTCCAGCAGCACGCCGCGCCGGGCCAGAGCCGCGGCCTCGTCCGCGTCCAGGGTGGGCATACGGCCCGGCGAGGGGGTGAAGTCGCCGGGATCCCCCAGCCTTCGGCCGGGAGGTGCCCCCAGCTCGGGCGTCTCGGTGCTGATCGGCAGCGCTTCCCCCGTCTCGGGGTCGCGGTAGCTCTGCCATGCCTCCAGGCCGCCGTCCAGGACCCGGACCTCCGGGTGGCCGGCCCAGCGCAGCAACCACCAGCAGCGGGCCGCCGCCCAGCCGCCGCCGAGGCCACCGGCGTCGTAGACGACCACGGGGCGGCCGGTGGTGACGCCCGCGCGGCGCATGGCGTCGCCGAAGACCTCCAGCGGGGGCAGCGGGTGGCGGCCGGTTCCCTGTTCCGGCCGGCCGGCCAGTTCACTCTCCAGGTCGACATAGACGGCTCCGGGCAGGTGGCCCTTCTGGTACGCAGGCAGGCCCGGGGGGTCACCGGGCTTGTAGCGGACGTCGAGCAGCACGGGTGCCGCCGAGCCCGCGAGGTCGCTCGCGAGTGCCGGTACGGAGATGATGGCTGTCATGGCGCCATCTTCGCGCAGTCGCCCGCTCGCCGGGCCGGGGGCCCGGCGACGGCACACGGATCGGGGATATTCGCCCGGAAGCGGCGAAAAGCGGCGCGGCCGGGGAGCGCGGCACGACAGGTGGTGACAGCATCTGCACTGGCGAGTAGTCACGGAGCACCGGCAAGGACGCCGGAGCACTTCCACCCGCACGACCGCATCGATGATGGTCAAGGAGCGAAGCAGATGACCGAGGCAGCGACTCGGCTACGGCACACGCCTGGCGCGCCCGCGTGGGCGAGCCTGATGGTGCACGGGCTGGAGGCCGGCACGGAGTTCTACCAGTCCCTGTTCGGCTGGGAGTTCCGGGCCGGGCCCCAGCAGTTGGGCCCTTATGTGCGGGCGGTCGCGGGTGGGCACGAGGTGGCGGGGCTGGGGAAGAAGGCGGACGGCAGACAGCTGCCGGTCGCGTGGCTGCCGTATCTGGCCACGGCGGACGCCGACGAGACGGCGTCAGCGGTCCGTTCCTACGGTGGCACGGTCGCGGTGGGCCCGCTGGACGCGGAGTCCGCCGGGCGGATGGCCATCGTCTCTGATCCGCACGGTGCCCCGTTCGGGCTGTGGCAGGACATGCACGTTCCGGGCCTGGGGACGGCGCCGCGGGGCACGTTGGGCGCTCCGGTCTGGTTCGAACTCGTCACCCGGGAGACGGGTTCGGTGGTCAAGTTCTACCAAGCGGTGTTCGGTTACGAGGTGGAGAGCATCGAGGCGCCGGGCTTCGACTATCTGACCCTGTGCACGGACGGTGCGCCGGTGGCCGGTATCCACGGTGTGGGTGACGCGTTGCCGCGCGACCGTGGGCCGCACTGGCGTACGTACTTCGCGGTGGAGGACCCGGACGGGATGGCGGACCGGGCCGAGGGGCTGGGCGGCCATGTGGTGCGCGGGCCCGACGACTCACCGTACGGACGCCTGGCGACGCTCGCCGACCCGGAGGGTGCGCACTTCAGTGTGATCCGGCCCGTCGCAGCGGATCGCTGAGCCCGCGCCCCGGCGGCACCTTCGGTGCGGAGGTGGGCTCGTCGACCGGCAGGACGTCCGGCGAGAGCGCTCCCGCGCCCGCCGAGGCCGCCGTGAGCCGCCTGCGGTGGTGGCGCCGGCACAGCACCTCGTAGCCGACCTCACCGCTGGGTTCGCCCACGTCGCCCACCACCACCTGGGCTCCCTCGACCACCATCCGGCCGCCGACCGTCCGCGCGTTGTGCGTGGCGCGCGCTCCGCACCAGCACAGCGCCTCCACCTGGAGCGTCTCCAGCCGGTCGGCCAGCTCCATCAGCCGCTGGGAGCCGGGGAAGAGGCGGGTGCGGAAGTCGGTGGCGATGCCGAACGCGTAGACGTCGATGCCCAGGTCGTCGACGACGCGGGCGAGCTGCTCGACCTGCTCGGGCGCCAGGAACTGCGCCTCGTCCACGATCACGTAGTCCGTGCGCCCTCCGGCGGTCAGATGGCGGACCAGGTGGTGCTGGAAATCGAGGTCCTCGGCCACTTCGACGGCCTCGGCGACCAGGCCGAGCCGGGAGGAGAGCCTGCCGGTGCCCGCGCGGTCGTTGCGGGTGAAGATCATGCCCTGGAGGCCGCGCGCCGAGCGGTTGTGCTCGATCTGGAGCGCGAGCGTGCTCTTTCCGCAGTCCATCGTCCCGGAGAAGAACACCAGCTCTGGCATGGGCGGTTCGGGCCTTTCTCGTGCGGTTCCTCGGGGGTGCCCCGCGGGCTCGGGCGGGCGCCCGCACTACGCGGGGCAGGCGTGCGCGGGGTGGGTCGGAGGGGTTGTCGGTCAGCTGCGGACCTCCAGCAGCGGGACCAGTTGCTCAGCGGCGGTCGCGGAGCCGTGCATACCGATCAGCTCGGACTCCTTGGGCTCCCGCCGGGTCGCGACCACCGCGACGTCGTCGTGCATCGCAGCGACCACATCGCCGATCCTGCCGCGTACCCTCGGCTCGACGCCGGGCCCGAACCAGCCCAGTTCGATGGCCTCTTCGCGAGTGGCCACCCACGCCTGCTCGGCCAGCACCTCGCGCCAGACGGTGTGCACATCACCGGCGGCACCGGCGACGGCGTAGACGTGCCGCATCCGGCCCTCGCCGCCCAGGTGGGCGACGCCGGCGCTCAGCTCCCAGTCCTCGTCGAAGTCGATCCTGGCCTCGGGGGTGCCGGGGATGTCGACCATGCCGTGGTCGGCAGTGATGTAGAGCGCTGAGCGTGGCGGCAGCTGCTCGGCCAGCCGCTGCGCGAGCCGGTCGACGTACATCAGCTGGCCGCGCCAGGCGTCCGAGTCCATGCCGTAGCGGTGGCCGTTGCCGTCCAGCTCCGCGTAGTACGTGTAGACCAGGGTGCGGCCCGAGACGGCGAGGCGCTCGGCGGCCAGGTCCATGCGGTCCTCGGCCGAGAGCCGGCCCAGGAAGGTCCCGCCGGACAGTGCGATCTTGGTGAGCGGGGTGTGCTCGAAGTGCGGGGCCGTCACCTGGCAGGCGGCCACTCCCGCGGCCTCTGCCTGCTGGAAGACGGTGGGGTACGGCTGCCACACATGCGGTTCGGTCCAGGGCTGCCAGCGGAGCTGGTTCATCAGCCGGCCGGTGGCCGGGTCCAGAGCGGTGTAGCCGGGCAGTCCGTGCGCGCCGGGGACGCGACCGGTGCCGACGGAGGCCAGCGAGGTGGCCGTGGTGGAGGGGAAGCCCGAGGTGATCGGCTCCCCGGTGCCGGCGGTGGAGCTGGGGAGCAGCGAGGTGAGGAACGGCGCTTCCCCGGGGTGCGCCTTGAGGGCTTCCCAGCCCATGCCGTCCACCAGGAAGACACAGACGCGGTCGGCGGCCTCCAGCGGCAGTCCGGCCGTCATACCGGGGACACCCAGCCCGGCGGCGAGGGAGGGCAGCAGATCAGCCAGCGAGCCGGAGCCGTAGCGCGGGACGGGCGCGGTCCGGGGGTCGAGCGGGGTGCCCGGCACAGCGCTGCCGTGCGGGGTGTGCGGGGCCGTGGGGAGCGGGTGCGGGGTGTGCTCGAAGGTCACTGCGGGGGTCCGACCCGGGTGGCGCCGGCGGTGGCCTCGGAGAGCGCCTGCGCGAAGGCGAGGGTCTGGCGGACGGTGTCCGGGCCGTCGCCAGCCTCGCTGACCCGCAGCGAGAGGTCGTCCGCCGTGGCGGAGCCCGTATAGCCGTGGTCGGCCTCGCAGTTGGGGTCGCCGCAGGTGGCGGGCTCCATGTCGAGGCGGGAGACGGCGCCCCAGCCGATGGTGAGGACGACCTCGCGGGGCAGGGTGCCGGGGGTGTAGGACTCGGGGTTGGCCACCACCCGGGAGAGCACGACGGAGGAGATCCGCTCCAGCTTCACGGACTCGGTCGAGGTAGTGGCGTAAGGGGAGGGCGAGGTGCCGTCGGCCGCTTGCTCGTCGGTGTGGCTGACGAGGAAGCGGGTGCGGGTGAGCACCAGGACCGTGACGTGGCGGCGGACCTCGTTGGAGTCGAACGTCGTCTCCTGATGCACGAGGTACGAGGCCACGGGCTCCCCACCCACCGCCGCCTCGACAGCCTCGGCTACGAGGGCCGGGTAGTAGCCGCTGCGCTCGATCGCCTCACGCAGCCCCTGCGTCGTCGTACCGGTCTTCGCCATGACAGCCATCCTAAGGGCCGTACGGCGACGCAGCCCCGGCCCGCTCCCCCCTGTACGCCACCGCGTACGCCGCCGCCGCGCCCTCAGTACGCCGGGAGCCTACGGGCGCCCAGGTCGGGACGGGTTCCGGGGTCGGCGACACGGACAGCCGCGTCCAGTACCGTCACTCCTCGGGGCGCCACCACCACCGGGTCGAGCTCGACGGCGACCACCTGCGGGTGATCGTCCATCAGCAGCGAGACCCGCAGCAGCACCTCCTCCAGCGCGGCGGTGTCCGAGGGCTCGGCCCCGCGCCAGCCGAACAGCAGCGGCGCCGAACGGATGGCGCGGACCAGCCCGGCGGCCTCCTTGTCGGTGACGGGCACCAGACGGTGCGCGGTGTCGCCCAGCAGTTCGGAGGGTGCCCCCGCCAGCCCGAAGGAGAGGACCGCGCCGATGGCCGGGTCGAGGGTCCCCCGTACCACGGTGCCCACCCCGCGCGGCGCCATGGACTGCACCACCGGGCGCAGTTCCTCGGGAGCGCCGAGCGCCTCGGTCAGCTCCCCGTAGGCGCGGCGCAACCCCGCCTCCCCCGCGATGTCCAGCCGCACCCCGCCCAGATCGGCGCGGTGCCGCAGGTGGGGGGCCGTCGTCTTGAGCGCAACGGGGAACCCCAGGGTGCGGGCCGCCGCCACGGCCGCGTCGGCGTCGGGCGCCGCGAGTGTGGGCTGGACGGCGATGCCGTAGCAGCGCAGCAGGCGTGCCGTCTCCTCGTCGGTGAGGGCACGGCCGCGGCCCGGGGCCAGGGGCGTGCAGCGGGCCAGCAGGTCAGCGGCCGCCGACTCGTCGACGTCCAGGTCGGGCACCTTGCCGGGGTCACCGGCTTCCGCTCGCCACCGGGAGTAGCGCACGGCCTCCGACAGGGCGCGAGAGGCCCGCTCGGGCGTCGGATAGGAGGGCAGGCCGCGCCTGGACAGCGCCTTCTGCAGCCCCTCCATCGCCAGGTGCACCACCGCGACCGGCTTGCGCGGGGCGCCCTCGGTGGCGGCGACGGCCTCGACGGCTTCCCGCAGCGCGTCGGCGAGGGCCTCGACATGGCCGTCGGGCAGGCTCTGGGGCGTGGCCACGTCGGTCGTCGTGCCGGGCGCGCCGCTCAGGTCCGTCGCGTCGCTCGCGTCGGTCGTGCCCGGCAGCTGTGTGGGGACGGTGGGGATGACGGTGACCAGCACGGCGTCGGTGGCCGCGTCGATGAGCGCCTCGCGCAGTGCCCGGCCGAAGTCGTCAGGAGCGGCCGAGGTGGGCAGCGCCACGACGGGGCGCGGGCGCAGCCCGTCGGTGAGGCAGGCGTCGAACGTCAGCAGGCTCATCGCGTCGGTGTTGCCGAGGATGCCGACGTGCGGGCCAGCGGGCGGCGGCTGCTCGGCGAGGAGGACGCCGGTGTCCAGCAACTCGGTGAAGGTGTCGACCATCAGGACGCCCGCCTGGCGCAGCAGCGCGTAGACGGTGGCGTCGGGGGTGCGGGACGCCGGGGCCGCGTGGCCCGGCGGGGGTGCGCTGCCGCGCTGCCGGGCTCCCTTGACGACGACGACCGGCTTGCGTGCCGCGGTGCGCCGGGCGAGCCGGGTGAACTTGCGGGGGTTGCCGATGGACTCCAAGTACATGAGTACGACGTCGGTCGCCGCGTCCTCGTCCCAGTGCTGGAGCAGATCGTTGCCGGAGACGTCGGCGCGGTTGCCCGCCGAGACGAAGGAGGAGGGCCCGACGCCGCGCCGGTCGAGCCCGTCGAGCAGGGCGATGCCGATGGCACCGGACTGGGTGAAGACGCCGATCCTGCCGCGCGCCGGCATCCGCAGCGAGGGGGTCGCGTTGAGCCGTACGTCGTCCGCCGTGTTGATCAGTCCAAGGGCCCCGGGGCCGATCAGCCGCATCCCGTAGGAGCGGGCGAGCCGTACCAGCTCGCGCTGCTCGTCCCGGCCGACTCCTTCGGAGAGGACGGCCAGCCCCTGCACGGCCGCCTCACCGCAGTCGCCGACGACGGTGTGCAGCTGGTCGGCGGGGACGGCGAGCACGGCCAGGTCGACGTGCTCGGGGATCTCCCTCACCGAACGGTGGCCCGGCACCCCGGCCGGCATGGCCGACGTCGCCCCGAGGTCCAGCGCGTGGTTGACCGCGTACAGCCGTCCGGGGAAGCCGCCGGTGAGCAGGCTCCCCAGGACCGCACGCCCCGCACCGCCGGGGGTACGGCTGACCCCCACGACGGCGACGGAACCGGGAGCCAGCAGCCGGGCGACGGACCGCGCCTCGGCACGCTGCTCACGGGCCCGCATGACGGCCAGCGAACGCTCGGTGGGCTCCAGGTCCAGGGTGAGGTGGACCGAACCGTCCTCGAAGCTGCGCTTCTGGGAGTACCCGGCGTCCGTGAACACCTTGATCATCTTTGTGTTGGCGGGCAGCACCTCGGCCGCGAAGCGGCGGATGCCGCGCTCCCTGGCGACCGCACCGATGTGCTCCAGGAGCGCGGAGGCCACTCCCCTGCCCTGCTGGTCGTCGCGGACCAGGAAGGCCACCTCGGCCTCGTCGGCGGGCTCACCGGCCGGGCGGCCGAACTCGTCGATACGGTCGTAGCGGACCGTCGCGATGAACTCGCCGCCGATGGTCGCCGCGAGGCCGACACGGTCGACGTAGTCGTGGTGGGTGAAGCGGCGCACATCGCGGTCGGACAGCCTGGGATAGGGCGCGAAGAACCGGTAGTACTTCGACTCGTCGGACACCTGCTCGTAGAAGCTGACCAGCCGCTCCGCGTCGTCGGGAGTGATCGGCCGGACCCGGGCCGTACCGCCGTCACGCAGCACGATGTCGGCTTCCCAGTGGGCCGGGTAGGCGCGCTCCTCGGGGCTCGGCATGGGGCCCAGCGTACGGCTCGGGGAGGGCGCCTGCTCAGGGATGCGCCAGTGCGTCGTATCGTCGCGGGAAGAACGCCGCAGCTTCCGCACCCGCGTCCGCGACCGCGTCCGCCGGTTCCTGGAGCACCTCGGCGACCGTGCAAGACTGGTCTAGACAACCATAACGATCGAAGGGCAACACCATGGTTGAGCGCCGCGTCACCGTCGGCTGGGCCGAGGGGCTGCACGCCCGCCCCGCCTCCATCTTCGTCCGTGCCGCCTCGGCTGCCGGGGTCCCGGTCACCGTCCGGAAGGGCGAGGGCAACCCCGTCAACGCGGCCTCCATGCTCGGTGTGCTCGGCCTGGGCGCGGAGGGAGGCGAGGAGATCGTCCTCGCCTCCGAGGCTGAGGGGGCCGAGGAGGCCCTCGACCGGCTCGCGAAGCTGGTCTCCGAGGGCCTGGAAGAGCTGCCCGAGACGGTCTGAGCATGTGACCGGACGCTCGGGCTGAGGCCGTCGC
>NZ_JAFFZN010000043.1 GCF_017676385.1 Streptomyces spirodelae
TTCCGGCCCCGCCCGATACGGTGGCGGGCATGAGCGGCCGCGCGCAGTTGATGTGGGATGAGGGCGTCACCGGCTACGACTTCGGCCGTGGCCATCCGATGGACCCGGTACGACTGGCGCTGACGAAGCGCCTGATCGAGGCGCTGGGGGTGGAGCGCAGCCCCGAGCTGAGCGTGGTCGCGGCCAAGCCCGTCGGGGACTCGACGTTGCGGCTGGTGCACCGTCCGGACTACATCGACGCTGTGCGCCGCGCTTCGCTCGATCCCGCTTCCGCCGAGCCGCGGTACGGCATCGGTACCCCGGACGACCCCGCGTTCGCGGGCATGCACGAGGTTTCCGCCCTGATCGCGGGGCAGTCGGTGGCCGGGGCCGAGGCGGTGTGGCAGGGGAAGACGCTGCATGCGGTCAACTTCGCCGGCGGGCTGCACCACGCGATGCCGCAGAGCGCCTCCGGATTCTGTGTGTACAACGATCCGGCGCTCGCCATCGCCCGGCTCCTGGAGCTAGGCGTCGAGCGGGTCGCGTATGTGGATCTGGATGTACATCACGGTGACGGCGTCGAGGCGGTGTTCTGGGACGACCCCCGGGTGCTGACCGTCTCGCTGCACGAGCATCCGGGCACGCTCTTCCCCGGCACCGGGTGGCCGGAGGAGCGCGGCGGTGAGAGCGCCGAGGGCAGCGCGGTGAATGTGGCGCTGCCGCCGGGAACGGGGGACGAGGGATGGCTGCGTGCGGTGCACGCGGTGGTGCCGGAGCTGCTGGACGCCTTCGGGCCGCAGGTGTTGGTTTCCCAGCACGGCGCCGACACCCATGTCGAGGATCCGCTGGCGCACTTGGCGGTCAGTGTGGATGCCCAGCGCCTGGCGGCCGAGGCCGCGCACGAGTGGGCGCACACCTATGCCGGAGGCCGGTGGCTGGCCACCGGAGGTGGCGGTTACGCGGTCGTGGACGTGGTGCCGCGCACCTGGACGCATCTGGTGGCGATCGCGGCGGGTGCGCCGGTGCCGCGGGAGACCGAAGTCCCCGCGGAGTGGCGGCAGGAGGTGTACGCGCGTACGGGCAGCGCCGGGGCTCCGCAGCGGATGACGGACGGTCTCGAACCGCGGTGGCGGGAGTGGGGAGAGGGCTACGACCCCGCTGACCGACTGGACCAGGCGGTGCTGGCGACCCGTCGGGCGGTGTTCCCGGCCCACGGCCTGCTGCCGTAGCCGCACAGCTGCCCGCCCGGTCCCCCTCCGGACCGTTGCGAGCCTGCTTCGGGCCGTCGGGCCGAAGCAGGCCGCCGTCCGGCCACCCTAGGGGGCGCCGCCCGCTCGACCGCAGCTTTCGGGCTCCGCCCGGCTGTCGTTCGCAGTCCTCGAACTCCTCCTGCTGCCAGTCCGGTCCTCACCGCCCCTCACCAATTGGCTGTGGCGCCACCCGCCGCGGTGGCTGACGACAGCAACGGAGCACATCGCTCCGTATGTGTTCGGTTGAGGGCGTGGCGGGGTGGGGTATCGGCAGTCCCGGGACTGTTTACCGCCGGTTCGGGGTCGGTTGTGTCGGCGCGGCTGTCGGCCGGCCGGACCCGGTGGTTCCGGTGTGGCGCTGTCTCCCGTCCGTCTCCCGGCCAACTACGTCACATTGGCCCCACCGCTGTCGGCGCCCGAGTGCCTCGTTCTAGCACCGTCGCAGGGGAAACCTGTCGACATAGCGATGCGATTCCGGGTACGTCAGTGCGGCTTCTCCTACGTAAGGGGGGGTCGCGCTGTTCTGCGAAACAGGTGCTCGCCCAAGAGGTCGTGCGCGGGGCGCGAAGACGTGCGCCCCGTCGGCCTCCGGGGTGGCGCCGCGCTGCGCGCCGCCGCGTGCAGTCCTCGCACAAGGTGCCGACGGTGGCCGAGGGGTGAGCTGTCAGTGCAGGTCAGCGCGGTAAAGGGGCGCGCGGGCCGCCGGGTGCGCAGGGGGCGGCGCTCGGCGCGGGAGAGTGGGAGTCAGGCAAGGGACGAGGGGGCGCGGGCGTGCCGTCGGATGACGCTGCGCAGTCCGATTACTACCGGGCGCTTACTCGCTATGTACTCAATCGAGCGTGTCTGTCACGGTAGGCGGGCGATCCCTACTCCTCTTCACCACTTGCATCACGCGCCCCTAATCTGGGGAGGAGCGCACATGCGAGCAGGAGACACCGGAGGGGAAGCCGGTGCCCGACATGTGCGGAAGGTTCAGGTGTGACATGGCTGCTGACGAACGGCCGTTGAACGAGGTCGTGTTCCTGACCGTGGCGGAGGTCGCCGCGGTGATGCGAGTCTCCAAGATGACCGTGTACCGCCTGGTGCACAGCGGTCATCTGCCGGCGATCCGGGTGGGCAGGTCCTTCCGGGTGCCGGAGAAGGCCGTCCACGAGTACCTCGAGGAGTCGTACGTGGGGGTGGAGAGCGCCTAGGCCGACATCGGGTGTGTTCGGTCACTGCTGCACCGGAGCCCCGGTGCCCCCTCGATTCACGCCCATTCCCGGGTGGCGGGTAGGGTGGCCCCATGTAGGTCGTGTGGGCTCGGACGCCCCGCACCGAGTATCGAAATGAGTTCGCCCCGCGTCATGCGGGGATGATCCGTGAGCGAGGGTAGTCGTGGGCTCTGTCATCAAGAAGCGGCGTAAGCGGATGGCGAAGAAGAAGCACCGCAAGCTGCTGAAGCGGACGCGGGTGCAGCGTCGCAACAAGAAGTGAGCGAGCGCACCGCACGCCACTGACCGCCGCCTTTCTCTCCGTGCGGAGAGAAAGGCGGCGGTTCTGCTATGCATGCGCGGTGCGGCTCTTGTAGGGCAGGCGCGGACCGTATCCGGGTGTCAGGGAGGGAACGTGGGCAAGGTCGTGCTCGTCACCGGGGTGGCCAGGCCGCTCGGCGGCCGTTTCGTGCGCCGTATCCAGCGTGAGCCCGGGGTGAGCCGGGTGATCGGGGTGGACGCGCAGGCCCCCGTGGAGGATCTCGGCGGCGCGGATTTCGTGCGGGCCGACCTCCGGCAGCCGGCCATCGGCAAGGTGCTGGCCGAGCACGCCGTCGACACGGTCGTCCACATGGATGTGCACGGCACTCCGCCGACGCTGGGGGGCGGCGGGCGGGGAGCGGTCAAGGAGACCAATGTCATCGGTGCCATGCAGCTGCTCGGCGCCTGTCAGAAGGCGCCCACCGTCAGTCGTCTGGTGATCAAATCGACGACAAGTGTGTACGGTTCCGCGCCCCGTGATCCCGCCGTCTTCGACGAGTCGACGCCCGTGCGGAATCTGCCCAGCGGCGGCTTCGCCAAGGACGCCGTCGAAGTCGAGGGATATGTACGTGGCTTCGCCCGGCGCCGGCCGGATGTGGCGGTGACCGTGCTGCGGTTCGCGCACATTCTCGGCCCCGCCGCCGAGTCGCCGCTGGCCGCGTACTTTTCGCTGCCCGTCCTGCCCACCGTGCTGGGCTACGACCCCAGGCTGCACTTCGTGCACGACGACGATGTGATCGAGGTGCTGCGGCTGGCGGCCGGCGAGCCGCGCCGGGGCACGCTCACCGCCGGTACGTTCAACATCGCCGGGGACGGCGTGCTGCTGCTGTCGCAGTGCGCCAGGCGTCTGGGGCGGCCGACGGTGCCGATGCTGCTGCCCGCGATCCGGTGGAGCCGCAGCGTGCTGCGCTCGGTGGGCGCGACGGACTTCTCGCCCGAACAGATACGGCTGCTCACCCATGGGCGGGTGGTGCGGACCGCCCACGCGCGTGACGTGCTGGGCTTCACACCGCGTCGGACGACCGCCCAGACGCTCGACGCCTTCGCGTCAGAGCACGGCCCGGGGCTGCTGCCGCCGCGCAGCATCGCCGGGACAGTCGACCGGTTGGCGGCACTGCTGCCAGGGAAACCGGTCCCGCAGACGTCGACCGCCGGCGCGGCGAGGCCCGAGGAGGTGCGCCAGGATGGCTGACGCGAAGGTCATACCCTTCGACGACGACAGGGACCGCTCGCGCGGTGCGGGGGCCTCGGCGGCCTCTTCCAAGCGGAGTCCGGGGGACGGCGGCCGTACGGGCCGTACGGGGCGGCGGCCGGGTCTGACGTCCGTGCCGGGCCGGCAGCCGGAGGGCGCGGAGAGTGGAGAGGGGGAGGGGGCAGATGCCTCCGCCGGACCGCGGGGCCGGGACGAGCCCGCGGAGTCCGGGTCCGGGTCCGGGTCCGGGCCCGGGTCAGGTTCCGGTTCCGCTGCGGGTGAGGGAGGCGCGGCCCGGGCCGGTGGGCTGCTGGAGCGCGTGCTCGGCACCGACTGGGAGACGCGTGCCGCACGTGGGCTGGACTTCCTGCGGCGCAGGGTCACCGGGGAGTACGAGGTCGACGACTTCGGCTACGACCAGGAGCTGACCGACCAGGTGCTGATGACGCTGCTGCGCCCGGTCTTCGAGAAGTACTTCCGCGTCGAGGTGCGCGGCGTGGAGAACATACCCGCCGACGGTGCCGCGCTGGTGGTCGCCAACCACTCGGGGACGCTTCCGCTGGACGGGCTGATGCTGCAGGTCGCCGTGCACGACCAACATCCCGCCGACCGCCATCTGCGGCTGCTCGGCGCCGATCTGGTGTTCGTGCTGCCGCTCGTCAACGAGCTGGCGCGGAAGGCGGGCCACACGCTGGCCTGCGCGGAGGACGCCCAGACGCTGTTGGAGCGGGGCGAGGTCGTCGGGGTGATGCCGGAGGGCTTCAAGGGGCTGGGCAAGCCGTTCGCCGACCGCTACAAGCTCCAGCGGTTCGGGAGGGGCGGCTTCGTCTCGACGGCGCTGCGTGCGGGGGCGCCGATCGTGCCGTGCTCGATCGTGGGCGCCGAGGAGATCTACCCGATGGTGGGCAACTCCCGTACGCTCGCCCGGTTGTTCGGCTTCCCCTACTTCCCGCTCACGCCCACTTTTCCCTGGCTCGGGCCGCTGGGTGCGGTGCCGCTGCCGACGAAGTGGACGATCCAGTTCGGCGAGCCGGTGCCCACGGACGGCTATCCCCCGGAGGCGGCGGAGGACCCGATGCTGATGTTCAACCTGACCGACCAGGTCCGGGAGACGATTCAGCACACCCTCTACAAGCTGCTGGTGCGGCGGCGTTCGGTTTTCTTCTGAGCGCCGCCGCACCAGCCGGCGCGGTTATGTGCCGTCGCCGTTCAGGTCGAGGCGGGGCAGGACGTCGGGGACGAGCGGCGGCAGGGTGACCCGCGGCTCGCCGTCGGGTGCGGAGGGGCTGCCGGAGTCGGTCCCGGACTGGGACGGGCTGCCCTTCCTGGCCGGGTTCTCGGGTGGTTCGAGCAGGCCGCCGCCGAGTAGTCCGTCGCCCTCGCGCTGGGAGTCGGACGGTGACGGCTGTTCGCTGTCGCCGCCCTGCCGTCCGGCGCTGTCCTCGGCCGAGGGGGAGTCCGGCTGCGCGGAGGGCTGCTCCTCGCCCGTACGGTCGCCGGTGCCCGGTTCCCGTTCGCGCGGGGTCTCCGTCCGCTCGCGGGGCAGGAGTGAGCGCAGCGGGCTCACATCCTTGTCTATGGCGTCGAAGACGGAGCTGACCTCGGAGCTGACGTCGTGCAGCTGCACCGGCAGCCGGTCGCGCAGCTTCGTCCAGCCGGCGCGGTGGTTGCTGGAGAAGGTCGAGAGGGAGCGGATCGGGGCCAGGTCGCCGTTGCGCTGGTAGGCGGCGCTCAGCAGCCGGTGGCCCTCGGAGGCGTCGTGCCGCATCCCGGAGAGGGTCTTGCGGACCTCGGCGAGTGCCTCGTGGTCCAGCTCGCCGGAGCGGTCGCGCTCCATCAGGCGGCGGGCCTCGTTCATCCTGGTGGAGGCGTGGTCCAGGAGCAGGCTGCCGCGGTCGGCGTCGCTGCCCGCCAGGTCGAGCTGGAGGTCCTCCATGCCGCGCTTGAGGCCGTAGAGCGAGTCGCCGGGCAGCGCGTCGGTGCTGGCCGCGGTGGCGCCGCCGAAGGCGCTTGCCGCGACGCCGACGCTCAGTCCGCCGGCTGCGAGGCCCTTGCCCAGCCGGGTCTTGGGCCGCAGCTTGCCGAGGGGGCCGAGGCCGGGTGCGCGGTGTGCGCCGCCCCGGCCGCGGGAGCCGGTGCGGGCGTCGCGCTGCTCGGGGAAGTGCGCGCCGTGTGCCGCCGTCTCGCCCTCGCCGAAGGCCGCTTCCATGGCGGCGATCAGCTGGGCGCGCTGGACGGACTTGACCTGGGGGTCCAGCCCGGGCCGTGGCAGTACGCGCAGTGAGTCCGCCAGGGAGAGCAGCGACCGGTCCATGCCGTCGGCCCGGTGACTGTGCGGGGTGTCCGTCGGTGGTGCCCCTTCGCCCGTCCTCTCCTCAGCAGTCGGCCGGGAGGCATCCCTGACCGGGGGCCCCTCCGGCCCTCCATCGGCCGCCGCGCCCGTGTCGCGCTCCTGCTCGTCCAGGGCTTGGGCGAAGGCGATGGCCCGTCGGCTCGTCGGCACGGATCCGATCACCGGCGGCACCTCCTCTCGTCAGCACGGTCGGCTCCCCGCCACACAGGCATGAGCGTGGCCGACCGCGATCACTCAGGAGGGAGTGAGCCCCGGGCAGTCACGGCTACGGGGAGTCTGCAACCCCGACAACGAGCGCAAGCCACTCGGGTTACGGAGTCGGATGTCACGATGATGTGACCGGGTTTCCGTCCCGGCCGGCGGGCGCCGCGGCATACGGACGCCCGGCCGACGACGCCCGGCCGACGACGCCTGGCCGACGAACGCCCGGCCGGCGGGTGCTCAGCGCGCGTCGTCGGGGAGGAGCCTGGCGAGGGTGCGGACGGCGCGGTACTGGAGCGTCTTGATCGCACCCTCGTTCTTGCCCATCACCCGGGCGGTTTCGGCCACCGAGAGCCCCTGCAGAAATCGGAGCGTTACGCACTCCTGCTGTTGGGGGTTGAGCTTACGTACGGCCTCCAGCAGGGCGGCGTTGGAGAGGGACTCCAGGACCGATTCCTCAGGGGAGCGCTCCACCTCGTTGGCGTCGAGCATCTCGCCGGTGGTCACTTCGAGGCGGAAGCGGCTCGACTTGAAGTGGTCGGCGACGAGGTTCCGGGCGATGGTCACCAGCCAGGCTCCGAAGTCGCGGCCCTGCCAGGTGAAGGTGCCGATGCGGCGGAGGGCGCGCAGAAAGGTCTCACTGGTCAGGTCCTCGGCGGTAGCCCGGCCGCCGACCCGGTAGTAGATGTAGCGGTAGACGGTGTCGCTGTACTGGTCGTACAACCTGCCGAACGCCTCGGCCTCTCCGTCCTGGGCGCGTTCGACCAGGTCCATCATGCGGCGGCTGTCGGTGTCCGAGGCCGCGGGGCGCCGTGCGGTCGTGCCGGTGCCGCGGGCGCGCCTGCCGCTCGCGGTGGAGGTGCGGGACGCGACCGCGGCGTTCGTGCGTGCTGCCGCCGGGCTCGACGAGGAGGCGGGGGACGCGGCAGACGCAGCGGACGCAGTGGACAGGGCCGTGGTCGAGGCGGCGGAGGCGGCCGTCGAGGCCGTGGTGCGGGATGTGACCGCCGGGGACGCGGCGGGCGCGGCCGGATCGGCCGCGGGGGTCAGGGCGCGGGCGGCGCGGCGGGCGAGGGCGTGGCAGGGACCTGTGGGGACAGTTGAGGTTCCTGCGGGGACAGTTGCGGTTGTTGCGGCGAGGGCAGGGACGGCGTACGCGGTGGGGACGAACGCACGCAGTTGGTCGATGACTGTCGTGCGCAGCGTAGCCAGGCCCGAGGCGTCAACCCCGACGTGTGGGTACACGGGACTCCCAGAGGCAGAGCTTCCATCACGTGCAGTGCGGGACCAGTCACCCGGCGTAGGGACGGATGGGTACCGAATTGCGTCTGAGGAGAATAACGCTTCGTACAGGCTGCACTACACCTAGTTGCCAAAAACGTCGGTTCGGTTCGCTCTGTTACGGATTGGAGCCGCATTCAGGTGCGATTCGGGGACTGTTTTTGATCGTTTTCGTGGCTCAATCTGATGCCCCGGTGATGTGTTCCGCCCGACCCGGCGAACGGCGACTGTCGGCCCCGAGCACCGGGTAGCACTGCTGGATTACCCGTCGGCGGCGACACGCGGCGGACGCACGGCGGGCGTTGCGCGTGCCGCGTGTGCGGACGCCTGCCCTAATGAGGGGGCTAGCGGCGGCGGCGCTGGACAGCGGCCGCGGCGACCGCGCCGCCCGCCAGCGCGCCGACCCCGGCCGCCGCCGGGATGCCCACCTTGGCCGCCTTGCGGCCCCTGCGGTAGTCCCGCAGCCGCCAGCCCATTTCACGAGCGTGCGTCCGAAGGCGGCTGTCAGGATTGATCGCATACGGATAACCGACAAGCGACAGCATCGGGATATCGTTCGCCGAATCGCTGTACGCCGCGCACCTGTCCAGGTCGAGCCCCTCGGCGGCGGCCAGCGCCCGAACCGCCTCCGCCTTCGCCGGCCCGTGCAGCGGCTCGCCCACCAGCCGCCCGGTGTAGACACCGCCGACCGACTCGGCGACCGTGCCCAGCGCGCCGGTCAGCCCGAGCCGCCGCGCGATGATCGTCGCCGTCTCCACCGGTGCCGCCGTCACCAGCCACACCTTCTGTCCCGCGTCCAGGTGCGCCTGCGCCAGCGCGCGGGTGCCCGGCCAGATGCGGCCCGCCATGTACTCGTCGTAGATCTCCTCGCCGATGGCCATCAGCTCGGAGACCCGGTGTCCCTTGACGATGGACAGCGCGCTCTCCCTGGCGTCCTGCATATGGTCGGCGTTCTCGGAGCCGGCCAGCCGGAAGTACGCCTGCTGCCAGGCGAAGCGGGTCAACTCGCGCTTCCGGAAGAACTTGCGCTTGTAGAGGCCGCGGCCGAAGTGGAAGAGGGCGGCCCCCTGCATCACCGTGTTGTCCAGGTCGAAGAACGCGGCAGCGTGCACGTCTCCCGCGACGGGGAACTCCGCTTCCTCGGCACCTGCCGCCTCCGCGGTCCCGGCGCCTTCGCGCTCGGCCGCCGCCATCTCCTGCTCCTGCTTGCGCGCGGCCTCGGCGGCCGCCTCGCCTGCGAGCACGCTGCGCGCGGTCGCCGAGCGCTTGCGAGAGGTGAGCCATGCGGGAAGGGCCATGCCGCGAGCATAGCCAGTCTGTTCGGTCAGGCGGTTGCGTGTGGATGGCCGGGGGTGTGTGAGGGGTGAACGGCCGGGGGGCCGGGGGTTGTCCCCCGGGGGGTTGCAGCGTGAGGTCAGGCGGTTGCGTGTGGATGGCCGGGGGTGTGTGAGGGGTGAACGGCCGGGTGTTGCAGCGCGGGGGCCGGGGGTGCGGATTTGGGGGTGCGTGGCGGGTGGGCGGGAGAATGGGGGGATGAAGACTGTGACCCTCATCGGAAAGCCCGGGTGCCATCTGTGTGACGTGGCGCGGGACGTGGTGGTCCGGGTGTGCGACGAAGTGGGCGCCACCTGGGAGGAGAAGGACATCAACCAGGACCGGGAGCTCTACCGGCTGTACTGGGAGCAGATCCCGGTCGTGCTCGTCGACGGGCAGCAGCACGACTTCTGGCGCGTCGACCCGGAACGTCTGCGCACCGCGCTCACCGCGTGACGCGGCGTCGCTCGAACCCTGCTCAAGGACCGCCCAGGGCGTGCTTGTCCAGCGGGAATGTGGTCAGGGTTCGAGTTCGTTTCGATTAGTATCGAGGGCGTTTTGCCGTCCGGGGGCGTATACGTGAGGAGTGTGGCCGGGTGTCCCCGTTGGCGGCTGTGGCGCCGGTCACGTTGGCCGGACAAACCGGACACAATCTTTGTGCACGCGTTCACAAAGGCATAGCCTGGGCGCGACGGAGCGGTCCGGGAGAGTGCCTCACAAACGACCGCTCACCGCTTCGCGCAACCGGCAGGAGCACCGTGGCAACTGGCCGAAATCACCGTCCGGCGACGAGTCGGAGCCGAGGAATCCCCGAGGCGACCGTCGCCCGCCTTCCGCTGTACCTGCGGGCGCTCACCGCGCTGTCCGAGCGTTCGGTGCCCACGGTCTCCTCGGAGGAGCTGGCCTCCGCGGCGGGTGTGAATTCGGCCAAGCTCCGCAAGGACTTCTCCTACCTCGGTTCCTACGGCACCCGCGGGGTCGGCTACGACGTGGAATACCTCGTCTACCAGATCTCCCGCGAGCTGGGCCTCACCCAGGACTGGCCGGTTGTGATCGTCGGTATCGGTAACCTCGGTGCGGCGCTCGCCAACTACGGTGGTTTCGCCTCGCGCGGTTTCCGGGTCGCGGCGCTGATCGACGCCGACCCGAGCCTGGCCGGAAAGCCCGTGGCGGGCATCCCCGTGCAGCACACCGACGAGCTGGAAAAGATCATCTCGGACAACGGGGTGTCCATCGGCGTGATCGCCACCCCGGCGGGCGCCGCGCAGCAGGTGTGCGACCGGCTGGTGGCCGCCGGGATCACCTCCATCCTCAACTTCGCGCCCACCGTGCTGTCCGTCCCCGAAGGGGTCGACGTGCGCAAGGTGGACCTGTCGATAGAGCTGCAGATCCTCGCCTTCCACGAGCAGCGCAAGGCCGGCGAGGACCTGGGCGGGCCTCCGGGCCGCCGCCCCGGCGAAGGCGTGCACCCCGAGACGGACACGGCGCCGCCCGCCGCACCGCCCGCAGCTGCCGTCACCAAGCGGCCGCCCGAGCCCGGGAACGACGGGGACCTGCCCGCCGTGATGCCGGCATGAGCCTGCTGGTCGTCGGTCTGAGTCACCGCAGCGCGCCGGTCAGCGTGCTGGAGAGGGCCGCGCTGGCCCCGCAGGCGCGGGGGAAGTTGCTTCAGGACGCTGTGGGCGCCGAGCCGGCGGCCGAGGCTGCCGTGCTCTCGACCTGCAACCGGATCGAACTGTACGCGGACGTCGACAAGTTCCACGCGGGGGTCGCCGAACTCTCGACGCTGCTGGCCCAGCACAGCGGGGTGGAGCTGGACGAGCTCACTCCGTATCTGTACGTGCACTACGAGGATCGGGCCGTGCACCACCTGTTCTCGGTGGCGTGCGGGCTCGACTCGATGGTCGTGGGCGAGGGGCAGATCCTCGGCCAGATCAAGGACGCGCTGGCCGTCGCGCAGGAGCAGCACACCGCGGGACGGCTGCTGAACGATCTTTTCCAGCAGGCGCTGCGGGTGGGCAAGCGCGCGCACTCGGAGACCGGCATCGACAAGGCCGGGCAGTCGCTGGTGACCTTCGGCCTGGAACAGCTGGCCGACGGGGCGCCGGTGGACGAGTGGGTACGCGGCCGCCGGGCGCTGGTGATCGGCGCCGGGTCGATGTCCTCGCTCGCCGCGGTGACGCTGGCGCGTGCCGGTGCGGGCGAACTGGTGATCGTCAACCGGACTCTGGCCAGGGCCCAGCGGCTGGCGGACAGCCTGCAGGCCCGGGCCCTGCCGATGGCCTCGGTCGCCAAGGAGCTGGCCGCCGCCGATGTGGTGGTGTCCTGCACCGGGGCCGCTGGGCTGGTGCTGAGCGCTGCCGACATCGAGGGCGCCGTCGCCGGACGCGGCTCAGCGCTGGCCGTCCTCGACCTCGCCATGCCCCGGGACGTCGAGGCAGCCGTGCACCGGATCGACGGGGTGCGGCTTGTGGATATCGAGTCGCTGGCCGATGCTGAGGCGAACGCTCCGATGGCGGGCGACGTGGAGGCCGTCAGGGGCATCGTCACCGAGGAGGTCGCCGCGTTCGGGGCCGCGCAGCGGGCGGCGACGATCACGCCGACCGTCGTGGCGCTGCGCACCATGGCCGCCGATGTCGTCGCCGGCGAGATGGCGCGTCTTGAGGGGCGGCTGCACGGGATGGACGACAAGCAGCGCGCGGAGATCACGCAGACCGTGCGCCGTGTCGTGGACAAGCTGCTGCACGCGCCGACCGTGCGCGTCAAACAGCTCGCGGGCGAGCCCGGCGGTGCCGGGTACGCCGACGCGCTGCGTGAACTCTTCGACCTCGACCCGCAGGCGGTCGCCGCTGTCAGCAACCCGGAACAGGAGCGGCAATGAACACCGACGCCACAGCCAACCCCCCACTGAGGCTGGGCACCCGCCGCAGCAAGCTCGCCATGGCGCAGTCCGGGCTGGTCGCCGAGGAAGTGCGCAGGCGTACCGGGCGGCCCGTCGAGCTGGTGGAGATCACCACGTACGGGGACATCAGCAAGGAGCAGCTCGCGCAGATCGGCGGCACCGGGGTGTTCGTCAACGCGCTGCGGGACGCGCTCGCGCGCGGTGAGGTCGACTTCGCCGTGCACTCGCTCAAGGATCTGCCGACCACCCAGCCTGCCGAGTTCGCGGTGGCCGCCGTGCCGGCCCGTGCCGACGCGCGGGATGTGCTGGTGGGCCGGGACGGGCTCGGGTTCGAGGCGCTGGCCAGGGCGGCGGCGCCCGGCACGGCGCGGATCGGCACCGGCTCTCCTCGCCGGATGGCGCAATTGCACGCCTGGGCGCGTACGCTCGGGGTCGAGATCGAGACCGTCCCGATCCGGGGGAATATCGATACGCGGATCGGGTACGTGCGCTCCGGTGAGCTCGACGGCGTCGTTCTTGCCGCCGCCGGTCTCGAGCGCATCGGCCGCCTCGAGGAGGAGGCTGCCGAGTTGATCGAGCCCGACCAGGTTCTTCCCGCCCCCGGACAGGGGGCACTGGCCGTCGAGTGCGTGGCGTCCGACACGCATCTGGCCGCACAGCTCGCGGAGCTGGACGACCCGTTCACACGGGCGGCCGTCACCGCTGAGCGAACCCTGCTCGCCGCCTTGGAGGCCGGCTGTAGTGCTCCTGTGGGGGCGCTGGCCGACCTGCTTGTCGAGGGGCAGGTTGTCACCGAAATGCGCCTGCGTGGCGTCGTCGGCACCACCGACGGCCGCACGCTGGTGCAGTTGTCCACCACCGGTCCCGTACCGGCGTCCGACGGCGGTTCCACCGACCTTGCGCCCTTCGCGCGCATGGGCCGTGAGCTCGCCGACGAGATGCTCGCCAAGGGTGCGGCCGGTCTGATGGGGGAGCGAGCACTTTGAGCCCCACCGCCGCCGACAGGTCGCGCGCCGACAAGCCGAGCACAGCGCGCGCCGACAAGTCGAGCACCGCACAGAAGACGGCAGTCGTGAACAGACAGCACCTGCACGGTGCACACGGACACGTCACCTTCCTGGGTGCCGGGCCCGGAGACCCGGGACTGCTGACCTTGCGCGCCGTCGAGGCGCTGGGGCAGGCCGACGTACTGGTCGCCGACCCGCGCGTGTACGACGTCGTACGTGCCCACGCCAGGGCAGGTGTGGACACACCGCTGCAAGCCGTGGCTGATGAGGCGTCAACTGCCTCCGCAGCGGCCGACGATGCAGCCCTCGACCCGGGCGAGTCTGCCATAGCCGCCGCGCGCTCCGGCAAGCGGGTCGTGCGTGCGGTCGCGGGCGACCCCGGGCTGGACTCGGACGCGGCCCGCGAGATGCTGGCCCTGGCCGACCAGGGCATTCCGTTCGAGGTCGTACCGGGTGTCGCCGCTGCCGTGGGCGTGCCCGCCTACGCCGGGGTTCCGCTGCGCGACGCGCAGGGCACCGATGTGCGGTTCGTGGACGCGCGGACGGCGGACAGCCGGTGCTGGACGGAGCTGGGTGTCAGCGACGCGACCGTCGTCGTCTCCACCACCCTGGACCAGGTCACCGCGTCAGCGGGCGAGCTGGTGGCCGCCGGTCGCAAGCCGGACACACCGCTGACCGTCACGCTGGCCGGTACGACCACCCGGCAGCGCACCTTCACCTCGACGCTTGGCCAGATCACCCAGACCCTCAAGCAGGCCAAGGTGCTGCCGTCCCCGGACGGCGGGCAGCCCGTCATAGCCGTGGTCGGCGAGCGCAGTGCCGCGGCCCAGCGCGAGCAGCTGGCCTGGTTCGAGTCCAAGCCGCTGTTCGGCTGGCAGGTCCTGGTGCCCCGCACCAAGGAGCAGGCGGCCTCCCTCTCCGACCAGCTCCGCTCCTACGGCGCCGTGCCGGCCGAGGTGCCGACCATCGCCGTGGAGCCGCCGCGCACCCCGCAGCAGATGGAGCGCGCGGTCAAGGGCCTGGTGACGGGCCGCTACGAGTGGATCGCGTTCACCTCCGTCAACGCGGTCAAGGCGGTTCGCGAGAAGTTCGAGGAGTACGGTCTCGACGCCCGCGCCTTCGCTGGGATCAAGGTCGCCGCAGTGGGCGAGCAGACCGCCAAGGCGCTGATCGAGTTCGGCGTCAAGCCCGACCTGGTGCCCAGCGGTGAGCAGTCAGCGGCCGGTCTGCTGGAGGACTGGCCGCCCTACGACCCGGTGTTCGACCCGATCGACCGGGTGTTCCTGCCCCGCGCCGACATCGCCACCGAGACGCTGGTGGCCGGCCTGATCGAGCTGGGCTGGGAGGTGGACGACGTGACCGCCTACCGGACGGTGCGCGCCTCCCCGCCGCCGGCCGAGACCCGGGAGGCCATCAAGGGCGGCGGGTTCGACGCGGTGCTGTTCACCTCCTCGTCCACGGTGCGGAATCTGGTGGGCATCGCCGGCAAGCCGCACAACGTCACGGTCATCGCCTGTATCGGCCCGGCCACGGCGAAGACCGCGGAGGAGCACGGGCTGCGGGTGGATGTCATGTCGCCCGAACCGTCGGTGCACAAGCTGGCCGAGGCGCTCGCCGACTTCGGTGCCCAGCGCCGTGCCGCGGCCGTCGAGGCGGGTGAACAGGTGAAGCGGCCGAGCGAGAAGCGCCCGGCCAGGAGGAGGGCACGCACATCATGAGCACGTACGGCAGCTTCCCGGCGGCCCGGCCGAGGCGGCTGCGCACCACGGCGGCCATGCGCCGCCTGGTCGCCGAGCACCGCACGCAGCCCGCGGACCTGATCCTGCCCGCCTTCGTGCGGGAGGGCATCAGCGAGCCCGTACCGGTGGGCACGATGCCGGGGGTGGTGCAGCACACCCGCGACACCCTGCGCAAGGCCGCCGTGGAAGCGGTCGAGGCGGGCGTCGGCGGGCTGATGCTCTTCGGCGTGCCCGACGAGGCGAAGAAGGACGCGAGGGGCAGCGCGGGCACCGACCCGGACGGCATCCTCCAGGTGGCACTGCGGGACGTGCGGGCCGAGGTCGGCGACGAACTGGTGCTGATGTCGGACCTGTGCCTGGACGAGTACACCGACCACGGCCACTGCGGGGTGCTGACCGGCGACGGCCGCGTGGACAACGACGCGACGCTGGAGCGGTACGCCGAGATGGCCCGCGTCCAGGCCGACGCCGGCGCCCATGTGCTGGGCCCCAGCGGCATGATGGACGGCCAGATCGCGTACGTCCGCGCGGCGCTGGAGGAGGCCGGGCACACGGACGTCGCGATGTTCGCGTACACCGCCAAGTACTCCTCCGCCTTCTACGGGCCGTTCCGGGAGGCCGTCGGCTCCTCGCTCCAGGGGGACCGCAAGACCTACCAGCAGGACCCGGCCAACGCGCGCGAGGCGCTGCGCGAGCTGTCGCTGGACCTGGCCGAGGGTGCGGACATGGTGATGGTCAAGCCCGGGCTGCCGTATCTGGACATCCTTCGGGACTTCGCCGAGCGCGCCGAGGTCCCCGTCGGCGTCTACCAGATCTCCGGCGAGTACGCGATGGTCGAGGCCGCCGCCGAGAAGGGGTGGGTCGACCGCGAGGCGGCCATCCTGGAGACGCTGACGAGCTTCACCCGCGCCGGCGCGAACATGATCCTCACCTATTGGGCGACGGAGGCCGCGGGGTTGCTGCGCGCGCGGCGCTGAACCGGCGGTGCGCGGCGCCGAGCCGGCGAGGAATTTCCGAAACAGGGCGTCATCCGCGGGGCGGGTGGCGCCCTTCCGCGTTCTCCGCGTTCTCCGTGCTCTCCGTGACTGCCGTGAACGGGCGTTTCCGTTGTGGACAAGTGGAGGGATCACTTACGATCTCCCCGCTTCGACCGAACTGGTGCCGGACGTCCATGAGTTCATCCGGACAGTGCGGTCGACGACACGTCATTGCGCTGTGCTGGGCGGCTTACCCCGCGCGAACCTCGACGGTGCACCTCTTCCGTCTCGCGAGTCCCCTTTGTCGCAGAGCCTTCGCAGAACGAGGAGCACTCCATGACGACTCTCGCCCGACCCGGCTTCCAGGTGGTCGAATCCGAGACGCGGGGACGGATCGAACCGATCGAGCTGTACCCGGGTGTGACGGCCCAGGTGGTCGACTGGACCGACCCGGCCGACGGCTCGGACCCGCTGCCGCGTGAGGCGTACGTACGGTTCGCGCCCGGTTCCGGCTACACCGAGCCCGACCACCACGGTGACAGCAGCGAGATCGTGGTCGTCCTGGAGGGAGAACTCCAGGACGAGGGCGGCAGCTATCCCGTCGGCACCCGCATCCGGGGTGCGAAGGGCTCCACCCACACGCCGCGCAGCGAACAGGGCTGTCTGCTGTACGTGTTCTTCCCGCAGCGCTGAGGCTGCCGCGTCCGGCGTCCGGCGCCCCGTGTGCTGATGCGCGGGACTCGGCTGTTTCAGCGGAAAGGGGCCGGAGCGGCGCAACGCACGTGAAATGTGTGGCAGTTGTGACGAATCCGGTTCCGGCCCCCGCCGTCACGCCGTACTGACTAGACTCGCCTCACTCTCTGGAGAACGATCGTTCTCCAGAGAGTGCAGGAGATGAGTGCAAGACCGCCTTCCGCCCCATCGGAACTGCTTGAGGGGACCGATGCCCGAACCTCCGAGCTCCCCGACGTACGCGCTGCGGGATGCGCGCGCAGCCGTCGGCGTCACAGGGGATGCGGTGCTGCGCCGCCGCATGGTGCGGCTGGTGTGCACCCCCGCACTGGTCGTGGCGCTCGCCGCCGCCGTGCCGGTGGCGTATCTGTGGTCCACCCGGCAGCCGGACGCCGCCGCTGTGGACACCGGCTTCGGCGACGCCGGGTCCCTCGCCGTGGCGCTGCTGGCCGTCGCCGGAGCGCTCGCCTTCGGCGTTCGGGGTGCGTCCGCGCAGGCCCGTACGACGCTCGCACAGTACGCGGCGCTGCGGCGCGCCGCCGAACGCAGCCAGTACGCGATCCGGACGCAGCTGCGTCGGCTGGAGGCGGGCGAGCAGCCGGCCCCGCCGGCCGCGTTCCGGGAGGCCGATCTCGTGCCGCAGGGCGCCGACGCCGCCCTGCGGTCCCTCGCCCGTGAACTCGCCGTGACCCAGCACGCGGCGCAGGAGGCGGTCGTCCAGGCGGCTGCCCTCAACCGCAGCGGCCGAGCCGAAGCCGGCGGCGCGAGTGCGGGGGAGGGCATCGGTGCTCAGGGGCTCGAGGCCGCGGACCGGGTCGCCGTCTTCGTCAACCTCGCCCGCCGTCTCCAGTCGCTGCTCCACCGCGAGATCCGGGTGCTGGACGAACTGGAGAACCAGGTCGAGGACCCGGAGATCCTCAAAAGCGTCTTCCAGGTCGACCATCTGGCCACCCGCATCCGCCGCTACGCCGAGAACCTGGCGGTGCTCGGCGGCGCCGTCTCCCGCCGTCAGTGGACCCGGCCGGTGCCGCTGACCGAGATCCTGCGCTCCTCGGCGGCCGAGGTGGAGCACTACCTGCGGGTCAAGCTGGTACCGCCGGTCGAGGGCGCCGTGGGCGGCCACGCCGTCGCCGACGTCATCCACCTGCTGTCCGAACTGGTGGAGAACGCCACCGTGTTCTCCGCGCCCCGGACCCAGGTGCTGGTGCGGGTCAGCCAGGTCACCGCCGGGCTCGCCATCGAGGTCGAGGACCGCGGGCTCGGGATGACCGAAGCCGAGCAGCAGCGCATGAACGCTCTGCTGGCCGACCCCGACGGCGTCGACGTCGCCTCGCTGCTCTCGGACGGCCGCATCGGCCTCTACGTCGTCGGCACGCTGGCCCGCCGCCACGGCATCGCCGTCCAACTGCGCACCAACATCTACGGCGGCACCCAGGCCGTCCTCGTCCTCCCCCACTCCATGCTGGGCGGCCACCCCGAGGCCGACCCCGAACGGACCGCGCCCGCGCCCGGCGCCCCGCAGCCATCCCCTCCCACCGCCGGCCACGAACCCACCTTGCGCCTCACCCGCTCCTCCGGCCGCCATGCGGCACCACCGACGGCGCCCGCGTCCGCGCCGCCGGGCGCGGGGGCCGGGTCTGCGCCGTGGCCCCGTGGGGAGGGCCGGTCCGCGGCCGGGGTGGCGGACCGTGGAGGTCCGGCGGTGGCGGTCGACGGGGGCGGAGGCGAGCAGCGGCCGCCGCTGCCGCAGCGGCGACGGCAGCAGCACATCGTTCCGGAGTTGCGGGAGGCGCCGGTGGCCGAAGCGGGCGGCGAGGAGCGTGGACACGACCCCGGGCTGATGGCCGCTTTCCGGCGCGGGGTCGGCCGTGCGGAGAGCGCCGCTCCCGAAGCAGGCAGCCACCGACCGTCACTCCCCGACGACGGGACCGGCTCCCCCACCAGGAGGAAACACGATCACCATGAATGACGCCCCCGCACACCAGTCCCCGGCGGACCTGTCCTGGCTGCTGACCGGACTGGTCGAGCGCGTACCGCACACCCGCAGCGCCCTGCTGCTGTCGTCGGACGGTCTGGTCAAGGCCGCGCACGGACTGGAGCCCGACACCGCGGACCATATGGCCGCGCTCGCCTCGGGGCTGTATTCACTGGCCCGCAGTGCGGGAGTGCGCTTCGCCGACGGTGACGGGGTGCGCCAGGTCGTGGTCGAGCTGGACACCTCGCTGCTGTTCGTCACCACCGCGGGCCAGGGCGCCGCTCTGGCCGTCTTCGCCGGGAGCGAGGCCGACGCGGGGGTGCTGGGATACGAGATGGCGATGCTGGTCAAGAGTGTCCGCCCGTATCTGGCCACCCCCGTGAGACTGCACAGCGGTGACAGTGGCGCATGACGGCTACTCCGCTCCCCGGTGCCGCCGGTTCCGACGACGAACCGTGGCTCGACGACGACGCGGGGCGGCTGGTGCGGCCCTACACCGTCAGCGAGGGCCGCACCAGGCCGTCGGCCCAACTGGACCTGCTGACCATGGTGCTGGCGACGGGGGAGCGGCCGGACGGCTACCTGGGCCCGGAGCACACCCAGGTGCTGCGGCTGTGCGAACGCCCCGTGTCCGTCGCCGAGATCGCCGCTGTCATCCGGCAGCCGGCCGCCGTGACCAAGGTGGTGCTGTCCGACCTGCTGGACTGCGGCGCCGTCACCACCCGGGGGCCCATCCATCTCCAGGAGGGCCCCGACCCGACCGACCGAGAAGTGCTGGAGGCGGTGCTGGATGGGCTCCGTAGCAGACTCTGATCCCTTCCCGACCGCCGTGAAGATCCTCGTGGCCGGGGGCTTCGGGGTCGGCAAGACGACGTTCGTGGGGGCCGTCAGCGAGATCGAGCCGCTGAGCACCGAGGAGTTGCTGACCCAGGTGAGCGCGGCGACGGACAGTCTGGAGGGCGTGGAGCAGAAGGCCACCACCACGGTGGCCATGGACTTCGGGCGCATCACCTTCGACAGCGGCCATGTGCTGTACCTGTTCGGCACCCCGGGCCAGGACCGCTTCTGGTTCATGTGGGACGAGCTGTCGGCCGGTGCGCTGGGCGCCGTGGTGCTCGCCGACACCCGGCGGCTGGAGCACTGCTTCCCTGCCGTCGACTACTTCGAGCGGCGGGGCGTCGACTTCGTACTGGCCGTCAACGAGTTCGACGGCTCCCACCGCTACACCCCGGACGAGGTGCGGGCAGCGCTCGACCTCGACGCGGGTGTGCCCGTGATGCTGTGCGACGCGCGCCAGGCCCACTCGGCGACCGGGGTCCTGATCTCTCTCGTCCAGCACCTGATCGACCCGAGGAGTACCCATGTCATCCGCACCGCTTGATCCCACGGCCCGGCTGCTGCTGACCCCGCAGGACACGGAGGCTCCGCAGCGGGTGGCGCGGCTGCGGGAGCTGGGGATCGGGGAGCGCCCGGCGCCGGAGTTCGACGCCTTCGCCCGTGAGCTGGCCCGGGCCACCGACGCGCCGTTCGCGATGGTCAACTTCATCGGCGAGGAGCAGCAGTTCTTCTCCGGGCTGTACGACTCGACCGTCGACCCGGAGAAGGGCCAGGTCGACCCGGGCGGCGGGGTGGGCCGGGTGATGGCCCGGGACCACGGCTTCTGTGTGCACGTGGTGGCCCGGCGCAGCGCGCTGGTGCTGGAGGACGTCCGCGACTTCGCCCGCTTCGCGGTCAACCCCGTGGTGGACGAGGTGGGCATCACCTCCTACCTGGGCGCGCCGCTGCTGGACCACTCGGGCATGCCGCTGGGCACGATCTGCGCCATCGACCAGCGGCCGCGCCCCTGGGGGCAGCAGGGGCTGCGGCTGATCAAGACGATGGCGGCGCAGCTGCAGGAGGAGATCCTGAGGACCGACGGCCCTCGGCGCTGAGGGAGTCCTCCGGGCGTCAGAGCCGCTCGGGCGTGCGGATGCCCAGCAGCGCCAGGCCCTGGTGGAGGACCTCGGCCGTCAGGTCGCACAGGAACAGCCGGTTCTCGGACTGCTCCTTGGTGTCCGCCTTGAGCACCGGGCAGTTCTCGAAGAACCGGCTGTAGAGCGTGGCCAGCTCGTAGAGATACGCCGTCACCTTGTGCGGCTCGTACTCGTCCGCCGCCGTCACCAGCGTGTCGGCGAACGCGTCCAGGTGCAGGGCCAGCGCCCGCTCGGCAGGGGCCAGTTCCAGCTCCGGGTGCGCCACCGGCCGCAGCTCGCCCGCCTTGCGGAAGATCGAGCGGACCCGCGCGTAGGCGTACTGGAGGTAGACGCTGGTGTCGCCCTGGAGGGAGACCATCCGGTCCAGGTCGAAGACGTAGTCCCGGGTCATCGAGTTGGACAGGTCGGCGTACTTGACCGCGCCGATGCCCACCTGCTGCGCCCGCCGCTGGACCTCCTCCTCGGTCAGCTCGCCCTCGCCCCCGGAGGCGGCCTTCTCGCGGACGACGGAGGCCGCGCGCTCGACCGCCTCGTCCAGCAGGTCGACCAGCCGCACCGTCTCGCCCTCCCGGGTCTTGAACGGCTTGCCGTCCTTGCCCAGCACGGTGCCGAACGGCAGCTGCCGGGCAGCGCCCTCGGGCAGCCAGCCCGCGCGCCGTGCCGTCTCGAAGACCATCCGGAAGTGCAGCGACTGCCGGGCGTCCACCACATACAGCAGGGTGTCGGCCTTCAACTCGCCGATCCGGTTGCGGATGGCGGCCAGGTCGGTGGCGGCGTAGCCGAAGCCGCCGTTGGACTTCTGGACGATGAGCGGCGTCGGGGTGCCGTCGGGGCCCTTGACGTCCTCGAAGAAGACGCACAGCGCGCCCTCGGAGCGGACGGCGACGCCGGACTCCTCCAAGTCCTTGACGACCTGCTGGAGGTCGTCGTTGTAGGCGCTCTCGCCGACGATGTCCGGGTCCCTGATCTCCACGTCCAGCTCGTCGTAGACGCCCTGGAAGTACGTCTTCGACTCGTCGACGATCTTGTGCCAGAGCGCCAGCGTCTCCGGGTCGCCGCTCTGCAGCGCCGGCACCCGGTCCCGGGCCCGGGACTTGAAGTCCTCGTCGGAGTCGAAGAGCGCGCGCGAGGACTTGTAGAGCCGGTTGAGCCGGGCCATCGCGGCCTCGCCCGCGTCCTTGGCGCCCGCCGTGTCCGACTCGTGGTCCAGCTCGTGCGGATGCTCGATCAGATACTGGATGAGCATGCCGAAGTTGGTGCCCCAGTCGCCGATGTGGTGGCGCCGGATGACCTTCTCGCCCCGGTGCTCCAGCAGATGCACGACGGCGTCGCCGATCACCGTGGAGCGCAGGTGCCCGACGTGCATCTCCTTGGCGACGTTCGGCTGCGAGTAGTCGATCACCGTCGTACCGGGGTTGTCCTTGTAGGGCACGCCCAGCCGCTCGTCCTGCCGCCGTGCCCGGAGGTTCGCCATGATCGCCGCGTCGGCGACGGTGATGTTGAGGAAGCCGGGGCCGGAGACCTCGATGTGCGCGATCACGGCGTTCTCTTCGTCCACCGGCAGCGCCTCGGTGACCTTGGCGGCCAGCTCCCGCGGGTTGCCCTTGAGCTTCTTGGCCAGCGCCAGCATGCCGTTGGCCTGGAAGTCCGCCCGGTCGCTGCGTCGCAGCAGCGGGTCGGCGGAGGCGGCCTCCGGCAGCGCAGCCGAGAGGGCGTCCGAGACGCGCTGGTGGACCGTAGCGGCAAGGGAGGGGACCGTAGCCATGGAGTGCTGACCGTTCCGTCGGGGTGGCTGGATGCGGTGCCCAGTATCCCACGTACGACAGCGCCGCCGCCTCGCGTATACGGGTGGGGCAGTCGCCGAGGCACGGGTGGGACAATGGGGCCGCAGGCTTGCAAGCACGCGACGAGAAGGAAGTGCCGGACCGTGGCTCAGACCACTCATGAGGCCGACTGGGTCTCCCGTATCGCCGATGAGGTCATCGCCGAAGCGGAGCGCCGCGCGCCCGGTAAAGCAGTCGTCTGCGCGTCCGGCCTCAGCCCATCCGGCCCGATCCACCTGGGCAACCTGCGCGAGGTGATGGTGCCGCACCTGGTCGCCGACGAGATCAAGCGCCGGGGCGTCGCGTGCGAGCACATCCTGTCCTGGGACGACTACGACAGGTTCCGCAAGGTCCCGGCCGGTGTCGAGGGCGTGGACGAGACCTGGAACGAGCACATCGGCCGCCCGCTGACCTCCGTGCCCGCGCCCCCCGGCAGCCCGTACGCCAGCTGGGCCGAGCACTTCAGGGCCGCCATGGAGGCGTCCCTGCTGGAACTGGGCGTGCAGTACCGGGGCATCAGCCAGACCGAGCAGTACACCTCGGGCGCCTACCGGGAGCAGATCCTCTTCGCGATGCGCGAGCGGGCCCGGATCGACGCCGTGCTCGACCGCTACCGGACGCTGGAGAAGGGCACGAAGGGCGGCAAGAAGCAGCAGCAGAAGCCGGCCGATGAGGCGGAGGTGCAGGCCGCCGAGGGTTCGGGCGCCGCCGCCGAGGACGACGGCTCCGGCACGGGCGCCGGCTCGGCCTACTACCCGTACAAGCCCTACTGCACGGTCTGTGGACGCGATCTGACCACCGTCACCGCGTACGACGACGAGACCACCGAGCTGTCCTACACCTGCCGGTGCGGGCACAGCGAGACGGTTCAGCTGCGCACCTTCGACCACGGCAAGCTGGTGTGGAAGGTCGACTGGCCGATGCGCTGGGCCTACGAGGGCGTGGTCTTCGAGCCGTCCGGCGTCGACCACCAGTCGCCGGGCTCTTCGTTCGTGGTCGGCGGGCAGCTGGTCAAGGAGATCTTCGGCGCCGAGCAGCCCATCGGCCCGATGTACGCCTTCGTGGGCATCAGCGGTATGGCCAAGATGTCCTCCTCCAAGGGCGGCGTGCCCACCCCGGCCGACGCGCTGCAGATCATGGAGGCGCCGCTGCTGCGCTGGATGTACGCCCGCCGCAAGCCGAACCAGTCCTTCAAGGTCGCCTTCGACCAGGAGATCCAGCGCACCTACGACGAGTGGGACGCGCTCGGCCGCAAGATCGCCGACGGCTCCGCGCAGCCCGCCGACATCGCCGCGCACACCCGCGCCTCGTCCACCGCGCTGGGCCCGCTGACGATCACGCCGCGCCCGCTGCCGTACCGCACGCTGGCCTCGGTCACCGACATCACCGGCGGCCACGAGGAGCAGACCCTGCGCATCCTCAGCGAGCTGGACCCCGAGCACCCGGTGCACTCGCTGGACGAGGTGCGCCCCCGGCTGGACCGCGCCCATCGCTGGATCAACACCCAGGTCCCGGCCGACCAGCGCACCCGCGTCCGCGAGGAGCCCGACGACGAGTTGCTGGCCTCGCTCGACGAGGAGCAGCGCGAGTCGCTGCGGCTCCTGCTGGACGGGCTGGACGAGCACTGGTCGCTGGAGGGGCTGACCTCGCTGGTGTACGGCGTGCCGAAGGTGCGGGCCGGCTTCGCGCCGGATGCGAAGCCGACGGCGGAGATGAAGGCCGCGCAGCGGAGCTTCTTCGCGCTGGTCTACCGGCTGCTGGTCGGCCGCGAGACCGGGCCCCGGCTGCCCACCCTGCTGTTGGCTGTCGGCGCGGACCGGGTGCGGAAGCTGCTGGGCGGCTGACGCCGCGTCGGGCCGCCGGGCTGGGGCGGTGCCCCTTGCCGGGTGCCCTGGTCAGCCCGCGAGGCCCATCTCCGTGTTGTAGCGGTCCCGGAACTCGCGCATGTAGCCGCCGAGATAGGTCTCGCTCAGCAGACTGCCGTCCGCCGTGGTGATCCCGTGGCCCTCGTAGAGGTCGCGGGAGAGCTGGCGTGCCGTGGGGAACTGGCCGTGTGCGGCGACGTACTGGCGGTACGCCGAGAAGTAGAACTCCTCCCGCGGGACCCCGTCGGGGATACCGACGGGCTCGTCACCGAGGTCCGGTGCCTGGGTGTGGCCGGGTTCCGGTTCCTGGTCGGGCTCAGGCTCGGGCTCCGGCTCCTGCTGGAGCGGGGCGGGCTCGACGAAGAGCTCCTGCTCGCGGGGCGGGGCGGGGACGGTGAGAGTGCGGTAGCGGCCGGGGGCCACGGGGACGGGGAACTCTGTCGCGGCCGGCTCCGGTTCCGGTTCCGCTGTCGGCTCAGGAGGGGGCTCCGGGCTCGGTACGGTTTCCGCTTCCGGGGCCGCTTCCGGGGCCGCTTCTGGTTCCGCCTCCGTTGCCGGTCCGGGTGCCGGCAGGTGCTGGTGGGCCGGCTCCTCGCCCGTCCCGGGGCCGGTGTCCCGCCGGGCCAGTTCGTGGCTGGAGGCGTCGTCCAAGGAGGGGGCGGGGACGGGCGCCCGGTCGGGTAGGGCGTCCGGCTCCGTCAAGGGCACCGGTTCCGGCTCCGGCAGCGTTGTTGCCCGAGGTGCTGTCTGGCGCAGGGGTATGCCGTAGCGGGTGAGTTTGAGGGGCATGAGGGCTTCGACGGGGGCTTTGCGTCGCCAGGAGCGGCCGTAGCGGGCGCGCAGTCGGGTCTCGTAGACGAGGCGGTCCTGTTCCATGCGGATGACCTCGTCGTAGTTGCGCAGCTCCCACAGTTTCATCCGCCGCCACAGGCGGAAGGTGGAGGGGAAGGCCAGCAGCCAGCGGGAGAGGCGTACGCCCTCCATGTGCTTGTCGGCGGTGATGGCGGCCACGCGTCCGGTCGCGTGCCGGGCGGCCTCCACGGTGACCACGAACAGCACCGGGATCACCGCGTGCATCCCCACCCCCAGCGGGTCGGGCCAGGCGGCGGCGCCGTTGAAGGCGATCGTGGCGGCCGTCAGCAGCCAGGCGGTCTGCCGCAGCAGCGGAAACGGAATCCGGATCCACGTCAGCAGCAGATCCAGCGCCAGCAGCACGACGATGCCCGCGTCCACCCCGATCGGAAAGAACGGAGCGAAAGCGCCGAAACCTTTCCGCTCGGCCAGCTCACGGACCGCCGCATACGAGCCGGCGAAACCGATCGCCGCGATCACCATGGCACCGGCCACCACCACGGCGATGAGTATGCGGTGTATTCGGGTCAGTTGTACGCCCTGCACAGGAGTTGTCCCCCACCCTCGGAAACTGGCGGGCCCAGCCTGGCACATGTTGCGGGCGCTGACGCGCACGGAGCCCGGTCCCGGGCGGGAGGGCCGGGCTCCGTGCGGTGCCGGGTGCGGCTGCGGTACCGGTGCCGCGGGGGAGGGGTGGCGGCTACTTGAGGTGCTTGGCCGCTTCCTCGGCCGCCTTCTCCGCCTGCTTCTCCACATCCTTGGCGCTGGGCTTCTCGGCGTCCTCGAAGCCGGCGCCCTCGTAGTCGACGGTGATCACCACGTTCGCGGTGCGGGCGATCAGGCGCTCGGCGCGGTACTCCTCGGACTTGCCCTTGGCGTCCTTCTTCTTGGTCTCGTACCCGACGGAGACCGCCTCTTCGCCGATGCCGGAGACCGGGGACTGCTTGATGCCCTTGTTGTCCTTGTTGCCGGTCTTCTCCTCGACCTGCTGCTTGACGTAGTCGGCGGCGCGCTTGTCGCCGGAGCCGATCGCCGGGTCCGAGTCGAAGCGCTTGAGGGAGAGCGTGAGCTGCCGGTAGTCGTACTTGTCCAGGCCGCTCCACAGGCAGCTGTTGGAGTCGTTGGTGTCGCCCGAGCCGACGCGCTTGCCGGAGGCGTTGTCCGTCCCCGGCACCAGGTCCTTCACGACCTTCTTCGTGAGGGTCTTGCAGGAGTCGGGGAGCTCCTTGTATTTCGCGGGCGCCACGGTGGGGGACTTGCTCGCGGAGGCCGAGGGGGTGTCGGACCCCTTGTCCTTGTCCGAGTCGGAGGAGCAGCCGGCGACCAGCAGGACGGGGAGCGCCACTGCCGCACAGGCGAGCGAGTTCCTGACGGTCTTGCTCCGTCGAGGGGCGTTGCGCGGGGCGTTACGGTGCATGGTTCCTTCGCTTCCGGGATCTTCACCAGTTCTGCCGAGCCGAAGTGGCCGCGGTGCTGACGGAACGGTACGCGGCGCCTGGGGCGGTGTGGGCGATTCGTGGCACCTTCCACAGCGTGGGACTGCCCACAGGTGGGACTGGCCACAGGTGGGACTGGCCACAGGCGAAACCGGTTGTAGGTGGTACCGGTCATAGGTGGGCCAGGTCCTCTTGGTGCCGGGGCGCGGAGGGGTCAGTCCTCCTCGAACTGCCCTTCGAGCTGCTCGGCGAGCTCGCGCGCCTTGTCCTGAAGTTCCTTGCTGTCCGGAATCCGGTGTTTGTCGGTCACCCACTGGTCGTACTCGACGGTGGCGATCACATTGGCCGTCCGGAAGACCAGGGTGATGTCCCGGTGCAGTCCGGAGTCCGCGGTGTGCAGGGTGTCGTCGATGTAGGCGGCGTCACCGATGTCGTCCAGAGCACGGGGGGTCAGGTCCTCGTCCGGGGTGGGGGAGGAGCTGTCCTCAGGGGCGTCCCCCGGTTCGTCTGAGCCGTCCTCGCCGCCCGCGCCGTCCGAGCCGCCCTTCTTGTCGGTCGGCGACGCGTGGCCGTCGGGTGTCTCCCCGGCCGACTGGGCGGAGGCGGGGCCGACGGCGATCCCGGCCTTGCGCGCCTTCTTGGCGAACAGTCGCTCGGCCTGCTCGTCGTCGCTCACGGTCGGCTTGTAGGAGACCACCCGCTCGAAGTCCACCGACAGATGGCGGGTGCTGAGCGTGGTCGCGCTCTTCCAGCTGCAGCCCACCCGCCGGTCGGTGTCGTAGGTGACGCTCGCCTCGCCTTCGAAGGGGCTGGCGCTGTCGCTGGGCGCCGGGGTGTCGCCGTCCTCGGCCGCGGCGGCGCCCGGCAGCATCTCGCGGAGCTGGCTGACGGCCACCGTGCCGCACGGTTCGGGGAGGGTGTCGTACTTGCCGGGCGCAGCCGCCGAGGGGGAGGCCGAAGCACTGCCGGGTTTGCCGTCCCCGCCGTCGTCGGCCCCGGAGGACCCGGTGCAGGCGGTGAGGGTTCCGGCGAGCGCGAGGGCCAGCGCGGTCGTGGTCGCGTACGACGCGAGTGTCCCGCGCGTCGCATACCTGATTGCCCTCCGCGGCACGGCTGGCCTCCTCGTTCGGGGTCGTCCATAGGGGCGTCCGGGTCGCCCGGCCTCGGATGCGCCCGCACAGCGTTCCGCCGAGGGGGCGATGGGACATGTCTACCGCACCCGTCGCTCGGACGTCCGGTCGCCCGGCCTCTATGATGCGCGAAGTCAGGTTTTTTCCTTTTGTCAAATTTTCTGTGCGCCGTCGGCTTGCCGTCGTCTCTTCCCTCGCCCGCCCCGGTTGCCGTCGGCTCTCCTTTGGTGCGTTTCGTTCGCTCCGTCGTCCGCGCGGCGGCGACACCGGCCGACACGCGGGTCAACGGCCAAGCCACGCAGGCCATTTGGTCCGAACGGCCACCGCTCGGACAGCAGGTTTGAGCCGACTACTTTCCCCCGGTCGGGGTAGCGGCCCCGTATCCATCGGAGCCTCATGTACTCGTCAGAGGAAGGGGTCACTGACAATCGTGAAGCAGCAGAAAGAGGAGGCGGCTGCCTCCTTCGGGGGAGCGGGCGGTCATCCGCAGACCGACCGAGTGGTGTTCGGCGTCACGGCGCTCCTCACTTTCGCCTTCGTCGTCTGGGGAGCGGTTGCCACCGACTCCCTGGGCGATGTCTCGTCGGACATGCTGAGCTGGACGATGCACAACGGCGGCTGGGCCTTCGTGCTGGCAGCCACCGGTTTTGTGCTCTTCTCCCTGTGGCTGGCCTTCAGCCGCTACGGAAGGATCACCCTCGGCAAGGAGGGGGAGGAGCCGGAGTTCAGAACGGTGTCCTGGATCGCGATGATGTTCAGCGCGGGCATGGGCATCGGCCTGATGTTCTACGGCGTGAGCGAGCCGCTGAGCCACTTCGCCGAGCCTCCGCCCGGTACGAACCCGGGCAACGACGCGGCCCGCATGGAGACCTCGCTGGCCACCACCCTCTTCCACTGGACGCTGCACCCCTGGGCGATCTACGCGGTCGTGGGCCTGGCCATCGCCTACAGCTGCTTCCGCCGCGGGCGGCGCCAGACGATCAGCGCCGTCTTCACCCCGCTCATCGGTGAGAAGGCGGCCAGCGGCTGGATCGGCAAGGTCATCGACATCCTGGCGATCTTCGCGACGCTCTTCGGGTCCGCAGCCTCGCTGGGCCTGGGCGCGCTGCAGATCGGCAGCGGCATGGAGGAGGCCGGCTGGGCGAGCAAGGTGAGCACCGGGGTGCTGGTCACCATCATCGCCGTGCTGACGGTGGCGTTCGTGGCCTCGGCCGTCTCCGGCGTGGAGAAGGGCATCCAGTGGCTGTCCAACATCAACATGGTGCTGGCCGGGCTGCTGGTGGTCTTTCTCTTCGTCGTCGGCCCCACGGTCCTGATGCTCAACATGGTGCCCACCTCCCTGGGCAGCTACCTGGGCGACCTGCCGCAGATGATCGGCCGCACCGACTCCAGCAGCGGCAAGGGCGTCGCCGACTGGCTCTCCAGCTGGACGGTCTTCTACTGGGCGTGGTGGATCTCCTGGACGCCCTTCGTCGGCATGTTCATCGCCCGCATCAGCCGGGGCCGCACCATCCGCCAGTTCGTCGGCGGGGTGATCATGGTGCCCAGCGTCGTGAGCCTCATCTGGTTCTCGATCTTCGGCGGTACGGCCATGAAGCTGCAGGCCGACGGGGCGAAGCTGGGCACCACCCAGGAGGCCCAGCTGTTCAACGTGCTGAACGAGTACCCGATCGCCGGGTTCACCGGGCTGATCGTGATGATCCTGGTCGGCATCTTCTTCGTCTCCGGCGCCGACGCCGCCTCGATCGTGATGGGCACGCTCTCGCAGAAGGGCACGCTGGAGCCCAGCCGGGGAGTCGTCATCACCTGGGGCGTCCTCACCGGCGGGGTGGGCGCGATCATGCTGATGATCGGCGGCGGTGGCGACGAGGCGCTGGAAGGTCTGAAGAACCTCACGATCCTGGTGGCGGTGCCGTTCACGATCGTGATGGTCGGGCTGTGCTTCGCACTGACCAAGGACCTGCGCCGGGACCCGCTGATCATCCTCACCGAGCGGGGCGAGGAGGCCGTGGGCAGCGCGGTCGTCGCGGCACACGAGCAGTACGGCGGCGAGTTCGAGTTCCGTATCGGCCCGGTCGACCCCGAAGCGCCCAAGCTGGACGCCGAGGTACTGGACGCGGAGGTCGCGCAGGCCGTCGGCGACGCCGCAGCGGCGGCGGAAGGGGAGCCGGAGGCGCGGAAGGACTGACACTCCGATCCACAGCAGGGCGTCCCGCCGGTTGCCTGCGGGCGGCGGGACGCCTCGTGTGGGGCGGCGCGAGCGCTGCGGGCGGACCGAACGGTACGGCGCTACGGCCACACCAGGCAGTACGCCTGGTGGCCGGCCTCGTGGAGGCGGTCGGAGAAGTCCTGCCAGCGGTGCAGCAGCTGGTAGACGTTGAAGGCGTCCTGCGGTCCCGCGCGGTCGGGGACCGTGGACCAGATGAAGGCGGCCGCGCCCACCGACTCCTCGCCGATACCGCGGAGCGGGTCCACGACCGTCATCGGGAGCTTGACCACCGCGTAGTCCGGGTGCAGGACGACGAGTTCGAGGGGCGGAACCCGGTGCAGCGGTATGCCCTCGATACCCGTCAGCACCATCGCCGCCATCGTCTCGGGCTTGATCTTGGTGAACATGCCCTGACCCAGCTCGTCCCCGCCCAGTTCCTCGGGACGCATCGAGATGGGTACGCGTGCGGCCGTGGCACCGTCCGGTGCCCCGAAGTACTTGTAGGTCACCCCCACTCGGCCGCCACCCCTGCCGCTCCTGGTCTTCGCCGTGCTCCCGATGCCCGCGAGGCCGCTGCCCCGCACGATGCCGCTGCCGCTCGTGGTGCTGCCGCTCGTGGCGCCGCCCGCCGTGCCGCTCTCGGACGGCGCGTGGCCGCCCGCGGTTCCGCCGCCCGCCGATCCCCCGTCCGCCGCACCGCTGTTCGCGCCGCTCCCCGCCGTGGTTCCGCTCTCGGCCGCAGTGCGCCTGTGGCGCCCCTGGGCTCGCTCCGGGCCAGTCTCCGAGGGGCCGGGCCCCTCTCCCAGTCCGCCACCGCGATGCATGTCACCACCCGACTGCTCATCCGGGCCGCACGGCCGTCCCCGTGCAGCCCGATCATCGTGTCAGAGACCTCCCCGTCCCGCGGAGTGTGAAACGCCCCCAGGCCCCCGCACACGGGGCTCTGACACCATGGCTTTCGTGACTTACTCGTACAGCGCCCCAGTATCGCAGTCGCTCTTCGACCGCGCCGCCGCCGTGACGCCGGGAGGCGTGAACTCGCCGGTCCGCGCCTTCCACAGCGTGGGCGGTACGCCCCGGTTCATGGTGTCAGGGTCCGGTCCCTACCTCACGGACGCGGACGGCAGGGAGTACGTCGACCTTGTCTGCTCCTGGGGGCCGATGATCCTCGGGCACGCGCACCCCGAGGTGACCGACGCCGTGCGCCGGGCCGTCGAACGCGGCACCTCCTTCGGTACGCCCGTCGAGGACGAGGTGGCGCTCGCGGAGGAGATCGTGCGCCGTATCGACCCCGTTGAGCAGGTACGACTCGTCTCCTCCGGCACCGAGGCCACCATGTCGGCGATCCGGCTGGCGCGCGGTTTCACCGGCCGTTCCAAAGTCGTCAAGTTCGCCGGCTGCTACCACGGACACGTCGACGCGCTGCTCGCCTCGGCCGGTTCCGGGGTCGCCACCCTCGGCCTGCCGGACACCCCGGGGGTCACCGGAGCGCAGGCGGGCGACACGATCGTGCTGCCGTATAACGATCTGGACGCGGTCCGTGAGGCGTTCGCCGCGCACCCCCGCGAGATCGCCTGTGTGATCACCGAGGCGTCGCCGGGCAACATGGGCATCGTCCCGCCGAAGGACGGCTTCAACCAGGGGCTGAAGGACCTGTGCCGGGCCGACGGCGCGCTGTTCGTCTCCGACGAGGTGATGACCGGCTTCCGCGCGAGCGCCCGCGGCTGGTACGGCATCGACGGTGTGACCCCCGATCTGATGACGTTCGGGAAGGTGATGGGCGGCGGCTTCCCGGCGGCCGCTTTCGGTGGCCGCAAGGACGTCATGGACCACCTGGCCCCGGCCGGGCCCGTCTACCAGGCGGGCACGCTGTCCGGGAACCCGGTCGCCACCGCCGCCGGCCTGGCCCAGCTGCGGCTGCTGGCCGCCGACGACTTCGCCGCGCACGCCGTGGTGGACGCCGCGGCCCGCCAGGTGCGGCAGCTGGCCACCGAGGCGCTGGCCAAGGAGGGCGTGGCGCACACCGTGCAGACGGCGGGCAGCATGTTCTCCGTCTTCTTCGGGGACTTCGGTGACGAGGGCGTCACCGACTACGCGGCGGCCAAGCGGCAGGAGTCCTTCCGCTTCACCGCGTTCTTCCACTCGATGCTCTCCCAGGGCATCTACCTGCCGCCCTCCGGATTCGAGGCGTGGTTCGTCTCCGCCGCGCACGGCGAGCAGGCCATCGAACGCATCGCCGCCGCGCTTCCCGCGGCCGCCCGTGCCGCGGCGGAGGCGGTGCCCGCATGAGCGAGAGAGCCGAAGCGAGTGAGAGAGCCGATATGAGCGAGGAAGCCGAGGCGACCGGTGCCGGGGACAAGACGGTCACCGTCGTCCATGTGATGCGGCACGGCGAGGTCGACAACCCCGAGGGCATCCTCTACGGACGCCTGGCCGGATACCACCTCTCCGACCTCGGCCGCCGGATGGCCGACCGGGTCGCCGAGCACCTGGAGGGGCGCGACATCACCCACGTCGTCGCCTCCCCGCTGGAGCGCGCGCAGGAGACGGCGGCGCCGATCGCCAAGCTCCACGGGCTCGACGTGGACACCGACGAGCGGCTCATCGAGGCCGGGAACGTCTTTCAGGGCAAGACCTTCGGCGTCGGAGACGGTGCACTGCGCAGGCCGGAGAACTGGCGCCACCTGCGCAACCCCTTCCGCCCCTCCTGGGGCGAGCCGTACATCGACCAGGTCGTACGGATGCGGGGGGCGCTCGAGAGCGCCAAGGACGCGGCGTACGGGCACGAGGCCGTCTGCGTCAGCCACCAGCTGCCTGTCTGGATACTGCGCAGCTTCGTCGAGCGGCGCAGGCTCTGGCACGATCCGCGCCGCCGCCAGTGCTCGCTCGCCTCGCTGACGAGCTTCACCTTTCTCGGCGACCGCATCGTTGCCGTCGGCTATGCGGAACCGGCCGGCGATCTGGTGCCGGAACATCTGCGCCCCGGCGCGAAGCGCCCCTCGGCCGGCGCCTAGCAACGCTTGTGCCCACCCGTCCCCGCCCTGGGGGCCCCCTGGGGAGGGGGAGGGGGCGGAAGATCCTCGAACGGGGCATGCGAAACTTTTCACATGAGCCAGACCCGCGCCTCCCGCCGCCGCACCCCCCTGCTGGCCGCCGGGGTCGCCGCCGCTGCGCTGCTGCTGTCCGCCTGTGGCGGCCAGCAGGCCGGTTCGTCCTCCGGCGACACCAAGTTCGTGCAGGGCACGGGCGACATCACCAAGGTCGCCGAGGGCAAGCGTTCCTCGGTGCCGGATCTGTCGGGTCCGTCGGTCGACGGGAAGAAGCTCGATCTTTCCGACTACAAGGGCAAGGTCGTCGTGCTGAACGTATGGGGCTCGTGGTGCAGCCCCTGCCGCGCCGAGGCGCCCAACCTCGCCAAGGTCGCCCGGGACACCGAGGACAAGGGCGTCCAGTTCCTCGGTATCAACACCCGTGACCTGGACAAGGCCAACGCGAAGGCGTTCGAGCGGAACTACAAGGTCGGCTACCCGAGCTTCTACGACCCCAGCGGCAAGCTCATCCTCAAGTTCCCGAAGAACACCCTCTCGCCCCAGGCCATCCCCTCCACGCTGATCCTGGACCGGGAGGGCAAGGTCGCGGTGCGAGCCCTCAAGCCGCTGAGCGAGAAGGAACTGCGCTCGGCGCTCGCACCTCTGGTCGACGCGAAGTGACCGGCTCATGAACTCCCTCGCGGCGACCTCCCTGGCGGCAACGGGAGTGAACGGCACCGTTCTCAACGGTGCCCTGCTGCTGGCTCTGCCCATCGCGCTCCTCGGTGGACTGGTCTCCTTCTTCTCGCCGTGTGTGCTGCCGCTGGTGCCCGGCTACCTCTCCTACGTCACCGGGGTCAGCGGCACGGATCTGGCCGAGGCGCGGCGCGGCCGGATGTTCCTGGGCGCCGGCTTGTTCGTGCTCGGTTTCACAGCCGTCTTCGTCTCCGGCGGCGCGCTGTTCGGCGGCTTCGGCGCCACGCTGCAGGAGAACCGGGATCTGATCTCCCGGGTGATGGGGAGCCTGACGATACTGCTGGGGCTGGCCTTCATGGGCGCGCTGGGGCCGCTGACCCGGTTCACCCAGCGTGAGCTGCGGATTCACAAGCGGCCCGCGATAGGGCTGGCGGGCGCGCCGATGCTCGGGGTGCTCTTCGGCGTCGGCTGGACGCCGTGCATCGGCCCGACGCTGGCCGCCGTCCTCACGCTCTCCTCGAACCAGGCGAGCGCCGGACGGGGCGCGCTGCTGACGGTGGCCTACTGCCTGGGCCTGGGGGTTCCGTTCGTCGTCGCGGCGATCGCCTTCCGGCGGGCGCTGGGCGCCTTCGGCTGGGTGAAGCAGCACTACGCGTGGGTGATGCGGATCGGCGGCGGGATGCTCGTCGCGGTCGGCGTGCTGCTCGTCACAGGCATCTGGGACCGGATCGTCTACGAGATCACGGTCTGGTCGTCCGACTTCACGGTGGGGATCTGATCCATGAGCACGACCGAGGCCGACGCCGACAGGGCGACCGAGGCCGCAGGCGAGCGCGAGGCCACGGCCCAGCTGTCGACGGCCCCCGGCGAGGACAAGCTGAACGTTCCGTCGCTGGGCCCGCTGGGCTGGGCGCGCTGGTTCTGGCGGCAGCTCACCTCGATGCGGGTGGCGCTGATCCTGCTCTTCCTGCTGTCGCTGGGTGCCATTCCCGGTTCGGTCATCCCCCAGACGCCCGTCGACGCCCTGAAGGTGGAGCGGTTCCGCGAGGAGCACACCACCCTCGCCCCGATCTACGACAAGCTCCAGCTCTTCGACGTCTACACGTCGGTCTGGTTCTCGGCGATCTACATTCTGCTGTTCATCTCGCTGATCGGCTGCATCGTCCCGCGCACCTGGCAGTTCGTCGGCCAGCTCCGCTCCCGTCCGCCGCGCGCCCCGCGCCGGCTGGAGAGGATGCCGGTCTATACGACCTGGCGCACCGAAGCCGACCCCGAGCAGGTGCTGGGGGCCGCGCGCTCGCTGCTGAAGCGCCGGCGGTTCCGTACGCACCAGGACGGTGACGGCGGCAGCCGGACGGACGCGGTCGCCTCCGAGAAGGGCTATCTGCGCGAGGTGGGCAACCTCCTCTTCCACATCGCGCTGATCGTGCTGCTGCTGGCCTTCGCCTCCGGGCAGCTGTTCAAGTCCGAGGGCCGCAAGCTGATCGTGCAGGGCGACGGTTTCTCCAACGTCCTGACCCAGTACGACGACTTCCAGTCGGGCTCGCTGTTCACCGCCGACATGCTCGACCCGTTCGCCTTCCGGCTGAAGAAGTTCCACGCCACCTACGAGGAGAGCGGCCCCAACAAGGGCACTCCGCGTGACTACCGCGCCGACGTCGCCTACAGCGAGGGGGCGAGCGGCAAGGAGAAGAACGCCACGATCAGGGTGAACCACCCGCTGGAGATCGGCTCTTCGAAGGTGTACCTGATCGCCAACGGCTACGCGCCCCAGGTCACCGTCAAGGACGGCAAGGGCAACATCGCCTACCGCGGTCCTGTGCCCTTCCTGCAGCAGGACAACAACCAGACCTCCAGCGGCGTGGTGAAGGTCACCGACTATGTGAACGCCAAGGGCCGCAAGGACCAGCTCGGCTTCCAGGGCTTCTTCGTGCCCGACTTCCAGCCGGGCAGCGGCACCATGTTCTCCCAGTCGCCCAGCCTGAAGAACCCGGCGATGTTCCTGACCGCCTACCACGGCAACCTGGGCGTCGACGGCGGGCCGGCGCAGAACGTGTACCAGCTGAACACCGAGAACATGACCAAGTTCAAGGACAAGGACGGCGACCCCTTCGCCAAGAAGCTCACCCCCGGCGACACCATGACCCTCCCGAACGGGGCCGGCAGCCTCCACTTCGACGGCGTCAAGCAGTGGGCCAACTTCCAGGTGTCCCACCAGGTCGGCAACGACTGGGCGCTGGGTGGCGCGCTGGCCGCCATCGGCGGGCTCGCGGGCTCCCTGTTCATCCAGCGCCGCAGGGTGTGGGTGCGGGCCTACGCGGCGGACGACGGGCGTACGGTCGTCGAGATGGCGGGGCTCGGCCGCAGCGAGTCGGCCCGCCTGCCCGACGAACTCGCCTCCCTCGCCACCGAGATGCAAGACGCGGCACCTGTCGCCACGGCGGCCCCCGCGCAGACCTCCGATCCCGCGGACACCGCCGATCCTGCTGAAGCCCCCGAAGGAGCAGGCCAGTGAATCTCCTCGCAGCCGATCCCAACGAGCAGCTCGCCCAGATCAGCAACTACCTGATCTACTCGGCGATGGCCGTCTATGTGCTGGCATTCTTCGCCTATATCGCCGAATGGACGTTCGGCTCCCGCAGCAAGGTGGGCCGCACCGCCGCGGCGCTGACGAAGCAGCCGACGGCGGAAGAGGCCGTCCCGGCGCCAGGGTCCGGCGTCTCCGTGCAGGTCAAGAAGGAGGGCGGCGGTACGGCCGTCCTGGAGAAGCCGGCCCCGCCCAAGATCGTCACCCGCTCCAGCGCCGGACGGCGTGGCGACCTGCCCGACGGTCCGGGCGCCGCTGCCGGTGACGAGCAGGGCGACATGTACGGGCGGATCGCCGTCTCGCTCACGGTGCTGGCGTTCCTGCTGCACTTCGCCGGGGTGCTGACCCGCTCGCTGTCCGTGCAGCGTGCCCCCTGGGGCAACATGTACGAGTTCTCGACGGCCTTCTCGATGGTGGCCGTCGGCGCCTACCTGGGCTTCCTGCTCGCCAAGAAGAGCATCCGCTGGATCGGGCTGCCGCTGGTCACCACCGTCCTGCTGGACCTCGGCCTGGCCGTCACCGTCCTGTACACCGACAGCGACCAGCTCGTCCCCGCGCTGCACTCGTACTGGCTGTGGATTCACGTCTCGCTGGCCATCATCTGCGGCGCGCTGCTCTACCTCGGCTTCGTCGGCTCGGCGCTCTACCTGTTCCGCGACGCCTACGAGTCGCACCTGCTGGCCGGCCGCAAGCCCGGCAAGCTGCGCACCTCGATCATGGAGCGGCTGCCCTCGGCCGCCTCGCTCGACAAGTTCGCCTACCGGATCAACGCGACCGTCTTCCCCTTCTGGACCTTCACCATCGTCGCGGGCGCCATCTGGGCCGGTGACGCCTGGGGCCGCTACTGGGGCTGGGACCCCAAGGAGGTCTGGTCGTTCATCACCTGGGTCGCCTACGCTTGCTACCTGCACGCGCGCGCCACAGCGGGCTGGAAGGGCCGTAAGGCGGCATACCTCGCACTTCTCGCCTTCGCCTGCTTCCTGTTCAATTACTACGGCGTCAACATCTTCTTCAACGGCAAGCACTCGTACGCGGGCGTCTGAGACGCCACCGGTATGCGGGAGACGCCCACCGGGAACGCGGGCGAGCGACGAAGGCGGAGCCATGAGCACCGAGAGCCAGCCGCAGACCGTCTCCTACGACATCCCGTACGGCACCGTCCGCAGCAGCGTGGACGGTGCGGCGCACACGATCGGCTTCGAGCTGGCGTTCCCGCACCCGCTGGAGAGCGTCTGGGCAGCCGTCGCCACCCCCGCCGGGCTGCGGGGGTGGCTGGCCGCCGCCGACCCGTTCGAGCCGGGCCCCGGCGGAGCCGTGACGCTGCGCTGGCTGAACCGCGGTCATGAAGGCTTCCCGGACGGGGGCGGCGCTGCGGGCTCCCCGGACGGGGGCGGCGCCGCCTCGGCGGAGGGACTGGCGACGCCTGGGCGGATCACCGCCTGGTCGCGCCGCAGGCTCGCCGAGTACACGGTCGACGGACGCGGCTCCTTCGGGTTCACCCTGCGGGGCTCGCTCGACGACGACCGGACGCGGGTGCGGTTCCGCAACGACTTCACGGGGGACGTCCAATCGCTCCCGGCGGCCCTCGCCGACTGGCACCAGCACTTCGAACTGCTGGGCGAGGAACTGCGGGGCCGCCCGACGGACTGGTCCACCTGGACCCCGGCCCGCTTCGCGGAACTCCGCGCCGAGTACGCCCTCACTTCGAGCTGAGGACGTTTCCCGCCGCGGACTTCTCTTCTCTTCGCGGCGACCAAAAGGACGTGACCCGCGAAGACGAGAGGCTCAGCCCTCGTCGCCGTCCCGCTGATTGCGGAGCTCTTCATCCGTGCGGTCCGCGCGTGGCGGCTCCGCGCGTGGCGGCTCCTCCTCATGTGCCGGCTCCGCCCCACGTGCCGGCTCCGCCCCATTCGTCGGCTTGCTCCCCGCAGAGGGCTCGCCCAAGGACTTGAGGAAGTCCGGGTTGTCGTCCGGCGCCACCCACCTGCGCTCATCGGGACGAACCGCGCCATAGGGCGCGTTCCGCCGTGGCCGCCCCACCACGAACCAGGCGATCGGCCCCAGCAGCACCTGCCCGAACAGCAGGATGATGATGACCCACACCACCTTGGGCAGCTTGCGCACCTCGTTCTCGGGCGTGTTGAGGCAGTCGATGAAGGCGTAGATCCACAGGGCGAGGATCAGGAGAAAGGGCAGGAGCCTGATGATCACGCGGAACGCCCCCTGAGTGCGAGATGCCGCCGGACGGATGCGGGGTGGGGGCCCGGCTCGCGGGTCTCCACAGGGCAAGGGTAATGGTCCCGGCCAAACCCCCGGCGCTCAGGCCGTGGACATCAGGGAGGATACTGAGGCGTATGGCATACGACGATCTCCGCTCGCTCCTGCGGGCGCTGGAGCGTGACCGTGACCTCGTACGCGTCAAGGCCGAGGTCGATCCGCACCTGGAGGTCGGGGAGCTCGTCGACCGGGTGAACAAGGCGGGCGGCCCCGCGCTGCTGTTCGAGAACGTCAAGGGCTCGGACATGCCCTTGGCCATGAACGTCTACGGCACCGACCGCCGCCTCCTCAAGGCCCTCGGCCTCTCCTCGTACGACGAGATCAGCGAGAAGATCGGCGGTCTGCTCAAGCCCGAGCTGCCGCAGGGCTTCGTCGGCTTCCGGGAGGCGTTCGGGAAGCTCGGCGCGATGACGCACGTCCCGCCGAAGAAGGTCAAGGACGCGCCGGTGCAGGAGGTCGTCCGGCGGGGTGACGAGGTGGACCTGGACCGGCTGCCCGCGCTGTTCACCTGGCCCCAGGACGGCGGCTCCTTCTTCAACCTGGGCCTCACCCACACCAAGGACCCCGACACCGGGGTGCGGAATCTGGGCCTCTACAGGCTGCAGCGGCACGACCGCCGCACGATCGGTATGCACTGGCAGATCCACAAGGACAGCCGCAACCACTACCAGGTGGCGGCGCGACGCGGCGAGAAGCTGCCCGTCGCCATCGCCTTCGGCTGCCCGCCTGCGGTCACGTACGCCTCCACGGCGCCGCTGCCCGCCGACATCGACGAGTATCTGCTGGCGGGCTTCCTGCAGGGCAAGCGCGTCGAGATGGTCGACTGCAAGACGGTCCCGCTGCAGGTGCCCGCCGCGGCGGAGGTCGTGCTGGAGGGCTGGCTGGAGCCGGGCGAGATGCGGCCGGAGGGCCCGTTCGGCGACCACACCGGCTTCTACACGCCGCAGGAGCCCTTCCCCGCGCTGACCATCGACTGCGTGACGACGCGCAGGCGGCCGCTGCTCCAGTCCATCGTGGTGGGCCGGCCGCCGACCGAGGACGGGCCGCTGGGGCGGGCCACCGAGCGGTTCTTCCTGCCGCTGCTGAAGGTCATCGTGCCGGACATCGTCGACTACCACCTGCCGGAGTCGGGCGGCTTCCACAATTGCGCGATTGTCTCCATCGACAAGCGGTACCCCAAGCACGCGCAGAAGGTGATGCACGCGATCTGGGGGGCGCACATGATGTCGCTGACCAAGCTCATCGTCATCGTGGACAAGGACTGCGATGTGCGGAATCTGCACGAGGTGTCCTGGCGGGCGCTGGGCAATGTGGACTACGCGCGCGACCTGTCCGTGGTGGAGGGGCCCGTCGACCACCTCGACCACGCTTCCTACCAGCAGTTCTGGGGAGGCAAGGCGGGCATCGACGCCACGCGCAAGCTGCCCGAGGAGGGGTACACCCGCGACGGCGGCTGGCCGGAGATGATCGAGCCGGACCCCGCGGTGGCCGATCTGGTGAGCCGCCGCTGGAAGGAGTACGGGCTGTGAGCTGGGGGTACCCCCGGCCGGAGGCTGGGGGAGCACGTGCGGCTGCCGGGCCGCGGATGACGTCGATGCCTGCTGGCTGCCGCGCGGGCGGAGAAGCGAACGGAGAACTGCTGTGAGCGTCGCACGTGCGGCTGCCGGGCCGCGGATGACGTCGATGCCTGCTGGCTGCCGCGCGGGCGGAGAAGCGAACGGAGAACTGCTGTGACCAGCGCTGCTGAAGGGGTGCTCGGGCCCGGCCCGGGGGCGGACATCGGCCGCGTACGGGCCTTCCTCCGGCTCGTCGTGATCGAGCACTCGGTGTTCGCACTGCCGTTCGCCTATATCGCCGCGCTCACCGCGATGTACCGCGACAGCGGCAGCGTCCACTGGTGGCAGCTGTTCCTGGTGACGGTGGCCATGGTGGGGATGCGGACGTTCGCGATGGCCGCCAACCGGATCATCGACCGGGAGATCGACGCCCGCAACCCCCGCACGGCGGGCCGGGAGCTGGTGACCGGTGCGGTGTCCGTCCGTACGGCCTGGACCGGCGCAGTCGTAGCGCTCGTGGTCTTCCTGGGCGCCGCCGCGCTGCTCAACCCGCTCTGCCTCGCCCTGGCGCCGCTGGCGGTGCTCCCGATGGTGGTCTATCCGTACGGGAAGCGCTTCACCAACTACCCGCACGCCATCCTCGGGCTCGCCCAGGCGATCGGGCCCACCGGCGCGTGGATCGCGGTCACCGGCGCCTGGTCGTGGCACGCCGTGCTCCTCGGGCTGGCCGTGGGCGTCTGGATCGGCGGCTTCGATCTGATCTACGCCTGCCAGGACGTGGCGGCCGACCGCGCGAACGGCGTCAAGTCCGTACCCGCCCGGTTCGGCACCGCCGCGGCCATCCACGCCACCCGCGCCGCCCACCTGGTCACCACGGCCCTGCTGGCGGCCTTCGGCGTCCTCACCGACGCGGGCGCCTTCTACTGGCTCGGCCTGCTGATCGTCGCGGTGGCCTTCGTCTACGAGCACACCATCGTCAGGCCCCACGACCTCTCCCGCCTCAACCGCGCCTTCTTCCAGGTCAACAGCTTCATCGGGATTGCCCTCTTCGTGTGCGCCCTCCTCGACCTGACGGTCCGCGGCCTGGGGGTCTGAGTAGCCTGCCCCTCTACCAGCGGGAGCAGGGAAGGGAGAGAGCCGTGACGATCTCGGAGACCGACCGCCTGCACTCGCAGCTCAGCCGTCTGGAAGACAAGTTTCCTGGCTACCGGACGGAGATCGTGGGGGGCAACATCATGATGAGTCCGGTCAGACCGTTTGACGGCAGGACGATCCGGCTGCTGGAGAACAGCCTGGAAGCGCAGCTCGGGGAAGAGTGGGCATGCATCTCAGACGTCACTTTCCCTTTCAGCGACCTGGACGAACTCTGCCCCGACATCGCTGTCGTCCCCCGCGCCGAGGCCGACCGCAACCTCAGCGCGTACTCTCCGGACCTGATCGAGCTGGCCGTCGAGGTCGTCTCACCCAGCAGCGTCCGCCACGACTACGTCGTCAAGGACAAGCTGTACGCACAGCGCGGCATCCAGCACTACCTGATCTTCGACCCCTACCGCGCCGAGTGCACGATGATGTGGCACCCCGGGCCGGACGGCTACCGCGGCCGGGACGTGATCCCGTACGGCAAGCCCGTCGAGCTCGCCATGGAGATCGGCGAGGTGCGGATCGAGACGGACGAGTTGCCCGTCGACCGGGAGACGCGCGTCCCGGGCCCGGACAGGTGAGGCCCGGTCGGTGAACCCCCGGAGGGGTCAGTGCCAGGCCGGCTTGCCCTCGTTCAGGGCGCGGGGTTCGGCGGTGAGGCGGGCGGCCAGGATGCCGCCTATCAGGCCGAAGAGGTGGCCCTGCCAGGAGACGCCGGAGTCGGTGGGCAGGACGCCCCACAGGATGGAGCCGTAGAAGACGGCGACGACCGTGCCGAGTGCCACATCGGTGATGCGGCGGTCGACGAAGCCGCGGGCCAGCAGATAGCCGAAGAGGCCGAAGATCAGCCCGGAGGCGCCGGCGGTGTTGCTGTTCTCCGGGGCGACCAGCCAGACGCCGAGGCCGCTCGCCACGATGATGATCGCGGCGACGGCGAGGAAGCGCCCCACCCCGCGCAGTGCTGCCAGAAAACCGAGGATCAGCAGCGGCAGCGTGTTGGCTATCAGGTGCTCGAAGCCGAAGTGCATGAAGGCGCTGGGGATCACATCCACCAGCTCGTCCACGCGGCGTGGCTGGATGCCGAAGGTGTCCAGCGCGTTGCCCGAGGTCTGGTCCACGGCCTCCAGGACCCACAGCAGCGCCACCCAGCCGACGATCAGCTTTCCGGCCGCCATCGCCTTGACACCGCCCGAGCCGTCCGAGCCCTTCGCCATACCCGCCTCCCTCGCGAGGAGCGTTCCCCGCAGGACATGCCTCGTCACGCTCTACAACGGCGCACGGTACGCCGACGGTTCCCGTGCCCTTTCCAGTCTCCCAGAATGGCCTCAGATGCCGCCCGTGCCCAGTGCGCCGTACATCACAGCGGCCAGCAGATCCTGCGGCTTGAGCTCGCGCACCCCGTCGGGTGCCTGGACGGTGACCGCGTCGCCGCCGCCGAATGCCATCCGCAGCGGGAGGTGCACCTTCTCGGCCTGTTCGCCGCTGAGGAACTGCCCGAGGTCGAGGGTGAGGCCGGTGAGCTGGCCACGCCGGATCTGCAGGTCGGCGCTGACGGTCTTGTCGGGCACCTTCGCGGGGTCGAGCCGGGCACCCAGCGCCTCCAGGGCCTCGGACAGGTCGGGCGCCGCGCGCCGCGCCGGCATGGAGACCGTCACATGCTCGGCGCCGCCGTACTCGCCCGCCTTGCGGAACCGGGCGTGCTCGCCGAGGGTCTTCTCCAGGCCCTCCAGGAACTCCCGCTCGGACTCCCCGTTGAGCGCGCGGCCCGCGGCCGTCGCGCGGCTGAGGCGCTTGCTGGCCTCGTCGCCCTGCTCGGAGCCGGTCTTGTGGTGCCGTCCGTACCCGGTCTTCCGCTCGTCCTTCTTCTCCTCCGCTGTGATCTCCCGGGCGGCGCGTGCGAAGTCGTCGAACGCCTCCGGGTCGATCTCCACCCACTTGCCGTTGAGCGCGTCCCTGGCCGAACCCAGCGACGCGGGCAGGTCCTTGGCGACGGAGACGATGCGGCGGGCACGGTGCCGCTCCGCCTCGGAGCCGCCCGTCTGTGCGACGAGGGAGCGCAGGTTCATCCGGACGTAGAGCTTCTCCTCGACCGACTTGGCGGCCAGCACGTCCCTGCCGCCGAAGTTGACGGCGGCCGCGAACCGGAGGCGCTCGGAGCGGCTCAGCTCCTTGAGCGGGGTCTCCTCGCGGTCCGAGCCGACGGCGAAGGTGAGTTCGCCCCGGGTGAGGAGCCGGGCGGCCTGCCGGGTCGAGGCGTTGTCCCCGGCGCCCGCCGCACGCAGGAACTTCTCGGCCTCGGCCCGGTCTCCGTCCACCGAGACCAGTACGGAAGCCGAGGGCTGCTCGCCCAGCTTCTCGAAGGCGTGCTTCACCTTGAGCCCGGTGGTCACCTTCTCGGCCATGGAGCATCCGGTGACGGCGACGGCCAGTACCGCCGCGCAAGTTGCCGCCGCTGTGGTGTGGCTCGGGCTCAGGACACGCATGCCCCAGAGCGTACGCGTCCTCGCGCCTACGCACGCATGGAGTGGGCGCGGCCCGCGGCCGCTTCCGAGGGAGGCACGTAGGGTCGGTGGTGTGAGTGACATGGCACGCGTCCCCTGGGTCGTCGGGGTCTCCGGCGCTTCGGGGACGCCCTACGCTGCGGCGGTCATCCGGGCGCTCCTCGAGGCGGGTGAGGACATCGACCTGATCGTGAGCCGCGCGTCGCGGCTGACGGTCCTGGACGAGACCGGCCATCCCTTCCGCGACGCCCACGCCGAGGAGGACCTGCGCCGCTGGCTGGCCCGCGGCGCCGACGGCAGCCCGGACGCGTTCGACGCCGATCCGGCCCGGGTGCGCCACTGGTCCCCGGGCGACCTGGCGGCGGGGCCGTCCTCCGGCTCCTACCCGGTCAAGGGCATGCTGATCGTCCCGGCCAGCACGGCGTGTGTGGCCGGGGTGGCGCTGGGGCTCTCGAAGGACCTGCTGCAGCGCGCCGCGAGCGTGACGCTCAAGGAGCGCCGCCCGCTCGTCGTGGCCCTGCGGGAGACCCCGCTGGGCGGTCAGACGCTGCGCCACCTGGTGACCCTGGACGAGGCGGGCGCCGTGGTGCTGCCGGCGTCACCCGCCTTCTACGCGGGTGCCCGGCACATCCAGGACCTGGTGGACTTCGTGGCGGGGCGGGCGC
>NZ_JAFFZN010000044.1 GCF_017676385.1 Streptomyces spirodelae
ACGGCTCAGACCTTGAGCTTCTGCCCGACGAGGATCAGATCGGGGTCGCCACCGATGACGTCCTTGTTGGCGCGGTAGACGTCCTTCCAGCCCTTCCCGTGCGCTGCCGCGATCGAGCCGAGCGTGTCACCGGTCTTGACGGTGTAGTTGCCGGAACCCCCGCGTGCGGAGCCCCGGTCGGGGTGCGAGGCGGGGCGGTCGTCCGACGGGGACCCGGCCTGCGGCGCCGACTGCTGTCCGGCACCCTGCCCGGACTGCTGCGACCCGGCGGCCGGCTGGGAAGCCTGCGGCGGCGTGCCGGAGGCCCCGGCCTTGACCGAGCAGTTGGGCCAGGCGCCCCAGCCCTGAGCCTGCTGCACCTTGGTGGCGACAGCGATCTGCTGCGCCTTGCTGGCCTTGTCGGCGGTGGAGGCGTAGGCACCGCCTCCGAACGCCCGCCAGGTGCCGGCCGAGAACTGCAGGCCGCCGTAGTAGCCGTTGCCTGTGTTGGTCTGCCAGTTCCCTCCGCTCTCGCACTGGGCGATGCGGTCCCACACTCCGTCGTTCGGCGCCGCCGAGGCCGTCGGAGCCGTGGCGGCGAGCAGGGCGAGCGGGGCGGCGAGACCGGCGCCCGTGAGCACTGCTGTACGACGCTTGGACAAATCAAACCCTCTCGACGAACCCGGGAATCCCCGTTGCTCCCCCGTGTGGACGAGTGCTGGTGGACGCATCCGGCGCCCGCACTCGGCTCCACCTGTCCCGGGTGATGCTCGTTGCACCGCCGTGGAATGTAGGGAGCGTCTCGCCCGAGTTTCAACCAGAACCATGTCTTTGCAGGCCATGCGTCGGTTACCAGGTATAACAGCGGTTTTAGGACACCCCACAAATGCATATGATCCGGGCGATAGTTGACAGCCCGGCACCTCTTTTGTGAGTCACTTCACCCGTCGAACCTCCCTGCCCACGGCAGGTATTGACGGGGTGTGAACCCTTCCGTCTCCTATGTGACCGGTTGCGTACGAACAGGGGACGCGCGCAGGCGCCCGCGCGTGACCGTGACCACAGATCACCCGTTGTCCAGGCGAACCGGAACCCAACGCCAGGAGCTCCCGTGTCCCCCATGCTCGATGTCAGTGACGCCGTACGCGCCGAGATCGGTGAAGCAGAAGCCGACAGGCTGCTCGCCGGAGAGAACGACCCAGGAGACTACGACTGCACCTCGTGCCGCACCCGGGGCAACACCAACCAGGAGCGCACCAGCACCGTGCTGTTCGTCGGCGAGGAGACCGCCGTCCTCGCCTTCGCCCACGCCGCGTGCATCCCCTCCCAGGTGGTGACGGTCAGCGAGGACCAGCTCCAGGGCGCCGTGCGCTCCATCACCGCGAACGAGACCGCACCACCCGCCGCGCAGCCCGCCGCGTCACTCGCGGGGCAGCCCGCGCCGTCCGCCGCGGCAGCGCCGCCCTCCCCCGGCGTCCCGTCACCGGCAGCGCCGCCCGCCACGGCACCGTCGGAGTCCGGGGCGCGCCAGGCGGTGCTGGGCGTCACCTGCGGCCAGGTCCTCATCGACGACACACCGCACCCGGCCCTGGTCGTCGAGCCCACCGGACCCATCGCGCGCCCGGGTTCGGACGGTCCCGGCGACGACTTCCTGCCGCTGCTGATCGAGCAGGGCTTCATGCCCGTCACCGAGGTCGGGCGGCTGCCCGCGCCGGTGGCCGGCTGGTCGGTGCTGGTGGCCATGGGCCGGCTGCACGCCGTCTTCCAGCCCCCCGCGACCCCGGGCGGGCAGCCGGTCCCCTGGTGGCAGGCGCACCAGCCGCTCGCCGTCACCGAGGGCTGGCGCACGGCGGCGGCCAAGAACCACACGGTCGTGGTCTACGCCGCACCCGCCGGTTCGATCGGCCAGCAGCCCCGTGAGGACCTGATGCGGGAGGCGCTGGAGAAGGCGGCGGCGAGCGGTGCCCTGGTCGCCGGAACGATGCCGCTGACGGGTACATGAGCCGCCCGCAGCCGCCGCACCCGAACCGTGCCAGGACCCAGGGGGCGGCGGGGAACGACGCCGGCAGAAGACAGGGACAACCCGTACGATCCGGTCATTCGTCACACGAGCCCGCATCCGGGGCGCCGCACGGTCGTTGGGCAGACGTGCAGCAATACGAGCCTCTACGAGCCCACCACCCGAACCTCGGCCACGGGCGCGCGGTGTCCGCATCCGGAGCCCCGGCTGTTCCCCGGATGCGGACGCCGCACAGCGCGGCCCCGGAGGGGTCCACGCCCATCTACGACTCGCTGTACGCGGAGTACCGCAGACTCTTCCGCGCGCTGCCCGGGGACCGGACGGGCGAGGAAGAGCTGCGGTTCGAGGGGTTCGGCACGGTGCACGGTACGGGCACGGGCTCCTGGGGCGACCAGGAGACGTCTGCCGGCTCCTGGCACACCCCCTCCTGGCACCTGCCCGCGCTGCCCCCGGCCCCCCGCCACGGCCACCCGCACTGAGCCCGGCCGCGCCGCCGCGGCCGGGCGGGCGCGGGCCGGGGCGGTGCGGACAGGAGCAGCGCGGGGCGGGGGGCGTGGGCCCCCGCCACCGACGCAGCCCAGGCCCTGTGGCTACTTCTTGCGGCCGCGCTTCTCGCGCACCCGCACCGAGATCTGCACCGGCGTCCCTTCGAAGCCGAACTCCTCACGCAGCCGCCGCTCCACGAACCGGCGGTAGCCGGCCTCCAGGAAGCCGGAGGCGAACAGCACGAAGCGCGGCGGCCTGGTGCCCGCCTGGGTGCCGAAGAGGATGCGGGGCTGCTTGCCGCCGCGCACCGGGTGCGGGTGCGAGGCGACGATCTCGCCCAGGAAGGCGTTCAGCTTGCCTGTGGGAACCCGGGTCTCCCAGCTGGCCAGCGCCGTCTCGATCGCCGGCACCAGCTTCTCCACATGGCGGCCCGTACGTGCCGAGACGTTGACCCTGGGCGCCCAGCGCACCTGGACGAGCTCCTGCTCGATCTCCCGCTCCAGGTAGTAACGGCGCTCCTCGTCCAGGGTGTCCCACTTGTTGTACGCCAGCACCACGGCCCGGCCCGACTCCACGGCCATGGTGATGATGCGCAGGTCCTGCACGCTGATCGACTCGCTGACGTCGATCAGTACGACCGCGACCTCCGCCTTCTCCAGCGCGGCAGCGGTGCGCAGCGAGGCGTAGTAGTCGGCGCCCTCGGTCATGTGGACCCGCCGCCTGATGCCCGCGGTGTCGACGAACTTCCAGGTCTTGCCGCCGAGTTCGATCAGCTCGTCCACCGGGTCACGGGTGGTGCCCGCCTGCTCGTTGACGACGACGCGCTCCTCGCCCGCCACCTTGTTCAGCAGCGAGGACTTGCCGACGTTGGGGCGGCCGATCAGCGCGACCCGGCGCGGCCCGCCCAGCGGGGTGCCTCCGAAGGTCTGCTGGGGCGCGCTGGGCAGTGCCTTGAGCACCTCGTCCAACATGTCGCCCGTACCCCGGCCGTGCAGCGCCGAGACCGGGTACGGCTCGCCCAGCCCCAGCGACCACAGATACGCGGCGTCCGCCTCGCCCGAGGGGCCGTCGACCTTGTTGGCACACAGCACCACGGGCTTGCCGGCCCGGCGCAGCAGCTTGACGACGGCCTCGTCGGTGTCGGTGGCCCCCACCATGGCGTCCACCACGAACACCACGGCGTCGGCTGCCTCGACGGCGAACTCGGCCTGCGCGGCGACGGAGGCGTCGATGCCCAGCACGTCCTGCTCCCAGCCACCGGTGTCCACCACCTTGAAGCGGCGGCCCGCCCACTCGGCCTCATAGGTGACCCGGTCCCTGGTGACTCCCGGGCGGTCCTCCACCACGGCCTCACGGCGGCCGATGATCCGGTTCACCAGCGTCGACTTGCCGACATTCGGGCGGCCGACGACGGCGAGGACGGGCAGCGGCCCGTGCCCCGCCTCGCCGAGCGCGACCTCGACCTCCTCCTGGTCGAAGCCCTCCTCGGCGGCGAGCTCCATGAACTCGGCGAACTCGGCGTCACCCAGCTCACCGTGTACCGGCTCGGTGCCGTCGTCGGCGGGGTGCATCTGGTCGTTCATGACGTCTCGTCCTCGTCGTTCAGCGGGGTCTGCTTGAGCTGCTGCCGGTGCCGCGGCTCAGGTTGCGGATCTGCGGGTCAGCGGCCGGTGAACCGCCTGGCCTCGGTCAGGTGCCCGGCGAGCCGCTCCTGAAGCCGTACGGTGGCCTCGTCCAGCGCCGTCCGCGTCCGGCGCCCTGAGCCGTCGCCCACGGTGAACGGATCACCGAACACCACGTCGACCCGGCTGCGCAGCGGCGGCAGGGCCCGTATCACCCGGCCCGGGCGGTCCGCGCTGCCCAGCACCGCGACCGGGACCACGGGCGCGCCGGAGCGCAGCGCGAAGTAGGCGAGCCCACCGCGCAGCGCCGCGAAGTCGCCCTCTCCCCTGGTGCCCTCCGGGAAGATACCCAGCACCCCACCGGCCTCCAGCACCGCCAGCGCCCTGGTTATGGCGGTGCGGTCGGCGGCGCTGCGGTCCACCTCGAGCTGGCCGATACCGTGCAGGAACCTGTCGAGCGGCCCGACGAACGCCTCTTTCTTGATCAGGAAGTGCACCGGCCGGGGCGCCGTGCCCATCAGCATGGGTCCGTCGATGTTGTGCGCGTGGTTGACCGCCAGGATCACCGGACCCGTCGGCGGCACCCGCCAGGCGCCCAGCACCCTGGGCCGCCACAGCGAGTACATCAGCCCGATGCCGATCCGGCGGCCGACAGCGGCGCCGCGCTCGCTGGGCGCTCCGCCCCCGGCCGGGTCGCTCGCCGTCACCTTGTCGCCTTCTCCATGCCTGTCGCGTTCTGCGCGGACCCCGCCTTGCCCGCGGCCGCCTTCTCCACCAGGGTGACGACGCACTCGACGACCTGCTCCAGGGTCAGCTCGGTGGTGTCCACCTCGACGGCGTCGTCGGCCTTCTTCAGGGGCGAGGTCTTACGGCTGGAGTCCGCCTTGTCCCGCGCGGTCAGCGCCTGCTGGGTGGCGGCCAGGTCGCTGACGGGCTTGCCGTCGGCGGCCTTCAGCTCGCCGTTCCGGCGTGCGGCCCTGGCCTCGGGCGAAGCGGTCAGGAAGACCTTCAGGTCCGCGTCGGGCAGCACCGTGGTGCCGATGTCCCGGCCCTCGACGACGATGCCGCCGCGCGCCTCGGCAGCGATGGTCCGCTGCAGCTCGGTGATCCGCTCCCGCACCTCGGGCACCGCGCTGACGGCGCTCACCGCCGCGGTGACCTCCTGGGTACGGATCGGGCCCGAGGCGTCCACGCCGTCGGCGGAGATCGCCGGGGCCAGCGGGTCGGTGCCCGAGACGATGCTGGGCTTGCCGGCGGCGGCCGCGATCGCGTCGGGGTCGGCCACGTCCACGCCGTTGTTCAGCATCCACCAGGTGATCGCCCGGTACTGCGCGCCGGTGTCGAGGTAGCTCAGCCCCAGCTGCGCCGCGACGGCCTTGGAGGTGCTCGACTTGCCCGTGCCGGAGGGGCCGTCGATGGCGACAATCACCGAAGACGCTGAAGACGCTGCCGGGGTTGCAGACACGGTTGTGAGCACCTTTCGTGGGTCTGAGGCTCGGCGCACGCGGCGCACGGACGGACGGGGACCGGTCCTGGTCCCCGTGCAGGACGGGCCTGGGTCCTCGCACAAGGCTACCGGCTGCCATGGACGCGCCGGGCCGCGCGTCCGGGCCGCTGCCCTGACATGCGGGGCACTGCTTCCACTGCGGGGCCACTGCCCTCACCGCCGGGGCACTGCCCTCACTGCCGGAGGGACCAGCCCCGTTCCCGCAGCACCTGCTCCAGCACCGGTACCGCGCCCGGCTCCACCATCAGCTGCATACGGCCGGCCTGCTGTCCGGTCGCGTGCTCGATACGGACGTCCTCGATGTTGACGCCCACGGACCCGGCGTCGGCGAAGATCCTGGCGAGCTGCCCGGGACGGTCGCTGATCAGCACCGTCACCGTCTCGTACGTGGCCGGCGCCTGGCCGTGCTTGCCCGGCACCCGGGCCCGCCCCGCGTTGCCACGGCGCAGCAGCGCCTCGACGTCAGCGGCGCCACCGGCCCGCTTGGCCTCGTCGGCCGAGTCCAGCTCGCGCAGCGCCCGGACCGCCGCCTGGAGATCCGTGGCCACCTCGGCCAGGATGTCGGCCACCGGGCCCGGGTTGGCGGACAGGATGTCCACCCACATCGCCGGGTCGGACCCCGCGACCCTGGTGACGTCCCGGATGCCCTGGCCGCACAGCCGCACATCCGTCTCGGCGGCCTCCTCCAGCCGCGCGGCCACCAGGGAGGAGAGCAGCTGCGGAGTGTGCGAGACCAGCGCAACAGCCCGGTCGTGCGCGTCGGCGTCCATCACCACCGGCACAGCGCCGCACAGCGCGATCAGCTCCAGCGCGAGGTTGAGCACCTCCGTGTCGGTGCCCGGCGCCGTGTCCGTGCCCTGGGTGGGGGTGAGTACCCACGGCCGCCCCTCGAACAGGTCGGCCGTCGCCGCGAGCGGCCCCGACTGCTCACGGCCCGACATCGGGTGGCTGCCCAGGTAGGTCGTCAGATCGCCGCCCAGCTCGACCAGCTCCCGCCGCGGACCGCCCTTGACGCTGCCCACATCGATCACCCCGCGGGCCAGCCCCCGCCGCTGTACGTCGGCCACGGCCGACGCCAGGTGAGCGGGGGGTACGGCCACGATCGCCAGGTCGACGGGGGAGCCCGGCGCCGGCTCCCCCTCCGTCCCGGCGCCCAGCGCGGCGGCCGTCCGGGCCCGCTCCGGGTCCCGGTCGCTGAGGTGCACCTTCACTCCCCGCGCGGAGAGGGCCAGCGCGGCCGAGGTGCCGATGAGTCCCGTGCCGAGCACGAGGGCGGTGCGCATTGCCGGGGGATGTCCTTACGCGTTGCTGAGGGATGTCCCTACTGAGCGATGTCCTTGCGGAGTGCCGCGGCCGCCCCGAGGTAGACGTGAGAGATCTCCGACCTGGGCAGCGTGGTCTCCGTGTGAGCCAGGATACGGACCACGCGGGGCATCGCACCCTCGACCTCCAGCTCCTGCGCGCAGATCAGGGGCACGTCCACGAGGCCCAGCTTGCGGGCCGCGGCCGCCGGGAAGTCGCTGTGCAGGTCCGGGGTGGCGGTGAACCAGATGCTGATGAGGTCCTCGGCGGAGAGGTTGTTCCGTTCCAGCACCGTGGTCAGCAGCTCGCCCACCCGTTCGGCCATGTGTTCGGCCTCGTCCCGGTCGAGCTGGACGGCACCGCGCACCGCACGTACCGCCCGTTTGGAACCTGTGGCATGTTCGGACACCGCCGCTCCTCCCCTGGACCGGTACCTGGCCGGGTCAGGCTAGATACGCCCACGCGCGGATGTCCGGGCTGCCCGCCCACTGAGACGGTACAAGTGAAGCATGCTCTTCCACGTGGTCCCGCTCGACGACTGGTTGCTCGCCCCGGACCGCCCTTACGCGCCGCGCGCGCTGGCCGAGGACGGGTTCATTCCGTGTACGGACGACGAGGCACGGGCGCTTGCCGTCGCCGATTCCCATTTCCGGGATGCCGTCGGTCCTGTGATGGCACTCATGATCGACGAGCGGCGCCTGGACGCACGGGTGTACTGGGAGCCGGAGCCGCGCATTCGTGGGCGGGTGAACCGGTCCGCGGTGGCTGGGATGCTGGAGGTTCGGCGCGATGCGGAAGGGAGGGCCGTCGAGTTGGCCCTCTGGTCCTGAGACCCCTTCCATTGGTGCCCCCGCTTGTGGACGCACGCCCCGTTTGTTGCTTCGGCTGCCGCCGACAGGTCGTGTCGGGGGGGGACCCGGGGGGTTGGGGGGCGAAAGCCCCCCAACGTGGAAGAGGGTCAGAGAGCTGAGCCCTCAGCCATCAGAGGTCGACCTCTTTCATGAGCATGCCGACTTCGGTGTTGGTGAGGCGCCGGAGCCATCCGGACTTCTGGTCACCAAGGGCGATGGGCCCGAAACGGGTCCGCACCAGCTTGTCCACCGGAAAACCCGCCTCGGCCAGCATGCGCCGCACAATGTGCTTGCGGCCCTCGTGGAGGGAAACCTCCACGAGGTAGTTCTTGCCGGTGTTCTCGACGACCTTGAAGTGGTCGGCCCGCGCATAGCCGTCGTCCAGCCGGATACCGGCCTTCAGCTGCTTGCCCAGGTCCCGGGGCAGGGGGCCCTGGATCGCGGCAAGGTAGGTCTTGGTGACGCCGTAGCGGGGGTGGGTGAGGCGGTGGGCCAGCTCACCGTGGTTGGTGAGCAGGATGATCCCCTCCGTCTCGGTGTCGAGGCGGCCCACGTGGAAGAGCCGGGTCTCCCGGTTCTGTACGTAGTCGCCCAGGCACTGGCGGCCCTCGGGGTCCTCCATGGAGGCGACGACCCCGGCGGGCTTGTTGAGGGCGAAGAAGATGTAGGACTGGGTCGCGATGGTCAGCCCGTCGACCTTGATCTCGTCCTTGGCGGGGTCGACGCGCAGGCCCTGCTCGCGGACGATCTCGCCGTTGACCTCGACCCTGGCCTGCTCGACGAGCTCCTCGCAGGCGCGCCGAGAGCCCATGCCCGCGCGGGCCAGCACCTTCTGCAGGCGCTCGCCCTCCTGCTCGCCGAAGGTCTTGGGGAGCTTGACCGGGGGCTTGCTGTGGCGGGCCCGGTTGCGCTCCTCGATCTTGGCCTCGTACTCGCGGGGGCGCGCGGGCGCGGAGACCTTGCGGGCGCGTGCCTTGGGTGCGCCGCTCTTGGTCACGTCCTTGCGGACGTTGCTCTTGGCGCCGCCGGGCTTGCCGCCGGTGCCCTTCGGGGCACCGGGCCGGGGACCGCCGGCCTTCGGGGCACCGGCCTTGGGAGCGCCGGGCTTGCCTGCCGGCTTTCCGCTCGCGGGCTTTCCGCTCGCGGGCTTTCCGCTCGCGGGCTTTCCGCTCGCGGGCTTTCCGCCGCCGGGCTGGCCGCCGCCCTGGGTGTAGCGGCGCTCCTCGGGGCGGAGCGGCCGGGAGCCCGAGGACTGCTGCCGCCCTCGCTGCCCGCCGCCCTGGCCCCGCTCGCCGCGGGGCGCGCCCTGGCCTCGGGGGGCGCCCTGACCGCGCTGGCCGCCTTGCCCGGGCCGGCCCCCCTGGCCGGCGCGTCCCGCGCCGCCCTGCTTGCCGCCTCGGTTTCCGCCGGTGTTCCTGCCGCTGCTTCGCATCAATGTTCCGTCTGGGAGTCGGGGGAAGGATCGTCTACGTCGAACGACGGCATACCTTCCTGGGTCTCCCCCTCCACGGCCTCCGCTTCCGGAAGGAAGGGCGCCAGCTCCGGAAGCTCGTCCAGGCCGCGCAGGCCCATCCGCTCCAGAAAGTAATGCGTCGTCCTGTAAAGGATCGCACCTGTTTCGGGTTCCGTGCCCGCCTCCTCCAGCAGACCCCGCTGGAGGAGGGTGCGCATCACGCCGTCGCAGTTCACTCCGCGTACGGCGGAGACCCTGGAGCGGCTGACCGGCTGCCGGTAGGCGACGACGGCGAGCGTCTCCAGCGCGGCCTGGGTCAGCCGGGCCTGCTGCCCGTCGAGGACGAAGCGCTCGACCGCGTCCGCGTAGTCACCGCGTGTGTAGAAGCGCCAACCGCCCGCGACCAGGCGCAGTTCGAAGCCGCGGCCCTGTGTGGTGTATTCGTCGGCGAGCTCACGCAGCGCGTCGGAGACCTCACGGGGGCGCCGCTGGAGGACCTTGGCCAGGTGCTCGGGGGTGGCGGGCTCGTCCACGACCATCAGGACGGCCTCCAGCGCGGGCTTGAGCGGCAGCTGTGCGGCCTCCAGGGCTCCGGCGGGCTCCGGGTCCGCCTGGTCGCGGGCAGCCTCGGCGACGGCTTCCTGCACCTCGTAGCTCTCGGACCTCTCGTCGGTCCGGGTGGTCTCAGTCATCCTTGCGCTCCCCTGGCTCCTGGTCGAACTCGTCGGTCACCAGCGGCTCGGTGTCCGCCGTGCCGCTCCATCTGACGAGGAGCGCGCCCAGCGCCTCGTCCTGCTCCAGCGCGACCGCCCGCTCCCGGTACAGCTCCAGCAGCGCGAGGAAGCGCGCGACCACGGTGAGGGTGTCGGGGGCGTCCTCGGTCAGCTCCTGGAAGCTGGCCTCACCCCGCTCCCGCAGCCGGGCGACGACCACTTCGGCCTGTTCGCGGACGCTGACGAGCGGAGCGTGGATGTGCTCGACGTACACCTGCGGTCTGGGCTTGGGCCGCATCGCCTTGACGGCCAGCTTGGCGAACCCCTCGGGGCCGACGCTGAGCGCCACTTCGGGCAGCAGCTCCGCGTGGTGCGGTTCCAGGCCCACGGTACGGGGGTGGCGCCGGGCCTCCTCGTCCAGCCGGGCAGCGAAGATGCCGGCGATCTCCTTGTAGGCGCGGTACTGGAGGAGCCGTGCGAAGAGCAGGTCCCTGGCCTCCAGCAGTGCCAGGTCCGCCTCGTCCTCCACCTCGGCCTGGGGCAGCAGCCGCGCGGCCTTGAGGTCGAGCAGGGTTGCTGCGACGACGAGGAACTCGGTGGTCTGGTCGAGATCCCACTCCGGGCCCATGGCCCGGATGTGGGCCATGAACTCGTCCGTGACCTTGGAGAGGGCGACTTCGGTGACGTCCAGCTTGTGCTTGGAGATCAGCTGGAGCAACAGGTCGAAGGGGCCCTCGAAGTTGTCGAGCACGACCCGGAAGCGGCCGTCGTCGGGCTCGTCCTCGCGCTCCTTCGCCGGTTCCTCGGGCACCGGATGGGCGGCGGCCTGTTCCGGTTCGGCCGCAGGCTCATCCGGCTGGGCGGCGGCCTGTTCCGGTTCGGCCGCCGGCTGTTCCGGCACGGGGGCCGGGACGGCCGGTGGGGGTGCCTGGGCAGGTGCGGCGGGCGCCGCTGCCAGGGGCTCCGGTTCCGACTCGTACGCCGCTCCGGGCCCCCGCCCCAGCGGTCGGCGGGAGCCCCGGCTGCGGAGTGCGTCGTCAGGAGTGGGCATCGCAGGCAGCGTACTGGCAAGCAGGTCAGCGCCCGCGCAACCGCCGTACGAGAATGCTCGCGTCTCCTCGCGATTCGAGATCGGCCAGCACGACGGCGACGGCCTCGCGCACGATCCGGCCGCGGTCGACGGCGAGTCCGTGTTCGCCGCGCAGCACGAGCCGGGCGTGCTCGAGGTCCATCAGCTCCTCGGCCGAGACATAAACCGTGATCTTCTCGTCGTGCCGTTCGCGTCCGCTGGGGCGGCGGGCAGCCCGGCCGCGGCGGGAGGCGGCAGGTGCCGGCGCTGCGGAGGACGAGGCGGCCGACGCCGAAGCGCCTGTCGCCTGGCGGCCCTTGGCCGCACCACCGCGTCGGCCGGCCCGTTCGGCCGGTGCGGGAACGGCCTGTTGGGGCGGAGCGGCGGCGCGCTGCTCGTCCGTCTTGGCTCCGCCACGCGTCCCGCGGACAGTACGACGGCCGCCGCTCACCGGCTCACCGCCGAGTTCACCGGTCTCGGCCGCCACCGCCTGTCCGTCCGTGCCGGCCTCCGGATCAGGCTCGGAGGCGGGAGCGGGCACCTTGGGTCCCGGGGACGGCGCGGCCGGCGCCGGGCCCGGCTGCGGGGTCTCCCCGTTGGTCTGGCCGGCCTGTGCGGACGGCTCCTGTTGCGGCGCCGAGGGCTGTACGGCGGCACCGCCGGTCGTACGGAACAATTCGTCGGCTGCCGGGAGACTCACTCGGCGTGGCACCGGGCGAGCACCTCCCTGGCGAGCTGGCGATAGGCGGCGGCACCGACGGAGTTGGAGGCGTAGGTGGTGATCGGCTCGCCCGCGACGGTGGTCTCGGGGAAGCGGACGGTGCGCCCGATGACGGTGTGGTAGACGTTGTCGTCGAACGCCTCCACGACCCGGGCGAGCACCTCGCGGCTGTGCACGGTCCGCGAGTCGTACATCGTCGCCAGAATGCCGTCCAGCTCCAGTTCGGGGTTGAGCCGCTCCTGCACCTTCTCGATCGTCTCGGTGAGCAGCGCGACGCCGCGCAGCGCGAAGAACTCGCACTCCAGCGGCACGATCACCTTGTGCGCCGCGGTGAGCGCGTTGACGGTGAGCAGGCCGAGCGAGGGCTGGCAGTCGATGACGATGAAGTCGTAGTCGTTGAGCAGCGGGCCCAGCGCGCGCTGGAGTGTCGACTCCCGGGCCACCTCGCTGACGAGCTGCACCTCGGCTGCCGACAGGTCGATATTGCTGGGCAGCAGGTCCATCCCGGCCACCGCGGTCTTCAGCAGCACCTCGTCGGGTGCCAGGCCGCGCTCCATCAGGAGGTTGTAGACCGTCAGGTCCAGCTCCATGGGGTTGACACCGAGGCCGACCGAGAGCGCGCCCTGCGGGTCGAAGTCGACGAGCAGTACACGGCGTCCGTATTCGGCGAGGGCCGCTCCCAGATTGATGGTCGACGTCGTCTTGCCGACGCCGCCCTTCTGGTTGCACATCGCGATGATCTTGGCCGGGCCGTGTTCGTTCACCGGGCCCGGGATCGGGAAGTACGGCAGCGGGCGCCCGGTGGGGCCGATGCGCTCACGGCGCTGGCGCGCGGCGTCGGGTGCGAGCGTGGCCGCGTACTCCGGATCGGGTTCGTACTCCGCGTCCGGGTCGTAGAAGTGACCCTCGGGCAGTTCGCCGTAGTTGGGGTCGTAGTGCGGGTCACTGTAGTCGGCGAAACGCTCGGCGGACTGACCGTTCGCAGCGTCGCCGGCCGTGGCGTTCACGTGTTGGCCGTCCGTGCTCTGGTTGGCTGTCATGGTGGGCGTCGGGTTCTGGTGGGCTGCGAAGGTGCGGACAGCAACGGAGCCGACACCCTCGGGTCCTGTGGGACCTGAGGACCCCTGGCCTCGTACAGGCGCTCCTGGTTGACCACCCCCGGGAGAAAATGTCGACTCGTTCACAAGTCGTCGTACCTCCAATGGTGACCAGGAAATTTCTCGACTAGTCAGCGTGACACCATGCCGACGGTTGGCGACTCTATGGCGTGTCGGCGGTCCGCAGCAACACAATCCGCCTCAGACGGCCCGATGTGTCGGTATGCGAGCCCCCCGATGTCAAGAGGCTCCCGGGTGACGTGCGGGTGGTTTCCCGGGTGGGCAAAAAGGTCGGACAGTTACGTTACGGGCAAGTTGGGTCGACGTCCCGGGGACACGACGACGCCACCGTCCGGACCTTCCCTCCAAGGTCCGGACGGTGACGTGAGGTTGCTGACGTTGACGCCGGGGGTTGACCCCGGCCGCAGGCTCTGTCCCAGCCTGTGCCGTCAGCGCACCGATGGGCCGGGAGTCAGCCCAGCAGCGTGGCGATGTCCCGCACCGGCAGGCCGTGCGCCTCGCCGACGGGGCCGTAAGTGACCTCTCCCTCATGCGCGTTGAGGCCCTTGGCCAGCGCCGGGTCGCGGCGCAGCGCGTCCCGCCAGCCGTGGTTGGCCAGCTCCACGATGTAGGGCAGTGTCGCGTTGGTCAGCGCGTGCGTCGAGGTGTTGGGCACGGCGCCGGGCATGTTGGCGACGCAGTAGAAGACCGAGTCGTGGACCCGGAAGGTCGGCTCGGCGTGGGTGGTCGGCCGCGAGTCCTCGAAGCAGCCGCCCTGGTCGATCGCGATGTCGACAAGGACACTTCCCGGCTTCATCCGGGAGACCAGCTCGTTGCTGATCAGCTTCGGGGCCTTGGCGCCCGGGATGAGCACGGCACCCACCACGAGATCGGCGTCGAGCACCGCACGCTCCAGCTCGAAGGCGTTGGAGGTGATGGTGCGCACCCGGTTGCCGAAGATCTTGTCGGCCTCGCGGAGCTTGTTGACGTCCTTGTCCAGCAGCGTGACGTGGAAACCGAGGCCGACGGCGATCTGGGTGGCGTTCCAGCCGGAGACCCCGCCGCCGATGACGACCGCGCGGCCCGGGTTGACGCCGGGCACGCCGCCGGGCAGCACGCCGCGGCCGCCCGCCGAGGCCATCAGGTGGTAGGCGCCGACCTGCGGTGCGATGCGGCCCGCGACCTCCGACATCGGGGCGAGCAGCGGCAGCGTCCGGTTGGCAGGCTCGACCGTCTCGTAGGCGATGGCCGTGGTGCCCGATTCCAACAGCGCGTCGGTGCACTCACGGGAGGCGGCGAGGTGGAGGTAGGTGAAGAGGGTCTGGTCCTTGCGGAGCCTGTGGTACTCCTCGGCCACCGGCTCCTTGACCTTCAGCAGCAGGTCGGCGGTGGCCCACACCTCGTCCGCCGTGCCCAGGATGGTGGCGCCGGCTGCTGTGTACTCGGCGTCGGGGATGGAGGAGCCGGCTCCGGCTCCCTGTTCCACGAACACCTCGTGCCCGTTCCGCACCAGCTCGTTGACCCCGGCCGGGGTGATGGCGACACGGAACTCGTTGTTCTTGACCTCGCGGGGGATACCGACCTTCACGTCGATCACGGTCCTTCACTCAGGGTGCAGAAGGCAGAGAAAGCCGGGTCGCGCATGCTCGAAAACACCGGGGGGACCGCGGCTCGACCAGTCTAATGAAGGAAGCTGAGCTGTCCAGCCTTACAAACGGTCGATCTTTTTCGAGATTGCTATACGTTTCGCAGGTTGCTGGTGAGGAGGCGTGGACAGGCCGCCGTAGACGTCGCGGACAGCCGTCCAGTGGCGCTCGTCACACCACACACCGGGTACCCAAGGACGCCGTTCCGCTTCTCCACTGCCATGGGTTGTCAACTGCCATGGGTTCTCAACTGCCACTGATCCTCAGCTGCCACGAGGCAGGTGCTCCCCCACTCAGGCCCGGCTCAGGACCGGCTCACGGCGGCTCCGCCCCGGCTCAGGCCCGCTGCTGCGCCCCGGCCCGGCCGGGCCCCGCCTCGGCGCGGTCCCGCTCGGCGCCGTCCCGCTCGGCGTCGGCTCCCACCGGCCGGGCGCCCGCCCACAGGTCCGCCTCCGCCCTCGGGTCCGCCTCCCCGGCCCGAGCCGCCGGGCCCAGCAGCCGTGTGGCCGCCGCGCGGTGCCGCTGGGCAGCGCGCAGGTGCCCCGCGCCCGCCGAGGCGTCGGCGGCCCGCAGTTCCAGGGCCGCCTCCAGCCGGGCGTCCCCGGCGCCCCGGGAGACCTCCAGGGCCTGCCCGACCGTGCGCAGCGCGTCCTGCGGCCGGCCCGCGTACTCCTGCACCCTGGCCGCCTCCGCCAGCGCCCGCGCCTGGGCCCCCGGGTCCGGGAGCCTGCGGAACGCCGCCGCCGAGGCCCGCCAGGCCCGCAGCGCCTCCTCCCACCGCTCCGCCTGCGTATGGACGGCGCCGATCCGGCCGTGCAGCCGCGCGGTCGCCTCGCGGTCGGCACGCTCCTGGCGGGTCAGCCGCAGGGCCAGCGCCCTGCCGTACCAGTCGGCGGCCCGGTCCCAGTCACCCAGCTCCGCGTAGCAGCCGCCCAGCGACTCCAGGGCCCGGCCAGCCGCCCGCTCGTCGTCCGCCTGACGTGCCGCGTCCAGCGCCGTGCGGTACCGGACCAGGGCCTGCTCCAGACGGCCGGTGCGCGCGTCGAGAGCGGCGAGGTTGAGCAGGGCTGCAGCGCGCTCCCGGTGCGTCCGGTTGCGCTCGGCCACCCGCAGCACCAGCTCGTGCAGCCGGTACAGCTCGGCCTCGGCGTCCTCGGGTTCACAGTGCGCGTCGAAAGCGCGGGCCAGCGCGGAGACCAGTCGGCGGGCCAGCGTGTCGAGCTGGCCCTCGCCCTCCGAGACGGCGGCCCTGGCCGCGGCCAACAGCACCCCCCGCCGCTCCTCCAGCCAGCCCCGCGCTTCCAGGGGGTGCAGAAAGCGCAGCGCGCGCGGCATCTCCGCCAGCTGCCCGCGCGCCTCGGACCCGGAGGGCTCGCACACCGCCCAGCTGGCCTGGACCCGGCGGATCAGCCGCTCCAGCATCCGCGCCCGCGCCAGCAGCGCCTCGCCGGGCCGCTCGTGCACCACCAGCTGGGCCCGCAGCAGCGGATGCAGACAGCCGGGCACCTGGTAGCGCTCGCCCTCCAGCGGGCGCAGCAGGCCGAGCCGTACGTACTCCTCCAGGGCAGCGTGCGCGGTGCTCACCGAGCAACCGCCGAGCGCCGAGGCCAGTTGCGGATCGACGAATCCGGCAGGTGCGAGGGTCAGCAGCCGCAGCAGCCGCGCGTGCGGGCGGGACAGGGAGTCGTGGACGAGCCGGAAGGCACGTGCCACCGGGGCGGGCGGCGCGGGGGATGCGGCCGAGCGGCGCCCGGCGGAACCGGCTTGCTCGGTGGCCTCCTCGCCCTCCCACCCGGAGAACGGGGACGGTGGCGGGGGCGGGGGCGCGGACGGCTGCGGCTGCCCCTGCGGCTGCGCCGTGGAGCTCTCCGCCGGCTCGGATTCCGTCCCGGCCAGCATCTTGACCGCGTCGTGCACCGAGACCTTGGGGCGGGCGCCGAGCCAGCCGCCCATCAGGGTGAGCGCCGCCGGAAGGTCGCCGCACTGCTCGGCCAGCAGTTCGGCGCTGCGCGGGTCCACGGTGATGCGGGGCGAGGAGCCCGCGTGCCGGGCCAGCAGGGCGACGGCCGTGGCCCGGTCCAGCCCGCCCAGGGTGCAGGGGCGCACGTCGGGCACCTCGGTGAGCGGCCCGGAGGAGACGGCGACGACGAGGCAGTCCCGGCTCTCCGGGGCCAGGTCGAGAAGCTGATCGGAGTGCGCCACGTCGTCGAGCAGCAGCACCGTGCGGCCGCGGCGGGCCAGAGCGGTACGGAACGCCTCGGCGACGGTGTCCTCGTCGGCGCCCGGCAGTGGGGTGCCGGGGCGGGTCCGACCGGTTTCACCGGACTCCCGGGGGCGTGGCGTACTCGACCGGGCGAGGGCCGCCAGCAGGTCGCGCGCTGCGCGCTCGGTGGTGACCGGGGTGCCGCCGGGTTCGGTCAGCCGGGCGCGCAGCACACCGCCCGGGTAGCGGTCGGCGATCCGGCGGACGAACTCCTCGGCGAGCGCGGTACGGCCCGAGCCGGGAGCCCCGGCGATCAGCAGTACCCGGCTCTGCTGTGGTGGATGGCCGGAGAGGGTGTGCAGCCCGGCGCGTTCGATGTCCTCGCGCAGTGCGCGCAGTTCGCGATCGCGGCCGGTGAACGGGTGGGGGCCCGGCCCCGCGGTCGTGGGCTGCACCGCCTGATCTGTCACGGGCTACGCTCCCGTTCGCTGTTCACCTGGTGTGTGCGCGGACGAATTGCTGCGAGCGTAGTTCACCGTCCGGTGGGGAAAGCCGCCAACGGCCGCCCCACCCGGCCCGAAAATCACCACATCGGCTCAGGTGACCCGTCCCCTCCCCCGCCCCCGGGCCCCGCGCCGGGGGAGGAGAAGCGGTTACCTCGGGTCGAAGGGCCGCGCCGGCCACGGCGCTTGGGCGTGACGCAGCGCGCCCAGGCCGCCGCCGCTGCTCAGCGCGGCGTTCAGCGCCAGGCACCCCACCACGAGGCAGTTGTTGTGCAGCTGTCCGGCCAGCGCCCCGCGTACCAGCTCCTCCAGCGGCACCCGGGCCAGCTCCATGTCGGCCTCTTCCTCGGCGACCTCGAAGCGCTCGCCCTGCACCTCGGAGAGCTGCCGGGCCAGGAAGATCCGTACGGCCTCGTCGCTGCCGCCGGGGGTGGTGTAGACGTCGACGAGGACGCGCCAGTCCTCGGCCTTGACGTGGGCCTCCTCGTACAGCTCACGCTCCGCGGCGGCCAGCGGGTTCTCGCCGGGGACGTCCAGCAGCCCGGCCGGGATCTCCCACAGCTTCTCGCGGACGGGGTGCCGGTACTGGCTGAGGACCAGGACGTGGTCCTGGTCGTCGAGGGCCAGGATGGCGACAGAGCCGGGGTGGGTCTGGTAATCGCGGCCGACCACCGAGCCGTCCGGCATGACGACCTGGTCGGTACGGACCCCGGTCTTGTTGCCCTGGAAGGGGGTGGAGGTCGCGGTGACCTCCCACTCCTCGGGGGTGTCGGCGATGCGGCTGGCCATGGCGGTCACTCCCCCTGCTGGCGCTCGACGGCGGCCTTGACCAGGCCGGCGAAGAGCGGGTGCGGACGGGTGGGGCGGGAACGCAGCTCCGGGTGGGCCTGGGTGGCGACCAGGTAGGGGTGGACCTCGCGCGGATATTCGACGTACTCGACCAGCTTGTTGTCGGGCGAGGTACCGGAGAAGACCAGCCCTGCCTTCTTCTCCAGTTCGGTGCGGTAGTGGTTGTTGACCTCGTACCGGTGTCGGTGGCGCTCCTCGACGTAGGGCTCGCCGCCGTAGGTCTCGCGCACGATGGAGCCCTCGGCCAGCTTGGCCGGGTACATGCCCAGCCGCATGGTGCCGCCCATGTCGCCTTCGCCGGCGACGATGTCGAGCTGCTCCTCCATGGTGGAGATGACCGGGTGCGCGGTGGACTGGTCGAACTCGGTGGAGTTGGCGTCCTTGATCCCCGCCAGGTTGCGGGCGCCCTCGATCACGATGCACTGCAGGCCCAGGCAGAGGCCGAGCAGCGGTACGCGGTTCTCCCGGGCGTAGGTGATGGCGCCGACCTTGCCGTCCACGCCGCGCTCGCCGAAGCCGCCTGGGATGCAGATGGCGTCACAGTCGCCGAGCTGCCGCTTGGCGCCCTCGGCGGTCTTGCAGTCGTCGGAGGTGACCCACTTGATCTTGACGCGGGCCCGGTTGGCGAAGCCGCCGGCGCGCAGCGCCTCGGTGACCGACAGATAGGCGTCCGGCAGGTCGATGTACTTGCCCACCAGCGCGACCGTCACCTCGTGGTCGGGCTGGTGCACCCGGCGCAGCAGGTCGTCCCACTGGGTCCAGTCCACGTCGCGGAAGGGCAGGTCGAGCTTGCGGACGACATAGGCGTCCAGCCCCTCGGAGTGCAGCACCTTGGGGATGTCGTAGATGGAGCGGGCGTCCTTGCAGGCGACCACCGCGGCGTCGTCCACGTCGCACATGAGCCCGATCTTCCGCTTGATGGAGACGGGCACGTCGCGGTCGGCGCGCAGCACGATCGCGTCCGGCTGGATACCGATGTTGCGCAGCGCGGCGACCGAGTGCTGGGTGGGCTTGGTCTTCAGCTCGCCGGACGGGCCGATGTAGGGCAGCAGCGAGATGTGGACGACGAAGACGTTGTCGCGGCCGACCTCGTGGCGCACCTGGCGGACGGCCTCCAGGAAGGGCAGCGACTCGATGTCGCCGACGGTGCCGCCGACCTCGGTGATGACGACATCCACGTCGTCGGTGGCCATCCGGCGGATGCGGTGCTTGATCTCGTTGGTGATGTGCGGGATGACCTGCACGGTGTCGCCCAGGTACTCGCCGCGCCGCTCCTTGGCGATGACCGTGGAGTAGACCTGCCCTGTGGTCACGTTCGCGGTGCCGTTGAGGTCGACGTCGAGGAAGCGCTCGTAGTGGCCGATGTCCAGGTCGGTCTCGGCGCCGTCGTTGGTGACGAACACCTCACCGTGCTGGAAGGGGTTCATCGTGCCGGGGTCGACGTTCAGATAGGGGTCCAGCTTCTGCATGGTGACCCGCAGGCCACGCGCCTTGAGCAGCGCACCCAGGCTGGAGGCGGTGAGCCCCTTGCCGAGCGAGGAGGCGACACCCCCGGTGACGAAGAGGTGCTTGGTCGTCATGGATGTAGGCGGCATGGCCAAGAGGGGGCTCCCGTGGTCGCTTGGTGGGGTGCGGAGGCTGCATCCTGGGATCGTCCCGAAGGGGCTTTCCGGGGTGGCCTCGCTGCGGTTCGGGGGGCTGTCGTCTCGAACAGAACGCGTTCACGTGCCCACCGCTCCACGGGCTACCAGCGTAACAGTGCCGCCGGGTCGCCGCGGCTGCCCGTGCCTACGGCCGGGTAGCCGAGCAGCCGGGCGGGTCCCAGCGTGACAAGGGAGTCGCAGCAGGTGAACGCGGTAGCGAAGGTCACCTAATCGGCGCATTCGGACTCAGCCGACCGTCGGGCGGAAGGGATCGCTGCGTCGTATCCTTCACGGACACTTGCCACCGACAGGCAGAAATACACACGTCACCAGCACGTCCCGCGGGGGCGTCGCAGTTCGTTCGACTGGAGATGCACGTGGCTGGGCGCATCGAGGATTACGCACTCATCGGAGACATGCAGACTGCCGCCCTCGTCGGCAGGGACGGCACGGTCGACTGGCTCTGCCTACCCCGCTTCGACTCCCACGCGGTGTTCGCCGGCCTGCTCGGCACCGAGGAGCACGGCTTCTGGCGGGTGGGCCCCGCACACCCGGCCGGCGGCGATCCGCCACCCGCCGACCGCCGCCGCTACCGGGGCGACTCCCTGGTGCTGGAATCGGAGTGGGACACCCCGCGGGGTACCGTCCGGATCATCGACTTCATGCCTCCGCGTGAGAACCACGCGCCCCAGCTGGTGCGGATCGTGGAGGGCGTCAGCGGACGGGTGCGGATGCGCTCGGCGCTGCGGATGCGCTTCTCCTACGGCTGGGTCGTGCCGTGGGTGCACAAGGCGGGGAACCGCACGGTGGCCGTGGCGGGACCCGACTCGGTGTGGCTGGACACCGAGGCCGACACCTACGGCAAGGACCTGACGACCTACTCCGACTTCACGGTCGGCCCCGGCGACCGGATGGCGTTCACCATCAGCTGGGAGGCGTCGCACCGCGAGGCACCGGAGCTTCCGGAGCCGGAGGAGGCGCTGCGCACCACCGAGGACTTCTGGCGCGACTGGGTCGAGACCTGCACCTACCACGGGCCCTACCGGGAGGCCGTGGTCCGCTCGCTGATCACGCTCAAGGCGCTGACCTACGCGCCCACCGGCGGAATCGTCGCCGCGCCGACCACCTCGCTGCCCGAGGAGATCGGCGGGGAGCGCAACTGGGACTACCGCTTCACATGGCTCAGGGACGCGGCCATCACCCTCTCCTCCCTGCTGCGCACCGGCTACCGAGAAGAGGCCCGCGCTTGGCGCGAATGGCTGCTGCGCGCGGTCGCCGGCGACCCGGAGAACCTTCAGATCATGTACGGCATCGCGGGCGAACGTGAACTGTCCGAGGCCGAGTTGACCTGGCTTCCGGGGTACGAGGGCTCCAAGCCGGTGCGGGTGGGCAACGGCGCGGCCGGCCAGCTCCAGCTCGATGTGTACGGCGAGATGGTCGAGGCCCTGCACCTGGGCCATATGACGGGCCTGGCGCGCAACGACTACGCCCAGCTCCTCCAGCTCAAGCTGATCGGCTATCTGGAGAACCACTGGGAGGAGAAGGACGAGGGCATCTGGGAGGTGCGCGGCCCGCGCCGGCACTTCGTGCACTCGAAGGTGATGGCGTGGGTTGCCGTCGACCGCACGGTCAAGCTCATCGAGGCCGGCGACGTGGACGGTCCGCTGGAGCGCTGGCGCAATCTGCGTGACGAGATCCACCGCCAGGTCTGCGAGAAGGGGTACGACAAGGAGCGCAACACCTTCACCCAGTCCTACGGTTCCAAGGAGCTGGACGCCTCGCTGCTGCTGATCCCGCAGATGGGCTTCCTGCCGCCGGACGACAAGCGGGTCATCGGCACCATCGAGGCGATCCAGCGTGAGCTGACGACCGAGGACGGGTTCGTGCTGCGCTACCCCACCAGCAGCGCGGCGGGGTCCGACGGCGCTGCCGAGAACGTGGACGGGCTCGCGGGCGAGGAAGGCGCCTTCCTGGCCTGCTCGTTCTGGCTCGCCGACGACCTGGCGATGATCGGCCGGGTCGATGAGGCACGCAAGCTGTTCGAGAAGCTGCTGGCCCTGCGCAACGATGTGGGTCTGCTGGCCGAGGAGTGGGACTCGGCGCGCCAGCGCCAGGTCGGCAACTTCCCCCAGGCGTTCAGCCATGTGCCGCTGATCGACACCGCCCTCCGGCTGACCGCTTCGGGGGCTTACGGAGTCTGATTCGGGGGTGCTCCTTCCCGCGCGTTGCAGACTGCGGGTGAGTTGTGGCTCGTCGCCCAGTTCCGCGCGCCCCTGACGGGGCGCGTCCCGCAGCCCCCATGCGGGGCAACGCACCATGCGAGGGTCAGCTCAGGAACTCGTCGTAGACAGTCAGCACTTGCGCGGCGACCTGGTCCTCCGTGGGCCAGGTCCGCGCCTGCGCGCGCCCGGCCGCAGCGAGCTCGGCCCGCCGGTCCGGATCGGCAAGCAAGGCCGCAACGGCCGAGGACAACAAGTCGGCGTCCCCGCAGGGCACCAGCACAGCGGCGGAGCCGACGAGCTCCGGCATCCCGCCACCGTCGACGGCAACCAACGGCACCCCGGCCCGCAGGGCCTCCTGCGCCACCAGCGAGTGGCCCCGGCAGCGGGCAGGCAGCAGGGCGATGTCGGCGCCCGCCAGCAGCCCCAGCGCGTCGGCCCGCCGCCCCAGCAGCCGCGCGGGCAGCCGCTCCTCCTCGATACGGCGCTGGAGCGCAGCGCGCTCGGGGCCCTCTCCCGCGAGGGCGAGCAGTGGTGGCGGGTTGAGGCCGCGCCAGCCGCGGGAGGCGGTCAGCGCGCTGTCATGGCCGCGCCGCCCGTCGAGCCGGCCGACGGTGAGGATCAGGGGGCGGTCGAGGGCGCCGATGCCCGCGCGCGCCTTGTGCCTCAGCACCTCCTCGCCGTCCGGGCTCTCCTCCCCCGGCGGGGGCTCGGCGTCGGTCAGCGGGATGGGCGCGGGGGCGAGCCGCGCGTCGCGCGCCCCGCCGCGGCGTGCCATGTCGACCAGCTCGGTGGTGGCGCCCAGGACGACGGTGGCGGCCCTGGCCACCCGCCGCACCAGCAGCCGGGTCACCAGTTCACGGGCGGCCTCCGTGCGGGAGGCGTGTGCGGCCGCGGCCCGTGGCAGGGCGTGCCAGGTGACCACGAGCGGCACGGTGCCGCGCCGCCTCCCGAGCGCCAGCGCTGCCAGCAGTCCGGCGCGCAGTCCGTGGGCGTGGATCAGATCGGCGTCGGCGCAGACGGTGCGCAGCCGGGCGGCCGCGTCGGCCTCCGTCCGGCCCGGCAGGGCGGCGAACTCGGCTCCGGTCCCGGTGATGGCGTGCCGCAGGGGTCCGTCCTGCCGGGCGCACACGGTCACCCGTACTCCGCGTGCGGTCAGGCCCCGGGCGAGGGAGCGCGCATGGGCCGCCGTACGCGCCGAGGGTGCCTCGGTGCCGTCGGCCGCGGGACCGCAGCCGAGCACATGCACGGCGTGCGGCGGCCGCGCACCGACCGCGGGCCGACGCGGTGCATGGGTACGGCTCGGGCTCACGGCAGGCGGGCTCCCTGAGTCGGGCGGTGAGGGCGGGGCCTGCCCAGGATGCCAGGCGAGGGGGCCCCGCCGCGCCGTCGTACGGTCCCAACGGCCGTCACAGCGGGGCGCACACCGGACGCTCTCACTCACACGAGTGACGGCGCTCGCAAATCAGCCATGCGCCCCTCGAAAGGCCGGCACGCCGCTCCGCGCACCATGGCGCCCCCAGCTCGCCTGCTCGCCTGCTCGGCGTGCGGTCGCCCGTCGTCGCGGCCGTCAGGTTCCGGTGCGGGCCGCCTCCAGAAGCTCCTCCGCGTGGGCGCGGGCGAGTTCCGAGTCCTCCTGGCCCGCGAGCATCCGGGACAGCTCGCGCACCCGGTCCTCGCCCTCCATGGCCCGTACGCCGCTGCGGGTCACCGAGCCGTCATCGGTCTTCTGCACCACCAGGTGACGGTCGGCGAACGCGGCCACCTGCGGCAGATGCGTGACCACCACGACCTGCGCCGACTTGGCCAGCCGCGCCAGTCTGCGGCCCACCTCGACGGCCGCCTTGCCGCCGACCCCCGCGTCCACCTCGTCGAAGAGGTAGGTCGGCACCGGGTCGGAGTCGGCGAAGACCACCTCGACGGCGAGCATCACCCGCGACAGTTCGCCGCCCGAGGCGCCCTTGGCGATGGGCCGCGCCGGTGCGCCCGGATGCGGTGCGAGCAGCAGTTCGACCTCGTCCGTACCGTGCGGGCCGAAGGCGAGGGTGCGCCCGTCGACGTCGAGGCCGTCCGGGTCCTCGGTGTGCTTGAGTTCGAAGGTCACCCGGGCGTGCGGCATGGCCAGCTCGGCCAGCTCCTCGGTGACCGCGTCCGCGAACCGCTTGGCGGCGTCGGCGCGCGCCTCGGTGAGCGTACGGGCGAGGGAGGCGAGTTCGGCGCGGAGCGCGTCCCGCTCGGCGGTCAGCTCACCGATCCGGTCGTCGTCGCCCTCCAGCTCGGTCAGCCGCTCGGCGCTGTTCTCGGCCCAGGCGAGGACGGCGGTGATGTCCTCGCCGTACTTGCGGGTGAGCTGGGCCAGCGCGGCGCGGCGCTCCTCGACGGCGGCCAGCCGGAGCGGATCGGCGTCCAGGTCGTCGGCGTATCCGGCCAGTTCGCCCGCGATGTCGGAGAGCAGGATGTGCACCTCGCCCAGCCGGTCGGCGAGCGCGGCCAGCGCCGGGTCGTGGGAGCGCACCGCCTCCAGGGCCCGGTGGGCCCCCGCGACCAGGGTGGCGGCGTCCACGCCCTCCGGGTCGGCCGGATCTCCGGCCAGCGCGCCGTGCGCGGTGGTGGCCGCGGAGGCCAGGGCCTCGGCGTGGCCCAGCCGTTCGGCCTCGGCCGCGAGTTCGGCGTCCTCGCCCGGACGGGGTTCGGCGGCCTCGACCTCCTGGATGCCGAAGCGCAGCATGTCGGCTTCCTGGGCGCGCTCGCGGGCGCGGGTGGTCAGCTCGGTCAGCTCCGCCGCGACGGTGCGCAGCCTGCGGTACGCCTCCTGGTAGGCGGCCAGCGGCCGCGCCACGGCATCCCCCGCGTAGCGGTCCAGCGCGGCGCGCTGCCGCGCCGCGCGCAGCAGGCCCTGCTGGTCGGTCTGGCCGTGTACGGCCACCAGGTCGTCGCTCAGCTCGGCCAGCAGCCCGACCGGCACCGAGCGCCCGCCCAGGTGGGCCCGCGAGCGGCCTTCGGCCGAGACCGTACGGCTGACCAGCAGCGCCCCCTCGTCCAGCTCCGCGCCCGCCTCCTCGGCACGGCGGGCGGCCGGGTCGTCAGGCGCGAGCGCGATCCGTCCCTCGACCAGGGCCGACTTGGCGCCGACCCGGACGAGCCCGGCGTCGGCACGCCCACCGAGCAGCAGCCCGAGGCTCGTGACGACCATGGTCTTGCCCGCGCCGGTCTCGCCGGTCACCGCGGTGAAGCCGGGCGACAGCTCGACAACGGCGTCGTCGATCACGCCCAGGGCTTTGATCCGCATCTCCTCCAACACGGATACGACCATACGAGGTCTCCTCGTGTCGGCCACACCAGTGGTCCGGCCGGCACCCGGACGTGGGGCACCCCACCATGCCGATCCGTCACCATTCACCCGCCTTGGCGGTTTTCTCCCCTCACTTCGGGCACCCCTCAGCGCGGTGCCCCTCGCCAGCCCGTAACCGGAAGAGCGAACTTGGCCACCAGGCGATCCGTGAAAGAAGCGTGGTGCAGCCGTGCCAGCCGCACCGGCACCGCACCGCGCCGCACCTCCACCCGCGCCCCGGCCGGCAGCTCGACACTGCGCCGTCCGTCGGCCCACAGCACCCCGTGCGGCGTCTGCGGCTGCACCTCGACGGCCAGCACCGAATCGGGGGCGGTCACCAGAGGCTTGGCGAACAGCGCATGGGCACTGATCGGCACCATCAGCAGCGCCTCCACCTCGGGCCACACCACGGGCCCGCCCGCTGAGAACGCGTAGGCGGTGGACCCGGTGGGGCTGGCACACACCACGCCGTCGCCGCCGAAGCTGGAGACGGGACGGCCGTCGACCTCGATGACGACCTCCAGCATCCGCTCGCGGGCCGCCTTTTCGACGGAGACCTCGTTGAGCGCCCAGTCGGCGTGCACGATGTGCCCGCTGCCGGGGCTGTGCGCGTTGTAGCCCGCGTTGCGTACGATCACATCGAGGGTCATCCGTTCCTCGACCTCGTAGGCCCGGGAGACCACCCGGTCCACGACCTTGTCCAGGTCGTCGCGCTCGGCCTCCGCGAGGAAGCCGACCCGGCCGAGGTTGACGCCGAGCATCGGCACCCCCGAGGCCCGTGCGAACTCGGCGCCGCGCAGCAGCGTCCCGTCGCCGCCGAGCACCACCAGCAGTTCGCAGCCCTCGGCGGCGTCCGGCTTGGCGCTCACCGTCTGCACCCGGTCGGGGAGCGGCAGGTCGGCCGCCTCCTCGGCGAGCACCCGGACCCCGATGCCGCAGCGCAGCAGCCCCTGGACGACCAGTTCGGCGCTGCGCACAGCGGCGGGTCTGCCGGTGTGCGCGAGGAGGAAGACCGTGCGGTCGCCATCCTGGGCGGCCGGACGGTCCGCGCTGACCGGGTAGGTGCTCCCGGAGGGCTGTGCTGGCTGTGCCGACTGTGCAGCTCGGCTGTCCTCGGTCACTTGGGCCCCTCTGCCACCGCTCGCTCGACTTCGGCCGGGTCGAGGTCATCGGCCCCGGCACGCAGCCACAGAAAGTATTCGACGTTTCCCGAAGGTCCCGGCAGGGGGCTGGAGGTGACGCCCTGCGCGCCCAGACCCAGGGCTGCCGCGTGTCCGGCGACCGTTCGCACGGCCTCGGCACGCAGTTCGGGGCTGCGGACGACACCGCCGCTGCCCAGCCGCTCCCGGCCCACCTCGAACTGTGGTTTCACCATCAGCACCAGGTCGGCCTCGGGCACGGCACAGCGGACGAGCGCGGGCAGTACGAGCCCCAAGGGGATGAACGACAGGTCACCGACGACCAGTTCCACCGGCAGGCCGCCGATGTCCTCCACGGTCAGCTCCCGGACGTTCGTACGGTCCTTGACGGTGACCCGGGGGTCGCTCCGCAGCGACCAGGCGAGCTGTCCGTAGCCCACGTCCACGGCCACGACGTGCTCTGCTCCCGCGCGCAGCAGCACGTCGGTGAAGCCGCCGGTCGAGGCGCCCGCGTCCAGCGCACGCCGGCCCTGGACCCGCAGCCCGCGCGGAACGAACGCTTCCAGCGCTCCGGCGAGCTTGTGGCCGCCGCGCGAGACATAGTCCGGATCGCTCTCGTCCGTCTTGACGACCAGCGCCGCGCTGGTCTCGACCTGGGTGGCCGGTTTGGCCGCCACATTGCCCCCGACCGTGACCCGTCCCGCGGCGATCAACTGGCCGGCGTGCTCCCGCGAACGGGCGAGGTTGCGGCGCACCAGCTCCGCGTCGAGTCGGCGTCGTGCCACGGCTCAGCTCCGGGGGGTGTGGGGTCGGTCCAGCGCGGCCAGGCTCTCGCGCAGGCCACGGTGGACATCTTCGTACACCTCCAGATGGCCGGAGACAGCGAGGTGGTCGGCGTCCTCCAGCCGCCGGAGGTGGGCGTCGACCGGGCCGTGGCCGGTGGGGCGCAGGGGAACACCGAGGGGCCGCGGACCGTCGTCGGGCTCACCGGCCTGCTCCTGGGCGCCTCCGGCGTCTTCGGCTTCCCGGTCCGGCTCCGCTTCGGCTTCCCTGGCCCGCTCCGTGGCGTCGGTCTGCGCGGACGGCGCCGTGTCTCCGGCTTTCTCGGCCGCCTCCGTCCGCCCGTACGGCTTCTCGGGCTGCGCCGTCTCGTCGTACCGCTCGGTGCCGTTTGCCGAGGGCTGCTGCTCGGGGGTGGGGGCGTGCCCGGGCCCGGGTCCCTGCGCGAACTCGCTCATGCCCCCGACGCTACCTCCCGGGTCCGACAGACCGCCGGGTCGACAGACTGCCGGGGCGGCAGACCGCCGGGTCGACAGACCGCCGGGTCGACAGACCGCCGGGGCGGCAGACCGCCGGGTCGACAGACTGCCGGGGCGGCAGACCGCCGGGCTCAGCGCCGGGCCGCCGGCACCACCAGCGGAGTGCCGGTCTCCGGGTCGTCGATCACCCGGCAGGGCATCCCGAAGACCTCCTCGACCAGCTCAGCTGTCACCACCTCGCCCGGCTCCCCCTGAGCGACGATCCGGCCCTCCCGCATCGCGATCAGATGGGTGGCGTAGCGGGCCGCGTGATTGAGGTCGTGCAGTACGGCGACGAGGGTGCGCCCCTCCTCCTCGTGCAGGCGCGCGCACAGGTCGAGAATCTCGATCTGGTGCGCGATGTCCAGGTAGGTGGTGGGCTCGTCCAGCAGCAGCAGCGGCGTCTGCTGGGCCAGCGCCATGGCGATCCACACCCGCTGCCGCTGGCCGCCGGAGAGCTCGTCCACGAACCGGTCGCCGAGTCCTTCGACGCCGGTGGCCGCCATGGACTCGGCCACCACCTGCTCGTCGTCCCGCGACCACTGGCGCAGCAGCCCTTGGTGCGGGTAGCGGCCGCGGGCCACCAGATCGGCGACGGTGATGCCCTCGGGAGCCGTGGACGACTGGGGCAGCAGGCCCAGGGTGCGGGCCAGCGCCTTGGCCGGCATGCCTGCGATGTCGCCGCCGTCCAGCAGGACCTGCCCCTCGGCGGGCTTGAGCATCCGGGAGAGGGCGCGCAGCAGCGTGGACTTTCCGCAGGCGTTGGGGCCGACCACGACCGTGAACGAGCGGTCGGGCACCGCGACGTCGAGCTCACGGGCGATGGTGCGCTGGTCGTAGGCGAGGGTGAGACCGTGCCCGGTCAGCCGGGGCTCTCCGGCCGCCGGCGCGGCACGGCCGGAGGCGGCCACCTTGTCTCCGGCAGCGTCTCCGGCGGCCTCCGGCCCGGAGATACCCCCAGTGGCGGTCTTCATCGTGTCCCCGCTTCCGTTGGGTGCGTGCATTCCTTCGAGGCCGGAGCCGGCACGTCCGACTCCCTCATATCCGTCATATCCGCCCGGCCCTGCGCTCGGTGGCCAGCAGCCACACCAGATACCCTCCACCCACCACTCCGGTGATCACGCCGACGGGGAGCTGGTGCTCCCCGAAGGCCCGCTGGGCCACCAGGTCGGCGCAGATCAGCAGCGCCGCGCCCATGCACAGCGAGGGCAGCAGGTTGGGCCCCGGCGTCCTGGTGAGGCGCCGGGCGAGCTGCGGTGCCGTCAGCGCGACGAAGGAGACGGGTCCCGCGGCGGCGGCGGACAGCGCCACCAGCAGCACCCCGGCGGCCAGCAGGGCGAGCCGGGTGCGTTCGACACGGACGCCGAGCGCGCAGGCTGCGTCGTCCCCCATCTCCATCATCCGCAGGGCGCGTCCGCAGCCCAGCAGCACCAGCGGTACGAGCACCACCATGCCGACGGCCAGCGGCATGACGTCGTTCCAGCCGCGCCCGTCCAGGCTGCCGGTCATCCACAGCACGGCGCGGGACGCCTCGGTGATACCGGCGCGGGTGATGAGGTAGCTGTTGACGCCGGTCAGGATGGCGGTGGCACCTACGCCGACGAGCACCAGCCGGTAGCCGTGCATACCGCGCTTCCAGGCGAGGGCGTAGATGAGCGCCCCGGTGACGACGGCTCCGGTGACGGCCCCGCCCGCCAGCAGTGCGCTGCTGCCGCCCGCCGCGAAGATGACCAACAGCGCTCCGGCGGCAGCCCCGTTGGTGAAGCCGAGGATGTCCGGGCTGCCGAGCGGGTTGCGCACCACGGCCTGGAAGACGGCGCCGCACAGCCCCAGGCTCGCTCCGACGAGCAGCGCGGTGACGGTGCGGGGCAGCCGCAGTTCGTTGACGATGAACGCGTCGGCGGGGTCGCCCTGCCCGAGCAGGGTACGGATCACCTCGCCCGGTGCCATGGGGTACTCGCCGCTGCCGATCGCGAACACGGCGGCGACCAGCGCGAGTACCAGACAGCCGGTGCCGACGAGCAGGGCGCGCGGCCGGTAGTTGACCGAGAGACCGCCCGGGGTGCGCAGGACGTTCTCACGGGTGCCGGTGAGGCTCATGCGTGTGCCACCCTCCGCCTGCGCACGAAGTAGAGGAAGAACGGGCCGCCGAGTACGACGGTGACGATGCCGACCTGGAGCTCGCTGGGCCGGCCGAGGATGCGCCCGAGGACGTCGGCGCCGAGCAGCAGCACGGGTGCCAGGACGGCGCAGTACGGCAGCAGCCAGCGCTGGTCGGGTCCGGTGAGCGCGCGCACCATGTGCGGCACCATCAGCCCGACGAAGACGATCGGCCCGCAGGCGGCGGTGGCGGCCCCGCACAGCAGGGTGATGGCCACGATGGCGGCGGCGCGCGTCCGGCCGGGCCGGGAGCCGAGGGCTCGTGCCGCGTCGTCGCCGAGTGCGAGCGCGTTCAGCGGGCGGGCCAGGACGAGTGCGAGAAGAGCGCCGACGGCGATGAAGGGCAGCGCCTGGAGGACGGTCGAGTCCTGGGCGCGGGCCAAGGAGCCGACCATCCAGAACCGCATCCGGTCCAGCGAGGCGGTGTCCAGGAGCTGAACGGCGCTCACATAGGAGATCAGCGCCGCGTTGAGTGCCGTCCCGGCGAGAGCCAGCCGCGCGGGGGTGGCGCCGCGTCCGCCCCCGACGGCGTAGACGAGGACGGAGACGGCGGCGGCACCGAGGAAGGCGAAGCCGATGTAGCCGGTGTACCCGGCGACACCGAAGAAGGAGATGGCCGTGACCACGGCGGCCGCCGCGCCGGCGTTGATGCCCAGCAGTCCCGGATCGGCCAGCGGGTTGCGGGTGAGCGCCTGCATCACGCCGCCCGCCAGACCGAGCGCGACACCGGCGAGCAGGCCCAGGAGAGTGCGCGGCAGCCGCATCTCGTGAACGACGGTGTAGTCGGCCGACCCGCTGTCGACGAGCCCCGACCACGCCTCGCCGAGCGAGAGCGGCCGGGCACCGAAGGCGAGGCTGAGGAAGACGACGAGCAGCAGCACGAGGGCGGCGGCCAGCAGCCCGGCGGCCCGGGCGAGCGGGGTCCGGGCACGCGCCGGCTGTTCCTCCGCGGCCTTCGGCTGTCCGTTGCCACGGCGTACTGCCGCTGAATCCCCTTGGACCTGCGGGGACTTGGTGAAAGTCACGTACGCGCTCCGGTCGGGGCCGGGGAGACGGGGGCGCCCGGCCACTGGACAACAACAACTTTGGTTAGGTTAGCCTAACTGCGAACTCGGCCCCACGGCCGCCCCGCAGGTACGTCCGCGGCATGCCCGCGGGCCCGTCCCCGTACCTCGTCCCCAGTACGTCGAGAGAAGGCCCTAGAAATGCCCAGCTCTTCCCCTATGCCCTCCCTTTCCCGCCGTGGTCTGCTCGCCGCCGGCGGTGCCGCCGGTCTCGGGGCGCTGCTCGCCGCCTGCGGCGGTGAAGGGTCAGGTTCCGGTTCGGGTGGCGACGCCAAGGGCAAGGGGTGGGCCTTCACCGACGACCGTAAGAAGAAGGTCACCCTGGACGCCGTTCCCGAGCGGATCGTCGCCTATACGGCCACCGCCGCGGCGCTGTGGGACTTCGGAGTGCGCGACAACGTCGTCGGCGTCTTCGGTCCGACGAAGAAGAAGAACGGCGAGCCGGATGTGCTCGCCGGCGACATGGACATCTCCAAGGTGAAGATCATCGGCAACGCCTTCGGCGAGTTCGACCTGGAGAAGTACGCCAAGCTCCGCCCCCAGCTGCTGATCAGCAACATGTACCTCAAGGACGCGCTCTTCTACGTCCCCGAGGAGAGCAAGGACAAGATCTACAAGCTCGCCCCCCAGGTGGCCATGAGGGCGGCGGGCATCCCGATGAACGAGGTCATCCAGCAGTACGCGAAGCTCGCCGAGTCGCTGGGTGCCGATGTGAAGGCCAAGTCCGTCACGGACGCCAAGGCCCACTTCGAGAAGGCGGCCGAACGGCTGCGCAAGGCGGCCAAGAGCGGAATCCGGGTCCTCGCCGCCTCCGGTGCCCCCGACCTGTTCTACGTCTCCGACCCGGACGCCAACTCCGACCTGCAGTACTTCAAGCAGCTCGGCGTCGACCTGGTGAAGCCCAAGAAGGTCAGCAAGCAGGGCTTCTTCGAGGAGCTGAGCTGGGAGAACGCCGACAAGTACAAGGCGGACCTGATCATCCTGGACAACCGCACCCAGTCCCTCCAGCCCAAGGCCCTCAAGTCGAAGCCGTCCTGGACCGACCTGCCCGCCGTCAAGGCGGGCCAGGTCGCCTCGTGGGCGGCCGAGCCCCGCTTCTCGTACGCGGGCGCGGCGCCCCTGCTGGAGGACCTCGCGGACGCGATCGAGAAGGCCGAGAAGCTCGACTGACGCCTCCGCCCTCCGGCTCTGCCGGCCGCCCGCACCACACGCACAGCGCCGCACCCCATCCCCTTCGCCGAGGAGCAGACACGATGAGCACGGTCAGCACGGCGCAGCCCGCGCCCTCCACCGTTCCGTTCGCGTTCTTCGAACTGCACGTCGTACGGGCCCGCCGACTGGGTCCGACCATGCTGCGGATCACCTTCGGGGGCGAAGGGCTGGATCGTTTCGCCTCCGGCGGCCGGGACCAGCGCTTCAAACTCTTCCTGCCGCAGCCGGGACAGACCACCCCTGTGGTGCCCACCGAGGCGGGCGAGAACTGGTTCGCGCAGTGGCGTGCAATGGACGAGAACATCCGCGGCATCATGCGGAGTTACACGGTGCGGGCGCTGCGCAGGGGCGGCCGGTACGGGGCCGACGACGAGTTGGACGTCGACTTCGCGCTGCACGGCGAGACCGGCCCGGCATCGCGCTGGGCGCTGCGGGCCATGCCCGGGGACCGGGTGACGCTGCTCGGGCCGGTCGTGGAGGACAACGCGGGCGTCGACTTCCGGCCGCCCGAGGGCACCGACTGGGTGCTGCTGAGCGGCGACGAGACCGCGCTGCCCGCCATCGGCGCCACCCTGGAGTGGCTGCCTGCGGGGATGCCCGCGCGCGTGTTCGTCGAGGTGGCGCACCGGGAGGACGTCCAGGACCTGCCGACCCTCGCCGACGCCCGGTTCACCTGGCTGGTGCGCGACGAGGCGGCCGCAGTACCGCGCACGGAGCGGATGGTCGAGTCCGTGCGCGGGGACCGGTTCCCCGACGGCATGCCCTACGCGTGGATCGCTGGCGAGTCCGGCACCGTCAAGGCGCTGCGCCGCCACCTGGTGGCCGAGCGCGGCTTCGACCGGCGCGCGGTCACGTTCACCGGCTACTGGCGGCTGGGCGCGACCGAGGAGCAGCTGGTCGCCGAAGCCCTGGCTGCCGCCGGCTGACAACGCCGCTCGGGTGACCCGGCCGGGCCCTCAAAGGCCCAGCCGGGTCAGCGCGCTGCCCGCGTCCAGCCGGCACTCCCCCTCGCCCGCCGCCGACCAGGCGGCCCCGCACAGGGCGCGCAGGCCGTCCACCGGGTCGCCGTCGCCCACCAGCTCCAGTTGCTCCGCGCCCGCGTGCGCCGTCCAGCCGCCGCACCCGAAGCCACTGGCGGCGTCGCCCGTCACTTCCGGCTGGGCCTGCAACAGTCCGCGCAGGTCGCGGGCCACATAGGTCGGGCGGTGCACCGGTCGGGCGGCGATCAGCTGAGCGGCGTCGGTCACCCCGGTGAGGACGAGAAGTGAGTCCACGCGCCCCGCGTGCGCCCCCTCGATGTCGGTGTCGAGCCGGTCGCCGACCACCAACGGCCGCCGCGCGCCGGTCCGCAGGATGGACTCCCGGTGCATCGGCGGCAGCGGCTTGCCGGCGACCACGGGTTCGGGCGGGGTGCGCATCCACCGGGTGGCGATGCGGACGACCTCGACGGCCGAACCGTTGCCGGGCGCTATGCCGCGTCCGCTGGGGATGGTCAGATCGGTGTTGGAGGCGAACCAGGGCACGCCACGCTGCACGGCGATCGCCGCCTCGACCAGGCGCCCCCACTCCATCGAGGGCCCGCCGTAGCCCTGCACCACGGCTGCGGGCTCCTCCTCGGCCGTCTCGACGACGGTCAGCCCGCGCTCCTCCAGCGCGACCCGCAGCCCGTCGGCGCCGACGGCCAGTACCCGCGCGCCCCGGGGGACGCGCTCGGCGATCAGCCGGGCGACCGCCTGTGCCGAGGTGATGATCTCGTCGGCAGCCGCCGGCACACCCAGCCGCGTCAGATGTGCCGCGACGGTCTGCGGTGTGCGGGCCGCGTTGTTGGTCACATACGCCAGCCGCAGCCCGCTCTCGCGCGCCGTGGCCAGCGAGCCGACCGCGTGCGGCACGGCCTCTCCGCCGGCGTACACCACCCCGTCCAGGTCCAGCAGTGCCGTGTCGTACGAGGTGTGCAGCGGCTCCTCGGCAGCCAGCGGGCGGGACGGCGGAGCCGCGGTGGCCGTGCCGGCAGCGGGGCTGTGGTGCATGAGGGCTCGCTCCTTGTGCTCTTTCCCGGGACAGACGGCGGCCGTGACCGGGCCGCGCGCCGTACCGATCCTCTCGTACACCCCGGGCGCGCTCCGCACCCCTGCGCCCCCTGTGCCCCGGTCCACCGGGTATCGGGCACCGGCATACCATGCACAGATGACCGTCCGAGGACTGAGACTCGCCCCGTTCCGGGGGCTGCGCTACGCGCCGGAGAGGATCAGCGGCCTCGCTGCCGTGACCTCGCCGCCGTACGACGTGGTGGTCAGGCCGGACGGGCTGCGTCACCTGGAGACGGCGGACCCGTACAACATCGTGCGGCTCATCCTGCCCCAGGCCGCGGACCCGGCGGCCCGGCACCGCCAGGCGGCCGAGACGCTGCACCGCTGGCGGGCCGACGGGGTGCTGGCCCAGGACGCGGAACCGGCGCTGTACGTCTACGAGCAGCGCAAGGGCGAGTTGCTGCAGCGCGGCCTCATCGGTGCGCTGCGGCTGACGGCCCCCGAGGAGGGGGTCGTGCTGCCGCACGAGGGAGTGATAGACGAGGTCGTCGCCGACCGCGCTGAGCTGATGCGCGAGCTGGCCGCCAATCCCGAGCCGCTGCTGCTGTCCTACCGCGGGGACGGCACCCGCACGGGGGCCACGGCGGTCATCGAGCGGGCGACGCGCGGGGCACCGCTGATGGCGACGACGACGGAGGACGGTTTCGCCCACCGGCTGTGGGCGGTCACGGACCCGGCCGAACTCGCCGAGGTGGACGCGGAGCTGTCCCGGCACAGCGCGCTGATCGCCGACGGCCATCACCGCTGGGCGACGTATCTGCGGCTGCGTGCCGAGCAGGGCGGCGGCGAGGGCTCGCCGTGGAACTACGGCCTGGTCCTGCTGGTCGACACCGCGCGCTACCCCCTCCAGGTGCGCGCCATCCACCGGGTGCTGCCCCGGCTCCCGTTGAAGCGGGCGCTCGACCTCCTCGACCGGGCCGGCGCGGCGCACGGGGAGGGTGCCGCCTTCCGTGTCCGTACGCTGGAGGCACCGCTGGACGAGGCGCTGGAAGAGCTCGAGGAGACCCCGGGGAACGCGTTCCTGCTGACCGAGGGCGACGGCGTCTTCCACCTGCTGGACAGGCCCTCGCCCGCGCTGCTGGCCCGCACGGTCGACGCGCGCCGGCCGCGGGCGTGGCGGCAGTTGGACGCCACGGTGCTCCACTCGACGCTGCTGGACGTCGTCTGGCAGGTGCCCGACCGCCCGGAGCACATCGGCTATCTGCACCACATCGAGGCGGCCGTGGAGCAGGCGGCGACGCACGGCGGTACGGCCGTGCTGATGCGCGCCGTTCCGGAGGAGACGGTACGGGCGCTCGCCGAGCAGGGCGTCACGATGCCCCGTAAGTCCACCTCGTTCGGCCCGAAGCCCGCCACGGGTCTGGTGCTCCGCACCCTGCACTGACCGCACCTTCCCCCGGCCCCACCAGCGCCTTTCCGGCGAGGGTGGGGCCGGTTTGCGCGCCGACCGACGGGTTTAGTTAGGGTAGCCTTACCTAACTTGGTGCATCCCACTTCCACGGAGGTAGCCCCCGATGAGCAGCAGGTCCCACCTGCTCAACGACAGGACGGCGGAGCACTACAGGCGCTCCGTCACCCACGGCGTCGAGCGCGTCGCCGTGAAACTCGCCGCCGCTCAGCAGCCGTTCACCGGCGTCACACCGGCCGAACTCGCCCCCACCGTCTCCGCCGTGGACCTGGACAAACCCCTGGGCACCACCGGCGAGGCGCTGGACGAACTGGAGCGCGTGTACCTCCGCGACGCCGTCTACTTCCACCACCCGCGCTACCTCGCGCACCTCAACTGCCCCGTGGTCATACCGGCCGTCCTCGGCGAAGCCGTCATCGCCGCCGTCAACTCCTCCCTGGACACCTGGGACCAGAGCGCGGGCGGCACCCTGATCGAGCGCCGCCTCATCGAGTGGACGACGCGGCGCATCGGCTTCGACGCCGCGGCCGACGGCATCTTCACCAGCGGCGGCTCCCAGTCCAACCTCCAGGCGCTGCTGCTCGCCCGCGAGGAGACCTGCCGCCTGGTGCGCAAGAACTCCGAGACGGCGCTCAGCACCGCGCAGCTCCTGCCGAGACTGCGCATCCTCACCTCGGAGTGCAGCCACTTCAGCATCGAGAAGGCCGCCGTCCTGCTGGGGCTGGGCCCACAGGCCGTCATCCCGGTACCGTGCGACGAGCAGCGCCGGATGCGTCTCGACGCGCTGGCCGAGGAGCTGACGCGCTGCGAGAGCGCGGGTGAGACGGTGATGGCCGTCGTCGCCACCGCGGGCACCACCGACTTCGGCAGCATCGACCCGCTGCCGGCCATCGCCGACCTGTGCGACCAGGCGGGCGCGTGGCTGCACGTGGACGCCGCCTACGGCTGCGGCCTGCTCGCCTCGCGGCGCCGCCGCGCACTGCTGGACGGCGTGGAGCGCGCCGACTCGGTCACCGTGGACTACCACAAGTCCTTCTTCCAGCCGGTCAGCTCCAGCGCCGTCCTGGTCCGCGACCGGGACACCCTGCGCCACGTCACCTACCACGCCGACTACCTCAACCCGGCGCGCAGCGTGGAGAAGGAGATTCCCAACCAGGTCGACAAGTCGATCCAGACCACCCGCCGCTTCGACGCGCTCAAGCTGTGGATGACGCTCCGGGTGATGGGCGCCGACGCGCTCGGTGAGCTCTTCGACGAGGTGGTGGACCGCGCCGCCGACGCCTGGCGGCTGCTGGACGGCGACGAGAGGTTCGAGGTCGTCGTGGAACCCCAGCTGTCCACCCTCGTCTTCCGCTACCTGCCCGGCGAATGCACCGGCGACGACGGGACGCTGACCGACCGGGCAAATCTGCACGCCCGCGAGGCGCTGTTCGCCTCCGGCGAGGCCATCGTCGCGGGCACTGTCGTCGACGGCCGCCACTACCTCAAGTTCACCCTGCTCAACCCCGAGACCACGCCGGCCGACATCGCCACGGTCCTCGATCTGATCGCCGCGCACGCCGACAGCTACGTCGACCAGCACCGCACCGTACCGACGCCCGCCCTCAGCGCCGCCCAGGCGAGCTGACCGACCCCGCACGGAGCCCCCACGTGACCCCCTCCAGCGCCCACCCGGCCGACGCACCGGTCCACGACTTCGTCGCCATCGGTCTGGGCCCCTTCAATCTGGGCCTCGCCTGCCTGACCGCACCCGTACCGGAGCTCGACGGGGTCTTCCTCGACGACAAGCCGGAGTTCAGCTGGCACCCCGGCATGCTGCTGGACGACAGCACCCTGCAGACCCCGTTCATGTCCGACCTGGTCACCCTCGCCGACCCCACCTCGCCGTTCTCCTTCCTCAACTACCTCAAGGAGTCCGGCCGGCTGTACTCGTTCTACATACGCGAGAGTTTCTACCCGCTCCGCGCCGAGTTCAGCGACTACTGCGCCTGGGCCGTCGAACGCCTCGGCGAGACCGTCCGCTTCGGCCACCGCGTCAGCAGCGTCGAACACGACGAGGCCGCCGGGCTCTACACCGTCCGCGCCGAGCACCTGCCCGACGGCGAGCACCGCACCTTCCGCGCCCGGAAACTCGTCCTGGGCACCGGCACCCCGCCCTACCTCCCCGAGTCCTGCCAGGGCCTGGGCGGCGACCTGATCCACAACTTCCGCTATCTGGAGCACAAGGAAGCCCTCCGGGAGAAGAAGAGCATCACCCTGGTCGGCAGCGGTCAGAGCGCGGCGGAGATCTACTACGACCTCCTCCAGGACATCGACAGCCGCGACTACTCCCTCACCTGGCTCACCCGCTCCCCCCGGTTCTTCCCGCTCGAATACACCAAGCTCACGCTGGAGATGACCTCTCCGGAGTACGTGGACTACTTCCACTCCCTCCCGCCCGACACCCGGGAAGCCCTGGTCGCCTCGCAGAAGAACCTCTACAAGGGCATCAACTCCGAGCTGATCGACGCGATCTTCGACCTGCTCTACCGGAAGAACCGCCGCGCGCCCTGCCCCACCAGGCTGATGACCAACACCGCGCTTACCGACGCCTCGTACGACGAGTCGAGCGGCACCTACACCCTCGGGCTGCGCCAGGAAGAGCAGAAGCGTGACTTCAGCCTCACCACCGAGGGACTGATCCTGGCAACCGGTTACCGCTACCAGCGGCCCGCCTTCCTCGACCCGATCGCCGACCGCATCGAGTGGGACGCCCGCGGCCGCTTCGCCGTACGCCGCGACTACAGCATCGACACCGCGGGGCGGGAGATCTACGTCCAGAACGCGGAGCTCCACACCCACGGCTTCGTCGCCCCCGACCTGGGGATGGCCGCCTACCGCAACTCCTGCATCATCCGCGAACTGCTCGGCCGCGAGGTCTACCCGATCGAGAAGTCCATCGCCTTCCAGGAGTTCGCCGCACCGGAGGCCGCACTGTGACAGCCGCCGACACCTCCGCCGTCTACACCCGCACCGACGAGCAGCTGGGCACCTTCTCCCTCCGCCCGCTCGACCCGCTCACCGACACGGAGTTGCTGCACCGCTGGGTCATCCACCCCAAGTCCGCCTTCTATCTGCTCCAGGACGCCACCCTCCCCGACGTCGAGCGCGAGTTCATGAGCATCGCGGCCTCCCCGCACCACGACGCGTTCCTCGGACTGCACAACGGCTCACCGGCCTTCCTCATGGAGCGCTACGACCCACGCCACGTGGAGCTGGCCGGGCTCTACCCGCACCAGCCAGGCGACATCGGCATGCACTTCCTGTGCGCGCCCGCCCGGCAGCCCGTGCACGGCTTCACCCGCGCCGTCCTCACCACCGTCATGGCGATGCTCTTCGCCGACCAGAACACCCACCGCGTCGTCGTCGAGCCCGACGTCCGCAACACCGCCGTGCACGCCCTCAACGAAGCGGTCGGCTTCCGCGTCGATTCCACCCTCACCAAACCGGAGAAGGAAGCCCTGCTCAGCTTCTGCACCCGCGAGCAGTTCCGCACCGCCACAGGAGTGACCCCAGCATGACCCTCCCCGTCACACCCCAGCCAACCCAGCCGTACGAGGCCGTCAGCCACCTCACCCCCGAGCGCTGGGCGCAAGCCACCCGGCTCCTCATCCGCAAAGCACTGGCCGAGTTCAGCCACGAGCGGCTGCTGAGACCGGCACCGCTGGACGAGGGCGGGAACCGCTACGCGGTCCGCTCCGACGACGGCGCCACCGAGTACCGCTTCACCGCCCGCCGCTTCGCCCTCGACCACTGGCAGGTCGACCCCGACAGCGTCACCCGCCACCGCGCCGGGGCCGAAATCCCGCTGGACGCCCTCGCCTTCATCACCGAGCTGCGCACCACCCTCGGTCTCGGCGAAGAGATCCTCCCCGTCTACCTGGAAGAAATCAGCTCCACCCTGGCGAGCACCGCCTACAAGCTGGCCGCCCCCTCGATGACCGCGACAAAGCTGGCAGCTGCCGCCTTCCAGGACATCGAGTCCGGCATGACCGAGGGCCACCCCTGCTTCGTCGCCAACAACGGCCGCCTCGGCTTCGACATCGCCGAGTACCGCGCCTACGCGCCCGAGACCGGCTCGCCCGTACGTCTCATCTGGGTCGCGGCCCGCCGCGACCGCGCCACCTTCACCGCCTGCGCGGACTTCAGCTACGACAAACTGCTGCTCTCCGAGCTCTCCGCCGTCACCCTGCGCCGCTTCTCCGCCGCCATGACCGAGCAGGGCCTGGATCTGGACGACTACTACCTGCTGCCCGTCCACCCCTGGCAGTGGTGGAACAAGCTCTCGGTGACCTTCGCCGCCGAGGTCGCCCAGCGCAACCTTGTCTGCCTCGGGCACGGCGACGACGAACATCTCGCCCAGCAGTCCATCCGCACCTTCTTCAACGCCACCAACCCCGCCAAGCACTATGTGAAGACCGCGCTCTCCGTCCTCAACATGGGCTTCGTCCGCGGCCTGTCAGCCGCCTATATGGAAGCCACCCCGGCCATCAACGACTGGCTGGCCGAGTTGGTGGCCGGCGACGACATCCTGCGCGAGACCGGCCTGGGTGTGCTGCGCGAACGCGCCGCCGTCGGCTACCACCCGGCCCCCTACGAGGCAGCGGCCCCCAAGGGCTCTCCTTATCTGAAGATGCTGGCGGCTCTGTGGCGCGAGAGCCCCGTGCCGTTCCTGCGGGAGGGCGAGAAGCCCGCCACCATGGCGTCCCTGCTGCACGTCGACCGCGACGGCAACTCGCTGGCCGCCGCCCTCATCCGCGGTTCAGGGCTGGAGCCGGCCGAGTGGCTGCGCGCCTACCTCAACGCCTATCTGACCCCGCTGCTGCACTGCTTCTACGCCTACGACCTGGTGTTCATGCCGCACGGTGAGAACGTGATCCTCGTCCTGGACGAGCACGGCGTCCCACGCCGCGCCCTGTTCAAGGATCTCGCCGAGGAGATCGCCGTCATGAGCGAGGATGCCGAACTGCCCCCGGAAGTGGAGCGCATCCGCGCGGACGTCCCCGAGGACATGAAGATCCTGTCCCTCTTCACCGACGTCTTCGACTGCTTCTTCCGTTTCCTGGCCCCCACGCTCGACGCGGCGGGCGTACTGGACGAGGAGGCGTTCTGGTCCACGGTGGCCGACGTGACGAAGAGCTACCAGAAAGCGACCCCCCACCTGGCGGCCCGGCACACCCGGTACGACCTCTTCGCCGAGGAGTTCCCCCTCTCCTGCCTCAACCGCCTCCAGCTGCGCGACAACCAGCAGATGGTCGACCTTCAGGACCCCGCAGGCGCCCTCCACCTGTCCGGCACCCTGGGGAACCCATTGGCCCGGTACAAGTAGCCGACAGACACAGAAGAGAAGGGCGGACCCCTGCGGGGTCCGCCCTTCTCTTCTTCGGCTTCAGCTTCGGCTTCAGCTTCGGCTTCGGCTTCGGCTTCGGCTTCGGTGTGCGACGGGTCGATACGCCTCGGGGGTCAGCCGAGCGTCAGTCCTGGCGGGGCTCGTCCTCGCCTGTCTTGATCTCGCCCTCGTCCTCGGGCGCGTCCTCGTCCAGCGCGTCGATGAACTCGACCCCGTCCAGCTCCGCAAGCCGGTCGGAGGCGTCGGTCACCCCGCCCTGATCCGCCTCCAGCGCCTTCGCGAACCACTCGCGGGCCTCTTCCTCCCGCCCGACCTCCAGCAGGGCGTCTGCGTACGCATACCGCAGCCGGGCCGTCCACGGCTGCACGGAGTTGGACGCCAGCTCAGGGCTCTGCAGCGTCACCACAGCGGCGTCCGGCTGCCCCATGTCACGACGGGCGCCCGCCGCGACCAGCCGCATCTCGACCTGGCCCGCCTTGTCCAGCTTCTGCACCTCGGGCTCGCCCGCCATCGCCAGCGCCTTCTCCGGACGGCCCAGACCGCGCTCGCAGTCGGCCATCACCGGCCACAGGTGCTGCAGCCCGGTCATCCGCCGGGCGGCCCGGAACTCCGCCAGCGCCTCGGCGTACTTCTGCACCCCGTACGCGGCGAACCCGGCAGCCTCGCGCACCGACGGCACCCGCGAAGCGAGCCGCAGCGCAACCTTCGCGTACCCGTAAGCCTGCTCGGGGTCCTCGTCCAGCAACCGCGCCACCATGACCAGGTTCCGCGCGACGTCCTCGGCCAACGTCTTGGGCAGGCTCATCAGCTCCTGCTTGACGTCCTTGTCCAGCTCGTCCCCGGTGACGTCCTCATCGATCGGCAGCCGCCGCAGCGGCTCACGCTCCGGCCGCTCCCGGCCGCCCCGGTCACGATCCCGGTCGCCCCGCCCGTACGGCCGGTCCCGGTCACCGCCCCGCCGGAAGCCGCCACCACGGCTGTCGTCCCGGTCCCGCCGGAAGCCGCCACCACGGCGCTCGTCCCGCCTGTCGTCCCGCCTGTCGTCCCGCCTGTCGTCCCGTCCACGGCCGCCGCCCTGGCCGTACGGCCGACGCCCGTTACGGTCGTCGTCGCGCCGCGGCCCCCGGCCACCCTCGCGGTCGTCCCGACGGTAGGGCGCGCGCTCCCGCTCCCGGTCGCTCCGCTGCGGCCGGTCGCCCCGGAAACCACCACGCCGGTCGTCCTGCCGCTCACCGCGGCCACGGTCGTCACGGCCACGGTCGCCCCGGGCCCGGTCGTCGCGCCTGAACTCCTCCCGCCTGCGGTTGTCACGGTCGCCGCCCCGCGCGTCGCGCCCGCGCTCGGAGGGCCCACGGTCCGCACGGCCGGCGGAACCGTACCGGCCCCGCTCGTCCCGCCGCTCCACGCGGCCACCGTCACGGCGGTCGTCGCGCCGGTCGTCGCGGCGAAAGGGAGGACGCCCCTGGCTCTCGCCACGCCCACGGCGATCGTCGCGTCCCCGGTTGTCGAACGTACGCTCACCGCGCGGGCGGTCATCCCGACGCGGTCGGTCGTCCCTACGTCGCTCATCTCCACGGCGCTCATCCCCGCCCCGGCGCTCATCCCGACGCTCGTCCCGACGGAAGCCGCCTGAGGTGCCACCACGCTCGTCACGCCGGAAACCCCCGCCGGGCCGACCGCCCTCGTCCCGCCTGGGTCCACGGCGCTCACGGCTGTCGCTGCTGCGCGGGGCGGACTGTCGGGGGCGACGTTCGGCTCGGCCGCGATCGTCGGAGGAACTGGGGGACATGGTGACTCCTGTCTGCGTGCCTGCGGCAGCAATTCTCTCGCAGGCGGTGGAACGACGTTCTTCGGAAGGCAAGGGAAAAACAAAAAGCCCTTGGCCTTCAGCGCATGCACGCTGAAGGCCAAGGGCCCTAAAGATTGTTCGGCGGCGTCCTACTCTCCCACACGCTCCCGCATGCAGTACCATCGGCGCTGAAAGGCTTAGCTTCCGGGTTCGGAATGTAACCGGGCGTTTCCCTCACGCTATGGCCACCGAAACTCTGATCGGGACAACCGGATCAAATATCCAGGTCCCGGAGTCTCCAAGCGAACAAGCACACTCTTCAATTTGAAGTGCGGTTGTTGTCTCAGAACC
>NZ_JAFFZN010000045.1 GCF_017676385.1 Streptomyces spirodelae
GCGTTGCCCTGGACCCACTGCCCCTCACGCGAAAACCCCCGACCGGCGGTCGGGGGTTTTCGCGTGAGGGGCCCCAGCTACTGGGGGGTACCTCCGTAAGTGCTCATCATCAGTCGCGTACGGAGCTTGCTGGGGCGGGACCGCTGTCCTCGTCCGTGGCGGCGAGCAATATCAGCTCCCGACCCCGGACACTTCCGCCTCTGCGATCACAGGGGAAGAGGTCATGACCGCCTGAGCCACCTGCCGATAGATGTCACTGTTTTCCCCGAACACCACAGAGAGCATGGCGAGCACCTCCTGGCCCAGTGCTTGCCTGCCCGTAGGACTGGTCACCTTGGTCCAGTGGTGCACCGTGCGCTTGGCGCACTCTCGGGTGATCTTGTGGTCATGGCCCCAGGCGCTGGTCTGGAGACCGGTGACATGCAGTCCCCAGTGTGTGGCAGCGTCAGCCTCACCTCTGAGTCCTGCGATCCACTCGCGCAGCTCGCGGATGCTGATGGTGTGGGTGTGGGTCGGGCCGTATGTGGCGGTGGATTCCTCATCCAGGCGCTCAGCTTCGGCAGCTGCCCAAACGAGCTCTTGGGTGGCCTGGGTGCTGAAGGTGGCAGTGATCGCAGCTACGCGATCGCGGTACTCCACAGGAGGAGGCGGGGGCTGCTCGGTCTGCTGAGGCGGCCTGTTGGGGCGCGGGGGGACCGCAGACTGGTGGGCTGACTGCCCGGAGGCGAGAGGCAGGCCGGAGTGGGCACCAGGGCTCGCGGGGAGTGACACTGGTTCTTCTTTCGCCCAGAATTCGCTGGAGACCTTGCCCCAGGGGGCGAATTGCGGCTCATAGCTTGTGGTCACAGTTTTACGCCTCGGTTGCGCAGGAAAGCGGCAGGGTCGATGTCGGAACCGTAGTCAGGACCTGTGCGGATCTCGAAGTGCAGGTGTGGGCCTGAGGCGTTGCCTGTGGCCCCGCTGATGCCGATCTTCTGACCGCTCTTGACCTTGTCGCCCTTGACGATGTGGACCTTGGACATGTGTCCGTACTGGCTGTAGTGGCCGTCGGCGTGCCTGATGACGACCTGGTTGCCGTAGGCCCCGCCGGGACCGGCCGCGACGACCGTTCCGGAGCCGACGGCGCGCACAGTCGTGCCCGTGGGCACAACGAAGTCGATGCCGGTGTGCTGGCCGCTCGACCAAGCGCCACCGCGGGCGTGGTAGGGAGTACCCAGCGGGCCTTTGACTGGGCGGGTCCAGCCGGAGGAGGAGGTGCCGCCCTCGTCGGAGAACCGTTTGACACCGGCCATGATGATCTCGACGTAGTGGTAGGTCTGCCCGGCGGCGAAGCGCTCGGGGGGCACTCCGCGGTACTGCTCCACCCGGTGCCAGCCGGCGTTGTATGCGGCGAGGGCCAACTCAATCGGAGATCCGTTGTACTCGGGGTGCTTCTTCGCCGTCTTGAGCAGCTTGCACATCATCCGCCCCTGGGAGGGGATGGCGTCCTCAGGGTCCCAGACGTCTTTCTTACCGTCGCCATTGCCGTCGATTCCGGACGAAGCCCAGGTAGTGGGTATGAACTGGGCGATTCCTTGCGCCTGTCCCGAGTCAGCGCGAGGGTTGAATCCCGACTCCTGCTGGATCTGCGCAGCCAGCACCGCGGCGGAGAGCCCGGCGTCACAGTCCTCGGCTGCCTCCTGAATCAGTCCTGCGTACTTGGCAGGCACCCCGCCTTTACCGATCTTCAAGCCCCCTGCTCCCAGGTTGAGGGAAGGCTCCTCGTCGTCGGCAAGCACAGCGGCGGCCATGAAGGTGCCCAACAGCAGAGCAGCCGGAATCGCAGCAAGACCGGCTTTAATCCCCCATTTTATGACCTGTCACCCTCTCATCCCCCGGCTACGCTCCCGAAGATCACGCAGCACGAATCTCACACTCTCACACGGCATTTGCGAGCCTGAAAAGGAGCTTCGCCACCCCGCCCAGGCCGGTGCCGATGAGGTGCCTGCTGGTTCTCATGGGGCATAAGTGAGTATCAGCCGTCTCACACCCCTCAGCCACCGCACTTGCTCAGTGATTATGCTGCTGCACAGGGTCATCGGGGGATCTGCACGTGGAAACACCTGTTTCGGGGGAGCGTTGGGAAAGAAGTCTCGGCAGGCGACGGACCAGGCTCCGGTCCTGCCGGAAAAGTCACGGCTCGTCGTACCTGTGATGAGCGCTGTAGGCGGAAGCGGAAGGTCGACAGTAGCCGCCCAACTGGCGCGCGGAATGGCTGGGTTGGCTTCCGCCGTTGTTCTCGATCTCGCACCGCGCCTGTCCTCACCGTGGCCTGCCTGGGCAGGGACTGACCAGCTCGGCTTGGCCACCATTCCTCCGGACGCACCGGTGACGAGGAGCCAGGTCCAGCAGGCTGCTGCCCAGCAATTCACTCCCGAGGGCGACAGCTGGGGCGTTCTGACCGATGCACGGGAGTGGTCTTCTGCCGCCCTCTCGCTGCCGGACGACCCTGCCGCGTGGTACCAGCTGGCCGCCGCCGGCGGGTGGCAGGCGGTGATCGCCGACACTTGCCACCCGCTCGCCCAGGACATCGTCCAATCCAGGAATCAAGGCTCTGCTGGGCTCACCGCGCGTTGGTGTTCGCTGCCCTGTGCTGTTCCGGTGCTGTGCGCGGCAGCGTCGGCGGACGGTGTGCGGGCCTTGCAAACTGCGGTGGCGGCCGCCACCGCGGAAGGGCTGCCACTTCAGCGCACGGTTGTGGTGTTCGTCTCCCTGGGCGAAGGCCGCCTGCCGACTGCGGTCAAGACAGCCATGACCATGCTCGACTCTCGCGTCGCCGAGGTTGTGAGTATGCCGTTCGAGCCGCAGATCCGCACAGGGGGCGGAGTCCACGAAGCGGTCCGCCCGAAGTCGCGCATCGAGCTCACGACGGCCGTCTTGGCTTCCGCTCATCGCAGTTGGGGGGAGCCGCTGCCCCCCGCAGCTGAACCTGCCCCTCTTAGGACCCCAATTCCGAGCTGACAGCTTCGCTGTCCTGAAGGGAGAACCCCGCATGAGTCACCTTCACCAGGCCACGACCCTCCTTGCTAAGGGAGGTCCGGTCGTGCCCGAGTTCACTCCCAAGCTGCCCGATTCCCTCCAGGGCCCGACGGGCACGATCCTCAGCTACACCGCCGGCGGTGGTCTCGCTCTCGCCGTCCTCGGCGGTCTGGTTGGCTGGGCCTGCGTGGCGATCGGCCACAACACAGAACGCGGCACACTCGCCAGCCGCGGCAAGAGCGGCATCATCTACAGCCTGATCGCGGGTCTCGGGATTGGTGTCACCTCGTCGCTGGTGATGGCCTTCTATGGCATGGCGAACTGAGATGCAGCTCGATTCCAAGGCCCGACGCGCACGGCTGCGCCTGATCGGACTCGGCGCCGTGGCGGGCGCCGTGGTGGTCGGGGGCGCCATTCTCACGGTCAACGGGCTGAGCGGCGACAGCCAATCCGCTCGGCCCGACCACAAGACGAGCGCCTCACCATCTGGCTCCCCAGGGGCCCAGCCCTCACTGACACCGGCCTCGGGGAAACCGATGCCGGTCGACAAGCCAGAGAAGACCAAATACGGCATGGGCATCGGTTTCCCGAACAGTGGAGTGGGCGCTGTTTCCGCAGCGGTCCACTACTGGCAGGACCTGGATGTTCTTGACGACTCCATTGCGCGGCGTCAGCTGAAAGCTGTTTCCTCCCCCGACTCCCCCGAGGTGGTTTCCCACGGCGTCTCCCGCGTACGCAAAACGCGGGAGACCGCAGGCTTGGCCCCATCGGGCAGCACCCCTGCCGGAATGAGCATCACCACTGAAGTCCAGGCCGTGCGCTCACGATCGCTCAACAACGCCGGCACGGTGGTGGAGGTGTGGCTGGTCTACGACCGGTACGCCTCCCTGCCCGAAAAGCCCACGGACGAGGACCCCCTGAAGGGGGAAGAGCAGCGGTTGATCGTCAAGTGGCAGGACGGGGATTGGAAACTCACCGAAGAAGCCCGGTATGTGAACCGTAAGACGCACCCGCTCGCCTACGACCCGAAGAGTCCGTATGCGTTCCGGGACGGATGGCGGCAGGTCGCTCATGATTAAGTTTCTCGGCCGACTCTTCGCGCTGCTTGCATGCCTGCTTCTCACAACAACCCTTGCAGCCCCCTCTGCCTATGCGGCCAAACCTCCCGACCCGATCCCCAAAGACATCGCAAGCGGGGTTCCCGGGATTGACAAGAAGACAGGAGAATACTGCGATCTGACCGACCCGGACCCGAAGAAGAGAGCTTCCTGTCGCCCACCCGAGCCGGGCGAGATGGAAGGAACAGCCCCCGAGGGAGAAGTCTCCCACGACGGAAAAAAGATCCACGCCTACGAAATGAAGAAGCTCAAGAAGTGGAGGGAGCAAAACAAAGGAAAGTATAAATTTAAGGAGAGGAACGCCGCGTTCACTAAGTGCCTGAAAACTCAGGCAAAAATGACCTTCAGTGACTGCGCGAGAGACGTCAATGGCAAGTACCCGCCGCCTGCCACCACACCCGATGAATGGGCAGCCAACAAGGTAAAAGGTCTCGCCAAAGACGCTGTGGGGAAAGTCGCCGAGACAATCGGACACGGCGTGATGTGGTTCCTGGAGCAGTTTGCGGACTCCTTCGATGAGATGTCTCGGATCAAGCTCGCCGACACCGGACTCACCCCGGTCCTCAGCCTCACCACAGGGCTGTCACTCCTGGTGGCCACCTTTCTGCTGCTCGTGCAGTTCGGAAAGGTGGCGATATCCCGTAGAGGCGAGCCATTGGCCACGGCCATCAGCGGACTGGCGAAGTGGGCCGCCATCCTGTCGGTCTACCTGTTCGCCACGCAGGTGGCCCTCAACTGGGTCGACACGCTCAGCACCGCGCTCATCAACGAATCCATGGGCGACGGTGGTACGGATGCGGGGGACGCCCGGAAAGCGATGAAGAAGCAGCTGGGGACTATGTTCGCTGGCCTGGTGGCTGGCGCGGGCCCCAAGAGCGCCTCCCTGATCACCCCGGGCGGGGTTGCCGCAACCACGGTGGCTGTGGTCATTGTTCTGGGTCTGCTGGCAATCTTGGCGATCGGCGCCCTGTGGCTGGAGATGCTGCTGCGCCAGGCCGGAATCATGATCCTCGTCGTGATGATGCCCATCGTCCTGGCCGGCCAGATGGCCGATGCCACCCGTGAGTGGTGGCCCAAAGCACGGAATGCGCTGATCGCGCTGATCCTGATGAAACCAATGATCGTCCTCACCTTTGCCATCGGCTTCGAGGCCATGGCAACGGGCCAGGGGGTCATGAATGTACTCGTCGGCCTGCTGATGTTCACCATCGCCGCCTTTTCCTGGCCGATCCTGGCCAAGTTCATGGTGATCAACAGCGTGGGTGACGGCAACAGCGTCATGTCCGGGATGATCTCGACCGCCGGCTCCAGCGTCTCCAGCATGATCGGCGGCTACAGCCCGGCCCTCTCCGGCGCGGGGACGGTCGGCGGTGGCGGTTACACCAAGGCTCTTGAAGGAGACAGCGCCAACGCCACGCAAGGCTCCAAGGCCGGAAAGGGCTTTTGGAAGAGCGGCGGCGGTGCCATGGCAGGCGCATCTGGCCTCGGTCTCGGGGTCCAGGCTCTGGCGGCCGGCAAGGACATGGTGGAGAGCGCAGGAGCCAACACGGCCGCACACGCGGGTCTCGGCCAAGGCTCTCAGGGCGGCCGCCACGTGGTGATGCCGCCGCGCGGCGGTGGCTCGCAGACCCCCGAGGCGGACCCACCAGTTCCGGCCCAGCGGCCTGCGGCGCCCGGCCCATCGAGCCCTGAGGCAGGGCCTCCGCCCCAGCCCCCGCTCGTGCAGCCCCCACGCCCCACTCCACCCGACCAGGAGAGGTGACCCGTGTCTACTCCTGCATCTGCGCACGTCGAGCCAGCCACGTTCAGCGGTTGGCAGTCCGAGCGGTCCGGATTCATCGGCAACCTGAGCGGACCGGGCTTCGCCTTGGTGGCGGCGGCCTCGGCCATTGCTCTGGTGCCGATCCATCAGAAGAGCTGGACCGCCGCGCTCATTTGTCTCCCGCTCGCCGGGGTGCTGCTCTTGCTGGCCTACGGCCGCGTTCTGGGGCTCACCGCGGATGAGTGGATCGTCCTCGCAGTAAGGCATCAATACGCAGTGGCTACCCGTCGAAACCTCTTCTTCTCCGGGGCGTTCGCCCCGCGCACCCGGGACGGCCGCCAGCCGATGGACCTGCCCGGGTCACTCGCCCGGCTGCACATGCTGGAGGCTCCTGACGGGCTCGGTGGCCAACTGGGAATCATGCACAACCCACTGGAAGCCAGCTACACCGCCATCGCGCGGGTCACGTTCCCCGGGCTGGCGCTGTCCGACACTGCCAAGCAAAACGCCCGTGTGGCGGGCTGGGCAGCCTTCTTGCGCTCGCAGTGCAAGGAGGACGGCGTGATCACCCGGGTCGCCGTTCACCAGCGCAGTCTGCCCGACGACGGCACGGCCCTGCGCAGCTGGACAGCACGCCACACCTCCCCGGGCGCTCCCGCCGTGGCGGTGGAGTCCCTCAATGAGCTGATGGCAGGCGCCGGTCCTTCGGCGACCGCCCGCGAGACGTACCTGGCCGTCACTCTCTCCAGCTCCCGTGCCCGCCTCGCTGTGAAGGGGGCAGGCGGTGGGCAGGCCGGCGCGGCCGCCGTGCTGGTACGGGAGATCACAGCAATGCACGGAGCGCTCAGCAGCGCGGGGTTGCAGGTCCTTGAGTGGCTCTCCCCCAACGGTGTCGCTCAGGCGATCCGCACCGCCTACGACCCGGAGGAGCAGCTGGCTGCCGCCGCCCGCGACGCGGCCGCGGAAGACCCCTCGTGGCAGGGAGTAGCTGGCGGCGTGCTCCCGGAAGTGGCCGGGCCTGCGGCCGCCGAGACCTCGTGGGGCGTCTATCGGCACGACAGCGCTTGGACCGTCACCTACCAGGTGCGCGGGTTCCCCCTGAGCGAGGTGTACGCGACCTTCCTCACCCCGCTGCTGCGTCCTCGGCAGAACGCGCGCCGCTCCCTCTCGCTGGTCTATGAGCCGATCGGACCGAGCAAGGCGCGAAATGAGCTGGCGCGTGAGAAGACCAAGCGCCAGTCGGCCCGCAAGCTGCGGGCCAAGACCGGCCGGGACGAGTCCGAGGACGAGCGCCGTGAGGCGGAGACCGCGCGCGCTCAGGACATCGCACGAGCTGCCGGCCACGGCGTCGTGCGGCTGACCGGGGTCTTGGCGGTGACCGTCACGGACTTCGAGGAGTTGGAGACGGCGTGTGCCGAGCTCCAGGCGGACGCTTCAGAAGCAGGGCTGACGCTGCGGCGGATCTGGGGTGCACAGGATTCCGGGTTCGCTGTCGCAGCGCTGCCTCTGGCGCAGGGACTGCCGGATCGGCGGGTGGGCATCTGATGTTGGGTTTCAAGCGTGCGCCACGCGAAACGGGGTCCCTGCGCTCCGCTCCGCTGTCAGACCTGCTGGATGCACCCTCCGATGATGCTCTGCCGCAGCAGCGTCAGCCCTCGGCCAGGGAGCTGCGTCGGGCTCGGCTGCTGGAGGATCCGGAGCTGGCGATGCGGATGGCTCCGCGCAAGGGGTGGAATCAGCCCTACGCCGGGCGGGCCGCATCGTTGGCCAAGCCGGAGGTCTTCCGCGCCGATACCGAGCGGGCGAGCGGCATCTACCCCTTCCTGCACCCCGCTGGACTGCCCCCGATCGGCGTCTATATCGGGTTCAACACCCTGACAATGCAGGCATTCTCCGCGCACCCTGCCGCCTGGGTGACCAATGGACTATGCACCAACCCCAACGTCATGATCACCGGCATTCCGGGGTCAGGGAAGAGCGCCCATATCAAGGCGCTCTGCTTCCGCCTGATGACCCTGGGCCACAAGACGCTCATCGCCGGAGACGTGAAAGGCGAGTACCAGTCCCTGTGCGAGCACCTCGGCGTTGAGCCGGTCCGGCTGGGCCCGGGTTTGTCGGGGCGGCTCAACCCGCTGGATGCCGGGCCCCTGGGCCAGGGCCTGGACGACCTCGATCCGCAAGAGCTGCGTACTCGCCTACGCGAGATCCACCGCAGGCGCCTGACCCTGCTGAAGGCCCTGCTGGAGCTCCAGTTGCGCCACAACCTGCGCCCCCAGGATGAGGAGTGCCTGGATATCGCGGTACGCGAAGTGACCGGCGAACTGTACGGGCAACAGAACCTCCGGGTCCCGACGCTGCCCCTGGTCTACGAGAAGATCAAGGACCCCACCGAGCAGATGGCCCGCGAACTGCGCGTACGCGGAGGGGACATCCAGACCGCCCGCGAGCAGATGGCGCCACTGCGCTCGGCTCTGGGGGGCATGGTCTCCGGCCACCTCGGCGGCCTCTTCGACGAAGAGACATCGATCGGCCTGGACTGGAACGCGCCGATCCAGAGCGTGGACATCAGCGCCCTGGAGGAGTATGGCGATGAGACCGTGGCGATGGTGCTCACCTGCGTCTCCTCCTGGGCGCAGAGTGCCATCGACCGTCCAGGCCAGTCGTGGGTGGTGGTCCGAGACGAGCTGTGGCGGCAGATGCGCAGCGGCGGCTCGGCGATGGTCCGGAAGATCGACGCTGATCTGCGTCTGTCCCGCGCCACTGGCACAATCCAGCTGTTGGCAACCCACCGGCTCTCCGACTTCGAAGCTGTGGGGGCTGCGGGTTCAGAATCCGTGGCCATCGCCAAAGATTTGATCTCCAGCTGCGAAACCCGCATCCAGCTTGCCCAGGACACCCAGCCTTTGGAGATCACCCGGGAAGCGATCGGGCTGACCGACGCCGAGTGCGATCTCATCGGCTCGTGGGGCGCGGGCCAGCGCGGACGAGCCCTGTGGAAGGTCGGGCGTGGGGGCGGCAGCCATCCGGTGCAGTTGATGCTCTCCGCCACCGAACAACGCCTGTTCGAGACCGACGAGCGGATGGTGGTTTAAGTGCCGGCCAAGGACACCCACGGAGTGGACGACGGCGCGCTGCTGGCTGCCGTGGCGGCCGGTTTCGTCGTCGCCGTGAGTGCTGTGGTTCTCATGGCGGCGCCGGTGGCCGGACTGCTGTCGGGACATGGCTGGGTGACCTCCAGCCGCAGCGTGCCCGCGACGGTGCTGCTGTCCCTCACCCGTGGACCGGACTCGGTCTACCCCTCCGCGCCTCCTACCTGGCTGTTCTGGCTGGTGATGGTCCTCTTCACAGGCGCGGTGCTGGTGGCTGCTGTTGTACTGATGCGCGCCCTTGCGGGCCGAAAGCCCCACCTGGGCGGTGCCCGCTGGGGCGACAGGAGCACTGAACGGCAGATGGCAGCTCCTGATGCACCCGAGCAGCGGGAAGGGCGCATCACTGCGGGCCGCGGCCAATTGACCAAGAAGATCATGGCAGTGGTTGAGCCCGCGGGGTCCGCCATCGCCTTTGGCCCTCCGGGGAGTGCCAAGACGACCGGGCTGCTGATGGGGAATGCCGCAGAGTGGCAGGGGCCAGTGGTGTGCACCACGACGAAGGCAGCGGACCTGGACGCCATCTACGCCAGCCGCAGCCGCCTGGGGCCCGTGTGGATCATTGCACCCGCCGGTCTGCCGGGCGGGCGCAGAACCCATCACTGGTCGCCCGTGGATTACGCCCGCGATGCTGATGCCGCTGAGCGGATGGCCGAGTGGATGGCAGACGCCGCTCAAAAGCACTACGACCCGCGCGCCGAGCCCTGGATCGCCCAGGCCCGCGCGATCCTCGCGGGCCTGCTGCTGGCCGCCAACATCTCGGGAGGCGGCATCCGCGCCTTCCGCGAGTGGCTTTCCTTGGGCAAGGACGCCGTAGACCATGTCCGCGCGATTCTGGAGCCCGACTACCCCGAGGTCGCGCTCGACTACGCTCAGCCCTGGCTCAAGCTGCATGAAGACGGTGCCGGCTCAGTGCAGTTCACCCTCAACGTCATCGCGTCGGTGTACCGCAACAAGGACGTACGAGAGGTCGTGGCGGGGACGGACTTCACCGCTGAGGCCCTGCTGAACCGCACCGGCACCATCTGCCTGGTCGCCTCGCCCTCGAACGCGGAGCGATTCGCGCCGCTGTTCACTTCCATCATCGCGTCGGTCATCCATGCGGCTGAGGACCGGTTCGAGAAGACCGGCAAGCCGCTGGAGAAACCGCTGGGCTGCATGATCGATGAGGCCGGCAACGCGCTGCGGTACCCCAGGCTCCCGACCACACTGACGACCGGGCGGGGCATCGGCATCGCCATGCTGACCATCTGGCACGACCTTGCCCAGCTCGCCTCCAGGGTCGGTCGTGACGGAGCCAGGACGGTGATCTCCGCCTCCACGATGCGCATGCTTCTGCCGGGTCTGGCCGATGACGACACCCTGCGCTATTTCAGCTACCTGGGAGCCAAACAGCACGTCGAGCGCACCAGCCGCTCCAGCGGAGACGGTAAGAACTCACGCTCGACGAGCATCGTGGAAACCGAGCTGCTGCCGGTGGACACTCTTCGGGAAATCCCGAAGTTCACCAGCATCGTGCAGTATTTCAACCTCCCACCGATCCGGGTGAACATGCGGCTGACCTGGCGGGACAAAGACCTGCGCACCTGGCTGGGCCGACCAGCCGACCCGCTGTCCCTTAAAAAGGCGACGGACCCAGCGACGGAGGCGCCCCATGGCTGAGCAGACAGGGCAAGGCAAGCCGGAGGGACCACAGCGGTGGGTTTGGTCCGCGATGGAACCCGATGAGCGAGAGAGCCGACTGGCCGAACTCACGCTGTGGGTGGACTGGCTCATCGAAACCTACGACGTCCGCAACCAGATCGCCCGCTGCTGGTACCGGCATCCCCGCATCATCGAGCAACTGACCGCCCTGTACCTGGGATGGGTCCGCACGTATGCGGGAGATCCCAGCAAGCTCACGCTGCGCGCTGAGATTGACTGGGTCAAGGAGCTGTACGCGTTCCTGCCGCGCCTGGGCAACGCCAGTTGTCAAAGCTCTCACCAGGACCCGCCTGCGCCGCCGCTCACGGATGGCGAGGCGTACAGCGAATGGGTTGATGCCGGTCCCGCCTTCCTGGCCCGGCCGCGTTCCCATCCCGCCCAGGCACAGGTGTTCCGCCTGGCCGAGGGGGCCCGCGCCGCCGCCGAAGCACGCTCCGGCGGGTAGCTGAACCGGAACATCGTGGAGGGGGCCCCGGAGTCCGGGGCCCCCTCCAGCTCATGGGGCGCTGCCGCAACGATTGTGCGAACCGATCAGCGCCTCGGCCCGTTGCGGTTCTGCTGCTCCTCGGGCCCTGGGCTTTGGGCAGCCTGCTGCTGGGCCTGCTGCTGTTGCAGCGCGGCCTGCTGGGTCTGGAGACGCTGAGCTTCTTCCGCAACGCGCTGCTGGTAGGGCTGCGCATCCCGCCTATTCATCTCCTGCCGCACGGAAGCCGCGGCGGCATCGAGCTTGCCCACCTCTCCGCGCGCGCCTTCGGCCTCCGCCGTGGCGGCATCCGCGCGGCGCTGCCGGGACGCCAGCGTCTGCTCCAACACGGCCTCCCGCGACCCTCCGTTGCGTTCCCAGGAGGCCAGCACTTCCTCATGCTGGGAAGCCGGCCCGGCCTCCCGTTCGCTCTCCGCCTGCCGCTGCCGCATCGCGGAGATTTCCGCGGCACGCTGCTCCTGCTCTCCACGGAGACGCATCAGCTGCTCCTCCAGGCGGGAGCGCTCATCGCCGCGGACGGCAGGACGGCCGAAGCGCCCCGTCTCCTCCAGGCGCCTCTCGATGTTGTGGGCTTCCTGCCGCCGCTGCTGATCAGCGGCCTCCAGGACGGGCAGTCGGCGCGTCGTCTCCCGCAGATCATGGATGGCCTCGACGCGCGCCGCCCGTTCGTCGACGCGGCGCTCGACCTCGCCGCCGGGCTCCAGCGCCGCTCGCAGCTCGGCCGCCTTGGCTTCCTGAGCCGCCGCGTGCTCCTGGGCTGCCTCAGCGGCCTCGACGTAGTAGGCCAGCCTCTCGGCGAGTTCCGCGTCCGGCAGGTCGGCGTATGGGCGGCGCTCCTGCTGCTCGTGCTTCTCACGCTGCTCGGCGTCGCTCTCCTCGTAGGAAGAGCTCGCCTCTGCGCGCTCCGACTCGGGCACGTCCGTCTCAGTCGCGCGCTCCTCCACGCGCTCCGGTTCGGGGGCCGGCGTGCGGGGCTCGTCGGCCTCTACTTCCCGTTCGGCTTCCGCCGCCGTACGCTCCGCTGCCCTCTCTTCCTCTTCTTCCTGCTCCCGCTCGGGGGCGTCGGCGGCTTCTGCGCGCTGTTCGGCCCGGTCCTCGGTGACGGTCTCACCGGACGGCGCGAACTCGCGTTCAGCCTCGGTCGGGTGCACCTCTTCCCGGGCCACAGCAGCGAGAGCCTCACCACGGCGGGCGGCGGCCTCGGTGGCTCGCGCCCGGCGCCCGACCTCAGCAACCTGCTCGTGCAGCGCCTGCCAGGCCGCCGCGTCCCGCTCCCCCACTGGCTGGTTGCCGAGACCGGGTTCATCCGCCCGGACGTGGCGCCGGGCCCGCCAGGCGTCGGCGAGCGCGGCCGTGCGCTCCCAGGTGTCGCGCAACTCGGTTCCCTCGGGCGGCACGGGCCCGAGGCTGCGAGCCCACTCCGGCGGGTTGGCTGCCAGAGCGGTCCCGATCTGAGCAAGGCGGTCGTCGATGATCTGACGGCGCGCATCCAGGTGCTCGACCCACGGGGCCGGGGTGTACTGGTCCCGCTCCGCCTCACGCGGCAGCAGCCACTCGGGCAACGGCCCGGTGTGGACCGGGGCGACCTCCGCCGCGTCGGGCAGGAACCTGCGAAGGCGCTGCTCGGCTCGCACCCGCTGGTCGACCAGCTCGGCGCGGGCCAGCCGCACCCGGGCCTCGTCCTGCGCGTGGAGATTGGTACGCATCTCGGCGGCGACCATCTCGACGTCCATGCCCGCGGTGTGGGCGCGGCCGGGCCCCGGCTCGCGCTGCCACTCCTCGCGGGCACGGTCGACCCAGCCCATGGCCTTACGGGTGGCCTGCTCGGTCTTCAGGCCGTGCAGGCGGGCGGCCGCAGCGCGGGCCTCCCCACGGTGTGCTTCGGCATCCTCGCTCCGGCCGTCGCGCCGGGCCTGCATGACGGAGAGGCTGGCGAGGCGGGCGTCGCGGCGAGCTTCCGCGATGGCCTGCGAGAGCTGGAGCCGGGTGAGGTCTCCGTACGCACGCCCCGGCCAGGCCGGCACGGGAAGACCGTCCACGACCAGCGATCGGGGCTGACTGGCCACGCGGGCATCGGCCCGGTGCAGCGTATCGAGCGCCTGCTTGCGCCGCTCCTCGGCTCGCTCGGACAGACGGCCGAGCTGGTCATCCGTCAGGTCGATCAGGGGCCGGATCGTGCCCTGTTCTTCCAGACGCTGGAGCACGTTGCGGGCGTCGTCGACGTGGTTGTCGATCCGCCAGCTCAGCACCGCGGCGTTGTCCTCAGCATCGGTGAAGTCCCGTTCGTGGAACGCGTTGAAAAGGATGCGCTCGGGGGCGAAACCGGCGCGCTCGGCGTCACGCAGCGCTCGCTCGACTGCGGGCCACGCCTCCTCGGCGATGACCCCCTCGGCGCCCGACGCCAGAACGGAGCGGGCCATGTTCTGGTAGCGCAGCGACAACGCACGGGCGTGCACGTCGTTGTACTCGGAAGCCAGCTGGGGGATGCCGTACACGCGATCCTGCTCAGCCCGGATGGCCTCGGTCGCGGAGACCGATGCCCTCTGCGTGTAGGCGATCGTGTCGAGCACATCCCGCATCGTCTGGCCTTCGTCCAGGACGACGTAGATGCGGTTCTTCAGGCGGCCTCGGGTCACCTGCACGTAGGCGGACTCGCGGCTGGTGCGGCGGGTGACCAGGCCGCTTCCGGTGTCCACGGTGGCGCCCTGGCCCCGGTGGCCGGTGGCTGCGTAGCCGAGTTCGGCGAAGGTACCGACGTACTCGGCCGCCAGCACGGTCCGGCCGCCGTGGTCGGTGTGCCGTACGACCAAGTCGCCGTTGTCCCGGACAGCCTCGATCGCCCACTGATCGCCGTTCTTGACGAAGTCACGGCCTCCCATGACCGCGTTCCGGCGATCGTTCTTGCGGGTGACGATGAGGTCGCCGCGGTGGGCCTGGAGGCCGTCACCGAGGTCGACGCTCTGGGCGGCGTCGAGCTGTCCCCGGCCCATCCGGTATGCCTGCGCGAGGGTGTTGAGCTCGGTGACGCTGGCGTTGTCGTCCGCCATCATCAGTGCCGTGTGGCCCTGCTCGATGTCGGCCTGCCAGTCGGTGAAGATGGCGTGCAGCATCTGCTCGCGCGTACCGGCGACGACGCGGCTGTTGTCCAGATACCAGGTCCACGCATCCTCGGGCTCGCCGCTGCGCAGGGCAAGGGTGGCGGCCGCTTCTCCGGGTGCGCGGAACCGGTGCAGGTTCTCCAGTTCGACGACGTCGACGGTGTTGGCGAGCAGTCGCAGAGCGCCGCCGGATTCCACGGCGGCGAGCTGGAAGGGGTCACCGATCAGACGGACAAGTGCACCGGCCTCCTGGGCCTCAGAGATGACGGCGGCGATGCGCTTGCTGCCCGCCATGCCCGCCTCGTCGATCACGATGACGTCGCCGGCAGACAGCTGGTACTCGGGGGCCACGCGCTTGCCCTGGTGCAGCCGCTCACGGGCTCCGAGCCAGTCATGCAGCGAGAAGGCCGGGGCCTCCAGACCGGCGGAAAGCTCAGTGGCGGCGCGGGCAGAGGGGCCCAGACCGATGACGCGGCCGCCACTCGTGCGGACGGCATCGGCGGCTACCCGCATGGCGGTCGTCTTGCCTGCACCGGCCGGGCCGATGCCCGCCGCTACGAGCTTCTCGCTGCACGCGAAGGTGCGGGCGAGCTCGCGCTGGCCCGCGTCCAGGCGGCGGTTCGAGTTGGCCTGCTGGTAGGCGTCTTCGACGGCCTGATAGACGTCTGCGGAGACCGCCGGAATCACCTGTGTGCGTGCGGCGGAGACGATCCGGTCCTCGGCTGCGAGAACGCCGACGGAGGTGTAAAGCTCGGTCTCCCGGCGCCGATAGATACTCGTTCCGTCCGCTCGTGCCACCCCCGGGAAGTAGGGGTTGAGGTCCGGCGGGGTGACACCGATGACCTCGGCCGCGAGCGCGCGATCGGTGATCTGCTCGGCCAGATCACCGCTCGGTGCGGCGCCGAGTGTGGCCACCATGACCCACCGCTGGGCCTCGGCGAAGACCTGCCGCCGGCCCCACACACTGCGATGCTCCGAGACCGTCTCAATGACCTCTCGGGCTGCCTTGTGCACGTCCAGATGCGGCACGGCCGCAGCCCCCGGACGAGTGCTCTGCGCCGCCACCCGGGCAGCGCGGAGGAGGTTGTCCACGCGGTCGGAACCGAACGCTTCGACGGCCGCCTCCCGCCATCCCTCGCGCAGCTCGGCGAGCGGCCGGGCCTCCTTCTTGTCCGGTCGCGTCTCCAGCGTGGCCTGCTGCATCAGCGCCGTGAGGGTCTTGCTCGACGGGTCGTAGCCGTGCCGCTCCCGATACTCCGCCACCAGCTCGGCAGTGCGCTCCTTGATGCTCTGCGAACGGCTTGAGTTGGCCTCGATGAGGTCCGTTCCGACTCCGGCGATCTCCATGACCGCTCGCTTGCCCGGAGTGACTTCCCGGGCCTCTGCACGCAGCCCGAGGTCCTCACAGACGATCTCCATGACCCGCAGGTTGTAGTGCTCGCTGGCGGACACGTTCTGCGCGAACAGCAGCTGACCGTCCAGCGTCCGCCACTTCCCGTCAGCCCCCCTGACCTTGTTGGCGACCACGACGTGGTCATGCAGGAGAGGGTCGCCGGTGCGGCTGTCGTAGTGCCGGAAGCGGGTGGCGATCAGGCCGCCGGCAACGTCCTCCTGGGCGATGCCGTTGACCCCCGTGCGGGTCATCGTGGCTTTCTGCTCCAGCCACTGCACGGTCTCTTCGATCGCCTGCACGTGGGCCTGCTCGACAGCCCGGCGCACGTTCTCATCCCCCAGCGCCCACAGCACGGATACCGACTTCGGAGCGGTGAACACCAGGTCGAATCCGGCGACTGCATTGCGCTGCTTGCCGCCCTCCTGCTCCTTGATGAAGCGGCCCAGCTCCTCCTTGGATTCGGGGCTGCGGCCGTGCTCGGTGCGGAACTGCACCGCGCCGACGCGCCCCCGGATCTCGGCCCGCTCCGTCGCGTTCGGCTCGCGCTTCTCCATCCGCACGAAGCGCTCGATCTCCTCGTGCAGCATCCGCCCGAACGGCGTGTCCCTCTGCTTGAACTGCATGAACTTGCGGCCCAGCCGAGCGGCCCGCATCGCCTGCTTCGTACTGTCTCCGGCAGCGATGCGCTCGGCGATGATGCGCTCGGCATCCGGGTGAAGGCCCTCGCCGTAGAGCGCCTTCATCTGCGCTTCGGTGACCGTCCCGGAGACGCCGAGGGCGTCGATCCCCGCGCCCATCCAGACGCCCGGCGGATTGCCGTCCGCGGTGTAGTAGTCGCCCAGCTCCTGGCCGCGTTCGCGGGCCTGATCCGCGCTGGCAGTCTCACGGATGTAGTACGTATACCCGTCCCCAGCGCTCAGCTTGTGGACGGTCATCATGGGCGCGATCTTACCTGGGTCATTCATAATGCATGAGGTGTGACCGTAATGATCTTGAAGCGTGTTGCGCGTACAACCGAATCGTGGAGGAGCTTGCGACGATCACGATGATGGTTGGACGGCAACGCGCTGAAAGAGCAGGACGGTCACAGACGTAGTCTGGCGGCTTTCCATAGTCAGGTCCTCCGGACATGGCTGTGGAAAGGCGTACCTGCGGCGCCACCTGTGGACGCGTCACATGGTGAGCCGGGGCGACGTGGCGTCACGGTCCGCAGCGCGTCACCGCCGCTGCACATTGCAGCGGTGCGTCGCACGTGCACTGCCGCCGGGCGGTCGCGTGCAGTCAATCGGTGCACCACCCGGCCACGGCACTGGCCGTGGCCGCGCGGTGGCCGTGCATCTGGGGTGCACCCTTCCGCCAGGACGTCACATGCAGTGCCTCCGCACGCACCGGTGCGCCTCGCACCGCGCGCCGCACCGGCGACACGCTGCGTAACAGTGCGGCCGCCCCCGCTCCGGGAGTGCGCGAGGGGGCGGTGCGGGATCCCTCCTCGCAACCCGGCTCCTGGAGTCGGGTGCTGCACCATGGGGCCCCCACGTCACGTGCGATGCCGCGGTGCGGCTGACGTGTCCCCCGACTATGGGTCCGATGCAGTCGCACCGATCGTGCCAGCGCGATCGGCCGTGCACCGGCGAGAGACGGCCCGCCGTGTTGTTACGTGCGGTGCCGCCGCGTGGGCGGCATCCGGCTGTGGCCCGCCGGACGGCAGAATGTGCCCCGGCAGTCTCAAGGCACGGAGGTGCAGTAGCGCATGACGCAGAAGCAGCGGCGAAGCTCCCGGGCGGTGCAGGCCCGCGAGGCGGCACGAGAGAAGGCAGCCCGGTTCGTCCAGCAGGAGGAGGAGCGTCTCCGCATTGCGGGAGAAGCGATCTTGCTGCAAGAGGAGATCGACGACTTCGACGAGGAGACCCAGAGGCGCGTCGCCAAGCTCCGCGAGGAGCGCGACGCGCAGCTGGTGGAGAAGCGCCAGAAGTTCGACGCCCTTGTGGTCGAGATGCTGGACACCGAGATCCCTGCCCAGCAAGTGGCGGAACGTCTCGGTATCTCGGTGAGTCAGGTTCGTACCGCCAAGCGCAACTTCGACCAGGCGGTGGCAGCTCTCGCCGAGTCGAGCGCAGAGGAGTCCACCGGGACGGAGTCGCCCGACGCTGCTGCGGAACCGGTCGGTGACACGGCGGAGACAACGACATCGGACGCCGCGGCGGCTCCTCCGACGGAGGCCACAGCGAGCGCGGCCACGTACAATTTCCCGCCGCCCGGAGGACCGGTGACGCTCCCGGCTCAGGACGGTTCGCCGGAGAACGCGCAGGCGCACTGAGGTCCTGTTCGACGTCGAAGGCCCCGCCCCGTGGATGGTGACCCATCCGCCAGGGCGGGGCCTTCGACATGGGGACATCTCAGAACAACGGCATCTGTCCGTCCTCCGGTACGGCGGGAGGCTTTTCAGTTGCCTCCGCCGGAAAGAGCGGGACGAGCGCGGCGCTCGGATCGGACGCCCGCACGGCAGCGAGATACGCCTCCGCGTCGTATCCGTGCGCCAGGGCTGCACGGACGAGCGGGCGCGGCTCGCCCGCGAGCATCGCGGCGGCGAGCGCGTCCAGGTCCAGCCCGTCGCGAAGTGCGGACTGGATGGCCTGCGCGCGCCCCAGGGACCCGCGTGTGTCGGCGTAGCCGAGGTGCACCCGGCCGGCTGCGCGTCCTTGATCGGCCATCTGCCGCATGTTCGTGCGCTGGGTAGCGTTCGACAGGTGGTCGATCTCGACACACAAGGATTCGTTGCAGCTGTGCGCGGTGATCGTGCGCGGTGGGAGCGGGCCGTGCAGCAGCTCCATCAGCCACCGGTGCACCCGAACGGTACGTTCGTGGCGGGCTTCGGTTACAACAGCCTTTGCATAGCCGTCCGTCGTCAAGCTCCTGACCCAGTATCGGCATCCATGCGGCACCAGGACGCTGCGCTCGGCGACGTACTCCAGTGCTCGCTCGATACCTCTGGCCACCCTCGCGCTCCCCCACTCGTCCGGTGCTGGCGTTGGTCATCCTGCCAGGACCTGACGTGCGGGGGATCACTGCGCTGCGGTGGCCTCACGGGCCTCGTCGAGCAGCTTGCGGGCATGCGCCACGACGGTCAGCCCGGTCTCGCGCTGGACGTCGTCGACGGTCAGATCCTCTCGCTCCGTCAGAAGGTCGCGGACCTTCTCCAGCCGGGCGGAGCGAAGCAACCGCTCCGCGTGCACCGGATGGACTCCGAGCCTCTCGGCAAGCACCTTTGCCGTGACGGCAGTCGGCTCCTCATCGAGCATGATCCGGGCACGCTGTCGGCGTTCCAGGGCCTGCGCCGTGGGCCGTCGGGGGGCCTTGTTCTTGCTGCCGACCTTCCGGCCACGGCCAGGCTGGCTCCCGCGGCCGGGGCGGTTGGCGTCCCAGTCGAGGATCGTGCGCCGACGCCAGAAGTCCTCACCGCCGACGACCTCGCCGTCAACCTCCTGGCCGCCGAGGTTGAAGTCCGGCGCTGGCAGACGGGTCTTGTCGCCGTACTTGTAGGTCTTCCAGGTGCTCAGCGTGACGCGCCGCTCCTCCGGCAGAGCGTAAAGCGCCTCCTCCAGATCGAGCAGATCGTCGGGGTGCTGCTCGCCGGCCGGCACCGGGGGAAGGTCGTACTTCGGCTGCTCGTTGACGGCCTTGGCGCGCTCCTCCTCCGCGTGCGCGGCGAGCAGCTGCTCCTTGGAGTAGATCCGCCGGCGGCTGCCCTTTCGGTTGAGCAGCTTCAGGCCGCGGATCTTCTGCCAGTGCTTGGTGTCGCGCCAGTAGCCGACGCTGACGCCCCAGATGTCGGCGGCAGTCTGGTCGTCGGCGGGGGTAACGCCGTTGGGGATCATGGGTGTAGCGCTCCTTGGGAGGGGTTTCGAGTGGTACAGCAGGTATGCCGGCCAGGCGCCACCCTAGCCAACATTGAAAAAAATACCGCACTTAGGCTGCGCATGGGAAGCGCGGAGCCGGAATCGGCGCCGGCGCGGTGCTCACCAACATGTTGGTGAGCACCGCGCCGGGTGATCAAAACAGCGCGCCCTGTCCCTTGTCCGGGTTCTCGCCCCGGCGGAACTGGGCGAAAGCGAGCGCGTCCTCCTCGTCCTCGAAGGAGTGCTTCTCAAGGACCTTCTCCAAAGCGTCGAGCAGGCCGGCGCGGCGGGTCATGACGTTGTAGCGACGGTGGACTGCGAGCAAGGCCCGGATGCGGAGGTACTCCTCCTCGTCGTCGCAGACCTCACGCAAGGTGTCGATCATTGTCTGTGCGGCGTTGAAGCTGAGCGTCTCGTCCAGTGGGCGGCCGGGGAACGGTTGGCCGGTGGCCTCCTCGTAGATCCCGGGGAGGTTGTCCTCGATCTCGTGCTTCGTGAACACCCAGATTCGGCGGATCAGGTGCAGTTCATCGAGCGTGATGAGGGTGATGTCGCGGACGTAGGTGGGGCCATGGGCGCGAATCCAGGTCTGGGCCTCCAGGAGGCGGCGCAGCCAGTCCTCGCGGGCTGCCTGCGTGTAGGGGCCGTGGACCAGGCGGTCGCGGTGGATCATGAGGGAGCCGTTCATGCGGCGGAAGTCCCTCAAGTGGCGGTCGTCCTCGATGTCGAGCGCATCACGCAGGGCCAGCAGGGGCCGCATCCACTCCAGTTCTTCGTCGTTGGCCACCATCGCTCGCAAGCTCTTGTCCTGCTCGACCATCGTGCAGGTCCAGCAGCCCATCCGGCTGTCTCCGCAGCTGGGGGTGGAGGTGTCGACTACCAGGGGGCACTCGCTGTCCTCGGAGGCGCCGCGGTACATCGCCAGCAGGTCCTTGTTCGAGTGGCCCCAGGGGTTGGGGTACTGCATCAGGGCCATCCATACCTCGTCTGTGGTCCACGCCTCGACCGGCGAGTAGACGAGTGATCCGGGCAGGCTGCCGTGCGGGCTGAGCCGGTCGCGGACGCGGCCCCTCTCGTGCCGTTCCATCGTCCGGCGCCGGGTGGCCGACTCTGCCTTGCGGATGCCGAGGACGAGGATCACCTGTCCGTACTTGTTGGCCACGTCCAGGATGAACTTGTTCGAGGGCCGGATCTTGAGGCGGTCGGTGCACCATCTGAACTTGGGCCGAGGTGCGGCGTAGCCGCGTCCAATCAGGTTGACCCAGAAGGTGTCTTCGAGTTCCGGGGTGAGGCGGTGGGGTTCGATGGGCATCTGCTGGGCGGCGGCCGCGGTGCGCATGGCCTCCAGGGACCGGTTCGCCCACGCAGCGACCACGGGGTTCTCGACCAGGGTGTCGGTGGAGATGACGTGTACCGGCTTGGTGCGTTGCTCGGCCGGGAGGCCGGCCAGGGCCATCCACACCAGCTGGGCCGTGATGGTGGAGTCCTTGCCGCCGGAGTAGCCGACGACCCAAGGGGTGCCGTCGGCCAGGTAGAGCTCGCGGATCTCCTCAAGCAGCTCCTGAATGGCTTCGTCCATGGTGCGGCCGCCGAACGGCTGCGGCTTGACGATGTCGAGCGGCAGGAACACGGGGGAGTACAAGGGGAGGTCTCCTCTCGGTGGGGCGGCGCGGGGCCGCGGGTGAGCGATGGGTGCGCGCCGGGCGGCGCAAAGACGGGGCGTCCGTCGCCCGGTGGCGTGCCGGGCGACGGACGGGCGCGGCCAGGGTTCGGGCCACTGCCGGTCGGCGCGGCCGCGCCGCGTTAGGGGCGGGTGGCCGCCGCGGTAGCGAAGGCCAGGGCGGTGGCCCGGGGGTCGGCGGATTCGGCGATACGGGTCAGCCGTTGAAGCTGGATACCGATGCCGACGCCCGCGAGGGGCCGCACCGTGTGCGGCCAGATTGCGGCGACTGCGTCCGCGTAGTCCCTGCCGGCGAGCGCGATCACCTCGGGTGCGTGGCGCATCGCTGGGCCCATGGCGGCGACCTGGGTGCGGTGCTTGGCGTGGTCGACGTTGCGCGGGTCCAGACGCTTCTCGTACGTGGCGATCGGCGTGTTGGGGGCGATCAATCCGTACCGGCCACTGAGAATCAGGACCCTTCCGCCAGGGATGGCGCGGGCGGCCGTGAGGCACTTGGTGAAGTACGGGCCCTGATACAGGTCCTCGGCTGGGGCTCTCTCACCGTCGGGTACCTGCCTCTTGGTGGCGCTGCACGGGATTACCACGACTGGGCGGCCCACCGCGGGCGGCGGGGCCAGGAGATCCTCGGCGCCGGGCCGGTGCCGGGTGACGTCGAAGTGGACGGCGCCCTCGGCCTCCGCAGCCGCGAGCTCTCTCTTGCTGGTCTGGGGCAGCAAAGGGTCGAGCACCCCGAACTGGCCACGCCGAGCATGGATGATCGCCCATTTGGCATCGGTGTCGAGGGCCTCGGCCGGGGTGCGGTGGCGGCGCCGGGGCCGCGGTGCGGGCCGGTCTTCGGGCCGTACGGCGGCGGTGCGGTCGAACAGCGACAGCTGGATCTCGCACGTGTCAGGGACCGCCCCGTTGGAGGGCTCGTGGGGGTCCGTTCGGGGATGGAGTCCGCTCCCGGGACAGTCGTCCGCCGCCGCGCGGGTGGGTTTGTGGTCGATGACGGCGCCGGATTCGGTGGGCTGCTGGAGCCCGCAGCAAGGGCACCGGACGGTGCCGGTCCCCTCCCCGCGGGTGGGTTGGGCTTCGGTATGCACGGTCCTCCCTGTTGCTGATCGAGTTTCGAGGGACCGGGGGCGGTGCCATCCGCCTCCCCGGGGGGCTGGAGCTTGGGGCGGGGGGTCAGAACAGCCGGTCGGCTGCGCGGGCGGTCTCGGCGGCCGCGCGGAGTGCGGCGGCTGCCTGCTGAGCGGTGCGGTCGGGGGCGAGGGTCCATAGATGGACGACCGTTTTGTGGTGTGCCGTCGGCTCACGTCCGGGTGGTATCGGAACGGGTCCGTCTTCAAGGTGTTCGGCGAGGATGCGGTACGCGTCATCGAGGGCGGTGCCGATCGCCTCGAGGTCGTACGGGCGGTCGGCGGCCATGCGGTCGCGGCCGGCGGCGACGTCGAGCGCACCGCCGACGGAGCATCGGCGGTGGGCGAGGCGGCCGGGACCGCTGAAGAGGCTGTAGCGGCTCTGGTAGATACCGACGCGGGTGATGTGGGTCGCGGCCCACTCCAGCAGGGTGCCGGGGGTGGTCGGGACCAGGATGCTGTCGGGTGAGTAGCGGGTGCCGGTCACGGCGGTCCTCCTGGTGGCGGGTTCGAGGGTCCGGGGCGGCGGTGCCATCCGCCGCCCCGGGTGGGTCAGGTGCTGAGTGTGTGCGGGACCGGAAGGGTGCGGCCCGTGGGGAGTGGGCGGCCGCACTGGGTGCTGCTGTCTGCGGCGGTCAGGGCCTCGGAGGATGTGGAGCTGTAGAGGCTGGTCCGGCAGTGGACGCAATGGCCGCGCAGGTGAAGTTCCTCGGCGTCCGCGCCGCCAGCGAGGTGGTCGGCGTAGGCCAGGAGGTAGAGCAGGTCCTCCGGCGCCCGGGTGATGAGTTCGGCGTTGGCGCGGGTCTCGGCGAGGTCCTCGGCGGGTGTGTTGGTGTCCCCGGGGCCGTCGTAGCTGACCGAGACCTCGGCCACCTGGTCCCCGGAGGAGTCGCTGACGACGAAATCGGTGTGCACTGCGTCCGGGGCGTCCTTGGGAACGGTGGCGCCGTTGCGGTTCCAGGTGAATTCTTCGACGTTCCATGGCCGGTAGGGCGCGGCGGCCAGGCGGTCGCGGATTTCGCGCACCCGGGCGGAGGTGTGGACCTCGTCGGGGAGCTGTGCGGCTTGGCCCAAGTCGAGCCGGTGGCCGACTTCCGTGATGGTGTTCTCGGTCTCGCACAGGGGCCGCCAGATGTGGCGGTTGCCGTGGTTGAGCTGGTTGACCCACCCGAGCAGACCGTCGTCCAGCAGGTCGGAGGCGGGGATGCGCCGTTCCTCGCCGGTGGCGGTCCAGTACGTGCCGTCGGTGCTCAGCACGTCGTGCCCGGTCAGGCGGAGGTGCGTGGCGTCGAACGGCGCCGCTGGCTCGTGGTCGGTGAGGACATCGCGGACGGCGGCGGCGATGTGTGCGCACGCGACGCGGGCCAGCCGGTCCTCGGCGCGCTGGATGCGCTCGTGGGCGTCGTCGAGCGCATCGTTCAGCTTGGCGTCGTTGATGGTGTACGGGGTGGTCATGGGGTCCTTCCGTCTGGTGCTGGGTTTCGAGCGAGGGCCGGGCGGCGGTGCCATCCGCCGCCCGGCGGGGGCGCTGGGTCAGATGAGGAACAGGGCGTCTGCGACGGCGTTGCCGCGCTTGGGATCGGTCGACAGGGCCAGGTCGTGCACGCGCTGGCCGGTCTGGTAGCTGGTGACGATCAGCCGTCCCGCCGGGGCTCCGCGGTACAGGTCGGGCGGGGTGACCTCGAACTGGAAGGTGTCCGATCCGATGCGGCGGGTCCACGTGTGGGGCTCGCGGCCGGGGGCGCGGGTGCCGATGACGAACAGGCCGTAGTCGTACGCGGTCATCGTCAGTGCGGTGCGGGCCAGGTCGCGGGCGTGGTAGGCGATGGCGCGGCGGGCGGCGCCGGAGAACTCTTCCGCCAGTTCCGTCACCTTGCGCGTGGTGAATTCGGCCTCCGCGTACAGGAAGCCGGACACGGCGCGGACCATGTAGGTCCCGGCGTGCATGGCGCGGTCCCATGCCCGGTAGTTGGCACTGTCGGTGTTCCAGTCTCCGCCGCTGGCGTGGCAGAGTCCGAGCGCCTGGATGACGGCCCGCATGGCGGGGTGGCTGTGCACGGGGGTGCGGGGCCCGGCGGCAAGCATCGCTGCCACCTCGTCCTGCACCTCCCGCACGGCGCGGAACAGCTCGTGGTCGCGGGCGGTGCCGATCAGCTCCAGGGCGAGGCAGACGGACTGACCTGCACCTTCGGTGACCTCACCGATCAGTGGCAGGTCGGCCAGTGCCCTGTCGAGTTGGTCGAGCGTAGCCGGGGTGGTGTCGGCCGTGACGGCGCGCAGTGCGGCGTGCACGGCGGAGATCAGCGGGAAGTAGGGCACGGGGGTTCTCCTCGGATGGTGTGGGTGGGTTTCGAGCGGGCCGGGGGCGGCGGTGCCATCCGCCGCCCCCGGGTGGTCGTGTCAGCCCTGGCGGGCCTGACGGCCGGGCTTGGGGCGGACGATCGCGGCCGGGTCGGGGCCGAAGAACCGCATCAGGTTGATCAGGACATCGACGACGTACTGCGCGATGCCGGTGGGGTGCTTGGCCGTTCGCTCGGCTGAGGGGGTCACGGATGCCTCCGGGTCGGTGGTGGGGTTTCGAGTGGTCGTGCCGGTCGGGGTGCCATCCCCTCGCAACATATTCAACAATACCATCTTTTCCCCTGACGGGCCAGGGTGCAGGGTCTCGATCTGGATGGATTGCCGGGGGCGGGCCGCTACTGCCAGCGGCCCGCCCCCGGCTGACCGCTACTGCGCGAAGGTGACCGGAGTCTCCGGGGCGGCGGCCCACTCACGGCGTGGGGTGATGCCCAGTTCTTCGAGAACCGGGGCGAAGGTCCCCTTGTCCGTGATCCACTCCCAGTCGGTGCCCTCGTCGCCGGGGTGCTCGGTCCAACTGAGCATGAACGAGCGCCCAGAGGTGCGGGGATCGCTGCACACGGCTTGTGCCTCGCGGCGGGTCATCGCCCACAGGGCCCGCAAGCGGGGCGGGCGGGAGTTTCGTGAGGCGATGAACACCAGGGCCAGTCCCTCCTGCCAGCCTTCCCCCGTGGTGGGAGCTGGCGCGGGGGTCGGCTTCTCCTTGGGGCTGTGGTGGCAGTGAGCGCAGCGGCGAGCTTCCGCGTGCCACTGGCTGGAGTGGCACATGGGGCACGTCTCAGCCGCCGGTGCCGGCTCCTCGACCGGCGGGGCCTGCTCGACCTGTTTCCGGTGTTCGGCAGCCTCCGGGGCAGGTGCGGGCTCGGCCTTGAAGTTCCGCGGCGCGGCGTACCCGCACACGGTGCACATGCCGCGCGCCGGGCTGAACCGCTTCTCGCTCCCCGCTACGCGCTTGCAGTGGGGGCATACCTTCCGCTCCGCCTCGGGCTCGGGCTCCGTCGCTTCAAGGCGCGCGATGTCGGCGGCGCTGGCCCATCCGCACACTGCGTCATACGGGAGGGTCTGGGTGTCGCAGGTGCACCGCTTCCCGCCCTTACACGGCGACGGCCGCCCGTAGTACACCGTTCCGGCCGTGCACGCGCGGTCGCCGGACCGCATCACCGCCATACCGGTACGGGTGAGCAGGTGCGGCACGGTCACGCTCTTCTTGTTCACCCGCAACACCTCGCGCCAGGTGCCGCCGCTGTTCACGAAGTCGCCCTTCGTGAAGTCGCCTGGCCCCCATACCTTGAAGCCCCGGGCCTCAGCCTCAGCGATCACCGCTTCCTCGAACGCGATCTTCTCCAGGACCACGTCCCGCTCAGTGGCCAGCGTCGCCAGGCCCTCCGGGGTGGTGGAGCGGGTGAAGCCGCACGCGGGCTCTCCGCGCTGCCACTTCTCGATGTCGCGGAGCTCCTTGCGCAGCTTCTCCAGGCGCCGCAAGGTCCGGTTCGGGTCGCGGCGGAACGCCTCGAAGTGCTCGGCCGCCACCGCCCGGTCAGCCCAGTAGGAAGCCTTCCGGCTCTCCTCGATGCCGCGCCTCATGTGGTTGTCCATGCGCTCGACGTCGCGGCGGTGCCTGCGCTCCGAGTGGTGACCGACCTTGATCGGCTCGCCGGTCATGTATTCCGAGATGGCGTCAGCGGACCGGTGCGCGCCCTCGGCCCGGGATGCGGCGTTCCCGGCGTATTCGTCGTAGCGCTCGGCGCGGGCCTGGGCTCGCTCGATCCGCTCGGCTTCCGCTTCGGCGTAGCTGCGCCGCTTGTGGTCGTCGATGTTGACAACGACGGTGTACCCGGCCTCTTCGAGGTAGCCGCGCAGCTTGTTGACCGTCCACTGGTCGGCCGCGCGGTCCCGGGAGTGGCGCAGGTACCAGCACTGAAGGTCATACCCCCAGCGGAAGGCCAGGCCGCCCCGGCGCCCGTATTCCTTGCGCTTGAGGATCTTCGCGGCCTCGTCGCCCTTCTCGGTTCCCTCGACCAGGGTGCCGTCGGCGCGGGTGTGAGTGATGGTGATCGTGCCCTTGGCGGGTGTTGCGGTCATTGAGACGTGGTCCTCCACGGTTGGGGTTTCGAGGTGTGTTGGTCGGGGTGCCATCCCCTTCCAACGGATTCAATATTACCAGTTTTCCCACTGATCTCCAAGTGTGAGAGCGCCTTTGAACAGGGGTTTCCTGCCGGGTCTTCCCGGGGCGGCGGGGGCCCGCCGCCCCGGGAAGAGAGGCCGGGGGCCTCGCGCGCCGGTCGGCGCGGTCAGAACAGTGTGGACTGCCCGGCGTCCTCGGCCGCCTGCTCGGCCTCCTGGCGGAGGATCAGGGCGACGAGCGGGGCCTGGCGTGCCGCGGCGGCCTGCCTGCGGGCGCGGAGTTCCTCGCCGGTGGCCCAGCGGACCAACAGCTCATGGTCGCCGAGCTCGGGGGCGTCGTCCGTGACGGTGTACCGGATGTACGGCTGTTCCAGCCGGTAGCGGATCTCGGCGCGGGTCATGACCCAGTCCGGACCGTAGGCGCCGGCCACGGTGAGCAGGGTTCCGTCCGGCGCGTGGTAGCTGCGGACGGAGAACCCGTCTTCGTGGTAGAGGCCGGGGCGGTCCTTCAGCTGGGTGGCTTCGCTGAGCTTCAGGTCGGTCAGGCCGCCTTGGACCAGGTGGTGGGCGACGGTGTGCGCCCGGGTGACGCGCGGCATCGCGCTCCTTCCTCGGGGACGGGAGGGGGCGGCGGCGTTCGCCGCCGCCCCGGGGATGGTCGGGCCGTCAGCTCTTGGTGCGCTGGCCGCGCTCCTTGAGCTCCTTCATCGCCTGGCCGCGGGCGCTGCTGGCGGGGCACGGCCCGAGCAGTTGCGTGAGCAGCTGGCGCAGGGCCTCGGTGTCGTCGGCGCGGCGGGCCCGCTCGGCCCGCTTGAGCAGGTCGTCGGCGGTGTCGGCGGTGGTCGGGTGGGTGTCCTGCTGGCAGGGGCAGATGGTGACGGGCTCCCCGACGAGCGCAGCCACCTTCCCAGCCTGCTCCTCGAAGGGGATGCAGCCCTCGTGCCGGTACTTGGGCCGCGGGGTGTTGTCGCCGTTGCGCCCCCGCATGTGGCTCCACCAGCGGACGACCGTCTTTCCGTCCAGTTCACAGGTGAGGTCCCACGGATTGTCGGACCCCGGGTAGCCGGTGGGGTTCCCCTCCTCGTCCTCCGGCTTCCAGGCCAGTTCGGCGATTCGTCCGAACGCGATGGCGGCGCTGATGATGTTGCGCCGGGTGGGCTTCAGCTTCGGGGAGAGCCACGGGACGATGCCCGCCTCGGCGGCCGCGGTTTCGGCCGGTGCGGCGCCCGGCTCGACGGCGCCGGAGTCGACCAGGTCGACCAGGTGCGCGGCGGCGGCGTGCCTGTCGTCGTGGCGGGTCTCCGGCTGGCCCGGGGCGACGGCGTACCAACCGCCGTGCCAGCGGTAGACATGGCCGGTCGGCTTCCCGTCGACGGCGACGGGATAGCGGCCGTCCGCGGCGCGGCTGCCGATCTCGTAGCGCTCGGCTGCGGTGGCGGGGGCAGTGTCGATCGTGTTCAAAGCGGTTCCTCTCGTGCGGTGTTCGGGTTTCGAGGGGTGCCGGGCCGATTTGCGGCGTACGGCATCAGCACGCGGGCGGCGGCCCGTCGCCCGCGTGCGGTGGTGACCAGCGGGGTGCGCGGCCGCACCAGGCTCCATGAACCTGTCGGCGCGGGCGCGCGCCGGGCGGTCAGTTCGTCGGCCGCCGGGGGGTGCCGGTACGGCCGGGGCCGGCTGGCGGCCCGATGCGGGCGCACCGTGCTTCCGGAGTGGCTACTGGTCGGCGCCCGCATTTCGGGGGCATCGGCAACCTGCGCGGTCGGCGGCGGGACCACGGCCAGCCGTCGCGTCCCGCCGCGCTGTCAGGCCGGGGGGCGGCGGCGCTCGTCGCCCCCCCGGCGGCCGCTCAGTAGGCCCAGCGGCCCGGGTCGGCCTCGGAAGCTGCCTGGTGAGCGCGTACGGCCTCCAGGGTCCCCTCCGTGGCCACCCGGTAGGCGGCCTCGTGCACGGCGACGTGCAGCGCGATGTACTGGGCGAGCTGGTCGCGGTCGGTGCCGCCCCTGCCCGTGTACCGGGAGCCGCACTCGTCGCAGATCACCCGATAGACCGGCACCTGTCCGACCTCCTCGCCACGCGTGGCACGGCGAGGCGCGGTGCTGCCGGGAATCCACCGGGCTCCTGCGGACGGTGCGGGGTGCTGCGCTGCGTGCTGCCGGACGTCCCGCACATGCTGCTCGAAGTCGTCGGTGACCGGTCCGAGCCACTGCGGGCAGTGGTCACACACCACGTGAAACAGCGGTGTGGTGGCGACGATACGGCCGTAAACGGCGAACGTGGGGGCGGCACTGGTTGTCATGTGCGGGGCCTTTCTCGCGCTGGTGGGGTTTCGAGGGGCCGGGGCGGCGGTGCCATCCGCCGCCCCGGCGGGGTGGATCAGCTGATGTCCCAGTCCACGCCACGGCGGACGGTGGGGGTAAGGGCGCGCTCCAGGCGGAGGGCCTGGCGGCTGGCCGGGTCGCGCCGGTACGCGGTCGTTGCCAGGGCCGCGCGGGTAGCGGCCCGGTCACGGCGGTGCGCGGCCTGCTGGTACGCCTTGCGCTTGCCGGGCTTGCCCTGGGCCTGCCCCCGGGCCACGGCGCGGGCGGTGAACTGCGGGTAACCGTCCTCGCCCCGTGCGGCCGTGGTGAGGATGCCCTTACGGGCAGCGGCCCGGTCGTCCACACCGAACATGCGGGCAGGGTTGCCCTTGCGGGCCGGGCGCGGACGACGGTGGTGGTCGGTGCGGGACATCTGTGCCTCCGTGGTGCGGGTTTCGAGTGGTGGTGTTGGTTCGGGGTGCCACCCCCTCCCAACAAGACCAACATTACCAGTGTTCGACCTGATCGGCAAGCGGGAAACGGCGTCCAGCCAGGATTCTTCGGGCCTCTTGTCAGGCGGTGCCGCAGTAGCGAACCGGGATCCCCGCGCGCCTGGCGAGTCGCGCGGTCGCCTGCGCGGGACGGTCGTCCGGGCCGATGAACGCCAGACACATGTCAGCATGCTCAAGCATGGCGGGCACGCGGGCGACGGGCGCACCGTGGCGGTAGATACCGCCGCCTGCGTGCGGCTCCTCCGAGACTCCGTGCTCCGCCGCCCAATCCCGGGCAACAGCCACCGCTCCGGCGGCCTCGTCACCGTGCATGACGACCATGCGTACGGCCGGTCCGTAGATCATCGTGAGATCGTGCCAGGCATCCGTCAGGGCATCGCGAACCAGTCGAGGGTCAACGTCGGAGGTGCCGGTCACGAGGATGCGCTGCGGCGGGATCACGTGCAGTCGGCAGACTGTAGCGGGGTTGCTGGCCTCGGCCTCAATGAGCGACGTGGTCACAATTACCTCCGGGTTTCGAGTGGTTCGTGTTGTTCGGGGTGCCATCCCCTTCCAACAAGACCAACATTACCAGTGTTGGG
>NZ_JAFFZN010000046.1 GCF_017676385.1 Streptomyces spirodelae
TTCGCCCGGGGCCTGTTCCACTTCACCGCACTGCCCTTGGCTGTCTTGAAACCGAGGCTCGCCACGGGAATCCTGACCTGCTTGCCCCGGCCGGCGGAGACACCTCTCATCGCCTCGAACAGCGAGGTGAGGTCCCGCAGGCCGGTGTTCTTGTCCACGACGAGCGTCTCCAGTCCGGCGCTCATGGCCGGGTACGCCGTGAACGGGTTGAGCGCGACGCCCGGTTCGGCGGCCTTGTAGGCGAGCGCGGCCAGGAACTTCTGCTGGTTCCTGTTGCGGCCCAGGTCGCCCTCCGCCTCCTGGTGGCGCTGACGGACGAACGCGAGCGCCTTGGAGCCGTCGAGGAGGTGGCAGCCCTTGGTCAGGTCCAGGCCCGACTTCTCGTCCTTGATGTGCCGGTCCACACACATCTTGACGCCGCCGACCGCGTCCACCACGCCCACGAAACCGGCGAAGCCGATCTCCGCGTAATGGTCGATGTGCAGGCCGGTGTTGTGCTCGACGGTCCGCACCAGCAGGCCGGGGCCGCCCAGCGAGTAGGCCGCGTTCAGCTTGTTGCCCGCCGCGCGGTAGCGCCTGCCCGTCTCGGGACGGACGAAGGACGGGATCGTCACCCACGAGTCGCGCGGCAGGCTCATCATCGTGGTGCCGTGCGCGCCGGTGTGCAGCAGGATCATCGAGTCGGTACGGCTGCCCGCCGCCACGCCGGTGTGCAGATTCTTCTTGTCGCCCTCGGAGAGGCCCTCGCGGCTGTCGGAACCCACGATCAAGTAGTTGGTGCCCTTGCCCCTCGGGGCCCGGTCCGCCATCTTGTCCAGGTCGACCTCGCGGTTGAGCCCGGAGTCGGCCCACACATAGGTGCCGCCGGACGCGACGAGCAGCACGCAGACCGTCAGCAGGAGCAACCGCATGATCCGGCGCGGCCGACGGCGGCGGGCTCTGGCAGCGCGCGGTGATCTGTTCCTGGAGAGGTTTCCTGGGGCGCCCGCTCCGGGGGCTCCGGCTCCCGGGAAGCGGGCCCCGATTCCCGGGGTGCCGTTCGCGGGGACTGCGGCGCCGTGGTAGCCGCTTCGCTGCCGCGGGATCAGCGGGCGTTCCGCGTCACCCGGGTCGTAGGCAAGCGCGGCCGGGGGCTGGTCCGGATACGCATCCCGCATGTGCGCGGCATAGCTCGGCCATGCCTCCGCCGGGATGATGCGCGGCGCACCCGCTTCCCCGTCGTAGTGGTGGTCATCGGGCCACCCACCCAGCGGTTCACTCATGGATCACCTCGCTGTCAGCTCCGGTTCGGGTTGCGGCAGGCGCTGCCCGAGATGCTGGGCAGCGGTGCCGGAGCGGCGCATCCGGCCCCAGGTCAGCCGGCTGCCGAGCAGGATGGCGACCACGGACTGGATGACCACCAGGTACATCAGCTGCCGGTAGACCAGGAGCTGGAACGGCATCGCCCACAGGGTCCGCATCCGCTCGCCGTCCAGCCGCAGCGCGTACCCGGCCGCCAGCAGTTGGACGACGAGGAAGCCGATCCACACTCCGGTCGAGCGCACGGGGTCGAGGAAGAGCACCCCGTAGAGGGCGAACAGGTCGACGATCGGTGCGATCAGCGGCAGCACGACCTGGAAGAGGGTGAGATAGCTCAGCGCGCGCCGGCCGAAGCGCCCGGCCGGGCCCAGTTCGACAGCCGCACGGCGGTGCTTCCACATGGCCTGGAGCGTCCCGAAGCACCACCGGTAGCGCTGGCGCCACAACTGGCCCAGCGAGCTGGGGACCTCGGTCCAGGCGACGGCGGACTCCTCGTAGACCACCCGCCATCCGGCCCGCCACAGGGCCATGGTCAGATCGGTGTCCTCGGCGAGGGTGTCCTCGCTGACCCCGCCGACGCCCATGAGCGCGTCCCGCCGGAAGGCCCCGATGGCACCGGGAACCGTCGGCATGCACTCCAGCACCTCGAACATCCGGCGGTCGAGGTTGAACCCGAAGACGTACTCCAGGTGCTGCCAGCGGCCCAGCAGCCTGCGCCGGTTGCCGACCTTGGTGTTCCCGCTGACCGCGCCGACGGCTGGATGCGCCAGGGGCTGGATCAGCCGGTAGATGGCGTCCGGCTCGAAGACGGTGTCGGCGTCGACCATCACCACGATGTCGTAACCGGCGTGCGCAAGACCGGTGTTGAGCGCCGCGGCCTTGCCCGCGTTGGGCTGCCGCAGCACCTGCACGCGCGGGTCGTTGATCCAGGTGGCCAGGTCCGCCGTACGGTCGGTCGAGCCGTCGTCGATCACGATGATCTGCAGGTGCGGGTGCGTGGAGGCGAGCAGCGAGTGGATGGTGGACTCGATCCCCGCCTCCTCGTTGTAGGCCGGGATGAGAACGGTCACCGGTTCATGCACCTCCCTCAGCCAGGGAGAACCGGGACGGAAGCGCGTCAGCCGCCTCACATGGGTGCGGGCGAAGAGGACGAGCAGCAGCAGCCGCAGCAGCCCCAGCACTCCCGCGACGCCCAGCACCCAGGCCATCCCCCGCACGAACGCGTGTCCGATCCTCTTGACCCAGACCAGCGCCGTGCCCTCCCACTTCTCGACGGTGGAGGCCGGCTCCGCCGGTGGCAGCCGCAGGCCGGCCGAGACGGTGGTGAACCGGTCGACGTGCCGGCTGTCGAGCAGCTTCCTCGCCTCGTGGTAGGCGAGGTCGGTGTGGCTGTACTGCCGGATCACGCCCTGCGCGGGCTTGCGGGACGCACGGTCGGCGGCGACCAGGAGATAGCCGTCGGCCGCGGCGCGGCGCGCCGCCTTCCACTCGGCGCCGCACAGGGTGTCCACCGTGGTGGTCTGCGGCATCCGCAAAAGCCTGGTGTGGGTGCCGGCGGAGTGCGCCAGCGCCTTCCGGGTGAGAGTCAGCTCCATCCGCGCGCGCACCGATGACGAGGCGCCCAGGTCGGCACCCGTATAGGCGTTCGAGCCGATCTCATGGCCTGCGGCGCGGATCCTCCGCACCAGCTCCGGATGCTGGGCGGCCTTGGCGCCGCTCAGGAAGAACGTGGCGTGCGCCCGGTGCTCGCGCAGCAGAGCGAGCAGGCGCGGGGTCCACACCGGGTCGGGGCCGCCGTCGAAGGTGAGACCGACGGTACGCGCCGGCATCGCGGAGGACTTCACCCGCCCTCCGTCGATACGCAGCACGGGACCGCCCTCGGCCACCGCTTCGGGTACGGGTCTGGTGCAGTCGCGGCGCGACTTCGCGGCATCGACCTCGTGATTGGTCCAGCCTTCGAACAGCAGCGCGGCGAACATGGCGGGCAGCACGAGGCACAGCAGCAGCCAGTGTGCGCGCGGGTCTCGGGATCGGGCGTGCCGACCTCTCGTCTGGCGGCTCATGCCCTCGGGGCCGGGGTGGGGGCCGTCACAGGCCGTCCGGCATGTCCCCGCCCGGAGCGAGGAGCGTCCGCCCCGGCAACGCGGGGGGCGTCCGCACTGGTTCGGAACGAGACCTCTCCGTACCGGCCGAACCCGTGCGGACACGGCTGCCGGCGGCGAATTCGCTGCCGGCTTCTCTTCCTGCTGGCCTTGAACATGGTGGGCGAGTGTAGCCATGTCCGCACCGGGGTATGACCACAAGCCGTTTGCGGAACGGGGGTCTTGTGGGTGCTGTAACACAAAAACTCCTCGCGACGCTGGAACAGTCAGAGGCAGCACTCCAGGGGCTGTGCCACCCCCTGACTTGTCATCTGACTTGTCATCGACCAGTGGGCGCTTCAGCGCCGGAAAGGCGGTCAAGGCTCAGGACCGAGCAGGAGCTACAACGGGTTGACTTTCTCCGGCCTGCCCGAAATCCCCCCAGCCCTGCCCAAATTCGCGCCTGTCATTACGTTTCAGCAGGTCAGAACGGTTCTGCAGCGCGGAGAACGGGCTTGCGGCAGCCTTTTTACGTCAGCAGCGCAGGCCCGTTGCGCAGGAATGCGCAGACTCGGCGGGAAATACGGGGGGCCGTAAGCATTGGCGAGCAGAGTGAGAATACTGACACGCCCTCACCTTGTACCAGCAAGTAGCGAGTGAGGGGTTTCTCACTACCACTCACCGCCTTTCGCCCGCCTTCGCCGCCGCCTTCTCCTTCCTTCCCCGACGCCGCTCCCGCCGCCACCTTCCTCACCGCTTCGCCCCTTTTTGCCGCGCTTACCGAGCTTCAGTTTTCAACGAACCCGCAGCGCATTCCCGTGCGACCAGCGGCCATTTCGCCTCGTCTCCGCACTCCTCCGTCGCACCATGCCCGACCCGCCGCGTCCCGGCACCGCACACCGCGCAGCCAGGGGCGGCTCCGCCTTCCTGCGCCCTCTTGCTGCTAGGTTTTTGTTGCAAGTAATATGCAATAGCGAGTGAAGGGCGGGAGCATGTCGACAGCGACCTACACCTTGCCGGAGCTGCCGTACGACTACTCCGCACTGGAGCCGGTCATCAGCGGCGAGATCATCGAGCTGCACCACGACAAGCACCACGCCGGGTATGTGAAGGGGGCCAACGACACGCTCGAACAGCTCGCCGAGGCCCGCGACAAGGACCAGTGGGGGGCCATCAACGGACTGGAGAAGAACCTCGCGTTCCATCTGTCCGGGCACATCCTGCACACCATCTACTGGCAGAACATGACCGGCGACGGCGGCGGTGAGCCACTGGAGAAGGACGGCACGGGCGAACTCGCGGACGCCATCGCCGAGTCCTTCGGCAGCTTCGCCAAGTTCAAGGCCCAGCTGTCCAAGGCGGCCGCCACCACCCAGGGTTCGGGCTGGGGCGTACTGGCCTACGAGCCGGTCACCGGGCGGCTCATCGTCGAACAGGTCTACGACCACCAGGGCAACGTCGGTCAGGGCTCGGTGCCCATCCTGGTCTTCGACGCCTGGGAGCACGCGTTCTACCTGCAGTACCGCAACCAGAAGGTCGACTTCGTCGAGGCGATGTGGCGCGTCGTCAACTGGCAGGACGTCGCAGCCCGCTACACCGCCGCCAAGGAGCGCGCACACAACCTGCTGCTGGCCCCGTAGCCGTACGGAGCCGCCACCGCTTCCCCCTCGTGATCGTCTTCTCACCGTTCCGGGGGCGGAAGACGACGGGGCCCCTTGTGTGGACGTGACACACAAGGGGCCTCGTGCTCGGGGAGCCGCGGGCGGGTCAGTCGAAGACGGGACCCACGTCGCGGGTGCGCTTGATCTCGAAGAAGCCGGGGGTCGAGGCCACCATCAAGGTGCCGTCCCACAGCTTGGCGGCGGCCTCCCCCTTGGGCGCCGGGGTCACCACCGGGCCGAAGAAGGCGATCCGGGCGCCGTCCGCGCCCGGCACGGCGATGACCGGGGTGCCGACCTCCTGCCCCACCAGGCCGATCCCCTCCTCGTGGGAGGCCCGCAGCTCGGCGTCGTAACGGTCGGAATCGGCGGCGTCCGCCAGCGAGGCGGGCAGCCCGGCCTCCTCCAACGCCTCCAGGATGACCTCACGGTCCAGCTCCCGCCCGCCCGGGTGGACGCGGGTGCCCAGCGCCGTGTAGAGCGGGCCGAGCACCTCGCTGCCGTGCTCCTGCTCGGCAGCGATGCAGACCCGGACCGGGCCCCAGCCGCGCTCCAGCATCTCGCGGTACTGCTCGGGCAGCTCGTCCACCCGCTTCTCGTTGAGCACGGACAGGCTCATCACATGCCAGCGGACCTGAACCGGCCGGACCTTCTCCACCTCCAGCATCCAGCGGGAGGTCATCCACGCCCAAGGACACAGCGGGTCGAACCAGAAATCTGCGGGCGTCTTGTCCGTCATGTCTTCTCCTCGGCAGAGTGCTCGTGTCCTCGGCAGAGTGCTCGCAATCGGTACTGCTTGATCAATGCGGGGACAGCGATGGTGGGATAAGCGTGCGCGCACAGCGGCGCGAACCGCAGTGCGACTGTGAGCTCGAACACCGACAACGCACGGGGCGGTCGACGGCATTCCCGGGTGTGCCCGCGGCCGGGCGCATGCGATCCTGAGCAGGTTGTCGACCAGGCGATCCGGCCTGCGGCCGAGCGGCCGCGGCCGAACGGAGAGGGAGCGGCGTGCCCGGAGAGAACCTGACCCGCACCGAGGCCCGCGAGCGGGCAGCGCTGCTGACCGTGAACGGGTACGACGTGGCGCTGGACCTGCGCTCCGCCGTCGAGCCTCCGCCCGCCACCGGACCGCGCACCTTCCGCTCCACGACGACGATCACCTTCGAGAGCGCCGAGGAGGGCGCCACCACCTTCGTCGACCTGGTGGCCCCGCACGTGCACTCCGTCACCCTCAACGGCGAGTCGCTGCCGGTGGACGAGGTCTTCGACGGCACCCGCGTCACCCTGCCCGGACTGCGCGCCTCCAACGAGGTGACGATCGACGCGCAGTGCGCCTACAGCCGCACCGGCGAGGGCCTGCACCACTTCCTCGACCCCGAGGACGGCGAGGTCTACCTCTACACGCAGTACGAGCCTGCCGACGCGCGCCGCGTCTTCGCCAACTTCGAACAGCCCGACCTCAAGGCGCCCTTCGACTTCACCGTCACCGCGCCCGCGAGCTGGACGGTGCTGAGCAACGGCGCCCAGCGGGGCGAGCCGCGCCCGGTCGACGACGGGAGGTGGGCGCTGTGGCGCTTCGAGCGCACCCAGCCCATCTCGACGTACATCACCGCCGTGGTCGCGGGCCCGTACCACTACGTCACCGACACCTACCGCCGCACCTTCGGTGGGGGTACCTCCCGTTCATGGGGGTCCCCCCGCTCGAGCGAAGCCGAGAGTGGGGGAGGAGCCGAGAACGGGGCAGGCAGCGAGCTGGAGATCCCGCTGGGCGCGCTGTGCCGCAAGGGGCTGGCGCGCCACTTCGACCCCGAGGACATCTTCACCGTCACCAAGCAGGGCCTGGACTTCTTCCACGACCACTTCGACTACCCGTACCCGTTCGGGAAGTACGACCAGGCGTTCGTGCCCGAGTACAACATCGGCGCCATGGAGAACCCCGGCTGTGTGACCTTCCGCGAGGAGTTCGTCTTCCGCGGCAAGGTCACCGACGCCTCCTACGAGGGCCGCGCCAACGTCATCCTGCACGAGATGGCCCACATGTGGTTCGGCGACCTGGTCACCATGGAGTGGTGGGACGACCTGTGGCTCAAGGAGTCCTTCGCGGACTTCATGGGCGCCTTCGCACTGGTGGGCGCCACCCGCTTCCGTGACGGCTGGATCACCTTCGCCAACCGCCGCAAGTCCTGGGCCTACCGAGCCGACCAGCTGCCCTCCACGCACCCGGTCACCGCCGACATCCGGGATCTGGAGGACGCCAAGCTCAACTTCGACGGCATCACCTACGCCAAGGGTGCCTCGGTCCTCAAACAGCTCGTCGCCTACGTCAGCGAGGACGCCTTCCTGGAGGGTGCCCGCCGCTACTTCAAGCGCCACCAGTGGGGCAACACCCGGCTGGAGGACCTGCTGTCCGCGCTGGAGGAGACCTCGGGGCGCGACATGGCCGAGTGGTCCAAGGCGTGGCTCCAGACCGCCGGGGTCAACACGCTCACCCCGCAGCTCACCTACGACGCGGACGGCCGCGTCACCGAGCTGGCCGTCCTCCAGGAGGCCGAGTCCGAGGCGCACCCCACCCTGCGCCCGCACCGCGTCGCCGTCGGCCTCTACCGCCGCGACGCCGCCCACGGCACCCTGGAGCGCTACGCGCGCGCCGAGGCAGATGTCGCGGGAGCGCGTACGCCGGTCCCCGAACTGGCCGGAGCCGAGCGGCCCGACCTGGTGCTGGTCAACGACGCGGACCTGACGTACTGCAAGATCCGCTTCGACGAGGTCTCGCTGGCCACCCTGCGCGACCACCTGGGCCAGCTCACCGATCCGCTGGCGCGCGCGTTGTGCTGGTCGGCCGTGTGGAACCTGACCCGCGACGGGCTGATGCCGGCGCGGGACTTCCTCTCCCTCGTGCTGCGGTTCGCCGGGCGGGAGACCGAGATCGGCGTGCTGCAGATGCTGCACGGTCAGGCCAGGCTCGCACTCAACCACTACACGGCACGTGACTGGCGCGCCGAGGGCGCCCGGCTGCTGTCCGAGGGAGCCGTCACCCAGCTGCGGCAGGCCGAGCCGGGCAGCGGCCACCAGCTGGCCTGGGCCCGCTTCCTGGCCTCCGTCGCCTCCGGCGAACAGGAACTGCGCCTGCTGCAGGGGTTGCTGGCCGGCACGGCGCGCATCGACGGCCTGGACGTGGACCAGGAGCTGCGCTGGACGTTTCTGGAGCCGCTCGCCGCCGAGGGCCTCGCCGACGAGACCGCCGTCGAGGCGGAACTGGCGCGGGACGACACGGCCTCCGGCAAGCGGCACCAGGTTCGGTGCCTGGCCGCACGGCCCTCCTCCGCGGTCAAGGCCCAGGCGTGGGCCTCCGTCGTGGAGTCCGACACGCTGTCCAACGCGCTGGTCGAAGCGACGATCTCCGGGTTCGACCAGCCGGGGCAGGCCGAGCTGACCGCACCGTACGCGCCCCGGTACTTCGAGGTGCTGGAGTCCGTGTGGGCCTCACGCTCGATCGAGATCGCCATGGCCATCGTGCGCGGCCTCTTCCCCGCGACGCAGGGCGATCAGGCCACGCTGGACGCCGCCGACGCGTGGCTGACGGGGCATCCTGACGCCGCACCCGCACTGCGGCGCCTCGTCGCGGAGTCCCGCGACGACCTGGCCCGTGCGCTGCGCGCCCAGCGCACGGACGCGCGGGGGGTCTAGGGCCGGTCCGGCGGCGTCCAGGCGGGCGTTCCGAAGGGGCGCGGGGGACTGCGCTCCCCCGGCCTCGTCCGGGAGGTGCCCCCGAGCCACACCCCACCCGCAGCCCGCGGCGGACAGCCAGGGGCAGCCGCTGCCCAGCAACATCCGCCGGACGCCCCTGGGCGGCGTCGGGACCGCCAGGGCGGGGCAGCCGGGGGCCGGTGACGCGGTGGGCCGCCAGACCATCGCGGGCGGCGCGCCGCCAGACCATCGCGGGGAACGGGCCGTCAAGCCGTCGCGGAGCGGACTTTCAGGCCATCGCGGGGAGCGCTGGGCTCTGCCGGGCGGCCAGCCAGCGGGCGTAGGCGGGACTGCCCCAGGCCACCTCCTCGTACGAGGCCCGCAAGTCGTCGAAGACGGCGTCCCCCTCCGCGCCCCGCCCCCAGCCCGTACGGAACCCCACCAGCAGCCGGACCCCGAGCGGGTCCCCGGCCAGCGGGACGATGGACATGCCGGGGCGCGGCTGGGACGTCGGCTGACAGGGAGTCACCACCTCCCCCGCGGCGACCAGGTCACCCGCGGACAGATAGTCGCCGTAGACCACCCGAGGATCGACCCGCGCGGCGGCGAACACCTGCCGCAGCCCGTCCCAGTCGCCGTCGACCGACGGGTCGACCATCCACTTCTCGTCCGCGAGCTCCGCGACGGCCACGGCCCGCCCGGCTCGCGCTGCGGGGTGGGTGGCGGGCACGGCGACGAACTGGGGCTCGCGCTGCACCAGAACGCGCAGTTCGATCCCGTCGGGCACCAGCAGCGGCGCGCCCTCGACCTCGTGCACGAAGGCGGCGTCCAGCTGGTTGTCAGCGACCATCCGCAGCAGGGTGTTGGCGGAGACGTCGGTCTGGAAGGTGATGTCGAACTCCGGCAGCCGGCCGTGCAGGCGGCGCAGCCAGCCGGGAACGGCCCGGCTGCCGGTGCTGCCGAGCCGCAGCCGCCCTCCGGGTCCCGCCTGGCCGAGCCCGGCGGCGTCCTTGGCCTCACGGATCAGCTCGGACATCTGCGCGACGATGGGCCTGGCGCGGGTGAGGACGGTGCGGCCGAGCGGGGTGGGCCTGCTGCCGGTGCGCTCCCGGTTGAAGAGCCGGCCGCCGACGGCCTGTTCGATGCGCCTGAGTTGCGTCGTCAGCGAGGGCTGCGTCATGCCGAGCTGACGGGCCGCCTTGTGCACGCTTCCCGTGTCGGCTATCGCACACAGCGCGCGAAGGTGCCTCACTTCGAGCTCCACAGGCGGAGCATAACGGCGGTGTCGTACGTCCCACCAGACAGCGGCGGGCTGGTGAACGCGCCGCGAACCCCTGAGCGGCGGCGGGGGATTCACCGGTCCTATCGGCAGTTGGCATCATTCCGGTACGCCGTGCGCTCGAACAGACTCTCCCACAGCAGAAATCCGTCCCAAGGGACCGGCGGCGCCCCCCACACGCCAACATCCCAGAGCGGCGCCGGTTCCCTCGGAACTCGAGGAGAGACCCCCCATGAGATACCGCAGATCTGCTCTTTCGGCGGCGCTCGGCCTGGGCGTGACCGTCGCTCTCGGAGTGGGCGCCGCACCGGCCACGGCCGCTGCCCCGGCCTCCCAGGCCGCACACTCCAGCACCTCCCCCCACAGCACGACCGCCGGTTCCTCCAGCACACAGGGCTTCACCGGCGAGAAGCAGCGCGACAACGAGAAGTTCTTCAAGTTCATCGTCAAGGAAGCGCTCAAGAAACAGTCCGCCAAGCCCGGCATCCAGCAGGTCACCATCACCTACGACGCCAGCCGTGCCCCCTCGTTCCGCAACCAGATAGCCAACAGCACCGCTGTGTGGAACTCGGCCGTCTCCAATGTGAAGCTGGCCGAGGGCGGCAACGCCACCTTCGACTACCGCGAGGGGAACGACCCGCGCGGCAGCTACGCGTACACCGACGGGCACGGCAGCGGCTACATCTTCCTGGACTACGCGCAGAACCAGCAGTACGACTCCGACCGCGTGGTAGCGCACGAGACCGGCCATGTGCTCGGGCTGCCGGACCACTACCAGGGACCGTGCAGCGAACTGATGTCCGGCGGCGGCCCCGGCCCGTCCTGCACCAACGACCGGCCCGACGCCAACGAGCGGGCCCGGGTCGAGCAGCTGTGGGCGAACGGCGTGGCCGACGTCGTCTTCGAGAAGGCCGCCTTCAAGTGAGCAGCACATGAGCGGCACCGCCGTGTGAACCGCCCCCCGCAGGGTCGGCCCCCGGTCAGCACCGGACCGGGGGCCGACGCGTGGCGCGGGGGCGAGCGCCCACGCGTCCGCGCTTCCGGAGATCAGCCCGTGGCACCCGCCGCCTCGTCGGCGGCCTGAGCGCGCAGCGCCCGCTCGACACCCGCCCTGGACTCGGTCACCAGACGGCGCAGCGCCGCGCCGGGCTCGGCGGAGGCCAGCCAGGCATCGGTGGCGTCGAGGGTCTCCTGCGAGACCTGGAGCGCCGGATACAGGCCGATGGCGACCTGCTGCGCCATCTCATGGCTGCGCTGCTCCCACACGCCCTTGACGGCGGCGAAGTAGCGCTCGGTGTAGGGCGCCAGCAAGGTGCGCTGGTCGGTCTGGACGAAGCCGGAGATGACGGCCTCCTGGACCGCGTTGGGCAGCGTGTCGCTCTCCACGACCGCCCGCCACGCCTCCGCCTTGGCCTCCGGGGTGGGACGCGCCGCGCGGGCCGCCGCTGCGTGCCGTTCGCCCGCTGAGGTGGAGTCCCGCTCCAGCTCGGCGCCGATCTCCGCGTCGCCGGCCCGGCCGGTGGCCGCGAGGCGCTCCAGGAACGCCCAGCGCAGCTCCGTGTCCACGGTCAGGCCCTCGATGGCCGTACTGCCCTCCAGCAGTCCGGCGAGCAGGTCGAGCTGGGCGTCGGTGCGGGCTGCGGCGGCGAAGGCGCGGGCCCAGGCGAGCTGGTGGTCGCTGCCGGGAGCCGCGGCACGCAGCTGCTCCAGGGCGGCCTCGGCCCAGCGGGTGAGCCCGGTCTCGCGCCAGGCCGGTGCCGCGTACAGGTCCAGGGCGAGCTTGACCTGGCGCTGCAGGGACTGGACGACGCCGATGTCGGACTCCTTGCCGATACCGGAGAGGACCAGGTCGAGGTAGGAGCGCGCGGGCAGCTCGGCGTCCCGGGTCATGTCCCAGGCCGACGCCCAGCACAGGGCGCGGGGCAGCGGGTCTGCGAAGTCGCCCAGATGGCGGGTGACGTTCGCCAGCGACTCGGGGTCGAGCCGGACCTTGGCGTAGGTGAAGTCGCCGTCGTTGAGCAGCAGCACGTCGGGGCGCTTGCGCTCGCGGGGCAGCGGCACCTGGGTCAGCTCACCGTCGACATCGAGCTCGACGCTGTCGGTGCGCACCAGCTTGCCGTCCACCAGGTCGTAGAAGCCGACGCCGAGGCGGTGCGGGCGGAGCGTCGGCTCTCCCGTGGCGCCCGCCGGCAGTGCGGGTGCCTCCTGGCGGATGGCCAGCGCGGTGAGCGTGCCGTCCTGGGCGCAGGTCACCTCGGGGCGCAGGACGTTGATGCCCGCGGTCTCCAGCCACGCCCTGGACCACGCCTTCAGGTCGCGGCCCGAGGTCTCCTCCAGCGCTCCGAGGAGGTCGCTCAGCCGGGTGTTGCCCCACTCGTGGCGCTTGAAGTAGGCGCGCACGCCCTGGAAGAACTCGTCCATGCCGACGTAGGCGACCAGCTGCTTGAGGACGGAGGCGCCCTTGGCGTAGGTGATGCCGTCGAAGTTGACCAGGACGTCGTCCAGGTCCCGGATCGGGGCCATGATCGGGTGGGTGGAGGGGAGCTGGTCCTGGCGGTAGGCCCAGGTCTTCATCTGGTTGGCGAAGCTGGTCCAGGCGTGCGGCCAGCGGCTGCCCGGGGCGTGCGCCTGGCAGGCGACGGAGGTGTAGGTGGCGAACGACTCGTTCAGCCACAGGTCGTTCCACCACTCCATGGTGACCAGGTCGCCGAACCACATGTGGGCCAGCTCGTGCAGGATGGTCTCCGCGCGGCCCTCGTAGGCGGCGTCGGTGACCTTGGAGCGGAAGACGTACTGGTCTCGGATGGTGACCGCGCCGGCGTTCTCCATGGCGCCCGCGTTGAACTCGGGCACGAAGAGCTGGTCGTACTTCTCGAACGGGTAGGGGTAGTCGAACTTCTCCTGGAACCAGTCGAAGCCCTGCCGGGTGACCTCGAAGATCGCGTCGGCGTCCAGGTACGCGGCCAGCGAGGGGCGGCAGTAGATGCCCAGCGGCACGCTGCGTCCCTCGCCCTCCCAACTGCTGTGCACCGAGTGGTACGGGCCGGCGATGAGCGCGGTGATGTAGCTGGAGATCCGCGGGGTGGGGGCGAACCGCCATACATTGTCCGCCGGCTTCGGGGTCGGGGAGTTGGAGATCACCGTCCAGCCCTCGGGGGCGCGCACGGTGAACTGGAAGGTGGCCTTGAGGTCGGGCTGCTCGAAGGTGGTGAAGACGCGGCGCGCGTCCGGCACCTCGAACTGGGTGTAGAGATACGCCTGGTCGTCGACCGGGTCGACGAAGCGGTGCAGGCCCTCGCCCGTGTTGGTGTAGGCACAGTCGGCGACCACGCGCAGCTCCTGCGGGCCGGGCCGCAGCCCGCGCAGGGCGATCCGGGAGTCGGCGAAGACCTCGGCCGGGTCGAGGGACTCGCCGTTGAGGGTGACCTCGTGCACGGTGGGCGCGACCAGATCGGCGAAGGTGTCGCCCGCCCCGGACGCCTGGAAGCGGACCGTCGTCACGGAGCGGAAGGTTCCCCCGCCGCCGTCCTGCGCACCGCTGATGTCCAGCTCGATCTCGTACGAGTCCACGGTGAGCAGCCGGGCCCGCTCCTGGGCCTCTTCGCGCGTCAGATTCGTGCCAGGCACTTGGTTGATCTCCCCACTCTCGCGGATCTCGTCGCTGTCGTGCTGAAGCCATACTTGCACGCGGTTGTGACACCTGGTGGCGGGCGTTCCCGCGCAGTTCAGGCAGGGGTCATTCAAGGCGCCAAGAACGGAGGAGAGGGGCATACCCCGCCCCTGCGAACCTCCGTACCGGGAGACCGAATGTCCCGTCGCAGCCGCTCTCTGCCTGCCGACTCCACTTCCCCGCCCCCGTCCACTCCCGCGTCCCCCACCGACTCCCCGGCCGACTCTCCGGCCTGTTCCTCCGGCGCCCCGTCCCCTTCGTCCGCTGCCTCTCCCCCGGCCCGTGGTCCGTTCCCGTCCCTGGCCGCCTCCGTCGCCTCGGCCGCCGCCCGGCTCCGCCCGCCCGGAGCCGGCTCGGTGCGCCGCTCCGTGTCCGGCCCGGGGCGCCGCGGGGTGCTGGCGCTCGCCGGTTCCGCGGGGGCCGCGGCTGCGCTCGCGCTGGTGACCGCACCGGCGCCCGCGCGTCCCCCCGCTTCCGCGCCCTTGGCCCGCGCTTCCGTACGCCCCCGCCAGGCCGCGCACGCCCCTGCCCCCGTCAGCGCGCCGCACAAGGGCGCGACCACCCTCACCGAGGTCGCGGTGCCCTCCGGGGACGGGCCGTTCAAGCGGCTGGTGACCGGTCCCGGCTGGCGCCGGGTGGTGCGCACCGAGCTGGCGGAGGCCGGGCACGGGCGCGCGGCGAAGGCCGTACCGCTGGCGGCTCTCGTCCAGTTCACCGATCTGCATCTGGTGGATGTGCAGCACCCGCTGCGCTACGAGTACCTGCGCGCGCAGACGGCGAGTGCATGGCGCCCGCAGGAGGCGCTGCCGGTCGCCGGTGCCGTCTCGCTGGTGGAACGGGTCAACGCGCTGACCGGCGGACCCGCCACCGGCTCCCCGCTCTCCTGCGTGGTGACCACGGGTGACAACACCGACAACAACTCGCACGCCGAGCTGGACTGGTTCGTCGAGGTGATGAGCGGCGGCCGGATCACTCCCGACACCGGGGAGCCCAGACTGTACGAGGGTGTGCAGGACTCCGGGCTGCCGGACTACTGGCAGCCGGACTCGGACCTGCGCGACCGCGACAAGAACGCGGCGGGTTTCCCGCGGATGGACGGCTTCCTGCGAGCCGCTGTGCGGCGGGTGACCAGCCCGGGGCTGAACATGCCCTGGTATGCGACGGTCGGCAACCACGACGCGCTGCCGGGCGGCTGTTTCGCCGCCGCCGACACCCGGGGCTTCTTCGCGGACTTCGCCACCGGTGACCGCAAGCTGATGGACCTGCCCAAGGAGCAGGCCGCACGGCTGTGGCGAGCCGTGGACAAGGGCCTCGACCCGAAGGGCGAGCTGTTCAAGGAGATGCTGCGCTCCGAGCGCCGCCGGATGCGCGTGGTCACCCCCGACCCCCGGCGCGCCCCGGTCACCCCGCGCGAGTACGTACGCACACTGGCCCGGCCGCACGCGAAGGGCCACGGGCCGGCCGGACACGGATACACGGAGGCGAACGCCGAGGACGGCACGCTGTACTACACCTTCCGGATATCCACGCAGGTGATGGGCTACAGCCTGGACACCACCCGGCGTGACGGGCACTACAAGGGCCGCCTGGGCGCCGCGCAGCTGCGCTGGCTGAAGCGCAAGCTGGCCGAGCACGACGACATGTACGCGATCGTCTTCAGCCACCACACCAGTACGACCACTCCGGAGGGCGGTCAGGAGCTGCTGGAGCTGCTGCGGGAGACCCCGCACGCCGTGGCGTGGGTCAACGGGCACAGCCACCGCAACAGGATCACTCCGCACGAGACGTTCTGGGAGATCAGTACGGCCTCCCACATCGACTTCCCGCAGCTGGCGCGCACCGTGGAACTGGTGGACAACAAGAACGGCACGCTCTCCCTGTTCACCACCCTGATCGAGTCGGCGGCACCGCACCGTACGGATTTCACCGACCTGTCGCAGACCGGGCTGGCGTCCCTCTACCGGGAACTCGCCTTCAACGCACCCGGGACGCGGCGGGGGCTGGAGGGTGCCGAGGGCGACCGCAACACCGAACTCCTACTCCGCAAGCCGTGACGGGCCGCCCTCCCGGTCCTCGGCAGTCAGCGCGGCGAGGCAGGCGCGCACCGAGGGACTGTCACCGCCCGTCCGCCAGGCGGCCCGCACCTCGCGGGTCAGCGGCGGGCGCGCGGAGAGGAACCGCACGCCGGGCGGACAGGGGGTCTGCGCCATCTCGGGGACCAGCGCGGCGGTCACCCCACGCGCGACGAAGGCGAGCTGGGTGGCGTACTCGGTGAGGGTGTAACGCACCTGCGGCTCGACCCCGCGCGCCCGCAGGGCCTGCACCAGCGCCTCGTACGGTTCGGTGCCCACCGGGCAGCTCGACCAGACGGCGTCCGCGAGTTCGGCCAGGTCCAGCGTGTCCCGGCCGGCCAGCGGGTGCCGGTCCTGCAGTGCCACCTGCACCTCCTCACGGGCGAGGGTCCGGACCCGGACGCCCTCCGGCAGCGGCATGGGGCGGCTGTGCCAGCTCTCGATCAACAGCAGGTCCAGTTCGCCGGTCAGCAGCAGCGGCACCATGTCGGCCGCCTCGCCGTCCACCACGGTGGGCCGCAGCCGGGGGTGTGCTTCGGTGAGAGTGGCGAGCACGTCGGGCAGCAGGCTGCGGAGCGAGCTGCCCACGCCGCCGAGCCGCAGCGGGCCGAGGATCTCGTCGCCGAGGCCGGCCAGGTCCGACTCGGCGGCGTTCAGTTGGGCGACGACACGGGCCGCGTGCGCGGCCAGCACCCGGCCCGCGTGCGTGAGGCGGACGCCGCGCCCCTGGGGCTCCAGCAGCTTGTGGCCCGCCTCGCGCTCCAGCTTGGCCAACTGCTGGGAGACACCGGAGGGCGTGATGTGCAGGGCGGCCGCCGCCCGGGCCAGGGAGCCGTGCACGGCGACGGCGTCGAGGGCGCGGAGTCGGTCGGAGCTGAACACCCAAGCAATGCTAATGAGTATCCCGTACGAATCCTCGCTTTTACTTGAGAGTCTCGGCAGGCAGAGTGACTGTCATGACCACCACCGGGGAGGGAACGCAGCGGACCGGTTCGGCGCGGCTGGCCGAACGCAGCCCCGTCGCGCTGGCGGTGACGGCGTCGGCGTGCATCTCGGCGTCCGCGATGTTCGTGAAGCTCTCCGGGGTCAACGCGGGCACCGCCGCTTTCCTGCGCTGCGGCCTGGCGCTGGTGGCGCTGGTACCGCTCGCACTGGCCGAACGCCGTCGGCTGGGGCCGCGCCCGGCCCGCGCCCGGCTGTTCGATCTGACCGCGGGCGCGCTGCTGGGTGTGGACTTCGTCTGCTGGGCACAGAGCATCCACGATGTGGGCTCGTCCATCGCCACGGTGCTGCTCAACATCCAGATCGCGGTCTTCCCGCTGCTCGCCCTGGTGGTCACCCGCACCCGCCCCGGCGCACGCTACTGGCGCACCCTGCCCGTGCTGCTGGCCGGTGTCGCACTGGCCAGTGGTGCGATCGGCCATCCGGAACCCGGCAGCAGCCCGGTCTCCGGAGTGCTCTACGGAACCGCGGCCGGCGTGGCCTTCGCGGGCTACTTGTTCCTGACCCGGCTGGGCGGCGGCGGCGCGCACACTGTCCACCCGGTGTGCCTCTCGACGCTGGCCGCAGGGATCACTTCCGGTGCGCTGGGAGCGCTGTGGACGGGCGTCGACCCGGCGCCCGGCTGGGGACCGCTCGGCTGGCTGGCGGTGATGTCGCTGTTCGGGCAGGTGCTGGCGCTCGTCCTGATGGGGCCCGCGCTGGCGCGGCTGGCGCCGGTGACCAGCGCCGCGCTGCTGCTCCTCCAGCCGGTGCTGGCCCTCCTGTTGGGTGTCGTCTTCCTCGGTGAACGACCCACACCGACCCAGTTCGCCGGGTGCGTCCTTGTCGTGCTCGCCGTCTGGCACACCAGCCGGGACGCTCACTAGAGTCACCGCCCATGCACCTGCCGCGCGCCCTCCTCAGCGGGATGATCACCCTGGTGACCGTGACCGGGCTGGCGGTGAGCTCCTCCTCGGCCGCCGACCGGGGCCATGCGCGCACCCGCGAGGCGATGGAGGCGCTGGTCGAACAGGACGGCGCCCCCGGCGTGCTGGCGCAGGTCGAGGACGGCGCCGGAGTGTGGGTCGGCAGCACAGGCACCGGCGACTACACGAGAGAGCGTCCCCGGCTGGCGCATGACCGCTTCCGGATCGGCAGTGTGACCAAGCCGTTCCTGGCGACAGTGCTGCTGCAGCTGGAGTCGGAGGGCAGACTGCGGCTGGACGACCCGGTGGCCCGCTGGCTGCCCGGCCTGCGGCTGGGCGCCTACGGCGGAACCACCGGCGGGCGGCCACACGGGGTGACGCTGCGCCAGCTCCTCGGTCACACCAGTGGAATCCCGGACTACACCAGCGATCCCGCGCTGCGGGCCGACTACTTCAGCCCGCGCTTCCTGACGCACCGCTGGACCACCCACACCCCCGAACGGCTGGTGGCGCGCGGCCTGTCCAGGCCGCCGCTGTTCCCGCCGGGAGCGGACTGGAGTTACTCCAACACCAACTATCTGCTGGTCGGCATGGTCATCGAGAGTGTCACCGGGCACTCCTACGCGACAGAGGTCGAGAACCGGGTGCTGCGCCCGCTGAAACTGCGCGACACCTCGCTGCCGGGCACCTCCTCGCGTATCCCCGGGCAGCACGGCAGGGAATACTCCACGCTGTTCGCCCCAGGGGCACACCCGCCGGTACGGGACGTCACCTCCCTCAACCCCTCGCTGGCCGGCGCGTCCGGCGAGATGATCTCTTCGGACCGCGACCTGGTGCGCTTCGTCCGCGCCCTGGTGACCGGCAAGTTGCTGCCACCCCGGCAGCTCGCCGAGATGCGGACGACGCGCAGCGCCGACGCCACCGACCGCTACGGACTGGGCCTGGCGGAGCGCACCCTGCCCTGCGGCGTCACGGTCTGGGGCCACGACGGAACCATCCACGGCTCCACCACGGCCGTCTTCACCACACCGGACGGCACGCACACCGCCGCCTTCAACGTCAACGGCGACTGGTCGGTCGACACCCGCGGCCTGGTCGAGGCGGAATTCTGCGACTGAACGGTCAGCGAGGCAGGACGGCCACGTACTCGGCGGGCTCCATTTCGCAGGCGGCCATCAGGGCCGTCCGGACCACGGCGGCCTGCTGGGCGAGGGACTCGTGCAGCTTCTCGGCGGTGACATGGATGACGGTGATACCGAGCTGTTCCAGGGCCTCCCGCTTGCGGGTGTAGGCGTCCCAGGCCGCCTCCGCGCCGGTCCGGGGCGTCCCCGCGTCGATCTCCACCGCCACGGCCTGGTCCGGCCAGTAGGCGTCGACGGCGCCCAGATGCGGGCCGCCGGGGACACGCAGTTCGACGTTCCAGCAGGGGTCGGGCAGACCGTGGCCGAAGACCATCTCGTACAGCAGGCCCTCGGTCAGCGCGCGTCCCTCCGCCAGCAGGCTCTCCACCGCGTCCGCGACGTGCGGCAGCGCCAGCAGCCGGGCTCTGGTCAGCTCGCGCACCACCGGCTGCGGTTCGCAGTGCCCGCCGCGTACCGCCTCGACCAGCAGCCGCCGTACGTGCTCCGTATCCGGGAGCTGGGCCACCGCGTCGGCGAGCGCTCGCGGCACGGGCGCCACGGGCAGCCCGGTGATCTCCTCGGGTTCGGGCAGGACACGGGTCCGCACCAGGTGTGCCGAGGTGTAGGCACAGGCGGCCGGAAGCGGCGCATCCGCCCCGGGCCCGGTGGGTTCACCGAGGTCGGGGACGAGGACATCGATCCGCTCCAGGTCCAGCAGGGACGGTGCGGCGGAGAAGCAGTTCAGGGCCAGCGCTGCCATGCCTGTGATCATCGCGCAGCGGTCCACGCCCGGCAGGGCGCCCGGGGGCGCTGCCGCGTCACTCTGTGCGTACAGCAGCACGGCGCGCAGCCTCTCCTCGCTGGTGGGCAGACCGGTACGGGGCGGCAGTGGTACTTCGTGCGTCATGCTGTGGGCGATTCCCCACTGCCCGCCGGGTGCCAACGTGTGTGACAGAGCTGTCGCAGAACGCGGACAACCCTGTACTAAAGCACGGGAGTTCGAGTGCCGATAACCGGCCGCCGGCCGGGGCCACGCGCGGCTACCGCTCCCGCGGTCCGTGCGCCGCGCTCTCCTGCGGCGTCAGCTCTTCTTGCTGCCCTTGTCGCCCACCATCACCAGGCCGGCGATCAGCAGGAAGAGCACGATCGGCGCCGCGACGTAGAGCCCCAGCGTCTCGGCGACGCTCAGGCCGGAGCCCGGCTGGTCGCCGTCGTCACGGGTGAGCGCGAAGGCGGGGGACGACAGCAGCATCAGCAGCGTCGCACCAGCGGTGACAGTGCCTGCGCGCAGGGCGTTCTTGTTGACCTTGTTGCTCACACAGCAAAACATATCGGACGTCTGAACGGCTCGCGCGCCCGGGTGCGCTTATCGGGTTGTCATCCGTGGTCCGTGGTCCGTGCTCCGTGGCCCGTGCTCCGTGGTCGCTGCCGCTGCTGCCCCGCGCACGGGCTCGGGCGCTCAGCCCATGGCGCGGCGCACCTCGGCGAACAGGGCATGGGCGCGCGGCGACGCTGCGAGTTCTTCCAGGGTGAGGGGCCGCCCGTCGGCGTCGGCAAGGGGCAGCCGCCAGTTGGGGTACTCGGCGGTGGTGCCCGGCACGTTCTGCGCGCGCCGGTCCCCCACGGCGTCCGGCAGCCAGACGCCGACCATCCGTGCCGGTGTCCGGGCCAGGAAGCGGTAGGCCGCCTTGAGCACGCCCTCCTCGTCGCCCCAGCCCTCCGGCAGCAGCCGCAACCGCTCGAACAGGGCCAGCCACTCGGTGAGTTCGGCCCGCTCGGCGGCGTGCTCGGCCTCGGCGCCGCCGGGGAGCATGCCGAGCCGCTCCCGCAGTTCGACGTGTGCTCCGGTGAAGCGCGCCGCGGTGCTCGGCAGGTCGTGCGTGGTGGCGGTCGCCAGGCAGTCGGCCCGCCACCGCTGTGGCGGCAGTGGCGCGGCCCGCCCGGACGGCAGGCGCCCGCCGGCCTCCGGGGCTCCCTCGTCGCCGTGCGCGGCGCCGCTCGCGCGGGAGGCGGAGCCGCCGCCGTGGTCACGCTCGAACCACAGCACCGAGGTGCCCAACACCCGCCGGGCCGCCAGTTCCTCGCGGACACCCGGCTCCACCGTGCCCAGGTCCTCCCCGATGACGGCGGCGCCCGCGCGGTGCGCCTCCAGCGCGAGGACCCCGTGCATGGCCCCGGTGTCGTACCGCACATAGGTGCCCTCGGTGGGCGGGCGGCCCTCGGGGACCCACCACAGCCGGGAGTGGCCCATGACATGGTCCAGCCGGAGGGCGCCCGCGTGCCGGAAGAGCCCGGCGAGCACGTCGCGGTAGGGCTCGTAGCCCTGCTCCGCGAGTGCGTCGGGGCGCCAGGGCGGCAGCCCCCAGTCCTGGCCGCGCGCGTTGAACTCGTCGGGCGGGGCGCCGACCGTCATCCCTTGGGCGAGGATGTCCTGGTGCGCCCAGGCGTCGGCGCCGCTGGGATGGACGCCGACGGCCAGGTCGTGCACCAGCCCGATCGCCATGCCGCTCGCGCGTGCGGTGTGCTGGGCCGCGTCCAGCTGGCAGTCGGTGAGCCAGGCGGCCCAGCAGTGGAAGTCGATCCGGTCCATGTGCGCGTCACGGGCGCGTGCCGTACGGGCCGAGCGGGGGTCGTCCAGGCCGGCCGGCCAGGAGCGCCAGTCGGGTCCGTGCACCTCTGCCAGCGCGCACCAGGTGGCGTGGTCCTCCAGCGCCTGTCCGCACTCGGCGAGGAAGTCGCAGTAGGCGGCCCGCCGCCCGGGGCTCATCGGAACCGTACGGACCAGCTCCAGCGCGGCGCGCTTCAGCTCCCAGGTGGCGTCCCGGTCGATGTGCGCGTCCCCGTGCAGCACGCCCTCGCGCAGTGCTGCGGCGCGGCGCAGCAGGGCGTCGGCCGCACGGCGCTCGGTGCGGCCGAGGTAGGCGTACTCGGGGATCTCCTCGATACGCAGGTGCACCGGGTCGGGGAAGCGGCGCGAGGAGGGGCGGTAGGGCGAGGGGTCGGTGCGGCCGCCCGGCACCGGGGGTACGGCGCTGTGCAGCGGGTTGAGCTGGATGAAATCGGCGCTCAGGCAGCGCCCCGCCCAGCCGGCGAGCTCGCTCAGGTCGGCGAGGTCGCCCATGCCCCAGGAGCGGGAGGACAGCAGCGAGTAGAGCTGGACGAGCAGGCCGTGACCGCGGGTGGCTCCGGGCCGGGTGCGGGGCGCGGGGAAGGTCTCGGGCGCGACGATCAGGGTGCTGTGCGCCGAGCGCTCGTCGGGCGCGTGGGCCAGCAGCGTGTGCACACCGGGCGGCAGCTCGGTCCCGGGGCCCCAGTCGAGGGTCTCGCCGCTCTCCGTGGCGACCCGCAGCACGGTGCCGTCCGGGAGTACGGGGCAGCCCGGCAGACCGGGCGAGCCGGATAAGCCGGGGGAGCCGGATAAGCCGGCGCTGGTGGCCGAGCCGGAATGCGCGCCGGAGCGCAGCACGACGGTGGGAGGCAGCAGTCTGCGGCTGTCCCACTCGTGCTGCTCCAGCGCGGCGCGGACGGCGCGCGGCGTCGAGGCGTCGACGCCCAGGGCCGCGAGCACGGCGACGACCGTCTCCTCGGGCACCCGGACCTGGCGGCCAGGTGCGGGCTCGTAGCAGAGCGAGACCCCATGGGCGGCGGCGAGCCGCGCCAGGGAGCTTCCCGCTGCCGAGGTCGGGCGCGAGGTGCCCCCGGAGGGAGGCTGGATGGGGGTGCCCCCGGACGGAGTCTGGGGGAGGGCCATCAGATGTCCGCCGGCTCCGTGCCGTAACCGACCCCGGCGGGTTCGCTGGTCAGCGGCGCCTCGGCGAGCGGGGGCTCACTGGTCAGCGGGGTGGCGTCGGCGAGCGGGGGCTCACTGGTGAGCGGCGCGTCGGCACAGCCGCAGGTGCACGAGCCGTCAAGTCCGGAGTCGGGGTCGGACACACCGGACAGGTCTACCGGCTCGTGCCCTCGTTTGGAGAGTGCGCGCTGTTGCGGGAGCGGAGTGAGAGCGGAGATGAGGAGTTCAGCGGACGCGGCCACGGGGGGCCTCCGTTCGTTGACGAAAGGGCGGACAGCCTTCGCCCTACCCAGTCGACGGGCATGCAGACGTGTGCGGGGACGGAACGTGTCTCAGCTCACGTCGCTTCCCGCGGCGAATCGGCGACAACACACGCCCGGGAAAGAAGAATCAACGGACAAAACGGTCAACGATCGTGAGTATTTGCGGCCCCTTCCTGAGGGGCAGGTGACTGCCGTCAAAGCCCGGGACGTCCGCGCCGCAGAACCATAGAATCCGCAGGCGCCCGCGTTTCGCGGCACAGCGGTGGCCTTCCGCGGTGGGAACGGTGCGGCCCGGCACCCCGTCGTGCGGGCGCGGTTCACAGCAGCACGTACGGTACGCAGCACGGCGTCACACCGTGTACACCGATGTACGCGGAAGAGGTACGCGAAGAACGACGGCACGCGGTGTACGCGGAACGTGGGCCCGCAGCAGCGTCGTAGGGGAGCTGGACGGAGGGATTCCGGTCGGACATCGGGAGGTAGCGGTGGGGACAGCGCGCGGTGCGAAGGGCCCGTCGGCCGCGGCCGGCACGGGCGCCACTGCGGCCGGCCGCCCGGGCGCGCCGGGCGGCTGGAGCCGGATGAGCGCCGCCGCGCTCACCGCCGCGGTCGTCTCCGGCCTGCTCGGCGGGGTGCCCGCCCAGGCCGCCACCCCGGCCGCGCCCGACGGCCCGGCCGCAGGCAACCCGGACGACGAGAGCTCGCGCGAGGGACTGCCGCCGGTCTGGCCGCGCCCCCAGTCCATGCGCGCCCAGGGCGAGTTCGTCCCGGCGGGCCGTGAGGCCACCCTGGTCGCGGGCGAGGACGCGGACGAGGACGCGCTGCGAGTCGTCCGCGAGACGCTGCACAGGTCAGGCGTGCGCACGGTCCGCCGGATACACCCGGGCCGCGACGGGCGCCCGGCCGGGACGGTACCCCAGGGCACCCTCGTCGTACGGGCCGGCACCGAGGCGGCCGGGCCCGCACTGCGCGAACTGCGCGCCCCCGCCCGCGACGATCTGCCGGCCGGCGGCTACCGCCTCGCCACCGGGCAGGTGGCCGGGCACTACACCGTGGCGCTCGAAGGGACGGACGGGGACGGGCTGTTCAACGCCGCGCAGACGCTGCGACAGCTCGCCACCGAGCGCAACAGCCGGCACGGCTTCCCCGGCGTCGCCGTGCGCGACTGGCCGGCCGCCGCCGTACGCGGCACCACAGAGGGCTTCTACGGCCAGCCCTGGACACACCAGGAGCGGCTGTCCCAACTCGACTTCCTGGGCCGTACGAAGCAGAACCGCTATCTGTACGCACCGGGCGACGACCCGTACCGTCAGGCGCCCCGCTGGCGCGACCCGTATCCCGCGGCACAGCGCGCCGACTTCCGCGAACTGGCCGAGCGCGCCAGGCGCAACCACGTCACGCTCGGCTGGGCGGTCTCACCGGGGCAGGGGCTGTGCTTCTCCTCGCAGGACGACCGCAAGGCGCTGCTGCGCAAGCTCGACGCCATGCGCGCGCTGGGTGTGCGCGCCTTCCAGCTGGGGTTCGAGGACGTCAGCTACAGCGAGTGGCACTGCGACAAGGACGCCGACACCTACGGCACGGGCCCCGAGGCCGCGGCACGCGCCCAGGCCGAGCTCGCCAACGCGGTGGCCGCCCACCTGGCCGAGCGCCATCCGGACGCGGCACCGCTGTCCGTGGTGCCGACGGAGTTCTACCAGAAGGGCCGCACCTCCTACCGGGCAGCGCTCGCGCGGAAACTGGACGACCGGATCGAGATCGGCTGGAGCGGGGTCGGCGTGGTCCCCCGCACCATCACCGGCGCCGAGCTCGCCCGTGCCCGCCGGGCCTTCCCCCGCCACCGCCTGATGACGATCGACAACTACCCGGTCAACGACTTCTCCTCCGACCGGATCTTCCTCGGCCCCTACCAGGGTCGCGAACCGGCCGTCGCCCACGGTTCGGCCGCGCTGCTGACCAACGCCATGAAGCAACCGACGGCCTCCCGCATCCCGCTGTTCACGGCCGCCGACTACGCCTGGAATCCGCGCGGCTACCGGCCCAAGGAGTCGTGGAACGCCGCCATCGACGACCTGGCCGAAGGGCGCGGCAGTACCGGGGCCACCCGGGCGGCCGTGCACGCGCTGGCGGGCAACGACGCCTCCTCGGTGCTCGGCTACGACGAGTCGGCGTATGTGCGCCCGCTGCTGGACGCCTTCTGGAGGGCCTACGGGCAGGGCGACGGGCCCGAGCTCGACCGGGCCGCCGAAAAGCTGCGCAGCGCCTTCACAACGATGCGCACGGCGCCCTCCCGGGTGCCGGGCGGCCTCCGCGAAGAGGTGGAGCCGTGGCTGACCAAGCTCTCCCGGCTCGGCGCCGCGGGTGAGCAGTCGGTCGACATGCTGGTCGCGCAGGCGCGCGGGGACGGTCCGGCCGCCTGGAAGGCGCAGCTGGAGGCACGGCGGCTGCGCGCCGAGAGCGCCAAGGGCAAGGTGACCGTCGGCAAGGGCGTACTGGACGAGTTCACGGACACGGCGCTCGACCTGTCGGACGGCTGGACGGGCGCCCAGCCGCCCAAGCCCGACCCGACAACGGAGGACGGCAGGAAGGCGAAGCCGAAGACCGGCTCGAAGGCCAAGTCCCAGGAGGGACACGGCCGGGACGGACACGGCCGCAAGCTCGACGTGGACGGCGGCCCGGCGGGCGCCCCCCACCACCCGGTCTCCGCCGCGGCGGACGGCGACCCGAGCACCTCCTACCGGGCGGCGGCGAGCCCGGTCGTCGGCACCTTCACGCCCCGGAACCCGCCCATGCTCGTCCCGCCGGCCACCGCCGGGAGCCACCACGGGAAGCACTCCGCCGAGGCGCTGACCGTGCGGCTGCCCGAGCCGCGCTCCCTGCGCGCCGTCACAGTGCTGACCGGACCGCACTCGGGCACCCGGGGAGCGGTGGAGATGCACCTGCCCGGCAAGGGCTGGCAGCGGCTGGGCGCGCTCTCGCGTACCGGCTGGACGCAGCTGACCACCGGCCGGCGGGGCGCGGCGGAGGCCGACGCGCTACGGCTCGTGTGGAGCGACCAGACGAAACCACCGGTCGTGCACGAGATCACGCCCTGGTACGCCGACACCCCCGCGGCCTCGCTGTCGCTTCCCCGTACGACTGTGGACGCGGCGATCGGCGGGGACGCGACCCGGGCGACGGCGCGGCTGACCGGGAACCGGCCCACGGATGTGCGCGGAAAGGTCACGGCCAAGGCGCCCGAAGGCTTCACCGTGCGGACACCGCTGCGCACCACCGTGCGGCGGGGCAGCACGGTGGACGTGCCGCTGAGGATCACCGCCGACAGCACTGTCAGGACGGGCAGTTACCGCATCCCCGTCTCGTTCGGCGGGGAACGCGTCACGCTCACCGTACGGGCCTACCCGCGCACCTCGGGCCCGGATCTGGCGCGGCACGCGCGGGTGACCTCCTCCGCGGACGAGACGAAGGACTTCCCCGCGGCCGCTGTGGCCGACGGCAAGCGCGGCACCCGGTGGTCCTCGCCCGCCGAGGACGGCGAGTGGGTGCAGCTGGAGCTGGCCGAACGGGCCCGCGTGGGGCAGGTCGTACTGCGCTGGCAGGACGCCTACGCCTCGCGCTACCGCATCCAGGTCTCCCCCGACGGCAAGCGCTGGCGCACCGCCGCCACCGTGCGGGAAGGCGAGGGCGGCAGGGAATCGGTCCGGATGGACACCCCCAGGGACACCCGCTATGTGCGCGTGGTCGGCGACAAGCGCGCCACCCGCTTCGGGATCTCCCTGTGGTCGGTGGAGATCTACGGCGTGGACACCGCAGGCCAGGCCAAGCACGCCCGGCGCGATGACGGCAGGGGCGCCGGCTCCCGCGCAAACTAGCCGCCCGGAGCGGGCACGGGGGCGCCGCGTGGCGCCCCCCTGGGTCGTCCGGTCGTCACAGGGCGCCGCACGCGCTTCGGGGCGACCGCGCGGGCATAACAAAGCCCGGGTCTCAGGCAGTGGATCTGCCGTCGATCCGGGCGAGGTCGTCGTCCGCGCCGTATGGCTGGAGGTAGGGCAGCCAGCGCGGGTCCCTATGCCCCGTTCCGATGATGCGCCAGGCGAGGCCGGAGGGCGGGGCTGGTTGGTGTCGCAACCGCCAGCCCAGTTCGGCGACATGGCGGTCGGCTTTCACATGGTTGCAGCGGCGGCAGGCGGCCACCACGTTCTCCCAGGCGTGCACCCCTCCCCGGCTGCGCGGGATGACATGGTCGACGCTGGTTGCGACGCCACCGCAGTAGGCGCATCGGCCGCCGTCCCTGGCGAACAGGGCGCGGCGGGTGAGGGGAACACTGCCCCGAAAGGGCACCCTCACGAACCGCTTGAGGCGGACGACACTGGGGGCGGGTATGACACGGGTTGCGCTGTGCATCAGGGCGCCGGAGTCCTCCAGGCTGATCGCCTTTCCGTTGAGGACGAGTACGAGCGCGCGGCGAAGCGGTACGACGCCGAGCGGCTCGTACGACGCGTTGAGGACCAGGACATGCGGCACGGTGCCTCCTTGTACGTCGGCGGCGCGTGGCTCGCGCCGTGACGATCTCCCCTCAGTGTGTCCCGTGCCCTGGTGACTTCGCCACCACGACCGGGCAACGAGCTGAGCGTGTTTTGGACCACACCTGCCACCTCCCCCGTGGAACAGTCCTCTCACTCGAACACTCGGCCTCATACTGCTCTGGAGCACCAAATGTGAAGTCATTGCGCCGTTAGTGTGGTCCTGGCATTCAAACGGGTGCCTTGCGGATGTGTCTCGCACGGAAGGTCGACCTGTGTACTGGCTGCTCAGCGCATCCCCCTCGCCCGACGGTCCCCAGCCGCCGAGGTCCCTGGAGGACGCCCAGGACAGCGCGGGAGAAGCTGCCGGATGGGTGCAGGAGAACTGGTCGGACTGGCTGGCCACGGGTGTACGCATCGTCTTCGTCTGCGTCGTCGCCGTGGTACTGCGCTATCTCATCCGGCGCGCGATCACCCAGCTGATAACGCGGATGAACCGCAGGGCCGAGATCGCCGACAGCGGCAACGCGCTGCGCGGACTGCTGGTCAGCGGGGAGCGGCGCAGACAGCGCTCCGCGGCGATCGGCTCCATCCTGCGCAGCGTCGCCTCGTTCGTGATCATGGGCACCGCCGCGATGACGGTGCTCTCCGGGCTGGGCATCAATCTCGCCCCGCTGCTGGCCAGCGCCGGCGTCGCGGGCGTAGCACTGGGCTTCGGCGCGCGCGACCTGGTGAAGGACGTACTGGCCGGTATGTTCATGCTTCTGGAGGACCAGTACGGGGTCGGCGACCGGGTGGACGCCGGAGAGGTGTCGGGCGTCGTCCTGGAGATCGGCCTGCGGGTGACACAGCTGCGCGGCGACGGCGGCGAGATCTGGTACCTGCGCAACGGCGAGATCAAGCGCATCGGGAACCTCAGCCAGGGCTGGTCGATGGCCTCCCTCGAGGTGAGGGTGCGCACCGAGGAGGACCTGGAGGAGGTCCGGGCCGCCATCGTCGCGGTGGGCGAGGAGATGGGCAAGGAGAGCCCCTGGGACGAGGTCCTGTGGGAGCCCGTCCAGGTGCTCGGTCTGGACGAAGTGACGCTGGACTCCATGGCGCTGCGGGTGTCGGTCAAGACCATGCCCGAGAAGAACCTGCCCGTCGAGCGGGAGCTGCGCTGGCGCATCAAGAAGGCACTGGACGAGCGCGGCATCCCGATCGTGGACGAACCGTCCCTCGCGCTGCAGGCCGTGCGGCCCCAGGCGCCCTCGCTGGAGAAGTAGGTCCGGGCGGCGGGCCCTTGCGGCTCT
>NZ_JAFFZN010000047.1 GCF_017676385.1 Streptomyces spirodelae
TGACGTTGTCGATCGAACCGTACCTGTCAGCTGCGTAGTTGCAGGCCGCGACGATGTTGGCGACCGGGTCGCGCTGGTCGTAGGCCGTGCCCGCGACGTGGTACGCGTCGAAGGTCGGCTTGATGACCTGGAGGAGCCCGATGGACGGGGTGCCGTTCTGGGCGTTGATGTCCCAGTTGTTGATGGCGTTCGGGTCGCCGCCGGACTCCCGGATGATGTTGCGGTGGATGCCCTGGTAGGTGCCCGGAATGCCGTGCTGCTTCATGATGGTCAGCGCCTCGTTGATCCAGCCGTCCAGGGAGGTCGACTGGGTCTTGTGCACGCTGCTCTGCTCGGCCGAGCCGCGGTTGGCGCGCTCGGGGGCGCTGCTCCGCTCGGCCGGCGCCGACGCGGTGTCCAGGGTCAGCTTCTGACCGGGGCGGATCAGGTTCGCGTCGCTGCCGATCGTCTTCTTGTTGGCCTTGTAGAGGGTCGGCCAACCGCCCTCGACGTCGTGGTCCACGGCGATCTGGGAGAGGGTGTCACCGGGGACGACGGTGTAGGAGTCGGCCTCCTGCTCGGCCTTCGCCTGCTGGGCGGCGCGGGTCTGGACGGACTGCGTGTGCTTCGCGGCCTGGACCTGGGCCGGCGCGGACGCCGCGTGTGCGCTGCCCGCGGTCAGCAGAGGGGCGGCGATTCCCGCGCCACCGGCGACGAGGGCGATCGAGAGCCGGGAGATGCGGGACTTGAGCGGATTTCGGGCGTGTCGGCCACGAGACATGGGGGTGTCCTCTCCTAGCGCCTGCGAGGTGAGCTGTCGGATTCGGGCTGGAGTGGCCCGGCCATTCCCGTGCGCGAGGCGCAGCGGGCATGACTTCACCCCTAGCCGGGCCGCCGGGTGCGGCTCGGCACGTACTTGGGTCCCCCGCTCCTGCCGCGTGGTACTGGTGCGGATTTCCCTCACCGGGCGGCAGGATTCGGCGCCCCGGGACGGGAACTCCGGCCGTTCATGGAGGCCGGAGCGAGGACACGGAAACACAATGAATTGCCCTGAGCAAGGCGCTCGATTCACCTGTGCCAGGTCAAGGAGAAATGATCTCGGGATACTTCAACGCTCTGCGGTGGATCATTTTCTGAGCGTAAAGCGGTGAAGTGAAGGGAATTTCGAAAAGCTCTTTTTTGCAAGGCTTTTGATGGGCCGCCAGAAGATCTTGCCGGTGATAGCACCTGATCGGTGTGTTTCCTGACACAGTGAATGAGCAGGAGCGGCAAGTCTTGTATATCCGGACATTGCAGTTGAAATCTGCTGAAGGTGGCTCTCTTCAGTGCACTGTTGACCGCTGTTGAATGGGCGGAAGCGTCAGGGCGTCGCCATTTCTACTAAGCGGCATCGTACATTGCCGGGCGCGGCCGGTGTTTCCGGATGGCTCGGTGTTCCCGGATGTGTGATTTCCGGGTGCTGCTACGAGGCGCAGGGTCCGGGAGGCTGCGGGCCGGGGCCGTCGAGCGGGACGCCGAACCAGCGGACGGCGACCGGCCGGGTGCCCGGTTCGCCCTCGGTGCGACGCCGCTGGAAGCGCCGTAGCAGCTCCAGGTAGGCGTCGTGGAACTCCTGGAGCTCCCCGCGGGTGAGGTGGAGGGTGCCGCGCGAGCCGTACACCCACTCCTCTTCCCCGGGGTGCGGGAGGGTGTAGCTGTAGGCCAGCTCGATGTCCTCCTCCATGCGCAGCCGGTCAAGCTCGCCGACCACGGCCCGCTCGGCGGGCGACAGTCCGGCCGGGGCCGGACGCCGGACATCCAGGCCGCGTACCCCACGCCACCAGCGTTCGCGGCCGTTCGCCGAGTGCTCGGGGTCGTCCTCGATGAACCCGGCGCGCTCGAGCTGCCGCAGGTGATAGCTGAGCGTCCCGGTGTTCTCGCCGAGCTCGGCGGCGAGCGCGGTGGCCGTCGCGGCGCCGGCCGCCGCCAGGCGGCGGAGGATCTTCAGGCGCAGCGGGTGCGCCAGCGCCTTGAGGGCCGCGGGGTCGCTGGTGGTGCGGGGCGAGTGCCTCGCGGCGGGACGGTCCTCTTCCGGTGGCTCGGACATGGCCTGAGCTTAGCGCAGAGGTTCCTCTGCAGAGCCGAACCTGCAGAGGAGAGTCTGCAGAGGAAAATCTGCAGAGCTTCCTTTGCAGAGTTTTCTCTGCGATCCTGCTTGTGGCACGCCACGAGCCCGACCGTGCGCGCGCCGACCACGACAAGGACGGCAGGACAGACATATGGCAGACAGAGCGGTCTCGCTTCGGCAGCTCACCCGCCGGTACGGCACCGGCCCCGGCTCGGTCACAGCGCTGGACGGGGTCTCACTCGACTTCCACCACGGAACGTTCACCGCGGTGATGGGACCCTCCGGCTCGGGCAAGTCGACGCTGCTGCAGTGCGCGGCCGGTCTCGACCGGCCCACGTCGGGCTCGGTCACCGTCGCCGGGACCGAGCTGACCGGGCTGAGCGAGACCCGCCTGACACTGCTGCGCCGCCGGCACATCGGCTTCGTGTTCCAGACCTTCAATCTGCTGCCGTCCCTGACCGCCGAGCAGAACGTGGGTCTTCCGCTGCGACTCGCAGGGCGCCGCCCTCCTTCCGCCCTCGTACGGGAGGTTCTGGAACGCGTCGGGCTGGGCGGGCGCAGGAGGCACCGGCCCTCGGAGCTGTCCGGTGGCCAGCAGCAGCGGGTCGCGCTGGCCCGTGCCCTGATCACCCGCCCCCAGGTGCTCTTCGGCGACGAGCCGACCGGCGCCCTCGACTCCGCGACCAGCCGGGAGGTGCTGGTGCTGCTGCGCGACATGGTCAGCGCGGAGGGGCTCACCCTCGTCATGGTCACTCACGACCCGGTCGCCGCCTCCTACGCGGACCGCGTGGTCTTCCTCGTCGACGGACGGCTCACCGGAGAGGTGCTCGGAGCGTCCGCGCAGGACATCGCCGGGCGGATGGCGAAGCTGGAGGCCACCGCATGCTGACGAGCACCCTGGCAGCGCTGCGCACTCGCTGGGTCGCCTTCACCGGCAGCTTCGTCGCGCTGGCGCTCGGGGTGGGACTGCTCACCGTCATGGGTCTGGCGCTGGCGTCCGCGTCCCAGGCACCGGAGCGGAAGCCGGAGAGATTCGCCACGGCACCCGTCGTCATCCAGGGCGCCGACACCCTGCGCGTTCCCACCCCGATCGGCGAGCGGACCCACAAGCTGGCACACCCCCGTGCCGTGCCCGACAGCGTGCGGGCCCGGCTGGAGAAGCTGGGCCAGGTCGTGGAGGACCGCTCTTTCGGTGTGCGGGTCGAGGGCGTCCCGCGGGATCTGGTCGGCCATCCATGGTCCACGGCGGCGTTCGCCCCCTACCGCCTCAGCGAGGGCCGTGCGCCCCGGGCCGACGACGAGGTGGTCGTCAGCGAGGACTGGGTACGGCGAGGCGCCGGGCCGGCCCGTCCGGGGCAGCGCCTGCACACCGCAGAGGGCCACGTCCGGGTTGTCGGCGTCGTCGGTGGGCTCGGCTTCGAGGACGCCGTCTTCTATACCGACCGGCGCGCGGCCGAACTCGCGCCGCGCAGCGGACAGCTGGTGGTCGACACCGACGATCCGGCCGCGGTACGCGCGGCTGCCCACGGCAGTGGCGTACGGGTCCTCACCGGCGAAGCACGGCGGCTCGCCGACCCCGACCCCGACCGGGACAGCACGGCCCTGACCGCGATGACCGCCATGTTCGGCACCGCCGGCGGCCTATCCGCCTTCGTCTCGGTGTTCGTGGTCGCCTCCACCTTCGCGTTCGCCGTGGCCCAGCGCCGCCGCGAATTCGGGCTGCTGCGGATGGCCGGGGCCACCCCTGCGCAGGTCCGCCGTGCGGTCCTCCTCGAGGCGCTGGTCGTCGGCGCGCTCGCCTCGGCGGCCGGCTGTGTGCTGGGCGGGTACGGAGCACCCGCGCTCGCCCGGTGGGTGGTCGACGAGAAGCTGGCGCCCGGCTGGTTCACCATCCAGCACCACACCTGGCCGTACCACGCGGCCTTCTGGACGGGGCTGCTGGTGGCCCTCGGCGGGGCGGCCGTCGCCTCCTGGCGGGCCGGCCGCACGGCACCGACCGAGGCCCTGCGCGAAGCCTCGGTGGACACCCGCACGATGACGTGGAGCCGCGGGCTGTGCGGCGGAGCCCTGCTGCTGACCGCCGCAGGCACCCTCCTCGCCTCCTTGCTGAGCGACCCCGGCGACCTGCTGCACCGCAAGACGTATGTGATCCGGCCGATGCTGCTGATCACCGGGGTGGCGCTGCTGGCGCCGCTGCTGGTGCGCCCGCCGGCCCGGCTGGTCGCCCGGCTCGCCGGCCGGCTTCCGGGCGCCGCCGGCCTGCTGATGGGCCAGAACGCCGCCACCGGGGCCAGACGCACGGCGGCTGTCGCGGCGCCCGTCCTGGTCACGGTGGCTCTGGCGGGCTCGCTGCTGGGAACCACCGCGACGCTCAATGAGGCGAAGGCCACCGAGACGCGCGCCCGCACCGCCGCCGACTTCGTGGTCACCGCCCATGGTGAGGACGGCTTCGAGGCGGCAACACTCAGGCGACTGCGCCGTATCCCCGGCACCGAGGTCTCCGCGACCGCCTCGACCGCCGTCTACACGCTGGAGGACGGGGTGGCACTCATCAAGTCCGCAGCCCGGGCCGGTGAATCCGCCGGACTCCGGAGCACGACCCGGCTGCCGCTCGCTTCCGGCTCGGTCGGTGACCTCGACGACGACTCGATCATCGTCAACGAGGAGTGGGCACACCACACCGTGGGGGAGCGCGTGAACGTATGGCTCGGGGACGGAACCAGGAGATCGCTGCGGATCGCCGCGGTCATGACCACGGGCACCGGAGACAACGGCGCCTATGTCACCCCGCGCAACGCCCGTCACGCGCCGGTCGACCGGGTCGAGGTACGGCTCGGCGAAGGGACCGGTGCTGCCAGAGCGGCCGCGGCGCTGCGGAGAGCCGTGCCGCGGTCGGAAGGAGAGGTCAGCACCCGGGAGAAGTGGCTGCGGTCCGCCTACCCCGGCACCGACCGCACGACCCGCACGGGTCTGCTGCTGGTGCTCGGTATCGCCCTGCTGTACACGGGGATCGCGGTCGCCAACACCATGGTGATGTCGACCGCCGACCGGGCGCCCGAACTCGCCCTGCTGCAACTGACCGGCGCCACCCGGTGGCAGGTGCTGCGCATCACGGCCGCCGAGGCGCTGATGGTGGTCGTGGTCGGCGGTGTGCTGGGGATCGCGGTGGCCGGGCTCAACCTTGCGGGCGTCTGGGGCGCACTGGAACTGCTCTCGGTCCGCGCGCCGATCCGGCTTCCCTGGACGGCACTTGGCACGGCAACCGGGGCCTGCGCCGTGGCCGCCGTGCTCAGCGCGGTGCTGCCGGCGGCGCTCCGGCTGCGCCGCCGGTCGACGGCGCTGTCGACGGCGTGCGCCTGAAGCCGGCGTCGGACTGGCCCTGATGGGCCGGGTACCAGAGGCGTCGCAGCGCGCTGTCGGTGAGCACCTCGTCGGGGCGGCCCTCCTCGACGAGCCGTCCGTCCCGGAGGAGCAGGCAGTGGTCGGACGCGCGGGCCGCGTCCAGGTCGTGCGTGGCCTGGACGACGGTCACCCCCTGGGCCGCGGCGGTCCTGAGCACGTCGGTGATGCTCTGGCGCGCGGCCATGTCCAGGCCCGTCGTCGGCTCGTCCAGCAGGAAGAGGTCGGCCTCCTGTGCGAGCCCCTGGGCGACGAGGGCGCGTTGGCGCTGGCCGCCCGAGAGTTCACCGAGCTGCCGTCCGGCCAGCTCCAGGATGCCCAGCTGTTCCATGCTGGCGTCCACGACGGAGCGGTCCCGTGCTGTGAGCCGCCGCCAGGCGCCGCGATGAGCCCAGCGCCCCATGGTCACGGTTTCGCGGACGGTGAGCGGGAGGGTGTCGGCGACCGCGCTGCGCTGGACCACGAAGCACGGGCGGGAGGTGCGGCCCCTGTGCAGGACGCCGGACGTGAGCGGGTGCACTCCCGCGAGAACGCTCAGCAGCGTGGACTTCCCCGAGCCGTTGGGGCCGACGACGGCGGTGGTCGCCGAGCGGGGGACGGACGCGGTCAGTCGACGCAGCACCGGACGCCGGGGGTATCCGGCGGTGACGTGGTGCAGCGCGACCTCGTATGGCGTGGGCTGTGGCATGTCCTCCCCTTGTTGTTATGACAATCATTTTCATTATAGGCTCCACGGCATGGAGTGGTTGACCGGCCCGTTCGAAGTCGCCTTCGTCCAGCGGGCCCTGTGGAGCGGAATCCTGGTGTCGCTGATCTGCGCCACGGCCGGGACCTGGGTCGTGCTGCGGGGCATGACCTTCCTCGGCGACGCCATGGCGCACGGCATGCTGCCCGGGGTCGCCCTCGCCTCGCTCTGCGGAGGGAATCTGCTGATCGGCGCCGCGGTCAGCGCCGGAGTCATGGCCTGCGGGGTGACGGCACTCGGGCGCTCGCCCCGGCTCTCCCAGGACACCGGGATCGGGCTGCTGTTCGTCGGGATGCTGTCGCTGGGCGTGATCATCATTTCGCGTTCCCAGTCGTTCGCGGTGGACCTCACCGGATTCCTCTTCGGCGATGTGCTCGCCGTGCGGGAGCAGGACCTGGTCGGCCTCACCGTGGCGCTGGGCGTCGCCGTCCTCGCGTCCGCGCTGGGCTACCGCTCTTTCCTTGCCCTCGTCTTCGACGAGCGGAAGGCCCACACTCTCGGGCTGCGCCCCCGTCTGGCGCACGCGGCGCTCCTCGGGCTCGTCACGCTCGCCATCGTCACGTCCTTCCACGTGGTCGGGACGCTGCTGGTCTTCGGGCTGCTGATCGCCCCACCGGCGGCGGCACTTCCGTGGTCGCGGCGCGTTCCGACGGTGATGTGCGGCGCTGCGCTGTGCGGCGTGGCCGCGACCTTCGCCGGACTCCTGCTCTCCTGGCACCTGGGCACGGCCGCCGGAGCGACGATCGCGGCGGTCGCCGTCCTGCTGTTCTTCTGCTCCGCGCTGGTCTCCCGAGTCCGCGACCGCCGAGTGGAGCACGCGCAGCCCGGCCCCGAGGCCGCAGAGCACGAAGAGCCCGAACAGCGACTGGAGTACGAGCCCTCATCATGACCCGGAACCCGAGCAAGGCCGCAGCGGCGGCGATCACAGCGCTCACCCTGGCGCTGCTCCTGGCGGGCTGCGCCGAAGGCGACGGCAAGGAGGAAGCAGGCCGGGGGGGCGGGAAGAAGTCCGCGTCCTCCCCGAAGCCGCACGGATATGTCGCGGGAGCGGAGGAAGCAGCGGAGCAGCAGTCCCGCCTCGTGCTGGGAGACAGCCGGAGCGGCACCGTGGCCGTGCTCGACCTCATCGAGGGCGGAACCGAGCCGCTGGGCCGGATGCGCGAGGGCGCGGAGCTGGTGACCGACGGCCGGTTCGCGTACGCCAACTCCGGCGGCGGCTCCCAGGTGTTCGACAGCGGAGCATGGATGGTCGACCACGGCGACCATGTGCACTACTACCGCGCCAAGGCCCGTGCTGTGGGGACGGTTCGGGGGAAGAGGGCCGAACACGTCCACAGCAGCTCATGGCTGACCGCTGTCACCTTCGCCGACGGCACCGCACGACTGGTGGACCACGGCCGCATGGAGAAGGGGCGGATCAGCCCCTCCGCCACTATCGAAGACGTCGACCGCGGTCCTGTCGTTCCGCTGGGCGAACACGCGCTCGTTCCGGTCGCCGCAGCCGGCTCGGAGACCGCGCTGGAGGTGCGCGACCGGAAGGGCAGGAAGAAAGCCTCCCTCGACGAGAAGTGCCCGGGACTGCGCGGCGCCGCAGTGACGCGCAGCGGCGTCGTCTTCGGGTGCGCGGACGGCGCGCTGTTCGTGACGGAGAAGGGGAGGAAACCCCGCGCGGAGAAGATCCCCTTCGGCCGCGAGGTGCCCGCAGCGGAACGGCCTGATTCCTTTCGGAGCCGCTCGCAGGGGACCACCCTCACCGCGAAAGCGGGAGACAAGGGCGTCTGGGTCCTGAACGTCACCGCACGCGACTGGAAGCTGCTCGAGACCGGACCGGCGGCAGCGGTGAACAGCGCGGGCGAGGGGATGCCGGTTCTGGTGCTGAAGAAGTCCGGCACGCTGAATGCCTACGACGCGTCCGACGGCCGGGAGACAGCGAGCAGAAGAATCCTGGCCAAGTCGTCATCGGTAAAGGACGCCGCACGCTCGGTCATCGAGATCGACGCCGGCCGCGCCTACATCAACGACACAGCGGCCAAGAAGATCCACGAGATCGACTACAACGACGACCTGCGCAAGGCCCGTTCATTCCCCGTGGACTTCACCCCCTCCGAGATGGTGGAGACGGGGCGGTGAGCGCGGCCATGACGACCTCTCACCCGAACCTGAGGCGCCGGGCACTCGGCGCCCTCCTCCTGGTCTGCGCGCTGCTCGCCGCGCTGGCGGGATGTTCCGGTACCGCGGACAGGCGCCCCACCGTGGTGGTGACCACCAACATCCTCGGCGACCTCACACGGCAGGTCGCCGGCGGCGAGGCCGAGGTGAAAGTGCTGATGAAGCCGAACGCCGACCCGCACTCCTTCGGCGTCTCGGCCGCCGAGGCCGCACAGATCGAGAGCGCGGACCTGGTGGTCTACAACGGTCTGGGACTCGAGGAGAACGTGTTGCGCCACGTGCGGGCAGCCGAGGAGGCGGGCGTCCCCACGCTCGCAGTCGCCGACGCGGTGCACCCTGTCACCTACCGGTCGGACGAGACGGCGGGAGCGCCCGACCCGCACTTCTGGACGGACCCCTACCGGGTGCGAACAGCAGTCGGGATCATCGGGAAGAACGTCACCCGCCACGTCGACGGGGTCGACAAAGGCACCGTCAAGGCACGAGCCGCCGCCTACGGGAAGAAGATCGGGCAGCTCGCCGGGTGGATGAAACGGCGCTTCGACACCATTCCCCCGAAGCGGCGGAAGCTGGTGACCAATCACCACGTCTTCGGCTACCTGGCACGCCGCTTCGATTTCCAGATCGTCGGCACGGTGATACCCAGCGGCACCACTCTGGCCTCGCCCAGCGCCTCCGACATGAAGGCGCTCGCCACCACCATCGACAAGGCGGGGGTAAAGGCGGTCTTCGCTGATTCCTCGCAGCCGGAGCGTCTGGCACGTGCGCTCAAGAGGGAGAGCAAGGTCGAGGTGTCGGTGATCCCGCTGTTCTCCGAGTCGCTGACGGAAAAAGGCAAGGGCGCCGCCACCTACCTGCAGATGATGCGCTTCAACACCGAGGCGATAGCGCGCGGACTCGGCAAATCCTGACAACAGCGCAGCACAGGACCGCCGCCCTGCCATCCGCGGCGGACCAGGAAAGGAAGAAGGACACCATGAGCAGCAGCAGTTCGCGCCTGCGCAGGGCGGCGACGTTCTCCGCGCTCCTCTTCACCTCGGTCGTCATGACGGCATGCGGTGCGGAGGACACGGACGACAAGTCGGCGGCCGAGTCCACGGGCAAGCGGTCAGCGGCGACCGTCGAGGACCCCCTCGCGGTCACGCACGACGGCGGGATATACGTGCTCGACCCCGAAACCCTCGAGGTGGTCGGGGACGTGCCGCTCAAGGGATACAACCGGGTGAACCCGGCAGGTGACGACAAGCACATCATGGTGTCCACCTCGCAGGGCTTCCGCGTGCTCGACGCGACCCGCCGACAGCTCACCGGAACCCGGTTCGAGGGCGCCGAGCCCGGCCACGTGGTGCAGCACGCCGGGAAGACGGTGCTCTTCACCGACGGCACGGGCGAAGTCACCGTTCTCGATCCGGCCGAACTCGGAAAGCGGAAGCCGAAGACCGAGACGTACACCTCGCCCTCCCCGCACCACGGTGTCGCGGTCGAGTTGGAGAACGGCGAACTCGTCACCACCCTGGGCACCGCCAAGAAGCGCACGGGAATCGTCGTCCTCGACAAGCAGCGCAAGGAGATCGCACGGAACGAGAAATGTCCCGAGGTGCACGGTGAGGCGACCGCCGAGGACGAAGCGGTGGTCATCGGCTGCGAGGACGGCGTTCTCCTGTACAAGGACGGGAAGATCACCAAGATCGACAGCCCGACCGAGTACGGCAGGATCGGCAACCAGAAGGGGTCCGGGAAGTCGCCCGTCGTGCTCGGCGACTACAAGCAGGACCCGGAGGCCGAACTGGAGCGCCCTGAGAAGGTCTCCCTGATCAACACGGAGACGGGCAAGCTGAAACTCCTCGATCTGGGGACCAGTTACAGCTTCAGGTCCCTGGCGCGCGGTCCCGGGGGCGAGGCGCTGGTACTGGGCACGGACGGGAAGATCCACGTCATCGACCCGGGCAAGGCCGAGGTGAGCCGGACCATTCCTGCCGTGGACGAGTGGCGCGAGCCGCTGGACTGGCAGCAGGCCCGCCCGGAGATCTTCGTACGGGGCCGGACGGCCTATGTCACCGAGCCCGAGCGGAAGAAGGTCTACGCGATCGACCTGGAGTCCGGCAAGCGGAAGGCGACCGGCACCTTCGAGAAGAAGCCGAACGAGATCACCGGAACCGTCAGCGAGTAGCCGCGGCGGGAGCGTTCGGGGCGGAGGACTGTGCAAAGTCTTCCGAAAGTTTCAGCAAACTGTTACGGTCCCGTCGCTCCCGCCCACCCTCGCCCCAGACGGAGGCCGCATGAAGGCACGCACGCCCAGGCTCCGCACCTTCCGCGCCAGAGCTCTGGTCGCAGCCCTGACGCTGTCCGCATGCGCCACAACGGCCCTCGGAGCGGCACCCGGCGCCGCTCTCACTCCGGGCACGAGCGCGGTGGGAACCGCGGCGCCCGACGGGGGAGAGGTCACCGACCTCAGCACAGCGCGGGTGCAGTGGATCGACCGTACGACCGTGGCCTGGCCGAGGAACCTGGGCGATCCCACGGCACCCCACCGCCTGGTCGCCGACCGCGAAGGCGACCTGGCGGTACGCGACGGAAAGCTCACCGGCGGCGGCCGGGAGCTGCCACTGGAGCGCGTACCGGGCGGCCTCAGCGACCGACAGCGCGCCGAGTGGCCGCACCTGGCCGGCGCGTACGACGCCTACCGGGTGTCGGAGCAGGACCGGGGAGCGCTGCGCGGCGCACTGCGCGGACAGGTGGTGGCAACGGCGGGGGACGACAGGCTCTCGGCCGCCACCGGCGTCCAGATCCCCGGCGTCCTGGACGACTTGTACGCGGACGAGGGCGGAGCCGAGCACGCGCGCCTGGGACCCGCCTTCCACCAAGGGCGCCGGACCTCCCTGGCCCTGTGGGCGCCGACAGCCCAGCGCGTACGGCTGCTGGTCGGCGGCCGGGCCGTGCCCATGCACCGGGACGAGTCGAGTGGCGTCTGGCGCGCCGCGGGCAACTGGCGTGACGTCCGCTACCGGTACCGGGTCACGGTGTGGTCCCCCAGCGCGGGCGAGATCGTCACCAACGACGTCACCGACCCCTACTCGACGGCCCTCACTGCGGACTCCCGACAGAGCGTCGCCACCGACCTTTCCGATCCCCGGCACGCACCGCCAGGCTGGTCCCGGCTGCGGAAGCCGCATCCCACCGCGCTGCGCAACGCCCAGATCCAGGAGCTGCACATCCGCGACTTCTCCCGCGACGACCGCACGGTGGCGGCGCGCGAGCGGGGCACCTACCGGGCGTTCACCGAACGGAACTCGGACGGCATGCGCCACCTGCGGATGCTGGCCCGCGCCGGGACCTCCCATGTCCATCTGCTGCCCGCCTTCGACTTCAGCTCCGTCCCCGAGCGGCGCGCCGACCGGCAGCAGCCGGCGTGCGAGTTGGCGAAGCTGCCACCCGACTCCGCCGAACAGCAGAAGTGCGTACGCGAGACAGCCGGGCGCGACGCCTTCAACTGGGGATACGACCCCCAGCACTACACCGTTCCGGAGGGCTCCTACGCCGCACGGCCCGACGGCCCCTCGCGCACCCGCGAGTTCCGCGGCATGGTGCGCGGCCTCAACCGCGCCGGGCTGCGTACCGTCATGGACGTCGTCTACAACCACACCACCGCGGCCGGCCAGGACCCGCGCTCCGTCCTGGACCGCGTCGTGCCCGGCTACTACCACCGGCTCGACGCCGGCGGCCGCGTCGCCACCTCCACCTGCTGTGCCAACACCGCGCCCGAACACACCATGATGGGCAAGCTGGTCGTGGACTCGGTGGTCACCTGGGCCCGCGAGTACAAGGTGGACGGCTTCCGCTTCGACCTGATGGGCCACCACCCCAAGGCCAACATCCTCGCCGTCAGACGTGCCCTGGACGCGCTCACCCCCGCCCGCGACGGCGTCGACGGCAAGAACATCCTGCTGTACGGAGAAGGCTGGAACTTCGGCGAGGTCGCCGACGACGCCCGCTTCACCCAGGCCACACAGCGCAACATGGCGGGAACCGGAGTCGCCACCTTCTCCGACCGCGCCCGCGACGCGATCCGTGGCGGCGGCCCCTTCGACGAGGACCCCCGGGTGCAGGGCTTCGCCTCCGGCCTCGCCACCGACCCCAACCCCTCGCCTGCCAACGGCAGCCCGGCGCAGCAACGTGCCCGGCTGCTCCACTACCAGGATCTCATCAAGGTCGGACTCAGCGGCAATCTGGCCGGCTACCGCTTCACCGACTCACGCGGCCGCAGCGTCACCGGCGCCGAAGTCGACTACAACGGCGCCCCGGCGGGCTACGCCCGACGACCGGGCGACGCGCTCGCCTACGCCGACGCACACGACAACGAGACGCTCTACGACGCGCTCGCCTTCAAGCTGCCGGCCGGCACGACGGCCGCAGACCGGGCCCGGATGCAGGTCCTCGGCATGGCCACCGCCACGCTCTCGCAAGGCCCCTCGCTCTCGCACGCGGGCTCCGACCTGCTCCGCTCGAAGTCCCTGGACCGCAACTCCTACGACTCCGGTGACTGGTTCAACGCGCTGCACTGGGACTGCCGCCGTGGCAACGGCTTCGGCCGTGGCCTGCCCCCGGCGCCGGACAACGAGGCGAAGTGGCCCTACGCGAAGCCGCTGCTCACCAACCCGAAGCTGTATCCGGACTGCGCGCGGATCACCGCGACCGCCGCCGCCTACCGGGACCTGCTGCGCATCCGTACCACCGAGCCCGCCTTCGGCAAGAAGACCGCGGGCGGGGTGCAGCGCTCCCTCTCCTTCCCGCTGTCAGGGCCGGCGGCCGGCGAGAAACCAGGGGTGATCACCGCTCGTCTGGACGATCTGGTGCTGGTCTTCAACGCCACTCCGCAGCGCCAGACCCAGCGCGTTCCGGCGCTCGCCGGCCGTGGCCATGCCCTGCATCCCTTCCAGGCGGCCGGCGCCGACCCGGTGGTGCGGCGGTCCGGCTACGAGAAGGCCACAGGCACCTTCACCGTGCCGGGCCGCACCGTCGCCGTCTTCCGGCAGCGCCCCTGAGCGCCGGACGCGATTTCTCTGCTCCTGGTTGGAGACTGCCTTTCTCCATCCCTGGTTGGAGGCCGTGATCACCCTGCGGCCCGATGCCCGGAGCCCTGGGCGGCCCTAGCCTGAGCACACCCTGCACGAACTCGGCGACCGCCAGGGGTTCGGCCTCACCCTCACCGCCCTGCTCCACGCGGCGGCCGGTGGCACGGGGCTGCACCTGCGGAGGCTGCGCGCGGCCCGGCAGCCGGACCGATGAACACCACTCCCGAGGAGCCCGACAACATGACCGACTCCCGCTCCGAGCCCGCCGCCCTCCGCGCCGTACGCGACGCGCTGCGCAGCGTGGCGGCGCTCCTGTACCTCGCCGTCTGTGCCGTCCTGCTCGTCTGGGCCGTGGTGGTGAGCGCGGGCGACAACCCCGACGCCTCCCTCGCAGGTGTGGTGCCGCTTCTCGCCACCGCGCCGGTGAGCCTGGTGCTGCTGGCGCTGCCGGACCACCTCTCCATGGTCTTCCTCGCCGTCGGCCTCGGCGCCCTGGTCAACGCGGTGCTCATCGGCTGGTGCGCCCGCGCCCTGCGCCGGGGCCGCCGCACCGGCTCCGGCCCCCTGGCCTGAGGGGCGGGCCCGCAGCTTCGTCGCAGCACGTCAGCGCTTCTTCGCCGAGGGTGAAGCAGTGCTCCCGGACATCCGTCGGCGTTTATCCGGCGGGCCGCGCGGGGACCGCGTGGAGCGAACACCACGCGGAAGCCACCATCCGGGAATGGCCGGTCTCCTCCCTGGGAGAGTTCATGAGCTCCAACAATGGCTCGGACCTCGGTAACGGCGTGGAGCCGGAGGAGTTCTTGCCGCAGAGTGCGACGGAGCGGTCGGCGATGCTGGGCGCGCTGATCAGCGCCAGTCACCTCTCGACGCTGGAAGAGCTCCCCGGGCATCTGAGCGAGCAGGCCGCCCGCGTCGGACTGACCGAGGTCGTCGTCTACCTGGTCGATCTGCAGCAGGAACTGCTGGCGCCGCTGACCGCCCATCCGCCGCCCGCCGGTGGCGAGGGCCTGCGGCCGGAGGAGATCAGGGTGGAGGGAACCGTGGCCGGGCGTGCCTTCCAGCACGGCGAGGTACTTCCGGCCTCGCCCGCCGATCACGATCACTGGTGGGTGCCCCTGGTCGACGGGACCGACCGGCTGGGGGTGCTGTACATCACCGCACCCGACGCCGACGCTGCCGCCCAGGTGGACATGCGCCGACTGGCCGGACTGGTGTCGCTGCTGGTGGTCAGCAAACGCGGACTGAGCGATTCCTACAGTCGGCTGGTGCGCCGCCGACGGATGGATGTGGCGACCGAGATGGAATGGCGCCTCATGCCGGCCCGTACCTTCGCGACCGAGAGCCTGATGATCAGCGCGCTGATGGAGCCCGCCTACGAGGTCTGCGGCGACGTCTACGACTACGCCTTCGACGGCCGGGTCGCCCACCTGGCCATCTTCGACGCGATGGGCCACGACACCGCCGCCGGGCTGACGGCCAACCTCGCCCTCTCCGCGGCCCGCAACGCCCGCCGTGAGGGAGCCGATCTGGTCCGCACCGCGGTGGCCGTCGACCGGCTCGTGACCGAGCAGTTCTCCGGCGAGCGCTTTGTCACCGGAGTTCTGGCCGACCTGGATGTGGCCACCGGAGAGCTGCGGTGGCTGTGCTGCGGGCACCCGCCGCCCGCCGTGGTGCGCGGACACGGAATCGTCCATCTGGAGTGCGCGCCGACCCCGCCGCTGGGGGCCGGCTTGGGCATACCCCACAATCTGTGCCAGAGAGAACTCGAACCCGGCGACCGGCTGTTGCTGTACACCGACGGGATCACCGAGGCCCGCAGCCCCTCGGGCGAGGAGTTCGGACTGGGCCGCTTCGTTGACTTCCTCATCCGTCACCAGTCCGATGAGCTGCCGGTCCCCGAGACGCTGCGCCGGCTCATCCGGCACCATCTGGACTACCACCAGGGCCGGCTGGGCGACGACGCGACCGTTCTGCTGGCGGAGTGGCACGGACCGGCCGGGCTGGAGATCGAAGGGGTCAAACAACTCGCGGGCGTTCCGGACGTGGCGGACGTGCGCGGCCTGGACAGGTAGCGAGCCGCCACGGGGCCTCCGTTCGGTTCACCGCACCCCGCCCCCCTCTCACCGCACCCCGCCCCCCTTCTCACCGTGCCCGGCCCGCTCCCACCAGTGCCCCGCCCCGCTCACCGCGCTTCGGCTTCGGCGGGCGGCTCCGTGCCTGTCGGTACGGCGGGGCCGGTGCCGCGCGGTCCAGGGAGCGTCGCGGGCGGGGCGGTCAGGATGGTGCGCTCCGGTATATGGGCAGTGTCGCCGCGGGCCAGGAGCCAGTAGAGGACCGCCGGGACGGCCAGCCCTACGAGCCAGGAGATGTCGGCGCCGCCGAGCGGGTCCACGAGCGGACCGGTGTAGAAGTGCGTCGCCAGGAAGGGGAACTGGGCAGCGAGGCCGACGGCGTAGACAGCCAGGGCCCGCCACCGCCAGGCGCCGTACCGGCCCTGCGGATCGCTGAGCGCGGGCAGGTCGTAGCGCTCCTTGGCGACGAGGTAGTAGTCGACGAGGTTGATGGCCGACCACGGCGTGAACGCGGTGAGCAGAAAGAGCAGGAAGTCCTTGAACGAGGTCAGAAAGCTGTCCTTGCCCGCCAGCGCCACTGCCGTGCCGACGACCATGATGGCGGCGATGTAGCCGGCCCTGGCGCGCGGCCCCAGCTCCCGCTGCCCCCGGAAGCCGCTGACCCCGGTCACCATGGACATGAAGCCGCCGTAGGTGTTGAGGACATTGATGGTCAGCTTTCCCAGGGCGATGACGAAGTACAGGAACGGGGCCATGAGTCCGGCCCCGCCCAGCCCTACCACGTAGCCGACCTCGTGCCCCACGAACGCCGGGCCGGCAGCCGCCGCGGCCAGCGCGCCGAAGGTCATCGACCACTGCGACCCCAGCACCGAGCCGCCCAGCGTCCACCAGAACGTGGCGCGCGCCGAGGTGGAGCGGGGCAGGTAGCGCGAGTAGTCGGCGACGTACGGACCGAAGGCCAGCTGCCAGGAGGCGGACAGCGAGACCGCCAGCAGGAAGACCGGGAAGGAGAACGCGCGCTCGGCGAGCAGCTCGGCCAGGTCGGCCCGTTCCAGCAGCCGGAAACCGAGATAGACGAAGGCGAGCGCGCACACCAGGCTCGCCACTCTGCCCAGCGCGTGGATGACGCGGTATCCGACGGCGGCTGCCACGGCGGTGACGAGTGTGAACAGCACGATGCCGGGGGTTTCCCCGAGGTGGGTCAGCTCTCCGACGGCCTGGCCCGCAAGGACGCTGCCGCTGGCGAAGAATCCGATGTACATCACGATGACCAGCGCCAGCGGTACGACCGCGCCGCGCACCCCGAACTGGGCGCGGCTGGAGATCATCTGCGGCAGCCCCAGCCGGGGACCCTGCGCCGAGTGCAGCGCCATGACCGCTCCGCCGAGGAGATTGCCCAGCAGCAGCCCGAACACCGCCCAGAAGGCCGGGGCGCCGAAGACGACGGCGAGGGCGCCCGTCACGACGGCCGTGATCTGGAGGTTGGCACCCAGCCAGAGAGTGAACTGGCTGAACGCCCTGCCGTGTCGCTCCGCGTCCGGGACCACGTCGATCGAGCGACGCTCCACCACACCGGCCATTCGCTGCACCTTCTTTCGCGTTCTTCGCGCACACCCGGTTCCGCGATTCAGCGGGCCGCGGGCTCCGTGGCACCGCGGCTTTGTATGGGCGTATTCATGCTGGGGTCCGGATGAATGGCCGTCAATACATAGAGGTGAATCTTGCGTAACGGCGGTCGGTGCCGCGAGTGCTCCGGGGTCGCTGCCCCCGCGTAGACTGCCCGGCACCGGCAACCGGCCACGGAGTTCGACGGGGAGGGACCATGCAGCCGAGCTCGCGGCCTCTGTCCCCGCGCCGTTCCGCGTCCGCGGCCCTCGCCCTCGTCTGGGGCGCTCTGCTGCTCCTGACGGGCGCCGTGCCGGCGACTCCCGCGCAGCCGGGCGTGCCGTCGTCCGGGATCGTGGCGGCGGACCGGGGAGCACCTCAGGGCTCCGGTGGCTCTTCCGCCCCCGTCCGGCCCGACACCTGGCGCAGGGCGGTGGTGCACGAAGCCACGGCCAAGGCCACCAAGGCGGTGGCGCACGGGGCCGCGGCGACGGCCGTCCACGAGGTGCGGCCGAACGGCCAGCCGCCCCACCCGCCTGCCCTCCCGACCGCCGCCTCGCCCTTCGCGCCCGCGCCGCTCCTCGGCCGCTCGGCGGCCGCCCCCTCGCAGGAGCGGGCGCCGCCGCGCTCCGCGCACGATCCGCGCACCAGCCGGGGCCCGCCCCTGCCACCACTCGCCGTCTGACCGAGTCGGCCGGCTCTCCTCCGCACCCTGCCTGCGGCACGTTCCCGCGCCGTCAGCTCGTTCGCGTACGCGTTCCCCGAACCCGCACGAGGGGCCTGCCCTGCCATCGGCGCCGCCGGGCCCGAGTGCCGCGACGGGCACGGGTGGTGCCCCGGTGCACTCCGGGTGCCGCCCGTGGCTCCGCCACGGGCGGGCAGTGCGGAAGGGGGCGGTCGGCTGCCCTGTGCGCCGCGTATGCCGCGCGGTGCCTCTTCAGCCTGGAGTGGTCTTGTCCCGTACGCCCCGCCGCACCACCCGTACCGCCGGTGCTCAGCACCGTTCCCGCGCGCCGCTGTGGCGCGCGCTGCTCGCGCTCGTCGTCGTAGGAGTCTCCCTCTTCTTCGCCCTGACCACCCCGGCCCGGCTGGGGCTGGACCTCAAGGGCGGAACGCACATCGTCCTCGAAACCCGGGACGGCCCCGGCGTGCGGGCCGACCAGGCCGCCACCGACCGCGCGCTGGAGGTGCTCAGGCAGCGCGTCGACGCCCTCGGCGTGGCCGAGCCGTCGCTGTCCCGGGCGGGCGAGAACCGGATTCTCGTCGAACTGCCCGGGGTGCAGGACCCCAGGGAGGCGGCCGAGGTGATCGGCCGAACCGCACAGCTGACCTTCCATCCGGTCGAGGAGGTGACCGAGCGACGGCCGCACGACAAGGCCCGGCCCGGGAAGGGCGAGGACGGCTCCCGCGTCCTGCCCGATCCGGACGACAAGCGGGCCGCGCTGCGGCTGGGGCCGGCCGCGCTGACCGGTGAGGGGGTGAAGAACGCCGAGCCGCAGCTCGACACCGCGCAGGGCAGCGGCTGGAGCGTCACCGTCGACTTCCGGGGCGGAGCAGCCGACAAGTGGGCGCGACTGACAGGGCAGGCCGCCTGCCGCCCGGCGGACGCGCCGCAGCGGCGGGTGGCGATCGTGCTGGACGACCGGATCGTCTCCGCGCCCCGCATCCAGGACAGCGTGCCCTGCCGCACGGGGATCACCGGCGGATCAACCCAGATCACCGGTGGCTTCGGCGACGACGAGGCCAAGGAGCTGGCCGCACTCATCAAGGGCGGCGCGCTGCCCGTACCGGTCGAGGTGATCGAGCAGCAGACCGTCGGGCCGACGCTGGGCGCCGACGCCATCCGGGCCAGTGCACAGGCGGCGGTCATCGGACTGCTGTTCACGGCGGTGTTCATCACCGTCGTCTACCGGCTGCTGGGCGCACTGGCCACCCTCGCCCTTGGCGCCTACGGCCTGATCTCCTACGCGGCGCTCGTCGCGCTGGGCGCCACGCTGACGCTGCCGGGGCTCGCCGGATTCGTGCTCGCCATCGGCATGGCCGTCGACGCCAACGTGCTCGTCTTCGAACGGGCCCGCGAGGAGTACAACCGCCCGCGCCCGCGCCCGGACAAGCCGCGGCAGGAGCGGGACCTCCGGCGCGCGCTGCGCACCGGGTTCCGCCAGGCGTACACCGCTGTCATCGACTCGAATGTCACCACGCTGCTGGCCGCCGGGCTGCTGTTCTTCTTCGCCACGGGGCCGGTCAAGGGCTTCGGTGTGACCCTCTCGCTGGGGGTCCTCGCCTCGATGGTCTCCGCCATGGTGATCACCCGGGTGCTCGTCGAGTGGGCCGTGCGCCGCAGCCGGGTGCGACGGCGGCCGGCACTGACCGGCCTCGCCGGCTCCTCCCGGCTGCGCGACCGGCTCACGGCGCGCCGGCCCCGCCTCGCCCGCCGGCCCCGCCGGTGGCTGACCGTCATGGCTGGACTGGTGCTGGTGGCCCTCGCCGGGATCGGACTTCGTGGGCTGGAGTTCGGTGTGGAGTTCACCGGTGGCCGGATGGTGGAGTACAGCACCAGCAAGGCCGTCGACGCCGACACCGCACGCCGGGCCGTGGCGGACGCGGGGTTCCCGCGCGCGGTGGTGCAGGAGGCGGGCGACGGGGGCGTCTCCGTACGGACCGAGAAGCTCACCGACGCGGAACGGGAGCGTATCCGCGAGGGACTGGAGCCGGCCGGCGGCCACGTCTCGGTCGAACGGGACGAGTTGGTGGGGCCCAGCCTCGGCAGCGAGCTGCGGCGCAAGGCCCTGATCGCGCTGTCCATCGCCGTCGGCGCCCAGTTGCTGTATCTGAGCGTCAGGTTCCGCTGGACGTTCGCCACGGCCGCCGTCGCAGCGATGGCGCAGGACGTCCTGCTGGTGGTGGGGCTGTTCGCCTGGCTGGGCAAGCCGGTCGACAGCGTCTTCCTGGCCGCGCTGCTCACCGTCGTCGGCTATTCGGTCAACGACACCGTGGTGGTGCTCGACCGGCTGCGCGGTATGCGCCGTGCGGACCGCGCGACCCCGCTGCCTCAGCTGGCCGACGCCGCCGTGGCCCGTACCCTGCCGCGCACCGTGAACACCGGGATGGGCGCGCTGTTCATCCTGGTCGCCCTGGCGCTGCTGGGCGGCGACTCGCTGACCGACTTCTCGGTGGCCCTGCTGGCCGGAGTGGTGGTCGGAACGGCCTCCACGGTCCTGACGGCGACACCGATGGCCGCCGTACTGGAACGGTGGCGGCCCCGGCCACACCCCGAGCGCGCCGATCACGATCGGCACCGCGACAGGGACAGTTCAGGCGCCGTGGTGTAGGCGCTCTCCGGGGGAGGGGAGGGGAGGGGAGGGGAGGGGAGGGCCGGGTCCGGCTCGCTCGGCCACCGTGGCGCTGTCAACGGCGGCGCGGTCTGCCTCGTTTGCCGGGCTTGCCGCCCCCGGAGCCGGTACGTCTACCGCGGCCCTTCCCGGCCGGCTTGGGGGGCGCCGGCTTTCGCCGGGCGCCCTCGGCCGCCGGGCGCTTCTCCTTCGGCTGCGCAGGGGCGGGGCGGCGGCCCCGGGAGCTGTTGACGGTGCGGCCGCGGACGATGCCGATGAAGTCCTCCACCATGTCGGTGGTCCGCTCCTGGGGCCACGAGAGCGCGACCTGGGACTGCGGGGCATCCGTGAGCGGCCGGTAGGTGAGGTCCCTGCGGTGGTGCAGCCGGGCGAGCGACTGCGGGACGACGAGCAGTCCGACGCCCGCCGCCACCAGTTGGACGGCGTCCGCCGTGGTGGCGGGACGCTCCTGCGCGTGCCGGCCCGGTGGGCGCTCCCAGTCGAGTGTGTCGTCGAGGGGGTGCAGCACGAGCTCGTCGGCCAGCTCCTCGGCGGTCACCTCGTCCGCTGCCGTCACGACGTGGTCCTTGGGGACCACGACCACCGTCGTCTCGGTGTAGAGAGGGATGACGCTCAGGTCCGTACGGTCGATCGGCAGCCGGACGAAGCCGGCGTCGGCGCCGCCGCCGCGCAGGACGTCGGGGGCCTCGGCTGCGGACAGCCCGACGAGGTGCAGCGGGATGTCGGGCAGCCGCTCCTCCCAGATCCGCACCCACTTGGTGGGGGTCACGCCCGGGACGTAACCGAGCCGGAACGAAGGGGGTGCGTCTGAGCCTGTCACCTGGCCAGGTTACCGGGCGTGGTCCTGGGCGGCACACACGATCGATATGCTGGAGCCCATGACGTCGCACAAGAACACCCAGACGATGAAGCCCGCGACCGCGGCCAAGAAACTGGGTGTGTACCTCGATGCCACCCCCGAGGAGTTCCAGGAGGGTGTCGTCTCGCGCGACGAGCTGAACGCGCTCCAGGCCGATCCGCCCGAGTGGCTGCGGGAACTGCGGCGCAACGGCCCGCACCCCCGCCCTGTGGTCGCGGCGAAGCTGGGCGTCTCCACCTCCGGTCTGGTACGCGGCGGAGTGACCGAACCGCTCACCACCGAGCAGATCGAGGCCCTGAAGAACGAGAGCCCGGAGTGGCTGCGCAGGGAGCGCGCCACCCAGGCCGAGGTGCGCAAGGAGGCGGCACGCCTCAAGGAGAAGCGGCTCCAGGAGAACGAGAAGGCCGCACCGCGCGCGGAGTAGCCCCGCCGCCCCCGCCACTGACTGGGCGCGGCCCCGTACGGGTACGTGCAGCCCTCGCCCGGGTATGTGACAGCCCTACGGCTTGGGTGTCAGTTCGGCCATGGTTCCCCAGCCGTGCTGGTCGGGGATGTTCACGTTGATGATCCGCGGGGTCTCGGCGATCGCTGTGGACATGGTCTCCAGGCCCGCTTTGAAGTGCTCGGACTCGACGTGTGCCGCGCCTGCTGCGTCGTCGGCGAAGGCTTCCAGCAGGGTGAAGCGGTTCGGGTCGTCGGCGTCGCGTGACCAGTCGAAGAAGAGGTTGCCCGGTTCGGCGCGTGTCGCCTCGGTGAAGGGGCCCACCAGGGAGAGCCACTCGTCGGCGTACTCGGGACGGACTGCGAAACGTACGGCGGTGAAGATCATGCCGCCAGCATGGGGCGCGCCGCGCCGTTCGGCCAGCCGGGCAGACCCTCATTCCGACGCCGTCGGAAACGCGGCGGCCGCGCGCAGCAGCGCTGCGCCGGCCTCGGTGTGCCGGAGCTGGAAGAGCCGGCGCGGCAGCGAGACGGACAGCGCGGCGGGCGCGGCGTCCGGGCGGCCGGGCAGAGGTACGGCCAGGCAGGTGTGGGCCGGGTCGGCCTCGCCCACGGAGACGGCCAGGCCCCGGTCGCGCACTCGGGCGAGCTCGGCCTCGAAGCGCGCCTCGTCGGTGATGGTGCGGTCGGTGTGCCGTGCCATGCCGTGGTCGGTGAGATAGCGGCGCCGCGCCGCGCGCGGGAGCTGGGCGAGCAGGGCCTTGCCGTGCGCGGTGGCGTGCGCCCTTGTCTCGGGACCGGGCGCGAAGGGGTCGGTGGCCGTGAGAGGCGTGGTGCTGTCGATGACGGTGATCTGCCCGTCCCGGTAGGTGGTGAAGTACGCCTCGGCGCCGGTGGCCCGGCGTATCCGGGGGAGCAGCGCCGCGGCTTGGGCGTCGACGCTGTGGTGGCGCCGGAAGGAGCGGTGCAGCGCCGGCACGCGCGGGCCCGGGCTGTACCCGTCGGGGCCGCGCAGCACATGGCCGCGCTCGATGAGCGGAGCGAGCAGATGGTAGACGGTCGAGAGGGAGCAGCCGCACTGCCGTGCGAGTGTCTTGGCGCTCACCGGTCCGGGTGCTTCGGCCACCGCGTCCAGCAGTTCGAGCGCGCGGTCCACCGATCGAGGGCCGCTCATCAGGGTGCGGACTCCTCTCGGCCGAGCAGAGCTGTCCCGTCTCCGCCGAGCAGGGCTGCCTCGTCGGCGACGGCGGCGTCGAGCGCCTGGGTGAGCTTGTCGAGCCGGGCACGCAGCTCGGCGGCCTCGGCCGCGTCGAAGCCCGCGGCTGCCGCGATCCGTCGTGGGACGCGCAGGGCGCGCTCGCGCAGCTGTCCGCCCGCCTCGGTGAGACGCACCTGGACCGAGCGTTCGTCCTGTGCGGAGCGCTCGCGCCGGACGAGTCCTGCTGCCTCCAGCCGCTTGAGGAGCGGCGACAGGGTGCCGGAGTCGAGCCGCAGCTGTGCGCTCAGGCTCTTGACCGACACCTCGCCGTGTTCCCACAGCACGAGCATCACCAGGTACTGCGGATAGGTGAGACCCAGGTCCTTCAGCAGCACGCGATAGACGCTGCCGAATGCCCGTGACGCTGCGTTGAGGGAGAAGCAGATCTGGCGGTCCAGCCGGAGGAAGTCCTCCTCCGGTACGTCGGTGGGTGTCGGCAACGGGTTCATGATCCCAGCGTACCTGCTGCGAACTTTAGAGTTGTGCACAATTTAATTGTGTGCTCTCCTTGTGGTCCGGGGTGGCCTGGACGGGCCGCACCGCCGATCTGTCATCGAGAGGGATGGTCTTTCCATGGACGCGCTCTACACCGCTGTCGCCACCGCCACGCACGGCCGGGAGGGGCGAGCCGTCGCCTCCGACGGCAAGCTGGACGTCCAGCTCGCCCCGCCGCGGGAGATGGGCGGCAGCGGCCTGGGCACCAACCCGGAGCAGCTCTTCGCCGCCGGCTACGCGGCGTGCTTTGCCAGCGCTCTGGGTGTCGTCGGCCGGCGGGCGAAGGTCGATGTCTCCGAGGCCGCCGTCACCGGCGAGGTCAGCATCGGCAAGCAGGGGGAGGGCTTCGCCCTCGCCGTGACGCTGCGGGTGGAGCTCCCCGACGGCCTCGACGGCGAGACGGGCCGCACGCTCGTCGAGCAGGCGCATCAGGTGTGCCCGTACTCCAACGCGACGCGCGGCAACATACCGGTCGAACTCGTGGTCGAGTGACCGGTCTGCCGGTCTGCCGGTCTGCCGGTCTGCCGGTCTGCCGGGCCTCCGGGCTGATGACCCGCGTCGGGTGCGCGGCTCGGGACCGCAAGCGAAGGGAAACACCAACACGTCCTGAAATCACGCTAGTTGGCACGCACTGACGAAGTGACCGGCTGCTGCTTCGGGTATTGACGGCGCCGGAGCGGGAAGGGTGGGGTGGGCTCCTCCAGCAGGATTTCCCCCCACAGGAGGTCTGTTCATGGCAGGCAGCTCCCCCTCACCTTCCTCCGCCGGCGGTTCGAAGGGCTCCCCACACATACCCGCACGCCGCCGTGTCCGTCTGGCAGCCGCACTGGCCCTCGTCGGCGGGCTGGCGGGTGCCGCCGCGGCCACGCCGTCGTTCGCCGCTTACGGCAACGACGAGGGCGCCGCCCCGGAACGGCACGATGCCGCGTCCACCTCACCGTTCACCGGTCTTCCTGCCCAGCGGAACCCGGTGCTCGCCGTGAAGATCGACAACCACAAGGACGCACGCCCGCAGACCGCGCTCGAAGACGCCGACATCGTCGGCGTCGAGAAGGTCGAGGGCGGACTGGGCAGGGTGTTCGCGGTCTATTCCAGCCACTACCCCGAATCGCTGGGCCCCGTGCGCAGCGCCCGCGAGTACAACGTCGAACAGATGCGGATGTTCCAGCGCCCCGCGCTCGCCTACTCGGGGGCGCGCGCTGCGGTCGTTGAGAAGATCAAGAAGTCGCCGCTGTACGGGGTGTCCCACGACGACCACCCGGACGCCTACGAGCGCGGTGGTGACAACGAGCCGCCGCACAACCTCTACGGTCACCCCGACAAGCTCCTCGAAAAGGCCCCGAAAGCGAGCAAGGCCGAAGACATCGGCTTCCGTTTCGGCGCCGAGCCGAGCGGTGGGACACCTACCGGTGAACAGACCGTGGACTACGGTTCCTCACGGACCACCTTCAACTGGTCTGCCAACGAGGGACGTTGGCTGGTCTCCTTCGACGGCGAGCCGGCGAAGGGCACCTCGGGGAAGCGGCTCGGCGGCAAGACGGTGATCATCCAGAAGACGGAGATGCCGCCGGACTCCAGCGGCAAGACGCCCTACATCGAGACCGTGGGCAGCGGCGAGGCGACCGTACTGCGCGACGGAAAGGCGTTCACCACGAAGTGGGAGCGCGAGAGCGCGACGAGTGACACCACCTACACCCTCTCGAACGGCGAGCGGATGCCCTTCGACCGCGGTCAGGTCTGGCTCGTCTACCAGGAGCGCTGACGACGCCTCAGCGGTGTGCCGCATGCGGAGT
>NZ_JAFFZN010000048.1 GCF_017676385.1 Streptomyces spirodelae
CCTCGAGCCTTCGCCGAGTCTGCGCCGGGGCGTCGGCACTTCGGGCCTCCAGGCCCCCGGTGCTCCGGGCCTCCGGGGCTCCCGCTCAGAGGCCCGTGGCCCGCTTCAGGTCCGCCTTGAACCGGTCCAGCACCTCGGCCGCCCGTTTCCGCGCGTCGGCCAGCTCCGCCTTTCCACCGACCGGGACGACGACCTCCAGATAGCACTTGAGCTTGGGCTCCGTGCCGCTGGGCCGTACGACGACGCGGCCGCCCTCGACCCCCTCAGCTCCCGCGAGGCGGTAGCGCAGCCCGTCCGTGGGCGGCAGCGACGCGCTGCCGTCGGTCAGGTCCTCGGCCTGTGCCACGGCCAGCCCGCCCAGCGCTGTGGGCGGTTCGGCGCGCAGCCGCCGCATCCCCGAGGCGATCAGCGACAGGTCGGCGACCCGCACCGAGAGCTGGTCGGTCGCGTGGACGCCGTACTCGACGTCCAGGTCGTCCAGCAGCCCGGACAGCGTGCGCCCGGTCTGCTTCAGCCCGGCCGCCAGCTCGGCGACGAGCAGCGCCGCCGTGATGCCGTCCTTGTCGCGGACCCCCTCGGGGTCAACGCAGTAGCCCAGCGCCTCCTCGTAGCCGTACCGCAGCCCCTCGACCCGGGCCAGCCACTTGAAGCCGGTCAGTGTCTCGGTGTACGGCAGCTTCGCTGCCTCGGCGATCCGGGAGAGCAGCGAGGAGGAGACGATGGTCGTCGCGAACGTGCCCTCGGCGTGCTTGTGGATCAGGTGGGTGGCCAGCAGGGCGCCCACCTGGTCGCCGCGCAGCATCCGCCACCCGCTCCCGGCCGCGGCGTCCGGCACGGCGACGGCGCAGCGGTCCGCGTCCGGGTCGTTGGCGATGATCACGTCAGGGCGCTCGCCGTGCTCGGCCTCCCAGACGCGCGCGGTGGCGTACGCGCGGTCCATCGCGCCTGGCTCTTCCGGATTGGGGAAGGCGACGGTGGAGAAGTCCGGGTCCGGCTCGGCCTGCTCGGGCACCGGGACGATCGCGGGGAAGCCCGCACGCTCGAAGGCGAGCTGTGCCGTACGGTGTCCGACCCCGTGCATGGCGGTGTGCACGACCCGCACCTCGCGCGGCGAACCCTCGGTGAGCACGACGCCGGTCCGCGCGAGGTAGGCGTTCAGTACGTCGTCGCCGAGCACCTGCCAGCCCGAATCGGGACGCGGTACGCCGTCCAGCGGACCGACGGACGCGATCTCGTCGGCGATCTCCGCGTCCGCGGGCGGCACGATCTGCAGCCCGTCGTCCAGATAGACCTTGTAGCCGTTGTCGCGCGGCGGGTTGTGGCTGGCGGTGACCATGATCCCGGCGGCGGCACCCAGGTGCCGTACGGCGAACGCCAGCACCGGCGTGGGCAGCGGCTCGGGCAGCATCGCCGCACGCAGCCCGGCGCCGACCACCACGGCAGCGGTGTCCCGCGCGAAGTCGGCGCTCTTGTGCCGCGCGTCGTACCCGATCACCACGAGCGGCGCCTCGCCCCCGGTCGCGCGGCCCCGCAGATACGCGGTGATTCCGGCGGCCGCGCGGATGACGACAGCGCGGTTCATCCGCATCGGACCCGCACCCAGCTCGCCACGCAGGCCCGCCGTGCCGAACTGGAGGGTGCCGGAGAACCGGTCCCGCAACTCGGCCGGCTCCCGGGCCTCGACCAGCTTGGCGAGCTCCTCACGGGTCTCCGGGTCCGGGTCCTCGGCCAGCCAGTCACGGGCCCGGGCGAGCAGCGCTTCGTCGTCCCGCAGGCCGTCGCTCATCTTCTTGATCCTGCCTTTCACGGTGGGGGCACGGTGGGAGCCGCGCGGTGGGAGTCGCGCAGGGGGAACCGAACGGGAGGGCTAGAGCCGCTTCAGCACCTCGCCGAGCAGCGTCCCCATCCGCACCGCCGAGTCCCGGCCGGCCTGGAGGACCTCTTCGTGGTTGAGGGGCTCACCCGTCATCCCGGCGGCGAGGTTGGTCACCAGGGACACCCCCAGCACCTCGGCCCCGGCCTCACGTGCGGCGATGGCCTCCAGGACGGTGGACATGCCCACCAGGTCTCCGCCGATCGCCCGGACGAAACCGATCTCGGCCGGCGTCTCGTAGTGCGGCCCGGGGAACTGGACGTAGACGCCCTCTTCGAGCGTCGGGTCGATCTCCTTGCACAGCGCCCGCAGCCGGGGCGAGTACAGGTCGGTCAGGTCGACGAAGTTGGCGCCGACGATGGGGGAGGTAGCGGTCAGATTGATGTGGTCGCTGATCAGTACCGGCTGACCCGGCCGCATGCCAGGGCGCAGCCCGCCGCAGCCGTTGGTCAGGACGATCGTCTTGCAGCCCGCCGCCACGGCTGTGCGCACCCCGTGCGCGACAGCCGCGACACCGCGGCCCTCGTACGCGTGCGTACGGCCGAGGAAGACGAGCGCGCGCTTGTCGCCCACCCGGTGCGAGCGGATCTTGCCGGCATGTCCGGCCGCGGTCGGGGGCGGGAACCCCGGCAGCTCGGTGACCGCGAGTTCGTGGTCGGCCACTCCGAGCGTGTCGGCGGCGGGCACCCAGCCCGAGCCCATGACGAGGGCCACATCGTGACTGTCCTCGCCGGTCAGGGCCCGCAGCTTGGCCGCGGCCTCCTCGGCGGAGCGGTAAGGGTCGTCGGCGTTGTGCGTCGTGGCAGAAGCGTTCACGCGACGAGGGTAGCCCGTTATCGCCTACGCGCGTAGACGTGGGACGCAAGTCCGGACGAACACACGGCCCCAAGGCTCCAGCGACGGTGCCATCTGCCAGGCTCCACCCTTGCCCAAGCTTCGCGGGGCAGCCATTCAGGGGCGCGGGGAACTGCGCGCGCCACCACAACGCACCCGCAGCCTGCAACGGTCAGCAAGGGGCACCCCCTCACCAGCCCATCGGCCCCGGCCGGCGCAGCGCCTCAGCAGGGTCGCTTACGGATCTCCATCACATAGTCGTGCGGCGCCCCCGCCGACTCCGCGGCGTCCGCGATGTCCCCCAGGTAGCGGGCCGAGGGCAGACCGCCCTCGTAACCGTTGAGGACGAAACACCACGCGGGCTCCTCGCCCTCCATGGTGTGCACCCGCACCCGCATCCGCCGGTATATGTCCAGCCCGACGCCCTCCCACCGGTCCACGGAGTCCTCGTCCATCGGCGCGATGTCGTACAGCGCCACAAAGGTCTGGCAGCGCGGCGCCTCCACGATCGTGGCCAGCGCCCCGTCCCACCCCATGTGCTCGCCCCCGAAGGTGAGCCGCCAGTCCGTGAGCCAGCCGGTACCCCGCAGCGGAGAGTGCGGAGCACGGCGAGCCATCAGACGGGCGTCGAGATTGCCGGCGTACGCGGCGTAGAGCGACATCCTTCGAGAGTAGCGGCGCCCTTCCTTCCAGAAGGTTCCCCCTCACGGGGAGCTCTCCCGGGAGCTCCACGGGAACCGCGCACGCTCCGTCCCGCGGGGGAGGGAGCCCCCACCGCGCGGGAGTCATGACGGGTGCGGGACAATGGAGCATGTGACTCGGATCGTGATCATCGGCGGCGGCCCTGGCGGATACGAAGCGGCCCTGGTGGCTGCGCAGCTCGGCGCGGAGGTCTCCGTCGTCGACTGCGACGGCCTCGGCGGCGCCTCGGTGCTCACCGACTGCGTACCGTCCAAGACGCTGATCGCCACCGCCGAGGTGATGACCAACTTCGACTCCTCGTACGAGGAGCTCGGCATCCGGGTCGAGGACAACACCCACGACCCCGACGACCCGGCCCGCGTCGTCGGCGTCGACATCCGCAAGGTCAACCGCCGGGTCAAACGCCTCGCCCTCGCCCAGTCGCACGACATCACCGCCTCGGTCACCCGCGCGGGGGGCCGCGTCGTGCGCGGCCGCGGCAGGCTGGAGCCCGGCCAGGCGGCCGACGGCTCCCGCGTCGTCACCGTCACGGCGGCCGACGGCAGCCAGGAGCAGCTCACCGCTGACGCCGTGCTGATCGCCACCGGGGGCCACCCGCGCGAGATCCCGGACGCCCGCCCGGACGGCGAGCGCATTCTGAACTGGACGCAGCTCTACGACCTCACCGAGCAGCCCGAGGAGCTCATCGTCATCGGTTCCGGCGTCACCGGAGCCGAGTTCGCCGGCGCCTACCAGGCCCTCGGCTCCCAGGTCACCCTGGTCTCCTCGCGTGAGAGGGTGCTGCCCGGCGAGGACCCGGACGCGGCAGCGGTGCTGGAGGACGTCTTCCGGCGGCGCGGGATGAACGTGATGAGCCGCTCCCGTGCGGCCTCCGCGAAACGGGTGCCCGCCTCCAATCAGGGACCCTCCTCGCCGAAGGCGGGCAAGGAGGGACGGACCGAGGACGACCGGGTGGAGGTCACGCTCCAGGACGGCCGGACGATCACCGGTACCCACTGCCTGGTGGCGGTCGGCGCCATTCCGAACACCACGGACATGGGCCTGGAGGAGGCCGGGGTCCGGCTCAAGGAGTCGGGCCACATCTGGACCGACAAGGTCTCCCGCACCTCGGCCCCCGGCGTCTACGCGGCGGGCGACTGCACCGGTGTCCTCGCGCTGGCCTCTGTCGCGGCCATGCAGGGCAGGATCGCGATGTACCACTTCCTCGGCGATACGGTGAACCCGCTCGACCTCAGGACGGTCTCGGCGAACGTGTTCACCGACCCCGAGATCGCGACCGTCGGCTACTCCCAGGCGGACGTCGACAAGGGCGCGATCGAGGCGCGGGTCGTCAAGCTCCCGCTGCTGCGCAACCCGCGCGCGAAGATGCAGGGCATCAGGGACGGCTTCGTGAAGCTGTTCTGCCGGCCGGGCACCGGGATCATCGTCGGCGGTGTGGTCGTCGCACCGCGGGCCAGTGAGCTGATCCATCCGATCTCGATCGCGGTTGACAACAATCTGACCGTCGAGCAGATCGCGAACACGTTCACGGTCTATCCCTCGCTCACCGGCTCCATCGCCGAGGTGGCCCGCCAACTGCACACTCGCAAGATGGCCGAGCTGCACTGACGTCGGGCGCCCGGAGCCGAACGAAAAGGCTCTGTCCGGAACGATCCCCTATACCACGTTGAGCGTCGCCGTACGAACAACTTCTGTTAATCGGCGCATAGCGCTGAAAGCAGACGGTCGTCCGCGTTACTGTCAGTCCCGTGTTCGCTGCGGAACGTCGTCAATTGATCCTTGAAATGGTGCGCGCCAACGGAGCGGTCTCGCTCCGCGAGCTCGCCCGCGTCGTCCAGACCTCCGAGGTGACCGTGCGCCGTGACGTACGGGCGCTGGAGGCCGAAGGACTCCTCGACCGCCGTCACGGCGGAGCCGTGCTGCCGGGAGGCTTCACCCGGGAATCCGGCTTCCCCCAGAAATCGCACCTGGCCACCGCGGAGAAGACGGCCATCGCCGACCTCGCCGCGGGCCTCGTACAGGAGGGCGAGGCCGTCGTCGTCGGAGCCGGTACGACGACCCAGGAACTCGCACGACGGCTCGCAAGAGTGCCAGGACTGACCGTCGTCACCAACTCGCTGCTGGTGGCGCAGGCCCTGGCGCACGCCAACCGGGTCGAGGTGGTGATGACCGGCGGCACCCTGCGCGGCTCCAACTACGCGCTGGTCGGCAGCGGCGCCGAGCAGTCGCTGCAGGGGCTGCGGGTCTCCCGCGCGTTCCTGTCCGGCAGTGGGCTGACGGCCGAACGCGGCCTGTCCACCTCCAACATGCTCTCCGCGAGCGTGGACCGGGCACTGGTGCAGGCGGCCGGCGAGGTGGTGGTCCTCGCCGACCACACCAAGCTGGGGACCGACACCATGTTCCAGACGGTGCCAACGGATGTGATCACCCGACTGGTGACGGACGAGCCGCCGCCGCACGACGAACGTGCCGAGACCGAGCTGCAGGCGCTGGCCGACCACGGCGTGCAGGTCGCCGTGGCCGGGACCTCGCCCGCCGCGCCCGAGAGGGGGCGCTCCGAAGTCCCCATGCCCACCCCGCGCCGGGCCGCTGCCCAGGGAGGCAGCCCGAACCAGGGCACCCCCACCCATCTGCGCTCGGCCGCCGCGGGCCCACCCCGCGTGGCTGACCTGGCGCCCAGACGGCGGTAGGCCCTTACGCCGGTGAGGCGGTGCCCCTGTCTGTTGTCTGCGGGCTGCGGGCGCGTTGTGGCTGGTCGCGCAGTTCCCCGCGCCCCTGACGGGGCGGGTCCATTACCGTGGGAAACGTGTCCGGGAACGCGGTGACACTCGCTCTGACCGGCGACGTCATGCTGGGGCGTGGCGTCGACCAGATCCTGCCGTACCCCGGTGACCCCGCACTGCGAGAACCCTGCGTGCGGGACGCCGGGGTCTATCTGGAACTCGCCGAGGCGGAGAACGGCCCGGTGCCGCGCCCGGCCGACTTCGCCTGGCCCTGGGGCGAGGCCCTGCGCACGCTCGACGAGCTGGCTCCCGACGTACGGATCTGCAACCTGGAGACCAGCGTCACGCGCAGCGGCGACTTCGCCCCGTGCAAGGACGTGCACTACCGGATGAGCCCCGCCAATGTGGCGGCGCTCGCCGTCGCCCGGCCCGAGGTGACCGTACTGGCCAACAACCACGTGCTCGACTTCGGCGTCGCCGGTCTGCTGGAAACCCTCGACACCCTCTCCGAGGCCGGGCTGCGGACAGCGGGCGCGGGCCGGAACGCGGCCGAGGCCCGGACCCCGGCGACAGCGCCGGTCGGCGCGGGCGGCGGCCGGGTGCTCGTCGGCTCGGTGGGGTCGCCGTCCAGCGGCATCCCCGGGCACTGGGCCGCGACGGACCAGCGGCCCGGGCTGCGTCTCGTACTGGAGGCGTCACCGGCGGACGCGGCGGACGTCTGCGGCCAGTTGGCCGGGTCGAAAGGCGCCGGCGACCTCGCCGTCGCCTCGGTCCACTGGGGTTCGAACTGGGGCTACGAGGTGCCGCCCGAGCAGGTGCGGTTCGCGCACGCGCTGATCGACGGCGGCGTGGACCTGGTCCATGGCCACTCCTCGCACCACCCGCGCCCCGTCGAGCTCTACCGGGGCAGGCCCGTCCTCTACGGCTGCGGGGACTTCATCGACGACTACGAGGGCATCAGCGGCCACGCCGCCTACCGCGACGATCTGCGCCTGCTCCACACCGTCACGCTCGACACGGAGACCGGATCGGCGTCCGACGTACGGCTGATCCCCTTCCAGGCCCGCCGGATGCGACTGGTGCGGGCCTCGCCCGCGGACACCGAGTGGCTGCGGGTCACCCTGGACCGGATCAGCACCCCCTTCGGAGCCCGGGTCGAGACGGACCCCACCGGCACCCTCGTTGTGCGACCCCGCACTTCTTCCCGCCGCGGCGGTGATCAGCCACGATCCGCGTGACCGGCGGTGCCGGACTCACCGGCCGGGGCCGGTTCGGCACCGCCGCGCCAGAAGCCGAGGCGTCAGTCCTTGATCTCGCAGATGACGGCGCCCGAGGTGACCGAGGCACCGATCTCGGCGCGGAGGTCCTTCACCGTGCCGGAGCGGTGCGCGTTCAGCGGCTGCTCCATCTTCATCGCCTCCAGGACGATGATGAGTTCACCCTCCTCGACGCGCTGGCCCTCCTCGACGGCGACCTTGACGATGGTGCCCTGCATGGGAGAGGCGAGCGAGTCGCCCGAAGCGGCGGAGCCGGACTTCTTGGCGGCCTTCCGCCGCGGCTTGCGCGCCCCACCCTCGACGGCGGCCCGCGCCAGCGGCATGCCCAGCGAGGACGGGAGGGAGACCTCCAGGCGCTTGCCGCCGACCTCGACGACGACGGTCTCGCGACCGGCGCTCTCCTCCTCGTCGGTCTCTCCAGCGGTGGGAGCCGCGAACGGCTTGATGTCGTTGACGAACTCCGTCTCGATCCACCGCGTGTGGACGTCGAAGGGCTCGCCCTCGCGGCCGTTGACCTCCGGCGCGAAGGCGGCGTCCCGAACCACCGTGCGGTGGAAGGGGATCGCGGTGGCCATACCGGTCACCTCGAACTCGTCCAGCGCCCGTGCGGCCCGCTGCAGGGCCTGCTGCCGGGTGGAGCCGGAGACGATGAGCTTGGCCAGCAGCGAGTCCCACGCCGGGCCGATCACCGAGCCGGACTCCACACCGGCGTCGAGCCGGACGCCGGGCCCGGACGGCGGCGCGAACGTGGTGACGGTGCCGGGCGCCGGCAGGAAGTTGCGGCCCGGGTCCTCGCCGTTGATTCGGAACTCGAAGGAGTGACCGCGCAGCGGGGGATCGTCGTAGCCGAGCTCCTCGCCGTCGGCGATCCGGAACATCTCGCGGACCAGGTCGATCCCGGTGACCTCCTCGGTGACCGGGTGCTCGACCTGGAGGCGGGTGTTGACCTCCAGGAAGGAGATGGTGCCGTCCTGGCCGACGAGGAACTCGCAGGTGCCGGCGCCCTCGTAGCCGGCCTCGCGCAGGATGGCCTTGGAGGCGCGGTAGAGCTCGGCGTTCTGCTCGTCCGTCAGATACGGCGCCGGGGCCTCCTCGACCAGCTTCTGGTGGCGGCGCTGGAGGGAGCAGTCACGGGTGGAGACGACGACCACGTTGCCGTGCTTGTCGGCCAGGCACTGGGTCTCCACGTGCCGGGGACGGTCCAGGTAGCGCTCGACGAAGCACTCGCCCCGGCCGAAGGCGGCCACGGCCTCGCGCACCGCCGAGTCGTACAGCTCGGGGACCTCCTCCAGGGAGCGGGCGACCTTCAGGCCGCGCCCGCCGCCGCCGAAGGCGGCCTTGATGGCGATGGGCAGGCCGTGCTCCTCGGCGAACGCGACGACTTCCTCGGCGCCCGAGACCGGGTCCTTGGTGCCCGCGACCAGTGGCGCGCCGGCGCGCTGCGCGATGTGCCGCGCCGCGACCTTGTCCCCCAGGTCGCGGATGGCCTGCGGGGGCGGGCCGATCCAGTTGAGGCCCGCGTCGATGACGGCCTGCGCGAAGTCGGCGTTCTCGGAAAGGAATCCGTAGCCGGGGTGGACGGCGTCGGCGCCCGAGTCGGCGGCGGCCTTGAGCACCTTGTCGAAGTCCAGATAACTCGCCGCCGGGGTGTCACCGCCCAGGGCGAATGCCTCGTCGGCCACGCGGACGTGCAGCGCGTCCCGGTCCGGCTCGGCGTAGACGGCGACGCTCGCGATTCCCGCATCCCGGCACGCGCGGGCGACGCGGACGGCGATTTCGCCGCGGTTGGCGATGAGCACCTTGCGCACGATGGCTCCCTCCTTGAAACAAGCTGAGTTTAGGTACAGGCGACACCTGACGCCGACCCGCCAAGGGGCGTGAGCTTGCCCACACGGAGTGTCACCCGTGGGTCGCGCAGAACCGGATCTCCCCTCGTCGTCCCACGGTACGCCGCATTCGGGCTCGGATCGCCCGCCTCAGGCATGTGGGCTAGCTCTCTGTCGGAGTCGTATGTCTCAACGCCTCGTCTTTGTGGAGTCCCTACGACTGGAAGGGAGAAATTTTGCTTTGCGTCGTTTCCCTTGCCCCGGCTTGTACCCGTGAGTAGCGTTCGCCCTGCCAAGAGCACGTACCTGGAGTAACGACCGAACCGACAGCACGACAGGCACCAGCACGCAACACCCGGCGGAAAACGACGGAACGCGGCGGAACGCGACGGAAGAGGTGGCCAAGTGGCAGGGCGCAGACGGGCGGTGGCCGCGGTGACCGCGTTGGTCCTCACGGTTGAGGCAGCCGTGCTCGTGGGCCTCAATCTCTTCCTCGGCAAGGTCGCCGACGCGCAGCAGATGTCCCTGGCGGGCATCGAGCCGCGCGCCATGACGATATCCGCGGTGATCGGCGCCGTACTCGTCGGCGGCTACGTCCTCGGCTGTGCGCTGATCCTCGTCCGTACAGCGGTCCGTGACGTGCCGCCACGCGGCTTCTGGCGCATCACGCTGATCAGCTGCGCGGTGGTGCACGGGGTGCTCGGCGCCTTCTCCGTCGGCCTCGTCGGCTGGCTCGCCTTCGTGGTGATGATGACCGTCCTCGGACTGATCGTCTGGTCGTTGACCTGGTACGGCGAGCCCGCCGGGCAGCCCGCCGCCGGCCCGCCGGCCGACGGCTCCGGGGTCAGCGCGGAGCCCACAGGTCCGTGATCTCCACGCCCAAGTCGCGCAGCAGCCCGCGCAGCGTGGGCAGCGACAGACCCAGCACATTGCCGTGGTCGCCCTCGATGCCGTCGACGAACGGCCCCGAGCGGCCGTCCAGCGTGAACGCGCCCGCCACGTGCAGCGGTTCACCGCTGGCCACATAGGCGGCGATCTCCTCGTCGCTCGGCTCCCCGAAGTGCACGGTCGTGGACGCCGTCACCGAGCGGCGCCCCTCCTCGCCCGAGGCGCGCGTGTCCACGACACAGTGCCCGGTGTGCAGCACGCCGGAGCGGCCCCGCATGTCCTTCCAGCGCGCCGTCGCCTCCTCCGCGTCCGCCGGCTTGCCCAGCGGCCGCCCGTCCAGCTCCAGGACCGAGTCGCAGCCGACGACCAGCGCCCCCGCGGCCTCAGCACGCGCGGCGACCGCGGCGGCCTTCGCCTCGGCCAGCACCAGGGCCAACTGCGCGGGGGTCGGGGCGCTCAGCGCCTCCTCGTCCACACCGCTGACCACCACCTCCGGAGCCATCCCCGCCTGCCGCAGCAGCGCGAGACGGGCAGGGGAAGCGGAAGCCAGTACAAGACGCGGAGCACTCATGCGGGCCATCGTAGGGAGTCGGCGCACGCCCCGCGCACCCCGCTCACGCCTACGCGACCGACTACGACTACGAGTACGCCACCGACAAGAGCAGCAGCATCACCACTCCGGTGACCACCAATAACACCCAGCCGAGGCGGTTGACCTTCTCCTGGGTCCTGCTCAGTTCCGGCGACGGCTCATCTCGGGGATCGGACCACAGCATGCGCCCATGGTGGCCGCGCCGGGGCGCTCCGAAGTGTCAGCCCGGCCAGAACGTTCGGCGCCAGGCGCCGGGACCGGGCGCCGGCAGCGGCCCCGGCACGGTGCGCGCCGGATCGGACCAGGCGCTCGGCGTCTCACGCGGCGGCTCACCGGCCGAAGCGGCCGAAGCGCGCACCCGTACCACCGCCAGCGCGGCGGCCAGCTCCTCGGGCGTCGGATTGCCCCGTACGACCCGGATCGGCTGCTCGCCGGGCGCGGCCGCGCCCGCGGCGTCCGCGGGCCCGGTCCCGATGGACTCCGTCGTCATCGCGGCCTCCTCACAGCGGGATGTTGCCGTGCTTCTTCGGCGGGAGCTGTTCCCGCTTGGTACGCAGCGTGCGCAGTCCGCGGGTGATGTGCCGACGGGTCTCCGCCGGACGGATCACCGCGTCCACATAGCCGCGCTCGGCCGCCACATACGGGTTGAGCAGCGCGTCCTCGTACTCCTGGGTGAGCCGGGCACGCAGCTCCTCCGTCTCCTGAGGCGTACCGGCAGCGGCCAGCTTCTTGCGGTGCAGGATGTTGACCGCGCCCTGCGCCCCCATCACCGCGATCTGCGCCGTCGGCCAGGCGAAGTTGAGATCGGCGCCCAGATGCTTGGACCCCATCACGTCGTACGCGCCGCCGAACGCCTTCCGCGTGATCACGGTGATCAGCGGCACCGTCGCCTCCGCGTACGCGTAGATCAGCTTGGCGCCGCGCCGGATGATCCCGTCGTACTCCTGGTCCGTACCGGGCAGGAAGCCGGGCACGTCCACGAACGTCAGCACCGGAATGTTGAACGCGTCGCAGGTACGCACGAACCGCGCCGCCTTCTCGGACGCGTCGATGTTGAGACAGCCCGCGAACTGCAGCGGCTGATTGGCCACCACGCCCACCGACTGGCCCTCGACACGGCCGAACCCGGTGACGATGTTCGGCGCGAACAGCGCCTGCGTCTCCAGGAACTCACCGTCGTCCAGCACGTGCTCGATCGCCGTGTGCATGTCGTACGGCTGGTTCGCCGAGTCCGGGATCAGCGCGTCGAGCTCCCGGTCCTCCTCCGAGGTCTCCAGATCCGCGTCCTCCGGGTAGCCCGGCGGCTCGGAGAGGTTGTTGGACGGCAGATACGACAGCAGCGCCTTCACATACTCGATCGCGTCCTTCTCGTCCCCCGCCATGTGGTGCGCCACGCCTGAGGTGGCGTTGTGGGTCCGGGCCCCGCCCAACTCCTCGAACCCCACATCCTCACCGGTGACCGTCTTGATCACATCGGGCCCCGTGATGAACATGTGCGAGGTCTGGTCCACCATCACCGTGAAGTCCGTGATGGCCGGGGAGTAGACCGCACCACCCGCGCACGGCCCCAGGATCAGCGAGATCTGCGGGATCACGCCGGAGGCGTGCGTATTACGGCGGAAGATCTCCGCGAACAGGCCGAGCGCCGCCACGCCCTCCTGGATGCGGGCGCCGCCGCCGTCGTTGATACCGACGACGGGACAGCCCGTCTTCAGCGCGAAGTCCATGACCTTCACGATCTTCTCGCCGTAGACCTCGCCCAGCGCGCCGCCGAAGATGGTGAAGTCCTGCGAGAAGACGCAGACGGGACGGCCGTCGACGGTGCCGTAGCCGGTGACCACGCCATCCCCGTACGGACGGTTCTGCTCCAGCCCGAAATTGGTCGACCGGTGCCGCGCGAACTCGTCCAGCTCCGTGAACGAGCCCTCGTCGAGGAGCAGCTCGATGCGCTCGCGCGCGGTCAGCTTGCCCTTCGCGTGCTGCTTCTCCACTGCTCGTTCGGAGCCCGCGTGGACGGCTTCCTGGGTGCGGCGTTCGAAATCCGCGAGCTTGCCCGCGGTGGTGTGGATGTCGAGGTCGTCGATGTCGGGACTGGGCGTCTCGCTGGGCGAGGACATCTCGGAGGGCTCCTTACCGTCGCGGGTTGGCTACCGACCCGTAGGCTATCTGCGACCTGCCGCTTACGGAGTGCGTCGTTGACCACACTGAAGCCTCCGGCGGTTGCGCCGCCCCACCATCGGGAGGAGGGCCTGGCCCGGCTGGGCGCCGCCTCCATTGGCTGAGGGCCCGGCCCTCTGAACCTCTTCCGTTCATGGGGGCTCCCGCCCCCATACCCCCGGGTCCTCGCCGGACGGGCGTTGGGGCGGCTCCGCCTCCCGACACGACCTGTCGGCGGCAGCCGAAACACACACGGGGCGTGCGTCCACAAGCGGGGGCACCCCGAAGGGGAGGGGTGCCAATAGCCTGGCGGTATGACGTCCAAGCGTTGGTCCGAACTGGACCGCCCCCCGCTCAACCAGACGGCCCTCCGCAAAGCCCTCCTCGGCGAGGACTCCCTCTGGACCGCCCTGGAGGTCGTCGAGTCGATCGGCTCGACCAACGCGGAACTCGCCGACCGCGCCAGAAAAGGCACAGCCGCACCGGGCAGTGTCCTCATCGCGGAGGAGCAGACGGCGGGCAAGGGCCGCCTCGACCGCGCCTGGACGGCCCCGCCCCGCTCAGGACTGTTCTTCTCGGTGCTGTTCCGTCCGGAGCCCCCGCCGGAGCGCTGGGGGTGGATTCCGCTGCTGGCCGGGGTGGCCACGGCGAATGCCGTCGCCCGAACGGCGGGCGTCGACACCGGGCTGAAGTGGCCGAACGACGTGCTGACCACAGGAAAGGGCGGCGAGCGCAAGATCGGCGGCATTCTGGCGGAACGCGTCGACGCGGAGTCCGTCGTCCTCGGCATCGGCCTGAACGTGACGCTCCGCGAGGACGAGCTGCCTGTGCCCACTGCCGGTTCCCTGGCTCTCGCGGGTGCCAGGGGCACCGACCGCGATCCGCTGCTGCGTGCGGTGCTGCGTGCCGTGGCGGACTGGTACGGCCGGTGGACGGCGGTGAACGGCGACCCGACGGCCACAGCCACCAGCCCAGCAGCCACCGGCCAGGCGACCGGCACCGCTCTCCTCGATGCCTACGCCGCGGGCTGCGTAACGCTCGGCAGAGCCGTACGGGCAACCCTGCCGGGCGGCGGCACCGGCAGTGGCGGCGACAGCAGCGGCGGCACCAGCAGCGGCGAAGCCGCAAAGAGCAACGGCGAAGCCCTCGTCGGGGAGGCCGTCGCGGTGGACGGCGACGGCCGACTCGTCATCGCCACGGAACAGGGCGTACAGCGTCCGGTCGCTGCCGGTGACATCGTCCATCTGCGCCCCGCAACGGAAGAGTGAGGTAGCGCACAACTGCCGTATGGTGGGCAAGCGGCGGTGACATCGGGTGCCACCCGGCATCGGTGTTCCGGCCGTGAGCAGGTAGGGCAAGAGGAACGGAAGGGCTGTGCGCAGGGACGACGCGAGGCCGCGACACCACGCCGCGGAGGGTGCGGGGAGCCCGCGGTGACCGTGGACGAACCGGGCATGCCCGAACGCAGAGCGGCCTCGGATTCCGATGACGGAGGCGGCCGCGCCCAAGCGCCCGACCCCGGCACCCAGGAGCCCCCCGAACCGGCCCAGGCCGGGGAGTCGGCCCCGGGTCCGGGTCCAGGACCGGCCACGGACCCGCCCCCCGGAGTGGACCTCTCACCGGCCGAGGGCTCGCAACCGGGGGCCTCACCTGGCACCCCGCCGACGGCCCCGCCCAGCGCCGACGTCTCGACCCCGGCAGCGGGCGCCGCCGCACCAGGCGCCGCCGCACCAGGCATCGGCGCCCCAGGCGTGGGCGCCCCAGGCGGTCCCGGTGGTGAAGGGCCCGACGACCCGCCCCCGGAGGGCCCCGGCGGGGATGATCCGGAGGACGACGAGCCCGACCCCAGCGCGCTGCGGATCGAGGAGCTGATCCTGGGGTCGCCACGGCAGTACACGCCGTTCCAGGCGGCCCGCGCGGCTGGTGTCTCGATGGAGCTGGCTTCCCGGTTCTGGCGGGCGATGGGCTTCGCCGACGTGGGGCAGGCCCGCGCGCTGACCGAGGCTGACGTACTGGCGCTGCGGCGGCTGTCGGGCCTGGTGGAGGCGGGGCTGCTGAGCGAGTCGATGGCCGTGCAGGTGGCGCGCTCGACCGGGCAGACGACGGCGCGGCTGGCGGACTGGCAGATCGACTCGTTCCTGATGGGGCTGACGGAGCCGCCCGAGCCGGGAATGACGCGTAACGAGGTCACCTTTCCGCTGGTGCAGTTGCTCCTGCCCGAGCTGGAGGAGTTCCTCGTCTATGTGTGGCGCCGCCAGCTCGCCGCCGCCACGGGGCGGGTGGTCCAGGCGCAGGACGACGACGAGATGGTCAATCGGCGGCAGGCCATCGGCTTCGCCGATCTGGTGGGCTTCACCCGGCTGACGCGGCGGCTGGAGGACGAGGAGCTCGGTGAGCTGGTGGAGGCGTTCGAGACGACCTCCGCCGACCTGGTGGCCGCGCACGGCGGGCGGCTGATCAAGGCGCTGGGGGACGAGATCCTCTACGTCGCCGAGGACGCGAGCACGGCGGCGGAGATCGGGCTGCGGCTGATCGAGACGATGGCGAACGACGAGACGATGCCGGAGCTGCGGGTCGGCATCGCGTTCGGCACGATGACGACCCGGATGGGTGACGTGTTCGGCAACACGGTCAACCTCGCCAGCCGGCTGACCTCGATAGCGCCCAAGGACACCGTGCTGGTGGACGGTGCCTTCCGTGCCGAGCTGACCGCCTCGGGCGCCGCTCCGGAGTCGGAGAAGGAGAGCGAGGACCTGTCCGGCTACCGGTTCGCGCTCCAGCCGCTCTACCAGCGTCCGGTACGCGGCCTGGGCGTAGTGGAGCCGTGGCTGCTGCGGCGCCGTACCCAAGAGAGTTAACCATCGTTATCGTGCTCCCCATGGATCACAGTGCACAGAGCGAGCAGACGTTCGGAGAGTGGGTGCGGGTCCGCAAGGACGGGCACGTCGCGGAGCTGGTGATGGACCGGCACGGCGCGATGAACGCCGTCTCGACGGCGTTCGCCGGGGCGCTCGCGGACGCGTGCGCCGCGCTCGCGCGGGACGGCGAGGTGCGCGCGACGGTGCTGACCTCCACGCACGAGCGCGCGTTCTGCGTCGGCGCCGACCTCAAGGAGCGCAACTCCTTCAGCGACGCCGAGCTGGCGGCGCAGCGTCCGCGTGCCCGTGCGGCCTACACCGGGGTGCTGGAGCTGCCGATGCCCACCATCGCCGCCGTGCACGGCTACGCACTGGGCGGCGGGTACGAACTGGCGCTCTCCTGCGATGTGGTCGTCGCCGACGCGAGCGCCGTGGTGGGGCTGCCCGAGGTGTCGGTCGGAGTGGTGCCCGGCGGAGGCGGCACCCAGCTGCTGCCGCGCCGGGTTGGTGCCGCCCGTGCCGCCGAGCTGATCTTCTCGGCGCGCCGGGTGGGCGCAGCCGAGGCGCACGCGCTGGGCATGGTCGACCTGCTCACCGAGCAGGGCGAGGACCGTACGGAGGCGCTGGCGCTGGCCCAGCGCATCGCCGCCAACTCGCCGGTCGGGCTGCGCGCCGCCAAGCGGGCGCTGCGCACCGGATGGGGCATGGACCTGCGGGCGGGGCTGGAGGTGGAGGAGGCGGCCTGGCGCACCGTCGCCTTCTCGGGTGACCGCGCCGAGGGAGTGGCAGCGTTCAACGAGAAGCGGAAGCCGGACTGGCCGGGGGAGTGAGGGGGAAGCCGGACCGGCCGGGGGAGTGCAGCCGGACCGGCAGTGGAGTGCGGTCTTCGACTCCGGGGAAGTCGCGATTCCCCGGCGGGGCGACAGCTTTCTTCGTAGAGTGAAGCTCTCCGCAAGGGGTCGCACGGCAGAACGGGGCGAAGCCTCCTAATCTTGGCGGTATGGGCGGAACGGGAGAGGGCGGCGAGGACGCCGACGCGCGCCTCAGCGCTGTCGTAGGGCTGTCCCAGGCGATGGCGGCGGCACAGACAGCCGCGCCCGCGACCGCCCGCCCGCACCCGTACGACGAGGACGAGCCGGAGGCGACCGCCGCGCTCTCCCACCGGGACATAGCCCGGGCGGCCGCACGGGGTGCCTGCGAGGCGATGGGCGGCGCGTTCGCGTCGATATCCGTCTGGGAGCGTGCGCGCGGCCGGCTGCGGGTGCTGGTCAACGTGGGGGAACGGGCCGCTGAGGAGGCCGAGTTCCCCTCCGACGAGTCGTACCCCGTGCATGATTTCCCGCAGGTCGCGGCGTTGCTGCACGAGCGGTGGGCGGGCGGCGGCCGGCCCCAGGCGTGGGTGGAGGGCGACGGTCCGGAGGAGAGCGCCGGGGCCGAGGGCGAGGCCGCGCACAGCTATCGGCGGGTGGCGGCGCTGCGCCGCAGGGACCGCGGCTCCTGTGTGATCGCTCCGATCGTGCTGCACGGCCGGGCCTGGGGCGAGCTGTATGTGGCACGCGCCGCCACCGCGCCGCCCTTCACCCGGGACGACGCCGACTTCGCCGCGGTGCTCGCCGCGCTCATAGCCTCCGGCATAGCGCAGAACGAGCGTCTTGAGGAGGTACGCCGCCTCGCCTACACCGACCCGCTGACCGGGCTCGCCAACCGCCGCGCCGTCGAGACCCGGCTGGACGAGGCCGTCGAGCTGCACCGCGACCTGGGCACCGTCGTCAGCCTCGTCGTCTGCGACATCAACGGGCTCAAGGGCGTCAACGACGCGCAGGGGCACGAGGCGGGCGACCGGCTGCTGGAGAGGTTCGCCGCTGTCCTGTCGGCGGGCGCGGCGACCCTGCCCGGAGCGCTGGCCGGGCGGCTGGGGGGCGACGAGTTCTGTCTGCTGGCCGTCGGGCCCACGGCCGACGAGGTGGTACGCGCCGCAGACGAGCTGTGCCGGGGCGCGGCCGAGCTGGAGCTGGGCGAGGGTGTGGCCTGCGGGGTCGCCTCCACCGGGGACCCGGTCGGCGAAGTGCGCTCGGCGCACCGGATCTTCCGGCTGGCGGACGCGGCCCAGTACCGCGCCAAGGCGCTGCGCTCCGAAAAGCCCGTGGTGGCGGGCCGGGAGGGCGGTCCCGAGGACCCCACGGTGCGGCTTGCCGCCGCCGCCGAACCGTTCCCGCCCTCCCCGGACCGCCGCCGCTTCCGCCGCGGCCCGGGAAGATGAGCCTTCAGCTGAGGTCGAGGGTGACGCGGAGCGAGGCGGAGATCCTTTCCATCGCCTCCGCATCGACGGTGCCGAGGAACTCACCGGCGGTCAGGCGCTTGTCGCTGAGGGCGGTGAGGTCGACGGCGACGGCGGCACCGCGCACCGGGTGCGTCAGCGGGATGGTGACGACGGTGTCCGGGGCGCCCTGCGTCTCGTCGATCAGCATGCACACGGCGGTGCCGGGCAGGGCGTCCAGGGCGGCGTCCGACTCGACGATGACTACGACCCGGCTCTTCGTGGCGAGCTGGACCCGCCAGACCTGGCCGCGAGCGAGAGGCGTCACGCGACGTCCTCACCGAAGACGTCGGCGAACTCCTCGGCGTCTGCAGCGCCCCGCTCCCCGCGCCAGGCTTGCACCGCGGTCGCTGCGTCGCGCAGTTGCTGCGTTCTGAGCGCGTGCTCGATGTAGGCCGACAGGTTGCCGCCGGAGGCGGCGCGGGCGTGGGCGACGAGGTCCGCCGGCAGGCTGACCGTCGTCCGCATACGTGAGCTCATACATGAGAGCATACATCCCGTATGACGTGGGGCGATACGGGTGTGCGCACCTCGGCCGCCTGCACACTCGTGACAGATGGCAATTCACTCATTAGGGTTCGTGAATATGAATATGCACACTGTGGTGGTCGGAAGCTCGGGCACCAGCCCTGAGGAGGTCATCGCCGTCGCCCGGGACGGTGCCCGCGTCGAGCTGCACCGAGAGGCTCTGGACGCGCTGCGCACCGCGCGCCGCTTCATCGACGACCTCGCCGCCAAGCCCGACCCCGTCTACGGCGTCTCCACCGGCTTCGGCGCCCTCGCCGTCCGCCACATCGGCCCGGAGCTGCGGGCCCAGCTCCAGCGCAACATCGTCCGCTCGCACGCCGCCGGGATGGGGCCCCGGGTGGAGCGCGAGGTGGTGCGCGCGCTGATGTTCCTGCGGCTGAAGACGCTCGCCTCCGGCCGCACCGGAGTCCGCCCCGAGGTCGCCCAGTCCATGGCCGACCTGCTGAACGCGGGCATCACCCCCGTGGTGCACGAGTACGGCTCCCTGGGCTGCTCCGGAGACCTCGCCCCCCTCTCGCACTGTGCCCTCGCACTGATGGGCGAGGGCGAGGCCGAGGGGCCCGACGGCGCGCTGCGGCCGGCCGCCGAACTCCTGGCCGAGCACGGCATCACCCCCGTCGAGCTGCGCGAGAAGGAGGGCCTGGCCCTCCTCAACGGCACCGACGGAATGCTCGGCATGCTGCTGATGGCCTGCGCCGATCTCGCGCGCCTGTTCACCTCGGCCGACATCGCCGCCGCGCTGTCGCTGGAGGCCCTGCTGGGCACCGACCGGGTGCTCGCTCCCGAGCTGCACGCCATCCGGCCGCACCCCGGGCAGGCCGCCAGCGCCGCCAACATGCTCAAGGTGCTGGCAGGTTCGGGTCTGACCGGGCACCACCAGGACGACGCGCCCCGGGTGCAGGACGCCTATTCGGTGCGGTGCGCGCCCCAGGTCGCCGGCGCGGGCCGTGACACGCTGGCGCACGCCCGTACGGTCGCCGAGCGGGAGCTGGCCTCGGCCGTGGACAACCCCGTCGTGCTGCCCGACGGACGGGTCGAGTCCAACGGGAACTTCCACGGCGCTCCGGTCGCCTACGTCCTGGACTTCCTGGCCGTCGCCGCAGCCGATCTGGCCTCCATCGCCGAGCGCCGTACCGACCGGCTGCTGGACAAGAACCGCTCGCACGGCCTGCCGCCCTTCCTCGCCCACGACGCCGGGGTCGACTCCGGGCTCATGATCGCCCAGTACACGCAGGCGGCGCTGGTCAGCGAGTTGAAGCGGCTCGCCGTCCCGGCCTCCGTCGACTCCATCCCGTCCTCCGCCATGCAGGAGGACCACGTCTCCATGGGCTGGTCGGCGGCGCGGAAGCTGCGTACGGCGGTGGACGGGCTGGCGCGGGTGATCGCCGTGGAGGTGTACGCGGCCACCCGCGCTGTGGAGCTGCGCTCCGCCACGGCCGGGCCGGCGCCGGGGCCCGCCGCGGGGGCCGTGGTCGCCGCGCTGCGGGAGGCAGGTGCCGAGGGCCCGGGCGGGGACCGCTACCTGGCGCCGGATCTGGCGGCTACCGAGACCTTCGTACGGTCCGGCGCGCTGGTGTCCGCTGCGGAAGCGGTGACGGGGCCGTTGGCCTAGGCGTGACCTGGGATTGCTGACGCGGGGTCGTCATGTGGTGACAGAACGGCGCTTACTCGGCGTCGGCACCCCGGTCATGTTCCAACCGCGTCACAGTGTTGCTGTGATGGGTGGGATGGTCAGCTTTTTCGGGGGTAGCGTTGGCCGTGGGCACGAACCAGAGAGCGCACAGGACGCCGCCGGCTGCCGCTGCGGTGGCCAGAGGACGGCGGTGGACTGACAGCTTCGAGGGTCCGGCCTCGGACACGAAACGCCCTCCTGGGTGCGTGGGTACGACGTGCGGCTCGGGGGATCAGTAGCGAACTGACCGTACGCGGGCCGATGTTACTGAGTGGTGGAGGCGAGGGGGAAGGCATGCTTCCGCTTTTCCTGGGAACCAGGAGAGGTTACAAACCAGGCGGATAGGTGTCCTAGACCACAGTTTTACCGAAAGTGGAACCGGTCATAGTCCCCGATGCGTTCTTGTGCATGGAGCTGAAGCGCACATGTCCGATTTCGGGCGCTGTGGGGGCTACGCAGCTTTTACCGGGGAGACATGGGGTTCCGAAGGCAGATGGAGAAGCCAGTGATGACGGTGGGGAAGCACCGCAAGGGTCTCGCGGTCACGGCCGCGCTGCTCGGTGGGGTGCTCACGCTGAGCGCCTGCAGCGGTGGTGACGACAGCGGCGACAAGGAGAAGTCCGCCGCGAAGAACGACATAGCCGCCGGCAAGGACAGCTCGGCCGCCCGAATAAAGATCGCGGCCAAGGACGGCGCGGACAACGCCAGCATCAACAACGGCGCCAACGTCTCCGTCAAGGGCGGGAAGCTCACCGAGGTGACCCTGAAGGCGGTGCAGAGCGGCGCCACCGTGGAGGGCACCCTCTCCTCCGGCGGCAAGTCCTGGAAGCCCAAGCAGCAGCTCGAACGCGCCACCAAGTACGAGATCAGCGCGACGGCCAAGGACAGCGACGGCCGCAAGGCCGTGGAGAACCGCACCTTCACCACCGTCGCCCCTGAGCACAGCTTCATCGGCACCTACGCCGGTGAGGACGGTGCCAAGGTCGGCGTCGGTATGCCGGTCTCCATCACCTTCGACAAGCAGATCCAGAACAAGAAGGCCGTCCAGTCCGCGATCAAGGTCAGCTCGACCAGCGGCCAGGAGGTCGTCGGCCACTGGTTCGGCAACGACCGGCTCGACTTCCGCCCCGAGGAGTACTGGAAGCCCAACTCCAAGATCACCCTCGACCTCAAGCTCGACGGGGTGAAGGCGGGCAACGGCAACGTCGGCGTCCAGGACAAGACGGTCACCTTCAACGTCGGCCGCAAGCAGATCAGCACGGTCGACGTCAAGTCGTACAAGATGAAGGTCGAGCGCGACGGCAAGGTCATCAAGACCATCCCGATCTCCGCGGGCAGCGCCAAGAACCCGACGTACAACGGCAAGATGGTGATCTCCGAGAAGCACAAGGAGACCCGGATGGACGGGAACACCGTCGGGTTCGGCCGCAAGGGCGCCGAGGGCTACGACATCCCCGACGTCCCGCACGCCATGCGGCTGTCCACCTCGGGCACCTTCATCCACGGCAACTACTGGGGCGCACCTTTCGGCTCCGGCAACACCAGCCACGGCTGCGTCGGCCTGAAGGACTCCCGGGGGGCCAACAACCCCGACACCGACGGTTCCTGGTTCTACAACAACTCGCTGATCGGTGACGTCGTCGAGGTCAAGGGCTCGCCCGACAAGACGATCCAGCCCGACAACGGCCTCAACGGCTGGAACATGAGCTGGTCGGAGTGGAAGGCCGGCTCCGCCGTCTGACACCTCCACCGCACTGTGGGCCCCGCCATCGGCGGGGCCCACACGCATGTGCGGCCACGGCAGCGGGCGCCGCCCCGTACCCAGCTGTTCCAGCTGTTCCAGCTATTCGAGCTGTTCCAGCCCCAGAATCTTCGGGTCCGTCGCCAGCTCGCGCAGCGCCCCGCCCGGATCGGTCACCAGCCGCCGCGCGCCCAGATCCATGATCCCGCCCACGCCGGTCAGCTCAGCGGCCACCGCGCCGTCCGCCTTGACGATCAGCTGGCGCATCCCGAAGATCTTCCGCTCCCCCCACTCGAAGGCGCAGCTGACGGTCACCTCGTCTCCCGCCCGCAACTCCCGCTTGTAGCGCAGCGTCTGCTCCAGCACCACAGGGCCGACCCCCGAAGCCACCAGCGCGCTCTGCTCGATACCGGCCGCCTGCAACAGCGACCAGCGCGCATGCTCCGCGTACTGGAGATACACCGCCTGGTTCAGATGCCCCTGGGTGTCCGTCTCATAGCCCCGCACCGTCACCGGAACGGTGAACGGCCCGCCCTCCGCCTGCGGCTGTGGCTCCGCCGGTCCTGCCTGCGACATTGCGCTCCTCCATCTCGCGGAGCGCCCGGTGGGCGGCTCCGCCATTACCCACGACGTCATCGACGCCTTCCGCCCGACGCGACGACACTGGTCACGTCGGAAGCGCTCCCTCTGCCCAGCGCTTCCTACCCCGCTTCGTCTCGCGGTTCCACCGATTTCCCTTTCGAGGAGGCCCATATGACCGCCTATGCCGTCGCCCGGCTGCTCAACCGCGAGGTCCACGCCGACCTGATCACCTACGTCGAACGCATCCAGGCCAGCCTCGACCCCTACCAGGGCCGCTTCCTCGTCCACGGCGGCGCCCCCGAGGTGGTGGAGGGCACCTGGGACGGCGGCGTCGTCATCATCGCCTTCCCCGACCGCGAGTCGGTCCACGCCTGGTACGCCTCGCCCGCCTACCAGGAACTGCTGCCGCTGCGGACGGCACACATCGACGGAGATGTCGTCATCGTCGACGGCGTCCGGGACGACTACGACCCCGCGAGTATGGCCACGGCGTTCCGTCGGGCCGGGGCCCAGGCGGGGGCCTAGCCGGCCGGGCGGTCGATCACGTAGCGCCACACCCCGTCGGTACCCCGCCTGGCCACATCCGTCGCCGTGCCCTCGATATGCGTCGGGCGCCCGTCCGGGGCCGTACCGTCGATCACCCAGTCCACGATGAGCAGCGCCGTGTCGCCCGCCGCGTACACCTGCCGGGGCCGCACCGTGATCGGCAGACCCAGCGCGAGGAAGCTCGCGTTGGCCCGGGCGATGCTCTCGGGGGAGTCGGCGACGGTGCCGTCCGGCGACACGAACACGGCCCCCGCCTCGTACATCTCCGCCACGGCGTGCGGCTGCCCGGAGTTGAACCGCTCGGCGAACACCGCTGGCACATCGACCGCTTCACGGGCCAGGGGGAGCGGGGCCGCCACACTCTTTTTGCTGCTCATCGTCGAGTTCTCCTCAGGCTCGGTACGGCGCCGTAGGCTCGGCGCGTACGGACGCCCCCGACGTTAGGACCCGCCGACGTGGCTCACCGAACGGTCAGTTGCGGCCCCGGCCATCCCCGGCCCGGCCTGCCCGACGATCCACGCGCCCTGACCCTCGCGCCCACGGCCTCCTGCCCGGTCGAGATCACCCTCCACGCGCTGCGCGGCCGCTGGACGACGCTGGTCATCCGCGAGTTGCTGCGCGGGCCCCATACGTTCAGCGAGTTGGAGGCCGCGCTGCCGGAGCTCTCCGCGAAGGTCCTCACGGATCGGCTTCGCCAGCTCGTCGAGGCGGGGGTTGTGCATCGTGAACGGTTTGCGGGGTGGCCGACGTCGGTTCGGTACCGCTTGACTGAGCGCGGCCATGCGTTGGGGCCCGTCCTCCAGGCCCTCTGGAACTGGGGCGCCAATGGCTGAGGCCCGCCGCCATTGGCTGAGGGCCCAGCCTTGTGGCTCCCTCCCTTTGATGGGGGCTCCGCCCCCAAACCCCCGGGTCCTCGCCGGACAGGCGTTGGGGCGGCTCCGCGGGT
>NZ_JAFFZN010000049.1 GCF_017676385.1 Streptomyces spirodelae
CCTCGCGTTGTTATCCGCCGCTCCAAGCTCGCCACCGCCGTAGCAACTGCCCGCGCCCTCTTCCGGTCCAGCCACGGGACGGTGCGCTTCCTGTGGCGGTATCGGCGCCCGCTGGCACCCGTACATGCGGCCGTCGCCCTCGGCACCCTGGGCGCCGCATGCGGCGCCGCTGTCGACGGATGGAAGACGGCGCTGCTGCTCGACGGCGCCCTTGCAGCGGGCGTCGCATGGTGGCTGCGCCGACGCCGTCTCAGGGACAAGCAGCTGCGCCCGGCGAAGCGCGTGTACGCCATCGCTTCTGCCGGTACGGCGGGCGCCCTGTTGCTCGCCATGGCGGCGCGCGGCGGCCTTACCCCGCCCATGCCCGGCTTGCTGCTGGTGTGGCTGCTGGCGACTGGCGTCCCGTGGTGGTGGCACCACCGCATACGCGACCACGGCGGCCTCTCTGGCGAGCTGGAGCTGTGGGAAACCCGCGTCGCCCATGAAAAAGGGGCACTCACCGGCTCGTGGCTGAGCGACTTCGAGCAAGTCGCCGACGGCAACAGCTCCCGCGCGATCATCAATCTCCCGCCCGGCGAGCTGGAGACGGCACAGGCCGTCTCCGCCACCGGTCGCGTTGCCTCCGCCTTCGGCGTTCCGCCGTCCAACGTGGTCATCGAGGCCACTCGCGACGGCGCCAACGACAAGGCCCAGCTCTCCCTCTACCGCAGCAACCCGCTTCAGGCCGTTCACCTGTGGCCTGGTCCGCAGCTGCTCGACCATGAAACAGGTGTCGCGCCGATCGGTGTTTACGCGGACAGCGGCCATGTCCCGTACCGCTTCTGGCGCCCCGGCTCCGGACCGGTGCACGACCTGATCGCCGGCACCACTGACGCGGGCAAGTCCCGGCTGCTCGACCAACTCCTGGCGTACGAGCGGCACAGCCCGCTCATGGTGTCCTGGGTGATCGACCCACAGCGCGGGCAGTCGCTGCCGGACTGGCAGGACGCGGTCGACTGGTTCGCCGACAGCGTCGCCGAGGGCAAGAAGCTGCTCAAGGCAGCGCAGCGCGAGATGTACCGCCGTAACCGGCTGCTCGCCCGCATGGTCTGGACAGACGAGAAGGGCCGTCAGCGCCGCGGCAAGGCATCGTTCACGCCGACCCCCGAACTCCCGCTGTTGTGCGTGACGATCGATGAGGCGCACGCCATCCTCGCCGACCCGGACTGCGTGAAGATCGCCGAGGACCTGGCGAAGATGGCCCGCAAGTGCGGCATCAAGCTCCGGCTCGTCACACAGGTGCCGCTGCTTTCCCAGCTCGGCAACTCCCAGACGCTGCGCGACATGGTCGCAGCGGGCAACGTCGTCGTCCTCCGCACCGCCAACCGGCTCTCCGGTCGGGTCGCCTTCAACGGCGCCATCCCGGCCGACCCACACGCCCTCCCGCGCGAGTTCCCCGACGGCTCAACCACGTCCGGCCTCGCCTACAGCCTCGGGCCTCAGTCCCGCTCTTCCGTTCTGCGGACCTTTTACGTGGAGGATCCGTACGACTGGGCCGTCACTGGCGAGACGACCACCCTGTGCGAAGAGGGCATCAAGACGGCCGGCAAGGACTACGCGACGTGGCGCCAACGGCGTGACGACGCCTGGAGCGAGCCTGAGCCGACCGAGGAAGAACAACCCGCGCCCGCCATGTCTCCGGTGGTCCCGGCCGACGCCAGCGCCATCGACACCGTGCACGACTACCTGACCCAGCGCGGCGAACCGGTCCGCACCGGCGTCGTCGCCCAGGCCCTCGACCTCCCGCTGCCCACGGTCAGCCAGTCGCTGCGCCGTCTCGGCGAGGAAGGCCGCGCCGTCAAGGTGCGGCACGGCGTCTGGGCCGCAGCGCCCGAGACCGCCGACAGCGACGCGCCGACGCCCGAGGTCGCCGCTTGATCAGCCTCTCCGATCGCCCGTCCCCTCCGTCACCCGCCCCGCGGAAGGCCCGTACGTGAACCAGCAGCCCCGCCCCGCCGCCGACAACGTCCGACCGCTCCACTCCCATGCCGATGAGACAGACGCCATCGATACGACGGCGATGCCGCACGATCTGGAGGCCGAACAGGCCGTGCTCGGCGCCATGCTGCTCCCCGGCCCCGACCGCACGCAGGCCACAGTCATCGCCGAGGTCACCAGCCGCATCGGCGCCGAGGACTACTACCGGCCCGCGCACACCACCATTCACACCGCGCTCGTGGCCATGCATGAGCATGGCCACGCCGTCGATCCCATCCTGCTGACCCACCACCTGAGCAAGACCGGCGACCTGAACCGTGTAGGTGGTGCCGCCTACCTCCACCGTCTCGTTCAAGCCGTTCCCACTGCTGCGAACGCCGACTACTACGCCGAGATCGTCGCCGAGAAGGCCGACGAACGGCGCATCATCGAGGCCAGCACTCGCGCCTCCAGCCGAGTCCGTTCGGGCATGGACGACAGCGCCAGCATCGCCGCCGATGCGGCAGCCGAACTCTCGACCTTGCGCACCGCCGAGCGCTGGCCCGCCCCCGTGCCGCTCGGCACGACCGCCCAGCTCCCCAGCTTCCCCGTCGACGCCCTCCCTGCATGGGTCGGCGAGCACGTCGCCGCTGTCGCCGAGTTCACCCAGACCCCGCCCGACATGGCCGCCACCATGGCGCTCGCTGCCCTCTCGACAGCAGCTGGCGGGCGCGTACACATCCAGATCCGCCCCGGTTGGGTCGAGCAGTCCAACCTCTACCTCGTATGCGCCATGCCGCCCGCGTCCCGGAAGTCCGACGTGTTCGCGGCCATGAGCGCGCCAATCTACGAAGTCGAAAAGCAGCTCCAGGACGAAACACGGGCCGCCCGGGTCGAGGCGGAGACAGCCAAGGAAGCCGCCGAAGCCGAAGCGGACGCCCTCATGGCCAAGGCCCGCAAGGCTGACGCGGCCGACCCCGCCGCGCTCGTAGCCGAAGCCTCAGCAGCCCGCATGCTTGCCGACGACATCGCCGTACCGCCCAAGCCCCGCCTGACCGTCTCCGGCGACGTCACCCCGGAACCACTCACCCACCAGCTCGCCGTGCACCGCTGCCTCGCCGTGCTCTCCCCCGAAGGCGACCTGTTCGACATCATCGCCGGCCGCTACAGCGCCCGCCCGAATCTTGGCGTCTTCCTCAAAGGCCACAAAGGCGAACGGCTGGAGACGGACCGCATCACCCGTGAACAGCCCTCCATCGACCGCCCAGCGCTGACCATCGGCGTCACCCCTCAGCCCTCCGTCCTCCAGGACCTCGGCGAAGCTCACGGCGCACGCGACCGCGGCCTGCTCGCCCGCTTCCTCTACGCGCTGCCACCCTCCAACCTCGGTTACCGCAAGACCCGCACCGCCCCGGTACCGGAACAGGTCTCCAGCACCTACGCCGCACGCCTCGACGCGCTCCTGCGAACCCTCGTGACCTTGCCGGAGCCGGTCACTGTGGCCATGGACGCCCGCGCCGACCAGGCGATCGAAGCGCTCCAAGCCGAGATCGAAGTGCAGATGCGCCCCAACCACCGGCTCGAACACCTCCAGGACTGGGCTGGAAAGCTCGTCGGCACCACCGCCCGCGTCGCCTGCCTGCTCCACCTCGCCGAACGTCTCACTGACGGCTGGGGTGATCCGGTGGCGGTTGGCACAGTTCAGCGAGCGACCGAGATCACCCGGTACTACACCGAGCACGCCCTGGCCGTCTTCGACCTCATCGGCTCAGACCCGGCCACCGAGGACGCCCGCACCATCCTCGACTGGCTCGGCCGGCCGAAGACCGACGGCACGTACCGGCGTGCCATCAAACGGCGCGATGCCGTCGCCGCCTCCCGCCGCTTCCGCACCGTCGCCCAGGTCGACCCGGCGCTCCAACTCCTTGAAGCGCACGGCTACCTGAAGGCCGACGAACCGGCCAGGACCGGCCGTGTGGGTCACCCCTCATCCGTCACCTACCGCGTCCACCCCGGGCTACAGAACCCGAAGGACGGCGATCATGCCCGGTGACCGTCAGCGCCGTCAGCACAATCCGCTGACCAGGACCAAGGGCTGTCAGCACCACGTCAGCGCCTGTCAGCACCGTCAGCAGAACCGCCGAATACCGCTGACGCTGCTGACGGCTGCTGACATCCGTCAGCAGACCGAAACCGCAGGTAGCCGAATTCTGCTGACGCTGCTGACGGTCCGCGCCCCTCCTCGCCCGACACCAGGACGTACCACCCACCCCGTCGCCCCGAGAAGGACTGATCACCTTGGCCAATGAGCCCCTGATGAAACTGCCCGAAGTGCTCGATGAAATCGGGATCTCCAAAGCCGCCTTCTACCGATGGCGCGCTCGTGGCAAAGCCCCGAAGTGCAGAAAGCTCCCCAACGGTCAGCTCCGCTTCCGCCGCGCTGACGTCGACGCCTGGCTGGACTCGTGTGAGGAGACCCGCGATTGCTGACGTATGACGTGAAGTTCTACGAGATCGAGCACCGCCCCGACCGCCGCAAGCCCTACCGCGTCCGCTGGGTCGTCGGCGGCAACCGTCACTCGAAGAGCTACCTGCTCAAGCCGCAAGCCGAGGGGCGCAAGTCCGAACTCATGGAAGCCGCCCGGCGCGGCGAGCAGTTCGACGTCGACGAAGGGCTTCCCGTATCGGAACTCCGCGCCAAAGATGTGGTCACCTGGTACGAGCACGCATGTGCCTACGTCCTCATGAAGTGGCCGCGTGCCGCAGCGAAGCACCGAGCCGGCATCGCGGACGCCCTGGCAACCGTGACCCCAGCGCTCGTCAAGCAACCGCCCAGCAGGCCGACCCCGTCGCGAAGCGATGTCCGTCAGGCCCTGTTCCAGTGGGCCTTCCGCATGGTGCGCAACGACAAGGACGAGCTGGTCCCCCGCCACCAGGTCGAGGAGCCACCGCAGAGAGTTTCCCGGGCCCTGGCGTGGGTCTCGCAGAACTCCCTCACCATCCAGGAAGCTGCACACCCGGAAGCCGTACGCAAAGCCCTCAACGCCGTCTCCACGAAGCTCAACGGGGGGCAAGCGGCCGAGAACACCACTCGCCGAAAGCGCATGGTGCTGAACAGCACATACAACTACGCGCTCGAACGGGAGCTGATCGAAGGGATCAACCCGCTCAAGCGCGTCGACTGGCAGGCTCCGCACACCGATGACGAGGTCGATTTCCGCTACGTCCCCGACCCCAAGCTCGCCAACGCTCTCATACGCGAGGCATCCCGCCAGGGCGCTCGCGGCGCTCACCTGCACGCGTATTTCGGCTGCCTCTACTACGCCGCCATGCGCCCCGCCGAGATCAGCCAGCTCAAGGGAAAGGACTGCCGCCTTCCCAAGAAGGGCTGGGGGACTCTCACCCTGGACAGCAGCTCACCGGAGGTCAGTACAGGCTGGACGGACGCAGGAAAGCCGTACGACGAGCGCGGCCTGAAGCGGCGCGCGCGAAAGACCACCCGTCCGGTGCCCATCCCTCCTGTACTGGTCGCCTTGCTCCGAGCACACCTCGACACCTACGGCACGGCGGATGACGGCCGTCTCTTCCGTGCCGCACGCGGCGGGCGCGTCCGCTCGACGGAATACTGCGAGGTCTGGCACAAGGCCCGGCGAAAGGTCCTCAGCCCGGAGGACGCTAGAACCCCTCTCGCCGAAGTCCCGTACTCCCTGCGTCACGCCGGAGTGTCCTTGTGGATCACGGCAGGCGTAGAGCCGACGGAGGTAGCCCGCAGGGCCGGCCACAGCCTCGCCGTCCTCTACCGCGTCTACGCGAAGATCCTCACAGGCCGACAGGACCACTCGAACGAACTGATCGACAAGGCCCTGGGAGAGCTTCCACCACCAGACCAGGAAAGAACAGCCCCCTGACCAGGACGAATAGCCTCAGCCCGCCGCTCGTCATGGGGCACACCTGGGGGACACGGACTGAGCGCAGCTGAGACTCCAGCGAGAAATCGTGAGACTGTTCGAATGACGAAGGGGTGCCGCGCAGTGCGCGGCACCCCTTCACCTGCGGCTTTACCGCCAGTGCGGAGGCGGTGGGATTTGAACCCACGGAGGTGTTGCCACCTCTACGGTTTTCAAGACCGCTCCCTTCGGCCGCTCGGGCACGCCTCCCCGCGTCGTCCTCGGACGACGCGGGGACAGCCTAGCGTGTGGTCAGTCGTCGCCCCTGCGGGAGCCGAGGGTCACCTCGACGGTCTTCTCCTTGCCGTCCCGCTCGTAGGTGAGCTTGACCTCTTCGCCCGGCTGGTGGGTCCAGATGGTGCCGATGAGGGTCGGGCCGCTGTCGATCAACGTGTCGTCCAGCTTGGTGATGACGTCGCCGGGCTTGAGACCCGCCTTGTCGGCCGGGCCGCCCGGGGTGATCGGCGGGGAACCGCCCTCGCCGCTACGGGAGATGGTGGCGCCCTTGCCGCTGCCGCCCAGTTGGACGGTGGCGCCGATCACCGGGTAGACGGGCTCGCCGGTCTTGATGAGCTGCTCCGCCACGCGCTTGGCCTGGTTGGAGGGGATCGCGAAGCCGAGGCCCACGCTGCCGGACTGGCCGCCCTCCAGACCGCCGCCACCGCCGCCCGGCTGGATGGCCGAGTTGACGCCGATGACCGCGCCCTGGGCGTCCAGCAGCGGACCGCCCGAGTTGCCGGGGTTGATCGAGGCATCGGTCTGCAGCGCGCTCATGTACGACGCCTGGCTGCCCTGGCCGTCGCTGGAGGCCACGGGGCGGTTCTTCGCGCTGACGATCCCGGTGGTGACGGTGCCGGAGAGGCCGAACGGGGCGCCGATGGCGATGGTCGCGTCGCCCACCGCCACCTCGTTGGAGTTGGCGATCGGCAGCGGCTCCAGCTTGCGGTCACCCAGTCCGCTCAGCTTGAGTACGGCGACGTCGTAGCCCTGTGCCTTTCCGACGACGTGCGCGTCGTACTTCTTGCCGTCGGAGAACGTCGCCGTCAGCTTGCCGCCCTGCGCGCCGTTGGCCACCACATGGTTGTTGGTGAGGATGTGGCCTTCCTTGTCGAAGACGAACCCGGTGCCGGTGCCCTCCTCGCCGCCGCCCGAGGAGCGGATCGTCACGACGCTCGGCAGCGCCTTGGAGGCTATCCCCGCGACCGACTTGGGCGAGCGGTTGAGTTTCTCCGGGTCGGACGGGGAGCTGATGGTGGTCGAGCCGCCGTCGGTGCGGTCGGCGGCCCAGAAGCCGATACCGCCACCGACACCGCCCGCGACGAGCGCGGCGACCAGGATGCCGGCGAGCAGCCCGCCGCGACGCTTCTTGCCGCCGTCCCCGGGCCCGTGCGGGCCCGGGCCCGAGGGCATCGCCCAGGGGTCGTGTGGCGGGACACCGCCACCGCCGGGGCCTGCCGGACCACCGGGGCCGCCTGGACCGCCCGGACCGCCGCCGTACGGGGGCGGAGGCGGCGGTGCGGGGTGCCCCGTGCCGCCCTGGCCCCAGCCGCCTGACTGGCCCGCGCCGCCTTCACCGGCGCCGGAGCCCGAGCCGGGACCCGAGCCGGGACCGGAACCCGGGTCCGAGCCGGAACCCGGGTCCGAGCCGGTGGGCGGGGCGCCGGAGGCCGCGGGGGCCGCCGGTACGGGGGAGGGCTGCGGCGGTGCGACGACGGTGGGCTCCTCACCCGTACGCTCCGGCTCCGCAGGCACCCGGCCGGACGCCTCCTGCTGCGGCTGAACCAGCGTGTCCCCCGCCTGCTCCCTGGGCCGTACGACCGTGTCCTGGACGTCCGCACCGTTCCTCGTACGGTCGGCTACGGCATCGGAGGCCGCGGTGGAGCCGGGGGCGGAAGAGTCAGGGGAGGCCAGCGAGAAGTCGCCGTCCTCGCGGCTCGTCGGGGCGCCGCCGGACGGGGCCTGGGCCGGCGCCGGGGGCGTGGGACCCGGCCCCGCCGCAGGCGTCACGGCAGCGCCCTCGTTCTCGGTGCTCACAACTCACTCCTCATCAGGTACACGACATCGCGGGGCTGGGCGTGTTCACATTCACGGGTATCCCTGGACAGCTTTTCCCATCGTGCGTCAGGCGGACGTAAATCGACGCTGAGCGTCCGCGCCCCCTTCTTTACATCGGGCCAACACCGGACAGAACGCCCAGTTTTCCCGGTTACCGTCGGGCTCCGCCGACCGCTGCCGGGGACTCACGAGCCGACCTCGGCGCAACGTCACCCACAGGGCTCACCGTTCGTACACACACGTACTCAGTGATCACAGCACCCAGCCTAGGCTCGCCCGGCGCGAACCGCCCCTCGGCGTCCTCTCGCACCCCTGACGGGAGCCCTTCACGCCCCTGGCGGGAGGAGCCTTCACACCCCCTGGCCGAAGCCCTACGCAGAGCCCTGCACAGCGTGGCCGTCCGGCCCGGTGGCACGATAACCCGGTGAGCAACGAGATCCTCGCCGGGTCGCGCCACCGTCTCGACCGCACTCCGTCCGTCATCGCCCACCGCGGTGCCTCCAAGGCGGCACCGGAACACACGCTGGCGGCCTACCGCCGCGCCATCGAGGAGGGCGCCGACGGGCTGGAGTGCGACGTACGGCTCACCGCCGACGGCCATCTCGTCTGCGTCCACGACCGCCGGGTGAACCGCACCTCCAACGGACGTGGCGCCGTCTCGGCGCTGGAGCTCGCCGATCTCGCCGCGCTCGACTTCGGCTCCTGGAAGGACCGGGACGCCGACCCGTACGAATCGCCGGACAGCGCACTGGACACCGACGCGACGGACGCCCGCGCCGGGACGGCCGGAGCGACCGGAACGGCAGGCACTGCCGGGGCCGCGGGACCCGGCGAGGCGGCCGAGCGGGCGGGCACGGCGGGGCACCCAGGGCCGGGACAGTCCGGACCTGGACACCCAGGGCCGGGGCGGAACGGACCGGAACGCACCGGGCGGGTGCCGGGGTGCGCGGGGACGTCCGTGTACCCAGGCGGCGCGGACCCCGAGCGGACCTCCGTCCTCACCCTCGACCGGCTGCTCGCCCTCGTCGCGGAGTCACCTCGCCCCGTCGAGCTGGCCATCGAGACCAAGCACCCCACCCGTTGGGCCGGTCAGGTGGAGGAGCAGGTGCTGGAGCTGCTCGACCGGCACCGCCTTCGCACGCCCGTACGGGTCATGAGCTTCTCCGCCCGCTCGCTGCAGCGGGTCCGCACCGCGGCACCGCACCTGCCGACGGTCTTCCTGATGCAGTTCCTCCTTCCCCGCCACCGCGACGGCCGGCTGCCGTACGGGGTGCGCATCGCCGGTCCGAGCATCCGCATCCTGCGCTCCCATCCGGAGTACGTGGCACGAGCGCACCGTGCGGGCAACGAAGTGCACGTGTGGACGGTCGACGAGCCGGAGGACGTCGAGCTGTGCGTACGCCTCGGTGTGGACGCCATCATCACCAACCGCCCGCGCCAGGTCCGTGCCCAGCTCGCACGGGACCGCCCGGAATGACGGGCTTGTGACCGGCCCGTCCAGGTGAGAGTGCCTGGTCGGCGCAGTGCACCGGCGCACTCGGCACTTATTGCAGACACGCGAGTGCGTCAAGAGAAAGAGAGTGGCCGGTTTCCGCCGCCCTCAGCTGGGGCATTCATCCGGATGGCGTGGGGCAAAGGAGGTCTCGGGGGTGGCGTTGGTGGTGGCACAGGAGGTGCCTACTTCGTCGACCATGGCCGTGCCCCATGGTCCGTCGGGCGTACGCGTCGCGCGGCGCAGAATGCGCGAGGAACTGCGCGCATGCGGCACACCGGACACGGTGGTCGATGATGCGATCCTGATTCTTTCGGAACTGCTCAGCAACGCATGCAGACACGCACGTCCGCTGCACGAGGACTCGGCCCCGGCAAGCAGCGCGAACGGCACAGGCAGCACCGGCAGCACGAGCAACCCGGTCAACCCGGTCAACACCGTCAGAGCGTCCTGGCGCAGGGACGTGCGGGGTGAGGTGACCATCGCCGTCACGGACGGTGGCGGCCCGACCCGCCCACTTGCGGCCAAGCCCTCCGTCACCGCACGCGGCGGCAGAGGGCTCGCCATCATCACCGCGCTCGCTCGTGACTGGGGCGTGCGTTCCGAACCGGACGCGGCCGCTGACGAGTCACCTGGAGTGACCGTTTGGGCCGTGCTGCGCCCGGAGAGCTCGTTCAGCGGCCGGGTCGCCGCGAGCCTGGGCGCACTCGACGGCGAGTTGGGCGGTGAGCTGGACGGCGAGCTCGGCTGCGGCCTGAACGGCGGGTTCGACTTCGCCTCGGTGGACGAGCTCAAGTAGTCGGCGCCGCAAGACGGCGAGCGCTCGTCCTGCGCGGGCACCCGTACGGGCTCCCGTGCGGGCCCTGTACGCCCTGCGGGCCCTGCATGGCCCCAGCCGGCCCTGTCCGCCTCCTGGGGCCCTGTCCGCCCCGCGGGCGGCCTCCGTGCGCGCAGCGACGTGTACGGCGTCCAGCTACTAGGATCGCGGCGCCCACGCACCGCCGCATACCTGGAGAACCGCTCGTATGGCAAAGAAGCGCCGACCCCAGACAGCCGCCGCGGCGCCCGCCGGAACATCCCCGGGCACCGCAGACGCCGGAAGCTACCCGGTGGTGGGAGCCCGGCAGCCGTGCCCCTGCGGTTCGGGGCGCCGCTACAAGGCGTGCCACGGCAGGGCAGCCGCGCAGGCGGCCACCGAGCTGGTGCGTCGCCCGTTCGAAGGACTGCCGAACGAGAGCGACTGGGTCGCGCTGCGTGAGCTTGTCCCGGCCGCCACGGCGCGCCTCACGCTCAAGGACGGGCTGCCGGAGGGCGTTCCCGCGGTGACGCTCGCGACGGTGCTGCCGATGGCGTGGCCGGCGCTGCGCCGCGACAACGGCGAGATCCTGCTGGGGCTGCAGAACGACACCGCGTCCGGTGACATCAGCCGCGATCTCGCGGACACGCTCAGCCGGGCGCTGGCCGCCGAGCCGGGTACCCCCGTCGACGCCGGGCGGCCGGCGCCTGACGGCCCCCGGCTGCAGGATCTGCTGGATGTGAACGCGCCGTTCGAGCCGGAGGTGCACTCCGGTTTCGAGTTCTGGCTGGACGGCGACGAGCAGCCGGCCGGTGAGGTGGCCGCTTCGCTGGAGAGCGCCAACGCGGCCGCCATCCCGACCGCCCGGCTCGCGGCCGTCGAGGGCGCGTACTGGTGCGAGGCGCCGGAGAAGAACCACCTGCGCTGGGTGATGACCCACCCCGAGGAGCAGTTGCTGGATGCGCTCGCCCGGCTGCACGCGGCCGGCGCCTCGGCGCTCGGCGAGCCGGGTAGCACCTCGGACGGCGACAGCTCCCGGCTGGTGGGCTCCTTCCGCGCACACGGCCTGACGGTGCCGGTGTGGGACCTTCCGTCGGGCATGAGGTCGGAGGACTGCGAGAAGCCCGCCGCCGCCTTCGCCGAGCGGCTGGCCGAAGCTCTGTCGGTGACGGCTCCGCTGACCGCGGAGGAGCGCAGGGCCCGCAGCGGTCTCATCAACCGTCAGGTGACGCTCAACTGAAGGGGTTCGGCGGATTCGGCGAGGGGTTTGCGGAGAACCCGTGCCCGTGACTCCGGTCACACTGCGGGCCCAACTTGCCCTACTCGCAGGTAAATCGGCGTCCGGATATGGGCGATCGAATTTGCTAACAGCCGATCTCTTGTTACCGTTCTAAGAGCCCGGTCGCTGGTGCATCCCCCGTCGCCAGCGACCGGGTTCTTTTGTGCCCGGAACCGGGTGGCGGACGCGCCGCTGGACGAACTCCCGTCTGCGAGCGCTCAGTTGCCCGCTACCTGTGCCGTTTCCCACTGTCGGCCCGCAGCAGCTGCTCTCCGCCGGCCGTGAAGACCTCCGCCACCGCCGTGGAGGCGCCCTTCCCCGGCTCCCTGGTCCCCGCACCGGGGCCACGAGGGGTCTCGCACACGCCCCGACGGCCGTCCCCGCGCATCGTGCAGCGCACCCGCGACTCCGCTTCACCGGGTCCGTACAGCGTGAGGGAGACGGGAAGGCGGTGGCCGGTCGGGTTGCGGTAATACGTGCGAGCCCAGGTCTCACGACCCCGGGTCAATACGCACGCCCGGGCTGCCACCCCTTCGGGGGAGGCGATTTCCAGCCCGCAGGAAGCGGCCGAATGTCTCCCCTCGGCTGAGCGGCGCTCGAGGGAGCGGTCAGGTGCGGGTCGAACATCGGAGGGGTGCGTCTCGGACGCGTGGTCGTCGGTGTGCCCAGGGTGAGCGGCCTGGAAGGCCCTGGTCGCCAGTCGCGCGTCCTGGCCCGCCACCGCCACCGCGAGCGCCAGTGCGACAGCGAGCGCGACCGTGCTGGCGAGCGTGACCGCACGGAGCCGGGAGGTGCTGCGCTGCTGCGGCTGGTGCATGAGGGAACCCACCTGGGACGCCTTCGAGAAGGAGAGAGTGGACCGGGCCGACTGATGAGCTGAACATATCGGGGCCAACGGGCCGCCGGTGCGACAAAGCGGCCCGTTTTCCTCATAACTCCGGTCGGCTCCTACCCGTACGGGTGAATCCGGGTCCCACCCTGGGGGGCGGCCTCAGTAGGCCAGCCGGCTCCCGGTGTCCGGCGTCGCGGCGCTCTCCGCCACCAGGACGTCGAGCAGCGTCTCCATCCGGGGCAGCCACGGCCGCCCCTCGTCCCCCCGTTCGGGCTCGCGCTCCCAGCGGACCTTGCCCGCTCCGGTGAGCGAGCCGGGCAGCGCGACATAGCCGCCGTCCCCGTGGAACCGCAGCGAACTGGGCACCCGGTCCTGGGCGTACAGCAGTTCGCCCAGCTCCTCGAGTGCGTACGGCTCGACCAGGACGGAGAAGCGGGTGGGCGTCGCGATCACCGGACCCACGCGTACCCCGGTGCGGTCGAACGTCGCGAGCGCACGCGCCCCGGCGACGGCCGGCAGACTCAGCGCGCAGGGCGCGGTGCCGCCCGTCGCGAGGATGACGGGCGCGTCCGGCCTGTTCTCCCACCACCAGCGCACCATCGTCGTGTCGCTGGTGGCCGCCAGCAGCACCGGCTCGAAGGGATGTGCGCCAGGCACCACGCATTCGGGGTCCGGGCACGCGCAGGCGACGGAAGAGCCGCGGGTCCCCGGGGAGGCGAGAGCTGCGCCGGGTACCACCGGCCACTGCCACTCGGTGGCCGCCGTCAGCGCCGTGCTCCGCATCGGTGACCTGCGGTTGTACCGTCCGGACCGCCCCCGGAGCCGTCGGCCCTGGAGCTGCGCCCAGGCCCGGAGGGAGCGTCGCCTTCCGAGGATCTCGCGCATGAGCGCTCGTTCCTTTCCGTGAACGCCGAACAACGCCTACTACGCAAACACAGCAAACATCGCCAACTGGCCGTACCGACCGATCTCTAGCTCAGTGCACACCACGTGAAGCCTGGTGACCGTGCGTGTCGAACAGCGCATCATGTTGCGGGTCGAGCGTGGAACGTGGCGGGGGGGGGTGGCGCACGCATGGCGTTCACGCTGTGGACTGCCACCTGCGCCGATGCTGCTTGTACTTGCTCGTTGCCTGCTGAGGACCTCCGCCGGCCTTGGGCCGGGGATTTCTCAGGACCCGCTCGTACCGCGCCCGTGCTGCCTGGTGCAATCCTGCGGCTGGTGCCCTCCCGCAAGAAGCGGGCGGGTCGGGGCCCGCTGCTCCCTAGGACGCCATGACTCCCCACAGGGTTCCGTACCCGCAACGGCGATGCCAACGCGCTGTCGAATGGCCTCAGTCGACAGCAGTATGCACGCCACGTGAGCGATTTTCCGCCAATCTTTCCACACCTCGGCCAGCCCCCGTGAGCCGGGCCCGCTCTCCGGACACTCTCGGCACCGCAGCGCACGTGCTGGACATGCCCCAGCGGCATGTGTAGATGTAGTGGCATTGATAGCGGAGCAGCATGACATGGGGGTTTGCGATGCTATTGGGACAGTTCACCCGCAGCCTGAGCCGCCGCCCATGACCTCCCCGCACCTTCCGAAAGTGGCTGGAATCCAACCAACGGTTTCCTCGAACTCCTCGACAACCGCAGCGGCCGCCTCCGCTGCGCCCCCCACGGCGTCCACCGCACCCTCAGGTACCGCGGCCGCCGCCGGCTCCGCCACGTCCGCAGCTGAGGCATCCGCGCAGGCGACCACCGCCGAAACCGGAACCTCACAGGCCGACCGCGCCCGGATCTGCGACCTCGCCTCCCTCCATGAGCTGACGACGCGCCTGGTGCGCACCAAGAGTCTCGACACAGCGCTCCGCGAGACCCTGCGCGCCGGTTCCGCACTGCTGGGCGCCCCCCGCGGCATGATCGCGCTGGAACCCGGCACCGACCCTGGAAGCGAGCCCTCGGACGCCCACGGGCGCGCCCCCGAACGCACCATCGGACTCGGTCTCGGCCGCGCCGACCTGGGCCAGATCGAGACCGTCCCGCGCTCCTCCGCCGCGTACGCGCGCATCCTCGACGCGGACCCGCGCGCCGGTCGGCCCCTCGGTGCGGGAGAGACGAGTGAGCCGGGTAAGCCGGATGAGCCGCGCAAAGGGAGCCGGGAAAGCGCGAAAAACGAGGGTAACGAGGGACACGAGGCAGAAGGAGCGGCCGACGGGTCACAGAGCCCGCAGGAGGCGTATCAGGTCTCCTGCCCCGCCCCCGGGGCGCCGTCCGGCGCGGGCTCCGACACACCGTCAGCACACCTGCTTGCGAGTGGTATCGCCTGCCCCGACATCGCCGCCGACCAGGACCTCTCGCCCCGCCACCGGGAGGTCGCGGCCCGCCTCGGCTATGCGGCGACCTACGCCGTGCCGCTCACCACCGAGTCGGGCACCCGGCTGGGCGCCGCCGTCTGGCTCTACGACGAGCCCGGTGAGCCCACACCGCGCCAGCGGGAGCTGCTCGGCAGCTATCTGCGGCACGCCACCGAGCACTGCGCCCGGCTGGGGGAACTTGCCCGTACCCGCGCGGACATGGCCACCCTCAGCGAGGAGCTGCTGCCCAGCACGCTGCCCCGGGTGCCCGGGGTGACGCTGGCGGTACGGCACCGTACGGGGCCGTGCGGCGGCGGGGACTGGTACGACGCGCTGCCGCTGCCCGACCGGGCCGTGGGGCTCGCGGTGGGCGGTGTCACCGGCAGCGGCCCGGCAGCGGTGGCCGCCATGGGCCGGCTGCGGGCCTCCCTGCGCGCGTACGCGGTGATGGAGGGCGAGGACCCCGTCGCCGTCCTCTCCGACCTGGAGCTGCTGCTGCGGCTGTCCGAGCCGTCCTGCTCGGCGACCGCGCTGTTCGCCTACGCCGAGCCCGCCACCCGCAAGGTCCTGCTCGCCGGCGCCGGGCACTGCGCACCGCTGATCGTGGGGCCCCGGCGCATCGAGCCGGTGGAGACCGCGGTCTCGGCGCCGCTGGGGATGCTGGCGTGCTGGGAGGCGCCCAGCGCCGAGGTGGTGCTGCGGGAAGGCGAAACGCTTCTGTGCTACACGGACGGACTGCTGCACCGCACCGGCCACTCCATGGACCGGGCCTTCGCGCGGCTGCGCTCGGCGGCCGCCTCGGCACCGCGCGCGGCCAGGGACGACCCGGAGGCGCTCGTCGACCATGTGCTGCGCACGGTGCTGCCGGGGCCACTGGCCGACCTCCCTGACCACCCCGAGGACGTCGTACTGCTGGCCGCCCGCTTCTGAGCGCAGCCCCGCCCGGCCCCCGCCCGCCACCCGCACGCTGCGGCGCCCGGGCCCGCCGCGGCGCCCTGCGAAGGTCGGACATCACCGTCGTACAGCCGAACGTCACAGTCGCACGACTGTGGACCAGTCGGCCCCCACCCATACGATGGAAGGTGGTTTTATCCGTCATAGAGGAGGCAGACGTGGCAGACGCCGCTGACGAGCAGCCGATCAAGCAGCGGAAGAACGGCCTGTACACGGGCGTCTCCGACGAACTGGCCGAGAACATGCAGTCCGGCTGGGGCGACACCGAGCTGCACGATCTGGAGCCGATCGCGCAGGCCGCCGAGCTCGCGGAGCGGCGCGAGCGGCTGTCGGCGCGCTTCCCCGGCGAGCGTCTGGTCATCCCCGCGGGCAACCTCAAGACCCGGTCCAACGACACCGAGTACCCCTTCAGGTCGTCCGTCGAATACGCCTACCTGTCCGGCAACCAGACCGAGGACGGCGTACTCGTCCTGGAGCCCGCCGGCACGGAGGGTCACGAGGCCACGCTCTACCTCCTGCCCCGCTCCGACCGGGAGAACGGTGAGTTCTGGCTGGACAGCCAGGGCGAGCTGTGGGTCGGCCGCCGGCACAGCCTCACCGAGAGCGAGCAGCTCTACGGCCTGCCCTGCGCCGACGTACGCACGGTCGCCGACACACTCCGGGCGGCGAGCGGCCCGGTGCGGGTCGTCCGCGGCCACGACGCGGGGGTCGAGGCGGCCCTGGCGGACAAGGTCACGGCCGAGCGCGACGAGGAGCTGCGGAGCTTCCTGTCCGAGATGCGGCTGGTCAAGGACGAGTTCGAGATCGGTGAGCTGCAGAAGGCCGTCGACTCGACCGTGCGCGGCTTCGAGGACGTCGTACGGGTCCTCGACAAGGCCGAGGCCACCTCCGAACGCTATATCGAGGGCACGTTCTTCCTGCGCGCTCGCGTGGAGGGCAACGACGTCGGCTACGGCTCCATCTGCGCGGCCGGTCCGCACGCCACCACCCTGCACTGGATGCGCAACGACGGCCCGGTGCGCTCGGGCGAGCTGCTGCTGCTCGACGCGGGCGTGGAGACCCACACCCTCTACACCGCCGATGTGACCCGCACGCTGCCGGTCAACGGCCGCTTCAGCGAGCTGCAGCGCAAGATCTACGACGCCGTGTACGAGGCGCAGGAGGCGGGCATAGCCGCCGTCAAGCCGGGCGCCAAGTACCTCGACTTCCACAACGCCGCACAGCGCGTGCTGGCCACCAAGCTGGTCGAGTGGGGCCTGATCGAGGGTCCGGTCGAGCGGGTGCTGGAGCTGGGCCTCCAGCGGCGCTGGACGCTGCACGGCACCGGCCACATGCTCGGCATGGACGTGCACGACTGCGCGGTGGCTCGCCGGGAGACCTACGCCGAGGGCACGCTGGAGCCGGGCATGTGCCTGACTGTGGAGCCCGGACTGTACTTCCAGGCGGACGACGAGACGGTGCCCGAGGAGTACCGCGGAATCGGCGTGCGCATCGAGGACGACATTCTGGTCACCGAGGACGGCAACCGGAACCTGTCCGCCGCGCTGCCGCGCAGCAGCTCCGAGGTGGAGAGCTGGATGGCGAAGCTGCGGGCGTGAGTCGGCAGATGTGACCGACGACCGGCCCGGGAGAGCGCGGGCGGGGCCCGCCAGAGCGGCACTCCGCCGCGCGAGCGGCACTCCGCCGCGCGAGCAGCGCTCCCCGGCCGGAGCACGATTATTCGAGCACAGCGGCGAGGACGGGAGACGACGTCACGGCACGAGCCTGCTGAGCGATCTCACCGACTAGGAAGAGAGCACGTTTTGGTCTCCCGGTTCCGGACCGGACTGCTGTCCGCGTTTCCCTTCCTCGCCATGGGCGCTGTCGGTGCCGCCGACCTGACGGGCGGGCCGGGAATCGGGCTCCAGCCGATGATGGCGCTCGGTCCCGCCTTCGCCGGGCTCTCCGGCGGCAAGCGGCGCACCGCGCTGGTGGGTGCCCTGGCGATGGCCCTCTCTATCGCGCTGAGCCTCTACAACGGGCAGTTCGGCGAGCGGCGGGGCAACGCCACGCTGATCTCCGTGGCGGGCGTCTCGGTCGCCGCGCTGGTGGCGACCTCGATGCGGCAGAAGCGCGAGGCCGAACTCGCCAACGTGCGCTCCATCGCGGAGGCCGCACAGCGCGTCCTGCTGCGCCCGGTGCCGCGCAGCGCCGGGCGGCTGCGGGTCGCCGTCTCCTACACCTCGGCCGTCGCCGAGGCGCGGATCGGCGGCGACCTGTACGAGGTTGTCACCTCGCCGCACGGTGTCCGCGTCATCATCGGTGACGTCCAGGGCAAGGGCCTGGAGGCGGTGGAGACGGCCGCCGTGGTGCTCGGCGCCTTCCGCGAGGCCGCCTACGACGAGCCGGACCTGCCGACCGTCGGCGAACGCCTGGAGCGGGCCCTGGACCGGCACCTGTTGGGGGAGAAGTTCGTGACGGCGGTACTCGCCGAGGTGCCGCACGGCGCGCACACCCGGACCGCGACACTGCTCAACTTCGGGCACCCGGCGCCGCTGGCGGTCCGGCAGGACGGCACCGTGCACTTCGCCGAGCCGCCGCAGCGCTCCCTGCCGCTGGGGCTGGGTCTGCACGGCAGTGAACCACCACGCCCGCACGAGGTGCCGTTCGCGCCGGGGGACCAACTGCTGCTGTACACCGACGGCGTCACCGAGGCCCGCGACCCCGACAACCACTTCTACCCACTGGACCACCGAGCGCACCTGCTCAAGGACCCGGACGCGGAGAGCGCGCTGGAGGCCGTACGGCAGGACATCCAGGAGCATGTGCGCTCCCCGCTGCACGACGACGCGGCCATGCTGCTGCTGCGCTACCGCACGCCCGTTCCGCGTGCGGCCCGCGTACCCGAACAGGAGCTGCCCCGGGACGACAGCCGGAGCGCGCCTGCGGCCCAGGAAGCGAACGCGGCGGACAGGGCGGACGCGGCGGATTAGGACGCTGTCATCAGATGTCCGTCGCGGCGGTCGAGGACCTTGTCGAAGCTGACGACCGCACCGCCGTGACCGGGCCGGTTGCGGAACCGCACGTGGTCGGCCAATGACTCGATCAGGAACAGACCCCGACCGCTCTCGGCCTCCTTCGCACAGCGGGCCGGGTCGTACCCGGCGGGAAAGCCGGGACCGGTGTCAGCCACCTCGATCCGGCAGCGGTTGCCCTCCAGATAGGCGGAGACACGGTACGCACCGACCATGTCACCCGAGGTGCTGCCGTGCTCGACCGCGTTCGCGCACGCCTCGGACAGGGCGAGGCACAGGTCGTAGGCCACATCCGGGTCGACACCGGCCGAGGCCATCGAGCTCAGCAGGAGCTGCCGCGCGAGCGGCACACTGGCGGCTTCGCGCCGCAGCCGGAGAGACCACCACAGGCTGCTCATGCTCACCCTCCATGCGGCTCGACACAGGATTACCTATTGCCTGCGCGTTCCAGCACTACGCGGTGGCGTCACGATGACCCCCGTACGGCGGAAACGGGCAGCGCCGAGTACCGGACCGAGTGCACTGCGTGCGGGTACGGCGGAAGCGCGAGGCGGGGCGCACGCCCCCTGGGGGCGGAGGGCACCCGAGCAACCTGACGCGGCGCGCCTGGGTGGCGGTTGAGCGGCGGTGGAGCGGGTGTGGCCCTGCCGTGAGGAGCCTGGGGACGCGGTGAGAGAATGACGCCGCCATGACTGCCGGTGCGGACCTGAGACTGCTGCGGGCTGCGGTGTTCGCCGCGGTCTGCGTGACCGTGTCCGCCGCGGGGCACCTGCTGGCCGCGGAAGCGGTGCTGCCGTTCGGCACCCTCGCGCTGGGCTTCGGCTGCGTGTTCGTGGTCGCTGCCGCACTGGCCGGACGGGAACGCTCACTGCCGGGTATCGCGGGGCTCCTGGGGTCGGGGCAGATCCTTCTGCACCTGGTGTTCTCCATGGGAGCCGCCGGACAGCACACTTCGGCAGGGGTGGCAGGCCAGGGCTCGGGCGGCCTGCGGGCGCTCGCCGGGACGCTGCTGTGCAACGACGGCGCGCGGAGGCTGAGCGAAGCCGAGGCGCGCCGGGTCGTCGCACGCGCCGGACTCGACCCGCACACGGCTGCGGCGGGGAGCACGGGTGGTGCGGCGGAGCAGGCCGCACACGCCGGACACCAGGCCGTCACCGTGGCCCTCCCCAGCACTCCGCTCGACTGCCTGCGCGAAGCCGCACGAGCCGCCGCCGGCATGTGCGAGCTGCCGATGCTGTTCGGGCACCTGTGTGCCGCCGTACTGCTCGGCTGGATGCTACGCAGGGGCGAGGCGGCGCTGTGGCGGCTGGTGCGGCTGTCGTGCGACGCCGCAGCGGCGGCGGAGGAACTGGTGGCCGCGCTCGCCCTGCGTACCGCGTCGGCCCTCGTCCGTGCCCTGCACACCGGGCTGCTGCCCTGGGCACCGGTGCGGCCCTTCCTCGACCGGCCGGACGACGAGAAGGCGCCCACAGCGCTGCTGCTGGCGCACTCCGTACACCGGCGCGGCCCCCCGGCGCACGCCGCGGACGCGTTCGCGCTGGCGGCATGACGTACCACGACGCTCGCTGAGACCGAGCTGTCCGGCCACACCACGGGTGGTCTCACCCCACGGGTGGGCTCACCCCGCCGGGTGGGGCACGGACAGCACGGCTTGACAGCGCACGGTGCGGGGCCGTCGCGCGCCGTCACGCGCCCGCCTCCGCCGTGTCATGTCATCCGTCCCACTCGCCCTGTGCCGTCAGGCGGCTCGCCTCGTGGCCAGGGCACTCAGGAGATCTCCCATGAAGATCGTCAACCGCCGCTCGGCCGCCGTCTGCGCGCTCGCCGCCGGTACCGTGCTGCTGGTCGCCGGGCCCGCATCCGCGCACGTCAGCGTCGACCCGAAGGAGGCCGCCGAGGGCGGCTACGCCACCGTCAACTTCAAGGTGCCGAACGAGAAGGACGACGCCTCCACGGTGAAGCTGGAGGTCACCTTCCCGACCGATCACCCGCTGGCCTCCGTGATGCCGCAGCCGGTGCCCGGCTGGGACGTCAAGGTCGACAAGAAGAAGCTCGACAAGCCGATCGAGATGCACGGCGAGAAGATCACCGAGGCCGTCTCGAAGGTCACCTGGAGCGGCGGCAAGGTCGAGCCCGGCCAGTTCCAGCAGTTCCCCGTCTCCATGGGGCAACTGCCGAAGGACGCCGACCAATTGGTGTTCAAGGCCCTGCAGACCTACGACGACCACGACGTCGTCCGGTGGATCGAGGAGCCGAAGGAGGGCGCTCCCGAGCCCGAGAACCCGGCGCCGGTGCTCAAGCTGACGGCTGCCGACAGCGAGGGTGACGCCGCCTCGGGCGCCTCCTCCGACGACGCCAAGCAGACAGCGGCCACGGCCGAGACCGACTCCGACTCCGGCTCCGGCTCCGACACCACGGCACGGGTGCTCGGCGTGGTGGGCATCGTGGTCGGGGTCGCGGGCGTCGCCTTCGGCGTCCTGGCGGGGCGCCGCCGCACTGCCTGATCCAGGACCCCTGCCCCGGGAGCC